>NZ_CP072827.1:6215223-7574085 GCF_017916255.1 Streptomyces mobaraensis NBRC 13819 = DSM 40847
AGTAGACGAGCCGGTCGAACACCCGGCGCCGGACGCGCAGGGCCGTACCCGGGCCCGGGCCGACGCCGAACGCCCGCTCCTCCAGGGCGCCGGAGTGGCGGACGGCCACCTCCACGGCCCTCTCGAACGTCCGCTCGCGGCCGGTGCGCTCGGCCTCGTGACGGGCGGCGGTGAAGACCCGCTCGAACACATAGGGGACCGCGGCGAGGAACGTCGGGCGGAAACTCCGCAGCTCGGACAGGAACACCGGCCCCGACATCCTGGACTGGTGCCCCACCCGGACCCCGGCCCGCACGGCGGCGACCTGGACCATCCGGCCGAGGACGTGCGCGAGCGGCAGGACGAGCAGGGTGGACGCCTGCTCCCCGCGGCCGGAACCGGGGCCGGTCCCGGGGCGGAAGACCGGGCCGAAGCGGCCGACGACGTTGTCGGTCTCCGCCATGAAGTTGGCGTGGGTGAGGACGCACGCCTTGGGACGGCCGGTGGTGCCCGGCGTATAGAGGACGGTGGCCGGGGTGCCGGGGGTGACGGCCGCGCGCCGGCGGTGCACCTCCTCGTCCGCGACCCCGGCGCCGGCCGCGGTCAGCTCCTCGACGGCCCCGGCGTCGAGCTGCCACAGCCGGCGCAGGCCGGGCAGCCGGTCGACGACCGAGCCGACGGTCATGGCGTGGTCGCCGTGCTCGACGACGCAGGCGGAGACCTCCGCGTCGTGCAGCGTCCAGTAGACCTGCTCCACGGACGCCCCCGGGTACAGCGGCACCGACTGGGCGCCGACGGACCACAGGGCGAAGTCGAACAGCGTCCACTCGTAACGCGTCCGGGAGACGATCGCGACCCGGTCGCCGACCCGGACGCCCTCCGCCAACAGGCCCTTGGCCAGCGCCGTCACCTCGTCCCGGAAGGCCGCCGCCGTCACATCCCGCCAGCCGTCGGCCGCCCGACGGCCGAACGCCACCCGGTCCGGAGTGGCGGCGGCGTGCTCGAACACGGCATCCGCCAGACCGCCGGAGGGCGGCACCGGTACCAGGGGTGGGACGGTGATCTCGCGCACTACCTCGCTCCTCGCCACGCTCCGCACAGCGCGGGTGACCGTACCCGATCCCTCAACGGTGAACCCTGAGGCTCCGATAGACGGACGGGGCTCACGGTATCTGCACGAAATCTCCCTGACCTGGCTCGATTACGTCCTGTACCTCCTGACCATCCGGCCCGGCCGGGGTGTGCAGGCGGTCGCCGGCCGCCAGGATCGCCTGCGACAGCGCTTCCGCGCTGCCCCGCGCCGCGCTGTCCCGTTCCGGACCGGGGCCCTGCAACAGGACGACGTCGATGGCACCGAGCTCCGGCAGCCCCGCCCTGACCGGGACCGGCACCAGCCCCGGCGGGATCATGCCGCGCGTATGGGCCATCACCCCCAGCCCGGCCCGGGCCGCCGCGACCAGGCCGTTGAGGCTGCGGCTGGTGCAGGTCACCCGCCAGGCCCGGCCCTCGCGCTCCAGGACGTCCAGGGCCCGCGCCCGCGTGATCGCCGGGGCCGGGAAGACGACCAGCGGCAGGGGTCGGCGGGCGTCCAACCGCAGCCGCTCGCTGCCGATCCACACCAGGCGGTCACGCCAGACGAGCCGGCCGTTCTGCGGCTGCCGGGGGTGGCGCTTGACCAGCACCAGATCGAAGCGGCCGGCCGCCATCTGCTCGTGGAGCGTGTCCGACAGGTCCACCGTGAGCTCCAGGTCCACCTCCGGGTGCTCACGCCGGAAGCGCTCCAGGACCTCGGGCAGCCGGGTGAGGACGAAGTCCTCGGAGGCTCCGAAGCGCAGCCGCCCGCGCAACCGCGTCCCCGCGAACCAGTGGGCGGCCCGCTCGTTCGCCTCCAGGATCGTCCGGGCGAAGCCGAGCATGGCCTCCCCGTCCTCGGTCAGCTCCACGCTGTGCGTGTCACGGACGAACAGCCGCCGGCCTGCCGCCTCCTCCAGCCTGCGCACCTGCTGGCTGACGGTCGACTGGCGCACCCCCAGGCGATGGGCGGCCTGGGTGAAGCTGAGCGTCTGCGAGACGGCGAGGAAGGTCCGCAACTGCACCGGATCGAACATGCCCCGAGCCTATCGTCGGTCGTGATGACAGTCAGCATGGTGAACGGGGTTCCCGATGACCGTACCCCCGGGCAGGCTGGCACTCATGCGCCGACCGGCTTTTCCTACCTTTCCGTCTTCCTTCCCCTCCTTCCCTTCCTTCCTGTCCCGGCTGCCCGTTGATCCCTACGTGGCCGCGCTGCTCGGCACCGTCCTGCTGGCGGTACTGCTGCCGGCCCGGGGCTCGGCGGCGACGGTGGCCGGCATCGCCGCCAAGGTCCTGGTGGGCCTGCTCTTCTTCCTCTACGGCGCCCGGCTCTCCACCCGGGAGACGGTCGAGGGACTGCGCCACTGGCGACTGCACACGGCGGTCCTCTGCTGCACCTTCGTCATCTTCCCCCTGCTCGGGCTCGCCGCCCGCGGCCTCGTCCCCTACGTCCTGACCCCGAGCCTCTACGACGGCTTCCTCTTTCTGTGCCTGGTGCCCTCCACCATCCAGTCGGCCATCGCCTTCACCTCCATCGCCCGCGGCAATGTGGCGGCGGCCATCTGCGCGGGCTCCTTCTCCAGCCTCGTGGGCATCGTCCTCACCCCCCTTCTCGCGGCGGCGCTGCTCGGCAACAGCGGAGCGGGCTTCTCCCTGGACTCGCTGCTGTCGATCGTCCTGCAACTGCTCGCGCCCTTCCTCGCCGGCCAGGCGCTGCGCCCCTGGATCGGCGGCTTCATCAGTCGCCACCGCACCATCCTGGGCCGGGTCGACCGCACCTCGGTGCTGATGGTCGTCTACGTGGCCTTCAGCGCCGGCATGGTGCGTGGCGTCTGGAGCCAGGTGACGCCGTGGCGGCTGCTGGCCCTGCTGGGCGTGGAGGCCGTCCTGCTGGCGGTCATGCTCTTCGTCAGCGGCTACGGCGCGCGCCGGCTCGGCTTCTCCCGCGCGGACCGGATCGCCATCGTCTTCGCGGGGTCGAAGAAGGGCCTCGCCGCCGGACTGCCCATGGCCACCGTCCTCTTCGGAGCCGAGTCCAGCCTCGCGGTGCTGCCCCTGATGCTCCTCCACCAACTCCAGCTGATGGTCTGCGCCGTGCTCGCCAAACGCTTCGCCCGCCAACCGGACACCGCCCCGTCGACGGCCGGCCCCTCGCAGACGGACCCCTCGCCGGCGGACCCCTCGCCGGCGGACCTCTCGCCGGCGGACCCCTCGGATACCGGCCCTTCCAAGGCCGGTCCCCAGGGCACTGTCCCCTCCCAGGACACCGGCCCCTCTCAGGACACTGTCCCCTCCCAGGCCGACGTCCCGGACGTTGGTGCGCGGGAAGTTGACGCCCCGCAGGCCGCGCCGAGTGAGGCGGTGCCTGTCCGGCCCGAGATCACGACCGGCCGGGCGCGGTAGGCGGACCGGCCGCACCGCCCTTCACGCCGACCCCATCGCTCTTCAGGCCGACCATCGCCCTTCACGCCGACCCCATCGCCCTTCACACCGACCGCATCCCCCTCCACGTCGACCAACGCCTTCACGCCGACCGCGTCGCCGTGCGCACCGCCACGCGTCGCCGTTCACGCCGGTCGCAGGACCACCTTCCCCTGGTTGGCCCGCGATTCCATGATCTCGTGGGCCTTCGCGGCATCCTCCAAAGGCAGCTCGGCGTGGACGCACGGTCGTAGCCGGCCCTCGGCGTGCAGCGCCCAGAGGTCCTGCCGCCACTCCTCCATCAAGTCGGGCCGGTGGCGGGCTATCAGGGCCATCTGGAAGCCGATCGCCGATTTCGCGCCGACCAGCAGGTCGTACGCCCGGAGAGTGCCCCCGCCGGAGCTGTAGGCCACCAACCGCCCACCGGGCGCGAGCGCTTGCAGGGCGGGGGAGAGGAGGTCGCCGCCGACCGCGTCCAGGATGACGTCCACCGGTTCTCCCCAGGACTCCTCCTCGTAGGTGACGGCCTCGTCGGCGCCCAGCGACATGACGAACCCGAGCTTTTCCCGCGAGCCGACCGCCGCCACCACACGGCCCGCCCCGCGGGCCCGGGCGATCTGCACGGCCAGATGCCCGGCACCGCCGGCGGCCCCTGTGACCAGCACCGACTCGCCCTCGGCGGGCCGTGCCGCCTCATAGGCGCCTCTCGCGACGAGCCCGCAACGGACCAGGGCGACGGCGTCGGTGGCGCTCGCGCCGTCGGGGATCCGGGAAGCCATCGAGGCGTTCAACAGGGCGTAGTCCGCGTACCCGTCGCCGAAGCAGAGGCCGGTGACCCGCTCGCCCGCCCGGAACCCGGTCACGTCCGGACCGACCGAGACGACCTCTCCCGCCACGTCACCGCCCAGGCCGGCGGGATGAGGCAGCCCGCCCTCACGGACCTTCCGCGTCACGGGCAGGGTCACGCCGATCGCCTCGACGCGCACGAGCAGTTCGCCCGGGCCGGGGCGGGGGACCTCCGCCTCCTCGACCCGCAGGACCTCGGGGCCGCCGTTCTCGTAATAGCGGACACGTCGCATGGTGCACCTCCACAGCCGTCGGACGCCGGACACCTTCATTGGGGGTCCCAACGGTTAAGACTGTAGCGGATTCCGTTGGGGATTCCCATGGTTTTTCGTGGGAATTCCCAACGAGTCCGGGCTACCCTCGACGCATGGCACACACACGTACGGATCCCGGCACCGGCGAGCCCGCCCTCGGCCACATCCAGTCCCTCCCGAGCTGGCTGCTCAACCGCGCCTCCGCCCGCGGCCGCCGCCTCGTCGCCGACGCGCTCGCGCAGGACGGCATGCGCATGCCCCACCACGCCGTGCTCTCCGCCGTGGCCGATCTCGGCCCGGTCGCCCAGGCGGAGCTGGGCCGAACGACGGGGTTCGACCCCAAGGACATGGTCGGCATCCTCAACGACCTCCAGGCGCAGGAGCTGATCACCCGCGCCCCCGACCCGTCCGACCGCCGCAAGAACGCCATCACGCTCACCGCCGAAGGCCGCAAGCGCCTCAACCGCCTCACCGAGCTGGGGGACGCGGCCAACGAGGAACTGCTGTCCGCTCTTTCGCCGGCCGAGCGGGAGCTGTTCCTCGCCCTGCTCGCCCGCGTCGTCGACCAGGGCTGACCCGCTGTGAGGCGGGTCCCGGCCTGCCGGTGGGGAGGGTGTGAGGGCAGGGTTGGGAGAACCCCCGAGGGGCCCGCGGGATCGGTGTAGGGGGAAGCCCTGAAGTGACCCCGGTCCAGCCCTGATATTCGGCCAAATCCGGGACGCCCTCCCCTCGGATCTGGTGGGATGGCTTCGCGCGAAACTCCCGCCCCGTGCGCAGCCGTCGGCGTATGACATGCCGAATCCCAGCACCGCGAAAGGAGCCCGAGTGACCCTGCAGCAACTGCACTACTCCTGCTCGTCCGCGGCCTCGGGCCCCCGCTTCACCGCCGCCAGCCCCGACCTGCCCGCTCTCCTGCTCGGGGAGACCGAGCCCCTGCTCACCTACGAGCCGCCGGACACCGCTCCCGCGTCCGGCCCGGCCCGCGCATTCCCCGCCGGCTCCACCGACCCGACCGCCTGCAACCCCACCGCCACCAGCCCCACCCCCACCGCTCCCTCCGGCTCCCCCGCGGGCACCGGCGAACTCGTGGACCTCCCCGTCGTCTTCAGCCACAATCGCCTCTCCGACGGCACCCGGCTGCTCTGCCGCACCGTGTGTACCGGCACCTACCTCCGCGGCCGGCGCCACGCCTTCCACGCCCACGCGGTCCGGTTGACACAGGACGGGCCCTTGCCCGGCGGCCTGTTGCCCATCGAGGCGTGGGAGTCCCCCTCCTGGGCCGAGACCACTCCGGACGACGGAGTCCCCGTCCCCTTGGCGGCCTTCGCTCCGGCCCGCCGCATCGGCAAGGAGGGACTGCTGGAGTTCGTCACCGCCCGTGCCGAGCGACTGGAACCCTTTCTCACGGACGTCCGCTCCCTGTTCCGCAGTCCCGACTCGCCTCAACTCCTCGTGATCGAACGGGACACGACCCGCATCGCGCACTGGATCGCCGTCGCCAGCGCCGTACTCCCGCGTGAGCACGCCCACCGGCTCACCTTCACCACCTACACCCGTCGGCCACTGCTCGCCCGGCACCAGATCGTCGGCGCCCTCCCCGGGTCCGACTTCGACTACGCCCACGTCGCGGCCGACCGGCGCTACCGCGTCCACGACTGCGCGGGCGGCCAGTCCAGCCCCGTCCGGGACGAACCCGACCCCTGGGCCGTCGTCGCCGCCCGGGTGCTCCTGGCGGGCAAGCCCGCGCTGTTCACGGAGGCCGCCCGGCTCCGCGCCGCCGGTGACCGCGACACCACGCACGACGCCGGTCGGCTCGCCGCCGTCGCGCTCCGCGAAGGGATCGCCCTCGACTCGGCGGGACGGGCGGCCGCCGCCCGCTGGGCCCGTCAGCACGGCCACCACGGTCAGCAGGTCCGGCCCGGGCGGAACGGGCGGCAACCCGCGGACGACCGCATGGACAGAGCGGACGGAGTGGAGAGGGCGGACAGAACGGACGGCCCGGGCGGAGCGGTTCCGAACGCGGTGCTCACCGCCCTGGCCCGGGGCGGCACCCCCCGCACCTCGGCGGAATGGGCCGCCCTCGCCGAACTCGCCGATGACTTCGGCCCCTTGACGGACCACCCCGCGGGCGAGCGGCTCAGACGCGACCTGCGCGCGGAGCTCGACCGCGCCGCCCCCGGCGAACCCCTCGAACAGGTGCTGTCCCTCCTCCGCCTCGCGGAGGCCCTGCGCGTCGACCACACCCCCGTACTCACCGCCCGCCTGAGCGCCGCCCTGCTCGGTGACGCCCAGCAGGACCGCGAACGGGTGTGGGCGGCGGTCACCGGACGCCCGGGACTGACGGCGGCGGTCCTCGACGCCCTGGAGCGCACCGCGGCCACCGGCGACCCGTCGTCCGTCGTCCGCCTCCTCACCACCGGCTTCCCGAAAGAGCGGTTGGTGGACCACCCCCACCTGCGCATGGCGGCGGCCGTGGCGGGCCGGCCGCTCCCGCCCGACCAGGACCGCACCGACCTCCTCACCGCGCTCACCCGGGCGGCCGGGCGCCGCCACGGCTCCGACCCGGCCGTCCTGCGCACCGCCTACCGGCTGATCTGGGGCAGCGCCCGGCCCACCGCCGCCGAGGCCGCCGCGCTGCTGTCCCGGCTGCCCGCCGAGCGGCACCGCGCCGCGGGCCTCGACGACGTGCTCGTCCGGTCCGCGCTGGAGAGCGGCCCGGACGACGAGCACGCGCCCGCCGTCGCCCGGACCCTGATCCTGCGGTGCGGTCAGCGGCTCGACCCCCGCCGGCGCGCCGCGCTCCTCCTCCTCGACCAGGCGGGAGCCCTCGCCGACGGAGAGGAACAGCCGGGCTTCGCCGCCAGGGTCCTCGCCCTCCGCGAGCAGGCGGCGCCGCTGGAACCGGCCATCGACGAGCGGGTGTGCGGCGCCCTCCTCCGCAGACTGCTCTCCGGCGAGCCGTGCCACGACGAGCTGTCCGCGCTCGTCCGCTCCGGCGACGAGGAACTGCTCACCGCCTACGCCCGCATGGCCCGTAGCGGACTGGCGGACCTGGTCCTCCGCCGCTCACCCGAGTTCGCGGGCGTGTGCTTCATGGCCTGGAACGCCGAGGCCGGCGAGAGCGATCTCTGGGACGACCTCCGGAACGATCTGCTGGTCACCGTGCTGCGCCCCGCCGTCCGCCGGATGACCCGAGAGGAGTTGGACGAAGTCCAGTGGTTCCTGAGTGAACAGGACGGCGCCTGGGGCGAGATGTTCCTCGACTGGAACAGGCGCCCCGGGGTGCTCGGCAGGCTCGGGTCCCTGTGCCGGACGGCGGGGGCGCGGGCGCGACCGGACTGAGCTTGCCGGGCCGCCCGCGCCCGGCCGCAAAGGCGCGAAAAGCGCCCGTCACGGCATCACAATGCGCTCCTCGCCCGCGTAGACATTCATCGACGACCCGCGCAGGAACCCCACCAGGGTCATCCCCGTCTCCACCGCCAGGTCGACGGCCAGGGACGAGGGCGCCGACACGGCGGCCAGGACGGGGATCCCCGCCATGGCCGCCTTCTGCGCCAGCTCGAAGGAGGCCCGCCCGGAGACCAGCAGCACGGTGCCGGACAGGGGCAGGGACCCCTCGCGCAGCGCCCTGCCGACGAGCTTGTCGACCGCGTTGTGCCGTCCGACGTCCTCGCGTACGTCCAGGAGTTCGCCCTCCGCGGTGAAGAGGGCCGCCCCGTGCAAGCCGCCGGTGCGGTCGAAGACCGTCTGGGACGCCCGCAGCCGATCGGGGAGGGTGGCCAGCAGCGCGGGCGAGAGGCGGACGGGCTCCGGGCCGTCCGAAACCGGCCAACGGGCCGTGGTCCGTACCGCGTCCAGGCTGGCCTTGCCGCACAGTCCGCACGACGACGTGGTGTAGACGTTGCGTTCCAGGCTCACATCGGGGACGGGCACGCCGGGAGCGAGCCGGACGTCGACGACGTTGTAGGTGTTGGAGCCGTCGTCCTTGGCCCCCGCGCAGTAGACGATGTTCGCCAGGTCCTCGGCCCGTCCGAGCACCCCCTCGCTGACCAGGAACCCGGCCGCCAGCGCGAAGTCGTCGCCCGGCGTGCGCATGGTGATCGCCAGCGGTTTGCCGTTGACCCGGATCTCCAGCGGCTCCTCCGCCACCAGCGTGTCGGGGCGCGTGTTCACCGCCCCGTCCCGGATGCGGATGACGCGGCGGCGTGCGGTGACCCGTCCCATGCTGATCGGTTCCGTTGCTGTCGGCGGCGGCGGACGGCTCATTCTCGCCGGAGCCGGTGACGGACGGGGAGTCGGGTCCGACGGTTGGGCCGGGGGCCGGGGGCCGGGGGCCGGGGGCCGGGGGCAGGGGGCCAGGAACCGGGAGCCGGGCGAACGGGCGGGGGCGGCGGCGACCCCTCCCGCAACCCCCCCACCCCTTACCGGCGGTCGTACGTGACATGGGCCTCATCGCGTACGAGGCACCCTGCCGCCGGCCCGGACAGGAGGCTACCGTTCGGTAGGCAACGTGCTGTTCCCCGCCCCGACTGTGCACCGAGAGCGGAGAAACCTCATGGCACCGACCCTCAACACCCTCGTCCTGCGCCCCGGCGCCGAATGGGACACCGCCTGGCGGCGCTGCCTGGACACGGCCCCCGAGGCGTTCCGGGACGACCGCGTCCTCAACCTCTGGAACGGCGCCTGGCACGCGGACGGCCGTCCACTGCCCGCCGTCACCCCGGTCGACGGCACCCCCGTCGCCGGGCCCCCGCGCCTCGACGCCGAGGCCGCCCACCGGGCCGTACGCGCCGCGCTCGATCAACACCGCGCCTGGCGCGAAGTGCCACTGGCCGATCGCAGGGCCAGGGTGAGCGCCGCGCTGGACGCCCTGGAGGAGCACCGCGACCTCCTCGCCCTGCTCCTGGTCTGGGAGATCGGCAAGCCCTGGCGGCTCGCGCGGGCCGATGTGGACCGCGCGATCGACGGGGTGCGCTGGTACGTGGACGGCATCGCCGGGATGACCGCGGGCCGCGTCCCGCTCGCCGGTCCGGTGTCGAACATCGCCAGCTGGAACTACCCGATGAGCGTGCTCGTCCACGCCATGCTCGTCCAGGCGCTGGCGGGCAACGCGGTGATCGCGAAGACCCCGACCGACGGCGGCCTGTCCTGCCTGACGCTGGCCTGCGCTCTCGCCGTGCGCGAGGGCCTGCCGCTGACCCTCGTCAGTGGCAGCGGCGGCGAGCTGTCAGAGGCGCTCGTCCGGGCGCCGGAGATCGGCTGCGTCTCGTTCGTCGGCGGGCGGGACACCGGCGCCCGGGTCGCGACCGCCGTCGCCAACCTGGGCAAACGCCATATTTTGGAGCAGGAGGGCCTTAACACCTGGGGCATCTGGAACTTCAGTGACTGGGACACCTTCGCCCCGCAGATCCGCAAGTCCTTCGACTACGGGAAGCAGCGGTGCACGGCCTACCCCCGCTTCGTGGTGCAGCGCTCGGCGTTCGCGGACTTCCTCGCCGTGTACCTGCCGGCGGTACGGTCCGTGCGCTTCGGGCATCCGCTGGCCACGGAGTGGCCCGCGGACGATCTTCCGGACCTGGACTTCGGCCCGCTGATCAACGCGGCCAAGGCGAAGGAGCTCACCGACCAGGTGGCCGAGGCGATCGACCGGGGTGCCGTCCCGCTGCACCAGGGCTCCCTGGCGGACGGACGCTTCCTGGCGGGCCAGGACCGGAGCGCGTACGTCCCACCCGTCACCCTGCTCAACCCGCCCCCGTCGTCGCCCCTGCACCACGCGGAACCCTTCGGTCCTGTGGACACCATCGTCCTCGTGGATACCGAAGCGGAACTGCTCGCCGCCATGAACGCCAGCAACGGCGCCCTGGTCGCGACCCTCTCCTGCGACGACCCCGAGACCTTCGGCCGCCTCGCCCCGCAGATCAGGGCCTTCAAGGTCGGCCACGGGAAGCCGCGCTCGCGCGGTGACCGCGACGAACTGTTCGGCGGTTTCGGCGCGTCCTGGCGGGGCGCCTTCGTGGGCGGGGAGCTGCTGGTCAAGGCGGTGACGCAGGGTCCGTCAGCGGAGGAACGCCTGCCGGGCAACTTCCCGGACTACCACCTGATGCCCTGACGCGGCCGACGGGACCGCCGTGGCCGCACGCCTACCGCTACCCGCGAGACGCAAGGCGTGACGTGACCCGTGAGACGCGACGCCTGACGTGACCCGTGAGGCGCACGTGCTCCACGCGCCCGTACCCCGCGCGCACCCCTGGGCGGCCCGGCGGCACCCCGCCCACCGCCCGGCCCTGACCTCCCCCGACGGCGGAAACCCCGCCGACCGGGGGTCCTCTTTCCCCGAGCGACACCGAAGACGCCGGGTATGCCCATAAACACCCTTTATGGGCAGCCCAAAAGCCCTGGTCAAAGGCGCTCCGAAACCTTGATAGAGTTATCCATGTCGCCGCGGGGAACGCCCCGAGGAGACAACACCTAGTCCGGGTGGCGGAATGGCAGACGCGCTAGCTTGAGGTGCTAGTGCCCTTTATCGGGCGTGGGGGTTCAAGTCCCCCCTCGGACACATATGAGAACCCCAGCTGAGCTGGGGTTCTTTTGTTTGTCCGGCGGTTCGCCGACGGGTCGGACCCCGGTGATCTTCTGCGGGCACCTGGGCGGCATAATCGGACATCCGGGGTGAAAGCCCTGATTCGATCCCGCAACCGCAGGAGCAGTTCATGATCTTCATCGTCGTCAAGTTCACGATTCGTCCGGAGCGGAGCGACGAGTGGCTCGGTCTCGTCGAGGACTTCACCCAGGGCACCCGGCGGGAGCCGGGCAACCTGTTCTTCGAGTGGTCGCGGAGCGTCGAGGACCCGAACCAGTTCGTGCTGGTCGAGGCGTTCAAGGACGGCGCGGCCGGCGAGGTGCACGTGAACTCGGAGCACTTCAAGAAGGCGATGTCCTGGATGCCCGACCTGATCGCCAAGACCCCCGAGATCGTCAACGTCGAGGTGCCGTCCGAGGGCTGGTCGGCGATGGCGGAGCTGTCGCCGCGCGGCTGACCCGCCCGACGGCCGAGGCCCCGTTCGCCCTCACGTAGAGGGCGGGCGGGGCCTCGGTGTCTTTGGGTACCGTGCGGAGGCGCGCCGCACGGTGCCAGGAGGGGTGGGGATGACGGCCGAATCGTTTTACCGGACCGAACCGTCGGAGGGTGCCGCCTGGCGGCTCGCGATTCTGATGGGCGCGAACACGCGCACGTACAAGTTCGCGCTCGGTTCCGCGCTCCTCGCCTGTGCCGAGCGGGGCGAGGACGCCGCTCCGCTCCGGGACGTCGCGGCGGCGTACGCGATGGGCGTCGTCGGCCGGCGTGCCGACGCGCCCCAGGCCCCGGCCGGGACGTCCGGAGGGGACGCCGACTTCCTGGCCGTCGCCGCGCGGGAAGGGGAGGAGTCGAGGAGGCTCGGCCGGCCCACGGAGGCTCTGCTGGACGCCGCCGTCCGGACCATGCCGGGAATGGTCATGCGGAAGTTCCACAATCTGCGGGGCGGTACCGAAGTGCCGCATCGTTTCTACGAGCTGACCGGCCGCGGGGCCGGGCGTGTCGTCCGGCTGACCCCGCAGCTCCGGCGGCTGGCGCGGGATGGGCAAGCTTGCGTCCTGCGCGCGGAGCTGGAGGCGCGGTGGAGCATCGTCGAGAGTTCCTTCTCGGCGGCGGTCGGGCGCAGCCTGATGAGCGACGGCGTCCGCGTGGACTGGGGCACGCTGACCCTCACCGACCGGCGCAGGCGCCGGTCGGTGGCCCGGGTCGGGGACGCCCTGATCGGGTTCCAGCACGGCCGGTGCCTCATCTGCGGGGACGGCATCGTGCCGGGGGACGGGATGGCCGTGGACCATGTGTTCCCGTACGCCCTGATGCGGCGGTTCGGCGGGGCCTCCGCGTGGTCGGGGCCCGATCTCGACGTGATCTGGAACCTGGCGCCGGCGCACCCGCGCTGCAACGGCGCCAAGAGCGACCGGCTGCCCACCGCCGCCGAACTGGCCGGGCTCGCCCGGCGCAATGAAGCGATCATGGGCTCCCCGCATCCTCTGAAGAAGACGCTGGAGTTGACTCTCGCGGCGGCCGGAGGCGGCGGGTGGCCGGAGTTCCTGCGAGCCGTCCAGACGGTGTGCTGCTGAGGGAACTCGTGGAGCGGGGCCCGTGCCAGGCCGTCGAATCCCTTGAACGGACAGGGTGGTTCCGGTTGTTACGGGGGAATAGGGGATCTTTCGGGAAGATCGGGAGAGAGGCGCCATTGAAGGCGGGGTGGGGGTTCCCGCACGATTGGGGCGAAGCGGTGGCGTCGGGGAGGGCGGGGCGGCGTGGTGGAGGTTCGGGACGTCGTGGTCGTCGGTGCCGGGCCCACGGGGCTGGCCCTGGCGATCGCGCTGCGGCGGTACGGGCTGGACGTGCTCGTCGTCGAGAAGGAGCCGAGTACGAAGCGCGAGGCCCGGGCGTGCGTCATCTGGCAGCGGGCCCTTGAGGCGCTGCGGGACCTCGGGTGTGCCGAGGACCTGGTCAGGGCGGGTGTGGTGGTGCGGCGCGGGTCGTTCCGGGTGCGGGGGCGGCTGTGCGGGGAGTACGACCTGGCCATGCCGGGGACGGCCTTCCCGTGTCCGCTCGCCATCGAGCAGGACACCACCGAGCGGCTGCTCCGCGGCCGGCTGCGGGCGCTGGGGGAGGACGTCGGCTGGGGCACCGAGGCCGTGGCGGTGCGGGTCGGGGCGGACGGCGCCGAGGCCGACCTGCGGGGGCCGGACGGGCGGGGGCGCACGGTCGCGTGCCGGTGGATCGTGGGGTGCGAAGGGGCGCACAGCGTCGTGCGCAAGACCCTGGGCATTCCCTTCGAGGGCGAGCGCCGGACCGGCCTCCAGGCCGTGCAGATCAACGCCAAGCCCGACTGGCGCTTCCCGCTGGACCGCGACCTCACCCAGATCTTCATCCAGCGGGGCGTCTCCCTCATCGTCAGCCCGCTGCCCGGTGGAGCGAGCCGGTTCTTCGCCTTCCGGGACGACCCCGCGCCGCGCAGCGAGGAACCGCCCGGCGTCGAGGAGATGCGGGCGCTCGTCGCCCGCGCCACCGGCGACCCCGACGTCCGGCTGGTGCCGACGGACCCGCCCTGGATCAACCGGGCCCGCTTCCACGACCGCCTCGCCGCCTCGCTCCGCCACGGCGCCGCCCTGCTCGCCGGCGACAGCGCCCACCTGTGGGCGCCCATCGGCGGACACGGCCTCAACGCCGGGCTGTGCGCGGCCCACAACCTCGGCTGGAAGCTCGCGGCCGTCCACCAGGGGCGCTGCCGCGAGGAGTTGCTCGACACCTACTCCGACGAGCAGCGCCGCACGGCCGCCGGCGTGATGCGGGACATGCGCCACAACATCATCGAACTCCCGCCCGGCCCGCTGACGCTCGCCGCCCTGAGCCTCGCCGCGCCGGTGGTCATCGGCAGCCGGTGGGCCGAACGGCGGACGCGGCTGATGATGAGCGACTTCGCCCGGCACCACCGGCCCAGCGCCCTCTCCGCCGACACCGCCGGCCGGGGGCCGCTGCGCGCCGGCGACCGGCTGCCGGACCTGGCCGTCCGCGACCACGACGGCCGCCGGCGGCGCCTCCACGAACTGCTCTCCTACCGCAGGTGGACGCTGCTCGTCTTCGAGGGCGGGGACGAGAGCGGGGACGGCGAGGGGCGGAGCGCGGAGCCGCCGGGGCTGCCGGAGCGGTACCGCGCGGCGTTCGAGGTGTTCCGGGTCCGCCCCGAGGCCGGTGCGGCCGGTGCGGTGCCCGCCGGGACGCTCCTGCTCGTCCGCCCGGACGGGTACGTGGGCCTCCGCGCGGCCGTCGGCGACCGGCGCGCGCCGGCCGCCTACCTGGAACGGTGGTTCGGCTGAGGACTGAGGACTGAGGACCGAGTGCCGAGGACTGAGGGCCGAGGGACTCAGCGGTCCGCGCGCACCACCATCCTCGACGGTCCGTGGAAGACCAGGTCGTCCGCGTACCGCACCGGGCCGTCCGGCTCGTCCGCCGCGAGCCGCAGCCCCGGCAGGCCGGTCAGCAGCCGGCGGAGACCGGTCTCCGCCTCGACGCGGGCCAGCGGGGCGCCGAGGCAGTAGTGGGCGCCCAGCCCGAAGCCGCAGTGGCGGCGGGCGTCGCGGAGGACGTCCAGCCGGTCGGGGTGCGGGAAGCGGCGCGGGTCGCGGTTGGCCGAACCCAGGACCAGGGTCACCTTCTCGCCCCGCCGGATGGTCCGCCCCCCGATCTCGCCGTCCTCGTGCGCGCGGCGGCTGATCAGCTGGACCGGGCCGTCGTAGCGGACCAGTTCCTCCACCGCCCCCGGCAGCGACTCCGGCCGCTCGCGCAGCAGCGCGAGCTGGTAGGGGTGGGCCAGCAGGGCGAGCAGGCCCTTGCAGAGGAGGTTGGTGGTGGTCTCGTGGCCGGCCGTGAGCAGGTGGACGCAGGTGCCGACGAGGACGTCGTCGCCCAGCGGCTCCTCCTCGGCCGCCCGCAGCATGGCCGATATCAGGTCCCCTTTGTCTCCCACCCCCGCCGGGTCGGCGGTGCGGCGCCGGGACAGTTGGGCACGGAAGTACGCGTCGAGTTCGCGAGCCGCCGTGTCCGCCACCCGGTAGGCGTCGCTCCGCCGGGCGGCGCGGGCGTTGGTGGCCTGCTGGAGGTCGACCGCCCGGGCCCGGAACCAGGGCCGGTCGTCCGCCGGCACCCCGAGGAGTTCACTGATCACCAGGAGTGGGAAGGGCGCGGCGAACCGGTCGACCAGGTCGGCCCGCCCGTCCTCGTCCAGCGTCTCGGCCAGGTCGGCGACGAGCCGGCCCGCGAGTTCGTCGACGCGGGGGCGTAGCCGCTCGACCACGCGGGGCGTGAAACTCCTCGCGACCAGCGCGCGGACGCGGGTGTGCCGCGGCGGGTCCATGAAGACCATCCAGTCCGACGCCGTCCGCCGCAGATGCGGGCACCCGGCGGGCAGCGGCGCGGGCAGGCCGCCGCGGCCGTACCGGCGGTCGGAGAGGACGGCGGTGACGTCGGCGTGACGGAACAGGTACCAGCCGTCGTCGGCCCGGTGCACGGGGTCGTCCTCGCGGTAGCGCTCGTAGAGGGGGTACGGGTCGGGGATGTGCACATCGGAGAGGCGGAAGGGGCCGAGGAGTGTCATGGGTGCCTCCGAGGTGCGGATCTGTTGGGTGTGCGGGTTTGGTGAGGGGGCGGGTTTGGTGGGTGTGCGGGTGTGGTGGCGGACCACTGGGCGTCGGGTCGCGTGGTGAGGTGGCACCCGGCGTCGGACCAGTTGGCGTTGGACCGTCCGGTCTTGGGCTGCCCGGTGGGAGACCACCGGACGGCGGGTCGCGCGGTGAAGTGGCACCCGGCGTCGGATCAGCCGGCGTGGGGCCACCCGATCTTGGGCCACCCAGTGACGGATCACCGGACGTCGGGCCGCGTGGCGATGTGCCACCCGTCGTCGGCAGAGCCGGCGATGGACTACCCGCCCTTGGTCCACCCGGTAACGGGCCGCCGGATGACGGGCCACCGGACGACGGACCACTGGACGACGGGCCGCCGGACGACGGGCCGCCGAACGAGGTGCCTTCGAGCGGCCGTTCTCGGCACGCGCTCACCGTGCCCCCCGTACGGTGTCCACCAGCAGCCCCGGGTCCAGCGGTGGGCCGTCGGCGCGCCAGGCCACGTGGCCGTCCGGGCGCACCAGGACGTACGGCCTGCCGTACAGCCGCGCCACCAGCCGGTCGTGGCAGTGGGTGACCGCGAGTGGCACGCTCCGGCGGGCGAAGGCGTCGGTGAGGGCGTCCGGCGGTGGGGCGTCCGCGAAGCACAGCAGGCGGAAGCCGGTGCCGAAGAGGTCGAGCGTCGACGTTCCGCCGCTGAGCCAGGCGTGCGGGGCGCGGGCGCCGGGCAGGGCGCCGGAGCGCCAGTCCCCGTCGTCGCCGTCCGGATCGGTGACGATCAGCGGGGAGGCGTAGCGGTGGCCGAAGTGCAGGTCGGGGGCGTCGAATTCGGTGTGGACGGCCTCGCTGCCCAGCCGCCGGGCCAGTGCCGCACGGGCCCGGTCGCCCTCTGGGGTGTCCAGCAGGATCTCCTGGGGGAGCGTGCGGTCGACCGTGCGCCGCAGGTTGGCTCCGGCCGCCGCCAGACCGCGCTCCGCGACCGGACGGCGTTCGGTCGCGTACGCGTCGAGCAGTCCCGGCCCCGCCCAGCCGGCCAGCTCGGCGGCGAGCTTCCAGCCGAGGTCGGCGGCGTCGCCGATGCCGGTGTTCATGCCGAAACCGCCCGCCGGCGGGAGGGTGTGCGCCGCGTCCCCGGCGAGCAGCACGCGGCCGACGCGGTAGCGGTCGGCGATCCGGTGGGTCAGGTGCCACACGTGCTCGGACACCACCTCCAGCGGGGTGTCCACGGCGACGGCGGACCGCAGCAGCGCCATCGGATCCTGGTGCCGCGCCGTCTCGGCGGTGGCGGTCAGCCGGTACAGCCCGTGGCCGTCCATCGACCGCAACGGATAGCGCAGGTCCGGGGGTCGGGTGAGGAAGTAGACGAGGGCCCGGCGGTCACCGAGCCGTGCGTCGAGTTCCGGCGCGCGGAAGAGGATGTTGCGGAAGATGCGGACGGGGTGGCGGGAGGGTGCGTCGACACCGAGGAGCCGGCGGACGGTCGACGTGGCGCCGTCGCAGCCGACCAGCCAACGGGCCCGCACGGTGCGGCGGGTGCCGTCGGCGAGGCGGGTGACGGAGGCGGTGACGCCGGTGGCGTCCTGGACGAGGCCGTCGAGGCGCCGGCCGTGCCGCAGCGGTCCGTCGGGATGGACGCCGACCGCGCGGGCGAGCAGCGGCAGTAGCAGGTGCTGCGGACAGACCTGCTCCGGTTCCGGCGTCCAGGGGAGCGGCGGCCGGCTGTCGGAGGTGCCGAACGCCAGGCGGTGGATCTCGTGGCCGCCGACCGCGGTCACCCACGCCACGTCCAGCGGGTGGTCGCCGGGCCAGCCGGCCGTCCGGATGGCGTGCGCGAGGCCCCAGCGCCGGAACAGCTCCATCGAACGCGGCCCGACCGTACCGACCTTGGGGTGCTCCACCCGCCCGTCGGAGGCGTCCAGGAGCCGGAAGCGGACGCCCCGGTGTCGCAGGTCCAGGGCCAGCGCCAGCCCGACCGGGCCGGCGCCGACGATCAGGACGTCGGTGTCGAAGGGCGCGCTCCGGCCCCCGCTCCCTTCCCCGTCGGCATGCGTGGTCGTCATCCTTCGCGATCCCTCCTCTTCGGATCCGTCGCTCCTGGTAGGCCCCGGAAGAAGTCGGCGTAGAAGGCCGCCATGTCGCTGACCCGGTCCGGCACCCGGGGGCAGGCGCGTGCCGCGGCGGCGAGGTGGGCGAAGCGCAGGGCGAGGGCGCGGCGGGCGACGTCGGGGCGGGGGACGGGCTCGGGCGCGGCCTCCAGTTCGAACGTCGGCCCCGCCGTCCGGCCGCGGCGGCCCGAGTCCATCGTGACCAGCAGTTCCGCCAGCGGGCGCATGATGCCCGTCATGACGTCGATGGAGGCGTTCATCAGTTTGGAGCGGCGCAGACTGCCGTCGGCGCTCTCGCCGAAGTGCTGGACCATGAGGCGCAGCATCAGCTCGTACGCCTGGTTGAACAGCCGGGCGACCGCGCGCGCCTCCAGGTCGGTGACGGGGTCCTTGGCCGCGTCGCCGGTGCCGAGGGTGGGGTTGCGCAGCACGGGATAGGCGGGGTCCCAGGGGAGCAGCCGGCCGTGCGGTCCGGGGGCGCGTTCGGTGGTGAGCAGTTCGCCGATCCGCAGGAACGTCTCGAAGTGCGAGGTCTCCGGCGGGGGAGCGGCGCCGGAACCGCCCTCGCCCTGTTCGGTGATGAGGTCGACGGCGAACAGGGCGCTGGCGAGGTCGTCGACCTCCAGTTGGTAGTCGGGGTGGGCGGTGTTGACGGACTCCCGCAGGAAGAGGTGGTGTTCGCCGCCGCCGCGGCCCTTCTCCACCAGGAACAGGTCCGGGACGCGCCGCAGGCCCTCCCGGATGGCCGCGTACAGCTCGCTGATCGATCCCCAGGCGCCGGGGTGCGGCGCGGGTGGGGCGTGCGGAGTGCCCTCCTGGCGCAGTTCGGGGGTGAGGCCGGCGGGCTGCTCGACGGCGATGTACCGCTGGACGCTGCCGATGCTCAGCCCTTCCAGGGCGAAGTCGAGGGGTACGGGCAGCCGCCCGTTGAGCGTGCCGAAGTCGATCACCGGAACGTGGAACGGTTCGCCGAGCGCCATGATGATGTTGTTGACCAGCAGGAAGTGGATCATCTCCTCGCGGGCGACGTTCAGCAGGCCGCCGCGGATCCCGTCGTCCAGCGTCGCCCCGCCCTGGCCGCAGACGAGTTCGAGCTGGCGCGGGGTCCACAGGCCGCGCCGCACGAGGACGCGGCCCGCGCCGTGCGTGGGCAGGGAGAATGCGGCGTACAAGTACTGGAGCATCACGGCCAGTTCGAGGGTGGCCGCCTGTTTGAGGACGGCCCACAGCCGGCCGCGGGTGGTGATCGGCGGCGGCGCGGTCGGCGGCGCGGGAACGGCGAGCGGCGGGCGGATCCCGGCCTGCTGGTTGCGGAGGTAGGCGAGGAGCAGCCGGGCCTTCGGGTCGGTGAGGTCGCGGGTGGGCGGCATGTAGTACGTGCGGTCCTTGTTGCGCGGGTCGCACATCTGCCAGGCCAACTCGGCGTAGGTCTCGACCTTGCAGCGGTCGGCGAGGCTGAACACCTCGGACTTCATGAAGGTCGACACCTGCTCGTAGTAGGCGAAGACCTCCCGGTGGAGGAGGGCGAAGTCCACGTCCTCGCGCGGGACCGCGTCCAGGTGCCAGTCGTCGGGCAGGACGCGGACCGCCAGCGAGCCGGCGCCCGCCCAGAAGCGGAGCGCGTCCGCGTCGTCGTAGGCGGTCCAGGCGGAGCCGGGGGCGCGGGGGTCGGTGCCCGGGGTGTCGGCGGGGCCGGTCGAGAGCAGGACGCGGCAGGTGCCGGCGCGGTCGCCGCGGAGGAGGAGGCGGGCGTGGCCCTGGGCGTTGGTGGTGAGGGTGCACTCCGGGGTGTACGGCGTGGGGGCGGGCGCGGGTGCAGGGCTCGCGGTGCGCGCTCGGCCGGCCGGTGCGGGGGCGCCGCCGACGGGGCCGTGCGGTACGGCGCCCGGTGCGCCGACCGTTTCGCCGGTCCGGCCGTCCGGTCCGCTGTCCGTTCCGCCCACCGGGTCGTTCGGCGTGCTGCCTGTGCTGCCATCCGTTCTGCCCGACCCGCCCCCCGGACCGGCATCCGATTCCCCGCCCGGTTCCCCACCCGCCTCCTCGCCCCGCCCCGCCCGCACCCCCAGCACCACAGCATCCGCGCAGCGCGCCCCCGGCGTGCCCGCCACGCGGTCGGCGGGGAGTGCGCGCGGGTTGTAGTACTGGCGGACGCGCACCTCCACGGGTGCCGGGCGCCCGCGGACGAACGAGCGCAGGCGCACCGGGACGGCGTGGTCGGCGCCGCGCGCGCGGTCGCGGTGGTGGAGCACCACGAACGCGTCGTCCGACTGCACGACGGCCTCCCGCTCGGCCAGCAGCACCCGCCGCCGCCCGCCGGGAGCCGTCCGGGTCAGGAACAGCCGCTCGTCCCCGGCCTCCGGAGAGCCTGCGGCCCGGGCCAGGGAATCGGCCCGGTCCACGGTGACGAGCCCCGACGTCGCGTCCGAGGGGTACGCGCCGGCGGGCAGCCGGGCGACGAGCGTCCCCGACGCCGTCCACAGCTCCAAGTCGCCCAGGTCCAGAGCGGGACCGAGCGCGTGCAGCGGACCCGGACCCGCCTCCTCCGCCCGATGCGTGACCGGAACGGCGGTGATCATGTCCAGGACCGCGAGATCGTCCGTCAGCCGCAGCGAGAGATGGCGCAACGGGCTCCCGGGGACGGGTTCCAGCAGCCGCCCCGCCGGATAGGTGCGCATTTCGTGCGCGTACCAGGGGGCGACCGTGCCGCGGACGCGCCAGTGCACAGGCGCGTCGGGGACGACGGGGGTGCTCATGCCGTCCAGGGCGAACCGGACGACGAGCCCGTCCGCACCGCCCCCCGCGACCGCCGACCGCAGCGCCTCCGCGACGGGGGAGCGGACCGCGCCGGGCGGCCACTCCGCCTCCTCGCGGACGACCACGAACTGGTGCACGGCGGCGTACCGCAACTGCTCGGCGAGGATGTGCTCGCCGACGTCGAGGATCCGCCCGAACTGCACCCATCGCGGCGGCTGGAAGCCGGTGACGCCCCCGGTGAACAGGTAGCCGTCGTCGTGCGAGCGGCCCAGCCGGCCGACGCCGAACCGGCCGGTCATCAGGGCCGTCGTCCACCGCGACGCGGGATCGAGGTCGAAGACGCGGGCGCGGTTGACGGTGGTGCGCAGGTAGGGGTTGTAGTGGCCCCAGACGTCCACGGCACGCCCGACGACGGGGTCCTCGGTGTCCGTCCGCCCGTCCGGGCCCTGGACGGCGGTGACGCGCGCGTCGAAGAGGAAGTGCCCGTTCCCGTCGAGGTTCCAGCCCGTCGCCACGCTGAAATCGCCGTCCGGGCAGGGGCGTCCGCGGCGGTCGTAGCGGGGTCCGCGGCGGCGCAGCCAGGCGTGGTACTCGGCGGCCGGCCGGTCGGCGGGGAACGGGACGGGCTCCGGTCCGTCGTCGACGAGGGTGCGCGGACCCGCCATGTCCACCAGGCCGTTGCGCGGCCCGGTGGGCAGCCGGGTGGTGGCGACGCCGGCGAAGTGCAGGCGGGGCAGGTCGAAGACGCTCACCGCAGGGCCCCCGCGCGCCCCCGGCGGCCGGATACGCCGATGACGCGGGCCGGCGGCGCGTAGTGGACGACCTGGTGGACGGCGTGCAGCGCGGACTCGATGGCGCCCTCGATCCAGGCGGGCGCCGTGGAGCAGTGCTCGCCCGCGAAGAACAGCCGGCCGGCCGGGCGGGCCGCGCGCAGCCGTTCCATCTCGCACTCGGCCGCCGACCTGCCCCAGCGGGTGGCGCAGCCGCCGCTCCACCGCGACTGCCCCCAGACGGCGCTCGCCGAGCCCAGCACCATGCCGGGCCGCCGGAGCCGGGGGTGGGCGGCGGCGAGTTCGTCGAGGACGAGCCGGTGCCGCCGGCGGGCCGGCAGCCGGCCGATCCGCTCGGCCTCGTCGCCGATGGTGTAACTGGCGAGCAGCGCGGCGCCGTTGCCGGGGGAGTCGCCGACCGCGTCCTCCGCGCGGTCGTCCGCCGCCGGGTAGTAGGTCTGGCGTATCAGCCCCCCGGTGAACGACGCGCCGCCCCGGATGCCCTCCTCCCGCCAGAAGGGCTCCCGGCAGTGGAGCGCCACCTTGGTCGCAGGGCAGTAGACGACGTCCTCGAGCACGGCGCGCTTGTCGTCGTCCACGCCGCTGAGCCGGACCCGCCGGAGTGCCGGGAAGGGCAGGGTGCAGACGACGAAGTCGGCCTGTTCCACCGTGGTGCGCGCCCCGGCGCGGACACGGACGAGCACGCCGTCGTCCCGGACGTCGATGCCGACGACCCGACGCCCGCAGGAGAGGCGGCCCTTGAGCCGGCCGGCGAGCCGGCGCGGCAGCTGGTCCATGCCGCCGTGCAGCCGGAGGAGGGCGGGGCTGGTCTCCGTGAGGATGTCGTCCAGGAAACTGTTGAGGCGTCCGCTGCACCCGGTGCGGATCTCCGGGTGGGCGGAGAACAGGGAGTGCAGGTCGATCCGGTCGCGCGCCGGACCGCGCAGGTGGGGGGCCAGGTCGAGGCGGGCGACGAGGTCGAGGAGCTGGCGGTGCAGGTCGTCGCGGAGCGCCGCGCGCAGCTCGGGCGGGGCGGTGGCGTCGACGACGGCGGTCAGCCAGGCGCCGAAGGCGATGGCCGGGGCGGCGTACCGGCGGTCGCCGCCGCGCAGCGCGAGTTCGGCGCGGAAGGTCTCGCACAGTGGCCCGGAGGCGTCCCGGACCCGGACGAAACCCGTGGGAACGCGCAGGAAGGCGTTCTCCTCGGAGAGGAGCGTGGTGAACCTGCGCAGATTTCCCGTGAGCCCCATCCGGTCGATGTATTCGAGGGTGAGGCGGTGGTGCGCCGGAATGCGCATGGCGCCCAGTTCGACCGTCGGCGCGTCCGGCCCGGTGCCGAAGCGGTGGGTGAGGACGCGCCCGCCGATACGGGTGTCGCCCTCGATCACCTCGACGTGGAAACCGCGGCGTTCCAGCTCGTAGGCGGTGGTGAGCCCCGCCACCCCGGCTCCCAGCACCAGGACGCGTGGTCGCCCGCCCCCGCTCCCGCCGACACCCTCGTCGAATGTGTGCACATGCCAAACTTCAGGCGTGCCGGACATCGTGGTTCCCCCCGCAAATGTGACCTATTTCCATTTTGTGGTTCCTAAAGACGCCACGGGATCGCGAGTCGCACAGCGGTTTTTCCGGACAGGGCGGACTTGTGAGCATTGCGGCAGGTCGGCAGGCCGGAGGCGTAGAGGAATTACGCGCCCGGGGTAAGCGGGACCCCAGGCCGTTGCGGAACACGGATCACGCGGAGCGCTCGCCCGCCGCGCGACGGAAGGACCGCCCGGCCCGCTGTGAGCTCCACGGCAGCCCCACCCCCGGGTCGTACTCCATCGGGAGTACGGAGAACCCCGTTCCCAGGGACGAGGACGCACCGCGCGGGGCGCGGCATCGTGGAAGGTATGAAGGACGACGGTACGGACCACAGGGGCACCCCGTGAGCCTCCTCGCGCTCTCGGTACTGCTCTGCCTGGTGTCCGCCGTCTGCTACGCGGCGGCGGCCATCGTGCAGGAGCGGGTCGCCGCGACGGCCGGCGAGGGGATCCGCGGGCCGCTGCGCAGCGGAGCCTGGTGGGGCGCCGTGGCCCTGACCGGCCTGGGCGCCGGGCTGCACGTCCTGGCGCTCGCCTGGGGACCGCTCAGCCTGGTGCAGCCGATGGGGGCGCTCACGATCGTCTTCGCGCTGCCCATGGCCGCCGTCTTCGCGCACCGGCCCGTCGGCGCCGCCGGCTACCGCGGGGCGCTGCTGGCCACCGGCGGCCTCGCCGGCCTGCTCGCGCTCACCGGGCCGCCCGGCACGGAATCCCTGCCCGCCGGTGAACGTCCGCTGCTCGCCGCCGGGATGGGCGCCGCCGTGGCCCTCACGGCCCTCGTCGCCCGCCGGGCGCGACGGCCCGTCGTCCGCGGCGTCCTCCTGGCCACGGCGGCGGGTGTCGCCTTCGGCATGGGCTCGGTCTTCACCAAGGCCGCGGCCGAGGACGTCACCGGGCACCGGACGGAGGCGCTCCTCCCGACGCTCGCCATCACGGCGGTCCTCGCCTCGGCCGGCATGGTGCTCTCCCAGGCGTCCTACCGCGGCGCGGGCCTCGCCGCCCCGCTGGCCACCGTCACCGTCGTCAACCCCGTGGTGGCCGCGGCCGTGGGGATCTGCTGCCTGGACGAAGCGTTCCGCCACGGCCTGACGGGCGGGGTGCTCGCCGGCCTGGCGGGCGCCGCCGCGGCGGCGGGGGTGGTCATCCTGACGTTCCGGGGCGCGGTGGAGGTGTCCGGTGCGGCGGGGGCGGAGGCGGTGGAGGTGTCCGGTGCGGCGGGGGCAGAGGCGGCGGAGGTTTCTGGTGCGGCCGGGGAGGAGGCGCCGTCGGCGGGTCTCGTCGGCCGGCAGCGGGAGGGGCGGGCACCGGCGTGGCCACCGCTGCCCGACGGCACGGGGGCCGGTCCCGGTCCCGGCGCGTACGGTCCGTGCGTGCCGCCGGACGGGGAGGCGTCCGGGGCGGCGTCTGCGCCTACGGCCGGGTCGGGGTCCGGTTCTTCGTCCACGCCGCCCGGGTCGACGTCCGCGCCGCCCGGGTCGCTTCCCGGGCCGGCCCGGGGGCCCGTCACCCGCTCCGGCCGACGGTGCCTGGTCTCGCCGTCGGCGCGACAGCGGTCCCGGACGGGCTGAGGCGGTGCCGGATGGGCTGCGATGCTCATCCCGGGCGGGCTCAGGGGGAGCCGAACGGGCCAGGGTGGTCCCGGGCGGGCTGAGGCGGTTCCGGATGGCCTGGGGCAGCTCCGACCAGGCCGGCGCGGGCCGGAACGGACTGAGGCGGCCCCGGGCGAGCCGCGACGGTTCCGACCAGGCCCGCGCGGATCCGTACCGGCCCGCGCGGATCCGTACGCGATGACGGCGGTTTCCACGGCCCGCCGCCGCAGCTGGGAAGCCACACACGGCCGACGCGACAGGCAGGCAGGCCACCCCGGTTGAAGCACCGGCCCGCGCGCGGGCGACTCCCGCCGGTTCAGCCCGCCATGTCCCCGCGCCGACACCGCACCGCCACCCCGCGCCACGGAAGCCGGCCCTCCACGGGCCGGAACCGCACCGTGGTGCCCGTACGTTCGCGGCGCCACCATGGGTGCCGGCCGCGTCAGAGCCGACGCGCGCCGCCGTCTACCGAGGAGCGCCCGTGGACTTCGACGTCGTCGTGGAGATCCCGCAAGGCAGCCGCAACAAGTACGAGATGGACCACCGGCTCGGGCGCATCCGGCTGGACCGGCTGCTGTTCACGTCCACCTGGTACCCCGCCGACTACGGCTATGTGGACGGCACCCTGGGTGCCGACGGGCAGCCGCTGGACGCTCTCGTCCTGGCCGGGGACCCCACCTTCCCCGGGGTGGTGATCCGCTGCCGGGCGATCGGCATGTTCCGGATGCGGGACGAACAGGGCGAGGACGACAAGGTGCTGTGCGTACCGGCCGCCGACCCCCGCCACGAGCACCTGCGCGACCTGCGGCACCTCCCCGAGTACGACCGGCTGGAGATCCAGCACTTCTTCGAGGTCTACAAGGAACTCGAACCGGGCAAGTCCGTCGAGAACGCCTGCTGGGCCGACCGCGCGGCGGCCGAGGCGGAGATCCTCGCCTCCCGCGCCCGCGCCGGGAACGCGTCGGAAGGGCCGACCCGGTAGGAGCCACGGATCGCACCGCCGGCCGCTCCGCACCACCGAATCACCGCACCACCGCACACCACCGCACCACCGAACGGCCGGCGGTCGAAGCCCCCTCCCCCACCATCCCCCACGCCAATCCGACCGGTCGGTATTCAGAGCTGACGCAGCAGCGCCTCGACGCCCCCGTCGACGTCGAGGCACCCGGCCTCGCCACCCACCGGCACCAGCGCGTACGAACGCGCCAGAAATCCGCGCAGTTCGGCGGTGTCGATCTGCACCATGGCCACGCCCTCCGGCGCGTGGAACTCCAGGACCGTCCGCTCCGGCCCGCACGGCCAGACCCGGACGTCGCCGCCGCCCGACGGGGACAGCAGTCCGCCGGCCAGCAGTTCGCGCGCGAACGCCCACTCGACCTCGGCGCCGTCGAGCGAGGCGGCCGCCGGGAAGGCGATGCGCACCGCGAAGGGGTCGGCGCGCCGGTACCGGAGCTGGGCGGGGACGGAACGGGTCTGCGGGGAGGACGCGATGAGTCGGGCCTGGACGGCCTGGTCGATGACGGTGGGCAACGCCTTCTCCCTTGCGGTTGGTTGGTCTTCCCGATGGTGGGGGCCGTGGCACTCCGCAGGGTGAGACGGCGGATCGCAGGACTCAGTGCTTGATTCGAGCGTGAGATGCGTCACGGCCCTTGAATGAACAGGGCATTTCATGCCTCTGCCTATGAATACCTACGAACTCAAGCACTTCCGCCAACAGTGAGGGTCCACGCGTAACAGGCTTACGTTGCCTGGTGCCTCTGCCGTCGCAGAGGTCACAGCGGTGGTCGCGCGGCAGCGCAGACGTACTGCCGCGCGGCAACCGTACTGCCGCGCGGGCGAATTGACCCTCGCGCGCCCCTGCGGCGCCCGGCTCAGGACGGGGGCCGCTCCTGCCGGTACTCCTCCAGCGCCGGCGCCGTCTTCGTGGGGACGAACTCGGTGATGCTGTACTCGCACACCCCCGCCACCGAGAACGGATCGCTCCGCGTGATCTCCTCCATCTTCGCCCGGTCCTCGCCGACCGCGAGGATGATGCCGCCGTCCCGCGGCACCTTGCGCCCGGAGGCGAGGAACACCCCCGACGCGTAGTGCGCGTCCAGCCAGGCGAGGTGTTCGGCGTGCGCGGCTTCCACGCGGTCGAGCGGGGCGATGTAGGTCAGCTCCAGTACGAACATGATCACAGGCTACGGCCCGGGCGGCCGTCCCGTACGGTGTCCTCGCCATGAACCACACGACTGATGACACGACCGGCGAACCGCCCCCCGGCTGGCCCACCACCGAGGCGGAGGCGCTCGCCGTCCAGGACGCGCTCCGGGACCGCGTGGTCCTCGACGAACCCGGCCCCGCGCCCGGCGCCGAACTGACCGCCGTGGGCGTCGACGTCGCCTACGACGACGAGCACGACCTCGTCGCCGCCGCGGCCGTCGCCCTCGACACCCGCACCCTGCGCGTCGTGGCGGAGGCCACGGCCGTCGGCCGGGTGGCGTTCCCCTACGTCCCCGGGCTGCTCGCCTTCCGCGAGATACCGACGGTCCTGGCGGCGCTCGACCGGCTGCCCGCCAGCCCCGACCTCGTCGTCTGCGACGGCTACGGCCTGGCCCACCCCCGCCGCTTCGGCCTCGCCGCGCACCTGGGCGTGCTGACGGGACTGCCGACGATCGGGGTCGCGAAGAACCCGTTCACCTTCCGCCACGCGCCGCCCGGACCGGCCCGCGGCGACACGGCGCCCCTGCTGGACGGGGACGAGGAGGTCGGCCGCGCGCTGCGCACCCGGGAGGGCGTCAAACCGGTGTACGTCTCCGTCGGCCACCGCGTGAACCTGGACCGCGCCTGCGCCCACACCCTCGGCCTGGCCCGCGCCTACCGCCTCCCGGAGACGACCCGCGCGGCGGACGCGCTGTGCCGGCGGGCGCTGGCGGAGGCGCGCTGAGGGGAAAGCGGAAGAGGGGCTTTCCGCTTGTCAGTGGCGGCTGGGAGCCTGAATCCGTGCTGACCGACGGACTGCCGGCGGGCGAATCCGAGACCTGTGGGAGCCGGCCGCGTGGACGCCTCCCGCCGCTGGGTAGGCAGGCCCCGGCAGGCCGTCCCGCCGACCAGGAGGACCCCATGCGACCGACCGTGCGACCGACAGGATTCATCCCGCCCCTCTGCACCCCCCTCACCCCCGACGGCGCCGTCGACACCCGCTCGCTGCACCGGCTCGTCGAGCACGTGCTGGACGGCGGGGCTTCGGCGCTGTTCGCGCTCGGCACGTGCGGCGAGGCCGTCTTCCTCACCGACGAGCAGCGCCGTACCGTCGTGCGGACCGCCGTCGAGGCGGCCGGCGGACGCGTCCCCGTCCTCGCCGGCGTCATCGACACGACCACCCCGCGCGTGCTGGAGCGCGCGCGGGAGGCGGCCGGCCTGGGCGCCGACGTCCTCGTGGCCACCGCGCCGTTCTACACGGACACCCACCCCGCCGAGACCGCCGACCACTTCCGCCGCGTCCGCGCCGAGACGGGCCTGCCCCTGCTCGCCTACGACATCCCCTCCCGCGTCCACACCAAGCTGCCGCCCGCCGTCCTCCTGGGACTCGCCGAGGACCGCACCCTCGTCGGTCTCAAGGACAGCAGCGGCGACCTCGACACCCTGCGCCACCTCCTGGTGGCCCTCCGCCGCCGCGGCCTGGACCGCCGCTTCTCCGTCCTCACCGGCTCCGAACTCACCGCCGACGCCGCCCTCCTGATCGGCGCCGACGGCGTCGTCGCCGGCCTCGGCAACGTCGATCCGGCCGCCTACACCCGCCTCCACACCCACGCCACCGCCGGCCGCTGGCCCGAAGCGGTCACCGAACAGAACCGCCTCACCACCCTC
This sequence comes from Streptomyces mobaraensis NBRC 13819 = DSM 40847, assembly GCF_017916255.1. NCBI lineage: Bacteria > Bacillati > Actinomycetota > Actinomycetes > Kitasatosporales > Streptomycetaceae > Streptomyces > Streptomyces mobaraensis. Next base: position 6,243,650 of record NZ_CP072827.1, read on the forward strand.
CAGACCCTGACCCGCGCGGCCGACCCGGCAACCATGAGCGGCACGGCGGCGGCCGTGGGAGCCTACAAGGCGGCGCTGGAACTCCTGGGAGTGATCGACTGCCGAGCCACGGCCACACCGCTGCGGCCGCTGCCGCAGGAGAGCGTGGAAGAGGTGCGTCGGCGCCTGGAGGAGGGCGGGCTGCTCCCAGGGTGACTGTGAGGACGAGTCTCTCGCTTCCCCCCTCCAGGGCATGCGAAAGAGGTGTTTGCGCAGGTGGCGGGCGGTGCCCGTGGTGCGGAGGCTTCCCCCTGGGAGGACCCGCGCCAGAATGGGGCCATGCCCGCCCTGGAGACCAACCCGAAGACCAGTGCCCGGATGAGCAAGCAGCGCAGTCGTGACACGGACATCGAGATCGCTCTCCGCAAGATCCTGCACGCCGCCGGTTTCCGGTACCGGGTCCACCGCAGGCCACTCAAGGGCGTGCGCCGTGAGGCCGACATCGTCTTCGGCCCGGCACGCGTCGCGGTCTTCGTCGACGGCTGCTACTGGCACGGCTGCCCCGAGCATGCGACGTGGCCGAAGACGAACGCCGGGTTCTGGCGGGAGAAGATCGAGAAGAACCGCACACGGGACCGCGACACCGACGCCCGGCTCGCCGAGGCGGGGTGGGCGTCGATCCGGATCTGGGAGCACGACAGCGCGGCGGAGGCGGCGGAGCGGATCGCCGCTCTGGTGCGAGAACGGCGGACCGGGTAGATGCCGGCAGGCCGCGACGGTGCTGGAGCCGTCAATTCCGCTGGCCACCACAGGCTAAACTTCCGCCACATGGCCAGCTCGGACACAGACTCGGGATTCCTCAAGGATCCGCATATTTTGGACCTCTTCGCGGGTCCGGGCGGTCTCGATGTGGCCGCGCACATGCTCGGCGTGCCCTCACTCGGAATCGAGTGGGACAAGAACGCCTGTGAGACGCGTTACGCGGCCGGCCTCCCGACGTTGCACGCGGACGTCAGCGCCGTGCGGCAGCACAGATTCGAAGAGCTGCCCAAGGCGCTGAACGTGCTGGCCGGCGGGCCGCCGTGCCAGACGTACTCGGTGGCGGGCAGCGGAGCCGGGCGCAAGGCCTTGGACAAGGTCGAGGGGCTCATTCACGATCTGGTGGCCGGTGCCGACGATCAGGAGATCGACAAGCGACTGGCGACGCTGGAGGGGAGCAGCCCGGAGGAGCAGCGCCGAGAGGGGTGGAAACCCGATCGGAGGACCGCCCTCGTCCTGGAACCCCTCCGCTATGCGATCAAGGCTCTCCACAGTCCCAACCGCGACCGGCGGCCGTTCGACGTGATCGTTTTGGAACAGGTGCCGCAGGTCAAGGCGCTCTGGGAGGTCTACCGAGAGGTATTGGAGAGCGGACTGCCCGGTGCGGACGGGCGCAAGGTGAAGTACAAGGTCGCCAAGGTGGAGACGCTGCGCACCGAGGCGTACGGAGTCCCCCAGACTCGCCGCCGTGCGATTCTCATCGCTCGACTCGAGCAGCATGGCGCCCCTTCCCTCCCCGGTGCCACTCACCACACCTTCAACCCTCACAAGCCGAAACAGGGTGGCCCCGAGGACGAGAAGGCGGTGGCGCAAGCGGCCGCCGTCCAGACCGCTCTGCCGATCGGGACGTCCCGGAAGCCGCCGGTGCCCTTGCCGTGGGTCCACATGTGGGAGGTACTGGGGAAGACGGAGCGGTTGCCGGGCGGCAGGAAATCCTCCTTCAAGATCGTGTCGAACTACGGAAGCGGCGGTGATCCGAAGAACCGAGGAGTCCGAACGGATCGCCAACCGTCCTTCACCGTCACGGGGAAGGTCTCCCGGAACGCCGTGCTGAACCCGGACGGCACGCCGCAGAAACCGGATCGTCTGACCATCCGAGAGGCCGGCATCCTCCAGACGTTTCCACCCAACTACCCCTGGTCCGGTGGCGATCGGTCGCAGCAGGTGGGCAATGCCGTACCACCGTTGTTCGGTATGCACGTGCTGACTGCGGCGCTCGGCCTGCCTCCCTTGACGGAGGAGGCGGAGAAGAAACTGCGGAAAAACTGGCGCGAGTACAGCTACGACGAAGTCACCACCTTCCGCAAGGAGGGCTGTGGTGAACCGGACGGCTGCGGACCCGGCTGCCCGAAACCCGAGGATCAGGCTGTCCCCTCCAAATCCTCCCGCCCCCGCACCGGCGCGTCCGCGAAGAGGTCCGAGAAGTAGTCCACCAGCGCGCTCACGGACAGCTCGGGCGCCGGCTCCTCCTCGGGACCGGTCGGGAGTTCCTGCCGTGAGACCTGGCGCGCGTACTCGGCTTCGGCGATCCAGTCGAGGAGGGGACGGGACTCGCGTTCGACGTCGGGGGCGATCACGTCGTACATCAGTGTTGCCGCCGACGCGTTGACGGCTCCCATGAGGGCGTTGACCTCGCGGCCGGTGGTGATCACGCTCTTCGCGACCAACCGGACGATCGCCTGAGCGGTGGGTCGGTGGTTGATCACCGACATGCGCAGGGCGGTGTTCATGATGTCCTGGTTGGCGCAGGCCGTGACGACGGGGGAGTAGTCTGAGCCGTCGCGGAAGAGCTCGGCCGCCCACCAGAGGCGGGCGAAGGACTGCTTGTGGTACTGCCCGCGGAACCGGTCGGCCGCCACCTTGGTATCCGACAGGTGCCGCCAGATCACGTAATCGGGAGCCACGCCGAGCGACAGGTAGTTCCAGAAACCGGGATCAGCCGCCTCGCGTCGGGTGAGTCGGAGCGCGGCGTGCAGTCGTGGTGCGAGCCAGGCGTCGGCCTGGGTGGCCTTGAGCCCGCCGGCCCGACAGTAGGCCATGGCGTCCTCGGCCAGGTCGCGGACGGGTAGCAGTTCGCCACGCCGGTCGGTGTGCGGCAGCGGTTCGGTGACCCGATTGAGCTTGAGGCTCTGCACGTCCTCGCGACCGGTCAGCAGCCCTTCGGTGAGGAATTCCGCCGCCTCGGCGTTGGGAAGGAGCGCGAGGCGCTCCGGGAGGTGGCTGGGCCGGTCGGTCATGCGTCGTCCCCCTGGGTAAGGCGTTCCAGATCGCGGATGGTGGTGGAGAGCGTCCGGGGGACGCCCGCGCGTTTCGAGGCGGCGAAATGGATCCGGGGTTGGAGCTCGCCCCAGCCGGCGGCGGATGATCCCATGCGGGCCGCATGGACCTCGCGGAGGGCGTCCTCGGGATCGCGATCGGGATATACATCGGGAAGCATCGCCCGAAGCACTTCGCCCTGCCATCCGTGCGGGAACAGCGGAGTGCCGTCCTCCTCGATTTCCAAGTCGCCGACCGCCGAATGGAAGACGGCGGTCCAGACATCGGAGCACATCTGGGTGAGAAGAAGTTCCCGTACGGTCTTCTCCGCGCCGTTGCCGCCGTCACCGCCCATCAGCCCCTCGAGCCCGTCGAAGTCGGTGTTGACACGTACGGCGGGGAGCCTCCCGGTGGTGTCGACCACCCATGGGGAGTCCTTGAAGCGCCGCAGCCGACTCGCGCCGGAATCGAAGCCCAGTAGTTTGACGTCGAGTTCGCGAGCGAGGGAGGGCGCGGTCTCGATGACGTCGACGAACCATTCCACGTCGGAGGTGGAGATCACTCGGCCGCGCACGCCGTCCACCGTGGCGACGACATGGACTGCCAGGGTGGCGCGGTCGAGGAGGTCGCACCGGTGGAGGTAGAGCTCGCCCGTCAGTTCGCGGCCGTCGGCGGCGACCGGGGACAGCTCCACGGCCGTCCGCGTGTTGGTGGCGCGCTCCGTGAGCACCGCGACGACCCTGACGTCCTGCCAGGTGTCGCCGGAATTCACCGCCTTGGCCGGCAACTCGGCCCGAAGGCGGAGCCGTGCCTGGACCCAGTCGGGACGGTCGTCGTTCGGCCCGAGGGCCACGACGCGCTCGATGGTGGAGAGGTATTTGCTCTCCACGTCTTCCCAGGGCTCGCCCTCGGCCTTGAGCTGCGCGCTGACGACACGCCAGGAGACGTTGCCGGTGAGTCGCCGGTAGGGGTAGACCTTCACGCCTGCTCTCCCTTCCCGCTGCGGAGTTCGACGACAAGCCCGGTGAGCTGGGCTCGGACGGGGTGGCGGGACACGTCGGTGACACCACGGAAGACGGCTTTGCGGCTGCCGGGGCTCAACCGCAGCGCCCCGTCGACGACCTCGCATCCGCTGACGGCGACGAGTTCCTTCCAGTGGGCGACGGGACGGGGGCCCGAGCGCACGTCGAACTTGGCGACCGGCGTGACAGGACGGTCCGTGTCGACACTCGGCGAGACGCGCAGGTCGACGGTGACCGACCAGGCCCCCGTCTCGTCGATCAACGCGTCCACGTTGTCCAGCTCGGGCAGCGCGGTGCCGGAGGGGCGCGGCTTCTTCGTGACGCCGCCCACCTTCAGCCGGCCGGCGATCTTCGCCTCCCCGCCGTTGCGGCGCTTGGCCCGGGGTACGGCGACGAGATCGCGTACCGCCTGGTTGGCGAGGGTGGTCAGAGTGGCGATGCGGCGGTGGGCGGATGGCGAGTAGGTGAGGCGGAGTTCCTCGGTCTGGCCCCACTTGTTGTGCTCCGGTGGCTCGGAGGCACGGAGGAACTCCTCGGCGGCGTCGGCGCCGGGGGCGTCCGGGCCTGCCGCGCGGCCGACGAGGAGGACGGCCTGGAACGGATTGGTGCCGATCGGGACGTTGGGGACGCCGTTGTTCTTGACGGTCATGCGATTGCCCCGCATGCAGACCAGTCGGTTGGGGCGACCCTCGACATCGTCCTCGGCGTTGGTGACCAGGACCACGGCCTCGTGAGACACGCCGCCGCGCACCTCGCCGCCCCGCAAGGGCACGCTCAGCCGCACGGTCGCGCGCGCGACCTGGCCCGGGGCGGTGAGGCGGTCGACCGTGTCGCCCTCGAGGAAGGCGCGTAGAGCACGGGTGCGGGACGGCTGGGTCTCGGCCGGATCCACGATCTCCTCGGGGATGAGGATCTCGCCGTTGCGGTACGTGCGAACGGACGCCTTCAAGTGCGCCTCGTGGCCGCCGCCCTCGGTCATCGCGGCCCAGAAGTTGCGGCCGAGCGCGTCCTTGAGCCTGGCGTGCATCCGCTGGACGGAGTCGTCGTCATCGACGCTGTCCTCGTCGCCGGTGACCGGTGCCAGGCTGGCGACGTCATGGGCGCCGACGATGAGGAAGGACGTGCCGGGCTCACCGCTCTCGCGGGTGAGGTGGAGCCGTTCGACGGTCTCCTCGTCCGCCCACCAGGAACGGGCCACGTCACTGGACTTCGCGTTCGGGTCGGGGCGGCCGAACCAGGCCGGGCCCGCGAATGCCCTGCCGTCGACCTCGCGCCAGGGGAGATCGAGGCGGCCGATCAGACGGCGTTCGGTGCGCCCTTCGTGGGGCTCGGAGAGGGTGGAGTTGATCAGCACGAGCCCGAGGCGGCTGGTGGCCCAGAGCGTGGCCTTCCCGAGGCCGTAGGATCCGCCCGCGCCGGAGTCCTTCTTCTGGCTGTCGAGCTGTCGGCGTACGACCGCGGCGAAGAGCCCGTCGCCGTAGTCGTCGCCGGTGAGGCCCGTGGCGTTGTAATCGTCGACGCGGAGCAGTACCAGGCGATCGCGCTGGTACATGTCTCGCAGTCCGGCCGCGATCGTGCGCGAGACCTTGTCCTGTCGGCCGCCGTCGGCGGTGAACGCCTCGTAGTGCGGGAGCAGCCGTTCCCAGTCGACGGCCTCGCGGAAGCGGGAGAGGGCCTCACCGGTGAGTTCGTGCAGGGTGTATCGGACCCGGACGGGTCGGGTGGGGTCGAGACGCGCGTCCAGGCTGTTCTGGGTGGCCTCGCGGGCGAGGACCGAGACGTCGGCCTCGAAGGCGAACGCGGCGGCGTTGCCGTACTCGCGGCCGCCGTCGTCGTGAGCCGGCCGGTGGTACCACGAGACGGGCAGTCCCAGTTGGGCGTCGGCGCTGCGCGTGTGGATGGTCTCCAGGTCGGTGTTGAGCAGATCCGCGATGCGCCGGATCGTCTCGTCCCGGGGGACGGAACGGCCGACGATCCAGGCCGAGACGGCGGCCCGGGTCATGCCGAGATCCACGGCCAGGTCCGTCTGGCTCTTCCCGGCGTTCCTGAGCTGGCGTGCCAGCCAGGGGCCGAAGTCCTCAGCCGCCTCCACGTCCCACCCGCTTCCGATCGATGCACCCGAGTGAGAGCCACCGTACCCCACCGCTGTTGACGGGGTGACCGCCACGTCAAATGAACTTTGACAGGGGCCGGCTCGGCCCGGGGAAGTCTTGTGGGCGACAAAATTCGGAGTCTGGAATTCCGCCCTATTCGTAGAGAAATGCGTAAGAAGTTCCCTGGGCGGCCGTACCGAATCGACCGAGGGCGCCCCTTGCGTTGCCCTGGGATTCCGTGATGAGATCTCACCTCAGCCGCCCCACCGGCAAGTTGGGTCAACTGCCTGCTCCCAGGGCACCGTTGTGCCTTTTTCGGTCGGATCGCCCCCACGCGACCCGGTCTCTTCCGCACCGCCTCGCACCACTTCCTCGTGAACTCCCACGAAAGCGAAAGCGCAGGTACCCCAGTGCCCTTGAAAAAGACCCCGCTTGACGAGATGCGCACCATCGTTCGCCAGTACGACGCGCTGGCCGACGATCCTGAGGCTCAGGCGGCGTACCTCGGCCTCATGGGTGGGCTCGACCACGGCATGGTCGCCTCCTATCGCGACGTCCTCCTCGGCGAAGTCTCCGCGACGAACCGTCGCCGCCCGCAGCGGAACCCGACGGGCCGTCAGCGCGTCGCCACGGTCACGATCACTCTGCACGTCGTCCGCTGACGGCACGGCCCGTCAGCTGCCCCCGCCCGCCCCTCGCCCGAAAGTGGAACCCTTCGTGGCCGATCAGCAGTCCCCCGTGATCCGCACCGTCGTCGAGCAGTCCCGTCGCGTTCTGGAGACCTATCGCGTCGACCCCGGCCTGATCCCCGAACACGCCAACGGTGAACGCCGTATCACCCAGGGCGGGTACGGCGACCGTCAACTCTTCGAGTTGGTCCAGAATGCCGCCGACGAGATCCGCGACGAGCCCGGCGGGCGGATCCACGTGGTGCTCACCGACACCCACCTGTACTGCGCCAACCAGGGAAACCCGGTGACCCCCGAAGGCGCGGAGACCATCCTGCGCATGAGCATGTCGCGGAAGCGCGGCGGGCAGATCGGGCGGTTCGGCGTAGGTGTGAAGTCCGTCCTCGTGGTGACGGACACCCCCGAGTTCTTCAGCAGCACCGGCAGCTTCGGCTTCGACCGAGCCTGGTCGTACGACCTCATCCGGAACGTACCCGGTGTGCGGGAGCGGCACGGCGAGGACTTCGAGGCACCCGTGCTGCGCATGGCCCGCGAGCTGGACTCGGATGCCGAACGCCTCGCGGACCCGGTGCTGGACGAGCTGCTGGGATGGGCGACCACCGTGGTCCGCCTGCCCCTGCTGCGCGGCGCTGCCGACCGGCTGGGCAAGGACATGCACGGACACCAGGGTGTGGCGGGCCACGAGGCGCGTGACGAATTCCCGTCCGGCTTCCATCTGTTCTCCTCGCACGTGGGTCAGGTGGTCCTGGAGGACCGCCGGCCCCGCCCGATCGCCCGCCGGGTGCTCCGCGCCGAGCGCGACGGCACCCTGTGTACGATTCACGAAGAGCGGGTCGGCAAGCCGCCGGTCGCCTCGCAGTGGCGGGTCTTCACCCACAGCCACGAGCCGACCGAGGCCGCTCGTCGCGACGCGGGCGAGCTCCACGGACGTCTGACCGTCGACCTCGCCTGGGCCGTTCCCGCTTACAAGCGCGAGGAGAGCGGTCTGCTCAGCCCCGCCGGCCCGCGTCGGCGCGGACAGTTCTGGGCGTACTTCCCCAGCAAGTACGAGATGTCACTGACCGGCATCCTGAATGGCGCCTGGAAGACCAACGAGGACCGACAGAACCTGCTCGATGCCTCTCCCTTCAACGCGGAGATGATCCAGGTCGCGGCACGGCTGGTGGTGGACTCCCTGCCCGGGCTGGCGCCCCCGGAGGACCCCGCCGCGTACCTGCCGCTGCTGCCCGGCCGTTCCAGGGAGGCCATCAGCTGGGCCGACAGGCACCTGTTGGAGCAGATCTGGGAGACGGCGGCACAGCGTCCGTCGCTGCCCGACCAGGACGGCGTGCTGAGGAATCCCCGTGAACTGCGCGTCCACCCCGACCTGTCGAAGGACTTGGCCGCGACCAACCGCTGGTTGAAGCAGTGGCACGCGTACCCCGGCCGGCCCAAGGACTGGCTGCACCCGTCCGTGGAGGCCACGACCCTGCGTTCCGGCAAGGTCGAACACATCCTGGACCGGACCAAGCAGCAGAAGGCCGATGTCCGCGAGTGGCTGGAGGCGTTGGTCTCCGACGGCACCGCCAAGGCTTCCGAGACCGCGATCCGGATCGTCGCCGACATGATCGAGTCGGGAGCCGCCTGTGCCGCGGAGGCACGCAAGGCCAAGATCGTGCTCACCGAGGAACACGGCATGGTCGCACCCGTGCCGGGACGCGTCTTCCGACGTGCCGACGACGACGGCCTGCGGGAGTCGCTGGTCTACGTCGATCGGGCGCTGTCCGACGATCCGTCGTTGTCCGGCCCCCTGACCACGCTCGGGATTCGGGAGGCCGACGTCCGGGGCCGATTCGTGAGCGTGCTCGACGAGGGCTTCGACTCCTACGGCCCGCGTGAGTGGACGCGGTTCTGGGACCTGTTCCACCAGGCGGGGGCATCGGTGGTGGGCCACGAGCTGGTCAAGCGCGTGGCCGCTCCGCTGGGCACGCTCATGGTGCGGACGGCAGACGGGCAGTTCCGCGTCCTGCGTGACTGCATGCTGCCCGGCGCCGTGGTCACCGCGCACGGCGACCCCGGCATCGCGGTGGACATGGAGTTCCACTCCGACGACACCGGCTTCTTCCGTGAGGTGGGCCTGCGCGACCGCCCGAGCGTCGGCCATCGGCCGGAGGACGAGCCCTGGTTCGAGGAATACCGGGAAGCCATGCACACGGCGTACTGCCGCAAGCTCGACGACCGCGCGAGCCGGCCGACCCTGGCCCGGACGAAGATCGAGGGCGCGGCCGTCGGTGGCCCTCTCCACCTCCTTCCCCGGCTCTCCGAGGAAGCGCGCGCCGCGTTCCTGCGGTTGCTCCCCGAGGAAGGGCTGATCGAGAACTGGACGCTCCAGATCGGGGCCCAGGTCTCCACCCGCCGGACCGCGCCGTCCCCGATCCGCTGGATGCTCGCCCGGCACGGCCGGGTGGAGACGTCGCAGGGCGTCAAGCCGCTCAAGGAAGCCGTGGGCCCGCAGCTGTCGGAATACGGCGACGTGCTCCCGGTGGCTTCGATCAGCGTCGAGAAGGCCCGCAAGCTGAAGCTCGCGGACAGCGTGGAGAAGGTCCGCCCCCAGCAGTGGGAGCAGCTTCTGGAGAAGCTCCAGGAGAGCGAGGACGACGCCTTCGTCGGTTCCACCTACGCCTTGCTGACCCGGCTGGGAATCGATTTTCCCGAGGACTCCCTGACCCGCTGCCGGATCGGTGACGCCTGGGAGACCCGGGAGGACGGGGAGATCGCCGTCGCCGCGAGCGCGGAAGAGTACCGATCGCTGCGGGCCGAGCGCGTGCCGGCGTTGTTGCTGCCGGATCGGGAGTCCGCCGACCTCATGGTCGAGACCTGGGGCATGCTGCGGCACAAGGACGTCGTCAGCCACGAGACCCGGCACGAGTCGACCGTGGACGCCGTCCCCCTGACCGAGGAGTTCCCGACCCTGCGGCAGCGGATGGGCTCGTCCGCAGGCACCTACACGCTGCTGCGGTGCTCCTCGTTGGAAGAGGTGGTCAAAACCCCGCACGGCGTGCGGGCGAAGACCCTGGAGAGCGCGCGTCAGGGCAACGTGATCAAGGTTCTGGACACGCTGGACCGGCTTGCCACTCTGCGGGCCGTGGACCGTGAGCTGGGCCTGCGGATGGGCGAAGCCGGTTGTCGCGCGGTGCTGGAGGCCCAGACCCGCCAGGAGCAGGACGAGAAGATCCGGTCCGCACTGAAGGCGATCCGTGAGGCCGAGGACGTGACGGCCAAGCTGGAGTTGCTGATCGGTGCGGACGCCCTCCGCGAACGGTTGCCCGCCGGCCTGATGGACGCCGAGCGGCAGGAGCTGGGTGGGCAGGAGCCCTCCGGGCGTCGGATCGCCCAGATGGCGTTCAACGCACACGGCGACACCATCCTCAAGACCCACAGCCGAGACATCCAGGAGCGTTTCCCGAACGCTCCGTCGTCCTACACCGGCGGTTCCGCGGCGGTCTCCTTCGTCGCCGACCTCGGGTTGCCCGCGCCCTTCGCAGGCTACCGGGCCCCGACCCTCGACCAAAGCCTGACGGTGGAAGGCCCGCGGGACTTCCCGCGTCTCCACGACTACCAGGAGCGGCTCGCTCTCAACATCTTCGAGATGCTGGACCGGTTGACCCCGCAGCGGGCCATGTTGTCGCTGCCTACCGGCGCGGGCAAGACGCGCGTCACCGCCGAGGCCGTCATCCGCTGGGTGAAGCAGGCCGGCGAGCTCAAGGGGCCGATCCTGTGGATAGCCCAGACCGAGGAGTTGTGCGAACAGGCCGTACAGAGCTGGAAGTTCGTCTGGGAGAAGGCCGGCGCGCAGACCCGGCTGACGATCAACCGGCTCTGGACCTCGAACGAGGCGGCCCGTGTGGTCGACGGGCCACAGCTCGTCGTAGCCACCGACGCCAAGCTCCAGGTGTGTCTCGACACCGACCGGTACGCCTGGCTGAGGGATGCCGCCCTGGTCGTGGTGGACGAGGCCCACGTCGCGACCAGCCCGAGCTACACCAGGATTCTCGGCCTGCTCGGCCTGACCCCGCGCCAGACCGAACGCCACCTGCTCGGTCTCACGGCCACCCCGTTCCGCGGCCACAACGAGGAGGAGACCCGCCGCCTCGTCAACCGGTTCGGCGCCCGCCGGCTCGACGAGGGTGTCTTCCCCGCCGACGACGCCTATGGCTACCTCCAAAAGGAAGGCGTGTTGGCGCAGGTCGAACATCGGGAGCTGACCGGCGGCACCATCGAGCTGTCCCGCCAGGAGCGGGAGAGCGCCGAGCAGCTCAGCCTGCTGTCCAAGGCCGCCGAGCAGCGGCTCGCCGACGATCACGACCGGAGCCTTCGCATCGTCGAGGAGATCGCGGCCATGCCGGAGGACTGGCCGGTGCTGGTGTTCGCCACCTCGGTGGAACACGCCAAGTACCTGGCGGCGAAACTGAAGGACCGCGGGATCTCGGCGTCGTCGGTGGACGCCACCACCTCCGACAACGACCGCCGGGCCCGCATCCGGGAGTTCCGTGACGGCAGGGTCCGGGTGCTCACCAACTACGGCGTGCTGACCCAGGGGTTCGACGCCCCCGCCACCCGCGCCGTGGTGGTCGCCCGACCCGTCTACAGTCCGAACGTGTACCAGCAGATGATCGGACGCGGTCTCCGCGGCCCCCGCAACGGCGGCAAGGACACCTGCCTGATCCTCAACGTCCGGGACACCATCCGGAACTTCGAGACGGCCCTCGCCTTCACGCGGTTCGAGCACCTGTGGAGCAAGAAGTGACCCTTTCCGTCGTCGAAGCTCCCGCTCTCACCCCCGAGCAACAGGCGGTCGTGGACCAGCCCTGGGATACCCGCCTGCTGGTCACCGCGGGAGCGGGGTCGGGCAAGACCCACACGCTCGTACGCCGCCTGGACGCGCTCGTCGGTCACGTCGACCCCGACGAGGCCCTGGAAGCCTCCGAGCTGTTGGTCCTCAGCTTTTCCCGGGCCGCCGTCCGCGAGCTGCGAGACCGCATCGCCCGGCACGGCGAGCACGCGAGGAGGGTTCGCGTGCAGACCTTCGACTCCTGGGCGTACTCCCTGCTGGTACAGGCGTACCCGGACGGGGAGTGGGCGGCGCTCTCCTTCGACGAGCGCATCCGGGCGGCCACCGCGGCGATCGAGAAGGGCGCGCTGGACACGATGGAGTCGGGCCCGCCCGCCCATGTGATCGTCGACGAGGTGCAGGACCTCGTGGGCGTCCGCCGGGAGATGGTCGAGTCGCTGCTCGACCGGCTCCAGGACTCCTGTGGGTTCACCCTCGTCGGTGACTCGGCCCAGGCGATCTACGACTTCCAGATCGAGGACCCGGAGGAGTACGCCGACCGCGCCGACCTCTTCCTCCGTTGGGTGCGTGCCTCGTACGCCGACGATCTGGTGGAACTGAACCTGACCCGTAACTTCCGGGCCGCCACGCCCGAAGCGCGTACCGCTCTCCCGCTCGGCCCGGCCGTGCAGGGCATCGGCAGCGCCCCCGAAGGCGCGGACGCGGCAGCCGAACGGCTCCACGGAGACCTGCGCGAGCTGCTGCTCGACCTGCCCGACCTGGGTCCGCTCGACGACGCGTTCACCCTGGACACCCTGCGGTCCTTCCCCGGCACCTGCGCCGTCCTGACCCGCGACAACCGCCAGGCCCTGCTCGTATCGGAACGGTTGCATTTGCACGGCGTGCCGCACGCTCTACGGCGCTCGCTCCGGGACCGACCGGTGCCGTACTGGGTCGCCGAACTGCTGCGTCGCACCCGGGCCGCCACCCTCACCGAGGAACGGCTGCGGGAACTGCTGGACGGGATGCCGCTGCCGGAGGGCACCGATCCGGACCGGGTGTGGCGGGCTCTGCGGGCGGCGGCACGCGGCACCGGCAGGGGCACGCTCGACGTGGCACGAGTGCGCGGACTGGTGGCGGAGCGTCGCTTCCCCGACGAACTGGCCGACCCGGAACCGGCCCGACTGATCGTGTCCACGGTGCACAGCGCCAAGGGCTTGGAGTTCGACCGGGTGGTACTGCTCACTCCGCCGACCGTCGCGGAACTGCGTCGTCGCCGTGCCGACCGACTCGACGTGCCCGCCGAGGCCCGCGCCCTCTACGTGGCGATGACCAGGGCTCGGGAGGACCTCTATCGCCTCGCCCCGCCGGACACGGTGATGTTGCGGAGACACATGCCGACCGGCCGCTGGTACAGGGGAGCGCCGCGGCAGGGATGGCGTCGCCACGGCATCGAGGTACGGGCCGGTGACGTGAGTGCCCTGGAGCCGGCCGACGCCCGGGAGAACGCCCTCGCAGCGCAGGCGTATCTGTTGGAGCGCGTACGGCCGGGAGACGCCGTGACGTTCCGGCTGCACGACTTCCTTCCCATGGGCCCCGTGCAGAGCCCCCGGTACGCGTTGCTGCACGAGGGACGTGAGATCGGCGAGGCTTCCGAGACTTTTAGAACCGACCTGTACTCCGTCCTGAAGGTCGGCCCCGACTGGGACGTCCGGTGGCCGGAGGAGATCGTCGGACTGCGGATCGACTGCCTGGAGTCGGTCTCGGGCAGCACGGCCGCCGGGGCCAACGCCGGCCTGGGCGGTCACGGAGTGTGGATCGCCCCGCGCGTCGGCGGAATCGGACGGTTCCGGCGTTCGGCCGGAACCGAGGAGGAGCAGGAATGACCATCCACGCAGGGCGGCACGCCGCACACTACGAGGTCCGCGAGGATCTGGTGGCCCGGCTCCGCCGGGAGCTGCTGGGCCCGGACGTCGGAGCCTCCGCCGAGGAACGCGCCGAAGTGCTGGACCAGGACGCTCCGATCACCCGTTACCCCATGGGGGTCCTCTTCCCCCGCCCGGCGGACGCCGAGGCCGCCCGTCGGCTCGAGGAGGACGAACACGAGCAGAACGGCCCGGACGGAGAGCTCGTGCCCGGGAGGGAGAGCCTCGACGATTCGGGGGAGACCGTCGATCGTCCGGTCGCCGGCGTCCGACGCCCGTCCTCCGTCGGCCTGACCTTCGCCGTCGACCCCGCCGTCTGCCGGGAGATCGTGGTCTCCGCACGCGCGGCCGTGTACGAGCCGGAGGACGCCGAGGGCCGCAGGATCCCGGCTCGTCGCAGCGAGGCTCGCACCACCTCCGACCAGCGGGAGCGCTGGTGTCGGGTGGAGCTGGACCTGCCGGACGTCACGGTGGACGTCACGCGGCCGGGACGGGGCGCGTCGTGCGACCTGGTCGACGGCATGGTGCGGCTGGAGGTGCACGTACGTCGTCCGTCGGCGGAGACGGGGACGGTCACGGTCACGGTCGCCCTGGTCAACGTCCAGAGGGTGGGAGAGCGGGAACTCCAGGACGCTTTCGCCCTGTTCCAGCCCGGTCTTGTGATCCGCGCCGCCGACGGTTCGAGCGCTTTCGTCGAGCGCCCCGCGGCCCTGTCCGCCGCGGACCCCGAGCTGGAGACCGGCCGGTTGTTGCACCGGCACGCCCCGACCTTCGCCACCGGTCACGGCTGTGCGGCAGTGTGGGACTGGGAACCGGTCCCGGTCGGCCTCACCGATGTGCGGCACGCGGGTGTCACCGAGGTGCGCACCGAGTTCCTGCCCACGCACGAGGTGCTGCTCACCGACTCCAACCCGGAGATCGACGACCGCGCTCTGACCATGCTGGGCCTCGCCGAGGCGCCCGACGCCGAGGTGCTCGCCGCCCTGGAAGGGCTGGCCGCGGGCTACGAGCAGTGGATCGAGCGGAAGCGGGCCGAGGCCGCGGCCCTTGCCGGCACGGCGCACGAGGAGGCCGCGGCAGCCCAGGTCGCGGCCTGCGGAGAGGCGTTGGACCGGATCCGGCAAGGCATCGCGCTGCTGCGGGACAAGCCTGACCTGATGCGGGCGTTCCGCCTGGCCAACCAGGCGATGGCCGTGCAGCGCTCCCGCAGCGCCTGGATCAAGGCCGATCGGGTCGGTGAACCGGACCTCGCCTCGGCGCGCTGGCGACCGTTCCAGATCGCCTTCGTCCTGCTGTGCCTGGCCGGTGTGGACGACCCCGAGCACCCGGACCGGGGCGTGTCGGACCTGCTGTGGTTCCCCACCGGCGGCGGCAAGACCGAGGCGTATCTCGGCCTGATCGCGCTGACCACCTTCCTGCGACGGATGCGCCGCGGCGCGGCGGGCGGCGGTGTCACCGTCCTGATGCGCTACACGTTGCGTCTGCTCACCCTCCAGCAGTTCGAGCGCGCCGCGATCCTGATCTGCGCCATGGAGCGGATGCGTCGTGCGAACCCCGCCGATCTCGGCCAGGAGGAGATCTCCCTGGGCATGTGGGTGGGGCAGTCGGCCACTCCGAACACTCTGGAGGCGGCCGATCGACAGCTCGTCGCCGCTCGTTCCGGGAGGACGCTCCAGACGGAGAACCCGGTCCAGCTGCACGCCTGCCCGTGGTGCGGGACGGCCCTCGACGCCCACCATTACTCGGTCGATCGGGACGCCGTCCGGATGGACGTGCGCTGCCCCGGAACTGACTGCGCGTTCTCCGGCGGGCTGCCCGTGCACCTGATCGACGAGACGGTGTACCGGGCCCGGCCCACCCTGGTGATCGCCACCGTCGACAAATTCGCCTCGATGCCGTGGCGACCGCAGACCGCCGCGCTGTTCAACCGGGACCGCCAGGACACCACCCCGCCACCGGAGTTGATCGTGCAGGACGAGCTGCACCTGATCTCCGGTCCGCTGGGGACCCTCACCGGTCTGTACGAGACGGCCGTCGACGTGCTCGCCGATCGGCCCAAGGTGATCGCCTCGACCGCGACCATCCGTCGCGCCGGCGACCAGGGCAGGGCCTTGTTCTGTCGCGAGGTGCGCCAGTTCCCGCCCGCCGGCCTCGACGCCCGCGACTCCTGGTTCGCCGTGGAGACCCCGGCCGGAGAGAAGGCCTCCCGCCGATACGTGGGCCTGTTCGCTCCCGGCACCAGCCAGTCGACGTTGTTGATCCGCACTTACGCCACCCTGCTGCACCAGGCGATGCGAACCGACACCACCCCGCAGGTCCGCGACGCGTACTGGACGCTGGTCGGCTATTTCAACAGCCTGCGCCTGCTGTCCGCCGCCGAACTCCAGGTCCACGACGACGTCGTGGCCCACCTGGAGCACCTGGCCGAACGCGACGGTTGCGAGCCCCGCTCCGTAGGCAACAACTCCGAGCTGACCAGTCGGGTCGACGCCAGCGACATCCCGGCCCGCCTCAAGCAGATCGAGCGCCGGTTGCCCGGTGACGACGTGGTGGACGTGCTCCTGGCCACGAACATGATCGCCGTAGGCGTGGACGTGGACCGTCTGGGCTTGATGGCCGTCATGGGACAACCGCAGACCACCGCCGAGTACATCCAGGCCACCAGCCGGGTGGGCCGTGCCCACCCCGGCCTGGTGGCGGTGATGCTCAACGCGACGCGCCCGCGCGACCGTTCCCACTACGAGAACTTCCAGCACTTCCACTCCGCGCTCTACCGCGAGGTCGAGTCCACCTCGGTGACCCCCTTCTCGGCCCGTGCGCGTGACCGTGGGCTGCACGCGGTGATCGTCTCCTTGGCTCGCATCCTGATTCCCGCCGCCCGTGCCGACACGGCCGCCGGGGACATCGACCTCTTCGTGGACGAGCTGAGGGAGCGGATCCGCCCCATGATTCTCGAACGGGTGGCGAAGGTCTCCCCGGAAGCGACCGCCGCCAAGGAGGTCGAGAACGTGGGCGCGGCCTTCGACGAGTTCGTCGACTGGTGGTACGACGAGGCCGAGCGGCACGGGGGCCTCCACTACGAGCCGAAGCGCGGACGCCGCGTCCCCTCGCTGCTCAAGTCCTACAACGACGCCCTGGAGGACGTCGAGGCGTGGGGGACCCTCTGGTCCCTCCGCGATGTCGACGCCGAGTCCGCCCTGTTCATGGAGGCATCCCGATGACCCCGCCCCCTTCCCGCCGTCGGCGGGGCACCGACGGCTCGCCGGTACCGGCCCGCACCCTGCCCCGCCGCGGGGCGGTCCGGCGTGCCCAGGCCATCACCACGTACGGTGTGGGATCCCTGGTCGCCGTGGAGCAGGAATCGTTCATCGTCACCGGTATCGACGGCGCCGAGGCGCAGTGGTCCCGCGACGAGGCCCCGGTGATCCACGAGCCGCGCCTCGCCCGCGTGCTCGGGGTCCGGCGGTTCCGGCTCCCCCCGGCCTCCGGCGACGGCAGCCGCGACGGAATCCGGGTGCGTCGCTTCCCCCTGTGGCACCACTGTCCCGAGTGCCACGCGCTCGACCACGTGCGGCGATTCAACTCACCGCCCGGACGCAACGAGTGCGCGGAGTGCTCCGAGACGCTCGTGCCGTCGCGTTTCGTGATGGCCTGCGAGGACGGGCACATCGCCGACTTCCCGTATTGGAAGTGGCTCCACAGGGGCCGACGCGGTGACGGCGAGGCCGGTTTCTGCGGGGGCCGGATGAGCCTGCGCTCATCGGGCCGCACCTCGTCGCTCCGTTCGGTGGTGCTCTCCTGCTCCTGTGGAGTCCCGGACGTGTCCATGGAGGGCTCCTTCCGTCGCGGCGCACTCAAGGACCTGAAGATCCGCTGCGAGGGCAAGCGTCCCTGGCTGAGGGACGCCCCGGACGTCCCCTGCTCGCAGCCGCCCCGGACCCTGCAGCGTGGTTCCTCCTCGGTGTGGCAGCCCGTGCTCCGCTCGGCCCTGTCCATTCCGCCGTGGAGCGACACCCGCGTACAGGCCCTGGCCGGCCACTGGGACGAGCTCCGCGCCTGCTCCACTCCCGCCGAGATCGAAATCCACTTGAAGTACATCTTCGACGGCGCTCCTTCCCCGATGAGCGCCCGGCAGGTCATGGACATGCTCGCCGCGATGGAGGCCGAGGACCCCATCGGGGAGGACCACGGGTCCGACGTGGACCGGGAGCGACGCTACCGGGCTCTACGGGACGTGGAGTACGAGCGTCTGTGCGCGGGCAACCCGGAGGACTCCGGCCGCCACACCGAACAGTTCGTGTGCGAGCCTCCGACCGGTGACACGACGTCACTGTCCGGCCTGGGGCTGGTCGCTCCGATGCTGGTGAAGAAGCTCCGCGAGGTGCGCGCCCTCAAGGCCTTCACCCGGATCATCGACCCCGAGACCTCCTCCGAGGGCCATGAGGCGGAGCTTTCCCTCGCTCCCACCGACTGGCTGCCGGCCATGGAGGTCCACGGCGAGGGAGTCTTCCTCCGGCTGGACGAGGACAGGATCGACGCCTGGGCCGAACACCCGGGAGTCGCCGCCCGAGTGGAACACATGCGTCGTCGGCACCAGCGGGTCCTCACCGAACGGGCCTCCGATCCGGGGCGGGTCCCGCTCTCTCCCGCAACCCCGCGCATGGTCCTGCTGCACACCCTCGCGCACGTGATGATCAACGAATGGAGCCTGGACTCCGGATACCCGGCTGCCTCGCTCCGTGAGCGCGTCTACTCCGGTGACGAGATGGCGGGCGTGCTCGTCTACACGGCCACCAGCGACTCGGCCGGCAGCCTCGGCGGTCTCGTGGCGCAAGGGGAGGTCGACCGCCTTGTCCCGGCGGTGCGCTCGGCGATCCACCGTGCCGAGTGGTGCTCCGCGGACCCGCTCTGCGTCGAGACCGAGGCGTCGGGTGTCGGCGGCACCAACATGGCGGCCTGCCATGCCTGCGTGATGCTTCCGGAGACCAGTTGCGAGCACAACAACGGACTGCTCGACCGAGCCCTCCTCGTCGGCACCCCTGAGGACCCGTCGATCGGTTTCTTCTCTCGCCTGCTCGCTCCCTGAGCGCCGGAGGACGACACCCTGGGAGGCAGGCGAAAGACGTCCTCCGTCGGGCCGGCGGGGGGCACGCGGGGTTCATCGGTGTCCCGTCTCGCGGACGGTCAGTCCCCGCCGGCGAGCGCGGCCCGGACGGCGAGTCCCAGGGCCCGACCCACCGGAGGCGGTGAGGCGTGCCCTACCTGGCGGTAACGGACCGTCTTCCGCCCGGCGAAGCTCCAGTCGTCCGGGAAGCCCTGCAGGCGTGCGGCCTGCTCCACGGTCAACGCCACCATGCCCTTGACACCGAGCGACACGTCCCAGGGGAACTCGGGCCCCGGGGGCTCGTCGGCGACGGTTCCCCCGTTCACGCGCATACGGGCCCAGGAACGCTTCGACCCGGTCGGCCCCAGGTCGGCCCCGCCGCGGTTCCACGAGCCGCCGACCAGGGTCGGGGCGACCCGGTCGGCCTGGGCCGCCCACGCCGTCGCATGAGGCCAACCGCGGGCGGCCATGGAATCGCCGAGCGCCTCGCCCACGGTGGGTGGCGGGTTCTCGTCGGGCGTGGGGACGACGAAGTCCCCGACCGAACCTTCTTTGAAGGCCACGAGGATTCCCTGCTTGCGGTCCTGGGGCACGCCGTGGTCCATCGCGTTGAGAACGAACCAGTGGTGCCGGTACCCGAGATGCCTCAGCTCGGCGGAGACGTACGCGCGAATCGGCTCGTAGGCGGGCTTGGAGACCAAGTCCGGGACGTTCTCGACGAGCAGGGCGCGGGGCTGTACGCCGTGCATCAACATGATCGTCGCCTCGAGCACCCGTATCTCCTCGGCGCTGTCCGCGCGCGCCACGGCGGCCCCGGCCTTCACCCGCGGCAAACCGGCGGCCAAGAGATCGACATCGTAGGTGGCCTGATGGTCCACCGGATCGAAGTCCAACAGGTCCGTTTCGAGGACGTTCCACCGCGGACGATTGAGGCGCAGGGTCTCGCAGGCGACCGGGCGGTTGTCCAGAAGCAACACGGGATCGAAACCGGCCTGTTCGAGGCCGAGAGCGAGACCGCCCGCGCCGGCGCACACGGCGAGGCAGCTGAGGCGTTCGAGGGGGGACTCTTCCATGATCACCGTTTGTGTTCTTCCGGAAACTCGATGCGAGGCGGGAAGGGCAGGCTACCCCGCACGCCCACGGTGTCGTACGGCGGTCGTCGGGTGACGGGGCGACCGACTCGACGCCTGCAGTGAGCCGGGCGAATCGGACGACGCCCGGCGTCGATGGACCTAGCGTGTACCCGTAAGCGAACGACGCACCGGAGGATTCCATGGCCCGCACCCCCGCCCCCCTCGTCGCGAGAGCGAAGGTCCGCGAGTTCGCCCTCTCCCTCCCCGAAGCCGTCGAGGAGTTCCCCTGGGACGAGAGTGCCGTCGTCAAGGTCAACAAGAAGATCTTCGTCTTCCTGGGGGCGGAGGGTGCGGAGGCGCCCGGTATCAGCGTCAAGCTGCGGGACGAGGAGGCGCACGGGCACGCTCTCGCCGTGCCCGGGGCCGCGCCCACGGGGTACGGGCTGGGGCGGTCCGGGTGGGTGTCCGTTCCGCTGGTCGCCGGGGGTGCGCCTGTGGAGCTGCTGTGCGACTGGGTGGAGGAGAGCTACCGCACCATCGCGCCCAAGCGGCTGGTCGCGCGGCTCGACGGCTGACGTACGCGCTCCGCTCGGGCGCTCCGTCAAGTGGCGTCCGGCGCGCGGGGCTTGTGGAGAGTGGAACACGTTCTTAACATCACGAGTGTTACAGCGGTCTTGTCATAGAGACGCGTCATGGCGGGTCGGGTCGGCAGAGGCGACGGTCACGGGGAGCGAGCCGGATGGCAGATGCAGTGGGCGGGCCGCTCGCCGGGGTGCGGGTCGTGGAGCTGGCCGGGATCGGGCCCGGGCCGTTCGCCGGGATGCTGCTGGGGGACCTGGGGGCCGATGTGGTCCGGGTGGACCGTCCCGGGGGGCCCGGGCTGGGTATCGATCCGCGGCGGGACGTCACCCACCGCAACAAGCGCTCCGTGTGCGTCGACCTGAAGACGGACGGCGGGGCGGAGGCCGTACTCGGCCTCGTCGAGCGGGCCGACGTGCTGCTGGAGGGGTACCGGCCCGGCGTCGCGGAGCGGCTCGGTGTCGGGCCCGGGCCGTGTCTGGCGCGCAATCCCCGGCTGGTCTACGGGCGGATGACCGGGTGGGGGCAGGACGGGCCGCTCGCGCGAACCGCCGGGCACGACATCGGGTACATCGCCGTCACCGGCGCCCTCGGGCTGACCGGTCCGGCCGACGGGCCGCCGTACCCGCCCGCCAACCTGCTCGGCGACTACGCCGGCGGATCCCTGTACCTCGTCGTGGGTGTCCTCGCCGCCCTGCTGCACGCCCGGGCCACCGGCACCGGCCAGGTCGTCGACGCCGCCATCGTCGACGGCACCGCCCACCTGACCGCCATGCTCCGCGGCATGCTCGCCGCCGGCGCCTGGCAGGACCGGCGCGGCGGCAACCTGCTGGACGGCGGCGCGCCGTTCTACGGCGTGTACGAGACGTCCGACGGCGGGCACATGGCCGTCGGGGCGCTCGAACCGCGGTTCTACGAGGAGTTCGCGCGGTTGCTGGGGCTGGACGGCGAGACTGCCGCCGGGCGGGACGACCCCGGCCGGTGGGGCGGGCTGCGGGAGGCCGTCGCCGAGCGGTTCCGGCGGCGTACCCGGGCCGAGTGGACGGCGGTGTTCGAAGGGACGGACGCCTGCGTCGCGCCCGTGCTCTCCCTGGGCGAGGCCCCCGGCCATCCGCACCTCGCCGCCCGCGGCACCTTCGCCGACCGCGACGGCGTCGTCCAGCCCGCCCCCGCGCCCCGCTTCTCCGCCACCCCCGGCTCCCTCCGCCGGCCGCCCGCGCCGCCCGGCGCGCACACCGAGGAGGTCGCCCGCGACTGGGACGTTCCCGGACTCCGAGAGAAGGGGCCGCAGTGACGCGAGCCATGGACCGACGGATCTTCGACGACCGGCACGACGCCTTCCGGGCCACCGTGCGGACCTTCCTCGACCGCGAGGTCGCGCCGCACTACGAGCGGTGGGAGGAGGACGGCGTGGTCTCCCGCGACGTCTGGCGGGCGGCCGGCAAGCAGGGGCTGCTCGGGCTCGCCGTGCCCGAGGAGTACGGCGGCGGGGGCACCCCGGACTTCCGGTTCGGCGTCGTCCTGGCCGAGGAGTTCGCCCGCGCGGGCGCGGCCGGATTCGCCGCCGGGCTGCACAACGACATCATCGGGCCGTACCTCACCGGCCTCGCCACCGAGGAGCAGAAGCGGCGCTGGCTGCCCGGGTTCTGCAGCGGCGAGACGGTCACCGCCATCGCCATGACCGAGCCGGGGGCCGGGTCCGACCTGCAGGGGATCCGCACGACGGCCGTGGACGAGGGCGACCACTGGCTGCTCAACGGCTCCAAGACGTTCATCTCCAACGGGATCCTCGCCGACCTGGTGATCGTCGTGGCCCGGACCACCCCCGAGGGCGGGGCCAAGGGGCTCAGCCTGCTCGTCGTCGAGCGCGGCACGGCGGGGTTCGAGCGCGGCCGGAACCTCGTCAAGATCGGGCAGAAGGCGCAGGACACCGCCGAGTTGTTCTTCGACGACGTCCGCGTCCCCAAGGAGAACCTGCTCGGCGAGCTGCACGGCGCGTTCGGCCACCTCATGGCCAACCTCCCGCAGGAACGGCTGCAGATAGCCGTCTCCGCCGCGGCCGTCGCCGAGCACCTGGTGGAGATCACCACACGGTACGTCAAGGAGCGCGAGGCGTTCGGCCGGCCGCTCGCCCGGTTCCAGCACATCCGCTTCGAGCTCGCCGAGATGGCCACCGAGTGCGCCGTCACGCGCGCCTTCGTCGACCGCTGCGTGGAGGAGCACGCCGAAGGGCGGCTCGACGCCGCGCACGCGTCGATGGCCAAGTGGTGGGCGACCGAGCTGCAGAAGCGCGTCGCCGACCGGTGCCTCCAACTGCACGGCGGGTACGGCTACATGGCCGAGTACCCGGTCGCCCGGGCGTTCACCGACGGCCGGATCCAGACGATCTACGGCGGCACGACCGAGATCATGAAGGAGATCATCGGCCGTTCGCTGCTGGCCTGACGGCCCCCCTCACGGACACCCACCCTCCGCACGCACTCAGGAAGGCTGCCGAACTTGAGCACCGAAGCGTACGTCTACGACGCCATCCGCACCCCCAGGGGCCGCGGCAAGGCGAACGGCTCCCTGCACGGCACCAAGCCCATCGACCTCGTCGTCGGACTCCTCCACGAGCTGCGGCGCCGCTTCCCCGACCTCGACCCCACCGCGATCGACGACATCGTGCTCGGCGTGGTCAGCCCGGTCGGCGAGCAGGGGTCGGACATCGCGCGGATCGCCGCCGTCGCCGCGGGGCTGCCCGAGACGGTCGCCGGCGTCCAGCAGAACCGCTTCTGTGCCTCCGGCCTCGAAGCCGTCAACACGGCCGCCGCCAAGGTCCGTTCCGGCTGGGAGGACCTGGTCCTCGCGGGCGGCGTCGAGTCCATGTCCCGGGTGCCCATGGCCTCCGACGGCGGTGCCTGGTTCGGCGACCCGATGACCAACTTCGCCACCGGCTTCGTCCCCCAGGGCGTCAGCGCCGACCTCATCGCCACCCTCGGCGGCTACACCCGCCACGACGTGGACGCCTTCGCCGCCCGCTCCCAGGAGAACGCGGCCCGGGCCTGGAAGGAGGGCCGCTTCGACCGCTCCGTCGTCCCCGTGCGCGATCGCAACGGCCTCGTCGTCCTCGACCGCGACGAGCACCTGCGCCCCGGCACCACCCCCGAGACCCTCGCCAAGCTCAAGCCGTCCTTCGCGGGCATCGGCGAGGCGGCCGGCTTCGACGCCGTCGCGCTGGCCAAGTACCACTGGGTGGAGCGGATCGACCACGTCCACCACGCCGGCAACTCCTCCGGCATCGTCGACGGCGCCGCCCTCGTCGCCATCGGCAACGAGCGGATCGGCGAGCGGTACGGGCTCACCCCGCGCGCCCGGATCGTCTCCGCCGCCGTCTCCGGCTCCGAGCCGACCATCATGCTCACCGGCCCGGCGCCCGCCTGCCGCAAGGCCCTGGCCAAGGCCGGGCTGACCATCGACGACATCGACCTCATCGAGATGAACGAGGCGTTCGCCGCCGTCGTGCTGCGCTTCGCCGACGACATGGGCATCGGCCTGGAGAAGATCAACGTCAACGGCGGGGCCATCGCCCTCGGCCACCCGCTCGGCGCCACCGGGGCGATGCTTCTGGGCACGGTCGTCGACGAGCTGGAACGGCAGGGCAAGCGGTACGGGCTGGTCACGCTGTGCGTGGGCGGCGGCATGGGTGTCGCCACCGTCGTCGAGCGCCTGTGAGCGGCGGGCAGCACCGCATGCTGTCCGGCCACGCCCGCCCCGGCCGTACCCGCCACCCAGACCTCCAGGAGAACCCCACCATGAGCACCACCGGAACCACCGACACCGCCGGCACCCCCGGCCCCACCGAGACCATCCGCTGGGAACAGGACGCCGACGGCATCGTCACCCTCGTCCTCGACGACCCGAACCAGTCCGCCAACACCATGAACCGGAACTTCCAGTCCTCCCTCACGGCGGTCGCCGACCGCCTGGAGGCCGAGCGGGAGTCCGTCCGTGGTGTGATCTTCACTTCCGCGAAGAAGACCTTCTTCGCCGGCGGTGACCTCCGCGAGCTCATCGCGCTCCGGCCGGAGGATGCCGAGACCGCGTTCCGGGCCACCCAGGAGCTCAAGCGCGACCTGCGCCGCATCGAGACGCTCGGCGTCCCGGTCGTCGCCGCGCTCAACGGCGCGGCGCTCGGCGGGGGGTACGAGATCGCCCTCGCCTGCCACCACCGGATCGCCCTCGACGCGCCACGCGCGAAGTTCGGACTGCCGGAGGTCACACTCGGCCTGCTGCCCGGCGGCGGTGGCGTCACCCGCACCGTACGCCTCCTCGGCATCGCCGACGCGCTGCTGAAGGTCCTCGTCCAGGGCACCCAGTACAGCCCCCGGCGGGCGCTGGAGGCCGGGCTGGTGCACGAGGTCGTCGACAGCGCCGAGGAACTCGTCGCGAAGGCCCGGGAGTTCGTGCTCGCCCACCCCGAGTCGCGGCAGCCGTGGGACACCGACGGCTACCGGATGCCCGGCGGGACGCCGTCCCACCCGGCGCTCGCCGCCAATCTGCCCGCCTTCCCCGCGACGCTCGTCAAGCAGACGTCGGGCGCTCCCTACCCCGCCCCCCGCACCATCCTCGCCGCGGCCGTCGAGGGCGCCCAGGTGGACTTCGAGACCGCCTCGACGATCGAGTCCCGCTACTTCGTGGACCTCGCCACCGGGCAGACGAGCAAGAACATGATCCAGGCGTTCTTCTTCGATCTCCAGGCGGTCAACGCCGGTCGCAGCCGACCCGCCGGGCCGGAGCCGCGGAAGGTGACCAAGGCCGCCGTGCTCGGCGCCGGCATGATGGGCGCCGGCATCGCCTACGCCTGCGCCCGCGCCGGCATCGACGTCGTCCTCAAGGACGTCTCGCTCGACAACGCCCGCAAGGGCAAGGAGTACTCGGCCGGGCTGCTCGCCAAGGCCCTGGCCAAGGGCCGGACGACCGAGGAGAAGCGGGACGCGCTGCTCGCCCGCATCACCCCCACCGCCGACCCGGCCGACCTGGCCGGCTGCGACGCCGTCATCGAGGCCGTCTTCGAGGACCCGGCCCTGAAGCACAAGGTGTTCCAGGAGATCCAGCACATCGTCGCCCCCGACGCGCTGCTCTGCTCCAACACCTCCACCCTGCCCATCACCCTGCTCGCTGAGGGCGTCGAGCGGCCCGCCGACTTCGTCGGGCTGCACTTCTTCTCGCCCGTCGACAAGATGCCGCTCATCGAGATCATCAAGGGCGAGCGCACCGGCGACGAGGCCCTGGCCCGCGCCTTCGACCTGGTGCGGCAGCTCGGCAAGACGCCCATCGTCGTCAACGACTCGCGCGGCTTCTTCACCTCGCGGGTCATCGGCCGGTTCATCTCCGAGGGCGTCGCCATGATCGGCGAGGGTGTCCCCGCCGCCACCGTGGAACAGGCCGCCGCCCAGGCCGGCTACCCCGCCAAGGTGCTCTCCCTGATGGACGAGCTCACCCTCACCCTGCCCCGGCGCATCCGCGAGGAGGCCCGCCGCGCCACCGAGGCGGCCGGCGGCACCTGGACCCCGCACCCGGCGGACGCCGTCATCGACCGGATGATCGACGAGTTCGGCCGCACCGGCCGCGCGGGCGGCGCCGGCTTCTACGACTACGAGGACGGCCGCCGGACGGGCCTGTGGCCGGGGCTGGCCGAGCACTTCGGCCGTGCGGTGCAGCCGGCCGACATCTCGCTGACCGAGCTCCAGGAGCGGATGCTGTTCGCCGAGGCGCTGGACACCGTCCGCTGCCTGGAGGAGAACGTCCTCACCTCGGTCGCCGACGCCAACATCGGCTCGCTGTTCGGCATCGGCTTCCCCGGCTGGACCGGTGGCGCCCTCCAGTACATCAACGGCTACCCCGGCGGCCCGGCCGGCTTCACCGCCCGCGCCCGCGAACTCCAGACGGCGTACGGCGACCGCTTCGCGCCGTCACCGCTGCTGCTGGAGAAGGCGGAGCGGGGGGAGTTCTTCACGGACTGATCCGCCGGGCGGGGCCCGTCGGGCGCGTCCTCGGCCGTCGGGCCGTCGCGCCCCGCGTACGGACCCCGGGTGCCGACTTCCCCATGCTGCGCGGTCGTCGTGCGTTCCCCGGGGCGGGGGCCGGCCGGGTCGCGGCCGGCCCCAAGGTACCGGTGGCACTGATGGCCGTGCCGCTGCCGGCCACGACCGGCGTCGCCGTCCGGCTCATCGAGGACGCGGCCGACGCCGCCCGAGCGGTGGGGCGTCGGGGCCGCCGGGCGCCCCCGGGCTTGCGGGCCCGAGACGTATCCGGGCGCCGCCCGGCCTCCACGGACCACCGGGCGGCGTCCCGAAGCGCCGTCAGTGCGCCATGGCTCCCTTGATCGCGTCCTTCGTGCGGTCCACCAGGGACGCGATCGGGCCCACGCTCCACTGCGCGGCGGTGGAGCCGGCCGCCACGGGGTGCGGGTGGGTGGGGGCGACCTTCTCGGCCGCGCGGAGCATCGTTCCCATGCGCTTGAGCTGGGCCTCGTCGCGGCCCGCCCGGAGCGTGGGGAACTCCTCGCGCTCCTCGCGCTCGGCGTGGTCCACCACGGCCTTCTCGAACTCGCGCAGCTGCGCGTCGAAGTCCGGGCTGTCGACGTCCATCTTCTCCAGCCGGGCGAGGACCCTGTTCGCCTCCGCCTCCTCCGCGTTGCGGGCGTCCGCCTCCTTCTTGCCGGCGGTGTCGCGGGCCACGGGCCGGACGACCATCTCCTCCGCCGTCTCGTGGACGGCCAGCAGCGCCCTCAGCTCGTCGAACGCCTGCTTCTTGTGCTCCCCGTCCGCCGCCTTGACGTCGGCGAAGAGCTCCCGGATGCGGGCGTGCTGCGCCAGCAGGACGGCCACGACGTCGCCCTCGGGCAGCCGGGCGGCCTGCTCCCGGTCGGACTTCGCACCACTCATGAGGTTGCCTCCCTGTCGTTGCGGGCTGTCTCGGGCGCGGATCGCGATCCGGCGATCACCTGATGCGCGGATGTCCGGACACGCCGACGGGAATCCCCCGGGACTCCGCGTTTCCAGCCTAGGGGGCGTATGAGGGGGCGGCATCCGCCCGGGGCACCGGGGGCGTCAGGGGTGCCGGCCCGGTGCGGTGACGTCGTCCGGGTGCCGGGGCCGGTGCGCACGCCGGGGTGGCGCGGCCGGCGGGTCCCACCGGGCCGAACGAGATCCCGAAGGGGTCAGTCCGGCCCGTCGTCCCCCGTCCCGTACGTCCGCCGCAGCTCCTCGCGCAGCGCCCGCTGGAACGCGGTCACCAGCGCCTGGACCACCAGCGGCTGCATGTGCGCCGATAGCGACTTCATCGCCTCCACCTCCGTCGGGTCCGTCTCCCTGGCCTCGTACGGGCCCCACACCTCCTCGTGGAACAGCCGGGTCAGCTCGTGGGCGGTGGACCGGGCGTGGTCGAGCAGGACCGTGCGCGCGGCGAGGACCGTGTCCAGGGACGCGGGGACGGCCAGCAACTGGGTGCCCAGGGCCAGCAGGCCCGGGTCCACGCGAAAGCGCGCCGCC
This sequence comes from Streptomyces mobaraensis NBRC 13819 = DSM 40847, assembly GCF_017916255.1. Lineage (NCBI taxonomy): Bacteria > Bacillati > Actinomycetota > Actinomycetes > Kitasatosporales > Streptomycetaceae > Streptomyces > Streptomyces mobaraensis. The sequence goes on from NZ_CP072827.1 coordinate 6,271,534, forward strand.
TCACCGCGATCCCCGGCGACCGCCCGGCGTTCGAGCACGTCCATGGCGGCGAGCTTGCCGATGTCGTCCTCGGTCAGCGGGCGGCCCGCGCGGCGTTCCAGCTCGGCGTGGGTGATCTCCTCGGTGCCGTCCGGGACCCAGGAGGCCACCACCCCCCGGTGGATGGCGAGGTCGTGCGCGCTCAGGTCCTCCGGGAGGCGGCGCAGATAGCGCTCGATGGCGGCAAGCGTGAGGCCCTGGTGCTGCAACTCCTCGATCAGCGCGAGACGGGAGAGGTGGCCGGGGCCGTAGTGGCCCACGCGGCGCGGGCCGAGCGCGGGCGGCGGCAGCAGTCCGCGCGTGCTGTAGAAGCGGATGGTGCGGACGGTCACCCCGGCGCGCGCGGCGAGTTCGTCGATGGTGAGGAGGTCCGGCTCCCCGGTCTCCGTGGCCATGCCCCGTGCCTCGCTCTCCGGCTCTCGGACCTCACCGGCCGCTCCAGCCACTCCGTACGCGTACCCCTACCGGTACGACCACGCGCGCCCGGCGGACGCGGCAGTGCAACAGTAGGGGTGTACCACCGTTGGTGTAAGAGCGGGCGACGATCACTCACGACCAGGGTGGGCCGTACGGAGCGCGCCGGCCCGGATCCGCGTGGATCCGGGCCGGCGGCCGTGTTCCCCCGGGTCAGTGACCGTGCGTCCGGAGCGCGTCCTGGATCTTCGGCCAGGAGGCGGGCCGCGCCGGCTTCTTCGCGGCGAGCGACGCGCCACCCGTACGGGCCGTCGCCTTCGCCCCGGCCTTCGCCGGCAGGCCGATGCCCGCCTTGGCCGCCTCCGCCGCGCTCGGCTTGGAGGCGGTGAACAGCCAGGTGTCGAAGAGCGGCTTCAGCTTCTTGCCGGAGACCTGCTCCGCGTGGGCCACGAAGTCCTGGACCGAGCCGTTGCCGTACCGGTTCTTCGCCGTCCAGCCCTTGAGCGTCTCGAAGAACACCTTGTCGCCGACCGTGTTGCGCAGCGCCTGGAGGGCGATGGCCCCGCGCTGGTAGACGGCGCCGTCGAACTGCTTGTCCGCGCCCGGGTCGGCCGGCTTGACCGTCCAGAACTTGTCGTCGGCCGGGTAGAGGGCGTAGGTGTAGTCGGCGAGTTCCTGCGCCGTGCCCTCGCCCTCCTTCTCCGACCACAGCCACTGCGCGTAGGAGGCGAAGCCCTCGTTGACCCAGATGTCCCGCCAGTTCTTCACCGAGACGCTGTCGCCGAACCACTGGTGGGCCAGCTCGTGCACGATGAGCGAGACGTTCGCGCCGTTGGCGAACGGCGCCGGGCTGTAGAACGGCCGGGTCTGCGTCTCCAGGGCGAACCGGGTGGGCACGTTGGGCACGTAGCCGCCGACGGCCGTGAAGGGGTACGGGCCGAAGACGCTGCTCTCCCAGTCGATGACCTCGGCGCTGCGCTCGACGCTCGCCTTCGCCGGCTCCAGATTGTCGCCCAGGTCCTTGCTGTAGGCGTTGATCACGGGCAGGCCGTTGGACGTGGTGTCCGTGGTGATCTCGAACTTGCCGACGGCCAGTGTGGTCAGGTAGCTCGCCTGCGGCTTGGTGGAGCGCCAGTTCCAGCGCGTCCAGCCGAGCTTGGAGGTCTTCGAGGCGAGGACGCCGTTGCTGATCGCCTGCACGTCGTCGGGGACGGAGACCGAGATGTCGTACGTCGCCTTGTCGCGCGGGTGATCGTTGCTCGGGAACCACCAGGCGGCCGACTCCGGCTCCTGCGCGGCGATGCCGCCGTCCGGCGTGCGCTGCCAGGCGGACGAGCCGTTCACCTTCACCGCGGACGGGGTGCCGCTGTACCGGACGACGACGGTGATCTGCTTGCCCTCGGGGAGGGACGCGGCCGGGGTGATCTCCAGCTCGTGGGTGCCCGTCTTCTTGAACGCGGCCTTCTTGCCGTTGACCAGGACGTCGCTGACGTCCAGCAGCAGATCGAGGTTGAAGCGGGACAGCGCCTGCGTCGTGGTCGCGGTGATGGTGGCGGTGCCCTCCAGCCGGTCGTTCTTCGGCTGGTACTTGAGCCGCAGGTCGTAGTGGGAGACGTCGTAGCCGCCGTTGCCGGCGTCCGGGTAGTAGGAGTCTCCGATGCCCGGCGCGCCCGGCGTGCCGTCGGCCGCCGACGCGGGGACCGCGAGCAGCAGGAAGGCGGCAGCGGCGGCGGCGCTCGGAACGAGGAGTCTGTGACGCACGAGACACTCCAACTCGTAGGGGGCGGAAGATCGATCGCAGCCTATGCACTCACCCGCGGTGCGGGAATGTCCATGACGAATCCAGACATGCGACTGACATCCGGCCGACACAGGCGGAGCGGTGTGCTCCACCTCGCCGTACCGACCCGACGGTACGTCAAATCGCGCTTGGCGCAAGGGAGTTGCTGGGTTAGCGTCCGTCCGTGAAAAACAACATGCGTCACATGCGCAACAAGGGTTTCTTGAAACGTACGGTTCCGGCCGCCGCCACGGCACTCCTGGCCGCCGTGGTCGCGGCACCGGCTCCGGCGCAGGCCGCTTCCTCCGGGCGAAGCGTCGACGAGAGCACTCCGGTCTACTCCTACGACCGGGCCGTCCGGGAGACCGTCTATGTGGAGACGGGGAAGGACAGTGACGGCGACGGGCGTACCGACCGGGTCGCCGTGGACATCATCCGGCCCAGGGAAGCGGCGGAGCAGGGCCGCAAGGTCCCGGTGATCATGAATGCCAGCCCGTACTTCCAGAGCATCGGGCGGGGTCCGGAGAGCCAGGTCAAGACCTACGACGAGCAGGGCCGGCCCCTGCAGTTCCCGCTCTACTACGACAACTACTTCGTCCCGCGCGGCTATGCCGTGGCCCTGGTCGACCAGCCCGGGACCAACCGTTCCGACGGCTGTTCGGACGCGGGCGGCCCGTCGGACGTCGCGGCGGCCAAATCGGTCGTCGACTGGTTCAACGGCCGGGCGAACGGCTACACCTCACGCACCGGGGACGGCGGCGCCGACGCCGACTGGACCACCGGTTCCGTCGGCCTGATCGGCAAGAGCTACGACGGATCGATCGCCAACGGTCTCGCGGCCACCGGCGTCGAGGGCCTGAAGACCGTCGTCCCCATCTCCGGGCCCAGCTCCTGGTACGACTACTACTTCTACAAGGGCGCCTCCACCAACTCCACCGAGGGCATCGCCGGCCACGCGCGGTACGTCGAGACCGACGAGGTGAAGGCCCGCTGCAAGGCCATGGACAAGGCGCTGGTCGAGGGCTCGCCGCGCGACGGCAACTGGACCGGCATGTGGCAGGACCGCGACTACGTCCGCGGCGCGGACAAGGTCCGTGCCAGCGTCTTCGCCGTCCACGGCCTCCAGGACCTCAACGTCCGCACCCAGCACCTCAACCGGTGGTGGGACGCCCTGGCCGAGAACGGCGTCGAGCGCAAGATCTGGCTCTCGACGGCGGCGCACACCGACCCGTTCGAGTTCCGCCGCCAGGAGTGGGTGACCACCCTCCACCGGTGGTTCGACCACTACCTGATGGGCTACGACAACGGCGTCGACAAGGAGCCGATGGCCGACGTCGAGCGGGCTCCCGGCCAGTGGACCACCGACCGGGTCTGGCCGCCCAGCGGCACCGGCCGCGCCACCGTGCGCCCGGCCGCCGGGCCGGTCGCGGGGGTGGGAACGCTGGGCGCCGAGCCCGCCAAGGCCGGCACCACGGCCGAGTTCACCGACGACCCCGCCCTCGGCGAGCTCGACTGGGCGGCGGACGCCGACCGGCCGACCCCGGCCAAGGCGTCGTTCGCCACCAGGCCGCTCGGCCGCGACCTCCGGCTGTCCGGACACGGCTCGGTGACGCTGAAGGTCACCCCGACCACGAACTCGGCGACGCTCTCCGCCGTCCTCGTCGACCTCGGCCCGGACACCATCCGGGACTACAAGAACGGCGGCGGCGTCTCGATCCTCCCCGAGAAGGAGTGCTTCGGCAGCGGCACCACCGGGGACACCGGCTGCTTCAAGAAGGCCGCCCCCGCCACCAAGAAGGTCGAACAGACCGTCTTCAGCCGCGGCTGGGCCGACCTCGGCCACTACGCCGGCTTCCCCCGGCGGGAGATCACGCCCGGCAAGCAGTACGACATCACCCTCGACCTCGGCACGGCCGACCACGTGGTCCCGGCCGGCCACCGGCTGGCCCTGATCGTCGCCGGTACGGACAAGCCGTACATCGACGCCCCGGCGTCCACGCCGAAGCTGACCGTGGACCTCGCCGGCAGTGCGGCGGAACTGCCCGTGGTCGGCGGCTACCGGGCCTTCGCGCGCGCCACGGGCGACGACCGGACGTGAGGCGGCGGGGTGCGGGGCCGTCTCCCGGAGGCCGCCCCGCACCCCTTCTGCACGGCAGTGGACGCGCGTACGCTCCCGCCCGTGCCGAAACCCACGCGGAACACCCGCATATCCTGGACCACTTCAGTCCTCGCGGCCCTGGCGGCGCTGCTGGCCGTCCTCGCCGCACCACCGGGCGCGGCCCAGGCCGCGCCCCCCGGAAGACACGCCGGCGAGAGCAGACCCGTCTACTCCTACGACCGCGCCGTCCGCGAGTCCGTCTGGGTCGAGGCGCCCACCCGCGCCGGCGGCACGGACCGGGTCGCCGTGGACGTCGTCCGGCCGCGCGAGGCCGCCGAGAAGGGCGTCCGCGTCCCCGTGATCATGGACGCCAGCCCGTACTACTCCTGCTGCGGACGCGGCAACGAGAGCCAGAAGAAGACGTACGACGCCCAGGGGAAACCCGTCCAGTTCCCCCTCTTCTACGACAACTACTTCGTCCCGCGCGGCTACGCCGTGGTACTCGTCGACCTCGCCGGAACGAACCGTTCCGACGGCTGCGTGGACGTCGGCGGGCGCTCGGACGTCCAGTCCGCCAAGGCCGTCGTCGACTGGCTCAACGGCCGGGCGCGCGCGTACGGTTCGCGCACCGGGAACACACCGGTGACGGCGGACTGGACCACCGGCGCCGTCGGAATGATCGGCAAGAGCTACGACGGCACCGTCGCCAACGGCGTGGCCGCCACCGGTGTGGACGGCCTGAAGACGATCGTCCCCATCGGCGCCATCAGCTCCTGGTACGACTACTACTTCGCCAAGGGCGCCGCGCTGTTCGGCAGCGGCCCCGACGGCCTCGCCTCGCGGGTGGAGAGCGCCGAGGCGCGCGCCCGCTGCCAGGACGTCCAGCGGAAGCTCGTCGAGGGCGCGCCCCGCAATGGCGACCGGACACCGCTGTGGAGCGAGCGCGACTACGTCCGCGACGCGGGGAACGTGCGCGCCAGCGTCCTCGCCGTGCACGGCATGCAGGACCTCAACGTCCGCACCAAGCACCTCGGCCAGTGGTGGGACGCGCTCGCCGCCAACGGCGTCGAGCGGAAGATCTGGCTGTCGCAGACCGGACACGTCGACCCGTTCGACTTCCGGCGCGACGCCTGGGTGCGCACGCTGCACCGCTGGTTCGACCACTACCTGATGGGCTACGACAACGGCGTCGAGCGCGAGCCGATGGCCGACGTCGAGCGGGCGCCCGACCAGTGGACCACCGACCGCGTCTGGCCGCCCGCCGGCACCCGGGCCACCACCCTGCGCCCGGCGGCCGGATCCGCGGAGGGTCCGGGCGTACTCGGCCTGGAACCCGCCCGGCCGGGCAGCACCGCCGAGTTCACGGACGACCCGGCGCTCGGCGAGAACGACTGGGCGGCGGCGATCGACCGGAGCACCCCCGCGAAGGCCGGCTTCGTCACCCGGCCGCTCGCCCGCGACCTGCGCCTGTCCGGTTCCTCCACGGTCCGGCTGCGGGTGACCCCGTCCACCGCGTCCGCCCACCTCTCGGCGGTCCTCGTCGACCTCGGCCCGGCCACCATCCGCGACTACGCCGACGACGCCGAGGGCATCACCACCCTCACCGACCGCACCTGCTGGGGCGCCGGCACCCCCGGGGACACCGGCTGCTTCCTGCGGACCGAGGCCAGGACGGCACGGGTCGACCACACCGTCTTCAGCCGCGGCTGGGCCGACCTCGGCCACTGGGGGAGCGGCAAGCGCACCCGGGCCGTGACCCCCGGCACCCCGTACACCATCACCCTCGACCTCGCCGCGACCGACCACGTCGTCCCGGCCGGCCACCGGCTGGCACTGATCGTCGCGGGCACCGACCGCGGCCTGATCGAACCGGCCTCCACCACCCCGCGGTTGACCCTCGACCTGGCCGCGACCTCGGCGAACCTGCCGCTGGTCGGCGGCTACGCGGCGTTCGCCCGCGCCACCAAGGGCGGCGCCCGGCCGCCCGTCAAGCCCGCCCACCCGTACGGGCTGGGGACGCCCCGGCAGACGCGGCTGCCCTGACCCCCGCTACGGCCGGTCGTCCAGCGCCAGTTCCGCCGCCTCCCGGGCGCACCCCCAGGAGACCGTGACCCCCGACCCGCCGTGCCCGTAGTTGTGCACCAGCCGCGCCCCGCCCGGGAGCCGCTCCGCCTCCAGGCGGACCCGGTGCCGGGCGGGGCGCAGCCCCACGCGATGGGCCAGGACGCGGGCCCGGGTCAGCCCCGGGTGCACCCGGGCGCACCGGGCGATGATCGCCTGGGCCAGGGACGGCGTCGGCGTCCGGTCCCACACGTGGGCGCGGGCCGTCCCGCCGAGGACCAGGCCGTACGGCTGGGGGAGCAGGTAGGCGGGGGCGCCCGTCCCGTCGTCGGCGGCGGTGAACCACTCGCGTATCCCCGGGTTCTCGACGACGACGAGCTGGCCGCGCACCGGGTGCAGGTGCGGGTCGCCGGCGAGCCGGCCGGCGCCCAGGCCGGTGCAGTTGACGACGACCGGGGCCGCCCGGGCCGCGTCGGCGAGGGCGGCGACCGGGCGGAGGGTGACGGTGCCGCCGGCCCGGCCCAGCCGGCGTTGCAGGTAGCCGAGGTGCGCGGGCATGTCGATGAGCGGCAGCCGGGCGCGCACGGCCCGGTCGTAGCCGCGCGGCGTCTCGTGCGGGGCCGCGTCGCGCAGCCCGGGGACACCGGACGCCCACGCGCCCAGTCCGCCGACGGAGACGCCGGCGTGCACCCCGTCCACCATGCGCACCCCGGTCTCCTCCGGCCGCCGGGCCAGGCCGGCCAGGACGGGCAGGGACGCGAGCGACCAGGCGGCCACGGCCTGGGCCGGTTCCGCGCGGTACGGCCACCACAGGCCCCCGGCCACCGCGGAGGTGGTCTGCACGGCCGTCTCCCGCGTCCACACCTCGACCCGCAGTCCGCGTTCCGCGAGGAGGACGGCGGTGGTCAGGCCGATGACGCCGGATCCGATGACGATCGCATCGCTCACCATGGAGTGAAGGTACCGACAGGCGGCGGCCGTTGGGCGGGGATTACCGGGCGCTGGGGGAATGACCGGCTCGTCACGGGGCGGCCGCACGCCCCGGCAGGCGGATTCGGACCGATAGAGTCGGCCCCGACATGAACGCCACCCTCGTCGCCAAGAACCTCGCCGCCGGCCACGGCGACCGCACCCTCTTCACCGGGCTGGACCTGGTCGTCGCCCCCGGCGACGTGATCGGGCTCGTCGGGGCCAACGGCGCCGGGAAGTCCACCCTGCTGCGGATGCTCGCCGGGCTCGTGGAGCCCGACGAGGGCACGGTCCGGATCAGCCCGCCCACCGCCACCGTCGGGCACCTCCCGCAGGAGCCGGAGCGGCGGCCGGGGGAGACGGTGCGGGCGTTCCTGGCCCGGCGCACCGGCGTCGCCGCCGCGCAGGCCGCGCTCGACACCACCACCGAGGCGCTGGCCGCGGGCGCGCCCGGCGCGGACGACGCGTACGCCGTCGCGCTGGAGCGCTGGCTGGCGTTGGGCGCGGCCGACCTGGACGAGCGGGCGGAGGAGGTCGTCGGCTCGCTCGGCCTCACGGTCGGTCTCGACCGGCCCATGACGGACCTGTCGGGCGGCCAGGCGGCCCGCGCCGGCCTGGCCTCGCTGCTGCTCAGCCGCTACGACGTGTTCCTGCTCGACGAGCCCACCAACGACCTGGACCTGGACGGCCTGGAGCGGCTGGAGAACTTCGTCACCGGGCTGCGCGCGGGCACCGTCCTGGTCAGCCACGACCGCGAGTTCCTCACCCGGACCGTCGACCAGGTGCTGGAACTGGACCTGGCCCAGCAGCAGGTCACCCTCTTCGGCGGCGGCTACGGCGCCTACCTGGAGGAGCGTGAACGGGCCCGCCGGCAGGCGCGCGAGGCGTACGAGGAGTACGCGGACACCCGCGCCGCCCTGGAGGCCCGCGCCCGCACCCAGCGGAACTGGATGGAGAAGGGCGTCCGCAACGCCCGCCGCAAGGGCAACGACATCGACAAGATCACCCGGAAGACGCGGATCGAGGCCAGCGAGAAGCAGGCGTCCAAGGCGCGGCAGACCGAGCGGCTCATCGAGCGGCTGGAGACCGTCGAGGAGCCGCGCAAGGAGTGGCAGCTCAAGATGGAGATCGCCGCCGCGCCCCGCTCGGGCAACGTGGTGGCCACCCTGCGCGGGGCCGTGGTGCGCCGCGGCTCCTTCACCCTCGGCCCGGTGGACCTCCAGATCGACTGGGCCGACCGGGTCGCCGTGACCGGCGCCAACGGCTCAGGGAAGTCCACCTTGCTGGCCGCGCTGCTGGGCCGGCTTCCGCTGGACGAGGGCTCGGCCGCGCTCGGCCCGGGCGTGGTCGTCGGCGAGGTGGACCAGGCGCGGGCGCTGTTCTTCGGCACGGAGACGCTGCTCGACGCGTTCGGGGTGGCCGTCCCGGAGCTGGTACCCGCCGACGTGCGGACGCTGCTCGCCAAGTTCGGCCTCAAGGCCGACCATGTGCTGCGCCCCGCCGTGACCCTCTCGCCGGGCGAGCGGACCCGCGCCGCGCTGGCGCTGCTCCAGGCCCGCGGCGTCAACCTGCTGGTGCTCGACGAGCCCACCAACCACCTTGACCTGCCGGCCATCGAGCAGCTCGAGTCGGCCCTCGCCTCGTACTCGGGCACCTTGCTGCTGGTCACGCACGATCGGAGGATGCTGGACGCGGTGCACACCACCCGGCGGATCATGGTCGAGGACGGCCGCATTATGGAGCGCTGAGGGCGCGGTTCCCGGTTTTCCTGACCCGTTCGAGCGAACTTCGGCCCGAAAAAAACCTTCGTCGCAGGTCAACTCTTCGCCAAGCCGTCACCGTCGCCCGTCCGGCCGAAAACCATGGTTTTCCGGTGAAACGGCACGTACCGTGAGAAAAGAGTGCGCCCGAGGCATCCCCCGCCACTCGTTCGATATGCGGAACGTTGGCAACGCTTTTACGAACCCGTGGGCGCGGAGCGACGTCTGTGGGTGCGGACGTCCGTGGGGCGTCCGCATCCCCACCGTCGAATCGAGGCGTAAGGCCATGTCCCCGACACTCTCCAGTTCCACCCCCACCCCGCTGGCGCCGCCGGCGGGGCGGGCGCTGTACAGCAGCGCGCCACCGCCGGGGGAGCGCACCCTGGTGGACGTCCTCGACGCCACCGCCGCCGGCCACCCCGACGCCCCGGCCCTCGACACCGAGGCCGGCGTCCTCACCTACCGGGAGCTGTGCGCGGAGGTCGAGACCCGGGCCGAGCGGCTGCGCCGGGCCGGGATCGGACCGGGCGACCGGGTCGGCGTCCGGATCCCCTCCGGCACCGCCGAGCTCTACCTCGCCATCCTCGCCGTCCTCCGCTGCTCCGCCGCCTACGTCCCCGTCGACGCCGACGACCCCGACGAGCGCGCCGCCACGGTCTTCCACGAGGCCGAGGTGTGCGCCGTCCTCACCGGCGACGGCGCGCTCGCCCCCGGCCGCCGAAAGCCCGGGGCCGCCGGACCCCGGCAGCCGCTGCCCGAGGACGACGCCTGGATCATCTTCACCTCCGGCTCCACCGGCGCCCCCAAGGGCGTCGCCGTCTCCCACCGCAGCGCCGCCGCCTTCGCCGACGCCGAGGCCGCCCTCTTCCTCCAGGACGAGCCGCTCGGCCCCGGCGACCGGGTGCTGGCCGGCCTCTCCGTCGCCTTCGACGCCTCCTGCGAGGAGATGTGGCTGGCCTGGCGGCACGGCGCCTGCCTGGTGCCCGCCCCCCGCGCGCTGGTCAGGGCCGGCCACGAGCTGGGCCCCTGGCTGGTCGAGCGGGCCGTCACCGTCGTCTCCACCGTCCCCACCCTGGCCGCCCTCTGGCCCCGGGAGTCCCTGGACCGGGTGCGGCTGCTGATCGTCGGCGGCGAGGCGTGCCCGCCCGGCCTCGTCGAGCGGTTCGCCGTCCCCGGCCGCGAGATGTGGAACACCTACGGGCCCACCGAGACCACCGTCGTCGCCTGCGCCGCCCGCATGGAGCCCGGCGAGCCGGTCCGCATCGGCCTGCCGCTCGACGGCTGGGAGCTCGCCGTCGTCGACCAGGACGGCGAGCCCGTGCCGTACGGCGCCGAGGGCGAGCTGGTGATCGCCGGCGTCGGCGTCGGCCGCTACCTCGACCCCGCCAAGGACGCCGACCGCTTTCGGCCCTGCCAGGCCCTCGGCAGCGACCGCGCCTACCGCACCGGCGACCTCGTCCGGGCCGACGAGGAGGGCCTGGTCTTCGCCGGCCGCGCCGACGACCAGGTCAAACTGGGCGGCCGGCGGATCGAGCTCGGCGAGATCGACGCCGCCCTCGGCGAGCTCCCCGACGTCCACGGCGCCGCCGCGGCCGTCCGCACCACCCCGTCCGGCTCCCAGCTCCTCGTCGGCTACCTGGTGACCGCCCCGGGCTTCGACGCGACCGCCGCCCGCGCCCGGCTCACCGAACGGCTGCCCGCCGCGCTCGTCCCCGTCCTCGCCGAGGTCGGCGAGCTGCCCACCCGCACCTCCGGCAAGGTCGACCGCGACGCCCTGCCCTGGCCGCTCCCCACCACCGGCGGCGCCGCCCCCGGAGCGGGCGAGGAACTGCACGGCACGGCCGCCCGGCTCGCGGACCTCTGGGAGGAGCTGCTCGGCGTCCGCCCCGGCCCCGACTCCGACTTCGTCACCATGGGCGGCACCAGCCTCACCGCCGCCCGCATGGCCTCGGCCCTGCGCGAGCACCACCCCGGCGTCTCCGTCGCCGGCCTCTACCGGCACACCGTCCTGCGGGACATGGCCGCGCACATCGACGCCCTCGACACCCCCGTCGAGGACACCGGACCCCGCCGGACCGTCCGCCCGCTGCGCCGCCGCACCGGCGCCGCGCAGATCCTGGTGCAGACCGTCCTCTACGGCGTCCAGGGCCTCCGCCTGCTGACCGGCCTCGCCGTCGCCGACAACCTCCTCGGTGTCTTCGCGCCGCAGGTCTGGGCGCCGTACACCGCCTGGTGGCTGGTGGCCGTCGCCTGGGTGCTGCTGTTCAGCGCCCCCGGCCGGTTCGCGATCGGCGCCCTCGCCGCCCGCGTGCTCACCCGTGGCGTCACCCCCGGCGCCCACCCGCGCGGCGGCCGCGTCCACCTGCGGCTGTGGGCCGCCGAACGCACCGTCGCCGCCTTCGGCGTGCCCTCCCTGATGGGCACCCCCTGGGCCCGCTGGTACGCCCGCGCCCTCGGCTGCGCCGCCGGCCGGAACGTCTCCCTCCACGCCATGCCCCCGGTCACCGGTCTCGCCGAGTTCGGCGACGGGGCCAGCGTCGAGCCCGAGGCCGACATCGCCGGCTGGTGGATCGACGGCGAGACCCTGCACGTCGGCCCGGTCCGGCTCGGCGCCGACTCCCGGGCCGGCCACCGCAGCATGCTGATGCCCGGCTCCTCCCTCGGCGACGGCGCCGAACTGGCACCCGGCGCCTGCCTCGACGGCCACGTCCCCGCGGGCGAGACCTGGGTGGGTTCGCCCGCCCGCCCGGACGCCGCCGCCCACCACGCGAGCGGCCCGGTCCGCCCCGCCGAGGACTGGCCCGCGCCGCGCCGCGAGCGCTCCCGCCGCTGGGCCACCGCCTACGCCCTGGCCCTGTTCGGCATGCCGCTGCTGCCCCTGCTCGCCGCCGCGCCCGCCCTCGTCGCCACCTTCTGGCTGATCAAGGACAGCGCCTCGCTCACCACGGTCGCCGTCAGCCTGCTGCTCGCCGTCCCCGCCTTCACCGTGGTCACCACGGTCTGCTGGATGCTCGTCGTCGCCGGCACGGTCCGCGTCCTCAACCGGGGCATCAGCGCCGGCCTCCACCCCGCCTGCGGCGGCGTCGCCTGGCGCGCCTGGGTGATCACCCGGCTCCTGGACGGCGCCCGGCGCAACCTCTTCCCGGTCTACGCCAGCCTCGCCACCCCGGTGTGGATGCGGATGCTCGGCGCCCGGATCGGCCGCGGCGCCGAGCTCTCCACCGTCCTGCCGCTGCCGTCCCTGCTCACCGTCGACGACGGCGCGTTCCTCGCCGACGACACCCTCGTCGCCCCCTACGAACTGCGCGGCGGCTGGCTCCGCCTGGGCACCGCGCACGTCGGCCGCCGGGCCTTCCTCGGCAACTCCGGCATCATCGGCCCCGGCCGTTCCGTCCCCGACCACGGCCTGGTCGGCGTCCTCTCCGACGCGCCCGAGCACAGCGAACCCGGCACCTCCTGGCTGGGCCGGCCCGCCATGCCGCTGCCCCGCGTCGCCACCGTCGCCGACGCCGGGCGCACCTTCGCCCCGCCCCGGAGACTCGTCCTGGCCCGGGCCGGCGTCGAACTGTGCCGGATACTGCCGCTCATGTGCGGCCTCGCCCTGGCCGACATGGTGCTGCTCGGCGAACAGTGGGCGCTCAACCACGGCGGCCTCGGCCTCGCGGCACTGGTCGCCGCGCCGTTGCTCTTCATCGGCGGCATCCTCGCCGGACTCCTCGCCACCGCCGCCAAGTGGCTGCTCGTGGGACGCTTCCGGAGCGGTGAACACCCGCTGTGGAGTTCCTTCGTCTGGCGGAACGAACTCTTCGACACGTTCGTGGAATCCCTCGCCGTCCCCTGGTTGGCGGGACCCTTCACCGGCACCCCCGTGCTGAACTGGTGGCTGCGCACCCTGGGCGTCCGTATCGGCCGGGGTGTGTGGTGCGACACCCACTGGCTGCCGGAGACCGACCTCATCACCCTCGGCGACGGGGCCACCGTCAACCGCGGCTGCGTCCTCCAGACCCACCTCTTCCACGACCGGATCATGCGCATGGACACCGTCCACCTCGCCGAGGGCGCCTCCCTCGGCCCGCACGGCATCGTGCTCCCGGGCACCACCGTCGGCGCCCACACCGCCATCGCCCCGTCCTCCCTCGTGATGCGCGGGGAGACCGTCCCGCCGGGCACCCGCTGGGCGGGCAACCCGATCGCCGGACAGCGGCCCGCCGCCGCCCCCCAGCGAGAGGCCGCCGCGTGACATGGGGGCACGACACACCTGCAGCCGCCGCGTCCTCCTCGCCGCGCTGGCCATCCCGGTGACCGCCGCCGCGGTGGGCGGCGGCTCCCGCCGCCGGCCCGCCCGCGAGGAGCACTACTTCCCCCGGCACGGCTCGTACGGCCACCACACCCTCGCCTACCACCTGGAGCTGGACTACGACCCGCGCGGCCACCGGCTCGACGGCCGCGCACGGATCGAGGCGACGGCCAACGGCGCGATCGACTCCGTCGAACTCGACCTGGCGAAGCTCACGGTCGACGAGGTCCTCCTCGACGACCGCCCGGTCCCCTTCCGGCACCGCGACGGCAAGCTGCGGATCACCGCCGACCGCACGCTGGAACCGGGCCGCCCCTTCACCCTGGACGTCCGCTACGGCGGACGTCCCCGGCCCGTCCACTCGCCGTACGGCCCGATCGGCTGGGACCGCACCGGCGACGAGCACGACGGCACGCTCGTCGCCTCCCAGCCGGTGGGGGCGCCGTCCTGGTTCCCCTGCAACGACCGCCCCGACGACAAGGCCGCCTACACCTTCGAGGTGACCGTCCCGGCCGGCTACGACGCGCTCGCCAACGGCTCCCTGGTCGACCACCGGGAGGCGGACGGCAGCGCCCGCTGGACCTACCACCACCCCGGCCCGATGGCCTGCTACCTCGCCGCCCTCTACACCGGCCGCTTCCACCGCGAGACCTGGACCGAGGAGGACATCTCCGGGGCCCCCGTCCCCGTGCACGTCGCCTGCCCCGCCGGGGCGGTCGACCGCGTCCGCCACGACCTCGCCCGCCAGGGCCGCATCCTCCGGCTCTACACGGACCTCTTCGGCCCCTACCCGTTCGAGTCCTACGGCGTCACCGTCGTCGACGCCGAACTGTCCGCGCCCGTCGAGAACCAGACCCTCTCCGTCTTCGGCCGCAACCACATGGACGGCCGGCGCGGCTGGGAGACGCTGGTCGCCCACGAGACGGCCCACCAGTGGTTCGGCAACAGCGTCAGCCTCGCCGACTGGCAGCACATCTGGCTCAACGAGGGCTTCGCCACCTACGCGGAGTGGCTCTGGTCCGAACACCTGGGCGAGGACGACGCCGACACCCTCGCCCGCCGCTCCCGCACGGACCTCACCGCCCGCCGCCAGAACCTGCGCATCGCGGACCCCGGGCGGCGGCACCTGTTCGACGACCGGGTGTACGTCCGGGGGGCGTGCGCCCTGCACGCCCTCCGCCTGGCCGTCGGCGACGACCCCTTCTTCCGCGTCCTGCGCACCTGGCACGAGACGCGACGGGGCGGCAGCGCGGACACGCCCGGATTCCTCACGCACGCGAGGCGGGTCGTGGCGCGGGATGTGGAGGACGTCTTGGCGCCGTGGCTGTACGAGAAGCGGGTGCCGGAGTTCCGGCGGTAGGGGGGTGCCCCGGTCCCGCCCTTTCACCGTTTCCTGGGGGCGAGCCCCCAGACCCCAAAACCGCGCTCCGCGCGGTTGTCCTCAAACGCCGGACGGGCTGATTCAGCCCGTCCGGCGTTTGAGGACGCGCGCCGCAGGTGCGCTCGGGGGTGCGGGGGCGCCGCCCCCGCAAGAAACGGTGAAAGGGCGGGACTGGGGCTTCTACCTGCGGCCCTCCGGCCGCACGAGCCCCGCGCGCCGCAGCGCATCGGCCATCGCTCCGCCAGCCGCAGGCGCGGAAGCCTCACGCCGCGGCCGGGGCGTCCCCCCACGCCGGTTCTCCCGCGGCTCCCGCCGCGGTGAAGCCGACGCCTCGTCGTCCAGCCGCAGCGTCAACGAGATCCGCTTCCGCGGAATGTCGACTTCCAGCACCTTCACCCGCACGATGTCCCCGGGCTTGACCACATCCCGCGGATCCTTCACAAAGGTCCTCGACATCGCGGACACATGCACCAGCCCGTCCTGGTGAACCCCGACGTCCACGAACGCCCCGAAAGCGGCGACGTTCGTGACGACGCCCTCCAGGATCATCCCCGGCGCCAGATCCCCGATCTTCTCGACCCCGTCCTTGAACGAAGCCGTACGGAAGGCGGGCCGCGGATCCCGCCCCGGCTTCTCCAGCTCGCGCAGGATGTCGGTCACGGTCGGCAGACCGAAGGAGTCGTCCACGAACTCCTCGGGCCGCAACGACCGCAGCACGCCGGTGTTACCGATGAGTGCGGCGACCTCGCTCCCCGTCCGCTTCGCCATCGCCCGCACCACCGGGTACGCCTCGGGATGCACGCTGGACCCGTCCAGCGGGTCGTCGCCCCCGCGGATGCGGAGGAAGCCGGCGCACTGCTCGTACGCCTTGGGGCCGAGCCGGGCCACGTCCTTGAGCGCCTTGCGGGAGCGGAACGGACCGTTCGCGTCACGGTGGGCGACGATGTTGTCGGCCAGGCCGGAGCTGATGCCGGAGACCCGGGAGAGCAGCGGCGCGGACGCCGTGTTGACGTCGACGCCGACGCCGTTGACGCAGTCCTCGACGACCGCGTCGAGCGAGCGCGACAGCTTCACCTCGGACAGGTCGTGCTGGTACTGGCCGACGCCGATCGACTTGGGGTCGATCTTGACGAGCTCGGCCAGCGGGTCCTGGAGCCGCCGCGCGATGGACACGGCGCCGCGCAGCGACACGTCCAGGCCGGGCAGCTCCTGCGAGGCGAACGCGGAGGCGGAGTACACCGAGGCGCCCGCCTCGGAGACCATCACCTTGGTGAGGCCCAGCTCCGGGTGACGGCCGATCAGGTCGGCGGCCAGCCGGTCCGTCTCCCGGGAGGCCGTGCCGTTGCCGATGGCGACGAGCTCCACCCCGTGCTCCTTGGCGAGCCGGGCGAGGGTGGCCAGGGAGGCGTCCCACTTGTTCTGCGGGACGTGCGGGTAGATGGTCTCCGTGGCCGCGACCTTGCCGGTGGCGTCGACGACGGCGACCTTCACGCCCGTACGGAAGCCCGGGTCGAGGCCCATCGTGGCGCGGGTGCCGGCCGGGGCGGCGAGCAGCAGATCGCGCAGGTTGGCGGCGAAGACGCGGACCGCCTCGTCCTCGGCGGCCTGGCGCAGCCGCAGCCTCAGGTCGATGCCGAGGTGGACGAGGATGCGGGTGCGCCAGGCCCAGCGGACCGTGTCCGCCAGCCACTTGTCGCCCGGCCGCCCCCGGTCGGCCACGCCGAACCGGCGGGCGACGGCCTGCTCGTACGCGCTCGGGCCCGCCGCCGCCTCACCGGCCGGCTCCGGCTCCAGGACGAGGTCGAGCACCTCTTCCTTCTCGCCGCGCAGCATGGCGAGCACCCGGTGCGAGGGCAGCTCGGTGAACGGCTCGGCGAAGTCGAAGTAGTCGGCGAACTTGGCGCCCGCCTCCTCCTTCCCCGACCGCACCTTGGCGACCAGCCGGCCCCGCGTCCACATCCGCTCGCGCAGCTCGCCGATCAGGTCCGCGTCCTCCGCGAACCGCTCGGTGAGGATCGCCCGGGCGCCCTCCAGCGCGGCGGCCGGGTCGGCGACGCCCTTGTCCGCGTCGACGAAGGCGGCGGCAGCGGCGAGCGGCTCGACGCCCGGGTCGGACAACAGCCCCTCGGCCAGCGGTTCGAGCCCCGCCTCGCGCGCGATCTGGGCCTTCGTCCGCCGCTTGGGCTTGAACGGCAGGTAGATGTCCTCCAGCCGGGCCTTGGAGTCGGCCTCGCGGATCCGCGCCTCCAGCGCGGCGTCCAGCTTGCCCTGCGAGCGCACCGACTCCAGGACGGCGGTCCGCCGCTCCTCCAGCTCCCGCAGGTAGCGCAGCCGCTCCTCCAGGGTGCGCAGCTGGGCGTCGTCCAGCGCGCCGGTCGCCTCCTTGCGGTAGCGGGCGACGAACGGCACGGTCGCCCCGCCGTCGAGCAAGTCGACGGCCGCCTTCACCTGCCGCTCCTGTACGCCGAGCTCCTCGGCGATCCTGCCTTCGACCGACGTACCGGTTGCCGTCACGATCACGCTCCGCTTTCTCATCTCGGACTGCGCTTCGCATTGTGGCAGGTGCCTCGGACAACGCGGGCCGCGCCGCCCCCGGCTCAGCTCTCGGCGGAGCCGCCCGTCGCGCGCGGGGCGCCCGTGGGGGACCCTCCGGCGGCGGCGATCCGGGCGGCCAGGCCCTCGGCCAGCTCCGTCAGCCGCTCTGTCCCCTCCGGGCCCAGGTGCTCCCACGGCCCGGCGTCCAGCCGGTCGGTGGCCTCCTCCACGTCCCGGCGCAGCGCCGCGCCCGCCGGGGTGAGCGTCCCGTCGGCGGTGAACAGTCCGCGCTCGCGCAGCCGCCGCGCGCCCCCCTCCAGCTCCTCCGCGCTCCACCCGCGGGTGCGCAGCAGCCGCCGGGACAGTGCACTGCCCTCCCGCCCGGCCGCATGGCTGACCAGCGCCTCGACGGGGTCCAGCCCGGCGCCGGCCAGCGCCGCCAGGTGACCGCCGCCGCGGTGCTCGCGGAGCATGGTCGCCGCGTGCCACAGGGCCAAGTGCGGGGCGTCGGGGACGGGCTGGTCCGCCTGGGCGGCGTACAGCGGCCGCGACGCGCGCTCGCCCGCCTCCGCCGCGCGCAGCGCGAGCTCCGCGGCCTCGGCGATCTCCGGCGAGGCGACGGCCTCGTCCCCGAATATCCGGCGCAGGGCCGCGTCGCAGGCCCGCAGCCGCGCGGTCACCGCCTCCTCCGGCGTCACCCGCTCCCACGCCACGGGGACATGACGGGCCACCAGCTCGTGCTTGAACACGTGGAACGCCGCCGTCACCGCACCCGCGCCGACCCGTCCCATGGCGCCGGCCCGCTCGGCGAAGTACCGGGCGTGGCCGTCCTCCACCCCGAACGCGGCGAACTCCCGGGCGGTCTCGGGAGTGAAGTACGTGAAGACGTGTATGCCTTCGAGGACACGCTGACAACGGCGGCCGGCGGAAAGAAGAGAGGAAGGAATGGTCATGTCCGCACGGTAGGTGGCGGACCGGCCCGCACGGAAGACAGGGAGGTCCGGGGCCGCGGGCTGGGCGTGACGTCCCGTCACTCCCGGCCCGGCGCCGCCGGAACCGGCACGCTCCAGGTGAACCGGGGCTCCCTGCGCTCCAGGAACGCCGTCACCCCCTCCGCCAGGTCGGCGCTCGCGTGCCCGAGTTGCGCCCAGTGGGCGACGCGCTCCGCCGGTACCGGCTCGGGACGGGTGAACTCCTTGGCCGCGGCCTGGGTGAGCTGGGAGCGCGAGGCGAGCAGCCGGGCGAACCCGGTGACCCGGGCGTCCAGTTCGTCCGGCGCCCACACCTCGTCCACCAGGCCGGTGCGCAGCGCCCGTTCGGTGTCGATGAGTTCGGCGGAGTACAGCAGGTAGCGGGCGGCGGCCGGGCCGATCAGGCCGGTGAGCCGGCGGGTGGACGAGGCCGCGTAGACGACGCCCAGCCGGGCCGGGGTGACGCCGAAGAGGGCGCCCTCGGCGGCGAACCGGAGGTCGCAGGCGACGGCGAGCTGGCAGCCGCCGCCGACGCAGTGGCCGCGCACGGCCGCGAGCGTCGGTTTGGGGAAGGCGGCCAGTGCCTCCTCGGCGGCGACGGCCAGGTCGCGCGGGTCGCCCTCGCCGCCCGCGGTGAGGGAGGCGATGTCGGCGCCCGCGCAGAAGGTGTCGCCCTCGCCGGTGAGCACCAGGACCCGTACGTCCGGGTCCGCGGCGCAGCGCTCCAGCAGCGGGGGGAGCGCCCGCCACATGGCGGGTGTCATGGCGTTCCGCTTGGCGGGGTGGGCGATGCGGATCGTCGCCGTGCCGCCGGCGACGTCCAGGTGCAGTGCGGGCTCCATGCGACGGATGCTAACCGGTGCCAACCGGACGGCCGGGGCGGTCCGCCGCGGATCGCTCGGGGGACCGGCGAAGCGACCTGGTCCGGAGCGTTCCGCGAACGACGATCAGGGCAGCCAGGAACAGTCGCGAGAGTGACTGCGGCATACGCACGCGATCAAATAGCGTCGATTGGCGGCGACTTCTGATCAGCTGTCCGCGCGGACTGTGGTCTTCCCAACACTCGTCGTGTGCGGTGGAGCCACGGCGAGGGGTTGGTATCGGACATGGAGATCGTCGGGAGCGTCCCGCCCGAGCCGGGCCAGGCCCCGCCGCCCGCGGCGCCCCGCGAGCCGGCCGGCCCCGCAGGCCGCCCCGTGCGGCAGGGCCGCTGGCGGTTCACCGCCCCCGCGCTCCCCACCTCCGTGCCCCGCGCCCGGCACGGCGTCCGCGACCTGATGCGCCGTCAGAAGGTGCCGCTCGGCGCCGACCTGCTGGACGGCCTGCTGCTGATCGTCTCCGAACTGGTCACCAACGCCGTCCAGCACGCCGCCCTGCTCTCCCCGGAACTCACCGTCGAGGTCTCCGTCGGCCCGGCGGAGGTGCGGGTGGCCGTCGAGGACGGCCACCCCTACCGGCCCCGCCCGCTGGTGCCCGACGAGGAGCGGATCGGCGGCCGGGGGCTGCTGCTGGTGCAGGCCGTGGTGGACGAGGCCGGCGGCAGCTACGACGTCGAGCACACCGCGGGCGGCGGCAAGGTCGTCTGGGCCGTCCTGCCCCTCACCGCCGCGCCCGCCCCTCCCCGCGCCGCCGGCCCTACCAGCCCGCCCCGGCCCCGATGACCTCGCGGACGGCCGGCCGCGCCGTGTCCAGCACCGTCATGAACCACGCCGAGAACGTCACCTCGGACATCAGCTTCTCCAGCTCGGCGGGGGTCACATAGGCGTACTCCTCCACCTCCTCCGGATCCGGCTCCGGCGTGGCCCGCACGGTGCCGACGAAGAGGTGGTTGTACTCCTGCTCCACCAGCCCCGACAGCGGGTCCGGGTGGTTGTAGCGCACCGTGCCCGCCTCCCGCAGCAACTCGGGGGCCAGGCCCAGCTCCTCCGCCGTACGCCGGGCCGCCGCCACGAACGGCAGTTCGCCAGGGTACGGGTGCCCGCAGCAGGTGTTGGACCACACGCCGGGGGAGTGGTACTTGCCCAGGGCCCGGCGCTGGAGCAGCAGCCGCCCCTGTGCGTCGAAGAGGAAGACCGAGAAGGCGCGGTGCAGCCGGCCGGGGGCGAGGTGCGCGGAGACCTTCTCGGCGGTCCCGATGGTTCTGCCGTCCTCGTCGACCAGCTCAAGCATGATCGGTTCAGCGGCTTCGGGGGAGGCGGGGGCCGCGGCGGAATCGGCGGAGCGGCCCTCGGCTGATGTGATCGGCATTGACCATCCTCGGGTGTCGGTCTTGGCCCTCAAGTCTGCCCCACGGCGACCGGCGCGGAACGCGGGGACCGGAGGGAAACGGAAGCGCGCGGGCGAGCGCGGATCAGTGGCAGAGCCGCGCCTCGCGCTCCGCGTACCCGCCCGGTTCCAGCTGGAAGGTGCAGTGCTCGACGGCGAAGTGCTGCCCCAGGCACCCCTGGAGGTCCCGCAGCATCCGCTCGTGCCCGGCCGAGTCCAGCGCCTCCCGGTCCACCACCACGTGCGCCGACAGCACCGGCATCCCCGAGGTGATCGTCCAGACGTGCAGGTCGTGCAGGCCGGTGACCCCCGGCAGGGCCGTGATGTGCGCCCGGACCTCGTCCATGTCCACGTCCCGGGGCGCGGCCTCCAGCAGCACGTCCAGCGCCTCGCGCAGCAGCTTCAGCGTCCGGGGCACGATCATCAGCCCGATCAGCAGCGAGGCCACCGGGTCGGCCCGGGTCCAGCCCGTGGCCATGATCACCAGGGCGGAGATCACCACGGCCAGCGACCCCAGCGCGTCCGAGAGGACCTCCAGGAACGCCCCGCGCACGTTCAGGCTCTCCTTCTGCCCGCGCATCAGCAGGGACAGCGAGATCAGGTTGGCGACCACGCCCACCAGGCCGAACACCACTGTCGTCCCGCCCGGCACCTCCGTCGGCGCGGCCAGCCGCTGGACCGCCTCTAAGAGGATGTAGCCGCCGACGCCGAGCAGCAGCAGGCAGTTCAGCACCGCCGCCAGGATCTCGGCGCGCGCGTAGCCGTAGGTGCGCCGGCCGCCGCTCGGCCGGTTGGCGAAGTGGATCGCGACCAGCGCCATCCCGACGCCCACCGCGTCCGTCGCCATGTGGCCGGCGTCGGCGAGCAGCGCCAGCGAACCGGTCAGCGCCGTGCCGACGATCTCCGCGACCAGCACCGAGAGCGTGATGCCCAGGGCGATCCGCAGCCGCCCCCGGTAGGCCGCCGCCGCGGTGCCGGTCGGCGGGGGCCCGCCGTGCGCGTGGCCGTGGTCGTGCCCTGCACCCATGAACGCCGCCTCCCGCGTACCGGTCCCCGGCGGCGGGTGCCGCCCGGCTCCTCAGTGAACTACGGGCGGGGGGCCCTGGGCAACGCGACACCGAACACCGTTGTCATCCCCGCTGACCTGCGAGGATTCCACCGGATCGAGGGACGTTCCGGGTTCAGTCGGCGGACGCGTCCGGGTGCCGCAGCCGCCAGCCCTCCCAGGCCGAGACGACCATGCTCCGCACGTCGTGGCGCGGGCTCCAGCCGAGGGTCCGGGTGATCAGGTCGTTGGCGGCGACGACCCGGGCCGGGTCGCCCGGCCGGCGCGGGCCCGTCTCGGGCGTCAGGTCCGGGCGGCCGGTGACCTCCCCGACCAGCTGGGCCATCTCGCGCACGGACACCCCGTGCCCGGTGCCCACGTTCAGCGTCAGGTCGCCCGCCTCCGGGCGCTCCGCCAGCCGGCGGGCCGCGGCCAGGTGCGCGGTGGCCAGGTCCTCGATGTGGATGTAGTCGCGGACGCAGGTGCCGTCCGGGGTGGCGTAGTCGTCCCCGAAGATCCGCGGGCGCTCGCCCCGGGTGATCCGGTCGAACATCATCGGGATGATGTTGAACACACCGGTGTCCGCCAGCTCCGGCCGGGCCGCGCCCGCCACGTTGAAGTAGCGCAGGCAGGCGGTGGACAGCCCGTGCGCCGCGCCCACCGCCCGGACCAGCCACTCGCCGGCCAGCTTGGTCTCCCCGTAGGGGTTGATCGGCAGGCACGGCGTCGCCTCGGTGACGAGATCGACGTCCGGCATCCCGTAGACGGCCGCGGAGGAGGAGAAGACGAAGCTCCGCACGCCGGCCGCGACGACGGCCTCCAGCAGCACGGTCAGCCCGTGCACGTTCTCCCGGTAGTACAGCAGCGGCCGCTCGACCGACTCCCCGACCTGCTTCTTGGCCGCGAGGTGCACCACACCGGTCACCCCGTGCTCCTTCAGCGCCCGGTCCACGGTCTCCCGGTCCAGGACCGAGCCGCGCACCAGGGGGACGCCGTCGGGCAGCCGCGCCGCGTCACCGCTGGACAGGTCGTCCAGGACGGCCACCCGCTCGCCGGCCTCCGTCATCGCCCGCGCCACATGGGCCCCGATGTACCCGGCCCCACCTGTGATCAGCCACGTCATGACGGCACCCTAGACCAGTCCGGGCGCCCCGCCGCCGCGCGCCGGGCCGGGCCCGGGCGGGCCGGGAACCACCGCGGCGCCCCGGACGTCCTCCTCGTGAGGCCCGGCCCGCACCCGGCGGTGAACGGCGGCTTCCAGTGATCCGATAGCCTCTGCCGACGTGCCGCTCGCCACCGACGCCGGGGCCCCCGCGCGGCACCACCGCTGCCCGGACACCTGCGGACCCGAGGCGGCCAGGCACGCTTCCAAGGAGTGAGTTCGTCTGTCGACCGCCATCCTCACCGGTTTGCCGCCCGTCGGCTCCTCCCTGGAGGGCGACCTGCGGTCCCTGGGCTTCGACGTGCGCGTGGCGGCCGACGCCGCGGAGGTGTCCGCCGCACTGGCGGCCGCCCCGGCGAACGCCCGGCTCGCCCTCGTCGACCACCGCTTCGTCGGGCACCTCCACAGCCTCCGGCTCGCGCTGACCGACCCCCGCTTCCCCGCCGCCGCGGTGCACGGCGCCCTCACGGTGCAGCCCGAGGCGCGGGCCGCGCTGCGGGACGTCGTCGCGCTCGCCGACGGCCGGCACCGGGTGGGCGCCCACGTCGGCTTCCCGGCCGCGCCGGCCTCCCCGCTCGACGTCCTGCCGGACGCCCTGGCCGCCGGCCTGGAGGCGCACGGCGTCGCCGTGCACCGCCCCGAGCTGGGCGTCCTCGTCGCCGACGTCCCCCCGGACGCCCCGGCCCGGGCGCACGCCCAGGCGGCCGTCGCGGCCACCGACGACGAGGCGGTCCGGCTGCGGAACGCGGTGAAGTCCCGTGACGGCTTCTTCACCACCTTCTGCATCAGCCCGTACTCCCGCTACATCGCCCGCTGGTGCGCCCGGCGCGGATTCACCCCTAATCAGGTGACGACCGCTTCGTTGTTGACGGCGCTGATCGCGGCGGGCTGCGCGGCGACCGGCACCCGCCCCGGGTTCGTCGCCGCCGGCCTGCTGCTGCTCTTCTCGTTCGTCCTGGACTGCACCGACGGGCAGCTCGCCCGCTACTCGCTCCAGTACTCCACGCTCGGCGCCTGGCTCGACGCCACCTTCGACCGGGCCAAGGAGTACGCCTACTACGCGGGCCTGGCGCTGGGCGCCGCCCGCGGCGGTGAGGACGTCTGGGCGCTGGCGCTCGGCGCGATGGTCCTCCAGACCTGCCGGCACGTCGTCGACTTCGCGTTCAACGAGGCCAATCACGACGCCACGGCGAACACCAGTCCGACCGCCGCGCTCTCCGGGAAGCTGGACAGCGTCGGCTGGACGGTCTGGGCCCGCCGCATGATCATCCTGCCGATCGGCGAGCGCTGGGCGCTGATAGCCGTCCTCACGGCGCTCACCACCCCGCGCGTCGTCTTCGTCGTGCTCCTGATCGGCTGCGCCTTCGCCGCCTGCTACACCACCGCGGGCCGCGTCCTGCGCTCAGTGACTCGCAAGGCCCGCCGCACCGACCGCGCCGCCCGCGCGCTGTACGAGCTCACCGACTCCGGCCCGATCGCCGAGACCGCCGCCCGCGTCACCCGCGTCAAGGGCGCCGTGACCGTCCCGCTGCTGGGCCTCGTGGCCACCGCGGCGCTGCTGGTCCCGCTGCTGGTCAAGCCCTTCGGCAGCCCTCTGGGCGTCGCCGGCGCCGCGGTCTACGCGATCTTGGCCGGCCTCGCGGTCGCGACTCCTTCCAAGGACCCCCTCAAGGGCCCCCTCGACTGGCTGCTCCCGCCCGTCCTCCGGGCCGCCGAATACCTGGCGATCCTGATCCTGGCCGCCCGCTCGGACGCCGCCGGAGCGCTTCCCGCGGCGTTCGGACTGGTCGCCGCGGTCGCCTACCATCACTACGACACGGTGTACCGCATCCGCGGCGGCACCGGCGCGCCCCCGCACTGGCTGGTCCGGATGATCGGCGGCCACGAGGGACGGGCGCTGGCGGTCACCGTCGCCGCCGTCCTGTGGCAGGGCCAAGGCTTCACGATCGCGCTGACGGCCCTCGCGGCCGGCATCGCCCTCGCGGTGCTCATCGAGAGCATCCGCTTCTGGGTGTCCTCCGGGGCGCCCGCAGTACACGACGAAACAGGAGAACCCGCATGATCGGCCTCGTGCTGGCAGCCGGCGCCGGACGCCGTCTGCGCCCCTACACCGACACCCTCCCCAAGGCCCTGGTGCCGGTCGATGGCGACACCACCGTCCTCGACCTCACCCTGGCCAACTTCGCGGAGGTCGGTCTGACCGAGGTCGCGATCGTCGTCGGTTACCGCAAGGAGGCCGTGTACGCGCGGCAGGCGGCGCTGGAGGAGAAGTACGGCCTCAAGCTCACCCTGATCGACAACGACAAGGCCGAGGAGTGGAACAACGCCTACTCCCTGTGGTGCGCCCGTGAGGTCCTCGGCCGCGGCGTGATCCTGGCCAACGGCGACACCGTGCACCCGGTCTCCGTCGAGAAGACGCTCCTCGACGCCCGCGGCAACGGCCAGAAGATCATCCTCGCCCTCGACACGGTGAAGAACCTCGCCGACGAGGAGATGAAGGTCATCGTGGACCCCGAGAAGGGCGTCCAGCGCATCACCAAGCTGATGGACCCGGCCACCGCGACCGGCGAGTACATCGGCGTCACCCTGATCGAGGCCGAGGCCGGCGCCGAGCTCGCCGACGCCCTCAAGACCACCTTCGAGAAGGACCCCGACCTCTACTACGAGGACGGCTACCAGGAGCTGGTCAACCGCGGCTTCAAGATCGACACCGCGCCGATCGGCGACGTCAAGTGGGTCGAGATCGACAACCACGACGACCTCGCCAAGGGCCGGGAGATCGCGTGCCAGTACTGACGAGGCTCATCCCCTCGCCGGTCGTCGTCGACATCCGGGCCGGGGCCCTGGACGATCTCGCGAGCGTCCTCGCGGACCAGCGGATCTCCAGCTCCGGCAAGCTGGCCGTCGCGATCAGCGGCGGCTCCGGGGCGGCGCTGCGCAAGCGGCTCGCCCCGGCGCTGCCCGGCGCCACCTGGTACGAGGTCGGCGGCGGCACCCTCGACGACGCCATCAAGCTGGCCGACGCCATGAAGTCGGGCCACTACGACGCCGTCGTGGGCCTGGGCGGCGGCAAGATCATCGACTGTGCGAAGTTCGCCGCCGCGCGCATCGGCCTGCCGCTGGTCGCCGTGGCCACGAACCTCTCCCACGACGGTCTCTGCTCGCCGGTCGCCACCCTCGACAACGACGCGGGCCGCGGCTCGTACGGCGTGCCCAACCCGATCGCCGTCGTCATCGACCTCGACGTCATCCGCCAGGCCCCCGGCCGCTACGTCCGCTCCGGCATCGGCGACGCCATCTCCAACATCTCCGCCGTCGCGGACTGGGAGCTGGCCAACCGGGTGCGCGGCGAGGACATCGACGGACTGGCCGCCGCGCTGGCCCGGCAGGCCGGCGAGGCCGTGCTGCGCCACCCCGGCAACGTCGACGACGACGGGTTCCTCCAGGTGCTCGCCGAGGGCCTCGTGCTCACCGGCATCTCGATGTCCGTGGCCGGCGACAGCCGCCCGGCCTCCGGCGCCTGCCACGAGATCAACCACGCCTTCGACCTGCTCTACCCCAAGCGCGCCGCCCCGCACGGCGAGCAGTGCGGCCTCGGCGCCGCCTTCGCCATGCACCTCCGCGGTGCCCGCGAGGAGTCCGCGCTGATGGTCGAGGCCCTGCGCCGGCACGACCTGCCCGTGCTCCCCGGCGACATCGGGTTCACCGAGGACGAGTTCGTCCGCGCCGTGGAGTTCGCTCCGCAGACCCGGCCCGGGCGGTACACCATCCTGGAGCACCTCGCCCTCACCACCGACCAGATCAGGGACGCCTACGCCGACTATGCAGAAACCGTCAGTCGCTGAACTCCGGCCGGTCGTCCACCCCGCGGGGGTGAAGGACCGGCGCAGCGGTGAGCACTGGGCCGGCCGCCTGTACATGCGGGAGATCTCGCTGCGGGTGGACCGCCACCTGGTGAACACCCGTGTCACGCCCAACCAGCTCACCTACCTGATGACCGTCGCGGGCGTCCTCGCGGCCCCGGCCCTGCTGGTGCCGGGGATCGCTGGCGCCGTGCTCGGCGCCGTCGCCGTCCAGCTCTACCTGCTGCTGGACTGCGTCGACGGCGAGATCGCCCGCTGGAAGAAGCAGTACTCGATGTCCGGGGTCTACCTGGACCGGGTCGGCGCCTACCTGTGCGACGCCGCCGTCCTCGTCGGCCTCGGCCTGCGCGCCGCCGACCTCTGGGGCAAGGGCGGTGCCGACTGGCTGTGGGCCTTCCTCGGCACCCTGGCCGCGCTCGGCGCCGTGCTGATCAAGGCGGAGACCGACCTCGTCGGCGTCGCCCGCCACCAGAACGGCATGCCACCGGTCAAGGAGGCCGCGGCCGAGCCGCGTTCCTCCGGCATGGCCCTGGCCCGCAAGGCCGCCGCGGCACTCCAGTTCCACCGGCTGATCCTCGGCATCGAGGCGTCGCTGCTGATCGTGCTCCTCGCGATCCTGGACCAGGCCCGGGGCGACCTGTTCTTCACCCGCCTCGGCACCGCCGTCCTCGCCGGCATCGCCCTGCTCCAGACGCTGCTGCACCTCGTGTCC
This sequence comes from Streptomyces mobaraensis NBRC 13819 = DSM 40847, assembly GCF_017916255.1. Taxonomy (NCBI): domain Bacteria; kingdom Bacillati; phylum Actinomycetota; class Actinomycetes; order Kitasatosporales; family Streptomycetaceae; genus Streptomyces; species Streptomyces mobaraensis. The sequence goes on from NZ_CP072827.1 coordinate 6,298,886, forward strand.
ATCCTCGCCTCCAGCAGGCTGCGATGAGCGCCCGGGGCCTGAAGGTCGGCGCGGTCGTCCTCACCATGGGCAACCGCCCCGCCGAGCTGCGCGCGCTGCTGGAGTCGGTCGCCAAGCAGGACGGCGATCCGATCGAGGTCGTCATCGTGGGCAACGGCGCGCCGCTGCCCGAGCTGCACGTCCCCGGGCTGGCCGTGCGGACCGTCGAGCTGCCCGAGAACGTGGGCATCCCGGCCGGCCGCAACGTCGGCATCGAGGCGTTCGGCCCGGCAGGACGCGACGTCGACGTCCTCCTCTTCCTGGACGACGACGGCCTGCTGCCCAACCAGGACACCGCCGAGCTCTGCCGCCGGGCGTTCGAGGCCGACCCGAAGCTGGGCATCATCAGCTTCCGGATCGCCGACCCGGACACCGGCGTCACCCAGCGCCGGCACGTCCCCCGGCTGCGTGCCTCGGACCCGATGCGCTCCTCCCGGGTGACCACCTTCCTGGGCGGCGCCAACGCCGTCCGCACCCGGGTGTTCGCCGACGCGGGCTGCCTGCCGGACGAGTTCTTCTACGCGCACGAGGAGACCGACCTCGCCTGGCGGGCCCTCGACGCGGGCTGGATGATCGACTACCGGGCGGACATGGTCCTGCACCACCCGACCACCGCCCCCAGCCGGCACGCGGTCTACCACCGCATGGTGGCCCGCAACCGGGTCTGGCTGGCCCGTCGTAACCTCCCGGCCCTGCTCGTCCCGGTCTACCTCGGGGTGTGGATGCTGCTCACCCTGGCCAGGAAGCCCTCGATGCCGGCGCTGCGCGCCTGGTTCGGCGGCTTCAAGGAGGGCTGGACGACGCCGTGCGGCCCGCGCCGGCCCATGAAGTGGCGTACCGTGTGGCGCCTGACCCGGCTGGGTCGCCCGCCGGTGATCTGACAAGCTCTTGTCTGAGAGCATCGGGCGCTGCCGGGGGACCGTCCCCGGCAGCGCACCTTGAGGACGAAAGTGTCAACAGTGAGCGAGACAACGCACGGCAGTGCGGTCGCCATGAGTGCTGCACCATCACCCGACGAGGGGCTGTCGGCCGCCGAGCTGGCGAGGAAGTACGGCCTGTCGGTCAGCGGCGCCCGCCCGTCGCTGCCGGAGTACGCCCGGCAGCTGTGGGACCGGCGGCACTTCATCCTTGCCTTCTCCCGGGCCAAGATGACGGCCCAGTACAGCAAGGCCAAGCTGGGGCAGCTCTGGCACGTGGCCACGCCCCTGCTGAACGCCATGGTCTACCTGCTGATCTTCGGCGTGCTGATGGGGCAGGGCGGAAAGCTCGGGGGAATGGGGACCTACATCCCCTTCCTGGTGACGGGTGTGTTCGTCTTCACCTTCACCCAGAGCTCGGCGCTCTCCGGGGTCCGGGCCATCTCGGGCAACCTGGGGCTGGTGCGCGCCCTGCACTTCCCGCGGGCCGCGCTGCCGATCTCCTTCGCACTGCAGCAGCTTCAGCAGCTGCTGTTCTCCATGTGCGTGGTCTTCGCCTTCCTGATCGGTTTCGGCCATATGCCGGCGCTGTCCTGGCTGCTGATCGTGCCGGTGCTGGTGCTGCAGTTCGTCTTCAACACCGGCCTGTCGCTGATCCTGGCGCGGATGGGCAGCAAGACCCCGGACCTCGCGCAGCTCCTGCCGTTCATCCTGCGGACGTGGATGTACGCGTCCGGTGTGATGTACAACATGGTCGCGGCGCTGAAGAACGCGAAGGCGCCCGGCTGGGTCATCGACGTGCTGAGCGCCAACCCGGCCGCGGTCTACATCGACCTGATGCGGTCCTCCCTGATCACCAGCCACGCGGCCGAGAAGCACATCAACCTGCCGCAGCACGTCTGGCTGCTGGCCGTCGGCTGGGCCGTCGTCGTCGGCCTCGGGGGCTTCGTGTACTTCTGGAAGGCTGAGGAGCAGTACGGCCGTGGCTGAGCAGAGCACCGCCCCCGACGGGGCCCGTATCCCCACCGTGATCGCGGACGACGTGCACATCGTCTACCGCGTCTACGGCGGCAACACCGGCCGGGGCAGCGCCACCGCCGCGCTCAACCGGATCGTCAAGCGCACCCCGGGCGCCGGGGTGCGCGAGGTGCACGCCGTCAAGGGTGTGAGCTTCACCGCGTACCGGGGCCAGGCCATCGGCCTCATCGGCTCCAACGGCTCGGGCAAGTCCACGCTGCTGAAGGCCATCGCCGGGCTGCTGCCCACCGAGCGCGGCAAGGTCTACACCGACGGTCAGCCGTCCCTGCTGGGCGTCAACGCCGCGATGATGAACGACCTCACCGGCGAGCGGAACGTCATCCTCGGCGGTCTCGCGATGGGCATGACCCACGAGGAGATCCGCGAGCGCTACCAGGACATCGTCGACTTCTCCGGCATCAACGAGAAGGGCGACTTCATCACCCTGCCGATGCGGACGTACTCGTCCGGCATGGCGGCCCGGCTGCGCTTCTCCATCGCCGCGGCGAAGAAGCACGACGTGCTGATGATCGACGAGGCGCTGGCCACGGGTGACCGGTCCTTCCAGAAGCGCTCGGAGGCGCGGGTGCGCGAGCTGCGCCAGGAGGCCGGCACGGTCTTCCTGGTCAGCCACAACAACCGCTCGATCCGGGACACCTGCGACCGGGTCCTCTGGCTGGAACGCGGCGAGTTGCTGATGGACGGCCCGACGGACGAGGTCGTCCGGGCCTATGAGAAGGAGACCGCCCGCTGAGGGCGGAATCGGGCCTCCCGCCGCGACCGCGCGGTGGGAGGCCCGTCTCCGTTTCCGTGTCAGAAAATGACATGGACGCGCATATTGACTGGGACGGGTCCGGCAGGGCGTGGCATTGTATGGATCAAGCACGGACCTCGGCGAAGACCGCGTGCTTGTACGGCGTACGCTGTAGCGTGCTGTGCCAGGGAGGCGCCCGGCGATGCCGGGCACCGGGGGCGTTTCAGGGGCGGCTCACGGGGGAGCAGGGCAGGAGGCCGCGCTGCGGCGTGTCCGAAATAGGATGTTCTGGGTCGGCAGTGTAGAACGGGAGATGTGACGGCGATGGCTGTGATGGCTGCGGGGCCTCTCCAGATCAGAGGCGCATACGCCGTCTGTGGTCCGGGCAGCCCGCGATGACCGCGGGGACGGACGCGCACGCGCGTGCCGTGCTCGACAAGGCCGCGCACGAGAACTTCCCGGTCGCGCCGTTCTTCCTGCCGCGCGCCCGGCGTGACGATCTGATGGCGATCTACGGGTACGCGCGGCTGGTCGACGACATCGGCGACGGCGACGTGGCCCCCGGCGGGCGCGACGCCGAGCTGCTGGGCCTCGGCCGCGAGCGGGCGGACGACCGGCTCGCGATGCTCGACGCCTTCGAGGCCGACCTGCGGCGGGTCTTCGCCGACCACGGCACCGGCCCGCGCCACCCGCTGCTCCGGCGGATCCGGCCGCTGGTCCGGCGGCACGGCCTCACCCCGGAGCCCTTCCTGGGCCTGATCGAGGCCAACCGGCAGGACCAGCGGGTGCGCCGCTACGCCACGTACGGCGACCTGGCCGCCTACTGCGAGCTGTCGGCGAACCCCGTCGGACGGCTTGTGCTCGGGGTCACCGGCACGGCCAGCCCCGAGCGGATCCGCCGCTCGGACGCGGTCTGCACGGCGCTCCAGATCGTCGAGCACCTCCAGGACGTGGCCGAGGACCTGGCACGTGACAGGATCTACCTCCCGGCCGAGGACATGGATCGTTTCCGGGTGAGCGAGGCCGACCTCGCGCGGCCCAGTGCGGGCGCGTCGGTGCGCGCCCTGGTCGCGTTCGAGGCGGAACGCGCCCGGTGCCTGCTGAATGAAGGGACCCCCCTGGTGGGTAGCGTCCACGGCAGGCTGAAGCTGTTGCTCGCGGGGTTCGTGGGCGGGGGGAGGGCCGCGCTCCGGGCGGTCGCCGCCGCGGGACACGACGTACTCCCCGGACCGCCCAAGCCCACCAAGCTCAGCCTGCTGCGCGAGGTGGGGGCGACACTGCGAAGAGAGGGGTGAGCGGGACCGTGATCGGAACGCCACACGCGTCCGCACCGGTACTCGCCGCGTACAGCTACTGCGAGGCCGTCACCGGACAGCAGGCCGGCAACTTCAGCTATGGGATCAGGCTGCTGCCCACCGCCAAGCGGCGGGCCATGTCCGCGCTCTACGCCTTCTCCCGGCGGGTCGACGACATCGGGGACGGGCCGCTGGACGACGAGTCCAAGCGGCTGCGGCTGGAGGAGACGCGCGCCGTGCTCGGCCGGATAAGGGACGGCGACGTCGAGGAGGACGACACCGACCCGGTGGCCGTCGCCCTGGCGCACGCCGCGCGGCGCTTTCCCATTCCGCTCGGCGCGCTCGACGAACTGATCGACGGCGTTCAGATGGACGTTCGCGGCGAGACCTACGAGACCTGGGACGACCTGGCGGTGTACTGCCGCTGTGTCGCGGGGTCGATCGGACGGCTCTCGCTGGGCGTGTTCGGCACCGTGCCCGGCGCACGGGACGCCGAGCGCGCCTCCGAGTACGCCAATACGCTGGGGCTGGCGCTCCAGCTCACCAACATCCTGCGTGACGTCCGGGAGGACGCGGCCAACGGCCGTACCTACCTCCCCTCCGAGGACCTCGCCAAGTTCGGCTGCTCGGCCGGGTTCGGCTCCGCCGTCCCGCCGGAGGGCGCCGACTTCACCGGCCTGGTGGCCTTCGAGGTCCGGCGCGCCCGCGCGCTGTTCGCCGAGGGCATGCGGCTGCTGCCGATGCTCGACCGGCGCAGCGGCGCCTGTGTCGCCGCGATGTCCGGCATCTACCGCCGGCTGCTCGACCGCATCGCCGAGACCCCGCAGGCCGTGCTGCGCGGCCGGGTCTCGCTCCCCGGCCGGGAGAAGGCCCTGGTGGCCGTCCGCGGGCTGTCCGGCTACGACGCGCGCAGCGTCCACCGGCAGACCGCCAGGGGGCGCGCTTGATGACCCCCGCCCGCACCGGCGGGCCGGACGCCGGGGGACCGCGCGCGGGCGCAACCTCCGATGGCGCGGACGCGTCCCTGACAGCAGCCAGAAGGGTGGGAGCATGACGGAGACGGACGCACCCGCCGTACCCGCCGGCCGGTCGGGCCACTCCGACGGGTCGGCCGCCGTGGTGGTCGGCGGCGGGCTCGCCGGCGTCACCGCGGCGCTCGAACTCGCCGCCGCCGGGCTCCGGGTCACGCTGCTGGAGGGCCGCCCCCGACTGGGCGGCCTCGCCTTCTCGTTCCGGCGCGGCGAGCTGACGGTCGACAACGGGCAGCACGTCTTCCTGCGCTGCTGCACCGCCTACCGCTGGTTCCTCGACCGGATCGACGCCGGCCACCTCGCCACCGTGCAGGACCGCCTCGACGTCCCGGTGCTGGACGTCGGCCACCGCTCCGGCCGCCCGCGACTGGGCCGGCTGCGCCGGGCCGGGCTGCCGGTCCCGCTGCACCTGGCCGCCAGCCTGGCCACGTACCCGCACCTGTCGTTCGCCGAGCGGATGGGCGTCGGCCGCGCCGCGCTGGCGCTGCGCGGGCTCGACCCCGCCGACCCGGCGCTGGACGACATCGACTTCGCCACCTGGCTGCACCGCCACGGGCAGTCGGCCCGTACCGTCGAGGCGCTCTGGGACCTGGTGGGCGTCGCCACGCTGAACGCCACCGCCGACCAGGCGTCGCTGGGGCTGGCCGCCAAGGTCTTCAAGACCGGGCTGCTCTCCGAGCCCGGCGCCGCCGACATCGGCTGGGCCGGCGTCCCGCTCGGCGAGCTGCACGACACCCGGGCCCGCGCCGCGCTGGACAAGGCCGGGGTGCGGGTGGCGCTGCGCACCCGCGTCACCGGGCTCACCCGGGCCGACGGCGGTGGCTGGCGGGTGGAGACCGAGACCGGGCCGGGCACCGGCGAGCGGCTGGAGGCCGACGCCGTGGTGCTCGCCGTACCGCAGCGAGAGGCGCACGCCCTGCTGCCGGACGGCGCGCTGCCCGACGCCGGGCGGCTGCTGGAGATCGGCACCGCGCCGATCCTCAACCTGCATGTGATTTATGATCGCAAAGTCCTGCGGCAGCCGTTCTTCACGGCGCTCGGGTCTCCCGTGCAGTGGGTCTTCGACCGGACGCACTCGTCCGGTCTGGCGGCCCGCACCGCGAGCGGCCAGTACCTCGCCGTCTCCCAGTCGGCCGCGCAGGACGACATCGACCGGCCGGTCGCCGAGCTGCGGGCGCGCTACCTGCCCGAGCTGGAGCGGCTGCTGCCGGCCGCCCGCGGCGCCGGCGTGCGGGACTTCTTCGTGACCCGGGAGCGGACAGCGACGTTCGCCCCCACACCGGGCGTCGGCCGGCTGCGGCCGGGCGCCCGGACCGACGCGCCCGGCCTGTTCCTGGCCGGTGCGTGGACCGCAACCGGCTGGCCCGCGACCATGGAGGGCGCCGTGCGCAGTGGTCTCAGCGCCGCGGACGCGGCCCTCTCCGGGCTCGGCCGGACCTATCGCAGCCCCGTGCGGGAGGCGGTATGACCCAGCGAGCCCCCCAGGCGCCCGCCCCCCGAACGGGGCGTGCGTGAGCACGATCACCAGAGGAGAGACCGTGACTTCGGCGATCCCAGCCTGCGATACCGGCGACGTCAGCGCCCTGTTGGAGCGCGGACGGACGCTCGCCGCGCCGGTGTTGCGTGCCGCCGTCAACCGGCTCGCGGCACCGATGGACACCGTGGCCGCCTACCACTTCGGCTGGATCGACGTCGACGGGCGGCCGACGGACGCGGACAGCGGCAAGGCCGTCCGCCCCGCCCTGGCCCTGCTCTCGGCCGAGGCCGCCGGCGCCGCCCCGGAGACGGGCGTGCCGGGGGCGGTGGCCGTCGAGCTCGTGCACAACTTCTCGCTGCTGCACGACGACCTGATGGACGGCGACGAGCAGCGCCGGCACCGCGACACCGTCTGGAAGGTGCACGGCCCGGCGCAGGCGATCCTCGTCGGCGACGCCCTCTTCGCGCTCGCGAACGAGGTGCTGCTGGAGCTGGGGACGGCCGAGGCCGGCCGGGCCACCCGCCGGCTGACCACCGCCACCCGCAAGCTCATCGACGGCCAGGCCCAGGACATCTCCTACGAGCACCGCGAGCGGGTCACCGTGGCGGAGTGCCTGGAGATGGAGGGCAACAAGACCGGTGCCCTGCTGGCCTGCGCCGCCTCCATCGGCGCGGTGCTCGGCGGCGCCGACGACCGCACGGCCGACGTCCTGGAGGCGTACGGCTACCACATGGGCCTCGCCTTCCAGGCGGTGGACGACCTGCTGGGCATCTGGGGCGACCCGGAGGCCACCGGCAAGCAGACCTGGAGCGATCTGCGGCAGCGCAAGAAGTCGCTGCCGGTCGTGGCCGCCCTGGCGGCGGGCGGGCCGGCCTCCGAGCGGCTCGCGGCCATCCTGGCCGAGGACGCCAAGCTGACCGACGCCCAGCTCGCCGACTTCGACGAGGAAGAATTCGCCAGCCGCGCGGCGTTGATCGAGGAGGCCGGCGGTCGGGAGTGGACCTCGCAGGAGGCCCGCCGGCAGCACGCGACGGCGATCGAGGCGCTGGACGGAGTTGACATCCCGTCAGATATCCGGGCCCGTCTCGTCGCGCTGTCGGACTTCGTTGTAGTACGAAAGAGATGATGAGTATTCACCCGAACTAGCCATCGCGGTCGCCGGCCGGCGCGCTGCTCGCGTCGGTCGACGGAAACCCCAGGTACGGCAGTACGGCAGAGAAGCAACTCACTGCATTAGGGGAAACCATGACAGCGACGACCGACGGCGCCGGGGCTCTTCTGCCCCGTGTCGCCGAGGCCGGTCACAGCGCCACCGCTGTGACAGAAGTGAAGGAGGAGGCGGCCGGCGGAGCACCGGCCGCCGTCCGCGCCGCCGCCGAGCGGGCCACCGCCCGGGCGACCGAGTACCTCCTGTCCCGCCAGAACGAGCAGGGATGGTGGAAGGGCGACCTGGAGACCAACGTCACCATGGACGCCGAGGACCTGCTGCTCCGCGAGTTCCTGGGGATCAGGGACGACCGCACCACCCGCGCCGCCGCCCGCTGGATCCGCTCCCAGCAGCGTCCCGACGGCACCTGGGCCACCTTCCACGGCGGCCCCGGCGAACTGTCCGCCACCGTCGAGGCGTACGTCGCCCTCCGGCTGGCCGGGGACGCCCCGGACGAGCCGCACATGGCCGCCGCCTCCGCCTGGGTCCGCGAACGCGGCGGCATCGCCGCCAGCCGGGTCTTCACCCGGATCTGGCTGGCCCTCTTCGGCTGGTGGAAATGGGAGGACCTCCCGGAGATGCCTCCGGAGATCATGTTCCTCCCCAAGTGGATGCCGCTGAACATCTACGACTTCGCCTGCTGGGCCCGGCAGACCATCGTGCCGCTCACCGTCGTCGGCGCCCACCGGCCCGTACGGCCCGCGCCGTTCGCCCTCGACGAGCTGCACACCGACCCCCGCCGCCCCAACCCGCCGCGCCCGCCCGCGCCGGCCGCCACCTGGGACGGCTTCTTCCAGCGCCTGGACAAGGCGCTGCACGCCTACCGCAGGGTCGCCGTCCGCCCGCTGCGCCGCGCGGCGCTCAACGCCGCCGCCCGCTGGATCGTCGAGCGTCAGGAGAACGACGGCTGCTGGGGCGGCATCCAGCCCCCGGCGGTCTACTCCGTCATCGCCCTCAGCCTCCTCGGCTACGACCTCGACCACCCCGTGCTGCGCGCGGGCCTGGAGTCGCTGGACCGCTTCGCCGTCTGGCACGAGGACGCCGACGGCGAACCGGTCCGGATGATCGAGGCGTGCCAGTCCCCGGTCTGGGACACCTGCCTGGCCACCATCGCGCTCGCCGACGCGGGACTCGCCCCGGACCACCCGGCGCTGGTGAAGGCCGCCGACTGGATGCTGGACGAGCAGGTGCTGCGCCCCGGCGACTGGTCCGTCCGGCGCCCCAAACTCCAGCCCGGCGCCTGGGCGTTCGAATTCCACAACGACAACTACCCGGACGTCGACGACACCGCCGAGGTGGTGCTCGCCCTGCTGCGCGTCCGGCACCCGGACCCGGCGCGGGTCCAGGAGGCCGTCCGGCGGGCGATGCGGTGGACCGTGGGCATGCGGTCGAGGAACGGCGCGTGGGCCGCGTTCGACGTCGACAACACCAGCCCCTTCCCCAACCGGCTCCCGTTCTGCGACTTCGGCGAGGTCATCGACCCGCCCTCCGCGGACGTGACCGCCCACGTGGTCGAGGCGCTGGCCGTCCTCGGCAAGCAGCACGACCCCCGCGCGCGCGGGGGCATCGAGTGGCTGCTCGCCGAACAGGAGGAGTGCGGCGCCTGGTTCGGCCGCTGGGGCGTCAACTACGTCTACGGCACCGGTGCGGTGGTCCCCGCGCTCGTCGCCGCGGGCCTGCCCGGCTCCCACCCCGCCCTCCGGCGGGCCGTCGCCTGGCTGGAGAGCGTCCAGAACGCCGACGGCGGCTGGGGCGAGGACCTCCGCTCCTACCGGGACGCCGACTGGATGGGCCGCGGCGCCTCCACCGCCTCCCAGACCGCCTGGGCCCTGCTGGCCCTGCTGGCGGCGGGGGAGCGGGACAGTCCCGCCGTCGAACGCGGGGTGGCCTGGCTGGCCGACACCCAGCGCCCGGACGGCTCCTGGGACGAGCCCTACTTCACCGGCACGGGCTTCCCCTGGGACTTCTCCATCAACTACCACCTGTACCGGCAGGTGTTCCCGCTCACGGCCCTCGGCCGCTACCTGCACGGCGAGCCCTTCGCTGCCCGGGAGGTCTGATGGACCCCGGCACGGAACCACCCGTAGCGCCCCTGCTGGTCGCCTGCGCCCTGGGCATCGAGCGCCTCGCCCTGCGCGGCGGCCGGCACGGCGCGGCGGGCTCCGCCACCATCCTGCGCACGGGCATGGGCCCGCAGGCGGCGGACCGTGCCGTGACCGCGGCGCTCGGCGGCGACGGCAGGTACGCCGCGCTCGCCGACGCCGCGGTGATCGCCACCGGGTTCTGCGCCGGCCTCGCCCCCGGGATGCACCCCGGGGACCTGGTCGTCGCCGACGAGACCCGGGACGCCGAAGGGCGCACCGAGTGCGCCGGCGTGGAGCTCCTCGCCAAGGAGCTCGCCCGGGTGGTACCCAGGCGCACCATCCACACCGGCCCACTGGTAGGTTCCGACCATGTGGTGCGCGGGGCGGAACGATCCGCCCTGCACGCCTCGGGGGCGCTCGCGGTGGACATGGAGTCCGCCGCCACGCTCAGAAGCGCCGTCCGGGCCGGCCCGCGCCCGGTTGCGGCCGTCCGAGTGGTCGTGGACGCTCCCGAACACGAGCTTGTCCGCATCGGGACCCTGCGCGGTGGAATATCGGCATTCCGCGTGCTGCGCACCGTCCTTCCGGCCTTTTTTGCATGGCACCGTTCTTTGCTGCTCCCCAGGAGGTGAGCCAGATGGCAATGCCGCTTCGTCAGTCCATCCGCGTAGGCACCTATCTCGCAGAACAGAAGCTGCGCAGGCGGGAGAAGTTCCCGTTGATCGTGGAACTGGAACCGCTCTTCGCGTGCAACCTCAAGTGCGAGGGCTGCGGCAAGATCCAGCACCCGGCGGGGATCCTGAAGCAGCGCATGCCGGTGGCGCAGGCGGTCGGCGCGGTGCTGGAGTCCGGCGCGCCGATGGTCTCCATCGCGGGTGGCGAACCCCTGATGCATCCCCAGATCGACGAGATCGTGCGGCAGTTGGTGGCCAAGAGGAAATACGTCTTCCTCTGCACCAACGCGATGCTGCTGCGCAAGAAGCTCGACAAGTTCAAGCCCTCCCCGTATTTCGCCTTCGCGGTGCACATCGACGGGCTGCGCGAGCGGCACGACGAGTCCGTGGCGAAGGAGGGCGTCTTCGACGAGGCGGTGGCGGCCATAAAGGAGGCGAAGCGGCGCGGCTTCCGGGTCACCACCAACTCGACCTTCTTCAACACCGACACCCCCCAGACCATCGTCGAGGTGCTCAACTACCTCAACGACGACCTGAAGGTGGACGAGATGATGATCTCGCCCGCCTACGCCTACGAGAAGGCCCCCGACCAGGACCACTTCCTGGGCGTCGAGCAGACCCGGGAGCTGTTCTCCAAGGCGTTCGCCGGCGGCAACCGGAAGCGGTGGCGGCTCAACCACAGCCCCCTCTTCCTGGACTTCCTGGAGGGCAAGGCCGACTTCCCCTGCACCGCCTGGGCCATCCCCAACTACTCGCTCTTCGGCTGGCAGCGTCCCTGCTACCTGATGAGCGACGGGTACGTGCCCACCTACCGGCAGCTGGTCGAGGAGACCGACTGGGACAAGTACGGCCGCGGCAAGGACCCGCGCTGCGCCAACTGCATGGCGCACTGCGGCTACGAGCCCACCGCCGTGCTGGCGACCATGAGTTCGCTCAAGGAGTCGCTGCGCGCCGTCCGCGAGACCGTCTCGGGCAACCGGGACTGACCGCCGTGACCGTGACGGAACCGGTCGCCCTCGGCATGCCCTCCGTCCCCGCCCGGATCGCCGTACGCCGGCCCAGCCGGCAGATCCGGGTCGGGTCGGTGGCCGTGGGCGGGGACGCGCCGGTGTCGGTGCAGTCGATGACGACGACGCGGACGTCGGACATCGGTGCGACGTTGCAGCAGATCGCGGAGCTGACGGCGTCGGGGTGCCAGATCGTGCGGGTGGCGTGTCCGACGCAGGACGACGCGGACGCGTTGAAGGTGATCGCGGCGAAGTCGCAGATCCCGGTGATCGCGGACATCCACTTCCAGCCGAAGTACGTGTTCGCGGCGATCGATGCCGGGTGTGCGGCGGTGCGGGTGAATCCGGGGAACATCAAGCAGTTCGACGACAAGGTCAAGGAGATCGCCAAGGCGGCCTCCGACGCCGGGACGCCGATCCGCATCGGTGTGAACGCCGGGTCGCTGGACCGCCGCCTGCTGCAGAAGTACGGCAAGGCCACCCCCGAGGCGCTGGTGGAGTCGGCGCTGTGGGAGGCGTCGCTGTTCGAGGAGCACGGCTTCCGCGACATCAAGATCTCGGTCAAGCACAACGACCCGGTGGTGATGGTCAACGCCTACCGGCAGCTCGCCGCCCAGTGCGACTACCCGCTGCACCTGGGGGTGACGGAGGCGGGCCCGGCGTTCCAGGGCACGATCAAGTCGGCCGTGGCCTTCGGTGCGCTGCTGTCGGAGGGGATCGGTGACACGATCCGGGTCTCGCTGTCGGCGCCGCCGGCGGAGGAGGTCAAGGTCGGCATCCAGATCCTGGAGTCGCTGAACCTGCGCCAGCGTCGGCTGGAGATCGTCTCGTGTCCGTCGTGCGGGCGGGCGCAGGTGGACGTCTACAAGCTGGCCGACGAGGTGACGGCGGGCCTGGAGGGCATGGAGGTGCCGCTGCGCGTGGCGGTGATGGGCTGTGTGGTCAACGGTCCGGGTGAGGCGCGTGAGGCGGACCTGGGTGTGGCGTCCGGCAATGGCAAGGGGCAGATCTTCGTGAAGGGCGAGGTCATCAAGACCGTCCCCGAGTCGAAGATCGTCGAGACCCTCATCGACGAAGCGACGAAGCTGGCCGACCGGATGGCGGCGGCGGGCACGCCCTCGGGGCCGCCCGCCGTCACCGTCGCCGGCTAGCGAGGACCGACACGGGACCCGGCGCGAGGGGCCGGGGACGACCGGGGGAGCCGACGGGCCGGAAGGCGGCCGGAGAGATCCGGCGGCCGGGGCGGCCCGGCGGAGCCCCGGAACAGACAAGGCCGACTGAGCTAAGGAGGGGGCCGGCGTGTCGCTGCTGGAGAACATCCGCGGTCCGCGGGACCTGAAAGCACTGGACGCGGAGGAGCTGGACGAACTCGCGGCGGAGATCCGCCACTTCCTGGTGCACGCCGTCGCCAGGACCGGCGGCCACCTCGGTCCCAACCTCGGCGTGGTGGAGCTCACCATCGCGCTGCACCGCTCCTTCGACTCGCCCTCCGACCGGGTCCTCTGGGACACCGGACACCAGTCGTACGTCCACAAACTGCTGACGGGACGTCAGGACTTCTCCAAGCTCCGCAGCAAGGGCGGCCTCTCCGGCTACCCCTCCCGCGAGGAGTCCGAGCACGACGTCATCGAGAACAGCCACGCCTCCACCGTCCTGAGCTGGGCCGACGGCCTCGCCAAGGCCAACCAGGTGCTCGGCCGCTGGAACCGGCACGTCGTCGCCGTCATCGGCGACGGCGCCCTCACCGGCGGCATGGCCTGGGAGGCGCTCAACAACATCGCCGCCGCCAAGGACCGGCCGCTGATCATCGTCGTCAACGACAACGAGCGCAGCTACGCGCCCACCATCGGCGGCCTCGCCGACCACCTGGCCACCCTGCGCACCACCGACGGCTACGAGCGCTTCCTCGCCCGCGGCAAGGAGACGATCCAGGGCCTGCCCCTGATCGGCAAGCCCCTGTACGAGTCGCTGCACGGCGCGAAGAAGGGGTTCAAGGACGCCTTCGCCCCGCAGGGCATGTTCGAGGACCTCGGCCTGAAGTACCTCGGGCCGATAGACGGGCACGACATCGCCGCCGTCGAGTCCGCGCTGCGCCGCGCCAAGCGCTTCCACGGGCCCGTCCTGGTGCACGTGCGGACGGAGAAGGGGCGAGGCTACCGGCCCGCCCTGGAGGACGAGGCCGACCGCTTCCACACCGTCGGCGTGATGAACTCGCTCACCGGCGAGCCGCTCGCCCCCGCCACCGGCACCTCGTGGACCTCGGTCTTCGGCGACGAGATGGTGCGCATCGGCGCCGAGCGGGCGGACGTGGTGGCGCTCACCGCCGCGATGCTCCACCCGGTCGGCCTGACGAAGTTCGCCGAGCGGTTCCCCGACCGGGTCTGGGACGTGGGCATCGCCGAGCAGCACGCCGCCACGTCCGCGGCCGGACTGGCGACGGGCGGGCTGCACCCGGTCTTCGCCGTCTACGCCACCTTCCTCAACCGGGCCTTCGACCAGGTGCTGATGGACGTCGCCCTGCACAAGTGCGGCGTCACCTTCGTCCTGGACCGCGCGGGCGTCACCGGCACCGACGGCCCGTCGCACAACGGCATGTGGGACATGTCCGTCCTCCAGGTCGTCCCCGGCCTGCGGATCGCCGCCCCGCGCGACGCCACCCGGCTGCGCGACGAACTCCGCGAGGCCGTCGACGTCTCCGACGCCCCCACCGTCGTCCGCTTCCCCAAGGCGACCGTCGGGGCCGACATCCCGGCGGTGGACCGCGCCGGCGGCATGGACGTCCTGCACCGCGCGGAGACGCCCGACGTGCTGCTCGTCGCCGTCGGCACCATGGCCGAGGTCGCGCTGGAGGCCGCCGGCCTGCTGGCCGCCCGCGGCACCGGCTGCACCGTCGTCGACCCCCGCTGGGTCAAACCGGTCGACCCCGCACTGCCCGCCCTCGCCGCCGGACACCGCATGGTGGCCGTCGTCGAGGACAACAGCCGCACCGGCGGCGTCGGCTGGGCCGTCGCCCAGGCGCTGCGCGACGCGGACGTCGACCTGCCCGTCGAGACCATCGGCATCCCGGAGCGGTTCCTCGCCCACGCGAAACGCTCCGAGGTGCTGGCCGACCTGGGCCTCACCCCCGCCGAGACCGCCGGCCGGATCAGCGCGGTCCTGGCCCGCAAGGAGGCCGGGAGGGCCCCGCGCCGGGCCGCCGCCCCGGCGCGTAAGGAGAACGCATGACCGTCGAATCCACCGAGGACGCCGCCGCCGGGACCAAGGGCTTCGACCTCGCCCGGCTGCTCGCCGAGCGCGGCGGCGAACGGTACGAGCTGCACGCCCGGCACCTCAACCACCAGCTGCCCCGGATGCTGCACACCATCGGCTTCGACAAGGTGTACGAGCGGGCCGAGGGTGCCTACTTCTGGGACGCCGACGGCGACGACTACCTCGACATGCTCGCCGGTTTCGGGGTGATGGGCCTCGGCCGCCACCACCCCGTCGTCCGCAAGGCCCTGCACGACGTACTCGACGCCTCGCTCGCCGACCTGACCCGCTTCGACTGCCCGCCGCTGCCCGGCCTGCTCGCCGAGAAGCTGCTCGGCTACGCGCCGCACCTGGACCGGGTGTTCTTCGGCAACAGCGGTACGGAGGCGGTCGAGACCGCCCTGAAGTTCGCCCGCTACGCCACCGGGAAACCGCGCGTCCTGTACTGCGCGCACGCCTTCCACGGGCTCACCACCGGCTCCCTGTCCGTCAACGGCGAGAGCGGCTTCCGCGACGGCTTCGCCCCGCTGCTCCCGGACACGGCGATCGAGCTGGGCGACCTGGACGCACTGGAGCGGGAGTTGCGGCGCGGCGACGTCGCCGCGTTCGTCGTCGAGCCGATCCAGGGCAAGGGCGTCCACCTGCCCCCGCCCGGCTTCCTCCGCGCCGCGCAGGAACTGCTGCACCGGCACAAGGCGCTGCTCATCGCCGACGAGGTGCAGACGGGGCTGGGGCGTACCGGGAAGTTCTTCGCCTACCAGTACGAGCAGGGCGTCGAGCCGGACCTGGTGTGCGTGGCCAAGTCGCTGTCCGGCGGCTACGTGCCCGTCGGGGCCACGCTGGGCAAGGACTGGATCTTCAAGAAGGTCTACTCCTCGATGGACCGCGTCCTCGTCCACTCCGCCAGCTTCGGCTCCAACGCCCAGGCGATGGCGGCCGGTCTCGCCGTCCTGTCGGTGATGGAGGACGAGCGCGTCGTCGAGAACGCCCGGGCCACCGGTGACCTGCTGCGGTCACGGCTGTCCGCGCTCGTCGACAAGTACGAGCTGCTGCACGACGTCCGGGGCCGCGGCCTGATGATCGGCATCGAGTTCGGACGGCCCAAGTCGCTGGCCCTGCGGGGGCGGTGGACCATGCTGCAGGCCGCGCGGAAGGGGCTGTTCGCGCAGATGGTGGTGGTGCCGCTGCTGCGGAAGCACCGGATCCTGACGCAGGTGTCGGGGGACCACCTGGAAGTCATCAAGCTGATTCCGCCGCTGGTCATCGGGGAGCGGGAGGTCGAGCGCTTCGTCACGGCGTTCACCGCGGTGATGGACGAGGCGCATGGGGGCGGGTCGTTGATGTGGGACTTCGGGCGGACGCTGGTGAAGCAGGCGGTGGTGAATCGGTGAGGGGGCCCCGGACCCCCTTTTCGCGGCTTCGCCGCTTGTCCTCAAACGCCGGACGGGCTTGATTCCGCCGGGCGCACGATGTAGCCCGTACGGCATGCGAATCACCCAAGCGGGTCTGGACGATCTCCGGACTCGCTCCACGCTTGTGTCGTACCTCAAAAGCCGGTAACGGGCTGCCCTGTCAGCGCCTGGGCGATCTGCCAGAGCTGACCGTTGCGCGACGCCTTTATGAGTACCTTGTCGCCTGGGAGAAGGATCTTTTCGAGCAGTTGTGCGGCGGTTGCGTTGTCGGCGGCCATCGCAATCTGAGGGACGCCGGCAGCACCCGCGTGGAGGACGAGCTGCTTCACCATGTCCCCGCCGACCCCGACCACGATGTCGATGCCCAGCTCTCCCGCCATGCGTCCAATGGAGCGGTGGGCCTCCAAGGCATCGTCGCCAAGCTCGAGCATTTCGCCGAGTACGGCGATCGTCCGGCCGCCGACCGCTTTGCCGTCTGTCTCGGTCACGAGAGACCTCCGTCGGGTAGGGGCGCGAAGGTGATCGCGCGGCCGGTGTAGGAAGTGGAGAGGCGGCTGAGGGGGACGCGGTCGTGCGTCTGGCCCCAGGCCGACGGATCCCGAAAGAAGATGGTGGGGTCGGGTCCGTCCTCGTAGCCGCGGAGGATGACTAGGTGTCCGCCGGCGCGGCCGTCGTCCGGGAACTGCTCCGTCACAGACACAATGAGCGGGGCATCATCGAGCCGTCTCGACAGCTCTTTGGCGGGGACGGGTTCCGCGGTCGAGGGCACTCCGAGTTCGGAGGCCAGGCTCGCGATCCCCGCGTGAACCGCTCCGCGCGGGGTCAGGATTTCGTGCTTGACCGCGAGTTTCAGGAGTTCGGTCACCGTCGGCGCTGGGCGCCCGTAGGCGAGAAGGATCATCCGAAGTGACGCCAGGCCGCACGCCCGGTTGGACCACTCGATCCGGTCTCCGAGTGCCCACCCGCCGTGTAGATCCCATTCGGCGGGGTCGATGAGCTGTCGGCACATGGGCACTTCGTGGACGCGCGGCACAGTGGCAGGCTCCTACGGCAAGACGATGGCCTCCCGAGTCGCCGTGATGCTGGAGAACACGGGAGTGGGCAGGGGGACATCGTACGGCGGTCGGGCCAGAGCCTCGTGCAACATCGCCAGAACGCAATCCGTGTGCGTGAGGCCGACCATCGCCGCTCCGACCGCGAAGTTGCTGTCACGAGACATGCCCGGCGTGCTGTTGACCTCCAGCACGTACGCGCCACCGTCATCGGTGACGATGAAGTCGATCCGGGCCGAGCCGCGCAAGCCGATTCCGTCCCACAGCGTCCGGGTGTCCCGGGCGATCCGGTTCAGCGCCACGGGTTCCAGCTCTGCGGCCCGGACGGCGACGGTGCCCCTTGAGTCCGGGTCGAGCTTGGTGTCGGCGTCGTAGAACTCGGCTTCGGTCGCCTCGGTGGTGAGCGGAGGAAAGATCATGACGGAGCCGCCCGGGAGCTCCAGCATCCCTACGGTGACGGGAGTGCCGATGATGTAGTCCTCCACGAGTACCTCGCCGCCGCTTTCGACGGCGGCCCCCGCAAGGGCCCGGGGCAGGTCGGCCGCGTCGCGGACAAGGCTCATACCCACGCTGGACCCGCCGAAGGGCGGCTTCACCATGACGGCTTGACTGCCCCAGTTCACCGGGCCGCCCGACCAAAGGCGCCAGCCCGGCGTGGGGACGCCGAGGGTCAGCATGACGCGCTTACAGAGGACCTTATCGGCCGCCACCGCGGATGCCTGTACCCCGCTGCCGCAGTAGGGCACGCGCAGATAATCGAGCAGGCCCTGAAGGCGGCCGTCCTCCCCGAAGGGTCCGTGCAGGTTCGAGAGGGCCACGTCGTACGAGACCAGCTCCCTGATGAAGTCGGGCTGAGTAGGGTCCAGCACGCTCCACTGAGTCCCGATCTCTTCGAGCGCCTCACCCAGGGCGGTCACGGACCTCTGCTCGACGGGACACTTGGAGTGGTAGAGCCTGTCCTCGGCAGAGACGGGCCCGTAGATGAGGGCGACGCCGAGGCCCTGCCGGCCTCGCCCCCACCCGCGGAGCTCCTCGGCGGCGTGGTGCGCCGCCTGCCGTGAGCTGGAGTCGAGAAAGACGGTCATGCGAGTACCCCTTCGAAGGTTTGGGTGACGGGCCCGCCAACCCAGGCGGCTCGGTCCGGGCGCTCGTCGTGCGGACGGACGGTCAGCGGTTCGCCGGCCTGGTTGTGGACGGTGACCTCGCGCTTTGCGACCAGGCCACGCATGGTCGCGATGACGACGGCGGCGACTGCTCCGCTGCCGCACGAAAGCGTCTCGGCCTCGACCCCACGTTCGTAAGTGCGGATCTTGAGTGCCTGGCGGCCAAGACGCTGAACGAAGTTGACGTTGGTGCCGATCGGCGTCAGGTTCCTGTGGTGCCGGACGACACGGCCGACCACTTCGGCGTTGACGGCGTCCACGTCGTCCACCACGGCGACGACGTGCTCCGTGCCGGTGTGCACGCTGTCGAACCATGTCGGCCGGCCGTTGATGATCGTCTGCACGACGCGGGGCTCGATGGGCCCCACTTCGGCGGTGACCCACACGGAATCGGTGTCGACGGTCGCTTCGTGCAGGACACCCGCCATGTGGAGCTGCATCGTCCGAAAGCCCTGGTCACACCGGGCCGCCCACGCCGCGCAGCGCAGCGCGTTGCCGCACATCGTCGCGATCGAGCCGTCCGCGTTGAAGCATTCGACTTCGAGCACCGTGTGGGGGGCGCTGGCGAAGCGGCTGACGACCAGGCCGTCCGCCCCCACGCCGGTCCGCCTGGCGCAGAGACGTGCCGCTTCCTTGGGCCAGTCCGTCTGGGCGTTCAGGCGGGGGTTCGTGAAGAGGATGAAGTCGTTGCCCGCTCCGTGGATCTTGCGAAAGCGCATGGCAAAGCTCCTCGCGTGATGGGTTGAGCCGGGTGGTGGCAACTCGGACAGGCAGCACTCAGTGCCAGGTGATGGGCCGGTAAACGGTCCGCGGGGTGCGCATGACCAGCGGAGCGTGTCCGGCGAAGAGGAGAATGCGGTAGGCGGAGGTGCCGGCGGCCCGCATGTCCCGGACGCGTTGGTAGCTGCCGTTGAGGAGAACGAAATCCCCTATGCGGACGTCCATCGGCAGCCGGGTGGCCTTCGCGGTTCCCACCGGCGGCGG
The DNA here is from genome assembly GCF_017916255.1 of Streptomyces mobaraensis NBRC 13819 = DSM 40847. Taxonomy (NCBI): domain Bacteria; kingdom Bacillati; phylum Actinomycetota; class Actinomycetes; order Kitasatosporales; family Streptomycetaceae; genus Streptomyces; species Streptomyces mobaraensis. Next base: position 6,318,248 of record NZ_CP072827.1, read on the forward strand.
GGGTTCGGAGGGCTGCTCTTTGCTGCGGCGCTTGTACACCTCAGCCCCTCCAGACGTCCAGCAAGAGCATCTCCAGGCGGTGGCGGAGCGGCGCCATGTCGATCGAGGAGAGGGGCACCCAAGCCGCCGCGCCCCTTTCGATCGCCGAGGGAAAGACCGCGTCGGAGTGGGCCCGGAAGAGGTAGCGGAAGCCCACGCGAAGGCGCTGTCCGTACGCGTGCCCCCTCGGCGGGGTCACGTCGATCAGGAACGGGCCGTCGTCCGCCGGCTGCCTCCAGATGTCCCGGATGCCGACTTCCTCGGTCAGAAGACGAAGTCCGGCCTCCACGAGGGAGTTGTCCCGCTCTTCCGGCTCGGCCTCGGCCAGGGCGAAGCCCCCAGCGTGCCGCAGGCAGAGGAGGCGGTCCTGTTCGTCGGCGACGACGGCCGCGGCCATGACGAGGGGGCAGCGTTGGTTGTGGGTGCAGCCTCGACGGCGCGAGTGGTCGAGGGCTGCGTCGTACACCGGTGCCAAGATCTTTTGGTCTTCGGGGTGCAAGTGGATGTAGCGGTTGAGCTCCCGGACGATCTGGTCTTCCTGAACGCTCACGGCGCACCCAGCCCGTTGCGTTCCGTGTAAATCCACAGGAGTCGCCGGGTCAGGAGGGCCACGTCCCGCAGGTAGAGGAACGCGCCGAAGGTGGGGGTGCTGTGGGTCGGCCGGTTGTTGTAGTCGATCAGGGTGTAGCCCTTGCGAACCAGCTCTCGTACCTCTTGATCGTTGTCGGCCCCGAGCTCTTCGCAGAGCAGCAGGTTCAGATGACCGACGACGGCCGGCGTCACGCTGTCCATGGCCTCGCGGGTCGTGGTGTCCATCCGCAAGGCGAGAGCGGACTCAGTGCGCGAGGCGATGCCCTCGATGTCGATGGGAAGACTGCCGTCGGCAGCGTCCTCGGCCATCCCCACCACCTTGCCGGTACTTGCCAAAGTCATCACTGCCCCCTCCGGGCAAGTTTTGAGCCGTGCCAAAGAAGCTAGGAGGGGGCCGGATGACGCTCCACGAACGTGCCGGAACTTGCCAGGCGTTCACCCTAGAGATTCGATGGCGGCGGTGATGAGTTCACGCGCGGCGCCACCGTAGACGGCAAGTTCAGCCAGGTCGCTGAAGGTCTTGGCATACATGGCAAGTTCGTGCTGCTGCACGACGGTGAGATGGGCTGAGACAAGCTCGACATTCACCGTCGCATCGTCGTAGAGAAAGAACCCTTCGACCGGCCAGAGTTTTGTGCGGTCTGCGTCCTGGGGGATGATGCCGATGCTCACCGATGGCAGTGCCATGGCGCTCAGGAGGTAGCCGAGTTGGCCTGCCATCACGTCCGTGCCGCCGATGCGGTATCGCAGCACGCTTTCCTCCAGGAGGATGGCGAATTTGTGGTTCCCGTAGACGATCTTCTGTTTCTCCATGCGCACGGCGACGGCCGCCGGCACGTCGTCGACGAGCCCGCGGCGGTCGCGAATGGAGGTGAGGAGTGCCGTGATGTATGAGGCCGTCTGTACGGGTCCAGGGATGAGCCACGGGGAGTAGATACGGAATCGCTCAGTACGCTCCCAGAGTGGAACTACTGACTCCTGTGCCCACTTCAGGCCGTGACGCTCCATCTTGCGCCACTCGACGTACATGCCCTCAATGCCGCGGGCTGTGGTGATGAGGTCCTCGACGTCACCCTCAGCGTCGCACGCGGTACACCAAGCGCGGAGGTCGCGCTCCGAGGGCGCACGGGTGCCGCTCTCGAAGCGTGATGCTTTCGACTCGTGCCAGCCAAGCCGGCGAGCCAGCTCTCGCTTGGTGAGATCGGCTCCCATCCGGATCTCGGCCAAGCGTCGTCCGAGAGCCTTACGGGCTTCCTGGACGCTCGAAGAGGGAGAGGCCATGGCAGGTGACGGTACAGCCCGACCGGTCAGGCCAACTCGAACTGAGAGTGTGGCGTCCCCCGCTCCCACACGGCCTCGAAGGCCGCGCCGCAGAGCTTCGCCACCTCCGGGTCTTCCGTGAGTTCCATGTCCATGTTCTCGCCCTCGCCGTCGAAGTGGTTGACGAGGACGAGGTGGGAGTCGAACACCCAGAAGTCGTTACCCGGGAGTGCCAGGTCGGTTGCGCCGCGCCGTGAGAGCCAGCGCACGCTCTCCCCGGCGGCGATGTTCAGCCCGTCCGTCACGTCGTACTCGAAGCGGATGTACTCGCTGACGGGCGTCGAGACGACGCGGGCCCGTCGGACCTCGACGCCCCGCGACACGGCGCGCGTAACGGTGGTGTGCCAGTCAGCCCAGCGCTCGGCGGGGTTGAGGGGCACGCCGGCCTTCCAGTCGATGAAGGCTGGATCCGACTTCATGTACGCGTCGCGCATCTCCAGGTGGACGGCCGTCCGCCGGCAGTCGCGGAACAGTTCCTCAAACGTTGGGGGCTGAGCCATCCGTCGTCACCTCCACGTCGGCGTCCTTGGCGTGCAGTCCCATCTCCAGGAAGAACTTGACCACGCGACGGGGGATCTCCACTGCCGACTCGTGGTCGGGGATGTCCATCTCCCCGAGACGCTCGGCGTCTTCCACCTTCCACCCCTGGACGAGGTAGGTGTCCTTCACGTCGTCGTAGTAGATGGTGGGCGAACCGCCGCTGGGGCTCTCCGGGTCCTTGCCGAGCATGATCAGGGCCATGATGTCCTCCTCGGACGCCAGTGACGATCTGTGCGCCCGATCTTGCCCGCGACCGTGTCGTGGAACGAGGAACTTGCCCAAACTTGCCCGGGCTTTCGGCGGAGTCGATCTCGCTTACGGTGGCCGTCAGGCCGTGAGCAAGCGCTCCCGCAGTCGCTCGCGGTCCTCCGCCGAGAATCCCAGACCGTCGGAGAGGTACCGCTCCACCGATCCCCACGTCTCGTCGATCGTCGCGAACGCCTCCGCCAGGTACTCCGCCCGCGCCGCGAACAGCGGTGTCATCAGCTCCAGTACCTCCGGCGGCAAGGGGGTCTCGCGGCGGACGGGGAACCGCCGGTGCGGCGCGTCGGACAGCAGGTAGTCCGCCTCGATGGCGTCGCGCGGGACGTCGAGGGCGAGGAGGGTGACGGCGACGGCGAGGCCCGCCCGGTCCTTGCCGGCGGCGCAGTGCATCAGGGCGGGGACGTCCCCGTCGGCGAGGGAGCGCAGGACGCGGGTGTGTTCGGCGGTCCGGTGGGTGATGATCGACCGGTAGGAGGCGGTCATGCGGGCGGCGGCCCGGCCCTCCGAGAGCAGGGTGCGCAACTGCTCGGGGGTGCCGTGGTGGACCATCCGCCAGAACTCGTCGCCGTCCGCCTGGTCGCTCATGGGGATGTTGACGTTCCGGACGCCGGGCAGGGTCACGTCCGGGCCCTGGTCGGCGATGTCGGCGGCGTTGCGGAAGTCGAAGACGGTGTGCAGACCCAGCGAGCCGAGGAACTCGGCGTCCGCTTCGGTGGCCCGGGCCAGGTGGCCGCTGCGGAAGAGGGCGCCGGGCCGTACGCGCCGTCCGTCGGCGGCCGGGAGGCCGCCCAGGTCGCGGAAGTTGCGGACCCCCGTGAGCAGGGGTTCGGTCGTGGGGACCTGGGGCGTCTGGGTCACGGGTACTCCTGACGGTCGTCGGCGGCGCCGAGGGGCACACGGCGCCGGTCCGACCCTACGTCCGCCCTATTCCGGATGAGGTGACTCAATCGGGGTGGGATACATCACGGCACGTCAACCCCTGGTTACGGTGGCGTAGGTCACTTGGTAGCAGGAATGATGTGCTGACGTGGCAGACGATTCGAATTCAATGAGCAAGAGCGCGATCGGGTCGTACGCAGCCGTCGGGGACAGCTTCACCGAGGGCGTCGGCGATCCGGGGCCCGGCGACTCGTTCATCGGCTGGGCCGACCGACTGGCCGTACTCCTGGCCGACGAGCGGGAGGAGCACACCTTCCGGTACGCCAACCTGGCGGTGCGCGGCAGGCTGCTCGACCAGATCGTCGAGGAGCAGGTGCCGCGGGCGAAGGAGCTCGCGCCCGATCTGGTGACGTTCTGCGCGGGGGGCAATGACATCCTGCGGCCGGGTTCCGACCCGGACGACGTGGCCGAGCGGTACGAGGCGGCGGTGGCCGACCTGCGGGCCTCGGTCGGCACGGTGCTGGTGTGCACCGGCTTCGACACCCGGGACGTACCGCTGCTGAAGCACCTGCGGGGCAAGATCGCCACGTACACGGCGCACGTCCGCGCCATCGCCGACCGGCACGACTGCCCGGTGCTCGACCTCTGGTCGCTGCGTTCGGTGCAGGACCGGCGGGCCTGGAGCGAGGACCGGCTGCACCTCTCGCCGGACGGGCACACCCGGGTCGCGCTGCGCGCGGCGCAGGTGCTGGGCCTGGAGGTGCCCGCCGACCCGGACCAGCCGTGGCCGGCGGAGGACCAGCGGACGCCGGCAGAGGTGCGGCGGGACAACATCCACTGGGCGCGGGAACACCTGGTGCCGTGGATCGGGCGGCGGCTGCGCGGGGAGTCGTCGGGCGACCACGTGGAGCCCAAGCGGCCGGATCTGCTGCCGCTGTAGCGAACGGCGAGGCGTACCGCGCACGGATCGGGCCCCGGCCCTTTCCCTTTTGAGGGGAAGGACCGGGGCCCGATCCGTCGGATGCGGTCCTCCGGTGGTGTGCGAGGGGGCGGGTGCTCCGCCTACGGACAGAGCCGCCGGTGCGGCAGGTCGGCCCAGACGATCCGGCCGCGCCCCGCGTCGTCCGGCCGTACGCCCCACGCCTGGGAGAGGGCGCCCACGAGCAGCAGTCCCCGCCCGCTCTCCTCGTCCGTCCCGCTGAAGCGCGCCCGCGGCTCGGTGGGGGCGCAGCCGTGGTCCGCGACCTCTATGCGCACCAGCGCCTCGTTCACCCGCAGATGGCAGCTGACCTTGTCGCTGTCCGTGTGCCGCACCGCGTTGGTGAAGAGTTCCGACACCACCAACCGGGCGTCGTCGCACGCGGTTTCGTCGATGCCCCATTCCCGCAGCCGGGCGAGGACTCGTCTTCGCGCCTCCGCCACCGAGGCGTTGAGGGCCGGGAAATTGAACCCGTAGGCGTAGGCGGCCTGCGGGCGCCCGCCGAAGCAGCCGCCGCGGCGCCCCAGCAAAGGTGCGTCTTGGGAGGGGACCACTCCGCAACTATGTGCGATGCGAGTCAGATGTGGCAAGCTTCAGTCTGTAAATTGCAGAATCGAAAGCACAGCCTGTCGGCTTTGCGAACTGCGTGGCACACTGCTGGGCACAGGACGGCAGTTGGCGCAGGAGGAGGGGACAGTGGGGGACGCGCGGCCGGCAGGGGCTCCGACCGTGCTGCGTGTCGTACTCGGCAAGCGGCTGCACGATCTGCGGGAACAGGCGGGACTCTCCTTCCAGGAGGCGGGCCGGGCGCTCGACGTCACGCACGCCACCATCCGCAGGATGGAGAAGGCCGAGGTCGGCCTGAAGGTCCCGTACGTGGAGAAGCTGCTGCGGATCTACGGCGTCGAGGACCCCGCCGAGGTCGAGGGCTTCCTCGCCCTCACCCGGGAGGCCAACCGGCCCGGCTGGTGGCACCGCTTCCGGGACGTGCTCCCCGAGTGGTTCAGCGCGTTCGTCAGCCTGGAGGGGGAGGCCAACCTCATCCGCGCCTACGAACCGCACTACGTCCCCGGGCTGTTGCAGACGGAGGCGTACGCCCGCGCGGTGCTCCGCGCCGGGCAGCCGCACGCGCCGGACGCCGAGATCGAGCGGGCCGTCACCGTCCGCCGCGAACGGCAGAACCTGCTCGTCCGGGAGAAGGCACCCCTGCTGTGGGTGGTGATGGACGAGACGGTGCTGCGCCGCCCCATCGGCGGTCCCGAGGTGATGCGGGCCCAGGTGGACCGGCTCATCGAGGCCACCGCCCTGCCGAACGTACGGCTCCAGGTCATCCCGTACGCCGCCGGGCCGCACCCGGCGATGTACGGGCCGTTCCACATCTTCCGGTTCCCCATCGAGGAGCTCCCGGACATCGCGTACGCCGAGAACCTCATCGGCGCCTCCTATTTCGACCAGCGCGAAGACGTCTCGGCCTTCCTAGAGGCACTGGACCGGATGTGCGCGCAGGCCGCGCCGGCACACACCACCAAGGCATTCCTGGGTGGCATTCGTAAGGAGATCTGAACCATGGATCGCATATACAACGGCATGCCCGCCACCGACCTCGGCACCGAGGGCTGGCGCAAGCCGTGGAGCGGCGGCAACGGGGGAAGCTGCGTCGAGGTCATGCGCCTGAGAGACGGCCGGGTCGCCCTGCGCCAGTCCACGGACCCGGAGGGGCCCGCGCTGATCTACACGCACAGCGAAATGGAGACGTTCATCAGGGGGGCCAAGGCCGGCGAGGCGGACTTCCTGCTCGCCGGCGCGGCGGAGGGGCCGCGGACGTGAGCGGGGGAGCGGCGGCGGGCCGACGGCCGGGCGGCGCAGGGAGTTCCGGCGGCTCTCGGAGCGCGTCGGGCCGCTGACGACGGCAGTAGGCGTCCCGCTCCGCCGGTGCCGCGCACCGGACGCGACGAGGGGTCCGCGCGACGGGACCCCGGCGTCGTCCCGGTGCCGTGGCGCCCGTACGGTGAACCGCGGGCCACGGGGGTGCCGGCGGAGAACCGGCGGGTACGGCGGAGTGGGGCTCAAGCGAGGAGCGGGGCTCGGGCAAAGACCTGGGCTCAGGCAAGGGCTCGGGCTCAAGCAGGGACTCGGGCTCAAGCAGGGGAAGCGGTACGGCCGTCGGCCGGTCCGGGGGAGGGGAACCCACCGGCCGGGCCGCCGGTGCCGGACCGTCGCACAGCCGCAACGACCGGCATCGGACCGGGGGTTGCGGGATCCGCACAGTTCGGAAGGGGCAGGGAGTGACGGAACAGGGCACGGGCGGCGGGGGATTCGCGGCCGAGGAGATCGACACCAGTCGGCCGCACCCGGCCCGGATGTACGACTACTACCTCGGCGGCTGGGACAACTACGAGGTCGACCGCGCCGCGGCGGAACGTTTCATCGAGGTCATACCCGACATACGCCCCGGCGCCCGGGCCAACCGCGACTTCCTGCTGCGCGCCGTGCGCAAGGTCGTCGAGAGCGGGGTGCGCCAGATCATCGACATCGGCACCGGCATCCCCACCTCCCCCAACACCCATGAGGTGGCGCAGGAGGCCGATCCCGACGTCCGCGTCGTCTACGTCGACAACGACCCGATCGTGGCGACACACGCCGGGGCCAAGCTGACCAACAACGGCAACGCGAGCTTCCTGCTCGCCGACGTGCGCGAGCCGGAGCGGATCCTCGCCCACCCCGAGCTGCGCCGCATGATCGACTTCGATCAGCCGGTGGCCCTGCTGCTCGTCGCCATCCTGCACTTCATCCCGGACGAGGAGGACCCGGCCGGGATCGTCGCCGCCCTGGCCGAGGCGCTGCCCGAGGGCAGCTGCCTCGTCCTCAGCCACGGCACCACCGACTTCCACAGCGAGGCCGCCCGGGCCGCCGCCGACGCGTACAAGAACGCCACGGCCTCGGTGACGCTGCGGACGTACGCGGACATCGTCCCGTTCTTCGACGGCTTCGAGCTGCTGGACCCCGGCGTCGTCCAGGTGCCGCTCTGGCACCCGGACGGCGAGCCGCCGACCCCGGCCGAGCTGGCCCGGGTCGGCTTCTACGGCGGGGTGGGGGTCAAGGGCGGTCGGTGACCGGCCCCCCGGCCGGGATGTCGCAGCTGTCCTTGAAGCCCTGACTGGCCAGTCCCAGCGCGGCGTTGGTGCGGGAGCGGAGGTTCTCGACCGAGATCATCTGCGTCAGCTCGACGAGCTGGGCGTCGTCCAGGTGCTGCCGCAACCGCTCCACCAGGGCGTCGTCCACGGTGGGCGGAGTCGCCGTCATCGCCTCCGCGTACTCCATCACGTCACGCTCCAGCGGCGTGTAGACGTCGCTGTCGCGCCAGCGCGGCACGTCGCGGAGCTTCTCGTGTGCCATGCCGTGCTGCCGGTTCTCCCAGTAGCCGAAGTCCATGCACCAGGAGCAGCCGATGGACGCCGCCGAGGCCATCACGGCCAGCGCCTTCAGGCCGGGGTCGAGCCGCTTCCAGCGGACCGCGGCCAGCTCGAAGACGGAGGTGGCCAGCAGTACCCCGGTGTGGTGGCCCATGGCCAGGACCGGGTCGAGCACCTTGCCGTAGGCGCGGCGGCAGTACCGGGCGGCGAGGCGGGTCAGCGGGGTGGCGGGCGGGTTCAGGGGGATGCGGGCCATGGCGGTGCCGCTCCTCTCGGGTCGCTCGGACCGGCGGCGGGACGTCGATCCCGGCCGCCGGTTCGTGTTCTTCGGTCGCTTGCGGGAGGGGGACGGGCGAGGCGGCGCGGATGTGACAGGTTTCGGGAAGGGATTTCCCCGGCTTGTGCGTGCCGGTCCTGCGGGGTCGCGCGTGCTGGTCCCGCGAGGTCGCGCGCGCCGGCTCTGTGGGTCCGCGCGCCGGCCCCCGCCCCCCTGCCCGACCAGGTGCGCCTAGCCTGGACCCATGCACGACGAGCTGTTCCCCCGCCCGTGCGTCGAGGTGGCGCCGGGAGCCGTGCACGTCCCCGGCTGGCTGGACGAGGCCGCGCAGCAGCGGCTCCTCCGGGCCTGCCGGGAGTGGGCGAGGCCACCCGCGGGTCTGCGGACGGTCCGGATGCCGAACGGCGGCGCGATGTCCGTCCGCACGGTCTGCCTCGGCTGGCACTGGTACCCGTACGGGTACGCCCGGACGGTCGTCGACGGCGACGGCGCCCCCGTCAAGCCGTTCCCCCACTGGCTCGGCGCGCTGGCCCGCGACGCGGTGGCGCGCGCGTACGGGACGCCGCCCGGTCCCGAGCCGTACGACATCGCGCTGGTCAACTTCTACGACGCCGGGGCGAGGATGGGCCTGCACCGCGACGGCGACGAGAAGTCCGCCGCCCCCGTCGTCTCGCTCAGCCTCGGTGACTCCTGCGTGTTCCGGTTCGGCAACACGGAGACCAGGACGCGCCCTTGGACGGACGTCGAGCTGCGCAGCGGCGACCTGTTCGTGTTCGGCGGCCCGTCCCGGTTCGCGTACCACGGTGTGACCCGGACGTTCCCGGGTACGGCTCCGGCGGGGCTCGGGCTGACCGGGCGGCTGAACGTCACGCTCAGGGTCAGCGGGTTCTGAGGCGGGGAGCGGCGGATTGTAAGGCGTTTGCATTAACCCGCGTCTGCAACTATTGTCGGAGCGACTAAGCGGCGTGCGCAAGTAAGCCCCGCGTCCGGGCCGCCGCGCAACGCAGACACCGATCGAAAAGGCACCCCCATGTCCCTCAAGGAAATCCTTCCCGGCCGGCTCGGGTTCGGCACCGCCCCCCTCGGCAACATGTTCCGCGCGATCCCCGAGGAGGACGCCCTCGCCACCGTGGAAGCGGCCTGGGACCAGGGCATCCGCTTCTACGACACCGCCCCCGTCTACGGCGCCGGCCTGGCCGAGGAGCGCCTGGGCAAGGTGCTGTCCGGCAAGCCCCGCGACTCCTACGTGCTCTCCTCCAAGGTCGGCCGGGTCATCCTCGACGAACCGGAGACCGACGTCCCCGACTTGGGCGAGAAGGGCGGCCTCTTCCAGCACGGCAACCCGAACAAGGTGCTCCACGAGTGGACCGCCGAGGCCACCGAGCGCTCGATCGAGGGCAGCCTCAAGCGCCTGGGCGTCGACCGCCTCGACATCGTCTGGGTCCACGACATCGCCCAGGACATCTACGGCGACGCGTGGGTGGGGAAGTTCGAGGAGGCCCGCACCGGGGCCTTCCGCGTCCTGGACCGGCTGCGGGACGAGGGCGTCATCAAGGCGTGGGGCCTGGGCGTCAACCGCACCGAGCCCATCGAGCTGACCCTGGCCCTGGACGAGCCCCGGCCCGACGGCTTCCTGCTCGCCGGCCGCTACACCCTGCTCGACCACGAGCACGCGCTGGGCCGCCTGCTGCCCATGGCCCAGGAGCGGAACGTCGACATGGTCGTCGGCGGCCCGTACAGCTCCGGCGTCCTCGCCGGCGGCACCCACTTCGAGTACCAGCAGGCCCCGCCGGAGATCGTCGAGCGCGTCGGCAGGCTCACGGCCCTCGCCGGCCGGCACGGCGTGAGCATCAAGGCCGCCGCCCTGCAGTTCTCCCTCGCCCACCCGGCCGCCGCCGCCGTCATCCCCGGCGCCAGCCGGCCCAGCCGCATCGCCGAGGACACGGCCGCGCTGAACGAGGCCGTCCCGGCCGCGTTCTGGGCGGACCTGCGGGAGAGCGGGCTGGTCGCCGCGGACGCTCCGCTCCCGGTCTGACCTTCGCTCCCGGTCCGGCCCCCGGGTCGGCCGTCCCCCGGCGGGACGGCCGCCCCTCCGGCGAGAAAACGATCAACGATGGCGCGGGCGGGCGCGGCCGTCCGATAATGAGACGGACCGTTCCCCACGCCTGGAGGTGCCGTGACCGGCTTCCGCGTCCCCAGAATCCCCCTCGACGCGCTCCGCCCGGCCGCCTTCGGCGCCGACCCGTCGGGGGAGCGGATGGCCCGCATCCGGCGCTCGCCGCACTTCGCGGGTGGCGTCTTCGTCAACCCCCCGGGCCCCGAGCGGACCCCGAGCACCCGCTCGATGCTGGGCTTCCTGCCCACCTACTTCCGCAAGGAGGAGCGGGTCCGCCGCGCCCCCGCCCACGCCATCCCCGTGCACCCCACGACCGTCGCCGACCTGGCCGAACCCGCCGAGTCGGGGCTGCGGCTCACCTGGATGGGCCATTCCGGCGTGCTGACCGAGATCGACGGCCACCGGGTGCTGATCGACCCCGTCTGGTCCGAGCGCTGCTCGCCGTTCGCCTTCGCGGGCCCGCGAAGGCTGCACCCGGTGCCGATACCGCTCGCCGAGACCGGGCGGGTGGACGCCGTGGTCATCTCCCACGACCACTACGACCACCTGGACATGCCCACCGTCCGCGCGCTGGCCCGGACCGGAACGGAGTTCGTCGTACCGCTCGGCGTCGGCGCGCACCTGGAGCACTGGGGGATCGCGGCGGGGCAGATCACCGAACTCGACTGGCACGAGACGACGTTCGTCGGCGAACTCACCCTCACCGCCACCCCCGCCCGCCACTTCTGCGGGCGCGCGCTGCGCAACACCCAGCACACCCTCTGGGCCTCCTGGGTCATCGCCGGCCCCCGGCACCGCGTCTTCCACAGCGGTGACACCGGCTACTTCCCCGGCTTCGCCGGCATCGGCGAGCGCTACGGCCCGTTCGACGCCACGATGATCCAGATCGGCGCGTACAGCGAGTTCTGGCCCGACATCCACATGGAACCGGAGGAGGGCCTGCGCGCCCACCTCGACCTCCAGGGCTCCGCCCCCGCCGAGCGCGGCGTCCTCCTCCCCATTCACTGGGGCACCTTCAACCTCGCCCCGCACCCCTGGGACGAGCCCGCCGAACGCACCGTCACCGCCGCCCGCCGCGCCGGCGTCCGCTACGCCGTCCCCCGCCCCGGCCAGCCGTTCGAACCGGCCGCGGGACTGCGGCCGGACGCCTGGTGGCAGGCCGTCGCGGCGGCGGCCCCCGAGGAGCAGGGCGCCGGCCGGGCCCCGGCACCCGCGGCGCGACTCGACCTCGCGACCGAACGCTGAGGCGGGGCCGCCCGGTTGAGCAGCTTCACCGTGCATCTGCGGCGGGTCCACGACGAGCGCCTCCCGGCCCGGACCCGCCGCTCCGACCTGCGCTCCTGCCTGGTGCACTTCGCGCCCTACGGCTTCCGCGCCACGTACCACCACCTCACCCTGAGCGCGCGGATCCCGGGAAACGTCGAGCACGACCCCGCGGCCCTGATCCGCGCCGCCGACGAACTCCACGCCGCCCGGCGCCTCTGGCTCGCCCACGTCCGCGACCGCGCGGCGGACCGGCGGGCGGACAAGGCGCTGGGACGACGCCACGAACCGACCGGCGACGCCTGGCGCGCCGCGCACGGATGGCGCGCCTGGCGGCGGGGCTGGAACAACATCGCCTTCTGCCCCGACCCGGTCGTCCACCCGACCGCGCCGCTGCCGGCCGTGATCGAGCACGTCATCCACTGGACCCCGCCGGCGGACGGGACGCACCCGCCCACGTGCCGGGCCTGCGGGGAGCCGGGCGGCGACGGCTACGGGCCCGCGCCCGGCGGCGGTTCACCGCCGACGGTGTGCGGGCGGTGCGGCGTCAGGGGCCTCTGAGAGACGGCACCGGCCGGGGAGTCCGTCGCGCACCTCGCTGCCACCCGCGGTTGCGTCCGGCCGCCGCCCTACGGACGCGACCCGGCCGCGTCGCCCGGCGTCGGTCCATCAGTACGGTGAAGCCATGCCGAACGGACCCGCTTCCCGCCGAACCGTCCGCACCCACCTCACCACCCCCGACGGCCGACGCCTCTCCTACCTCGACTTCGCGCCCGCCGGGGGTCGGCCCCTGCTCGCGCTGCACGGACACCTCGGCGAGGGCGCCGAGTTCGCGGAACTCGCCGCCGTGCTCGGTGCCGACGGATGGCGGGTGATCGCGCCCGACCAGCGAGGGCACGGCGACTCCGACCGGGCGTGCCGGTACGACCGGGACGGCTACCTCGACGACTTCCGCCTGCTGCTGGCCCACCTGGGCCTCGACCGTCACCCACTGCCCGTCCTCGGGCACTCCCTCGGCGCCGTCAACGGCTATCACCTGGCCGCGAGCCGGCCCGGCACGGTCAGCGCCCTGGTGAACATCGACGGACCCGCCTCCCTGCCCGTCGTCACACCCGTCCCGCTGTCCTTCCTGCTGGGGCTGCCGTACCAGGCCCCGACACGCGAGGAACTCCTGGCCGCCTGCGGCACGTTGGCTCCGCTGCTGGAGAACGGACTGCGGCCGTACGGCGACGGCTGGCGGCTCGGATGCCATCCGGAGGACATGGTCGACTCGGACGCCCGTGTGCTGGGGGACCACTGGAGCCAGTGGTCGGGTTCCGACTGTCCCGCGCTGCTCCTGCACGGAACGGCGAGCGCGGTGCTGCCCACCGCCCAGGCCCGGGAGATGGCCGCCCGCCGCCCAGGCACGACCCTCGTCGAACTGGACGCGGACCACTGGGTGCACCTGCGCAGACCGGAGGAGTCGGCGACCGCGGTCCGCGGGTTCCTCCGGGCGGTTCAGGGGACCGGGTGAAAGCGACACCCGCTCCTCCCGGCCCTGTCGAAGGCCGGAAGGCGGGCCGGGTGCGCGGTCGACGGAACCGGCCGTCCCGACGGCGACGCGTTCCGCTCACGCCAGGCCGCCGAGCGTGTACCGGTCGAAGGCGTCGTACAGGTCTTCCTCGTCGACGACGGCGGCGTCGGCCGAGGGCGCGGCGGCCGTGGCGAGGAGGGCGGTGAGGCGGGCGAGGGCGGGGAAGCGGGCCTCGGCGTCGGGGTGCACGGCCCTGGCTCCGGCGAGGAGGGGGGCCGAGGCGGCTTCGCCGAGGAGGAGGCCACCGGTGAGGTAGACGGTGTACGGCCGCCCGGTGATCTCGGCCAGGGCCCCGCCGGTGGCGAGGCTGTTCAGGCAGTCGGCCAGGGGGGAAGCGGAGCGGGCCGGGTCGCGGTCGTGCTCGGTGTGATCGACCGCGTAGTGCGGCACCGCGCGGACCCGTTCGACGACCTGGCGTCGTACGGACGGGGGCAGGCCGATCCAGTCCGCGCCGGGTGCGAGCCCGGCGAGCGCGTCGGCCGCGCGGTGCTCGGCTTCCTCCAGACGTCCGGTGTCCACGGCGAGCGTGGTGAGGGCGAAGGCCGGTTCGGCCCCGGGAGTCGGCTCCGTCCGTCCCGTCCGGTCGGTGACCGCGAGGAAGAGGGTGTGGCCGTTCATGTCGTTCGCCTCGCCGGTGGTCGGTGGGGGCCGGTAGGCACGGTGGCCGTACCGGCCGTGGTCGTGCCTACTTCTTGATGCAGATCTTGCCCTGGCTGTGGTTCTCCAGGGTGGCCGTGTGCGCCTTCCCGTCGGCCGTGATCGTGAAGGTCGCCTTGGCCGAGTAGGAGTGACACTCGCCCTTCGGCGGCGGCCAGTTGGCGACGACCCGCGCCTTGAACTTGTTCTTTCCCGAACCGGTGTCGTGCGCGACCTGGGTGCCTTCCTTGAAGAGGGTGACGGAGATCGAGTACTCCGGCATCTTCTTCTTGCAGCCCTTGAGGTCGGCGTGGACGTTGATGACGTCCGGGTTGGTATGGGACTCGTGCGGAGAGTCGAGGGCGGCCTCGCACTTGTCCCACACGGTGGCCGACGACTGCGCGACCGGCGCGGCCGGAGCCGCGGCGTGGGCCTGGAAGGGGACGATCAGGCAGGCGGTGGCGAGCGCGCCGGTGAGGATGTGCCGTCTCATGATGTACCTCCGGAAAGTCGGGAATACCCGGCGAACCTATGACTCGCCCGTCTCCCGGCGACACCACGTATCAGGCCAATTGCCGCTCCCGGGGCCGTGGTGCCCGGCCGCCGTGGTGGCCGGGCGGCGCCGACGGCTCCTTCCCGCGTGAACCGGCCCCTTCCCGCGTGAACCGCCGCGCGGCGGCCCCCGGTCGTCCGGCCGGGGACCGCCGCGCGGATGGGCCCGAGGGCTCGGGGGCCGGCGCAGCCTGGACCCTCAGTGCCCTGGATCGCAGCACGAGTCCCGTCGCAGCAGCCGTCCGACCGCCGGCCACTCGCCGTGCGTCGAGCTGCCGTGACGGGCCGCCGGGGCCGCGTCGCCGGCGTAGGCGTCGAGGAGCTTCCGCTGCTCGAAGGGGAGGCCGCCGCGGAGCACGGACTCCGTCCGCACCAGCGAGTCGAAGTCGGTGAACGGGTCGCCGTCGACGATCGTCATGTCGGCGAGCTTGCCCGTCTCCAGCGTGCCGAGGTCGCGTTCCGCGCCGAACACCCGGGCCGGGACGGCCGTCGCCGTGCGCAGCGCCTCGGCGGGGGAGAGGCCGTGGCGGTGCAGGGCGCGCAGGCCCATGTGCAGGGAGAGGCCCACGGGGACCAGCGGGGCGTCCGTGCCGAGGGCGACGAGACCGCCGCCGGAGAGGATCCGCCGGTAGACGTCCACCTCGGTGCGGAGGGTGGCCAGTTGGTCGCCGGTCGGCCGTTCGGCGGCGGTCTTGCGGACGAGGTCCACGTCCCACGGCGGCATCAGCCGCGTCACCCGCGGGTCCTCGGCGAGGCCCGGCTGCTCGCCGATCAGCGGGGTCGAGGTGAAGATGGTCGCGATCATGTGGAAGTCCGTCCGGGTGTAGATCTCCCGCACGTCCTCGTACGCCCGCCCGCTCGCCGACGTCGCGTGCCCGAACTCCAGCCGCTGGGTGGCCTGGAGATGGGTCGTCAGGTCCTGCCCGAGCTGGACGCCCGGGGTGCAGAGGTGGGAGCCGGTGCGCACCCCCAGCACGTCGTGGGCGTGCCGGGCCGCCTCCTCGATCACCCAGCCGGGCGCGCGGACGTACGTCTTCACGAAGTCCCAGTCCAGGGCCGAGGCCCGGGACAGCGACCGGCGCAGGCCCTCGCGGGTGCGGTGCGCCCGGCCCATGCTGTACGCGACCCGGCTGCCGTCCAGCAGTTCGCCGCAGGTCAGCAGGCGCGGCCCGGCGAGGTCGCCGGCGTTCACGGCCTCGCGGATCCGGGCCTGCTCGTACGAGGCGCCGCCGAGCGAGACGGCCGTGGTGATGCCGTACGCGAGCTGGAGGGCGGTCTGCCGGCCGCCGTAGGTGATCTGCCAGGGGTGGGTGTGCGCGTCCCACAGGCCGGGCAGGACCGTCCGCCGGGACGCGTCCACCCGGCGCCGCGCGGCGCGCCCCGCCCGGTGCGGCTCGACGGAGCGCACCCGGCCGTCGCGGACGAGGACGTCGACGTCCTCCCGGACGGTGTCCCCGGTGCCGTCCCAGAACCGGCCGGCGTGCACGACCGTGTCCACGGGCGTCGGGCGGCGGTAGTCGAGCCGGACGGGGACGGTACGGGTGGTGTTCTTGTCGACGTCCAGCAGCCGCAGCTTCCCGGCCGACAGGTAGAGGATCCGGCGCGAGTCCGCCGACCAGGACGGGTGGTCCGCCGCCTCCTCGGTCAGCCGGCGCGGCGCGCCCGCCGGGGTGCCGTCGGGCTTCACGGGCAGCAGCCACAGCGCGGACTCGCTGATCACCGCCATGTGGCGGCCGTCCGGCGACCACACCGGCCCGGAGTCGTAGCGGTCGGAGACCGAGGCGTGCGGGGCCAGGGCGTGCAGCCGGGACGTGCCGTCGGACGTGTCGATGACACGGATGAGGTTGTAGCCCTCGCGGAAGCGCTGGTTCAGCCGATTGCGGTCGCAGTACGCGACGTACCGCCCGTCGGGCGACCAGCTGGGCCGGCCCGGCAGCCCGCCGCCGCCCATCGGCGCGGCCAGCACCCGGTCGGTGCCGGCGGCGAGGTCGCGGACCAGGAGGTTGCCGGAGAGGTCGAGGCAGGCCAGCCGCGTGCCGTCGGGGGAGAGCGCCGGGCTCACCCGGCCGCCGCCGGCCAGCTCGGTGTCCTCCCCGGAGCCGAGGTCGTGCCGGCGGACGGCGAGCAGCCCCGAGCGGTCGTCGGCGTAGACCAGCGCCTTGCCGTCGGGCGTCCACGACGGGCCGAGGAGGTAGCGGGTGACGTCGGCGCGCACCACGCGGCGGGGCGCCGCGCCGCCGTCGACGTCGGCGACCCAGAGCGCGTTCAGCGCGGCGAACGCGACCCGGCGGGCGTCCGGCGACAGCGCGGGCAGGTGTACCGCCCGCACCCGGCCGACCCCGCCGACCTCGACGTCGTACCGCTTGACGCGGTAGCGCGGCCGGTCGACCGGCAGTTTCGCGGTGAACGGGACGGTGGCGACGGTCGTCGCTCCCGGATCCTTGCCGCCACCGGCCGCCGTCAGCCGGACGACCCGGAATTGGCCCTCCACCGTCAGCAGCAGCTCGTCGCGGGAGATCCACCGCGGCGGCACCGGCTCCACGTCGCCGTCGACGGGCACGGCCGCGCCGTCCACGACCAGGGTGCAGGACGCGGTGGGGGCGGCGGTCGTCCGCAGGTACGCCAGCCGCCCGCCCGGACTCACGGCGGGCGTCATGACCTGTGCCTTCGCCGTCTCCGTGTGTTCGACGCGGACCGGGCCGCGGCCGTCGGCGGGCACCGACGCCACCGTCCGGGACACCAGCGCGTCCTTGGTCGCCTGGCCGCGGACGAACAGCAGCCGCTTGCCGTCCGGCGACCAGACCGGGTCGAAGTCCTCCCACGCGCCGTCCTGCAGCGGCCCGTCCTGGTCCGTGAGCCCGGTCACCCGGGTCAGCGCGCCGGTCCGGACGTCCACCGTCCAGATCCGGTACGGGCTGCCGGCCACCGGGTCGCCCTGGCGCTCCGAGGCGAACGCGATCCGGGTGCCGTCGGGGGACCAGGCCGGGCCCCGGTCGTCCCAGGGACCCTCGGTGAGCTGCCGCAGCCCCGTCCCGTCGGGGCGGAGGGTCCAGATGTGGAAGCCGCCGCCCCGGTACGCGCAGACGGCGAGCAGCCGGCCGTCCGGGGAGTGCACGGGCCGGGTCGGCTCCAGGTCCGGTGGGGTGATCGCCACGGCGTCCCCGCCCTTGCGGGGCAGCGACCAGAGGACGTTCTGCACCTCGGCCACGACGCGGTCGCCGAAGAGGGACGCCGAACCGTTGGTGGCGGCGGTGAAGGACAGCACGGGCGCCCCGGAGGCCGCCGCTCCGGCCGCGGCAGCCGGTGCCGCCTCCGCCGGCGTCGGAACCACCCCGACCGCCCCGGTCATCCCGGCCGCGGCGGCGGTGCCCGCGGTGGCCTGGAGGAATCTGCGCCGGGAGAGGGGAGAGAGGCGAGTGCCCGAGGGGCCCTGGACGTCCAACTGTCCTCCTGGGGTGCGGGAGTTGCACGGGGCGTGAGAGGAAGATCCGGATCGGATCATCGTTCACGGTGCGGGGGGCCGGGGTCAACACCCCAAAGACCGAACCATCGCCCCTCGGATCACCGCCCCTCGGATCACCGCCCCCTCGGATTGCCGCCCCGAGGATCACGCGGGCCGATCACAACCCCTCCACCTTGAACGCGTCCTGCTCGATGAGCAGCTTGTCGAGCCGCGCCTTGTCGACCCGGTTGGCGATCTCGTCCACCTCCTGCCGGTCCCGCACGCACTTGGCCAGCGTGAACGCCGATGACACCACGAAGATCAGCCCCAGCCCCAGGAACCCCCGCTCCCAGGCCCCCACGGGCAGCTTCACGATCCCGACCGCCAGCGCCACCAGCGACAGTCCGAAGGAGAGGGCGGCCTGGATGTAGAACGCGGTGGTCGTCGGCCGCTGTATCGATGGAGTACTCATGCCCGGCAGCGTCCCGGACCGGGGCCACGGCCGACATGAGTACCGCTACTCATCTCCAGCACCGCGCCCTGGGACCGGATACCCGGTACCCAGGCCCCACCCCGCCCCCGCCCGCCAATCCGTGCGCGACCACCCCACGGCGTGCGGTATTGTTCTCTTGCGCGGTCGGCAAGGGCACCAGCCCGGGCCGGACGAGCACCGGGACGTGGCGCAGCTTGGTAGCGCACTTGACTGGGGGTCAAGGGGTCGTGGGTTCAAATCCCGCCGTCCCGACCGGGAAAACACCCTCTGATCTGTGGAAAACCGCAGGTCAGAGGGTGTTTTGCGTTGGTCTCGCGATGGGGTGACCTGATGGGTCGTCAGGCGCCCGGAGGCCACTTGGGGACCACGGGCCGGAAAAACCGCTGATCAGGCCCTGTATCGCTGGGGACCAAGATCACCGGAAGAATTGGGCGATTGTGGACATCTCGCAACGCCTGGAGAGTGGCCGCCAGCGGCTTGGAGGGCACCGAGGCGCCTCGGAGGTGGGCGCTGAGGGAGGTCCCGCCGGTGACGCGGAGCGATCCGGCCCGGGCGGCTGTCGGTGCAGGAGGTGTGAGAGGGCGAGTCGGTGGCGCTGGGGCGCGATGGCACGCTGCCACCGGGCCCGGACGGCGGTCAGCTCTGCGAGGGCGCGGCGGCTGCCGGTGATGAGGCGGTGGGGGCTGTTTGCCGGATCGTCCGTGAACGCCTGGATCCGCAGGGCGGCGAGGTGGGCGTGCGCGAGCAGGGCACGCTGGAGGATGTACTCACCCCAGTGTTCCGGCGAGCCGACCGGGGCCGATACCAGGGCCATGAGGCCGGCCGGCGTGAGGTCGGCGGTGAGGAGGCCGCGGTGCTGTGCCTCCCACCACCGTGACCGGATCGATGGGTTCACCCCGGTGGGCCAGGGTTGTCAGGCCACGGAAGAGGGCGTGGTGCAGGGGCAGGGTGAAGTCGTCGGCCTGCAGCCACCGCGTGGTCGTCAGCTCGTCCGGGTGCGCGGTGACGGCGGCCGGCAGCAGCCGTTCTTCGGACAGCGCCTCCTCACCACCATCACGTCGTGGTTGCGGGGGCAGCGGGGTGCGCGGGAGGGAGCCGGGGTGCCGGGGAACCGGCCGGCGAGGTCGTCCAGGAACCCGGTCAGTGCGTCGGCCTCGGTAAGGGCGGCGTTGACCGGGTTGGGGCCGGTGGGATCGGTGGTGGCCTGGGCCAGGCGCTGGGCGCGTATGCGCAGAGTCCGGCGGGCGTGGTCCGCCCGGACCATCCGCGCGTACGCCACCGCGTGCTGAGGACGGCGGCGTGCGCCGCGGCCACTGCCGATGTGAGGTCGTCCCGCTCGGCCGTGTACCAGGCCACGGCGGCGGACCGGTCGCCGAACTCGCGTACGGCGGCGGGCGGCAGGAAGTCCTCGGGCAGCGGGAAGCACTCCTCGTTGCCGGGCTCGGCGGCGGCCACCGCCGCCAGGCCCGTGGCGAGGTAGTGGTCGAGTACGCGCTTGAGCGCATCGGGCCCCGTGTCCAGGCTGCGTGCGTAGAGCCGCACGAGATCGTGCATCGTCCAGCGGCCGGGCGCCGTCTCCGTGACGAGGTGCGCGGCGGCCAGCCGCTCCAGGCATGCCTCGGCGGCTGCCGGGTCGGTGTCCGCCAGGGCCGCCGCGGCGTACCGGTCGAGGTGCGTGCCGGGGTGGCAGCCGAGGTGGGCGAACAGGCGGGTGACGCGGTCGGGGAGTTGTTGCAGCGTCAGTCGCAGCGCCGCTCGCACGCTGGTGTCCTCCAAGTCGAGCAGGCTCAGCCGGCGCCTCTCGTCGGACAGTTCGGCGGCCATCGCGCCCAGCGGCCAGGTGGGCCGTTGCGCCAGGCGGGCGGCCACCACCCGCAGTGCCAGGGGCAGTCCGCCGCACAGCTCGGCCAGCCGTCGCGCGGCCGCCGGCTCCACGCGTACCCGGTCGGCGCCCAGGACCCCGGCCAGGAGCATCGTGGCGTCTGTCGACCCGAGCACGTCCACGGCGACGGGCCGGGCGGTGTCGGTGACGATCAGTCCCGGCAGCCGGTGTCTGCTGGTGACGACGGTGACGCAGTGGCGCCCGCCGGGCAGGAGCGGTCGGACCTGCTCGGAGTCGCGCGCGTTGTCGAGCACCACGAGGAGTCGGCGGTCGGCGGCCAGCGACCGGAACAGTGCGGCCGCGCTGTTGACCGACTCCGGTATCCGGCCGTGCGCCACACCGAGCGCCGGCAGGAATTCGCGCAGCACGTCCATGACAGAAGGCTCGCCCGTGCCGCCGAAGCCGCGCAGGTCCGCGTAGAGCCGCCCGTCGGGGAAGGCGGCACGGCTCTGGTGGGCCCAGTGCAGCACGAGCGCCGTCTTGCCCACCCCGGCGGGTCCGATGACCAGGCAGACGGGCGCCTCGCCCGCGGCGGCCCGGGACACCGCGGCCAGCTCCGCCGACCGCCCGTGAAAGCCGCGCGGCGCCCGCGGCAGCAGGTCGGGCGTACCCGCGGGCACAACGGCCTCCGGGCCAGCGGCAGGCGGCAGTATCTCCGTCGTGGGAGGCCGGCGGGGTCGTCCCAGGCTCGCCAGGCGCTCCATTCCGCTCGCGTCCTGCGGGCTCAGGCGCAGGGCTGTGGCCAGGGCGGACACGGTCCGGCGCTGCGGCCCGCGCGAGCGGCCGCGTTCCATGTACGACAGGGCCCGCACACTGATCCCCGCCGCCCGCGCCGGCTCCTCTTGCGTAAGCCCGGCACCCTTGCGCAGGCGGTGCAGGAGCGCGCCGAAGTCACCGTCGGCCGGTGTTTCCGTACCCGTGCTCAAAGCCCCCCGCAACGCCAGGCCCCACCGGATGCGCGACCCCATCCGCAAAAGTATGCGGCAACCTACTTTTGCGGGTGGGATTTCCTGTTGCGTCCGGTTGGCGTCGGGTTGGCTTGAGGCCGTACGAACGCGGGGTCGGCCCCACCCGGCCGCCCGGCTCCGCCACTTCGCGAACCACTTGTGCGCCGGCGCATCCCGTGCCGGACACCCCGGGAGCGGGCCGGCCGGTCTCGCGAACGCGCCGTGCCCGCGCCGCGACACCCACCTCACGAAAGGTCTCCTCATGAGCAATCGGACCGTTCTTTCAGGGCTGGCAGCAGTCCTGGGAGCGAGCGCCATGCTGCTGGGCGGCATGTCCGGCAGCGCGAGCGCCGCCGACGACGGCGATACCGAATACCAGATCAAGAACGTGCAGACGGGGCTGTGCCTGGACTCCGACGCCAAGGGCAACGCCTTCACCAAATCCTGCGAAAACGACAACCCGTACCAGCAGTGGGGCATGTTCGGGTCCGACAAGGAGGGTCGGGACGTAAGGAGCGAGAAGACTGGCAGATGCCTCGAAACCGTCGGCCAAGGCGATGCTGTCAGAACCGCGCCGTGTTCCCCCGATTCGCCCCGGCGTCACAGCGGTGGGAGACGGTAACGCTCCCCGGCGGGAGGTACATATTCAAGAACGGCGCCAACGGCAGGGCGCTGGATTCCAATGCCAAGGGGCAGCTCTACACGAGCCCTTATGGCACGGGCAACCTTGTACATGCAGTGGTGGCTCTGGTAGGCAGCCCCATGTGCCTGCCAGGCACGTCTTCGGGAATCTGAGCCCGGTCCGTGGGCTCTCCCGCCGGGACGGCATCACCGACTCTGGTTCCGGCCTTTCCCGGCAGGCGGGAAACCGGCGTCACCGGATCCGGTTGTGCCGCGAAAGCCGGGCGGAATTCCCCGGCCGAGGGCCTGCGCATACGGCAATTCCGGAGGCAACTCGCCTGCGTTTCAGATCGCCCGTCCCGATTTTCCGGTCGGGCGCCCCGCGGAAAAATCGGCACGGAAGCCATTCTTCAGCGCATTCACGAAAGGTTACCTCATGAGCAAGCGAACCGTTGTTTCGGGGCTGGCAGCAGTCCTGGGAGCGAGCGCGATGTTGCCGGCCGGTATGCCCGGCAGCGCGAGCGCCGCCGGAGTCGGAATCCAGGCGGTGGGAAGCCAGTTCAAGAATGAGAAGACGGAACTTTGCCTGGACTCCGACGGCCAGGGCAACGTCTACACGAAAGGCTGCGCCTGGGACAAGCACAACGCCTACCAGCAGTGGGGGGTCCAAACGATCGCTCCGGAGTGGCTCAATATTTTCTTCATGTATAACGTACAGACCAACAGGTGCCTCGAAACCGGCAGCGGCGACACCATAAGAACTGCGCCCTGCACCGGGAGTCTCTCCCAGCAGTGGAGCAAAACCACTTACAACGGTGCGTGGATCACCAAAAACGTCGAAAACGGCACATGACCGACGCCGAAGCCGCCGACCGGCTTGCCGCCACGGCGGCCTGAGAGAACTGACCCCGACACACCACGGGCCCCGGGGGAACCGGCCATGGCATCCCCGGGGCCCAGGCCCGGAGGGTCCTGCGCGGCGGGACGTGCGCTTCCCGACCAGTGGCAGGCGTGACTCCGACGCCGTGGTGTCCGGCCATGGCGCCTCCGCGAAAACTCGCTGGCGGAA
Organism: Streptomyces mobaraensis NBRC 13819 = DSM 40847; assembly: GCF_017916255.1. Taxonomy (NCBI): domain Bacteria; kingdom Bacillati; phylum Actinomycetota; class Actinomycetes; order Kitasatosporales; family Streptomycetaceae; genus Streptomyces; species Streptomyces mobaraensis. The sequence continues at coordinate 6,341,144 of NZ_CP072827.1, forward strand.
CCACGGCGGCCACTGTTATCTTTCCGACGGCCGTGCGAGAGAACGAGGAGGTGGTACCCGTGAACGCAGTATCGACATGGGTGCTCCCCTCCGGGGTCACGGTCGGGCGATAGGTCGCCCGGGAGCGCCGTTCAATGGCACTCCCGAAAGGCACGACCATGCAATTCACCTCTGAACAGCGTCTCGACGACGCCGTCCTCGAGCGCGAGTTCACCCTCGGTGACATCCCCGGCATCCTGTGGACGCCCGCATCCGCGCCCGCACCGGCGCCGCTGATCCTGCTCGGCCCCCCTCCTCTCGGGCTGCGCAAGACGTACCCCCGGCTGGCGGCCCGGGCCCGGCACGCCGCGGCCGACGGCTTCGCCACGGCTACCATCGAACTCCCCGGAAGCGGCGACCGGCCCCGCCTGCCCGCCGCCGAGCGGGCCCGCGCCGATCTGCGCCGGGCGCTGGAGGCCGGCGAGCCGGTGAGCGACGAGATCATCGACGCCCTCGTCCTCCCGCTGGTCGACAAGGCGGTCCCGGAATGGCGGGCCGCCCTGGACGCCCTCCTCGCGCTGCCCGAGATCGGCGGCCCGGTCGGGTACTCGGGGGGAGTGATCTCCATCGGCGTTCGCCTCGCGGTGGTCGAGCCGCGGATCTCGGCCGCTGTTCTGTTCGCCGGGAGTTTCGTGCCTCGCGCCATGTTCGAGGAGGCCCGGCAGGTCACCATTCCGCTGCACGTCCTGTTGCAGTGGGACGACGCGGGGAACGACCGGCAGGCGGCCCTGGATCTGTTCGACGCCTTCGGCTCCAAGGAGAAAACCCTGCACGCCAACATGGGCGGGCACACCGGAGTCCCGCAGTTCGCGGGGGACGCCGCGGCCCGGTTCTTCACCCGACACCTGAAGTGACGCCGGGCCGTCAGGCCACCAGCAGACGGTAGCCGCGTCGGCCAGGATGCCGCCCGTTCAGGGACAGGCCCCGGCCCTCCTCGGCTCCGTACATCGTGGGCCCCTGCCGTCCCCCTTGGTAGGGGCCCGTAGAACATCTCGCACTACGAGTCCTGGCACACCCCGCGAGCGGAGAGCACGGCCGCCCCGCCGGGAACCCGGCGGGGCGGCAGCTGCCGGGCCCCGGTCAGCCGAGGTCGCTGCGGTACCAGTTCCAGCTGGTGGAGGCCGAGTTGTCCCAGACCTTCACCGGCCGGGAGACCGCGTCGTCACGGCCGTCGAAGGTGTGCAGCGCGACCTCGTTCTTGCCGTCCTTGTCCTGGCCCTTGTTGTAGAGGACGCCGAGGTCCGCCTTGCCGTCGCCGTCGAAGTCACCGGCGGCGGGCTTGGCGGCGTCGGCGTTCCAGCTGCCGGTGGTGGTGTCGTTGTTGTCCCAGGCGCGCTTGGGGGCGTTGATGCCGTCGGCGCGGCCGTAGCCGATGTGGAAGGCGGTGCGGTTGCTTCCGGTCCGGTCCTTGCCTTCCTTGTAGAGGATGCCGAGGTCGGCCTTGCCGTCGCCGTTGAAGTCGGCGGCGACCGGCTTGCTGCTCTGCCAGTTCCACGAACCCGTGGTGCGGTCGTTGTTGTCCCACGCCCGCTTCGGCCGGGTGATCGCGTCGGCGGTGCCGTAACCGATGTGGAAGGCGGTGCGGAAGTCGCCGCCGGCGTCTCTGCCCTCGTTGTAGAGGATGCCGAGGTCGGCCTTGCCGTCGCCGTTGAAGTCGGCCGCGACCGGCTTGCTGCTCTGCCAGTTCCACGAACCGGTGGTGCGGTCGTCGTTGTCCCACACCCGCCTCGGTTCCCGGACGCCGTCGGCGGTGGCGTACGCGATGTGGAAGGCGGTGCGGAAGTCGCCGTCGGCGTCCCGGCCCTCGTCGTAGAGGATGCCGACGTCGGCCCTGCCGTCGCCGTCGAAGTCGGCCGCGACCGGCTTGGACCGCTTCCAGTCCCAGGACTGGGTGGTCCGCCACCGCTTCACCGGCTTGTCGAAACCGGGGCCGTTGCTGGTGAAGGTCCACAGGGCGGTGCGGTTCCGCTTCGTGTCGTCCTGGCCCTCGTCGTAGAGGACGGCGATGTCGGTCCTGCCGTCACCGTCGAAGTCCCCGGCCGTCACCTTGGAATCGGCCCAGTTCCAGGAGCCGCTGCCGGCCTGGAGGTTGTCCCACGCCTTCACCGGCGCGGCGAACGAGCCGCGGCCGGTGCTCCGGAGTGTCCACAGTGCGGTGTGGTTGTCCTCGCCCTCCCGGTCGTAGCCGTAGAGGATCGCCAGGTCGGCCTTGCCGTCACCGTCGAAGTCGCCGGTGGTCTGCCCGGCCGTGCCCCGGTTGGCGACGAAGAAGCCGGCGCCGGGGGAGGTCGGCCCGGTCCGGCCCGCGTCGTCGACCGCGCGGGCGGTCACGGTGTGCGGTCCCTCCGCCAGGGCCGTGGTGTCCAGGCTCACGCTGTACGCCGGCCCGGGCCCGGACGCCGTACCGACGGCGCGGCCGTCCACGAAGAAGGCGGCCCCGGCCGGTTTCCCCTCCTCCTCGGCCACGGACGCGGACAGCGTGACCGTACCGCTGAGGACGCCGCGGTCCTCCGGGCCCGTGACCCGGGTGACGGGCGGGGTGGCACGGGGGTACGGGTCGACGCCGTCGTTCACCAGGCCCTTCTGACGGGCGCAGGAACCCCACTGGCCCGCCCCGGAGCCCCGGAGGATCCTCTCCGCGACGGTGATCTGCTCCTTCTTGGTCGCCTGGTGCGGATACTCGGCGAACTCCCGGCCGTTGTAGGCGTCCCAGGTGGGCTTCATGATCTGGAGGCCGCCGTAGTAGGGGCCTTCGGGGTTGACGACGGTCCAGTCGCCCGAGCTCTCGCACTGGGCCATCCGCTCCCACATCGCCAGCGAGGCGGCGGAGGCGGGCGGGGCCGAAGTGAGAAGTGTGGCCGGGGCGAAGGAGGAGACGAGGGCGGCGGCAAGGGCGAACCGCACGGTGCCGCGGGGTCTTTGGGGCATGGAGGACGTCCTGGGGATGAGGAGCGGCGACCGCGTCAGGTGACGGGTCACCGCGAAGTCGGTGGCTGCACCAACGCTGACGAAGCGCATCGGGGAAGTGTGACGGCGGGGCATACGAAAGGGCCCCGCGCCCGTCGTCGCGCGCCTACTCGGTCAGCCCCCGCCACCTCGCCGGCGACGACGGCCACCTGGCCGAGCGGATCGGCACCCACCTCACCAGCAGCGTGGTGGACCGCCACCCACCGGCAGGCTGCGTCGTCACCGTCGGGGCGATGCCGGTGGCCGCGACCATGCGCCGGGTGATCTCCCCCCACTGCTCGTCGGAGAGGACGGGGTCCTCCGGTGCGGCACGGACCGACAGGTGCCAGACGTGCCTGGCCGGGCGGCGGCTCTTGCGCGGGCGTGGCGCCGCAGTTCGACCCGAGCCGGCGACGGCCGGTCGGGACGGCGCCTATCCCAGGTCTCGTTGTCGGGCGGAGTGCGGGTCGATCTGGTCCCACCACCAGGCGACGGCCGGGTAGGGCAGTGGTTCGGTGGGCAGGTGCGGGGGAGGTGTGGGGGTGATGGTGACGGCGTGTCCGGGCGTGAGGTAGCGGAGGGCCTTGGCCGCGAAGGTGAGATGGCCGCTGAGTACGAGGTCGAGTCCGGCGAGGTACTGGCGTAGCTGGGGACTGGCGTGAGGGAGGATCCGGTCGCGGAGTCGGAGGTAGCAGGCCAGGGCGCGGTCGCGGATGGCAACGCCTTCGTGCATGGCCTCCTGGAGGGTCCGTCCCGGGTTGTTGTGGAGGATGGTGTCGAACATGCTGCGTTTCGGTTGAGCGTGTGCGGATTCTTTGAAGTAGGAGTACCGCTGGTTGTCGAATACCGCGGTGGTCATGGCGGCGTCCACGGCGGCTCGGACCGGGAGGGAGGCGAGTTCCCGTTCGGGTACTTCGATGCCTTCCGCGACCTCCACGATCGGTGGGGTCGCTTCCGGGCCTCCGACGGCGTAACCGAGGGTGAGGTGTTCGTTGACCGTCATGCGGCTGTCGTGCTCGCGGACGTGGGCTTCCCAGGCTTGTCCCCACAGCCAGCGCGCCTGCCCTTTGGCGAACCGGTCGAACTGGACCGGAGTGGTGAGCTGTCGCAGACGGGACAGCGCGTCGCCGAGGGCGGCTTCGCCCGGACTGGTGTCGTCGAAAATGTGGGGTATGCGCAGGATTTGGGTCCAGCGGGCGATGAGCCTCACGGCGTCGGTAGTGCGTACGGTGCGGTGATCGGGGACGGTGAGGTCGTTGGCGAGGAAGGCCCAGGTGTTGTAGTCGTCGAGGGCCTGGGCGAGATCTCCGGTGGCGTGGGGGAACAGGTGGGTCACCAGAGTCACGCCGGTGTGGGCGTACATGGTGTTGGCCATGTCGTCACCTGAACCGAAGTCGTAGCTCCGGACCCAGGCCAGGGTCCGCTCCACGCGTTTGTCGCCGTCAGGCCCGACTTCACCGGGGATGGGGCAGTAGAAGGTCAGGAAATCGTCGGGGACCGGGTTGAGCGTCACGGCTGATCCTCCTTGCGAGAGCCCGGGGCTCACTGGTCGCGTTCGGTGGCCAGGCGGGTCAGACTGGTCAGGGCAGCCGCAGCGGCTGGCCGAAGCGTGGCGGCCCGGAGATGCCGAAGGGCGGTATCGGTGAGACGGCGGGCCTCGCCCAGGGCCCAGGTGCGGGCGCCGGTCTCCTCCATCAGCCGGACCGCCCGCTCCAACTGCCGCTGGTCCAGCGGGAGAGGCGAGGAGAGGAGACGGCCCAGGGCACGGCCGGCAGGGCTCTCGGTGTTGAGCGCGTAGGCGATGGGGCCGGTCTTCTTGCGCGCCGCCAGGTCGGACCACCGTGGTTTGCCCGTGGCCTCGGGGTGTCCCCAGACGTCCAGCAGATCGTCGGTGAGCTGGAACGCCGCCCCAAGGTGAGCCCCGAAGGCCCGCAGATGCTCCACCCTTGCCTGGTGGGCGCCCGCGGCGAGCGCGCCGAGAGCGCATGACGTGGCGGTCAGCGCCCCGGTTTTGGACTGCGCCATCGCCGAGGTGTCCGGCACGGACACGACCGGGCGGTCCTGGAAGACCACGTCGGCGTATTCGCCCTCGATCAGGTTCTGCACGGCCTTGTTCAGTTCGGCCGGCCCGGTGTCCGCCAGCGGCCCACCCGCGTCCAGGAGCACCTCGGCGGCCAGGAAGAACAGTGCGTCCCCGGCAAGGATCCCGGCCGGTATCCCGAACGCGGCCCACAGCGCGGGGCGGCCCCTGCGTATGCGGTCCCCGTCGATGATGTCGTCGTGCAGTAGTGACGCGTTGTGGACCAACTCGACCGCCACCGCCGCCGGCAGAGCGGCCATATGGTCCCCACCGACGCCCTGGCAGGACAGCACCACCAGCGCCGGCCGCAGTCCCTTGCCCTGCTTCCCGGCAGGCCGCGTGCCGTCCGCCTCCCACCAGCCGAAATGGCACCCGGCAAGGTGCCGGATCCTGCTTGGCAGCCGCTCCACCGCCTCCCGTAACGACGGGGTGATCAACACACCGACCTGTTCGAGAATGTCCTGCGCCCGTTCTTGGGGTGCTGACGGTAATGCGGCAGGTCCGTCCATCCCGGCCTCCTTGTCTGCCCCGGGGGCGTATGAGGTTCCACCGGCCCTGTGCTACGGGGAAGGGACTTCCTCGAACGGTGCTCCCGCCCCACTGGTGTGGCAACAGCCCTGTCGGACAGGAGTACGGCTACATCCGGAAGCCGTCGGCACCACCGTGAACCAACGGGTCACCGGTCGGTCCGCCGCCGCCGGGGACCACGTCGGCGGACGACCGGTTCGGGATCGCGTGACTCCGCCGAAGGAAAGTCCTCGTGTCTCCGAGTGCCTGACCGCCGACGTCTCGTGGCCGGTGGACGTTCCCTGCGCACGAAGGAACCGTGGCGGCCGAACGCACTTCCGGTCGGCCGGCCGGGTGAGTGGGCGGTTCGCCTGGGGTAGCCCATTGTGGGGTTCGTTGTCTCGTTATGGGGTTTCTCGCTCCTGGTGCGCGTGGGGGGTGCCATGGCCGAACTGCCGTCCCGGCCTGCCGGTTCCGCCGGTCGTCCGGTCGCGGTCGTCGGGGTGTCGTGCCGGCTGCCCGGGGGCGTCGGCGACCTGTCCGGGCTGTGGGAGGTGCTGGAGCAGGGCCGGGACGTGGTAGGCGAGGTGCCGGCGGACCGGTTCGACGTGCGCCGGTTCGTCGACGCGTCGATGCCACGCGTGGGCAAGAGCCGTACGGCGGCGGGGGGATTCCTCGACGACGTCGCCGGGTTCGACGCCGGGTACTTCGGGATCGCGCCCAAGGAGGCGTCACGGATGGACCCGCAGCACCGGCTGCTGCTGGAGCTGGCCGTGGAGGCGCTGGACGACGCGGGCATCGCGCCCGCACGGCTGGCCGGTTCGGACGCGGCCGTGTTCGTCGGGGTGTCGGACACGTCGTACGGCGGGCTGCAGATGATGCACCCGGAGGCGGTCAACGCCTACACCATGTCCGGCGGCGCGTCGTCCATCGCGGCGAACCGGCTGTCGCACTTCTTCGACCTGCGCGGGCCCAGCATGGTGGTGGACACGGCGTGTTCGTCCTCGCTGGTGGCCCTGGACCGGGCGTGCCGCACCCTGTGGGACGGCACCAGCGCGGTGGCGCTGTGCGGGGGAGTGAACGTCCTGCTGAGCCCCTACCACTTCGTCGGGTTCTCCCAGGCGGCCATGCTCTCGCCGACGGGCAGGTGCGCCGCGTTCTCCGCCGCCGCCGACGGCTTCGTCCGGGCGGAGGGCGGCGGTGTGGTGGTGCTGAAGCCCGCGGCGGACGCCGTGGCGGACGGCGACCGGATCCACGGGCTGATCCTGGGCACGGGGACGAACAGCGACGGCCGGACCATGGGCCTCGCCCTGCCCAGTGCGCGGGCGCAGGAGGAGCTGCTGCGGTCGGTGTACGAGCGGGCGGGCGTCGGCCCGGACGAGCTCGTGTACCTGGAGGCGCACGGGACGGGGACCCCGGTCGGGGACCCCGTGGAGTGCCAGGCCATCGGCCGGGCCCTGGGGCGGCCGCGGACCACCGGGGCCCTGCCCATCGGCTCGGCGAAGACCAACTTCGGTCACCTGGAGCCCGCTTCGGGGATCGTGGGCCTGCTCAAGGCCCTCCTCGTGCTCCGGCACCGGACCGTCCCGCCGACGCTGCACGCCACCCCGGCCCATCCCGACATCGACTTCGACGGACTGAACATCACGCCTGCCGCCGAGGCGCGCCCGACGGCGACCGTCGCCCGTCCCGTCGTCGGTGTCAACTCCTTCGGTTTCGGCGGCTCGAACGCTCATGTGGCCCTCACGGCCGGCCCCGGTGCGACGCCGGGCGGTGAGCCGGCGGGGCCTCCCGCGCCTCCCGCGCCTCCCGCGCCTCCCGCGCCTCCCGCGCCTCCCGCGGGGAGGCCCCTGCCGCTCGTCGTCTCGGCGCGCACGGCGGCGGCGCTGGCCGAGGCCGCGGCCGCCATGGTCGCGCGGCTCGAACCGGGTCTCACCGAGGGCGAGTTCTATGACATCGCCTACACCGCGTGCCGGCGTCGCGGACTCCATCCGCACCGGCTGGCCGTCCTGGCGACCGTGAGGACGGCCGTCCCGCTGCTGCGGTCCTTCGCGCTCCCGGAACACGGCCCCGCGACGGAGACGGAGCCTCCCGCGACATCCACGGACCCGGCACCGGCCCTCGGCCAGGGCCTCCAGGGCCTGGGCGTGACGTCGCAGGCGGTCGAGCACGGACGGGTCGCGTTCGTCTTCCCGGGCAACGGCTCGCAGTGGGCCGGCATGGCCGCCGACCTGCTGGAGAGCAGCGCCGCGTTCCGCGCGGCGGTCGCGGAGGCGGACGAGCACCTCTCGCCGCTCCTGGGCTGGTCGCCGCTCGACGAGCTCGCGGCACCGCCGGAGGCGCAGCGCATGTCGCTGACGCGGGTCGCACAGCCGCTGCTGTTCGTCGTTCAGGTCGGCCTCACACGGCTCTTGCGCGAACAGGGCATCACGCCGTACTGCGTCCTCGGGCACAGCGTCGGCGAGGTGGCGGCCGCCCACGTGGCGGGGGCGCTCGATCTGGGACAGGCGGCCCGAGTGGTCGCGGCGCGCAGCGCGCGGCAGGCGGACACCGCCGGGACGGGCCGGATGGCGGCCGTGGCGCTGGGCGAGGCCGACGTCCGGGAGGCGCTGGCGGACCATCCCGGAGTCGAGGTCGCCGCGGTCAACAGCGGGCGCGACGTGACCGTCGCCGGCCCGTCCGACGCCGTGCGCGTGTTCCTGGCGCGGCTGGCGGAGCAGGGGGTGGCCGGCACGGAACTCGACGTGGACCACGCGTTCCACAGCGCGGCCATGGACCCCGTCGAGCAGCCGCTGCGGGAGGCCCTCGCGGACCTGCGGCCCGCGGCCCCGGCCGTGCCGATGATCTCCACCGTGACGGGGGAGCCGGTGGACGGCACCGGCCTCGACGCGGCGTACTGGTGGCGCAACGTCCGCGAACCCGTCGCGTTCGCCCCCGCCGTGGAACGCGCCCTCGACCTCGGCGCCGACATCCTCCTGGAGGTCGGCCCGCACCCCGTCCTGAGCCCCTTCCTGCGGCGCGTCGCCGCCGGCCGGCCGCGCACGACGATCGCCGTGACCGGCACGCTGCGGCGGGGCGAACCCGGGGCGGAGGCGATGGGACGGGCGGTCGCCACGCTGCTCGCCCAGGGCGCGGACCCGGACTGGCGCGCGTACTTCCCCCGCCGGGGCGCGGTGGCGGACCTGCCCGCCTACCCCTGGCAGCGGGAACGTCACTGGAACGGCACGCCCCACAGCTGGCTGCGCACCAGCGGCTCCGGTGAACTGGACCACCCGCTGCTGGGCGAGCGGATGCCGGCGCCGTGGCCGACCTGGCAAGGGACGGTCGAACCGGTCCTCGTGCCCTGGCTGGCCGATCACCGACTGGCCGGATCCGTGGTCGTCCCGGCGACCGCCTACGTGGAGATGGCCCTGGCGGCGGGCAGGCTGGCGCTGGACCGCGCGGCCGAAGTGGACCATCTGGAGATCACCCGCCCCCTGGTGGTCCCGTGGGCGGACGCCGGCAGCGTCCGGGTCCAGCTCGCGATCAGCCCCGATGACGGACGGGTGCACATCACCAGCACCGACGCCCAGGCCCAGCGGCCGCGCCCCCATGTACGGGCACGGGTCCGGGCGCTGTACGGCCACGCCCCGGCGGACGTCGACGTGGCCGCCGCCCGGGCGCGCTGCCGCCGCACCACCATCACCGGCGCGGAGCACTACGAGTCCGTCGGCCGGGCCGGACTGCGCTACGGGCCCGGCTTCCGGCTCCTCGACGTGCTGCACGTGGGCGACGGCGAGGTGCTGGCGGCCTACCGGCACCAGGCGGCGGACGATGCCTTCTCCGCCCACCCGGCCCTGCTGGACGCCGCCTTGCAGGCGGGGGCGCCGCTGCTCGGCGACGCCGTGGCGGACGGCGCCGTGTACCTGCCGGCGGCGATCGGTGCCGCCCGGGTGTGGCACCGCCCGGCGGCGACCGGGTGGGCGTACGCGCGCCGGCTCTCGGCCTCCGGGACCGAGGTGTGCTGGGACGTCCTGGTCACGGACGACGACGGGCGGGTCAGCGCCGAACTGCGGAGCTGCCGCCTCCGCCGGCTGGCCGGAGCCCACCGCACCCCTGTGACCGTCCATCACACCGTCCTCCGCGCGGTCACTTCTTACGACGAGCCGGTATCGGACGCGCTGCCGCCGGACGAGCTGTTGACGACGGCGGTCGACGAACCCGTGCAGGGCGGACCGTCGTTGGCCGCGGCTGACGGGTCCGCGCGGGGTGAGCCGTCAGTGACCATGTCGGACGGATCGGCGCGGGGTGAGCCGTCGGGGGCCGTGACCGGCCGGCCCGTCTCGGGTGAGCCGTCGGGGACCCTGACCGGCCAATCCGTTCCGGGTGAGCCGTCGGGGACCGCGACTGACGGACCCGTGCCGGGTGAGCCGTCGGGGACCGCGACCGGGCAACTCGCCCCGGACGAGCCGCCGATGACCGCCACGGACATCGCCTCGGCGGCCGCGCGACAGGTGGCGGCGCTGCGCGCCGACTGGCGCGGTCATGACTACCCCCGATTCGTGGCGGCCCTCAAAAAGGCCGCCGCCCACTGCTACGCCGCCGCCCTCGCCGCCTTCCTCCCGCGGCCTGACGCCCCCTTCACCGCGGCCGACCTCCTCCGCGTCGGCACGGTGCCCCGGCACGCCACGTTCCTCTCCGCCGTGCTGCCCGAACTGCGCCGTCACCGCCTGGTCGGCCGGGACGACTCCGGCGGGTACCGGCTGCTCCGCACCCGGTTCGACGACACCAAGGCGTTGCGCGACCTGATCCTGCGCTTCCCCCGCTACGCCCCGGAAGGCCGCCTGGCCCTCCACGGTCTTCGCGTGCTGCGCGCCGCCGGCGACCACCGCCCGGTCGAGCACCTGCTGTCCGACGGCGGCTTGGCCGATCTCGAGCAGCTGTACGACACGGGCGTCATCGGCCGATTCCACAACCGGCTGGCCCAGGCGCTCCTGCGCGTCGTCGTGGAGCGTTGGCCCGACGACCGCCCGCTGCGCGTCCTGGAAGTCGGCGCGGGCACCGGCGGCACGACGGCGGCCCTGCTGCCGCTGCTGCCGCCCGAGCGCACCCGGTACGTCTTCACCGACGTCTCCCCGGCCTTCCTCACCCGCGCCGAACACCGCTTCGCCGCCTATGACTTCCTCACGTTCCGCACCCTCGACCTCGACGCCGACCCCGCCGCACAGGGCCTGCCCGAGGGCGGCTTCGACGTCGTCGTCGCGGCCAACGCGCTGCACACCGCGCGGTCCGTCGAGGCCGCCGTGCGCAACGTGGCGGCGCTGGCGGCACCGAACGGCCTGCTGCTGGCCGTCGAGAGCCACGACCCGTACGTCCTGGCTCCCCTCTTCGGCGCCCTCGACACCTTCTGGGACCGCACTGACCACCACGAACGTCCCCACTCACCCCTCTTGACGGCCGACCGGTGGGCCGCCCTGTTCACCCGCTGCGGCTTCACCGACGTCGTCCGCACCGGCGACGACACCGCGCCCTGCCGTGACGACTTCTCCGTCCTGCTCGCCACCGCGCCCCGGCGTCCCACTCCGCACCCCTACCCGTACCCGTACCCGCACCCGTCGCCGCCGGGGCCCGGGCGCCACTGGACCGTCGTGGCGGAGACGCGTGGGGAACTCCCGCTGGCGCGGGAGGTGGCCGCCCGGCTCCCCGGGCCGGGGGACGGCCCCGCGCACTCGGTCGAGGCCGTGGACGACGTGCCCGCCCACCGGCCCTCGACGCCGAGCCGCGGCGCCACCGGAATCTGCCTGATCCTGGGCGCCCACCAGCTGCCCGAGCCCGCCGCGACCGTGACGCTGACCACCCGCCGCGCGGCACTCCTGCGCCGGATCACGGCGGCCTGCCCCCGCCGGCCGGACGGCGCCCGGACGGCGCTGACCGTGGTCACCCGGCCCAGCGGCGCCCTGCCCCCGCCGGAACGCCCCCTCGCGCCCGAGGACGCCGCCGTCTGGGGCGTCATGCGCACCCTGGCCAACGAGGAGCCGGAACTGGACGTGCGCACCATCTCACTGGACCGCACCGGCCGGACGGAGACCGACGCCCGGCGCCTGGCCCGCGAACTGCTCACGGCGACCGGCGAGACGGAAGTGGCCCTCACCCGTTCCGGCGGCCGCTTCGCCCCCAGGGAACTGCCGCTGCCGGCCGGTCACATCACGACGACCGCCGAACACGCCACCGCGTACGCCCTGGAGATCCGTACACCCGGCCTCTCCTACCGGCCGGCCTGGGTGGAATGCGCCCCCGAACCGGTGGGGCCCGGCGAGGTGGCCATCGACGTGCGCGCCGCCGCCCTCAACTACCGGGACATCATGCAAGCGGTCGGCCTGCTGCCGGCGGAGGCCGACGAGGGCACGTTCACCGAGGCGGGCCCGGGCCTGGAGTGCGCCGGCGTGGTCACCGCCGTCGGCGACGGTGTCACCACCGTCCGCCCCGGCGACCGGGTCTTCGCCCTCGCACCGGCCTCCCTGGCGTCCCGGACCCGCACCGTCGTCCAGGCCGTCGGCCGCATGCCGCACACGATGTCGTTCGCCGAAGCCGCCACCCTCCCCGTCGTCTACGCCACCGTCCACTACAGCCTCCACGACCTCGCCCGCCTGCGTCCCGGGGAGACGGTCCTGGTCCACGGCGGCGCGGGCGGCGTCGGCCTGGCCGCGCTGCGCTACGCCCACCTGCGTGGCGCGCGCGTCATCGCCACGGCCGGCACCCCCGCCAAGCGGGAGCTGCTGCGCCACCTCGGCGCCGACCACGTCCTGGACTCCCGCGGCCTGGACTTCGCCGCGCACGTGCGGGACGTCACCGACGGCCGGGGAGTCGACGTGGTGGTCAACTCCCTGGCGGGCGAGGCCATCACCCGGGGTCTGGAACTCCTGCGTCCCGGCGGGCGGTTCGTCGAACTGGGCAAGCGCGACATCTACGAGAACCAGCCCCTCCTCCTGCGGCCCTTCCGGCACAACCTGGCCTTCTTCGGCGTCGACCTGACCTCCCTCGCCTTCGACCCCGACCAGGGCGCCCGCCTGTTCGCCGAGGTCACCCGGCGCGTCCACGACGGCTCCTACCGGCCCCTGCCCCACAGCGCCTACCCGGCCGCCCGGGTGGCCGAGGCGTTCCGGCTGCTGCAGCACTCCCGCCACGTCGGCAAGGTCGTCGTCACCTTCGATCCCCTGGACGAACCCGCGGTCGTCGAACGGCCGGTCACCGCGCCCCGGTTCGGCTCCCAGGGCACCTACCTGGTCACCGGGGGCACGAGCGGGTTCGGGGCCGCCGGCGCCCGCTGGCTGGCCGACCGCGGGGTGCGCCGCCTGGCCCTGGTCAGCCGCCGCGGCCCGCACGCTCCGGAGGCCGCCGGCCTCCTCGCCGACCTGGCCGCACGCGGCGTCACCGCGACGGCGTACGCGGCCGACGCCGCCGACCCGGACGGCATGCGCCGCGTCATCCGGCTCATCGACGCCACCGGACACCCGGTCGACGGCGTCCTGCACTGCGCCATGCACCTGGACGACGACCCGCTGGCCGACCTGACCGACGAACGCTTCGCCGCCGTCCTCACCCCCAAGACCACCGGAGCCGCCGTCCTCGAACGCCTCCTCGCCGACCGCCCCCTGGAGACCTTCCTCCTCTACTCCTCGGACACCACGTTCCTCGGCAACATCCGCCAGGCCGCCTACGTCGCCGCCAACCTCCACCTGGAAGCGCTCGCCCGGCAGCGCCGGCAGCGGGGCCTGCCCGCCCAGACCCTCGCCTGGGGCGCCATCGACGAGACCGGATACGTCGCCCGCAACGACCTCGCCCGCACCCTGACCGCCGTCGGCATCGAACCCCTCAGCCCGCGCGAAGCCCTCACCACCGCCGGCCTGCTGATCAGCCAGGGCGCCACCGTCGCCGGCGTGGGCCGCTACAACTGGGCCCGCCTCCGCGGCATCCTGCCCCTGCTCGCCTCCCCCCGCTGCGCCTCCCTCCTGCCCGAGGACCTCCAGGAGGCCGACCACACCCACGAGGAGATCCTCCGCATCCTGGCCACCATGCCCTACGAGGAGGCGGCGCGAGCGGTCGCCGCCACCCTGGCCCGGCTCATGGCCGACGTCCTGCACCTGGACGAGCGGAACATCGACCACGACCGGCGCCTCGACGAATACGGGCTCGACTCTCTCATGCTCGCCGAACTCCTGGTCTCGCTCCGCAAACGCTTCGACATCGACATCCCCCCGCTGGAACTGCTCCGCAGCGGCGGCACCATCACCGACATCTCCCACCTCGTCCTGCTCCGCCTGGGCATCACCGCCGACGACCCGGAGCCACCGGCACGGGACGCGGAGCTGAGCGTCGGTGAACGGTGAACGCGGAGGCGTGTGTGTGAGGGGCGAACAGCGGGGGAGGGAACGACCGCTCGTGTCCCCCGGGAAGCGCCGCCGTGGGTCAGCCGGAGGAGCGTCCGTACAACTGGGACCGCGACGTGACCCCCAGCTTCGGGAAGATCTTGTAGAGGTGATAGCCGACGGTGCGGGGGCTCAGGAACAGCCGGGCGGCGATCTCGCCGTTGCTCAGGCCCTGTGCGGCGAGCCGCATGACCTGGAGTTCGCGTGCTGTCAGACGCTGTTCCCCGCCCATGGGAACGGCCGCCGTCGAAGGCCCCTGGGTGGAGCGGCCGCCCGCGGCCCGTAGTTCGGCGCGTGCCAGTTCCGCCCATGGCAGCGCGCCCACGCTGTCCAGTTGGACCTCGGCGAGGTGCAGTTGCTCGCGGGCCGGTTTGATGCGGCGGTGGCGGCGGAGCCACTCGCCGTAGAGCAGGTGGGTGCGGCCGGTCTCGAAGGGGGAGAGGCCGGTGTCGGCCAGGGCGGCCAGGAACAGGTCCTCCGCTTCCTCGCCGGTGGCGAGCAGGGCCCGGCTGCGGTGCCAGCCGGAGCGCAGCTGTGGATGGTTCGCCGGCACCGGGTGGAGGGGGTCGCGGTCGGTCAGCACGTGGTGGGCGCGCTCGGGCTCGCCGGCTCTGACGCACGCCTCGACGAAGTCGGGCAGGACGATCCAGCGCAGCATGAAGTGTCCGGCACCGCCCTCGGGGGAGCAGACCTCGGCCAGCAGCTTGACCGCGTTCAGGGGCTGCCCCTCGGCCAGGGCGTTGAGGCCCTGCGCCCAGTGGGCCAGGGCGATGGCGGAGGCGATCCGGCGCGGGGTGGAGATCTCCAGCGAGTCGCGGGCCAGTTCGTGGCAGCGGTCGCCGTCGCCCTGTGCCGCGGCCAGCCAGGCGAGCATCGCCCGCAGGTGGGAGGCGGCGCCCAGTTGGCCGGTCTCCAGGGCCAGGGAGAGGGCCTCGGTGCCGTTGGCGGTGGCGGTGGGCCAGGGGCCGGTGACGAGCTGGAGCGCCACGAGAGGGGCCAGGGACATCGGGAGGGAGCCGATCGCGCCGTTGCGGCGCAGCGTGTCGACCGCGTGCTGATGGGCGTCGCGCAACGGCTCGGTGGCATGGAGGAGGTACGGCAGGAAGGTGGGCGGCCACACCCACGGTCTGGGGTCGGTGCCGGACAGCCAGATGACGGGGACGTCCTTGCCGTCGGCGCCCGTCTTCCCCTCCGGCCCGCCGCCGTGCGCCTCCAGAGCCGTACCGTCGTGGCGGGCGTCCGGGGCCGCGTGGCCGGACAGGCCCGCGAGGTACCGGAAATGCGCCACGAAGCGGTCCCGGACGTCCGGTGTCACCGCCGGGAGCCGCGCCAGCAGACCGGCGATCTCCGCCAGCCGCGCCGGGTCGTCGGCCACCCAGGCCGAACGCGCCGCCATCACCAGCGTCTCGCAGGCCAGCCGGGGATCGTCCTCCTGTACGAGGCGCGCACCCTCCAGCAGGATCAGGCAGGCGACGGCCGGATCGCCGGAGGCGTGGGCGATGGCCCCGCGCACCTGGACGAGCCGGGCGCGCAGCGCGGGCACGTCGGACAGCGGCTCGGCCTCGTTGAGCAGCGCCTCGGCCTGGGCGGTCTCGGCGGCCTTCCAGGCGCACTCGGCGGCGTCGACGAGCAACCGGGCGCGGTCGCGCGGGGTGGAGACCAGTGCGGCGGCCCGGCGCAGTGCCTTGGTGGCGGTGGCCACTCCACCGGAGCGCCGGGAGCGGCCGGCCATCTCGGCCAGCAGGTGCGCGACTCTGTCGTCGGGGCCCACCGCGGCGGCGGCCAGGTGCCAGACGTGCCGGTCGTCGCCCTCGCCCAGCGCGTCGGCCAGGGCGAGGTGCGCGGCGCGCCGTTCGCTGAGCGGCGCGCCCTGGTAGACGGCCGAGCGGACCAGGGGGTGGCGGAACCGGACCCGTTCCGGGTCCAGGGAGACCAGCCCCGCGGTGGCCGCGGCGGACAGCTCGTGCAGGGCGCGTTCGGTGTCCCCGGCGGCGCGGACGATGACCGCCAGGTCTCCGTCGCCCTCGGCGGCGGTCAGCAGCAGGGCGTTGCCGGGCTCGGCCAGCAGGCTGGTGGCCCGGCAGCGGAAGAGCCGCTGCAGCCGCTCGGTCAGCGGCAGTTCGTCCGGTAGGGCCGCCGCGCCGCCGAGCTGTTCGGGGCTGAGGGCGGCGGACAGTTCGACCAGGGCGAGGGGGTTGCCGCCCGCCTCCCGCAGCAGTCGCTCGCGCACCGCGGGCGCGGCTTCGGGCAGCAGGTGGGTGAGCAGCGACCGGGCCGCGTCCGCCTCCAGGGGGGAGAGGCGCAGGTCGGGCACGCCCGGCGCCGGAAAGGGCTGGGACCCGTCCCGTACGGCGAAGACCACCGCGACGCCTTCGGCGCCGAGCCGCCGGGCCACGAAGAGGAGGGCGTCGGCGGAGGGGGAGTCCAGCCAGTGGGCGTCGTCCACCAGCAGGATCAGCGGTTCCGCGCGGGACGCCTCCGACAGGAGCGTCAGCGCGGCGAGCGCCACCAGGAACCGGTCGGCGGGTGCGGTGTCCATGCCGAAGGCCGAGCGCAGCGCCGCGCTCTGCGGGGGCGGCAGGGCGTCGGCCGCGCCGAGCAACGGGCGCAGCAACTGGTGCAGGGCGGCGAAGGGCAGCTCGGCCTCGCTCTCCACGCCGACGGTGGACAGCACCCGCACCCCGGGTCCGGCGTGGTCCGCGAGGTGCTGGAGCAACGCGCTCTTGCCCACCCCGGCCGGGCCGCGCAGTACGAGGGCGTGGCTGCGCCCCTGGCGTACGCCGGCCGTGACCTCCGCCAACCGCCGTAACTCACACTCCCGTCCGACCAGCATCGATGCTCCTTTCCCTGGACGCACTCTGTCATATGACAGATACATTCACTGATCAATCCGCTCTTATCCGGCCAGGATTGACGCACTTCCTCCGGTTACCTGATCGCCGGCCCCCGTCGAGCGACAGATGCCCGACCGTCCGGGGCTGCCGGAAGGTTGCTGTCGCGGCAGGCCCCCAGAGGCGGCACCACGCTCGGGGCACCGCCGCCACAGGACCGTTCTCACGAGGAATGCACGCCTGGCGTGGGTGGATATATGTCGTTGTCTGATGTTGCTTCGAGTCGCGTGTCCGCCGGCGAGGGAGTGGACGATCCCCACCCGCCGGGCCCGTACGCGGTGGTGGAGGGGCCGCTGGGCGTCACCGACCTGTTGGCGGTCGTGCGCACGGTCCTCGACGGGCACGGCCCGGCGTCCGTGCGGCCGGAACTGACCGTGCACGGGCCCGGCCGGTACACGGTGCGGGTGGACGGCGCCCGTCTGGACGTCCGCAGCAGTCCCCTGTCGGACCAGCCGCCGGGCACGCTGGACCCCGTCGTCGCCGGGCCGGGCACCCACCGGATCGTGCTCACCGCCTCGGGCGCCCCGTCCGAACGCGCTCACGACCTGTTCACGGCACTGGCCGCGGCCGTCGACCGGCGGGCCCAGTGCTACACGGAGGCCGAGGCCGCCGCCATCGTGGCCGGAATGCCGCTGCTGGACCGCTACGCCCGCCCCGAACCGGCGCTCTCCCGCTGGGCCCTGGTGTTCCGGGACCACTACGTGGAGAACAGCGTCGGCTTCCTGCTGGCCATGGAGCGCGCCGGACTCGCCCCCGAGTGGATCTTCGCGCTGTCCAAGGGCGACAGGACGCAGCACCGTGAGCGGGTGCACTCCTGGTTCCTGCACCGCGGCTACGCCAGTGACGTCCTGGACAACTCCGTCATCAACGGCACCGCCGGAGCGGCCGAAACCGCCCACGCGCGCGCCGTGGACGCCCAGGTGGCCGATTTCGTCCGCCGGGCGCACGCCGCGGGCCGCAAGGTCCTGGTCATCGACGACGGCGGGCTGCTCGCCCAGGGCTACGGCGCCGACGGGCCGGGACCACGGGTGGACGCCGCCGTCGAACTGACGGTCAGCGGCCTCAAGCGCATCGCCGCCGCCCCCGGCGAACTGGCCATACCCGTACTGAACATGGCGCGCTCCCGGCTCAAGTCGAGGCTGGGCTACAACGAGATCGCCGACTCCTGCGTGCGCCGGCTGCGCGCCATCGTGCCCGGCCAGAAGTTCATCGGCCGCCATGTCCTGTTGCTGGGCTACGGCACCCTGGGCGCCCGCGCGGCCCGTTCGCTGCGGGCCCTGGGCTGCCGGGTCGCCGTGGTGGACACCGACGTCCTCGCGCTGATCACCGCCGCCGAGGACGGCTTCGAGACCCACCGCACCATCGCGGAGGCCCTCGCCCGGCAGCGGCCCTTCCTCATCCTCGGCAGCAGCGGCGACACCGCCGTCACCGCCGAGGACGTGCCGCTGCTGCCCGACGGCGTGCTGCTGGCCGGATTCGCCACCAAGGACTTCAGCGTCCTCACCGACGGCTACCCCGGCGCCACCGCGCTGCGCATCCCGCACGTCGGAGTGCGCTACGACCTGCCGCACGCCACCTCCGTCACCGTGCTCGGCGACGGACGCTCGCTGAACCTCTTCGAGTACGAGGGCATCGCCAACCGCGGCTACGACGCCTACCGTGCCGGCACCCTGCTCGCCGCGCTCGCCCTCTGCCGCGACATCGGGCGGTTCCCGCCCGGAGTCCACCTGGAACCGGTGGACCGGATCATCGACGAGGCCGGGCTGTTCGACGCGTACTACAGCCAGTACCTGTGCGCCCGGACCGCCCCACTGGGCACCGGGGCGTTCTCCCGAGCCGACGCCATCGACCGCGAGACCGCCCATGCCCGGTAGGCCGCACGTGTGCGTGGTCGGCCACGGGGTGGCCGGCCGGCTGCACCGGCAACTCCTCGAGGGCATGGGGCTGTCTGTCTCCGTCGTCGACCCCGCCGCTCCCCGCCACGACACCCCCGTCGCTACTGCCGCCACCCTCACCGAACTGCCCGCCGACCGGCCCGTGGACGTCTGGTCGGTCTGTACCCCGACCGCCGCCCACGTCCACACCGTGGCAGCCGTCCTCGACCGCGACCCCGAGGCCCGCGTCCTGGTGGAGAAACCGGCCTGCCGCTCCTGGGAG
The DNA here is from genome assembly GCF_017916255.1 of Streptomyces mobaraensis NBRC 13819 = DSM 40847. NCBI lineage: Bacteria > Bacillati > Actinomycetota > Actinomycetes > Kitasatosporales > Streptomycetaceae > Streptomyces > Streptomyces mobaraensis. The sequence goes on from NZ_CP072827.1 coordinate 6,360,169, forward strand.
GGCCCCGAACTCTCCGCACTCCTCGACGCGCACGACCGGGCCCGGCTGGTGGTGATGAACCAGTACGCGCACGCCAAGGCACCCGCCATCCTCGAAGCCGTACGGGCCGAGTTCGCGCCCCGGCACCCGGTGCGGGCCATCCGCGTGGCCTTCTGCAAGGACCGCCGTGAGGACATCGCGGCCGGCCGCTTCGTCGACCTCGACTACGGAGTGTTCGGCTACGAGTGGCTGCACATGCTCGCCGTCCTCGGTTCCCTGCTGCCCGCCCCGGCCTTCGACCGCTACCTGCGGGACGCCCCCGCGCCGCACGCCGTACGGATCGCGCGCGATCCACGGCTGGCCAGCACCGCGGCCCACGAGACCACGACGCTGAGGACGGCCGACGGGTCCGCGGTCGAGATCGAGCTGTACTCCACCATCACCGGCCCCGACGCCCCGCACACGGCCCCCGCGCCCGCCTGGGCCCGCCGCACGGGACCCGCCACCGACAGCCGGCTGCGGCTGGCCCGGGTCGAGGCCGGACCGGTCGTCCTCACCCTCGAACTCGACCCGGTCTTCCTGCCCAACGGCACCCGGCTGCCCCGCAACACCCACCGGCTGACCCTGGACGGACCGGGCGGCCACCGCGAGTGGCTGGTTCCCGACTCCCCGATGGACAACGCGTTGCGGCACGCCGTCGCGACGCTGCTCGGACCCGGTCCGCGCCCCCCGCTCGACCTGCGGCCCCTCGGCCGCATCGGCCGGCTGGCCCGACTGGCCGCCCGTACGGACACCCCCGCCGACGCCCCCCACACGGCCCCCACCGCCCTGCCGACCCGACTGTGAAAGCGAACCGCCCATGAGCCGGATCTGCCTCGTCATCCCCAGCAACAGGTTCGACCAGTACTTCATCCAGCTCCCTCTCGACGCCGTCACCGCCGCCGGCCAGCTGCGGGCGCAGGGACACACCGTCGCCGTGTGGGACCAACGCCTCCAAGAGGCCCCCGACGGCCAGGACTTCGACCTGCTGGTGGTCTTCTCCGCGATCGCCGACCGCGCCCAGTGCTACCCCCTGGAACTGGAACCGGTACGGGCCGCCGTCGAACGCGCCGCCGCCCGCTACCCGGCGGCCCGTACCGTCGCGGTCGGCCCGCACGGCACCCACCTGCCCGCCGCCACCCGCGCCGAACTGGGCGTGGACCACATCGCCTGCGGCGAGACCGACTCGGCCACCGTCGGCGCCGTCCACAGCCTGCTCGGCGGCGCCGACGCACCGGTGCTGCCGGCCACCACCACCCCGCACAACCTGTTGGACTCCCCGGAGCCCCGCCCCCGGCCCTTCCCCAACATCCCCCTGGAGGAATTCGCCTTCCCCGCCTACGACCTGGTGCCCGTCGCGGACTACACCGCCGAGGTCATCTCCGGCGGGCTGCCGCTGCCCGGCCCCTGCGGCATGGTGCTGGCCGCCCGCGGCTGCACCTACGGCTGCACCTTCTGCCACCTGCCGTTCGGCACCAGGATGCGCAACCAGCCACTGGACCGGGTCGAGCGCGAGATCGACGCCCAGCAGAGCGCTGGCCTGGACTTCGTGTTCTTCCTCGACTACGTCTTCGGCATCAACCGCGCCTTCTACGGCGACCTGTGCGCCCGGCTGGAGGGCCGCGGACTGGGCTGGGTCGGCCAGACCCGCGCCGAGGTCGTCCTCAAGAACGACGTCACCGCCTGGGCACGGGCCGGCTGCCAGGGCATGTGGCTGGGCGCCGAATCCCCCGCCATCGCCCAGACCGGCGTCCACAAGCGGGTCAGCGAGGCACAGATCGCGGAAGCCGTCCACAAGCTGAAGGACGCGGGCATCACCCCCTTCGCCTTCGTCCTGCTGGGCCTCCCGCAGGACGAGGCGTGCACGTCCGGCCGCCTCGTCGACTGGGCCGCCGGACTGCCCGCCTGGTTCGGCATCAACCAGCTCTACCTGCGCCCCGGCACCACCCTCTACGACCGGCTCGCCCCCCGGTACAACGGAGGGACGCGCCCGGCCACCTGGCGCGAGGTGCAGGAGGTCACCCGCCGCTACCGCGCCTCCTACCCCACCGACCTCGACCACCAGCAGCGGCAACTCGAACAGCTGCCCAACTACCTGGGCAACGCCATCGCCCCGGTGGCGGGCTGAGGAGGCCGTCGTGCTGCGTTTCGGCATCCTCGGCTGCGGCTCCATCGGCGGCTTCCTCGGCCGGCTGCTGGCCCGGCCCGACGGCCCGCTGCGCGGACGGGCCCGGCTGGCCGCGGTCGCCGGACGGGACCCGGTACGGGCCGGGAAGCTGGCCGCCGAACTGGGCTGCGCGGCCCTCCCCGTCGACGAGCTGCTGGCCCGCCCGGACATCGACGCCGTCGCCGTGTGCACCCCCTCCGGCACCCATGCCGACCTGGGCGCCGCGGCCCTGCTCGCGGGCAAGCACGTCCTGGTCGAGAAACCCCTCGACGTCACTCCCGAGGCCGCCGACCGGCTGATCGCCGCCGCCCGGCACAGCGGCCGCACCCTCGGTGTCGTGTCCCAGCACCGCTTCGACCCGGCGACCCGGGTGGCGAAGACCGCGATCGAGGACGGCGCACTGGGGCGGATCACCTCCGTCCTCATCGAGGTGCCCCTGTGGCGGGCGCCGTCCTACTACGCGTCGGGCCGGTGGCGCGGCACCCGCGCCCTGGACGGCGGGGGCGCCCTGATGAACCAGGCCGTGCACGCCGTCGACCTCGCCCAGTGGCTGGCCGGCCCCGTGGTGGAGGCCGCGGCCCACACCGGCCTGCTCGCCCACGACGGCCTGGAGGTCGAGGACGTGGCCACCGCCAGCCTGCGGTTCGCCGGCGGCGCGCTCGGCGCCCTGCTGGCCACCACCGCCGCCTACCCGGGGCGCACCACCCGCGTCGCGGTCAACGGCGAGCGGGGGTCGGTCGTCATCGACGACGACGAACTGGCCTATTTCCACGCCGCCCGCGACGGCGAACCGACCGGTGCCTACGGCGCCTACGGAGACGGCAACCAGGCCGCCGAACACCGCACCCCGCCACCGGAGCCCCCGGTGCGCGACCGCGTCGGCCTGCTCCACCAGCCCCACCGCGACCAGCTCGCCGACTTCTGCGACGCGGTGCGCACCGGCCGGCCGCCCCTCGTCGACGGCGCCGCGGGACGGCGGGCGGTCGCCGCGGTGCACGCCGTGTACACCTCCGCCCGCACCGGGCGCACGGTGCGTCTCGACGACAGCGGCAACCCCGTACAGGACACGGAGAGGAACCCATGAGCGCGACCCTTCGGCAGCCGGCGCCGGACGAGCACAAGGAGGCGCTGGCCCGGCTCTTCGACCGCAGCGCCCCGACCTACGAGCGGACCGGAGTCTCCCACTTCGCCGACCTCGGCCGACGGCTGGTGGAGCACGCCGGTCTCCGGGAGGGCGAGCGGGTCCTCGACGTGGGGTGCGGCACCGGCGCCGTGCTCGTCCCGGCGGCCCGGGCCGTCGGACCGCGCGGATCCGTGACCGGCGTCGACCTCTCCCCGGGCATGGTGGAACGGGCCCGGGCGGCCATCGCGGAGGAAGGACTGGACAACGCCCGCGCGCTCGTCGCCGACGCCGAGACCGCGCACTGGCAGCCCGACGGACCCGTCGACGGCAGCCTCGACGCCGTACTCGCCGGCATCTCGATGTTCTTCTTCCCCCACCCCCGGGCCGCCGCCGCCCGGTACCGCCGCCTGCTCGGCCCGGACGGCCGGCTGGCCCTCTCCTGGTGGGGGGAGCAGGACGCGCGGTGGGCGCCGGTCTTCGCCGCCAGTGCGCCGTACGGGGGCGCCTCCTCCCACCGGCTCCCGCCGGACAGCCCGTTCCGCTCCGTCGAGGACCTGCACACCATGCTGTCCGAGGAGGGCTTCGGCTCCGTCGACACCGTGGAACGGCCCTGCGTCACCCGCTTCCGCGGCGTCCGCCAGTGGTGGCAGTGGGTGTGGTCCACCGCGGGCCGGCAGTTCTGGGAGAGCGTGCCCCAGGAGAGGATGCACGAGGCCATCGCCGCCGTCGAAGCGGAACTGTCCCGGCTGCGCGCCCCCGACGGCAGCCTGACCAGCCGGAACATCGTCCGCTTCACCGTCGCCCGGGTCGTACGGTGAACGACACCCGTACGCTGCCGCACCACTCCCTCCCCACCGTGCCCACCGCCCACCCCCTGTTCTCCCCGGAGTGGCTGCGCGCCGCGGCCGACGCCGCGGCCGGACAGTCCCCGCACGACGACACGGCCCTCCGGCTCGGCCTGTGCCTCACCGATCCGCCCCCCGGGGTGGCCGGACGGCTCCTCGTCCTCGTGGACCAGACCACCGGCGCCCTCGCGTTCCGGGCGGGGGAGTGGGACGAGCGCCCCACCCTCACCCTGACCCTCACCCATGACGATGCCCGCCTCCTGCTGTTCGGGGACGCCGAGCAGCGGGTGCGGCTGTTCGAGCACGGCGGGCTCGTCCTGGAAGGCGTGTTCCTCTTCCTCTTCTTCCTGGACCGGCTGCTGCAGCAGGACCCCGCCGGGGTGCTGGCCCGGCTCCGGCGGTGCACCGCCGGTGCACCGCCGGAGGCCCGCCCTTGGCCCGACGCCGGACCCCTCGCCATCCCGGAGGACGAGGCCGCCGCGGCCCGCGCCGCCGCCGAGATCCTGCCCCGCACGATGGACGCCCTGCGTGCCGAACTCGGCCGCACCACCCCCGGCGCCCAGCTCCACGTCGGCCACGCCCCCAGCGGCACCGAGGTCTCCGCCGCCCTGGGCAGCTGCCGCCCGGGCGTGCCCTTCACCCGCGCCTCCCGGCCCATCTGGTACTGCTGCGCCAAGACGCTGGGCGCGGTGGCCGTCGGCCGGCTGTGGGAACGCGGCCTGCTCGACCCGATGGCGCCGGTCAGCCGCTACCTGCCCTGGTACGACGGCGACGGCCGCGAACGCGTCACCCTTCACCAACTGCTCACCCACACCTCGTCCGTCCCCATGGGCCTGGACCCGCTGCACGGGGCCATGGCCGCCCCGGTCGCCCTCCGCCGCGAACTGCTGCGGCGGATGACGGTCCCCACCGGCACGCCTCCCGGCACCCGCATCACGTACGGGCCGTGGTGGGCGTGGTTCCTGATCGCCGAGGTCGTCCGCGCCCTCGACGGCCGCGACTACGAGCGCTACCTCACCGAGGAGATCCTGGCACCCTGCGGCATGGACGCCACCCGCGTGGTCCTCACCCCGCGGGAGTACCGCGCCGAGGCGGACCGGCTGCCCCTCATCCACATCACCGGCGGCGGCCTCCCGTCCCAGCCCACCCACTGGTACGCGACCGAGGCCGCCTGCACCCGGCCCATCCCCGGGCTCAACGTCCGCGGGCCCATGTCCGACCTGGCGCTGTTCTTCACCGCGCTCGCCGACGGCGGCCGCGGGCGCCACGGGCGCATCCTGCTGCCGCAGACCGTCACCGCGCTCACCACCCGCCACCGGGTCGGCCTGGTGGACGCGTTCGGCAACGCCGACTGGGGGCTCGGCTTCCGCGTCGAGTCCCGCCATCTCGGGGACGCGTGCACGGCCTTCAGCCGCCATGCCTCCCTGCGCACCTTCGGCCACTACGGGCTGTGGACGTCGGCGGTCTTCGCCGACCCGGACGCCGGCCTGGTCGTGGCCCTGCACCTCAACGGCAAGACCTGGCAGGAGGAACACCAGCGGCGGATGATCACCATCGGTGACGCCGTCTACCAGGACCTCCGCCTGACCTGACCCCGGGTCCTCGACCCGCACCACGGAAACGGAGAACGAGCATGACCACCCCGCAGCCCGGGGCCGCACTCCCGGCCGGCTCACCGCACGCCATCATCGACGTCGCGGTCGCCTTCTGGAAGTCCAAGGCGCTGCTGAGCGCCGTCGAACTGGGCGTCTTCGAGGAGCTCGCCGCAGGCCCCGCCACCCGCCCCGACCTCACCCGGAAGCTGGGCATCGCCGGCCGCGGCGCCGCCGACTTCCTCGACGCCCTGGTGTCCATGGGGCTGCTGGAACGTGACGACACCGGCGTCTACCGCAACTCCCCGCTCGCGGACCGCTACCTGGACCCCCGCAAGCCGGCCACCGACATCTCGGGCTACCTCTCGTTCCTCAACGCGGGCTTCGGCTGTTGGACGGGCCTGACCGCCGCGCTGCGCAGCGGCGGCCGCCTGGACTTCTCCGCGGCCCTGGCGGCTTCGCAGGCCGCGGACCAGGGCGGCGCCGGCGACCCGAAGCTGGTGGACACCGGAGCCGCCGACGACACCTTCGGGGAGGCGTACGCCGCCCCCGACCAGGTGACCGGGTTCCTGCGCGCGATGACCGGCTACAGCATGGGCGCCAACCAGGCCCTCGCCGAGCGCTACGACTGGTCGGGGGTGCGCACCGTGGCCGACGTGGGCTGCGCCGAGGGCTCGCTGCTCGCACAGGTGCTGTCCCGGCACCCGCACCTCCAGGGCATCGGCTTCGACCTCCCGGTGGTCGGCACCGGTTTCGACGCCCACCTGAAGCGGGTCGGCCTCGCCGACCGGGCGCGCTTCGCCGGGGGAGACTTCCTCACCGGCCCGCTGCCGGTCGCCGACGCCATCGTGATGGGCCACGTCCTGCACGACTGGGACCTGGACACCAAGAAGATGCTCATCGGCAAGGCGTACGACGCACTGCCGCGGGGCGGCCGGCTGCTGATCTACGAGTCGCTGATCGACGACGACCGGCGCGAGCGCACCACCGGCCTGCTCATCAGCCTCAATGTCTCCACCGTCTCGGCCGGCGGCCTGGGCTACACCGGCGCGGAGTGCGGCGACTGGATGCGCGCGGCAGGCTTCCGGGACATCGCTGTGAGCCACCTGGACGGCCCGGAATACCTGGTGGCCGGGGTCAAGTAGCCGGCGGGCCCGCCCTGCGCCGTGACGGCATCGAGGTGCCGGACGACCATGACGCGGCGCCACGCCGTCTCCCGTCCCCCGGTCCCGCCACGGACGTGCGTGCCCTCCGCGGCGCGGCCTCCCGGAAACGCCTGACGGGTCGGCCGCGCCGTGGCCCACCACCGGGACCCGCACGCCGTGGCGCTCTCCAGACCGTACGGGCGGCCCGGCCGTTCGGCGGATGGTCCGCGGGTGCGGCGCGGGCGCGGGCTCAGGGACCGTTCGCGAACGAGGCTTCTTGCGGGGTCACTTGGCTGAATCGCGCCGTCGCGCATCGTCAAGCCGTGGGCTACGGTAATACGAGCGAAGCTCGCGCGCCGGATGCCGAAGCGCGGGCCCGCAGACGCCCATCCGCAGGTGACGACACGAGCATCGCGCCGCATCGAGCCGGCCGTGAACCGCGACTCCGTTGCTTTCCCCCTTCCTTCCGGACCGGATGGGCCACCTCTGCCCCGCCGCGTGGGCACGGCCCGACTCACCACTGTGGACAGCTCGTTCTTGAGGACTCGGGGGTGGGTGACGATCGCGACCGACCGGCCGCTCGACGGGGCCCGCTCCGAGCAACCGGCAGCGTGGAGCCGCCGTGCGGTGTCCGCTTCCTCCTGTGACGTCGAGCCGATCACCATTCCTCGTACGTGCGGCAGACAGTGCTGCTGCGACGGCGCCTCTTCCTGAGGTTGCCCGGCTCCCACTGTCCGCGTCCGCGCCTCGAAGGAACTTCCATGGCATCCACAGTGATGGGGGATGCGCCGGGACAGGGAGGCCCTGCCGGCGACGGCAAGACCTTCTTCGGCCACCCCCGCGGCCTGGCCACCCTCTTCATGACCGAGTTGTGGGAGCGCTTCAGCTACTACGGCATGCGGGCCCTGCTCGTGTACTACCTCATATCGGGTGGCCCCGACGGCGACGAGGCGGGCCTGCGCGCCGGCGGACTGGCGATGAGCACGGCCGCGGCCTCGTCCCTCTACGCCGTCTACCTGGCGATGGTCTACCTTCTCGCCTTGCCCGGCGGCTGGTTCGGCGACCGGGTCTGGGGACCGCGCAAGGCGGTCCTCATCGGGAGCTGCGTCATCACGGCCGGTCACCTCACCCTCGCCCTGCCCGGCGCTCCGGCGTTCTTCACCGGGCTCACGCTGGTGGCACTCGGCTCGGGCCTGCTCAAGGCCAACATCTCCACGATGGTCGGCTACCTCTACACCGGTCCGCGGGATCCGCGCCGGGACGGCGGGTTCACGCTCTTCTACGTCGGCATCAACCTCGGTGCCTTCGGTGCGCCGTTCGTCATCGGCACGGTCGGCGAGACCGTCAGCTGGCACGCGGGGTTCGCGCTCGCCGGTGTGGGAATGGCCCTGGGAGCGGCACAGTTCCTGGCCGGTACCAAGCACTTGGCCCCCGCGAGCGACGTGGTGCCGAGCCCGGTGCCCCGACAGGAGCGCGCACGCTGCCTCTTGGTGGGCCTCGCCTGGCTGCCCGTCGCCGCCGTCTTCTACGGTGTGGTCGTCGCCACCGGAATCTTCTCGCTCAACTGGCTGCTCGTCCCGATCACGATACTCGGGCTGATCGCCCCCACCGTGGTGCTCGTCCGCGTCAGGCGGAACAAGGACCTCACTCCCGCCGAGCAGGCCAGGATGACCCGTTACATCTGGTTCTTCGTCGCCGCGGCCGTCTTCTGGATGATCTACGACCAGGGCGGTTCCACGCTGGCGGTGTTCGGGAAAGGCTCGACCACGGGCGAGTCGTTCGGCGTCGACTTCCCGGCCGCTTGGTTCCAGTCGCTGAACCCCCTGTTCGTCATGGCGCTCGCGCCGCTCTTCTCCTGGCTGTGGCCGTGGCTGGCACGCCGCGACAGGGAACCCGGCCCGATGACGAAGTTCGCGGTGGCACTGCTGCTGATCGGCGGGTCCTTCGCCGTCCTCACCGTGTCCATGGCGCTGGCCGCGGGCGGCGCCCGGGTGAGCCCGATGTGGCTGGTGTCGATCTACCTGGTACAGGCGGTCGGTGAGTTGTGCTTGTCTCCTGTGGGCCTGTCCGTCACCACCAAGCTGGCGCCCGCCCGGTACGGCAGCCAGATGCTGGGAGTGTGGTTCCTGGCCGTGACGGCGGGCAACTGCTGCACGTCGCTGCTCGGCATCGCCGGAATCGGCCTGGACGGCACAGGGGGCGTCGTCGCCGAGGCGGCACTGGCCACCGCTGTCGGGCTCGCGCTGTTCGCGGGACGTGGGAGGGTGCGGTAGCCGCCCGGGCGGAGCCCGGCGCGTCACTCGTGTGCGACGTCGCGAGACCTCCCGGATCCGTCGGGAGACGCCGGGCCGGTCTCGTGGCCGCGGGCCCGAGGAGGCCGCGACCGCGCGGTGCGAAGTGGCGTCATCCGACCGCCTGTTCCGCATGGCGCGAAGCGGTCCACTCCTGCGTGGGCCGCCCCATTGGGCCCGTATCATGGGGAGAGTCAGTATCCAGGACTGTTTCCGTAGGAACGGGGCAGATTGTCACGGGATGCATGGGCTGATCAGGATTTTTCCGGGGGACTCGTGCCTGACGACGAGGCGAGCACGGCACATGGCGGCATGGGCCGCTGCGGGGACCCGGACTCCGCGGTCGAACGAGCGGCCGACCGTCATGGCGCCGCCTTCACCGGCGCCGTCACCGCCGCGGGGTGGACCGAACGCCGCCAGAGCACGGCGGCCATGGGCGGGCCGCCGGGGGCGCGCCGGCGCTCCCGGGCGACGGCCGCCCCGGGGCCGCCGCCCGCGTTCGCGACTGCGGTGAGGAGAGGCCGCGCGACTCGCCCCTCGGGCGTGACAGCCCTGGTCCCCCTGGTGGGCGGGGGCGGGGTGGCCGCCGCGCGCCTCCGCCCCGCCCGCTCGTCCCGAAGGCCCACCGAGGCGAGTCGACGTCTCCGTCGAAGGCGCCGCGGCGTTCCCTGAAAGCCGTTTGCTCTCCGAAGGGATCGGCCCTGTGTATTACGCAGTTCTCGGACCGCTTCGCCTGGTCGTCGACGGCGAGCCGCTGTCGATGCGATCCCGTAATCTGTCGATCATTCTGACCACGCTGCTCGTGCGGGCGGGGAGCGTCGTCACCGTCGACGACCTCATCCGCGAGGTATGGACCCAGCCGCCGCAACGGGCACGCGACGCCATTTACGTCAACATCTCCAAATTGCGCCGGACACTCGGCGACATGTCCCAGGACGGCGTGTTGAGGAGCCGGTACCCCGGCTATGTGATGCGTCCTCACGACGGTCAGCTGGACCTCCAGGTCTTCCACCGCCACCGGGTCGAGGGCCACCGGTACATGGCGAACGGCGACTACCTGGCGGCGGTACACGCCTGGAAAGCCGGGCTCTCCCTCTGCCGGGGCACTCCGCTCGGCGGGGCGCACTGCGGAACCGGACCCATCCTGGGGAGTTTCGACTCGTGGCTGCAGCAGTCGCGGGCCGAATGCGTCGAACTGGCCGCTTGGTCCCAACTCCGCGGCGGCCTGTGTCACTCGGCGATCAGTTTCCTCACGCTCCATCTGGCGCAGTACCCGTTGAACGAAATCCTGCACCAGCAGCTTATGCTCGCGTTTTTCCTGTCACGTCACCGCGCTCAGTCCCTCGGAGTGTTCCAAAGGGCCTGCCGGGTCCTTGCCGACGAACTCGGTGTCGGTCCCAGCCGGGACCTCCAGGTGGTACGGGACATCGTCCTCACCGACGACGTCGGCCGCGCCGAGCGCGTCCTCGCGAGTGCCGTGGCGTCGTCCGTCAGCAGCTTGCGGCCGTCGGGAGAGCTCTGGTGCCAGCCTGATTCCGTTGACTAGTCCGTTGATCGGCCGGCCACAGCGGGCGACGTCAGAGGGAGGCTCCCTCCTGCGCGAAACGGCGGATCCGCGGCACCGGGGAGAACATGATCGGCGCCACGGCGGAGACGAAGAGCAGGCCGGCCACCCAGAGGAGCGCCCGCGCGTCGGCGAGGCCGCCGAGCCAGGAGGTGACCAGGCCCCCGAGGGCGATGCCCCCGAACACCAGGGCCCGGTACCCCGCCACGACCCGGCCCAGAAGCCCGTTCGGGGTGACGGTCTGCCGCAGCGTGGCGGTGAGGACGTTGCAGACCGCCAAGCCGCCGTTTATGACGACCAGGAGAACGGAGATGAGGAGGAGGGACACCTGCCGCCCCGATACGGCGGGGATGAGCAGGGCGGGGACGCCGCCGGCCACCATCGCCGCGAGGTACATGACGCCGACCGGGAGGCGCCGGGCGAGCCAGGCCGCGCCCGCGGCCCCGGCCAAGCCGCCGGCCGCGCCCGTCGCGAGGACCATGCCGATCGCGCCGGCGCCGAACCCGAGAACACGGTTGACGTACACCAGGAACGCCGTCTGGAAGACGGTGTACGCCAGGTTGCAGAGCGCCCCGGCCATGGTCACGGCCCGCAGCGGGGGCGAACGCACCAGGAAACGCAGCCCGTCGCGGAAATCACGCCAGGGAGTGCCGGCACCGGGGACCGGGCCGGGCTCCGGCCGTTTGATGAGCAGGAGGGAGAGGACCGACACCAGGTAGGAGCCGGCGTTGAGCGCCAGGCAGAGTGGTGCGGAGAGCCGCTGGACGAGCAGTCCGAACAGGCCCGGCCCCGCGATCTCCGCCGCCGCCTGGCTCACGGACACCCTGCCGTTGGCCGACAGCAGATCTTCCGGAGCCACGAACCTCGGCAGGTAGGCCACGAGGCACAGGTCGAACAGCACGGTGAACGTCCCGATGCCCGTGGCGAGGATGGCCAGCCGGGACAGGGTCAGGCACCCGAACGCCGCGAGCACCGGAACGGCCCCGATGAGGAGGGCGCGGGCGGCGTTGGCGGTGATCAGCAGAGGGCGGCGTCTGCTCCGGTCGACGAGGACTCCGAGCGGGAGCGCCAGGACGAGGAAGGGCAGGTATTCGGCGAACCGCAGCAGCCCCAGATCGGCGGCGTCGGCGCCCAGGACGACAAGGGCGGTTATCGGCAGGGCCAGCAGGCTGACCTCGGCGCCGAACAGCGAGACCGTCTCGCCGGCCCAGAAGACGTGGAAATCGCGATTGCGTCGCAGCCCTCTCCGGGGTGAGGGCCGTGCCTCCGGGGGCATCAGCGCGACACCTGCCGGAGCGACCGGTCCGGACGCGACCGGATACCGCGTCCCCCCGCTCCTGTCGCACCGGAATCCGCCAACCGGTGGAGACGGCCGAACGCCGCGTCGAGGTACTCGGGAGCCGCGCCGAACGCCAGGCGCACACGGTCATCCGTTCCCCGCCAGAAACCCGGTCCGGGCATCAGCCGCACGCCGGTCTCCGCCAGCGTCCGGTCGCAGAACCGCCGGGCCCCGGCGGTCGGGTCGGTCAGCTTCAACCAGAAGCACAGGCCGCCCGCCGGAGGCGCGGCCGGCTCGAAGACGTCGAGGAGGGAGAGGGCCCGTACGGCGACGGCCCGGCGTTCGGCCAGCATCGGCAGGTTCCCGTCCAGCGGCTGTTCCAGCAGGGCCGCCGCCGCTCGCTGGGCCACCAGCGACGGGCCCATGCGCAGCCGCTCGGCCACACCGGTGAGCATCCGGGCGACCGCCGGCGCCGTGGTGATCCACCCGACGCGGATCCCGGGGCAGCCGAAGGACTTCGACACCGAGTTCACCTTCGCCACATGGCCGGCGTCGAGGAGGGCCTGGTTCTCACGGGGGCGTTCGCCACCGACGATCAATTCGTCGTAGACCTGGTCCACGAGGAGCAGCGCGTCGTCGGCGCCCGCCGCCTCCGCGTGCCCGGCCATGGCACCGTCGGCCAGGACGAGGCCGTCGGGGTTCGACGGACTGTGCACCCACCGCATGCGCGCCGGGGCGGCGCCGTCGGGCTCCGCGTCCAGCGGGACGACGACGGCGCCGAGGTTCTCGAGGATGTCCCGGTAGAAGAGGACGCTCGGCGCCTGGACGGCCACCCGGTCGCCGGGGTCCAGGAAGGTGTGCGCGAGCAGGAACAGCGCCTCGGTCGCCCCGTGCGTCACGACGATGTGGTCCTCGTCCACGGACAGACCGTACTTCGCGTTCTCCCGGGCCGCGATCCGGCGGCGGAGTTCCGGTTCTCCCCGCGGGTCGGGATAGTTCCCGGCACGGAATCCGACCCGGCCGGCCGATGTCGGCAGACCGTGCAGCAGGGCTTCCGCGAGATCCCACGTGGGATCTCCGCTGCCCTGCGCCGCACGGGCCTGTCGTTCGATCAGGGACAGCTCATGCCAGCGACGGCACGGCGTGATCATGGGCACCTCCGTGAGTTGTCAGGCGGCCCGGGAGGGCCGGACGGGAACGCCTCCGCTTCCGGACGCCGTCTCACAGCCGCAGCTGTATCGGCAGGGTGACCGGCGTCGCGCCGGTTTCCGGCGGAGCGGCGTCGAACAGCTCCGTGAGGTCCGCGTACGCCCGGTCGAACGACCGCGGCGGCGTCGTGGGCTCGAACAGCCCGTCCGCCTCCCATCGTTCGGGATCCAAGCCGATCGCCCAGGCGTTGAGCCAGGAATGCCCGTGCAGCCGCGCCCGTCGCTCGGGCATCGTGTCCTCCACGGCGATGAGGAAGACGGCCAGGGCCACCTCCTCCAGCACGGCCATCGAATGGCGGTGGTCGGCCGCGAGCTCGTCCGCCGACTTGCCCTCCACGAGGTTGCGTTCATATGCCTCACGCAGGAACGGGACCGTGTAGTAGTCGATGAAGCGGAAGTTCCGGCCTTGCCGTCCGTCCTTGCGCTCCCACTGTTTGAACAGCCGTTTGACCTGGAGGGTGAGGGCGTACAGGCCCGGGGTCGCGGCGCGGACCGCGGCGGCCTTCTCCTCGTCGAGGAAGATGCCGTTGAACATCTGCGGGGTCGCCGTGGTCCAGCCGACCAGCGTGTCCCAGATGAAGGACAGGGCCATGATCAGGGGCTCGCCGAAGTACGAGTACGAGCTGTGGATGTTGTACTCGACCCAGTCGTTCTGGCCGAGCACGAAGCGGTTCAGTTCCTCGACCCGCTCCGGGCGCAGGGCCTGCCGGGCATCGTCGCCGATCAGCTTGATCAGCGCCGAGTTCTCGAAGGCGATCATGTTGGAGCCCGGGGAGTAGAACGGGTCGGAGAAGGCCGCCGCCTCGCCCACGCAGCCCCAGCGGTCGGCCGAGAACACCCGGCTGGTGGTGTAGCTGTAGTCGCGGACCGCCAGGAAGTCGAGCACCTCGTGGCGGACCAGCGCGGAGGCGACCGCCGGCTCGTGCCGCTCCAGCCAGGCGACGGCATCGGGGAGGGTGCTCATGCCGTCGATGTCGTGGAACTCGCCGGACGACACGATGCCGACGCTCGTGTTGCCGGAACCGAGCGGAATGAGCCAGACCCAGTACCCCGGGCCCATGAGATGGACGGTGGAGAGCCGGCGCCGGCGGCCCGGCACCCGTTTGTGCCAGTCGACCTGGTCGTCGGGGACGAAGTCCTCGACGTCGAGCCGGCCCGTGACGCGGAACCACGCGGCGTTGAACTCCCCCTCCGTGGGCCGCCCCAGCCCCAGTTTGCGCTGGAGGAACCGGGCCCGTCCCATGGCGTCGACCACCCACCGGCAGCGCGCTGTCCGGGCCACCCCGTCCCCGTCGGTGTAGCGCACCAGGTGCGGGTCCCGGCCGGGGGCCAGGTCGATGTCGAGGACCTTGGCGCCGGTGGCGATCTCGACGCCGGCCCGGCGGTTCATCGTGTAGAGGTCGTTCTCCAGGACCCCGCGGTCGATCTGGTAGGTGGGCCGCCCGCAGAAGGCCGACAACCCGATCTCCGGGGCGTCGGCGAACGGCTCGCCGGCCCGCCCGAAGAAGTAGCGCAGGCCCAGTTTGGGGAGGTGCTTCTCCGTCATGTACTCGGCGAGCCCGAGGACCGACGCGAAGTAGAACCCGGCGATGTCCACCGTCGACTCGCCGACCTTGTGGGCCGCCGGCGGCACCGGGTAGGTCTGCCCGTCGATCACCAGGACCGAGGCGTCGGGCCGCTCGCGGCGCAGGTGCCGCGAGAACGTGGCACCCGCGAGCCCGCCGCCGCACACGACCACGTCGTACCAGGGAACGCCTTCGTGGGCCGCGGAGGGCTCAGGAGCGAACAGGGTCACGGGAGTCCTCCGGATCGCCGGGGGCGGCACCGCCGCCCCGGATGTCGGTCGTCGGCCGGGTCAGTACCTCGGACCAGGTGGCCATCAGCCGTGCGGCGGCGGTCGCGTCGAGCCGGTCCGTGTCGTGCTCCAGGGTGGCGACGAGGCGCTGGGCCCCACCGGGAGCCACCGGTTCGAGCGACACCCCGAGGACGAGAGGATGGTGGAGCCGGCCGAGGGCGACGCACTCCTCGACCACGGTCAGCCGCCCGGCGCCCTCGCGGGCGTGGTGGAAGTGCACGAAGTTGAACCACCCCGCGACCGCCCGGTCGTCCGCGACGCGGCCGGCCAGCGGGAATCCCGCCCAGGGCTCCATCGCCTCGAGCCCGGCCTGGACCGCGGCCGCCGTGGGGGGCGGCGCGCCGCCGTCCCAACGGGCGGTGAAGGGCAGGATGTTCCAGAACAGGCCGGTGGTGCGCAGCGGGTCGGTGAGCCGCTCGGACCTGCCGTTGGCGACGACGCCGACCGTCACGGACGGCGCGCCGCCGTGACGGTGGAGGGCGTCCAGGAAAGCGGCGAGGCAGCGGGCCTTGGGGGAGACGCCCTCCGCCCGGGCACTCGCCAGTACCGCCGCGACCCGCTCCGGCGGCACCACGACCTCCGTGTCACCCACCCGCCGCGTCTCCCGGTGCCGTGGGGCCGACGTGTCGTCGGGGAGCGCGGCGAGGGCCTCGGCCCAGAAGCCGCGTGCCCGCGGGTCGCCGGCGAACGCCCGTTCCAGGGCGACGAATTCCCGGTACGAGTCCACCGGTGGCGCCGCGGTGTCCGGGAGGCGGCCCGCGCGGAGCGCTTCGTAGTCCTCCAGCAGCTCGTTGCGCAGCTGGACCCCGCTCCACCCGTCCGTCATCGCGTGGTGCGCGGACATCACGACGTCCGCCTCGGTCGCGGAGCGCGTGACGACGCGGAAGCGGGTCCACGGCGCCGGGCCGTCGAGGACGAACGGGTCGGCGAGGTCGGCCTCGACCACGGCGTTCAGCACCCCGTCGGCGTCGTCCCCGGGGCGGGTGCCAACGGTCTCGACGGGCGTGGCCTCCGGCGGCAGCACGCATTGCAGCAGGCGCCCCGAACCGGCCGCCCGGATCACGGTGGTGCGCAGTGACCGGTGCCGCTCGACCAGGCCGCGCACGGCGTGCTGCAGCACCTCGACGTCCAGGTCGTCGTCGCGCAGCCGCCACCCCGCGACGCAGTGGTAGGCGTGCAGGGCCCGCTGGGCCGGCTCGGCGGACCATGCGACCATGCGCTCCTGGAGGTGCGTCAGCGGGTAGGCGTCCTCGCACCGCTCCGGCAGGTGCCGGGCCTCCTCCTCGGTCAGGGCCACCACCGGTTCCACGGCCGGTGCGGCGGATCCGGCGCCGTCGGTGTACCGGGCCACCCCGCGCGCCAGCGCCCGCACGGTCCGGTGCCGGATGACGTCGCTGGTGCGCAGGCCGATCCCCGCGCGCTGCGCGGCGTGCACGGCCTGGATCAGGCGGATCGAGTCGCCGCCGAGCCGGAAGAAGTCCTCCTCGACGCCGACCACGGACAGGCCCAGGACCTCCGCCCACACCTCGGCCAGGCGCGACTCGAGCGGGTTCGCGGGTTCGCCCACCGAACGTTCGGCCATCCGCCGCGCGTGCACCTCCATGAGGGCGCGGCGGTCCACCTTGCCGTGCTCTGTGGTGGGGAAGGCGTCGACGCCGTGCACGGCGGCGGGGACCAGGTGCGGGGGAAGCGTCCGGGCGAGGTGATCGCCGAGCTCGCGCGCCAGGACCTCGTCGTTCTTCGGGCCGTGGGCGCCCGGCCCGCGGACGAAGGCCACGAGGACCCCGCGGGCGGCGTCCGCGACCACGACGGCGTCCTCGACCCGCTCGTGGGCGCGCAGCGCGTTCGCGACCTCGGCGGGCTCCACCCGGAACCCGCGGATCTTCACCTGCTCGTCCCGGCGCCCGGCGAAGACCAGCTCCCCGTGCTCGTCCCAGGCGCCGAGGTCCCCGGTGAGGTGCAGCGGGCCCTGGTCCGGGCGGAAGGGGTGCGGGACGAACCGGCGGGCACTCTCCTCCCGGTCCCCGACGTATCCGGACGCCACGCCGCGCCCGGAGATCGCGATCTCGCCGATGACATGGCGGGGCAGCAGGTTGCGGTCCCGGTCCAGGACGTACACCTGCTTGTTCGCGCGTGGCCGGCCGATCGGCACGGCGCGGTAGGCGCGCCGTGGGTCCACCCGGTGCAGCGTCGTGTTCACGCACGCCTCGGTCGGGCCGTACCCGTTGTACACCGCGACGCCGCGGGCCGCGTACGCCGTCAGATCCGCGGCGTTGGCCGGTTCCGCCGCCGAGATGAGCACCCGGAGGTCCGCCGGCCGTGCCGGGTCGAGGTGGGTGAGGTACGAGGGGGTGATGGTGGTCGCCGTCACCGCGTGCTCCGCCATCAGGTCTTCCAGACGGCGCGGATCGGCGAGGGTCCGCTCGTCGGGGAGGACCAGCGCCGCCCCGGCGAGGTGGGTCATGACGACGTCGAGCAGGGCGCCGTCGAACGAGAGCGCCATGAACTGGAGGTAGCGGTCGCCCGGGCCGAGGCCGAGCTCCGTCACGTGGTCGAGGCCGACGTTCACCAGCCCGGCGTGGTCGAGGACGACCGTGCGCGGGGCCCCGCCCGAGCCCGAGGTCGTGATCACCGCGGCGGCGTCGCCGCCCCGGGAGTCCGGCCAGGCCGGGGCGGACGGCGGCCCCGCCGCCGTGCCCGCGGGGAACTGGAGGTCCACGCAGCACACGGCGAGCGCGGGCAGTTCGGCGACGCGGTCGAGCAGGCCGGAGTGCAGCGCGAGGGCCTTGGCCTTCGTGGTCCCGACGATCCGGGCGACGCGGTCGGCCGGGGTGCGCGGGTCGATCGGGACGTACGCCGCCCCGGCGGCCAGGCACCCCCACAGCGCCACGAGGGTGTCCGCGGTGCGCGCGGCGAGGACGGCCACCGCCTCCCCGGCCGCGAGGCCGAGGTCGTCCCGCAGGTGGTGGGCGAACCGCGCGGCACGGTCGTGCAGTTCGCCGTAGCTCACCGTCCTGCCGCCCGCCAGCACGGCGGGGGCACCGGGAGCCGCGGCGGCCACCGCCCGGAACCGGGCGGCCAGGGAGTCGTCCGGGGTGTGGGCGGGGACGTCGGTGGCGTTGAGGGTGTCGAGCTGGTGGAGGATCTCGTCGTCGTCGAGCAGGTCCAGGCGGGCCACCGCGGTACCGGTGTCGGCGAGGTGCTCCAGCACCCGTTCGACCAGTCCGACGACGTGGTCGGCGAACCACACGGGGTAGAGGCCGTGCCGGTCCTCCACTTCGAAGCCGCCCTCGACCGGGTCGATCGTGATCACCAGGTCGGCGGCGTCGTCGGCCGGCACGGGCAGGTGCAGGCCGGCCGCGGTGACGAGCACACCGGTGTCCTGCGGCCCGCCCGCCCGGGCCCACAGGTCGCGCACGGGGAAGCCCTGCGTCGCGTAGGAGGCGGCGACCCGGTCGCGCACGTGCTCCAGCAGCGACCGGAGGCTGCCCCGCCGCTCCGGGCGGAAGACCAGCGGCACCCGGTCGTCGTGTGCGTAGGGGCTGTTCACCCCGCGGAGCCGGGGAGTGGTCAGCCAGACCACGTCGTGCGCCGACGTGCGCTGGACGACCACCACGAGGGCGGCGAGGAGCACGACGAAGCCCCCGAGGGCCTGCCCGCCGCTCACGGCGGCGACCCGGCGGCGGGCCTCCGGACCGATGGCGGCGCGGCGCCGCGTCCCCGGGGCGGCCGTCGCGGTGGTGACGAAGGACTCGGCCCAGCGCAGGGCGTCCTCGGCGGACGGCATGGCCGCCAGCCAGTCGGCACGCTGCCGGTGGTGGGCAGGGCCCCGCAGGGCCTCGGCGCGCGAGACGGTCACGACCAGCTCCAACGCTTCGCACCGTAGAGCCGCTCGGCGTGGCGGCCCTGCGCCTGGCAGGACTTGACCAGGCGTTCGGCTTCCTGGAGGGGGAAAGACTCGGTGGTGTAGGGGATGCCCAGCAGGGGGTAGAGCCACGGCTCCTCGCCCATCGCGTACACGTAGACCTCCGCGCCGTCGAACCGCTCGACGACGCCGAGGGCCTCCTGGGAGGTGGACGCCCGCCCCCGCCGGCCCTGGTCGTGGTCCCGGTCGAGCGGCCGGGCGAAGTACGGGCCGTAGACCCAGCTCGCCGGCGCGCCCTCGCACTCCATGCCCAGGAACAGCAGGTCGATGTCGCCGACCAGGTCGTGCACCCGCTCGTACACCGCCGGGTTGACGTTGGCGGTGTCGGCCCCGACCAGCACCGTCCGGCCGCCGAGGCGCAGGTGGTACGTGGTCTTGGAACGGATCGCGAGGTCGTGGTGCTCGCCGACGAACGGGACGGCGGTGATCGCCCCGTTCGGCAGGCGCACGACGTCGAGCTCCCGCACCTCCCGGACGTCGGGGAAGCCCAGGTGCTCGACCACGAGGCGCAGCGAGGGGTCCATGAGTCCGCCGCCGTCGCTGCCCGGCACCACGACCGTGCCCACCTTGTGCCGGATCTGCAGCAGCGCCTCGGGCAGGACGTGGTCGTGATGGGCGTGGGTGATCAGGACGTAGTCGATGCGGTCGGGCAGGTCGGCGAAAGAGAGGCGCGGTACGTCGGAGGCGTGGTCGTAGGCGATGACGGGATCGACGAGGATGCTGACGTCCCCGTCCTCGAACAGCACGCAGGCGTGCCCGAAGTAGCTCACCCGGACCCGCCCGCTCCCGGCCGGCGTGCCCTCGCCGCCCTGCCACGCCCGCGGGGGCTCGGTGGTGAACAGCGCCCGGAACCCCGGGCGGGACCCGGCGTCCAGGTTCAGCGCGTCGGCGAGCGCGTCCGGGTCGGCGGGTGCGGTGCGGGCCCGGAACAGCGCGTCGAGCTCCGGCGCGGCGAAGGGCACGGCGAGTTCCACGGCGCCTTCCCCGCCCCCGTCGGCGACGGGCAGGCGCGGGGTGGAGAACGCGAAGGGGCGGTCCCCGTCCCGGTCCGAGCGCACCAGGCGCAGGCACTGCTCCGAGGGGTCCGCCAACGCGCCGGTGTAGAGCAGCCGTTCGTACAGGCGGCACCGCGCCCGGTGGTGGCGGTCGTACTCCAGCTCCACCAGGCCGCGCAACGCGGCCGGGACGGAGGGGTACAGCGGTTCCAGCGCGGCTCCCGTCATGCCCTCCAGGAGCTCGTCCAGCTCGGCGAACGCCGCCACGAACTCCCGCCGGTGCCGCGCCCGGGCGCGCGTCGCCTCCAGCAGCGCCCGGACCTCGGCGACCCGGGCGCCGCCGAGGTCGAGGAACGGGCCGGAGCGCGTCGCCGGGTTGGCCGCCGCGGCGGCGTGCATCGCCGGGGAGCGGACGTAGGACTCCATCATCCGCAGGTGCCGTTCGACGACGACGAAGGCGGCGGTCGCCGGCGCGACGAGGTGCACCCACGCGTACCAGCGGTCGACCAGCGGCTCGGCCTCGACGTCGCCGCGCAGGAAGTACCGGGCGGTGGTCCCCGGCGCCGTCACGACCGGCCTCCGTCGGTGACCAGGGCGTCCAGGTCCGCCAGCGCCGACTCGATCTCCTCCAGGTCCTCCACCGCGAAGTACCGGCTCTGGAGCCGGAGGATGTCGTACGTCGCGAACCGCACCACCTCCGGGTCGAAGGGCTCGACCGGGCAGGCCGGGTCGAGGCACTGCCGGATCTCGTCGGCCGAGGAGAGGATGGCACCCCCCAGCGCCCGGAGGCCGCCGGGCATCCGGATCAGACCGGTCTCCAGCGTGCTCCACAGGATGCCCTGCAGCAGCGCGAAGTCCTCGGGGCGCCCGGCGCACCGGACCCCGATCCGGCCGAACTCCTGATACAGGTCGGCCGTGCGCGCGTGGGCCAGGTAGGGGCCGTGGCCGAACAGGTCGTGGAACAGGTCGGGCAGCCGGGCGAAGCGCAGCTCCTCGGGCGCGCGCATCCGGCTGGTGACGGGAAACCGCCGGTGCAGGAGCATGTCGAAGAACTCGGGGCCCTTCACCAGGCCGTCCACGGCCACGCAGGTCCAGCCGCTGACCGCGCTCAGACGCTCGTTCACCTGCCCGAGATCGGGCACGTGGTCGGTCGGGAGGCCGAGCAGGGCGAGCCCCTCCAGGTACAGGGGCGGCGCCGCCGCCGGCACCAGCTCCGCCTGCTGGCGGTAGAGGTGTCGCCATACCTCCTGGTCGACCGGCCCATAGGGTTCCTGAACCGGCGGTACTCCGTGAGTGTCCACCTCTGCTCCTTCCGGCGGGAACGGCTCCGTGCCGGCCCCGGGATCCGCGCTCAGTACCGCAGTTCGATGGTCAGGGGGGCCGGGGAGTCCGCGGGCCGGGCGCCCACGGCCCGGTCCAGCGGATCGCCGGCGTGATCGAGGAGCGTCCCCGCGATCCGGAGGAAGGCGCGCCCGAGCGCGGCGAGCGCGTCGGCGTCGGCGCGGGCGCGGGGCGCCACGATCTCGACGTCCAGGGTGTCCGCGCGCTCCGTGACGTCGAACCACAGCGGGGTGTGGGCACCGAAGACCACCTCGGACCGGGGCGCGTCGTCGGCGGCGGTCCGGGGCCCGAGGGTCGGCGTCCGCGGCTGGAGGGTCAGGCCGACGTCGGCGAGCGGCGCGTCGGCGGCCAGTCCCAGTGCCCGGCCGATGTCCCCCGGCGGGACCCACCGGTGGGCGAGCGCGTCGCGGACCGACCGGCGCACGGAGGCCAGCAGAGCGGCGAAGGACGCGTGCGGCTCGACGCGGTCGCGGATGCCGACGGTGTTGATCAACGGGCCGAGCTGCTCGTCGAGGAGGGGACCGTCCCGCAGCGACACCGGCGACAGCACGACGAGGTCGGTCTGCCCGGTCATGGCGAACAGGAACGCCTTGACCAGGGCGTGCAGTCCGCCGAACAGCGTCGCGCCGGTGTCCGCGCAGAGCGCCCGCAGCGCGCGGGTGCGGCGGGCGTCCAGGCTCACCCACCGGCGGCACCCGAGGAAGTCCCGGGGCCCCGACGGGCGGCCGATCCCGAGCGGCGTGAGATCGGGGCGGGTGTGCTCCGTCCCGGCCAGCCGCTCCGCCCACCAGGCCAGTCCGGCGCGCCCGGCGGGGCTCTCCAGGTGGGCGAGGTGGTGGGCGGCGACGTCGCGGAACTGACGCGCCGGCGGACGGGGAGCGGCCCCGCCGTTCCGCCGCGCCCGCTGGTCGCGCCGCCACCACCGGGCGAGGACGTCGCAGGACAGGCCGTCCCACACGATGTGGTGGGCGGTGAGCACGGCGAGGGTCGTCCCGCCGGGCCGCCGGACCAGGTGGAGCCGGAACAGGGGCCCCTCGGCCAGATCCAGCGGCTCGGCCGCCTCCTCGTGGAGCAGTGCGCGCAGGTCCCCGGCGGCGGGGGAGCGGGACAGGTCGGTCAGCCGGAGGGCGTCCTCGTGGCCGTGCGGCCGGATCCGCTGCCGGGGGCGGTCGCCGACCAGGGGGAACCCGGTGCGCAGGATCTCGAAGGACTCGACGAGCCCGGCGAACGCCGCGCGGGCGGCCGCGGGGTCCCACGGCGTGCCGAGGTCCAGGACCTCGGGCAGCGCCGCGGGCGTCTCCGGGTCCCGGAACTGGTCGAGCAGCCAGAACTCCGACTGCGCGGGCGACAGCGGGTGGTCGTCGGCGTCCGGGACCCGGCGGATCGCGGCCGGCGGGCCGGCGGGCCGCCGCGCGGCCGGTGCGCGGCGGGCGTCGATCAGCTCCGCCTGGCGGGCGAGGGTGGGGTACGTCAGCACGTCCTCCAGCGCGAGGGCCGCGCCCAGCTCCTCCTCGACCCGGGTCACCAGCACCACGGCCAGCAGGGAGTGGCCTCCGAGGGCGAAGAAGTCGTCGTCGGGAGCGGGGTCGGGGCGTCCCAGCACTTCGCCCCACAGCGCCCGCAGCACGGCCGCCGTACCGGACGCGGAACCGCGCGGGGCCGGTGCGGCGGGGCCGTCCGACCGGTCCCCCGCCGGGGACCGCGCGAGGCCGGCGGACCGGGCGTGGAGCGCGTCCAGGTCCACTTTGCCGCTGGCCGTGACCGGCCAGTCGGCCACGGTGACGAACCGGTCGGGGACCATGGCCGGGAGCAGCAGCTCCCGCAGCCGCCGCCGTAGCGCGGGGATCCGCTCCCGGTCGCGGTCGTCGACGTAGGCGACCAGCGACGGGGTTCCGGCGGACCCCGTCCGGGCGTCGGTCGCGGCGTCGCCGGTCAGCAGGCCGGTGCCCAGGATCGCGGCGCGGACCTCGTCCAGCTCCACCCGGTGACCGCGGATCTTCACCTGGCGGTCCCGCCGCCCCGCGAACACCAGGTCACCGGAGGGCAGGCGCCGGGCGAGGTCCCCCGAGCGGTACCGGCGGCGGGGCGGGAGCCCGTCCGGCGCGTGCGTCCCGAAGACGCGGGCGGTCTCGTCGGGCCGGCCGAGGTAGCCGCGGGCCACGGTGGGCCCGCTGATGACGATCTCCCCGACGGCGCCGTCGGGGACCGGGCGCCCGTCCGCGTCGAGCAGGTCCACGCTCGTCGTCCCGATCGGGCGGCCGATGTTCTGCGCGTCGGACGGCGGTCCGGGCGCCTCGGAGGGATCGAGCCGCTTGAAGGTGGTGAAGACGGTGGTCTCGGTGATGCCGTAGCCGTTGACGACGTCCGCCCCCGGTACGTGTCCGGCGAAGCGCCGGACGGCCCCGGGGCGGATGGGCTCCCCGCCGAGCACCACGTAGCGCAGCCGGTCCGGCGCGCGGCCGGGCCGGCGGTCGAGCTCGTCCACCAGCCGCTCGAAGGTGCTCGGGACCTGGGACAGCACGGTCACACCGTGCCGCACGAGGGCCGGGAGCAGCCGGCGCGCGTCCCGGCGGGTGGCCTCGGGGACGATGACGACCCGGGCACCCCGGGACAACGGGAGGTGGACCTCCCAGACGGAGAAGTCGAACGCGATCGAATGGGTGCACGTCCAGACGTCGTCCTCGCGGAACTCGAACGGCCAGCCGCCCGCCCACAGCAGCGCGAGGGCGTTCGCGTGCTCCACCACGACGCCCTTGGGCGTGCCGGTGCTGCCGGAGGTGTAGATGACGTACGCGGGGTCGTCCGCGCCGCACGCCGGAGGGAGGCCGTCCGCCTTCTCGTCGTCGTCCCGCGCGTCGGGCACCTCGTCCAGGGCGAGTACGGGAAGCCCCTCCAGCCCCTCGGGGAGCAGGCCGCGGCCGTGGCCGTCGACCACCAGGAGGGCCGGCCGGGAGTCCTCCAGCACGGCCCGGCGGCGCGCCTCGGGGTGGGCCGGGTCGATCCCGAGGAAGGCGCCGCCCGCCTTGAGGATCGCGAGCTGGGTGACGGGCACCCGCTCGGTGCGCTCGACCGTGTAGCCGACGATCCGCCCGGGCCCCACGCCGAACTCGTCGCGCAGCCGGCGGGCGAGCCGGTCGGCCCTGCGGTCGAGCTCCCCGTAGGTGAGGACCCGGTCCTCGCACACCACGGCGGGGCGCCCGGGAGTGAGCCGGGCGTGCCGTTCCACCGCCGTGTGCAGCAGGACCGGTGCCGTGGCGGTCGGCGCGGCGGCGGCCACCGCGGCGACGGTGGTGCCGGACGAGTGCGGGAGGGCCGCGATCGTGGTGGACAGGCCGGCGACCCAGCGTTCGACCGTCGTGCTCGCGAAGAGGTGGGAGTCGTACTCCACCTCGCCGCGCAGCCCGCCCTCGTCCTCCACGAAGGTGACGATCATGTCGAGTTTGCCGACGCCGCGATCGACGTCGACCCGGCGGGCGCGGGGCTCCCCCCACACTGCCTCCGTCCGGGCCCCGGGCGCGTTCTGCAGGACCAGCATCACGTCGAACAGGGCCGAGCGCCCGGGGTCGCGCACCAGGCCGAGATCCCGGACGACCAGGTCGAGGGGGTACTCCTCGTGGGCGAACGCGTCCAGGGCGGCCGACCGGACCCCGGCGAGGAGCTCGTCCACCGACGCCTGGGGGTCCACGTACGTCCGGAGGGCCACGCTGTTGACGAAGGAGCCGAGGACGTCCTCCAGATCGACGTGCGGCCGGCCGGCCACCGGAGTGCCGACGATCAGGTCGCGCTGCCCCGTCAGCCCGTGCAGCCACACGCAGACCGCGGTGAGCAGACCCATGAACAGGGTGGCCCGGCGTTCCCCGGCCCACGACCGCAGCGCGCCGGTCACCTCGGGGCCGAGCACGAAGCGCCGCACGTCGGCGCCGGGAGCCTTCGCCGCGCCGCGCGGGGCGTCCAGCGGGAGGGCGAGGGCCGGTGGCGGCCCGGCCAGCCGGTCCGTCCAGAAGCGCCGCAGCCGCCGTCCCGCCGGCCCGGCGAGCCGCGCACGCTCCCAGGCGGCGTAGTCGCGGTACTGGAGGCGGGCGGGCGGCGGCTCGGCCGGGCCGTCCCCGGTGGCGAGGGCCCGGCACCGCGCCGCCAGCTCGGTGAGCATGAGGGTCAGCGACCAGGTGTCGCTGATCAGGTGGTGGATCACGAGGTACAGCACGGTTCCCCGGTCCGCCGCCGCCGGGGCGATGAGCCCGAGCCGCAGGAGGGGGCCCGCCTCGGTGTCGAACGGCCGCTCGCTCACGGTGCGCAGCAGGCGGGACGGGTCGGCCGCCGTGGTGTGCTCCACGGGCACCCAGCCGGGCTCGGGGGGCCGGACGCGCTGCACGAGCTCCCCGTCCACCAGCGAGAACGTCGTGCGGAGGATCTCGTGCCGGGCGACGAGACCGTCCACCGCCGTGCGCAGGACGCCGGGGTCGGGGACCTCCGTCAACTCGACGCCGATGGCGATGTTGTACGCCGAGGACGTGGCGTCGAAGCGGCTCGCGATCCAGTGGCGGAGCTGGCTGTGGGACGCCGGGACCGCCGCGGCCGGCGGCGTGGGCTCCAGGCGGGCGACCCGGCACGCGGCGTGGTCGCAGCCCCGGACCACCTCCGCCTGCGCGCGGATCGTGGGGTGCGCGAAGATCGTGATCACGTCCAGGCGCCCGCACACCCCCGCCGCCGCGCGCGTGGCCACCCGCGCGGCGTCCAGTGAGGTGGCGCCCCGGGCCAGCACGTCGTCGTCCGGGCCGGGCGCCGCACCGTCCAGGACGTCGCGCCACAGGGCGGCGAGGACGTCCTCGGCCGATCCCGGCGGGCCGGCGGCCTCGCGCGCCGCCGGGCCGCCCGGAGGCGCCGGGCGCGCCGTGGGGAGGGCTTCGACGTCGACCTTGTCGTGCGCGGTCCGGGGGAAGGCGTCCAGCACGTGGACGACCTCGGGGACCATGCCGGACGGCAGGAACGCGCCCGCGTGCGCGCGGAGGGCCTCCGGATCCGGCGGGGCGGACGGCGCCGCGCGGGTCACCCAGGCGGTCAGCCGCCCGCCGCCCGCCTCCGCCGACGGGCCGCCGCCCACCACGCGGACGACGGCCTCGTCCACGGCGGGATGGCGGCACAGCACGGCCTCGACCTCGGCCGGGGCGACGCGCAGGCCCCGGACCGACAGCTCGTCGTCGAGCCGCCCCAGGAACTCCAGGTTCCCGTCGGCGCGCCACCGGACCCGGTCCCCGCTGCGGTAGAGCGGCTCCTGCCCTGCGACAGGGCGCCGCACGAAGCGCTCGCCGGTCAGCTCGGCGTCGTTCAGGTAGCCGGCGGCCAGGCAGCGCCCGCGCACGTACAGTTCGCCCGGCACGCCCAGCGGCGTGAACCGCCCGTGGCGGTCGAGCACGGCGACGCCGACCCCCGGGATCGGACGGCCGACGGGCACGGGCTCGCCGACCGGCCCGGCCGAGCAGTCGAACGACGTGACGTCCACGCAGACCTCGGTCGCCCCCCACCCGTTGAGCAGGTGGGCGCCCCCGCGGCGGCCGACGACCTCCTCGAACAGCCCGACCAGCCACGGGTGCAGGGTCTCCGCGCCGGCCAGGACCCACCGCAGCGACGAGAGCGCGGGCTGGAGACCGAGCGCGGCCACGTGTTCGAGCAGGCTGCGCAAGGGGGAGGGCACCAGGTCCACCACGGTGACCCGTTCGCGCTCGATGGCGTCGAGCACCCGCGCCGGGTCGCGTTCGTGGCCGGTGGGCAGGAACCACACGCGGCCCCCGACCGGCAGCAGCCGGAACATCTCGCAGACGGCGGGGTCGAACGAGAGCGCCGTCCGCCCGAGCGAGACGTCCTCGGGGCCGAGGGCGAGGTGGTCGATGAGCCACCGCTGACGGTTGACGAACGACCGGTGGCGCACCAGCACACCCTTCGGCTCGCCCCGGGAGCCGGACGTGAACATGAGGTACGCGAGGTCGTCGCCGTGCGACCGCGGGAACTCGGGGCGCGCGTCGGCCGGACCGAGGTCCTCCAGGACGACGGCGGGGCGGTCCGCCGGGAGCGCGGCCCGGGCGGCCCGGGTGGTCACGGCCAGCCGCACCCCGGCCGCCGCCAGCAGCCGGGCCCGCCGGGCCGCGGGCAGCGTGGGGTCGAGCAGGAAGAACGCGCCTCCGGCGGTGAGCACGCCGAGGGCCGCGGTGAGCGTCGCGCAGGACCGCTCGGCGACGACGGCCACGATCTCCCCCCGCGCGATCCCGCGCGTCAGCAGGGCCCCCGCCACGTGCTCGGAGCGCTCCACGAGCTGACGGTAGGTGAGGCGCTCCGCGTCGCAGGCCGCCGCGGTCCGCTCGGGGTGGCGGCCGGCCGCGGCCCGGACGAGGGCGTGGATCGTCGTCTCCGCCGGGACCCGGGACGGCAGGCCCGTGAGCCACCGCCGCTGGGCGTCGGTCTCGGCGGGGGAGAGCACCGGCAGCGCGGCGAGGTCCTGCTCGGGGCGGGCGGTACCGGCGGCGAGCACACGGGCGGCCGCCTCCCGGAGAGCGGCACCGGACGCGTGCGGGTGTTCGAGGGCGAGGGTTGGGGCGGCACCGGGCCGCAGGATGAGCTCGCCCCGGGCCGCGGGCCCGTCCCCCGGGGCACCGGCGTCCGCGACGGCGACGGTCCAGCGGCCCGCGGGCCGGGGGGCGGGGAGCCGGTTCGCGAGGGCCGAGCGCACGTGGGCGAAGGAGCGCGAGGGGGAGCAGTCCACGGTGACGCCGTGCGCCGCGGTGGTCCCGTCCGCCGGTTCCACGGTGACGACCAGGTCGAGCCGGTCCCGGTCCACGTACCGCTGGAGGACGATGACGGCGGCCGCGAGGACGTCGTGGACGGAGTGGTGGCCGCCGTCGCCGCCCTCGGCCCGGGGCGGAGCCCCGGTGTGCACCGGGCTCATGCGCCGCCGCCCCCTTCCGGGCCCGCCGGCGACCGCGGTGCGGAGAGCATGTCGGACACGGTGCGCACGTCGGAGGGCGGGAGCGGGGCGGACGGCTCGGGCAGCCGCAGCGGCGGCGTCGTGCCGGACCGGTACCCGGCCGGCCCTTGGTACTCGGACACCTCGCCCGCCCAGTTGCGCAGGACCGCCCGTTCCGGCGACAGGCTGAGCAGGTAGTTCGGAGCGACCGGGATCTTCCCGCCGCCACCGGGGCTGTCGATCACATAGGTCGGGACCGCGTAGCCGCTGATGTGCCCCCGCAGGCCCTCGATGATCTCGATGCCCTTGGTGACGCTCGTCCTGAAGTGGCCCGCGCCCCGCACGGAGTCGCACTGGTACAGGTAGTAGGGGCGCACGCGGATCCGCACGAGCTCGGTGCACA
This sequence comes from Streptomyces mobaraensis NBRC 13819 = DSM 40847, assembly GCF_017916255.1. Lineage (NCBI taxonomy): Bacteria > Bacillati > Actinomycetota > Actinomycetes > Kitasatosporales > Streptomycetaceae > Streptomyces > Streptomyces mobaraensis. The sequence continues at coordinate 6,388,875 of NZ_CP072827.1, forward strand.
GCCGGCGCTGCACCTCGACGCTGTCGTTGATCCCCGCGAGGAGGACCGCCTGCGCGCCGATGGGGGCGCCGGTGCGGGCGAGGCGGGAGCAGGCCGCGGCGAGTTCCGGGGTGATCTCGTACGGATGGTTCACATGGATGTTCACCCACATCGGGTGATTCGCCTCGATGATGTCGCACAATTCGTCGTCCACGACGAACGGATTGAAGACCGGGGCGCGCGTGCCGAGCCTGATGATTTCGACATGCGGGATCTCCCGGATTTCCGCGACGATCTCGGCCAGCCGTTTGCGCGCCATCGACAGGGGATCGCCACCGCTGATGAGGACGTCACGCACCCGCGGCGACTCCCGGATGTACCGGATCTGCTCCCGCCAGTCCGTTCGGCTGTAATTCTGCTGCCCGTCCCCGACGAATCGGCTCCGCGTACAGTACCGGCAATACGACGTGCAGGAACTGGTGACGAGCATGACGAGCCGGTCGGGGTACTTGTGGATGATTCCGCGCACCGGCTCGTGCTCGACCTCCGAATTGGCGTCGGGCAGCCATCCGTCGAAGGCCTCCATCTCCCGCGAGGTGGGAACGACCTGGCGCCGCAGCGGGCACCGCGGGTCGTCCCCGTCGATGAGGCTGAGGAAGTACGGGGTGATGTCCACCCGGAACAGGTCGTCCGAGCCGAGGGCGCTCTCCTCCTCCTCGGTGAGCTTGATCACCTCGCGCAGCTGCGAGGCGCGGCGCAGCCGGTGGGTCATCTGCCAGCGCGGGTCGGTCCACTCGGCCTCGGGGACGTCCGCCCATCGGGGATGACGGGCACCCGATTCACTCCGCACACCGCTTGGCATCTGCAACCTCCGGCTTGATCCGGGCGAACCGAGTTTCCACCATAGGCACATTCCCGACGGCTGTTCAAGTAATACTGAATTGCCCTTCAGGTGCTGTGCACGGCATTTTTAAGGTCCTTTTTCAGGTGCTTTTTAGAACGTTTTTAGAGTCGCCGCCCGATGGCTTCCGGGCTCTCTGGCGCGCCGGGGGACGGCTCTGGTACACCATTTCGGTGCGTCGAATTTGTTCGTTCCGGTCGGGCCGATCGCGGCCGGACCGTCCGGCCGGCCTGGAATCAGGGGTGGAGCGGTGACTGGGACTACCGGGAAAGTGTTCACCTGGAATCCACGGCCGGGGGGCCTCGACCGCGTGGGAATCGAGGACGACAGCCTGCGGGACGGGTTGCAGGGCGCCTTCGTGCGCCACCCCGCGCTCGACGAGAAGAAGGCGCTCCTGGAGTCCTCCGCGGCGATCGGGGTCCAGGCCGCCATGCTCGGGTTCCCCTCCGCCTCGCCGGGCGCCCGGGCCGAGGCGGGCCGCCTCGTCGAGCACCTGGATCGCCGGGGCGTCCCGCTCGTCCCGCGCTTCCTGGCGCTGGCCGACCCGGCGAGCATCGCCCCGATCACCGAGCTCGACCGCGGCAGCGACCGGGACGTGTGGGCCGACTTCTTCGTCGGGTGCAGCCCGCTGCGGCGGCGCGTCGAGGGCTGGACCCTCGACAGCGTCCTCGACCGCATCACATCGGCCGGGGCGGCGGCCCGCGAGGCCGGCACGCGGTTCGGCGTCAGCCTGGAGGACGCCACCCGCACGCCGCCCGAGGAACTCGCCCGGATGGTCGACGCGGCGGTCGGGGTGGGGGCGGAGGTGCTCACCGTCTGCGACACGGTGGGGGAGTCGACACCCGAGGGCGCCGCGCGCGTCGTGCGGGCGGTGCGCGAGGCCGCGCGCGGCGCGGCGGCCGGCCGCGGCCCGGAACCGGAGATCTGGTGGCACGGCCACGACGACCGCGGATTCGCGCTGGCGAATGCCATCGCCGCCGCCGAGGCCGGGGCGGACACCATCAGCGGCGCGTTCCTCGGCCTGGGGGAGCGGGCCGGGAACACCGCGCTCGAACTGGTCGTGATGTACCTCTACCAGGCCGGACACCCGGGCTACCGGCCGGACCGGGTGCTCGGCCACTGCCGCCGGCTCGCGGAGGCGACGGGCATGCCGGTGCGGCCGAACGCCCCCCTGATCGGCGATCAGGCGTTCGCCACGTGCACGGGGACCCATGTCGCGGCGCTGGTCAAGGCGCGCCGCTGGGGACGTGAGACGGAGGACCTGGTCTTCTCCAGCGTGCCCGCCGCCGCGCTCGGACGCACTCAGACGATCATGGTCGGCCCGACGAGCGGACGGGCCGCCGCCCGCGAGGCCCTCGCCTCGATCGGCGCCCCGGCCGACGAGGACACCGTGGAAGCGGTCCTGGCGCGCGCCCGGTCCCGGGACCGGTGGCTCCCGCCGTCGGAGATCCGCGCACTGCTCGGGACCGGAGGTGCGCCGGCATGATCCCGCAGAGCATGACCAGCAAGATCCTCGCCCGGGCGGCGGGCCGGGACCACGTGGTCGCCGGGGAGATCGTCGAGATCGCGATCGACATGGCGTTCACCCACGACCCCGTCTGCGAGGGCCTCCGCCGAGAGTTCCACGACGCGTTCGGTCCGGACGCCACCGTCTGGGATCCCGACCGGATCGCCCTCTTCGAGGACCACCTCGTGCCGGCCAAGGACGCCGAGTCGCGGCGGCTCGCCGCGAGCATGGCGCGGTTCGCCGCCGAGCAGGGCATCACCCACCACTACCCGTACGGCGAGAACTACGGCATCTGCCACGTGATGATGTGCGAGGAGGGGTTCGTCCAGCCCGGGACGGTGGTCCTCGGCACGGACTCCCACTCGGTGACCTACGGGGCGTTCAACGCCTTCGGCTCCGGCGTCGGCATGATCGACATGGTGAACGCCTTCTACACGGGCGACTTGTGGTTCCGGGTCCCGGAGACCGTCGAGGTCCGGATCGAGGGTGTCCTCCCCCCGGGTGTGCTGGCGAAGGACGTGATCCTGACCCTCATCGGCGACCTCGGCCTGGGCGGCGCCTCCGGCCGGTCGATCGAGTTCTCCGGCTCCACGGTCGACGCGATGTCGGTCGAGGAGCGCATGACGCTGTGCAACATGGTCGTGGAGGCCGGGGCGGTCAACGGGATCATGAGCCTCTCGGCCGCCGCCGCGGACTACCTGGCCACCAGGCCGCGCACCACCGCCTACCAGCCGGTGACCGGCGACCCCGGAGCGCCGGTCGCGCGGCGCCTGGAATACCGCGCCGAGCGCCTGCGCCCCGCCGTCGCCTACCCGCACCGACCGGACAACGTGCGCTCCATCGACGAGGCGATGGCCGACCGCATCCGGGTGGACCAGGTCTACATCGGGTCCTGCACCGGTGCGAAGTACGACGACATCGAGGTGGCCGCCGCCGAGCTGGCCGGCCGGCGCGTGGCGCCGGGGGTCCGCCTCATGATCGTGCCGGCCACCATGGGGATCTACCGCCGGCTGATCCTGTCCGGCGTCATGAGCACGCTGCTCGCCGCCGGGGCCGTGATCGAGTCGCCCGGCTGCAAGGCGTGCTACGGCGCGCACGGCGGCGTCGTCGGGGACGGCGAGGTGTGCCTGTCCACGACCAACCGCAACTTCCGCGGGCGCATGGGGAACCCCAAGTCGTCCGTCTACCTGGCATCGCCGGTCATCGCCGCGCGCAGCGCGCTCGCCGGCCTGATCACGGAGTAGCCGGTGACGCCGACCACACCACCGACGGTGCTCGTCCTCCCCGGCGAGGGGATCGGACCGGAAGTCGTACGCGTCGGACGCGCCGTCCTCGAACACGTCCTCGACCGGGCCGGGTTGCCCGCCACCATCAGCGAACACGCCGTGGGCCGCCCGGCGTACGAGCGCACCGGGCAGTGGCTGCCCGACCCCGTGCGGGACGCGCTCGACCAGGCCGCGGCGGAACCGCGCGGCGCCGTCCTCTTCGGCGCGACGGCGGACGAGCCGATCGGCGAACTCCGCAGCCGCTACGACCTGTACGCCAACCTCCGCCCGGCCCGCCCGCTGCCGGCCCTGCACGCCGTCTCACCCCTCCGGCCCGAGCGCCTGGAAGGCGTGGACGTGCTGATCGTGCGGGAACTGGTGTCGGACGTGTACTACGGGCGCCGCAGGACGGGCACCGACGCGGGGCGGCGGTGGGCCGGACAGGAGATGTACTACCGGGAGGACGAGGTCCGCCGCATCGTGCGCTGCGGCCTCGGGCACGCCGAGGCCCGGCGCCGCCACCTCACCCTGGTGCACAAGGCCAACGCCATCCCCGACGTCTTCGGGCTGTGGCTGGACGTCCTCGCCGAGGAGCGCGCGGCCTACCCGCACGTCGAGGTCCAGGACAGGTACGCCGACACCATGGCGATGGAACTCGTCCTGCGGCCGGCGGACTTCGACGTCATCGTGACCGGAAACCTGTTCGGCGACCTGCTCTCCGAGATCACCGGCGCGGTGCTGGGATCGCTGGGACTGATGCCCTCGGCGTCCCTGAGCCCCACCGGGTTCGCGCTGTACGAGCCGGTCGGCGGCACGGCCCCCGACATCGCCGGCACGGGACGCGCCAACCCGCTCGGGACGATCGGCTCCGTCGAGCTGATGCTGCGGCACACCTTCGGCGCCCCCCGATGGGCCGACCGCCTGGCCGCCGCCGTCGCCCTGGCGGTCGGGCTGTGGCGCACCCCCGACATCGCCGGCCCGGGGGACAAAACGTGCACCACCGAGGAGATGGGCGCCGCGGTGTGCGACGCGTTCGACGCAGTGGCGACGGAGGAGGCGACGGAGTGATGACCCCACCCACACCCGGCGGACCGGGCGGGACCCCCGACGACGCCCCGCGGGACTACGACGACGCGGTCCACCGGGCCGGCTACCGCGGGGTGTTCGGCCCCGCGACCTCGTTCCTCGGACTGCCCCGGTGCGACCAGGGTCCCACCGGGTACGCGGGCGCCGACGTGGTGATCCTCGGCGCGCCCTTCGACGGCACCACGTCCCACCGGCCGGGGGCGCGCTTCGGGCCCCAGGCCATCCGGCGGGCCGACTACCTGCCCCACGTCCCCTACCGCCCCCACCTCGGGCTCGGCATCGATCCGTTCGGCGAGCTGACCGTCGTGGACGCGGGGGACGTGCCCACCCCTCCCGGCGAGACGGAGCAGGCCCACGCGCTCCTGGAGCGCGCGGTGGGGGACGTCGTGGCCGCGGGCGCCGTTCCCTTCACCCTGGGCGGAGACCACAGCGTCGCCTGGCCCGCGATGCGGGGCATCGCCGGCCGACGCGGCGCCGGGACGTTCTCGGTCATCCACTTCGACGCCCACGCCGACATCGGCGACACCAGCGACTTCGGAACGAAGTACGGACACGGCACCGTGATGCGCCGGGTGCTGGAGGCGGGCATCGTGCCGGGAGACCGGTTCGTGCAGATCGGACTGCGCGGCTACTGGCCCGGACCGCGCACGCTCGCGTGGGCGTCCGAGCTGGGGGTCCGTTCGGTCACGATGCACGAGCTGCGCTCCCGGGGCCTCGACGCCTGCCTGGCCGCGGTCCTCGCGCAACTCGGCGACGGACCCGTCTATTTGACGATCGATATCGATGTGGTCGATCCGGGCATGGCCCCGGGGACGGGGACACCCGAACCGGGCGGGCTGACCAGCCGCGAACTCCTCGACGCCGTGCGGACCTGCGCCCAGCGCACGGACCTCGTCGGGGCGGAGGTCGTCGAGGTCTCGCCCCCCTACGACGGGCCGGGCGAGATCACCGCCTTCCTGGCCAACCGCGTCGTGCTGGAGGTGCTGTCGGGCATGGCGTGGCGACGCCGCGCCGCGTCGCAGGCCGGGAACGGAGGAGCACCCTCATGATGCTCAGCGGCCTCGCCTACGGGGTGGGGGACTTCGTGGACACCGACGTGATGAGCCCCGGCCGCTTCGAGCCCTACGAGGGGCCGGAGCAGCTCGCCCGGATCGCGCTGATCGACTACCCGGCCGCCACCCCGTTCGTCGATCCGGCGACGGGCCGCTCACCGTACACGGTCATCTTCGCCGGGACGGAGTTCGGCTGCGGTTCGAGCCGGGAGACCGCGCCGCAGGCCCTGCACCACGCCGGGGCCCGCGTGGTCGTCGCCAAGTCCTTCGGCAACATCTTCTTCCGGAACTGCGTCAACATGGGCCTGTTGTTCCCCGTCGTCGCCGACCACGGCCTGGACGAGTCCGTCACCGGCCGGCCCGTCACCGTGGACCTCACCCACCGGGTGGTGACCTGCGCCGGCCGCCGGATCGAATTCGCCGACCTCGGGCCCCTCCAGGGCATCGTCGACGTCGGCGGCCTCACTCCCTACACCCTCGCCCGCGTCCGGTCGGGACAGAAAAGGTGTGACCGATGAGTGCGCCCCACCCGTCCCCGCGACTCGTCTCGCTGCGTCCCGACGTCGTGGCCGAGCCCCTGATCGACCGCTGGTACGCGTGGTCGCACCTGCTCTCACCGGCCACGGCGGCGCGCAACATCGCCCGCCGTCACCTGCCCATCATGACCTCCTACCTGAAGGCACCGGCGGTGCACCGGCGGTCGGCCCGGACACCGGCCCTGGCCGGCGGCCCGTTCATGGACCTGGACGGAGACCGCTCGGCGGACGTCGAGGAACTGATCGGGACCACCCGGCGCCGCGCCGCGCGGCTGCTCGCACTCGACGCCGCGGTGGACGCCCTGCAGGACCTGCTGGCCGACGCCGACCCCCGCATGCCGCTCGAACAGCTCTACCCCCAGGTCCCGGAACCACTCAAGGGCTACGTGGAACTCGTCTACGACCTGCGAGGCAACGCCTCCTTCCGGCTGATCGAGGCCCTGCTGTACCGCAGCGACTACGCCGCGCCCGACGGGCAGTCCCTCGCCCTGTCACCCCTGCGGGCGGACCGCCGCCCCTTCGTCCTGTCCACCCCCCGCCTCGACGCCGACGACCGGACCGTACTGCCCGTCGCCTTCGACCACCCCGGCCTCGACGTCATGTTCTCGACGACGCGCTCACCCAGGCCGTTCGGCGAGATCGCGGAGGCCCTGGAGCTCGGCCCCGACACGGCGGCGGCACTCGCACCGTTCTTCACCCCGGCCGATGCCTCCGCGGCGGCCCCGCCCCGGGAGCCCGTCGGGGCGCCGCGCCTCCGCTACCTCGGCCACGCCTGCGTCCTGGCCGAGAACGCCCACGGCTGCCTCCTGGTGGACCCGCTGCTCCCACCGGAGTTCCCGGGCGCCGGCCCCCGCCTGGCCGACGGCGACCTGCCCGACCGCATCGACCACGTCCTGATCACCCACGGACACCAGGACCACTTGGTGCTGGAGACACTCCTGCGCCTGCGCCACCGGATCGGGACGATCGTCGTCCCCCGCTCGGACGCGGGGTCGCTGCAGGACCCGTCGCCGCGCCTGGCGCTGGAGGCGGCGGGCTTCCCCCGGGTGATCGAGCTCGGGGAACTCCAGGAGACCGAGACGCCGGTGGGCCGGATCACGGCCGTGCCCTTCTTCGGCGAGCACGGCGATCTCGCCATCTCGGCGAAGACGGCGTGGCTGCTGGAGGCCGGGGGCCGGACCGTGCTCTTCGCCGCGGACACCGCCACGGTCGATCCCGACGCCTACGCGCACGTCCGGCGGGCCGTCGGCCGGGTGGACGTGCTCTTCCTGGGCATGGAGTGCGAGGGCGCCCCGCTGACCTGGCTCTACGGCCCCCTCTTCACCCCCGAGCCCGACCGCGAGGTCGCCGCGCGCCGGCGCCTGAACGGCAACGACGACCGCGGCGCGGCGGCCCTCGCCGAGGCGATGGGGTGCGGTCGGGCGTACGTGTACGCCATGGGCCACGAGCCGTGGGTGTGGTACCTGACGACGACGACCTTCGACGAGGCCGCGGTCCCGGTGCGGGCGGCCGAGCGGTTCGTGGCGGCCTGCCGGGCCCGGGGGATCGAGGCGCGGCGCCTGCACGGTTCGTGCGACCTGCCGTGGTGACGGCGGCGCACCCCGGTGCGACGAACCGTGCCACCGGGCCCACGTCGTTCCCCCCAGCCCGCAGAAAGGAGCGGCCGTGACCCCTCCCGACCCGCCCTCGACGGCCGAGCGGCTCATCCGCGGCCGGCGCGCGGTCCGCGCCTACCGGCCCGATCCCGTACCGGACACGGTGATCACCGCGATCTTCGACCTGGCCGCCGCCGCGCCGTCGAACGGCAACACCCAGCCCTGGTCGGTCGACGTCGTCAGCGCCGGGGCCCGCGAACGGCTCGGCGAGGCGCTGGTACGGGCCGCCGAGGAGGGGAAGCAGACCCCCGACTTCCCGGTGCGCCCGTACACGGGCGTGGCCGCGGAGCGCTGCGCCGCGGCCGGAGCGCTCATGTACGGAGCGCTGGGGGTCGCGCGCGGCGACCATGCCGGCCGGCGCCGGGCGTTCCTCGCGGGACTGCGCTTCTACGGAGCGCCGCACGTCGCGCTGCTGTCGCTCCCCGCCGACGCGGACGAACGCATGGCGGCCGACCTCGGCATCTACGCGCAGACCCTCATGCTCGCCATGACGGCCTACGGCGTCGCCAGCTGTCCGCAGGGAGTGCTCGGACTCTTCGCCGACGCGGTGCGCTCCGTCCTCGGCCCGACGACGGACAAGCTGTTGTTCGGCGTCTCGTTCGGCTACGCCGAACCGAAGGCGATGAGGGCGATGCCGGTGGTTCCCCGGGTACCGCTGGCGGAGACGACGCGCTTTCATCGGTGAACGGGCCGGGTCCCGGGCAGCCGGCAGGGCGCTTCCGCCGCGTTGTGTCCGGGCCCGGCGCACGGCCCGTCCCGGCGCGGCGTCACCGGCCGGGCGCGGGCTGGGGTCGAGTCGACGGTGTACCGGGCGGCGGCGGGCATGTCCGTTGCCCAAGAGGCGTGTTCGCGTGGTGGCGGGAGCGGTGCCGCGCGCGCCGAAGAGACGATGTCGCGGTGGCGTCCGTTGTCGTAGCCGCGGACGAGTTCGCGCTGTTGCGTGGCCTCCGGCGAGGTGGCGGCCGGGGGCCACACCGGCCAGGTCGATCGAGCGGCGGTCGGAGCGGACGGAGGTACCGCCGGGTGGTGGCCCGGATGCCCCGCCGGGCACCCGATGCCGTTCTCCGGCGGATTCGTCGGCAACGGGGTCAGCTCTGGGCGGTGGGCCGGACGACGATCTCGTTCACGTCGACGGTCGGCGGCTGGTCGATGGCGAACGCGATGGCCTGGGCGATCGCTTCGGGCGGTATCGCGATCCGGTCCCGCATCGCCGTGATCTCCGCTCGGACCCGCGGGTTCGTTGACGCCTCGGCGAAACCGGTGGCGACGACACCGGGCGAGACGGTGGTCACCCGCAGGGAGTCACCGGCTTCTTGGCGCAGTCCTTCGCAGATGGCGCGGACCGCGAACTTCGTGCCGGCGTAGACCGCCATGGCCGGCACGACGCGGAACGCGGCCGTGGACGCGATGGTGACGAAGTGGCCCGTGCCCTGGGCCCGGAAGACCGGCAGCGCGGCGCCGATGCCGTGCAGGACGCCCTTGATGTTGACGTCGACCATCCGGTCCCACTCGTCGACGCGCAGGTCGTCGAGCGGTGAGATCGTGCCGGCTCCGGCGTTGGCGACCAGTACGTCGAGCCGGCCGAAACGCTCGCCGGCGAGTGCGACCAGGGCGTGGAGGTCGTCCCGTCGGGTCACGTCCGTGCGGGTCTGCACGGCCGTGCCGCCCGACTTCTCGATCCGCGACACCAGCTCCGCGAGGCGCTCGGAGCGGCGAGCGCCCAGGACGAGGCGCGCGCCTCGCGCGGCGAGCAGCAGGGCGGTCGCCTCGCCGATGCCGCTGCCGGCTCCGGTGATCGCCACGACTTTGCCGTCGATTCCTGACACGGTGTCTTCCTCTTCCTTCTGAAGGGATTTCGGTGATCGCTCGGGGGCCGCGGCCGGAGGGCGCCACGGCACCGCGTCCGCAGGCCGCCGGTGAGGGCCGAACTGCCCCCGGGAGCATCAGTCTGAGGCGGCTTTAGCCTGGTATCCAGAACGTGTTTATTCTGGAACCAGGAGTGCCAACCACCGTGCCGCGACAGCCGCATCAACGCCATGAGCTGGGGGCTTTCCTCCGCAGCCGCAGGGAGCGGATCACTCCTGACGAGGTCGGGCTGCCCCGCACCGGCCGACGCCGGACCCCGGGCCTGCGGCGGGAGGAACTCGCGCTGCTCGCCGGGATCAGCGCGACCTGGTACACGTACCTCGAACAGGGCCGGGACATCCGCACCTCGGACCAGGTGCTCGACGCCCTCGCCGCGGCGCTGCGGCTGGACCGGCACGAACGCGGCCACCTCTTCCGGCTCGCCGGACACGCGCCCGCGGCCGAACCCGAAGGACCCGAGCCGCTCACGGCCGAGGTGGCGGCGGTCCCGCTCCTGCTCCAGCCGCACCCGGCGTACATCATCGACGGCAACTACGACGTGCTCGGCTTCAACCAGGCGGCCGGCGAGCTCTTCCCGGGCCTGGCCGCGGCCGCGGACCGCCCGGCGAACTTCGCCCGGTGGGTCTTCCTCGAACCCGCGGCCCGGGACGTCCTGGTCGACTGGGAGCCCGAGGCACGCGGCCTGCTCGCCCGGTTGCGGACGCTGGCCGGACGCCACCCGGGTGACGTCCGGTACACCCGGGTGATCGACGAGTTGCACGCCGGCAGTCCGGAAGCACGCGCCTGGTGGCCTCGGTACGACGTGCAGGCCCGGCAGGGCGGACGGAAACGGCTGCGGCGCCCGGGGCGCGGGGTCGTCGAGTTCTCCTACACGGCGTTCCACCTGGCCGAACACGCGGAACAGACCCTGGTGATCTACTCCGAGGGCCGGGAGTCGGTTGACGCGGGGCCCGCGGCGTCGGGGCCTGTGGCGTCGGGGCCTGTGGCGTCGGGGCCTGTGGTGTCGGGACCTGTGGTGCCGGGGCCCGCTTTGTCGGGTCCCGTGGAGCCCGGGCGTTGACAAGGGCCCGTCCAGGGCCGCGGACCGGCGTTCGCCGCCCGCACGCTGCCGTTGCCCGGGCGGGGGAGCGTGACGGACCCCTGCCCGGACACCGGCGCCGGCGCACCCGGCCGACCGGATCCGGTCAGGGCTCGGCCCGCCAGTCGGCTTCGAGGCGCCTGCGGCCGTCGGGCCCGGTCACCGCCCTCCAGTGGGCGCGGGGCCGCGTGGGCGCGGCCCCTTCGGCGGTCGTACCGGGACGGGCGGGAGCGCCGAGGGCCCGCAGGACGGGGGTGTCGACGGCGCCGTCGGCGACGCGGCGCGCGGTGCGCCGGAGGAAGGCGCGGGCGGACGCCGTACGGCAGTGCACCGCGCCGGGGTCACGGCGGCGGATGTGGATGAGGGGCAGGACGGTCATGGGCGGCTCACCTCCGCGGGGTGGTGGGGGCGGGGCGCGGCCGGGGCCCGCGATGTGCGGCGCGTCCGGCGGCGGGGGCCGGTGGCGGGGAGAGGCCGGCCGGGGAACGGCACGGCGGCCTCCGCGCCGCGGGCCGCGGCGGGATCGACAGGGCAGGGCAGGGCAGGGCTACGGCTCCGCGCGGGAAGCCGGTGGGCAGTCGTCGTCGCGGAGGGCGGCGACGGTGCGGGGCACGGCTCCGCGCGGGAGGCCGGTGGGCGGGGTGCCCCGGGCGGCCGGCGGGGGGAGCCGCCGGCCGCCCGGGGCGCTCAGTGGCCCAGGGCGAGCTGCGCGACGCGGACGACGACCAGGGCCATCGCGGCGAGCAGGTAGACGCGCAGGGCGGTGAGGCCGACCTTGCGGCCGGTGGAGATGAGGGGCCGGGGCAGTTCGTGGAGCGGCGGCATCCGCCAGTTCTCCTTGCCGGTGCGGTCGACGGGCCCGCCGAGCGCCCATCCCTTGCGACGGCGGCGCGTCTCGGCGTAACCGAGGGCGAGGATGCCCGCGACCCCGCAGACGCCCATGATGTCGAGGATCGCGCCGGAGGTGATGTCCGGGAAGAGGACGGCCGCGGTCAGGATGATGGAGAGGGTGACGAGGACGGCGACGACGAGGGAGGTGAACACGTTCATCGCGCGCCCGTTGACCCACGGCCCGAGGACGGCCTTGTCGTTGCAGAGCAGGAGGAGGAAGACCGAGGCGGAGGGCAGCAGGACGCCGGCGAGGGTCTGGACGCCCTCGGTGAGCAGGCCGAGCGGTGAGCCCGGGATGACGACGATGACGGCGGCGGTGAGGACGAGCCCGGCGAAGACGGCGTAGAAGCCCTTGGCGCCCTTGACGCCGCGGTGCAGCGAGTGCTTGAGGCCCATGACGTCGCCGATGGCGTAGGCGGTGGAGAGGGAGACGGCGGAGGCGCCGATGATCGACGCGTCGAGCAGCGCGATGGCGAACAGCACGCCCGCGGTCTTCCCCGCGTACCTTTCCAGGCCGGCCGCCACGTCACCGGCGTCGGTGAAGTCGCCGAACTCCCCGTGCCCGGCGAACGCGGCGGCGCAGAAGCCCATCATGGCGGCGGCGCCGATGATGACGATCCCGATGCCCAGCCACAGGTCGGCCTTCTCGTAGCGCATGAAGCGCGGGGTGATGCGCTTGTCGATCACGTACGACTGCTGGAAGAACAGCTGCCAGGGGGCCACCGTCGTGCCGACGATCGCGATGATCAGCAGCATGACGTCCGACAGCCGCGCGTGCTGCGGCATGGTGGGGACGACGAGGTCGTGCGCCATCCGCCCGGTGGCGGGGTGGACGATGAAGTAGACGGGGACGAGCAGCAGCGAGCCGGCGCACAGGAGGATCGCGGTGCGCTCGAAGCGGCGGAACGAGCCGGTGGACGCGGCGGCGACCACGATCACGGCGGCCAGCAGCACGCTCGGCACCTTCGGCAGCCCGAGGTAGCCGACGGCCAGGGTGATGCCGATGAACTCGGTGACGAGCGTGAGGGCGTTGAGCAGGAACAGGTCGATGACGGAGAACGCGCCCCAGAACCTGCCGAACCGCTCCAGGATCAGCCGCGCGTGCCCGACCCCGGTGACGGCGCCGAGCCGCAGCACCATCTCCTGGTTCACGTACAGCACGGGTATGAGCAGGACCAGGGTCCACAGCAGGCTGGTGCCGTAGTCCTGCCCCGCCTGGGTGTACGTGCCGAAGGCGCCGGCGTCGTTGTCGCCGACCATCACGATCAGGCCGGGGCCGACGATCGCGAGCAGCGTCTTGAGCTTGGCGGACAGGCCCCGGCGCGGAGCGGTGTCGTCCAGCCTGATGGTGCCCAGGGCGCCGCGGATGTCGCCGACGTGGGCGTCGTCGAGCACGGCGGTGGCGCGGGGCGCGGGAACGGTCGCGGTGGTGGTGGGGTCGGTGGTGGTGAGGTCGGTCATGACAGCCTCCCGGTTCTCCCCGTCGGGGGAGGTCTGGGCACGCGGCAGCGATCCTCCCTGCGAGCGGGCAGCACGAGGCCCCGAGACGGCGGGGTGCCGCGACGGGAGGGGGCTGCGTCGGCTGTGGCGCGTGGGAGCGCGCAGGGAAGGTCGTTACCGCATACCGGAGGTCAACGAGGACATACGGATGGGGGGCCTACTGTGGCCCGGACTGTGACTGTTGCCGTCCATGTCTCGCCTCCTCCCGGCCGGGGCGCGCGCGGGCGCCATAACGGACACGGCAAGGAGCCAACCGGCCCGGTACGGACCGGCTCACCCCAACTCGTCAGAGCTTTGGCACTCCACGGCGTAATCCCTCGGTCCGGGCAGCCACTTGGGATCACCCCTTAGGCCGGGGAGATCTGTCCTGAACCTGGGCGTCTCTCGACGTCGTGGGGTCAGTGGCCTGTGTCCGTGAAGACGCCTCACCGAACGAGGTGCCTCATGCGATTCGAAACCTCGGGTCGAAACCGAAGCGTCGCGAACGTTCAGCAGCATAGCGTGATACTTGCGTCCGAACGCAAGTGTTTGACTCATTCTTGACGCCTCGGACGGACGGGTGGCCGAGGCCGACGGTACCGGCACGGTCCGCTTCCAGGCCGCGGCGTCGGGGAAGGTGCTGCGGCGGCCGACGCCGGACGGCCGCCACCGGGTACGCGGCCGTCAACCGGGTCCGGCCCCCCGGTCGGCCCTCTGGTCCAGGTCCGGATCCAGGTCCCTGGTGGAGCTGCGCAACGGCTCGGCCGCCGGGCTGGACGGCACCTCCGCTGGGTAGACACGAGGAGGAGGCGGGGAAGCGTCGGGGCGTCTCCTCGTATCCCCCGATCCCGTATCCCGTATCCCGTATCCCGTATCCCGTATCAGGTATCCCGTTTCCCGGCCGCGATCGACCTGCGAAGGCGGTGCTCGATGCTCGTGTCGTCCCCTGAGGGCCGTGTTCGCGCCGTGCCGCTGCACCGGGTGGTGGCCCAGGTGGTGGCGAACGGTCCGTTGGGGTTGATGGAGGAGACGGGCCGGCAGGGACAGGGCGACGTGGTGCGGCTGGGGCTGGGGGCCTTCCGGCCGTTGCTGGTCACGCATCCCGAACACCTGCGGCACGTGCTGCGCGACGCGGCGGAGAACTACGTCCGCGGGACCGCGATGTGGAACGCGCTGGGCCGGTTGACCGGGCAGGGCATCGCGGGGGAGGGACCGGGATGGCTGGCCAGCCGCAACGCGCTGCGCAAGGCGATGTCCGCCACCTACCTGCAGCGGGTGGGCGCGACGGTCGCCGATGCCGTCGAAGAGGCGGTGGAGGCGTTGGCGGGCCGGGCGGAGCGCGGGCCGGTGGACGCGGTGGCGGAGATGACCCGTCTGGTGCACCGGGTCATCAACCCCGTCTTCTTCGCCTCCCGCATCGACGCCGCCCAGTGCGACCGGCTGGGCGAGGAGGTGGCCGGCGCGCTGGGTTCGCTGCTGTGGCGGATGGCGATGCCGTTCGTCCCGTACTGGGTGCCGCTGCCGGGGGACCGGGCGTTCGCCCGCGCGACGTCCGTCATCAAGGACATCCTGCTGCCGGTCATCGAACGGGCCCGGCGCGCGGAGAACGACGGACCCGACCTGATGAGCGCCTTGCTGCGGGCCCGGGACGCCCACGGGCGGCCGCTCGGCGACGAACACGTCCGCCAGGACATCGTGGCCCTGTTCGTGGCCGGTTCGGAGTCCAGCGCACTCACGCTCACCTGGACGTGGGTGGTGCTCTCCCGCCATCCGGAGATCGCGGCCCGCGTCCGCCGGGAAGCCGACGAAGTGCTGGCCGGCGGGCCGCCGAGGTTCGAGCACGCGCGGCGCCTGGTGTACACGCAGCGGGTGCTGGCCGAGGTGATGCGGCTGTACTCGATGGCCTGGGCGGTGCCCCGCGTCGCCCGGCGGGACGACCGGCTCGGCCGGGTCCCGGTACCGGCCGGTACCACCCTCGTCGTCTCCCCTTATCTGACGCACCGGCTGGCCGACTTCTGGCCCGATCCGCTGCGCTTCGACCCCGACCGGTTCGAGAGGAGCGCCGTACGCGCACGCCACCCGCTGGCCTACCTGCCGTTCGGCGACGGCGCCCACCAGTGCGTGGGCCAGGGCTTCTTCACCCTGGAGGCGACGCTGGTCCTGGCCGCCGTGCTGAGCCGGTACGAGGTGCGCGTGCTCGGTGATCCCCGCCCCCGCCTGGCCGTGGCACTGCCCCCCGACCGGCCCGTCGGCCTCGCCCTCACCCGGCGTACCCGCTGACGTCCGCACCCAGCGAAAAAAGGGTTCCTCGCGGGAACACCGCCGGCCGCCCGGTCAGCCGTACCCGGGGAGTTCCCACAGCCAGGACAGGGCCGCGATGCCGGGTGCTCCGGCGGGCGGTGCGGTGTCGGTGAAGGACCCGGTGGTGACCACGGCCCCCGGGTGGCGGCCGTCCGGGTCGCTGTAACGCCCGGCCCGCAGACCCCACTCCGCGTTGCCCCTGAGCAGCGTCGACAGATGGTCGAGGTGCTGCCGTAGCGGTCCGCTCGCCGTGGGGAGGACTTGCTCGCGCAGGCGCGCGAACCGGGCCGTGAGGCGGTTGGTCAGTGCGACGGCCTCCTCCAGCGCCTTGTGTACCGGCAGGCCCCGCTCCTGGGCGAGGATGTCCACCAGGTTCAGCCGGCAGCCGGTGGCGTGCGCGCTGCGCGCGGCCAGCCACCGCTCCTTGCCGTAGGAGAACAGGTCGTCGTCGAAAGCCGCCGTGGTGAACGCCAGTTCGCGCAACGCCCGTACGGCAGGGGAGGCCATGTCCCGCTCCGGGATCTCCACGCCGTCGACGATCTCCGCCCAGCAGAGTGTGGCCGGGCCCGCGGCGGTGTGCTGCCGCATGTGCGCGTAGTCGTTCAGCGCAGGCGTCCGGTCCTGGGCCCGGCACGCGAACTCCCACAACACGCCGTAGAACCACCCCCGGTGTTCCTCGACCACCCGTGCCCACTGCGCGGCGGTACTCCAGGTCCGGCCGCGCTCGGCCAGATCGCGCACGGCGGCCAGGAGCACGTCCCCGGGCGGCCCCATCACCGCCCGCGGCACCTCCAGCACCCGCAGGACCCGTGAGGCGAGCCTCGCGAAGTCACCCGGGCGCACGCCGGCCGCGCCCTCGTCGCAGTGGGCGTCGTCGAAGGCGAACATCAGCGTGCACCAGTCCACCGCCAACTGCAGCCGCCCGGCCGGTGCCCGGGGCATGATGCGTCCGTAGAACTCACCGCAGTCGTTGTTCAGCATCCGCGACCGCTCGGGCTCGCGCAGGCCCAGCCCGAATCCGTTGAGCCAGCGTCCGCCACGCTCCGTCATCCGCCAGGCATCGGGGTGCGCGGGCGAGGCGAACGGACAGTAGCGGGGCGCGAGCACGACCCGCACACGCGCGCCGCCCCCTCTTCCAGCACTTGCGCCACCGCCACGTGACTCCTCCCGCGGTCCGCCGTCCCGGGGTGGATACCCACCTGCGCGTCCCCCGGGCCGGGATCCCGGCTCCGCACATGCGAGCGACCCGTGACCGAAGCACCGCCCCGGCCCCAGGACCGGACAGGTGACCCGCCATCCCCTTGGACCGCGGCCGGATCATCGGCAGGCTCACCGGCTTCCGCACCACCCACCTCACCCGCTTCGCCACCACCGGTGAGCACCGCCGGCGCTCCGCAAGGCAGTATGGGGACTATGACCGAGATCCACACCCCCCGCCTGCTCCTGCGCCGCTGGAGCGACGACGACCTGGCCCCCTTGGCGGACGTCAACGCCGATCCGCACGTCATGCGCTGGATCGACGACGGCTCGGTCCTCGACGCGGACGGTACGGCGGAGACCGTCGAGCGGTGGGAGGAGGAGTGGGACGAGGAGGGCTTCGGGGTCTTCGCCGTGGAGCTCCTGGGGTCGGGCGAGCTGGCGGGCGCCGTCGGGCTGTCCGTCCCCGAGTCCCTGCCGGAGGTCCTGCCCGCCGTGGAGATCACCTGGCGGCTCGGCCGGCCCTTCTGGGGCCAGGGTTACGCCTCCGAAGCCGCCCAGGCCACCCTGGAGTTCGCGCTCCAGGATCGCGGCCTCGACCGGGTCGTCGGCATCGTGCGCCCGGGCGACGCGGCCTCGAAGAACGTGCTGCGCAAACTCGGTATGGAACCGGAGCGCGCGACGACCCACCCCGTCCACGGCTTCCCCCTGCACATCCACTCCATCGACCTCACGGAGTACGCGGCCTGAGCGTTCCCACCCAGTGCTGCGCACCACCGGGAGTAGCACGCCGCGCCCCCCGGGGGACGCGGCGTGCCCGCGGACTACCAGGTGAAGGCAGCCGACTGCTTGCCGGTGGCGGTGCAGTAGGAACTGAAGCTGCCGGTGGGCTTGTTGACGGTGAGCTTCAGGGACCAGTTGGTCTCGCTCGGCGCTCCCCCGAGAGCGGCCGAGTCGGTGGTGTCACCGTCGGACAGCGAGCCGGTGGTGAGCGGAAGCGGACCGAACGAGATCGGGTCGCCCGTGGCCGCGGCCGCATGCGCGGTGCCGGAGAACCGCACCTCGCTCGTCGCACCGCCGGAGGTCTTGTTCAGCTTCAGCGTGGCGGTCACGGTGTTGGCTTTGAGCGGGTACTGGGTGCGGATGTCCGTGGAGTCGACGCGTATCGTCTTGCCGCCGCCGGAGTCCGCGGCGGTGAGTGTGACGGTGCCGACGCCGGCGGAACCGCAGTCGTACGTGGCCGTCGCCGTCGCCGGAGCGACGGCCGCCGCCGGTCCGGCCAGGGCCAGGGAAGCGGCGAGCGCGCTCGCGGCGGCGATCGAGGTCAGGGCGACGCGTCGCGCCGAGAAGCCGTGCATAGGGTGCTCCTTCGCGGATGTGCCGTGTTCCTGGCGGAACCTGGATACGTGCGAGTGCCGGGCCCGGCGTCTCGACCGCAGTAAAGCCCGCGCTTCTCTTGCGGCGGTTGGTGATCGGTTGGCGATTTCTTGGTCCGGTGTCCCCATAGGCCGCGTATGGCACATCCGGGCAAGATGGGCTCGAATGTTCCGACTCAGGGAACCCCCATGACCCGAAAAGGAGCAGCGTTGTTTGAACCACGGGATGACGCCCGCGCGCAGTGGCGTGTCGTGCTCAACGACGAGGGGCAGTACGCGATCTGGCCGGCCACCCGGGAACTGCCCGCCGGCTGGTGGGCGGAGGGTGTCGGCGGGGTACGGGAGCGGTGCCTGGCCCGGGTGCAGGAAGCGTGGACCGATCCGTGTCCGGTGAGTCTGCGCCGTCGCGTGGCCGAGGGGGTGACCGGCGGTGCTGTCGACGTGACGACGGTCACCGGGCGGCTGGCGCGCCGGGTGCCGGGGGCGGAAGCCCTGCGCGGGGAGGGGTTCGCCCTGACCTTCGGGGAGTTGGAGGCGGTGTCGAACCGCTGGGCGCGGTACCTGCGGTCGCTGGGCGTGGGGCGCGGAGCGGTGGTGGGGGTGCTGCTCGGGCGGGGGGCCGACCTGCACGCGGTGACGCTCGGCGTGTGGAAGGCGGGGGCAGGGTGCCTGCCGCTGGAGACCGAGTCCCCGGTGGCCTCGCTGTGCGCACTGCTCAGCGTCGCGGGGGCGCGGTTCCTGGTCACCGAGATGCCCTACGGGGTCGGTGGTTTCGGCGGACGGGTGCGGTACGCGGACGATCCCGAGGTGCGCGGCGTGCTGGCCCGGCTCTCGGACGAGCCGCTCGGAGGGGCACCGGATCCCGAGGACGTGGCGTATGTGATGCGGGTGCCCGCGGTGGCCGGGCCCCCGCTCGCCGTCGCGGTCCCTCACCGGGGACTGGCACATCACCTCGGCTCGGTCGCAGCGGAGTTCGCGGGGACGGGTGGCGGCGGTACGGCGGTCTGCGCGCCGGTCGCCTCCGAGGGGGCGGTGACGGGGTTGTGGGCGCCGCTCTGGGCCGGGCGGCGGGTGCTGCTCGCACCGAGGGCGCTGGACCCGGGGCGGCCCGGCGAGTGGCTCTCGCGGGCCGGAACGTGCGCGTTGCTGGCCATGACGGCTTGTCAGCTGGAGCACGTGGTAACACAGTTGGGCGAGGCAGGCGGCGCGGCGCTGGCCCGGCGGTTCGTCGTCACGGGCGGCGCACCCGGACCCGCGGCGGCCCGACTCGCCCAGCGGCTCGGCCCCGGCCGGCTGCGCACCGCGTACGGGGCGGCCGAGACGTCGTTCGGTCCCCTGCTGCCCCCCGAGCCTGACGGCGACACCCGGACGCGCGTGCTGGACGGCGATTTCCTGCCGGTTCCGGACGGTGCGGTGGGGGAGCTGTACGTGACCGGCCCGGGCGTGGCGCGTGGCTATGTGGGGCGGCCCGCGCTGACGGCGCAGCGGTTCGTGCCGGACCCCTACGGTCCGGCAGGGGCCCGGATGTATCGCACCGGGGAGTCGGCCCGCCGGACGAGTACGGGTGAGGTGCGGCTGCTCGGCCGTACCGACCGGCAGCTGTGGGTGCGTGGCCACCGGGCCGATCCAGTGGAGACCGAGGAGGCGCTCCACGATCACCCGGGCGTCGCCGAGGCCGTCGTCATGGGTGTCGAGGACGCGCCGGGCGTCGTCCGGCTGGCCGCCTACGTGGTGGCGCGCCCCGGCGCGGAGGGGCTGGACGAGGCGGCTCTGGCGGCCCACTGCGAGCGGCGGGTGCCCGCCCACCTGGTCCCCGCCGACGTCACCCTCGTCGACGAGGTGCCGCGCGGCGCCGACGGGCGGGTGGAGCGGTCGGCGCTGCACGGACGGACCGCGGGGCGCGGGCCGGGGGAGCCCGACGGGCGCCGCGGGCGGGCCGACCCCTGGAAGCGCTCGTTCCGCGGCGGATCCGGCCTCGTCGCTTCGCTGGCGGCGCACCGGGTACCGGGAGTCTGCTTCGCGTTATGGGAGGGCGGGCGCCTGGTGGCGGTCGAGGCGGCGGGCAGCGACGGCGCGGGCCGGCCGATCACCCCACGCACCGCCTTCCCCGCGGGGCGGCTGAGCCGGCACGTCGCGGCGCTGGGTGCCCTGCGCCTGGTGGACCAGGGGCTGCTGGCGCTGGACGCCCGGGTCGGCCGCGCCGGGGGCGTCCCGGTCACCTTGGCGGACCTGCTGTGCCGCCGCCGAGCCGATGTGGGCGCCGCGTTGCTGCCCGGGCTGCTGGAGGACGCCACGGGCGAGGCGCTCGGCCCCCTGCTGCGACGTCTGGTGCTGGGGCCGCTCGGCCTGGACGGCAGCCGGTTCGGCGCGCCCCCGTCGGGGAACGGCGGCGGCGTGCCCGTGGCCCGGGTGGGTCATGACGCCACCGGCCGGGCGCTGCACGGCGTCGGCCGGTCCGCCGGTCGGCTCCAACTGTGGGCGACGGCGCCGGATTTGGCCAAGGTGACGTGGGAGCTCCGGCGCTCCCTGCGTGGCGCGCCGTGCGAGCGGGACTCCATGGCGCCCGTCGCGGTTCCGTGCCCGGGCGGCCTCCACGGTCTCGCCGCGGAGACCGAGGCCCAGGACGGCGAAGCCCGCGGTGCCCAGGAGGCGTGCGATGCCGCCGACGCGGCGCCGCCCGGCTACTACGCGGCGTCGGCGTTCTGCCCGGGCGCGGACCGCGGTCTCGTCGTGCTGGCCAACGGCAGTGCGGGGGGCCGCGTCGGCAGGGAGATCGCGGCCGGCCTGAAAGAGCGTACGTCAT
This sequence comes from Streptomyces mobaraensis NBRC 13819 = DSM 40847, assembly GCF_017916255.1. Lineage (NCBI taxonomy): Bacteria > Bacillati > Actinomycetota > Actinomycetes > Kitasatosporales > Streptomycetaceae > Streptomyces > Streptomyces mobaraensis. The sequence goes on from NZ_CP072827.1 coordinate 6,409,847, forward strand.
ATGACGGACAGCTGCCGGACGGGTGGTGACGGAACGTCGACGGAAGCCCGCCGGATCTCGATCCGGGGCCAACTGACTGGTACGCAGAGTGAGTTGTTGGGCAAGTGTGTTGTCGACGGCGGGTCTGCTCCACACAATGATTTGGCAATGTCTTCGCGGGGGGCGGGGCGTGCGCGGTCCCGGAAGGAGGCGGAGTGGCGCCCCGATTGGCGTTTCAGGTACTGGGGCCGCTCAAGGTGAGCGCGGACGGCAGGCCACTGCTGTTGCGCAGCGCACGGCAGCGCGCGGTACTGGTCCTGCTGCTCCTCACCCCGGGACGGCCCGTTTCCGTCGAGGCCCTCGCGGAGGCCGTCTGGCATGGGGACCCGCCCGCCACCGCGCGCAACCAGATAGCCATCTGCGTCTCCGCGCTGCGCAAGACGTTCCGCGACGAGGCGGGCGTGGACGACCTCATCGAGACGCTGCTGCCCGGCTATGTGTTGCACAGCGAGGGCCATTACGTCGACGTGGCCGACCTGTACGAGTCGGCCGCGGCCGCCCGGGCCGCCGTCGAGGCGGGGAACGCGGCGGAGGCCGCGGCACGCTTCGAGCACGCCCTCGCGCTCTGCTCGGGGCCGGTACTCGACGGCGTGGACGGCGGCGCGCTCAGCGGCACCGCCGGCAGGATCACCGAGTTGCGGACCAATCTGATCGAGGAGTACGCCACCCTTCGGCTCGGGCAGGGCCACTACCGGTCGGCGGTGGAGTGCCTGGCCCCGGTCGTCGCCGAACACCCGCTGCGCGAGAACGCCCGCGCCATCCTCATGCGGGCGTACCACCTGTCGGGCCGACGGTCCGAAGCGCTGGACTGCTACCGCGAGGGACGCCGCGTCCTCGTCGCCGAACTGGGCGTCGAGCCCGGTCCCGAACTGCGGGAGGCGCACCGCGAGGTGCTGGAGGACGACGGGTGGACCGCGGCCGTGCCGGGCGCCGTCACTCCGGACGCCGCCCCGGACACCGCGCACGACGCCGCCCCCACGTCCGTCCCCGTCCCGGTCGCCGTGCGTCGCCGGATGCCCCTGCCCCCCGAGCCGTTCGTCGGGCGCGAGGCCGAACTGCGGCTCCTGGAGCGGCTCGTGCCGATGGCGCCGGGCCGAACCAGCGGCGCCACGGCCGGCGTCGTGGCGATCCGCGGGCCGGCCGGGGTCGGCAAGAGCGCGCTGGCCCTGCACTGGGCCGACCGGGCGGCGGAGCACTTCCCCGACGGCCGGCTCTACCTGGACCTCGGGGATCCGCGGGGGCCCGGCGGTCATGGCCCGGCCGAGGCGGCTCTGGAGCAGGCGCTCCGCGCGCTCGGGATACCCGGGACCTCGGTCCCCGCGGATCCCGTGGACCGGGCGGCGCTCTACCACGCCGCCCTCGACGGCAGACGGCTGCTCGTCGTCCTCGACGACGCCCGCTCCCTCGAGCAGATCCGCCCGTTGCTGCCCGGCCGCGGCCCCGCCCGGGCCCTGGTCACCAGCCGCGACCCGCTGCACGGGCTCGCCGGGACGGCCGACGCGGTGCGGGTGGACCTCGACGTCATGAGCCGGGCCGAGTGCCTGGACCTGCTCGCCGCCACGATCGGGGAGCACCGGGTGGCCGCCGAACCGGACGCGGCCGAGCGGCTGGTGGACCTGTGCGACCGGCTTCCGCTCGCCCTGCGGGTCATCGCCACCCGGCTGCTGTCCGACCACCGGTGGTCGCTGCGCCAGATGGCGGCACGGGTGGAGGACCGCCGTGAGCGGGTGAGCACCCTCAGCCCGGGCGAGAGCGGGGTGCGCTCGAGCGTCTGGCTCGGCTACCGGGCGCTCCCCATGCGCGCCGCGCGGCTCTACCGGCAGCTTTCCATGCTGGACGTGCCCGACTTCCCGTCGTGGATCGGCGTTCCCGTCCTCGGTGTCACCCCGGAGGTGTCCGAGCGACTGCTGCACCAACTCGTCGGTGCCCGGCTCCTGGACGTCCGTCCCGCGCACGGTGGAACGAACCGCTTCCGTTTCCAGGAGGTGATGCGCCGGTTCGCCCGGGAGCGGTGCCTGGCCGAAGACGACGAGCAGGAGCGCGAACAGACCCTGGAAAGGGTCCTGAACGCCGTGCTCTCGGTGGTGTACGCGGCACAGGAGCAGTTGTACGGGAGAGGGGAGACCCCGCACAGCTGCCCGCAGTCCCCCGAGCCGGTCCCGGGCGAGACGGTGAGCGAACTCGTCGCCGATCCCATCGAATGGTTCGAAGGGGAGCGTGAGGCGCTCGGCGCGTTGGTGGTGCAGGCGGTTCGGGAGGGGCGGACGAAGCGCGCGTGGCTCCTCGCCGTCGGAATGGTCCCGTTCTACGAAATACGCAACTACCTGGAAGACTGGCGACGCACCGCCGAGTGCGCCCTGGAAGGCGCCCGGCGCGCGGGTGACACCCGCGGGGCGGGCACCATGCTCCGCTCCCTGGGGACGCTCGCGATCTACCAGCGCCGCTACGAGGAGGCGCGGGAGCGGCTGCTCACCGCCCTGTCCTACCTGGAGCGGAGCGACGACACCCAGGGCCGGGCCATCGTGCGGCGCAACCTCGCGGTCTGCGCCCGCTTCTACGGCGACCTCACCGAGGCGGCCCGCTACTGCGAGGAGTCCCTGACGCTGTTCCGGCGGTCCGGGGACAACTCCGGCCTCTCCCACGCGCTGGGGCTGCTCGCCCAGATCGAGATCGAGCAGGGCGATCCGGAACGCGGTGTGGAGCTCAGCAACCAGGCCATCCAGGTGAGTTACGAGGCGGGGTCGCTGCGCAGCCGCACCCAGAACCTCTACCGCCTGGCGGAGGCGCTGCTCGGAGCGGGCCGGCCGGTGCAGGCCGAGCGGGTCTGCCACGATGTGGTGGGACTCGCCCGCGGCCAGGGCGACCGGCTCGGGGAGGCCCACGGCCTCTGCGCGCTCGGCGAGGCGCAGTGGCGGCAGCACCGACCGCACAAGGCCCGTGCCAGCCTGTTGCTGGCGCTGCGCCTCGCCGAGGAGGTGGGCGACCGGTTCCTGCAGGCCCGGATCGTCACCCACCTCGCCTGCGCGGACGCGGTCCGCGGCGGCACCGGCGCGGGCGAGCCCCTGGACTGGGCCCTGGAGGAGTTCCGTACCCTCAACGCGCCGCTGTGGGAGCGGCGCGTCGGCCGGCTGCGCGAGGCGTTGGAGTCGCACGACGCGGTCCATCCCATCGAAGGCGCGTTCCTGGCCTGTCTGCTCGCCGACCGCTGACGCGCCCGCCGAGCGCCTCCCGGGCCCGGGTACGCGTCACGTCCAGGGCAGGTCGTCCTCGTCCGCCCGGGGCCCGGGGGCGGGGAACGCCGCGGTCCCGGCGGGCACTTCGGTGACGGTACGGGGATCGCGCATGAAGGAATCTCCTCACGGGTGCACCGGAAATGTTTCCCGTAATCCTTGGGATCGTCTTCTGCCGGGATTCTAGTGGCGGGCGTTTTTCTCGTCGTTTCGCCGCTGTTTCGCGCGCTCGAAATCGATCCGATAACACGCGGAGAGGGCCCGGGGATATGGTCCTGGAAAGTCGTGCCCAGGAGATGCCGTGGGACGGAGATTGCGCTGTGCTGAACTCTGCTGGTGTCGCTTCCCGGTCCGCCGGAGGGGATTCCGGACCGGCCGGCCCGGGCGCCGGAGGGCCGGGGCCGCTGGTCTTCCGGCTGCTGGGCCCGGTCTCCGCGATCCGGGCGGGCGCGGTGGTTCCGCTGTCCGGGACCAAGATCCACACCGTGCTCGCGGTGCTGCTGCTCGCGCGCGGTGCGCTGGTCGCCGACAGCCGGCTGAGCGCGGCGCTGTGGGAGGATGCGCCGCCGCCCACGTCGAACGCGCAGATCTACACCTATGTGTCCCGGCTCAGGAAAACGCTCGGAAACGGCGCGCGGATCCACCGGAAAGGTCCGGGATACGTTTTCGACGCCCGTGGGGCCGAAATAGACCTGCTCACTTTCGAACGACTCGAGCGGCTCGGCAGGCGGGCCTTCGAGGAGAACCGCCACGAGGAAGCGGGGAGACTGCTCGGAGCCGCCCTGGACTGCTGGAGCGGCCATGCCCTGGAGAACGCGACCGAGCACCTTCTGCGGTTCGAACGGCCACGTCTGGAAGCCCTGCGGAAGCGGGCGTTGGACTGCCGGATCGAGGCGGACCTGTCGCTGGGGCGGCACCGATTACTGGTGCCCGAACTCCTCTTCCTGGTGGCCCGCTTCCCCACGGACGAGAACCTGCGCGCCCACCTCATCACCGCACTCCACCACTCCGACCGGCAGGCCGAGGCCGTCCGGGTCTACGGCGAAGGCCGTCGGATCCTCGACGAACAGCTCGGCGTCCTGCCCGGGCGGCGGCTCAGCGGCGCCTACCTGCGGATGCTGCGCGGCGGGAGTGCCGAGACACCGCGCCGGCCGCTCGTCCCGCCACCCGCCCGGACCGCCGCACCCACCGGACACGACCGCCGCAAGACGGGCGGCCCCGGTGAGCCCGTGCCACGGCGGTGCCCGGTGCGGACAGCCCTGTTCCCGACGGACGGCCGGAACCGTCCGTCACCGACGCAAGGATGGTGACTGCCCGTGAGTGAGGCGGACCCGATCTCCCGGTCGAGCGCGGCCCGGGCGCTCTGCTCGGCCATCGAGGAAACGGCCGGCCTGCTGGAGGTGGACTACGTCCGCGACGACGTGCTGCGCGTGCTGGACGTGTACGGAGGCGAGCTGAGCCGGGCCGTGGTCGCCTTCCGCGTGGCGACCGGCGCGCACCGCGCGGACGAGCTCGACTGCCGGTTCACGGTGCCACGGGACGTCGATCCGTACCGGCTCGCCGTGGACAGCGGGCTGTTGGAGGAGACGGACCACCCTGTGGCCCGGCTGCTCGCCGACCTGCGCGACAACTGCCCCGTCGACGGCTACGGCATCGACTTCGGCGTGGTGGGGGGCTTCAAGAAGATCTGGGTGGTGCTGCCCCGTACCGCCCTGCACAGCGTCACGGAACTCGCCGGCCTCCCGTCGATGCCGCACAGCCTGGGAAAGAGCCTGGACTTCATCTCCCGGCACGGCCTGGGCGACACCGTGGGCCTGCTCGGCGTCGACTACCGCAACCGCACCGTGAACGTCTACTTCGGCGAGCCGCCCGCCGGGGGCATCGCCCCCGAGTCCGTACGGTCCATGCTGCGGGAGGTCGACCAGGCCGAACCGAGCGAGCAGATGCTCCGGCTCGGCCGCCGGGCCTTCGGCGTCTACGTGACCCTCGGCTGGGACTCCCCGGTCATCGAGCGGATCTGCTTCGCCGTGGCGACCACGGACCCGGCCTCCCTGCCCGTCGAACTCGACGAACGGATCGAGCGGTTCGTGCGCCACGTGCGCCGCACGGACCCCGACACGAGGTTCGTCTACGCCGTCGCCTCACAGCCCGACGGCGAGTACTACAAGCTCCAGTCCTACTACCGGTGGGACTCCGGTGTGCGGGACATCATGCGGCTCCCGGCGGGGGCCCTCGCGGACCCGGTGTGATCCGGCACCGCCTTCCCCTCTTCTCCCTCTCGTTCCCTCTCGGAAGGACCGACCTTGAGCACCCTGAAAGTCCCGGTACTGATCGTGGGCGGCGGCGGTTCCGGACTGGCCGCCTCCGTCTTCCTTTCGGGCCACGGTGTCGAGCACCTGCTGGTGGAGCGCCGCGCGGACACCTCGCGCCTGCCGAAGGCGCACTACATCAACCTGCGCACCATGGGCATCTTCCGCCAGTACGGCCTGGCGGACGACGTGGCCGAACGGGCGGCCACGCCCGAGCAGTTCGGCACGGTCCGATGGCAGACCACGCTCACCGGTCCGGGCCCGCTGGACGGGCGGGTCATCCACGAGATGGACGGCTTCGGGGGCGGCGCGCTGCGCGAGGCCTACGAAGCGGCGGGCCCCGCGCTGCCGGCCAAACTGCCCCAGGTGCGCCTGGAGCCGGTGCTGCGCCGCCACGCGGAGCAGCGCAATCCCGGGCACGTCCGGTTCGGCCACGAGCTGGTCGCGCTGACCGAGGCCGCCGACGGCGTCACCGCCGAGATCCGCTGCGTCGAGACCGGCCGGATCACCACGGTCACCGCGCAGTACCTGATCGCCGCGGACGCCGGCCGCACCGTGGGTCCCGCCCTCGGCGTGCGCATGGAGGGCCCGCCCGCCCTCTTCGACGCCACCACGGCCTACTTCTCCGCGGACCTGTCCGAGTGGTGGACCGAGGGCTCCATCATCACCTGGTTCCTCAACCCCTACCGCCCCGACCTGTCCGGCGCCCTCATCGAGATGGGCCCGACCTGGGGCAGGCACTGCGAGGAGTGGGGACTCCACCTGCCGCTCACCGGGATCGACCGCATGGACGAGAAGGCGGTTGCCGACCGCGTCCGCGAGGTGCTCGGCCTGCCCGGTCTCGACCTGACCCTGCACGACGTGACGAGCTGGCGCGTGGAGGCGGTCCTCGCCGAGCGCTACCGTCACGGCCGGACGTTCCTCGTCGGCGACGCCGCCCACCGCCAGCCGCCGGCCGTCGGCCTCGGCCTCAACAGCGGTATCCAGGACGCGCACAACCTCGCCTGGAAGCTCGCCGCGGTGCTCTCGGGACGTGCCTGCGACGGCCTGCTCGACACCTACGAGACCGAGCGCCGGCCCGTCGGCCGGTCCAACACGGCCTGGGCGATGTCCGCCGCCGCGCACCACCAAGTGGTCATCGACGCCGCCGTCGGCCTCGGCCCGCACGTGCCGCCGGAGCGCCGGACACCCGTGTTCCTCTCCTACTTCTCGCCGACACCGGTCGGCGCCGCACAGCGCGCCAGGGCCGCGGAGATCTTCGCGACCCACCGCGGCGAGTGCCAGGCCCTCGACGTGGAGACCGGATTCGCGTACGAGCAGGGCGCGATCGTTCCGGACGGCAGCCGGCCGCCGGCCCGCTCGCCGCTGGGCGACGAGTACCGGCCCGTGGTCCGCCCGGGGCACCTGCTGCCGCACGCCTGGCTGGAACGGGACGGGCGACGTGTGTCCACCCATGACCTGGTCGGGCCCGACGCCGGTTTCGTGCTGTTCACCGGGGCGGGCGGGGCGATGTGGACCGAGGCGGCCGAACGGGCGGCCGGGAAGCTCTCCGTGCCCGTGACCGTGGTCCGGATCGGAGACGGGGACGAGGGCGCGGAGTACGCCGACGCCGACGGCGCCTGGCGGCGCCTGCGCGGAACGGACGGCGGCGCCGCCGCTCTCGTCCGGCCGGACCAGCACGTGGCCTGGTGTGCCACGGGTGCCGAGGCGGACCCCGCCGGGGCCCTGACCGAGGCGCTCGCCCATGTTCTCGGCGGCCTCGGCGTTCCCGGACACCGGGCCCCGTGACGGCCGCGCCGGCCCCCCGAACCTCCCGACGAACGACGGAAACGGAAGCAGCAGCATGATCGACAGAAGGTCCTTCCTCGTCGGCACCGGCGGTGCCGCGCTGGCCGCGACGGCGCTGACCGGCGCCGCGCAGGCCGGTACCGGAACCGCCGGCACCCGGTGGACCCGGCTCGCCGACCGGCTCCGGGGACGCCTCGTGCTCCCGTCGGACGCGGACTACCGGAGGGCCAAGCAGCTCTACCAGGTCCAGTTCGACGCCATCAGCCCCCAGGCGGTCGCCTACTGCGCCTCCGCCGCCGACGTCGCCGCCTGCGTACGCTTCGCCCGGGCCCACGGCATACCCGTCGCCGCGCGCAGCGGTGGCCACAGCGCGGGCGGCTACTCCACCACCCGGGGCCTGGTCGTCGACGTGTCCGGCCTCGACTCCGTGGTACGCGGCGACCGATCGGTGCGGATCGAGCCCGGCGCCCAGTTCGTCGACATCGCGGACACGCTCGCGCCGGCGGGACTCGGCGTCTCCGCCGGATACTGCCCGACCGTCGCGGCCGGCGGGTTCTTCCAGGGCGGCGGCATGGGCCTGTTCACCCGCAGCATCGGCATCGCCTCCGACAAGGTGACCTCGGCGCAGGTGGTCCTCGCCGACGGGCGCACCGTCGTCGCCTCACCGCACCGCCACAGCGACCTGTACTGGGCCCTGCGCGGCGGCGGTGGCGGCAACTTCGGCATCGTCACGTCGTACGAGGTCACCCCGTCACCGCTGACCGACGTGGCCGCCGTCAACCTCGTATGGACCTTCGACCAGGCCCTGGACATGCTGGACGGCTGGACCCGGTGGCTGACCGACGCCCCGTGGACGGTCGGCAGCGGAGTCAACGTCACGCTGACCGACGCGGGGCCCGGCACGGTGCCGACCGCCGCCGTGTTCCTGGGCTCCGTGGACACCGGCAAGGCGTTCGACGACGAGATCGCCCGGCTGGTCTCGCTGGTCGGCCGACCCCCGGTGGGCCGGCGGAAGTTCACCGCCCCGTACAAGTCGGTCCTGATGTCGCTGTACCAGTGCTCCGAACTCACCGTGCAGCAGTGCCACCGCTCCGACACCTCATCCGGCGGGACGCTCCAGCGCCCGGCGTTCGGCGCCTGGCGCAGCCGGCTGTTCGAACGGACGATGCCGCGCGAGGGCTGGGCCGCGGCGCTGAAGGCATTCGACGCGAGCCGGTTCCCCGGGCAGATGCGCCAGTTGCAGATCTCCGCCCTCGGCGGCCGCGCCAACACCGTACGCCGCGACGCCACCGCCTACGTCCACCGCGACAGCCTCTTCTCGGTCAGTTACCTCACCTCGAACACCGCCGGGCCGGTGCCGTACGAGGCCAAGTCCGCCGCGTGGGAGTACGTCGACCACGGCTTCGCGGTGATCGACCCCTACTCCAACGGCGAGACGTACCAGAACTTCATCGACCCGCGCCTGCCGGACTGGCGGCGCTCCTACTACGCCGAGAACTACCCGCGGCTGGCGCGGATCAAGGAGAAGTACGACCCGTACCGGCTCTTCCGGTTCGCGCAGGGCGTCGGCTGACCCGCCGCCCGGCGCCCGCTCTCCGGCACCCGAGGCACTCCGGCCGCTTCCGGACCGACCCAGACAGGAGCACTCCATGAAGATCGCGGACCCGGCGCGCCCGGCCCGGCTGCCCCTGCCCGACGGGGTCTCCCCCGACGAGGTGCGCCAGGCCACGGCCCGCCTGATCGCGCACATCCACGCCAGGACCGACGAGGACGGCGCGATACGAGAGCGGTGCGAGAGCAGGGTGCTGGAGTCCGCGCTCGCCCTGTCGCTGATGTCCAGGACCGGGACGGACTCCCCGGCACGCGGTCGCCTCCTCGCCTACCTGCGCGGGCACCAGGAGTCGCCGGACGCGCTGGACCGGGTCCTCGCCTCGCGTGCCATCGGGCTCGCCGCCGGCCGGGAGCCCGGCGGCGACAGGGCCCTCGCCGCGACCCTGGCGTCGGGCGTCCTCGACGCCGCCCCGGGCTTCATCTCCACCCGCCGCCGCCTCATGGTGTACGCGGTGCTCTCGGTGCTCGGCTGCCCACTGCCCGCCGACGCCGCACTCCCGGGCGGCGGAGGGGTCCCCACCGACCCGCTGCACTCATGGGCCGCCGTGCAGCAGGCGGCCATCACCCTGATCCTGTCCGACGCCCTCGGCGTACGGAACCGGGCCACCGAGGCCGCCCTGGACACCCTCCTGGCCACCGACCCCGCCACCACGGTGTGGGAGGGCTACGCCTTGATGCACCTGCTGGTGCTGCACGCGCTCGCCGGAACACCCGGCCACGAGGAGACCGTGCGCCGCGGCCTCGCGACGCTGCTCCGCCACCAGCGCACCGACGGAGGCTTCCCGTTCGTCCTGGAGATGCACAACTGGTGCACCTCCACCGGGGGTCTCGCCCTGCATGCGGCGGGCGCCGACCGGGCACTGCTGCGCCGGATGGCGGCGACGCTCGCCACCCGGCGGGGCGGCGCGCCGCTGCGCTCGCTCTCCCGCGGCAGGGCGCTGACCGGCGGCTGGTCCATGTCACCGCTCGTCGCGCAGAACGACGTCGACGACACCTCCTGCGCCCTGGAGTTCCTGCAGGCGGTCGACCCGGTCGCGCACGCCCGGACGGTACGCGGCGGGGTGGCCGCCCTGCTGGCCGTGCAGGGCGCGGACGGCGGCTTCCCGACCTACGTCGAGGGCGCCTCCTCGGAACCGTGCATGACGGCCGCCGCGGTCTGCGCGCTCGGCCCGCACCCGGCCGCCGCGCCGCGGCGTGCGAAGGCGCTGGCGTTCCTCGCCGACAGCCAGCAGGCCGACGGCGGCTTCGAGCCGGGCTGGAGCCGAAGCCGCCTGCACAGCCTGTTCCGCGTACGGCTCGCCGCCTGCACGGCGGGCCCGGACGACCGGCGCTCCGCCGGCATGGCGGCGCGGATCGAGCGGACCGTGCGCGAGACGCAGAACGCCGACGGCGGCTGGGGCATGCGGCCCGGTGACCCCAGCGACGACATCAGCACCGCCTACGGCCTGATCACGCTCTGCCACGCCGACGATCCGCGGCCCGTCGGCGCCGCCCTCACCTGGCTGCTGGAGCGGCAGAAGGCCGACGGCAGTTACGGCGGCCCTCCCGACATGGTCGGCCCGCGCCCCTTCGCGTACCACTTCCCGCTGCTCACCGACATCCCGGTGCTGCTCGCCTTCGGGCACGCCCGCGCCCGGGTCCGGCACCTGGGCGGCTGAGCGACGCGGTCCACCCCACGGAACACGGAGACACAGACATGCTGCGAAAACTGGCCGCCCTGCCCAGCGGAAGGGTGGGCAAGTGGGTCGTCATCGCGCTCTGGGCCGTCGTCCTGGTCCCGGCGCTGATGCTGGCCGGGAAGCTCGGTGACGCGGAGGAGAACGACAACGCGGCCTGGCTGCCCGGCAACGCCGAGTCCACCGCCGTCGCCGAACGCGCTCAGAAGGTGATGCCCATCGACTCCGTGCCCGCGATCGTGGTCTACGACCGGGCCGGCGGGGTCACCCCGGCCGACCTGGCCAAGGCGCGCGCGGACGCCAAGGCGTTCCGGGGCGTCGAGAACGTCGTCGGCACGCCGCAGGGGCCGGTCGCGTCCCAGGACGGCGAGGCCATCCGGACCGTCGTCCAGGTACACAAGGACAAGTCCGGCTGGGAGGGGCTCGGCAAGACCGTCGACGCGATGACCGACATCGGCGGGAAGGGCGCGGACGGCCTGGGCTTCCACATCGCGGGACCGGCCGGCCACGGTGCCGACTCGATCAAGGCGTTCGGGGGCGGCGGCGCGCTGACCACGATCACCGCGCTGGTCGTGGTCGCGATCCTGCTGGTCACCTACCGCAGCCCGCTGCTTCCGCTGCTGCCGCTGATCACCGTCGGCGTGGCCCTGACGGCGGCCAAAGCGCTGATCTACCTCTTGGCCCGGGACACCGGGCTCGTCGTCAACAAACAGACGGGTTTCATCCTGGTCGTGCTGGTCTTCGGCGCCGCCACCGACTACGCGCTGCTGCTGACCTCCCGCTACCGGGAGGAGCTGGCACGGCACCGGGACCGGCACAAGGCGATGGCGGAGGCCCTGTACCGCTCGGGCCCGGCGATCGTGGCCAGTGCGGCGACCGTCGCGATCAGCCTGCTGCTGCTGACGCTCGCCGTCCTGAACTCCACCAAGGGCATGGGCCCGGCCTGCGCCGTCGGCGTCCTGGTCGGCCTGCTCGCCATGGTGACGCTGATGCCGGCCCTGCTGGTCGCCTGCGGCCGGTGGATCTTCTGGCCGGTGAAACCCGCCTACGGTGCCGAGGGCGAGAAGAAGGAGAGCGTCTGGAACCGTGTGGGGAACGCCGTTTCGGGCCGCCCGCGGCTGGTGTGGGCGGGCACCGCGGCGGTGCTCGCGGCGATGGCCCTCGGCACCCTCGGACTCGATGCCTCCGGCCTGTCGAACAAGGACCAGTTCACCGGCAAGCCGCAGGTGGTGGTGGCCGAGGAGGTCCGCGCCGCCCACTTCCCGGCCGGGGCGGGCGACCCGGTGTACGTCGTGGCCGCCGCCGGCGCGGCCGACCGGGTGCGGACGACACTGGCGGGAGTGCCCGGGATCGGCGCTGTCGCGGACCCGGTGGTCCGGGACGGCGAGGCCGTGCTGCTCGCGCAGTTGACGGACGAGCCCAGCGGCGAGGCGGCGAGACGCACCGTCGAACGGGCCCGGACCGCGGTGCACCGGATCGAAGGCGCGGACGCGCGGGTCGGCGGCAGCACCGCGATCATGGTCGATACGGAGAACGCGGCGGCCCGCGACTCCACCGTGATCATCCCGATCGTGCTGCTCGTGGTCCTGCTCATCCTGGCGGTACTGCTGCGCGCGGTGGTCGCGCCGCTGCTGCTGATGGCCACGGTGCTGCTGTCGTTCGGCGCGGCCCTCGGCGTGAGCGGCCTGGTGTTCGAGCACGTGCTCGGCCTCGCCGGAGCCGACGCCTCGTACCCGCTGCTGGCCTTCGTGTTCCTGGTGGCGCTGGGCATCGACTACAACATCTTCCTGGTGACCCGGATCCGGGAGGACACACTGCCGCACGGCACCCGGCGCGCCGCGCTGACCGGCCTGTCGTCCACGGGCGGTGTGATCACCTCGGCCGGCGTGGTGCTGGCCGGCACTTTCGCGGCGATGGCTTCGCTGCCCCTGGTCTTCGCGGTGGAACTGGGCTTCACGGTGGCGTTCGGCGTGCTGCTCGACACCATCGTGGTGCGCTCGGTCCTGGTCACGGCACTCGTCCTGGACGCGGGCCGCTGGATGTGGTGGCCCGGCGCGCTGTTCCGGCGCCGCGACGACGTCCCGTCGCCGGCCGGCGAGGCCGTTCGGACACCGGCGCGCAGCGGCACATGAACCACCCCGCCGAGGGCTCCCGCGCCGCGCCGGTCCGGGCCCACGCTTTCGGGGCAGACCCTAGGAGTGCGAAGACGATGGACACGAAGGACACGAGGGACCGGGGCATCCGCCGCGGCACTGTGACCGCCGCCCCGGTGGCCGTCGGACGGCGCGGACGGCGGACCGACGCCGACCCGGGAGCGGAGCGGCGGGCGGGCGGCACGGACGGCGCGGGTGCGCTGCGCATAGCCGAACTGGAGCGGGAGATCCAGGAGTTGCAGCGCGCCAACGAAACCCTCAAGCAATACGTCAGCAAGGCGCTGGACCTGGGCACCGTCCCCACCCGGCGCCGGGACGACCCGGCCCAGCCCCCCGGCGGGCCGGGCGGCTCGCCCATGCCCGGCCCGGCACCCGGTCCCGTGCCGGGCCCCGCCGTGGAGTTCCGGGTGCTCGGCCCGGTCGAGGCGGCCGTCGGCGGCCGGTGGGTGGACCTCGGCGCGCCCAAGCAGCGTGCGGCGCTCGTTCTGCTGGTGAGTCAGGCGGGCCAGCCGGTCTCGGTCGACGCGCTGGTGGAAACGCTGTGGGAAGGCCGGCCACCGCAGTCGGCCATCACGTCGCTGCACGCGTACATCGCCAATCTGCGGCGCGTCCTGGAACCGCACCGGGCGCCCCGCACACCGGCGACGGTGCTGTGCACCCGGGGTCGCGGGTACCTGCTGAACAGCAGGGCCGTCGAGGTCGACGCCCACCGCTTCTGGAAGAGCGCCACCGCCGGCTGGCAGGCCCTCGACCGGGGTGACCCACAACGGGCACTGCACGCGTTCCAGGCCGGTCTGGACCTGTGGCGCGGTGAGGCGTACGCGGAAGCGGCCACGACCCCGCACGTGCTGCCCGAGGCCGTACGCCTCGAGGAACTGCGCCTGTCGGTGATCGAGAGCCGCTGCGCCACCCTGATCGCGGTGGGCAACCACGAGATGGCGGTGCCCGAACTGGTGGCCTTCACGCAGGCCCATCCCCTGCGCGAGTACGGCTGCGAACTGCTGAGCCTCGCGCTGTACCGGGCGGGCCGGCAGGCCGACGCGCTGTCGGTGCTGCGGGTCCACCAGAAGAGGATGGTGGAGGACCTGGGCATCTCGCCCAGCCCGGCGCTGCGGCACCTGGAGACGGAGATCCTGCGCCAGGCACCGGAGCTCGACGGCTCCCAGCGGGTGCCCGGCGGCGGGTCAGCGGGCGAGGACTAGGGTGGTGGGTGACGGGGTGTCCAGGAAGCGGACGTCCTCGAACCCGGCGGCGGTGAGCCACGTGCGGTAGTCCCGGCGTCGCCAGGTGGAACCGCGCCGGCTCTTGAGCAGCATCTCGCCGGCGAAGGTGAGCGCGAAGGGCGGGCCACCGCGATCGTCGTCGGCGATGTAGTCGGAGACGACGAGCGTGCCGCCGGCCCGCAGCGCTCGACGGGCCCGTGTGAAGATCGCCTGGTTCTCCTCGGGCCCTTCCTGGTGGGCGATGTTCGAGTACATGACGACGTCGTGATCGCGGTCGCCGAAGTCGACGGTGTGGAAGTCGCCGTCGACGTGCTCGACCCGGTCGCCCACGCCCCGTTCCGCCAGCAGCCGCCGGGCGATCGCGTTGATCGGCGCCCAGTCGATCTGGACGGCCCGGGCGTCGGGGTTGAGCCCGAGCCAGACGGCCGAGCAGACCCCCGAACCGCCGCCGATGTCGAGCACCGAGATCCTCCCGGCGTCCGCCAGCCCGAGCGCCTCGGCGGCGAGGTGCGCCACGGGCACGGTCTGCGCGGCGATGGCCTGGACGAGTCCCTCCCAGTGCGGGTTGTCGGCGATCTCCACCACCGCGTCCGCCACCGGACCGCCGGCCCGTACCGCGTCGGGCAGCGCGGCCAGCGAGGCCATGTGGCCCATCTTGAGGCGGGCGAACCCGGCCAGCGACTCGGGCCGGTCCGCCACGAGGAAGGCGGACGCCTCGGGAGTGTTGCGGTAACGGCCCTCCGCCACCGTCACCAGGCCCAGGGCGACGAGGCCGTCCAGCAGCGCCTGTGCGCCGCGCGGCGCGATCCCGGCCCGTTCGGCCAGCGCCGCCGGTGTGGCGGCACCGGCCTCCAGGTGCGTGAACAGGTCGCAGGCCGCCGCCGTGCCCAGCGTCCCGGTGGCCCAGTAGCCGTTGATCAACCGCATGATCCGGTCGGATCGGGGCCCAACCTGCGTGCCGTCGCCGGTCCCGGTCATGCGGTCCTCCCCACGTGCGGACGCCGCGCGGCGCCGGCCACCCGGTGCTTCCCTCGGCGGTCACCGGTGGTGCCGTCGACCCAGGTGCCCAGGGCCATCTCCGCGGTGATGCCCGGGCCGAAGCCGGCGATCACGCCGGTGGCGCCCGTGGGCAGCGGTCCTTCCTCGAACCGTCTGCGCAGCGCGTCGAGCACCACCGCGCTGGCGATGTTGCCGTACTCGGTCAGCGTCCCCCGACTGTGCCGGAAGACCGAGTGCTCGACCCCGAGGTACCGGGCGAGGTCGTCGAGGATCCGCGGGCCGCCGGCGTGGACGATGTAGAAGTCGAGGTCCGCGGCGTCCCAGCCGTGGTCCGCGGCGAGGCCGCGCAGCACCGGGGCGAGCGGCTCCATGGTGCCCGGCACCCGGCGGTCGAGCCGGAAGTGGAACCCGGTGCCGCGTACGGCGTAGGAGATCCACTCCTCGGTGTTCGGAATGAGGTAGGAGGCGTTGCGTCGCAGCCGGACACCGGCGACGCCGGCACCAGGCCGGCCGCGCACCACGGCCGCCGCGACCGCGTCCCCGAACAGGCCGTCGGACAGCAGCGAACCGATGTCGTCGGCGTCGGGCTGGTAGCACAGCGAGCACATCTCGCACGAGACGATCAGTACGTTGCTGCCGGGGTGGGCCACGCAGAAGTCGTGGGCGCGGTTGATCGCCGCCCCGCCCGCCGCACAGCCCAGTTGGGCGATGGGCAGTTGCCGGGTGTCGTAGCGGAATCCCATGGTGTTGATCAGCCATGCGGTGAGCGAGGGCATCATAAAACCGGTGCATGACACATAGATGATCGCGTCGATGTCCTCGGCCCGCAGCAGGGCGTTCGCCAGGGCCTCCTCGATGGCGTCGGGGCAGCGCTTCTTCGACTCGATCTCGTAGATCCGGTTGCGTTCCTCGAATCCCGGGTGGTCCAGGGCCTTCTCGACGGGCTGCACCAGGTGACGTTTCCGCACCCCGGTGTTCTCTATCAGCCGCAGCGCCAGCGGCAGTTGCGGCTTCCCGGCGTGGGCCTCCCTGGCGAACTCCAGAGTCTGTTCCATGGTGATGGTGTAATCCGGTACTCGCACCGCGGGTTTGCACAGGACGGGCGTGTCCGGCGTCTCGATCTCGGGAAGTGAGGACATGGCTCTGCCTTTTGCCTCCGTCTTCTGTCGTCAGGTGTGGCGATGACCCCGGTCAGTTCGGGCGCAGGTTGTTCCGCAGCTCGGTCCGCAGCACCTCCGCGACCCGTTCGATCTGGTCCGGGCGGAGCTCCGCGTGCATGGGAATGGCCAGGTTGCGCCGGAAGAGGTCGGCCGAGACCGGACAGTGCCGCCCGGTGTCGAACACCGGCTGCACATGGCAGGCCCACGTACCGTGGCCGCAGCCGATGCCCTGGGCCCGCAACGCGGCGGCGAGACCGGAGCGGTCCACCCGCGGGTCGAGGGTGACCAGGTAGGACTGCCAGGCGTGGGTGCGGTCCGCGGGGACGTGCGGCAGCGTGAGCAGTTCCTCGTCGGCCAGCAGCAGCCCGTACGCCGCCGCCGCCGCGCTCCGGCGTTCCAGGAGCTCACCGACCCGGTCCAGCTGCACCAGGAGGATCGCGGCGGCGATGTCGGAGAGCTTGTAGTTGTGGCCGATCTCGGTGAACGAGGGGATGGGCAGCCCCGCGGCCCGGGCTTGGTCGTAGATGCTGCCGATGCCGAACGACGACCGGAGGCGGGCCGCCGCTCCGATCACCGGGTCGGCGGCGAGCAGCGCTCCGCCCTCACCGCTGCTGGCGCCCTTGCGGCCGTGGAAGGAGAGGCAGGCCACCGGAGCGAGCGCGCCCGTCGGACGTCCCCCGTAGGTGGCACCGACCGCGCAGGCGGCGTCCTCGACGACGAACAGGCCGTGCCGGTCGGCGAGGGCCGTCAGCTCCGCGTAGTCGGCGGGCAGCCCGACGGTGTCGACGGCGATCACGCCCACCGTGCGCGCGCTGATGAGATCCGCCACCGCCCGCGGGTCGATGGTCCCCGTGTCGCCGCGTACGTCGGCGAAGACGGGCGTGGCGCCGACGTAGCGCACCGCGTGGGCCGGGGCGGGGAAGGTGTAGTCGGCGACGATCACCTCGTCGCCGGGCTCGACGCCGAGCGCCAGCATGGCCAGGTGGAGGGCGGCCCCGCAGTTGCTCAGCGCGACCGCGTCGCCGACGCCGTGGTCCTGCCGCAACCGGGCTTCGAGCGCCTTGCCCTTCGGGCCCTGGCCGGCCGGCCACCCCGAGGCGAACACCTCGGCCACGGCCGCGAGTTCTCTCTCGCCCAGGCTCGCGTGCACGAGCGGGACGTCTTCCGTGGTCGTCGTCATCGGAGGCCGGCCTCTCGGTTCGCTCGTCCTCTGTCGGTTCGTGGTCCCCGGCCGGTTCGTTCGCCGGTCACGCCGCGGACCGTCCGGCCGGGTCGGGGGCGGGCGGGGTGTAGCGGAGCGGGGTGATCTGCTGTACGTCGTGGCGCCGGCGCATCCGCTCCACCGCCTCGGAGTCCACGGACCGTCCGGCGGCGAAGATCTCGACGATCTCCTCGAAGTAGCGCTCGTGGTCCGGCGAGGGGGAGCTCTGGAACAGCATCCGAGCCGGCCGGCCGGTGGGGTTGCGGAACGCGTGCGGTGTGCCCGGCGGCACGAACATGCAGCCACCGGCGGTCACCCGGACCGGCCGGTCACCGTTCGGGGACTCCCAGTCGTGCCAGGTGTCCCGGGTGCGCCGGGTGGGCTCGAAGGCCAGGAGCTCCAGCTCTCCTTCCAGGAGGTAGAAGAACTCCTGGGAGTGGCGGTGGGTGTGCGCGCCGACGTCGAACCCCGGTGGCACGATCACCTCGAACACGGAGGAGGCGGAGCCGTCCGCGGCCGTGACCTTGAAGGTCACGTCCTGCGCCTTGGTGGTGAGTTTCCGGCCGTGGCCGGGCGGGACGATGAGACCGCTCATGTGGTGTCGCTCTCTCGGGGGCGGATCGCCGGCGCCGGCGAGGGCCGGCCGCGCGGCGGAACTCTGCGGAAGCGGAGACCCGGGGCCCCGGGCCGGAGGCGTGTAGGGGGGCGGGGCGTCGGCGGCGTGCCGTTACGACGCGCGCCCCGAGCCCGGTCCGGCCGGCCTCCGCAGCGAGGATGTCAGCGGTGACTTGGGGGCGGCTGGGCCCGGAGTTGGTGCCTGCTTGCCGCCAAGCGGAGCCCAATCCACCGGACACTCCCCGGCAAGGGGCGGCGCCGAGGATGCTCCCCCGGAGAGGGCACCCCCGGTCAGGGGCGCCGGTGCCCGCGCCTCGGGGAACCGGCCGGCGTGGCCGCCCACCGCGACCACTGACGCGCTCTCCCGGACCTTCCCCTCCCTGCCCGGCCGACGCAAAGGACAACCCCATGGGAAGCGTGTCGTCGTACAAGCCCGGTCGCACGCCGCGGCGCGCCGCGACCCGCACGTCGCCACACCGGCACGGCCTCTACCTCGGCGTCGTACCGGAACGAGCGGCGCGCGTCCGCGGTGCCATGCCGCTCGTCCTCGACCACGACCTCGACGTCCTGCCGGAGGCCGGCCGCCGGCTGACGGTCCGACGGCTCGCGGACGCCGTGGCCGACCTCGCGAACCGCCTCGCCGCCGCCGGGGTGTGCCCCGGCGGCCACGTGGTGATCTGCAAGGCCCCCAACTTCGACCTGTGGCTGCTGGCGACGGCGGCGGAACGCGTGGGCGCGGTCCCGGTCATGCTCTCCCACCACTTGGATCCCGGGTCCGTCGCCGCGCTGCTGGCCCGGCTGGATCGGCCTCACCTGATCACCGACGGTCCCGGGCTCCGCTCCCTGACCGATGGCGGCGTCGATCCGGCGGGCCTCACCCGGAGCGTGATCGGTGTGGGCGACGCCGGTCCCGGCGCGGTGGCGCTCGCCGGACTGGAAGGCGCGGTACCGGTACGGCCGGTGCTGCGCGGCCTGGACGAACCCGCCCTGATCACCCACACCTCCGGCACCACGGGGCTGCCCAAGCTGGTGGTGCACACGCCGCGGACGATGCGGTCCCGGCTGCGACCGCAGCTGTTCCTGCTGGGGCTGATGAGAAAGCGCGGGACCGTCGCCATCCATCTGCCCTTCGGCCACTCCAGGACATTCGCGGCGCTGGCCCTCTGCCTGCTCCAGGGCATGCCGGCGCTCCTGGTGAAGGACGGAAGCCCGGACGCCGCCGCCGCGTTCTTCGCCGAGCGGCGGCCCTGGCTGATCGAGGCGCTGCCCAACTCCTTCCTCGCCTGGGAGGAGCTGGCCGACGACGCACGGCGTCCGTTCGCCTCGGTGAAGTACTTCAGCAGCACCTTCGACGCGATCCACCCCAGGACGGTTCGCCGCCTGCTGCACGCCTCCGCCCGACGGGCGCAGTTCTTCCAGATCTACGGGCAGAGCGAGGTGGGCCCCGCGGCCGGCCGGCCCTACTATCGCGGGTTGGCCCGCTGGATGGACGGCCGCTGCGTGGGCTATCCGCTGCCGGGCAGCGCCCGGGTCAGGCTGGTGGGCCGGGACGGCGGCCGCCCCTCACGCCGGAACCCCGGCTTCATCGAAGTCCGTTGGGACGGGCTGGCCAAGACCTACCACGGTGAGCAGGAGCGCTACGACGCCCAGCTGCACGACGGTTGGTGGCGCACCGGGGACGTGGGCTACCGCACCATGTTCGGGTGCCTGCACCTGCTCGACCGCGAGTTCGACGCGATCCCCGGGGTGAGCAGCAACCTGGAGGTCGAGGACCACCTGCTGGACGAGCTGGCGGAGTTGGCCGAGGTCGTCGTCGTCCCCGGCCCCGGCGCCGAGGCGGTCCCTGTCGTGTGCACCCGCCATGACGAGCCGCTGGACCGGGAGCGCTGGCACGCCGCCACGGCGGCGTATCCGTCGCTCGCGGACCCCGTCCAGATCCCCCTGGCCGAGCTGCCGCGTACCGCCACGCTGAAGACCCGCCGGGTGGAACTCTCCCGCCGTCTCCAGGCCGGTCTCTGAGGTCCGGCCGGTACGGGAACCCGCGCCGGACCGTTCCGGCGCGGGTTCCGCGGTTCACCAGGGTCCGTGGTAGGACAGCCCCAGGACGAGGACCGCCACCGCGGTGGCCAGGAACACGATCCCGCCCACGATGTCGCGGGACCCCACCCGCAGGTGGGCGATGATGGCGCCGATGAAGTACAGCACCAGGCCGCAGGCCGCGAGGGTCCCCAGGAGCGGCACGGCGAGCCCGGCCAGCAGCCCCACCGTGCCCGCCGCCAGCAACGTGCCCAGGATGGGTACGTACTTGCGGGGTATGCCCTTCATGTCCGCCTGGGTCTTGGGGTATTCGTGGCCGATCAGGTAGGTGACGGCGGCGGCGCCGTTGAAGACCGCGCCGAGAAGGGTGACCGTGACGAAGGCGATGAACACGTTCTCTCCGCTCTCTGGAGACGATGTTTCGGGTGCCCCATCGTGGACGCTGTTCTCTCGGGTGGTCGGATGCCGGGCGCGCCGGTGACCTTTGCGCCCGGCGGCCGCTGCTCAACACCACGCCCAGCGGGTGCCGTTGGGGCGCAAACGCTTCACGCGTGCTGGTGATCGTACATGTCACCGGGGCGTGAGCAGCCGGTCTCGCGTGCTTCCGTCGGACGCGTACCGAGGCGCGGGCGGCGGGGCGGCGGGGCGGGTCTCCTTGTCCGGCCGACCCTGGACTTACTAGGACGTCCAACTATATGGTCGTGGCCAACAAGCCCGCGGTGCAGGGAAGCCGGTGTGAATCCGGCACGGTCCCGCCACTGTGACCGGGGAGCGCGTTTTCACCGGCGAGGGGCCGTCCACGGAAGGGCGGCCGTCGACAGGAGGAACGTCACTGACGGAGCGGCGACGCGACGTCGGGAAGGCGGAAGGCGCGTGGTGATCCGGGAGTCAGGATACCGGCCGCGCGGTGGTTCCGTGTTGTCCACGAGGATGGAGCAGACACGCATGGCACCGGTCCGTTTCCACGACCCAGGTGATCCGGCACGGCGAGCGGCATCGTCCGCCGCCTGACCGCCGGCCAACCCCTGCGCGTTCCCACGGCTTTCGAGCGGGCCCTCATGAGTGACGGCCGCCCGTCGCCGTGCCGTCCCCGGATCCCACCTGTCGAGACCTGACGAGAGCAGGCTTCCATGGTCCGTGAACTGACGCATTTCGTCGCCGGAAAACACGCCCCGGGAACATCGGGCGCCTTCGGTGACGTGTACGACCCCAACACCGGTGAGATACAGGCCCGCGTGCCCCTCGCGAACCGGGCCGAGACCGAGCGCGCCGTCGCCGACGCCGTCGAGGCGCAACGCGCGTGGGGGGAGTGGAACCCGCAGCGGCGTGCCCGCGTCCTGCTCCGGTTCCTCGAACTCGTCGAGAAGGAGAAGGACGCGCTGGCCCGGCTGCTGTCGAGCGAGCACGGGAAGACCGTCGCCGACGCGCACGGTGACATCCAACGGGGACTGGAGGTCGTCGAGTTCGCGGCCGGCGTCCCCCACCTGCTCAAGGGCGAGTTCACCGACAACGCCGGCACCGGCATCGACGTCCACTCGCTGCGCCGGCCCCTCGGCGTGACCGCCGGCATCACACCGTTCAACTTCCCCGCGATGATCCCGCTCTGGAAGGCCGCGCCGGCCATCGCCTGCGGCAACGCCTTCGTCCTCAAGCCGTCCGAGCGCGATCCGTCCGTCCCGCTGCGGCTCGCCGAGCTGTTCCTGGAGGCCGGGCTGCCGCCGGGGGTGCTCAACGTCGTCAACGGCGGCAAGGAGGCCGTCGACACGCTGCTGGAGGATCCGCGGGTCAAGGCGCTGGGCTTCGTCGGCTCGACGCCCGTCGCCGCGCACGTCTACGCGACCGCCGCCGCGCACGGCAAGCGCGCCCAGTGCTTCGGCGGCGCCAAGAACCACCTGATCGTGATGCCCGACGCCGACCTGGACCAGGCCGCCGACGCCCTGATCGGCGCGGGCTACGGTTCGGCGGGCGAGCGGTGCATGGCCGTGTCCGTCGCCGTGCCCGTCGGCACGGAGACCGCCGACGCGCTCGTCGCCCGGCTGACCGAGCGGATCGCCGGGCTCCGCATCGGCCGGTCGGACGACCCCCGGGCCGACTTCGGCCCGCTCGTCGGCCGCGACGCTGTCGACCGCGTCCGCCGGTACGTCGACCTCGGGGTGGAGGAAGGGGCGGAACTCGTCGTGGACGGGCGCGGCTTCCGCCTCCCCGGGCACGAGAACGGGTTCTTCGCCGGCGCCTCCCTCTTCGACCGGGTCACCCCCGACATGCGCGTCTACCAGGAAGAGATCTTCGGCCCGGTGCTCTCCGTCGTCCGCGCCGCCGACTACGAGGAGGCGCTGCGGCTGCCCAGCGAGCACCCCTACGGCAACGGCGTCGCCCTCTTCACCCGGGACGGCGACACCGCCCGCGACTTCACCCGCCGGGTGGAGACCGGCATGGTCGGCGTCAACGTCCCGATCCCCGTCCCGGTCGCGTACCACACCTTCGGCGGCTGGAAGCGGTCCGGCTTCGGCGACCTCAACCAGCACGGTCCCGACGCCATCCGCTTCTACACCCGTACCAAGACCGTCACCTCGCGCTGGCCCTCCGGGGTCAAGGAAGGCGCGAGCTTCACCCTCCCCACGATGGGGTGAGCGCGATGACCACCCTCCTCACCGAGGACCAGCTCGCCCTGGTCGAGACCACCCTGGACTTCGCCCAGGAACACCTCGCCCCGCACGCCGTCGCCTGGGACCGGGACAAGCACTTCCCCCTCGACGTCCTGCGCAAGGCCGCCGGCCTCGGACTCGGCGGCGTGTACGTGTCCGAGGACGCGGGCGGCTCCGGCCTCACCCGCGCCGACGGCGTACTGGTCTTCGAGGTCCTGGCCACCGGCTGCCCGTCCATCGCCGGGTACCTCTCCATCCACAACATGGTCGGCTGGATGATCGACCGCTACGGTGACGCCGCCCAGCGCGAGCGCTGGCTGCCCGCCCTGTGCGCCCTCGACCGGCCGGGCAGCTACTGCCTCACCGAACCGGGCGCCGGCTCCGACGCCGCCGCGCTGCGCACCCGGGCCGTCCGCGACGGCGACCACTACGTCCTCACCGGCGTCAAGCAGTTCATCTCCGGCGCCGGCGCCTCCGAGGTGTACGTGGTGATGGCGCGCACCGGAGGCGACGGGCCGCGCGGCATCTCGGCGTTCGTCGTCGAACGCGACGACCCCGGGCTGTCCTTCGGCCCCGACGAGCGGAAGATGGGCTGGAACGCCCAGCCCACCCGCCAGGTCGTCCTGGACGGCGTCCGGATCCCCGCCGACCGCCGGCTCGGCGCCGAGGGCGACGGCTTCCGCATCGCCATGAACGGCCTCAACGGCGGCCGCCTCGGCATCGCCGCCTGCTCCCTCGGCGGCGCGCGGAGCGCCCTGCACCGCAGCCTGGAACACCTCGCCGACCGCGAGGCGTTCGGCGCGCCGCTGCTGGAGGCGCAGGCGCTCCAGTTCCGGCTCGCCGACATGGCGACCGAGCTGACCGCCGCCCGCGCCCTCGTCCGCCAGGCCGCGGAGGCCCTGGACCAGGGCGACCCCAAGGCGGCCGAACTCTGCGCCATGGCCAAGCGGTTCGCCACCGACACCGGGTACTCCGTCGCCGACCGGGCTCTCCAATTGCACGGTGGCTACGGCTATCTCAGCGAGTACGGCATCGAGAAAATAGTCCGCGACCTCCGCGTGCACCGCATCCTGGAAGGAACCAACGAGATCATGAGCCTCATCGTCGCCCGCGGCCTCACGGCGGGGGTCCGGTGATGGCCGACGACTCGGTGCTCCTGCGTACGGAGGGGCACGCGGGGTACATCACCCTCAACCGTCCCAAGGCGCTCAACGCCCTCACCCATGCGATGGTCGACCGGATCGCCGACGCGCTCGACGCGTGGGAGGCGGACCCGGCGGTACGGACCGTCGTCATCGCCGGCGCCGGCGAACGCGGCCTCTGCGCGGGCGGCGACATCCGGGCCATCCACGACGACGCCCGGGCCCTGCGCGACGGTTCGCACGCCACTGGTGGCGACGCCCGCGCCGCCGGTGACGGCGACCGCGCCGCCCGTGACGAGGTCCAGGCCGTCCGCGACAGCGCCCGCGCCGCCCGCGACAGCGCCCGGGCCACCCGCGACGACGCCCGCGCCGCCCGTGAAGGAACCCGCGCCACCCGCGCCGACGACCGCCCCGGAACCGGCAGCGCCTCCGCCGCCTTCTGGCGCACCGAATACCGGCTCAACGCCCGGATCGCCCGCTACCCCAAGCCGTACGTCGCCCTCATGGACGGCATCGTCATGGGCGGCGGCATCGGGATCTCCGCCCACGGCGGCGTGCGGATCGTCACCGAGCGCTCGCGGCTGGCCATGCCCGAGACCGGCATCGGCTTCGTCCCCGACGTCGGCGGCACCTACCTGCTGGCCCTCGCCCCGGGCGGACTCGGCACCCACCTCGCGCTGACCGCCACCGCCGTGGGGGCCGCCGACGCGCTGCTGTGCGGGCTCGCCGACCACCACGTCCCCGCGGCCCGGCTGCCCGAGTTCGCCGCCGCCCTGGCCCGCGGGACCGTCCACGACGTCCTCCCCGGCTTCGTCGCACCGCCCCCGGAGGGCGAGTTGGCCGCCCACCGGGAGTGGATCGACGCCTGCTACGCGGCCCCGACCGTCGAGGAGATCCTCGACCGGCTCCGGGCGTGCGGACACCCCGCCGCCAAGGAGGCCGCCGAGGCGATCCTCGCCAAGTCGCCCACCGCCCTGAAGGTCACCCTCGCCGCCCTGCGGCGCGCCCCCGCGCTCGGCCCGCTGGAGCGGGTGCTGGAACAGGAGTACCGCGTCTCCTGCGCCGCACTCGCCACACCGGACCTGGTGGAGGGCATCCGCGCCCAGGTCGTCGACAAGGACCGGAACCCGCGCTGGACGCCCGCCACGCTCGCCGACGTCTCCGCCGAGGACGTCGAGCGCTTCTTCGCCCCGCTCGGCGACCGGGAGCTCACCCTGGCCCCCGGCGACGGTCCACTACAGGAGGTGCCCTGGTGACTGCGACCCCAGAGAACGCGACTTCCCCGACCCCCGCGACGATCCCCGCGGCCGGCAAGGCCATCGGCTTCGTCGGCCTGGGCAACATGGGCGGCCCGATGGCCGCCAACCTCGTCGCGGCCGGACACCGGGTCACCGGTTTCGACCTGCTGCCCGAGGCCGTCGAGGCCGCCGCCAAGACCGGCGTCCGGCCCGCCGCCTCGGCCGCCGAGGCCGTCGCCGACGCGGACCTGGTGTTCACGATGCTGCCGACGGGCCGGCACGTGCTCGGCCTCTACACGGACGGGGGGCTGCTGGCCGCCGCCCGGCCCGGCACCCTGTTCGTCGACAGCTCGACGATCGACGTCGCCGACGCCCGGGCCGCCCACGACGCGGCGCGCGCCGCCGGCCACCGGGCCCTGGACGCACCCGTGTCGGGCGGGGTGTTCGGCGCCGAGGCCGCCACCCTGACCTTCATGGCCGGCGGCGAGGCGGCGGAGTTCGCGCAGGCGGAGCCGGTGCTGGCCGCGATGGGCCGGAAGATCGTGCACTGCGGACCCGCGGGCTCCGGGCAGGCCGCCAAGATCTGCAACAACATGATCCTGGGCATCTCCATGATCGCCATCAGCGAGGCGTTCGTCCTCGGCGAGAGCCTCGGCCTCTCCCAGCAGGCGCTGTACGACGTGGCGTCCACGTCCTCCGGGCAGTGCTGGGCCCTCACCGTCAACTGTCCGGTGCCCGGACCGGTCCCGGCCAGTCCCGCCAACCGCGACTACCGGCCCGGCTTCGCCGCCCCGCTGATGGCCAAGGACCTCGGCCTCGCCGCCAACGCGATCCGGGCCGGCGGCGTGGACGCCGAGCTGGGGCTGCGGGCGGCGGAGCGGTTCGCCGCGTTCGCGGCGGGGCGCGGGGCCGCGGAGGACTTCTCCGGGATCATCCGCGAGATACAGGACCGCTCGGGCCGGGGCGCCTCGGGCCCTGACGGCTCGGCGCCGGACGAGGGTACGGCATGACGGGCCCCGACGGCACGCCGTCGTACGCGCCGCCCTACGAGACGATCGTCGTCGAGCGCAAGGGCCGTACCGCGCTGCTCACCCTCAACCGCCCCGATGCCCTCAACGCGCTCAACCTCCAGGTCATGCACGAGGTCGTCGACGCCACCGCCGCCCTCGACCGGGACCCGGACATCGGCTGCGTCGTCATCACCGGCTCCGGGAAGGCGTTCGCCGCGGGCGCGGACATCAAGGAGATGCGGCCGCGGAGTTACCTGGACATGTACCTCAGCGACTGGTTCACCGCCTGGGACCGGCTCGGCGCGCTGCGGACGCCCACCGTCGCCGCCGTCTCCGGCTACGCCCTGGGCGGCGGCTGCGAACTCGCCATGCTCTGCGACATCCTGCTCGCCGCCGACACCGCGGTCTTCGGCCAGCCCGAGATCAAGCTCGGGGTCGTCCCCGGCATCGGGGGCTCGCAGCGGCTGACCCGGGCCGTCGGCAAGGCCAAGGCCATGGAGCTGTGCCTCACCGGCCGCACCATGGACGCGGCCGAGGCCGAACGCGCCGGGCTGGTCTCGCGCGTCGTCCCGGCCGGCGACCTGCTCGCCGAGGCCCTGAGCGTCGCCGAGACCGTGGCCGGGATGTCGGCGCCCGTGGCGATGATGGCGAAGGAGAGCGTCAACCGCGCCTTCGAGACCACCCTCGCCGAGGGCGTCCGCTTCGAACGCCGGCTGTTCCACGCGGTGTTCGCGACCGAGGACCAGAAGGAGGGCATGACGGCGTTCGTGGAGAAGCGGCCACCGCGCTTCACCCACCGCTGACCGCCGGCCCGGGGGCGCCGACCGCCGGCGCCCGGGCCGGACGCGGGGCCTCGGCCACCGGCGTGGGGCGTTCCACCCGCGCGGCCGTCAACCGCCGCCACGGGATCGCCGGGCCGCGCGAGGGTGCGGTCCCGGCGGCCCGCGGGTCGGCGGGGCGCCGGGTGGACACGCCCCGCCGGGCCCGTACGCCGCCGGGCCCTTCGGGCCCCCGCGCCGCCGGACCCGCCGGGCTGGTCCGTCAGTCCGTCAGCACCCGGACAGCTCCCCCCGGACGGTCCGGGCCGCGGTCACCAGGTTCTCCAGTGACGCCCGGGTCTCCGGCCAGCCGCGGGTCTTCAGCCCGCAGTCCGGGTTGACCCACAGCCGTTCGGCCGGGATCGCCTCCAGTCCGGCGCGCAGCAGTTCCGCCGCCTCCTCGGCGCTCGGCACGCGCGGCGAGTGGATGTCGTACACCCCCGGCCCGGCCTCGCGCGGATAGCCGTGCGCGGCCAGTTCGCGGGCGACCTGCATGTGCGAGCGGGCCGCCTCCAGGCTGATGACGTCGGCGTCGAGGTCGTCGATGGCCCGCACGATGTCCCCGAACTCGGCGTAGCACATGTGCGTGTGGATCTGGGTGTCCGGCCGCACCCCGCCCGTGGTGAGCCGGAACGCCTCGGTCGCCCATTCCAGGTACGCCGGGCGGTCCGCGGCCCGCAGTGGCAGGGTCTCGCGCAGCGCCGGCTCGTCGACCTGGACGACGGAGGTACCCGCCGCCTCCAGGTCGTTCACCTCCTCGCGCAGGGCGAGGGCGACCTGCCGGGCGGTGTCGGCGAGCGGCTGGTCGTCGCGGACGAAGGACCAGGCGAGCATGGTGACCGGCCCGGTGAGCATGCCCTTGACCGGGCGATCGGTGAGGGACTGGGCGTACGTCGTCCACCGTACGGTCATCGGCTCGGGCCGGGAGATGTCGCCGGCCAGGACCGGCGGGCGGACGTAGCGGGTGCCGTACGACTGCACCCAGCCGTGCTGGGTGGCCAGATAGCCCGTCAGCCGCTCGGCGAAGTACTGCACCATGTCGTTGCGTTCGGGCTCGCCGTGCACCAGGACGTCCAGGCCGGTCTTCTCCTGGAAGGAGATCACCTGCTGGATCTCGGTCCGGATGCGCTCCTCGTAGCCGGCCGGGTCGATCCGGCCCGCGCGCAGGTCGGCGCGGGCGGCGCGGAGGTCGCCGGTCTGCGGGAAGGAGCCGATGGTCGTGGTCGGCAGCAGCGGCAGGCCGAGGCGGGCGCGCTGCGCGCCGGTGCGCTCGGCGTACGGCAGGGAGCGGCGGGTGTCGGCGGCCGTGACGGCGGCGGCCCGGGCCCGGACCGCCGGGTCGTGGGTGATCGGGGAGGCCGCGCGGGAGGCGAGGTCCGCCCGGTTGGCGGCCAGTTCGGCGGCGATGGTGTCGGTGCCCTGGGCGAGGCCCTTGGCGAGCGTGACGATCTCCCGCGTCTTCTGCTGCGCGAAGGCCAGCCAGCGCAGGATCTGCGGCGCGATGTCGCGTTCCATGGCGGCGTCGAGGGGGACGTGCAGCAGGGACGAGGACGCGGACACGTCCACCCGTTCGGCCAGGCCGAGCAACGTGCCCAGGGCGGCGAGGGACTTCTCCAGGTCGTTCACCCAGATGTTGCGGCCGTCGACGACGCCGGCGACCAGGCGCTTGCCGGGCAGCCCGCCGACGGCGGCGAGGTCGCCGAGGTTGGCGGCGGCGGACCCGGTGAAGTCCAGGGCGAGCCCCTCCACCGGCGCCTTGGCGAGCACGGGCAGGGCCTCGCCGAGCCGGTCGAAGTACGAGGCGACCAGCAGCTGCGGCCGGTCGGGCAGCGTGCCGAGGTCCCGGTAGGCGCGCTCGGCGGCGTTGAGCTCGGCCGGGGTGCGGTCCTGCACCAGGGCGGGCTCGTCGAGCTGCACCCACTCGGCGCCCGCCGCCCGCAGGTCGGCCAGCACCTCCGCGTACACCGGCAGCAGCCGGTCCAGCAGGGTGAGCGGGACGAAGTCCGGGTCCACGCCCGGCGCGGGCTTGGCCAGCAGGAGGTAGGTGACGGGCCCGACGAGGACCGGCCGGGCGGTCAGGCCCAGGGCGAGGGCCTCCTTCAGCTCCGCGACCTGCTTGGCGGAGTCGGCGCGGAACACCGTGTCCGGGCCCAGCTCCGGCACCAGGTAGTGGTAGTTGGTGTCGAACCACTTGGTCATCTCCAGCGGCGCCACCTCCTGCGTGCCGCGCGCCATCGCGAAGTACCCGGCCAGGGCGTCCTCCTCGACGGCGGCCCGGTGCCGGGCGGGGATCGCGCCGACCATGACGGTGGTGTCGAGGACGTGGTCGTAGTACGAGAAGTCGCCGGTGGGCACCTCGTGGAGGCCGGCCGCGGCGAGCTGCTCCCAGGTGTCCCGGCGCAGGCCGGCGGCGGTGTCCCGCAGGGCGTCGGCCGTCACCCGGCCCTTCCAGTAGCCCTCGATCGCCTTCTTGAGTTCACGGTTCCGGCCCTGGCGGGGGTAGCCGTACACGGTGGCCCGTGCTGCCGCGGCTGCGGACTTGGTGGTCACGGAGATCTCCTTCGCGAGATGGATCCCTGAGATCCCGGGACGGGACGAGAGCGCGAAGGGTGACGGACCGGGCGGGCCGAGCGCGCGCGGCACAGCGCGGTCGTCCGCCTGGTATGTACGCCGACCCGCCCTCGAGGTCACCGGGATGTCCGCGCCCGAGTGGTTCGCGCGCGGGCAGGTGGCAGGTCTTCGGACTCGCGGGCGCGCCTCGTGCCGTACGGATCCTGGCGGATGCCGTACGAGGCACCTACTGGCCGTCGCTTCCCGGGCCCCGTGCGTCGGGCCCAGTGCGTATGACGGCGGTCGTTCCCGCTCACCGCTGCGGGGCAGTCCCGGATTCCCACCGGGTTCCCTCTTGCGACGCTCCCGTCTGGCGGGCGGGGCGAACCAGCTGCGCTCGTCAGCCTAGAGGGTGCGGGGTGTGCGACGGAAGGGAGTTCGTGACGCGGAGAGTGAGGTGGGACACGTGGGACGGCCGTGAGTCAGGAGGCATGACGGGCGTCCGACTCGTGCGGACCGGGCGCCGGCCGGACCATGGAGGGGTGGATGGTGACGTGGCACTCGACGTGGCGCCGACGCCCCGGACGGCCGTGGCGTGGCTGCCGCCGCACGCCCTCCGGCCGGCGATCCAGGAGATCCGCACGGAGTACGACCCGCAGGTGCGGCGCTGGCCACCGCATGTGAACCTGCTGTTCGGCTTCGTGCCCGAGGACGACTTCCCCCGCGCCCTGCCGCTGCTCTCCGCCGCCGCGGCCGAATGCCCGGCCTTCCCGGTCCGGCCGGCGGGCGTGCGCTTCTTCCGGCACCGGCGGTACGCCACGGTGTGGCTCGACCCGGCGGCGGGCGGCGCCCTGGCCTCCTGGACGCGCCTGCACGACGAACTGACCTCCCGCTTCCCGCTGTGCCGCGGGCGCGGGGAACGCTTCGTTCCGCACCTCTCACTCGGACGCACCACGGAGCCGCGCGCCCTGGCGGCCGAGCTCGCCGCTCGGCTCGGCCCCATGCCGGCCGCGGTCGAGGAGATCGCGGTGCTCTCCCGGCGCGGGGAGGAGGAGCCCATGCGGACGCGGGCCGTGGTCACGCTGGGGGCGGGGGAGGTGCGGTGGGCGGGGGAGGTGCCGTGGTAGTCAGGGCCGGGGAATGAGCGCTGCCCGTGTCGCCCACAGGCGGTCAAATACCTTCGGCCCGCGCGAAGTTGATGATCGTCACCTGTTTGACCGGTGACGCACGCTGTGCCATAGTCGTCGGCACGCCCACACCGGGCGCAGGCACTTCGCGGCGTACGGAGGGCTCGGCGTGATCAATCGGCGTACGTTCGGCAAGGCGCTCGGCCTCGGGGCCGGCGGTGCGGCCACCGCCGCGCTGCCGGGGGTGCCGGGGGTGGCGCGGGCCGCCGCGGAGCGGCGGCCCGGTGCTCGTCGACCCGGGAGTTTCCCCCCGCTCAAGAAGGTCAGGGCCGGTCTGCTGGAGATCGGTTACGCCGAGCTGGGGCCGGCGCACGGGCCGCCGGTCGTCTGCCGCCGGGGAGCGGCGCTACGAGCCGTACGAGAAGCGGCTCGCGGCCCGGCCGCACATCGCCGTGCCGACGGTGACGCTCGACGCCGAGCACGATCCGTTCACGGCCCCGGGCGGTGGTTCCTCGTACCGCGACCGGTTCACGGGCCCGTACGACCACCGGTTCCTGAAGGGCGTCGGGCACAACCTGCCGCAGGAGGCCCCCGAAGCGTTCGCCCGAGCCGTCGTCGACGCCCAAGGACCCTGACGGCCCGTCAACACACCTGACAGGAGTGAGGAACATGACCGTGCGGGACAGTGACTCCGCAGTACGTCGCGCGCGCTTCGGCGCGTTGCCCGAGCGGATCGCGTACGAGGACATGGTCGAGGAGAAGGCGGCCTCGCCGGCCGCGCCGCCGGAGTACGGCGGTGGCGAGCCCGAGGCGCGGAGCCATCTCGGCTGCCTGGCCTGGGACCTGGCCCTCTAGAAGCGGCCTCCGCGCCGGGACTGGTACGGTGGGGAGGCCAGTGATCTTTCGCAGAGGAGACGGACATGGTGGTGGGTGACGACGACATCTCCGGGTGATACCCGGATCTGATCGGCCACCGGCAGGCGCGCTTCGGGCGGTACCGCCGTCGTGGTCATCTCGTCGTCCCCTTTCGCCTGTTCAGGCGCGGGGCGCTCGTCGTACGGCGGTTCCCTCCGCGGCGGAGCGCCCTGCCCTCCGTTCCCCACGAGGTCATCCCCATGTCCGATGTCACCGTCATCTGCTCCCGCCTCTCCTTCTCCTGGCCCGACGACACCCCGGTCTTCGACGACCTCTCCTTCACCGTCGGCGCGGGCCGCACCGGCCTGGTGGCGCCCAACGGCTCCGGCAAGAGCACCCTGCTGAGGCTGATCGCCGGCGAACTCCGCCCGACGGCCGGGTCGGTGACCGTCCACGGCACGGTCGGCTACCTCCCGCAGACCCTGCCCCTGACCGGCGAACCGACGGTGGCCGAGGTGCTCGGGGTCGACGCGGTGATCCGCGCCATCGACGCCGTCGAGTCCGGGGACGCGAGCGAGGAGCACTTCACCACCATCGGCGACGACTGGGACGTCGAGGAGCGCACCCGCGCCCAACTCGACCGGCTAGGGCTCGGCGGGCTCGCCCTCGACCGGACCCTGGGCACGCTCAGCGGCGGTCAGATCGTCAGCCTCGGCCTGGCGGCGCAGCTCCTCAAGCGGCCGGACGTGCTGCTGCTGGACGAGCCGACCAACAACCTCGACGCCGACGCCCGCCACAAGCTCTACGACGTCCTCTCCGAGTGGAACGGCAGCCTCCTGCTCGTCAGCCACGACCGGGCGCTGCTGGACCGCATGGAGCGGATCGCCGAACTCGACCGGGGCGAACTACGGCTGTACGGCGGCACCTTCACCGAGTACGAGCAGGCCGTACGCGCCGAGCGGGAGGCCGCGGAGCGGAGCGTCCGCAACGCCGAACAGGAGGTGAAGCGGGAGAAGCGCGAGATGCAGCAGGCCCGCGAGCGGGCCGAGCGGCGCGCGAGCAACGCCGCCCGCAACCTCAAGAACGCCGGCCTGCCGCGCATCTTCGCCGGCACCATGAAGCGCGGCGCCCAGGAGTCCGCCGGCCGGGCCGGCCAGACCCACGCCACCCGCGTCCACGAGGCGCAGGCCCGGCTCGACGAGGCGGGCCGCGCCCTGCGGGACGAGCAGCGGCTGGTCCTGGAACTGCCCGACACCGACGTCCCCGCCGGCCGCACGCTCATCCTGGGCGAGCGGCTGCGGGTGCGCCACGGCGGGCGCGAGCTGTTCGCCGGGGACGGCGTCGACCTCACCATCCGCGGACCCGAGCGGATCGCGCTCACCGGGCCCAACGGCGCCGGGAAGACGACGCTGCTGCGGCTGGTCTCCGGCGACCTGGCCCCGGACGGCGGGACCGTCCGGCGCGCCGACGGGCGGATCGCCTCCCTGTCGCAGCGCCTGGACCTGCTCGACCCCGACCGCACGGTCGCCGAGAACTTCGCGGCGTCCGCCCCGCACCGGTCCGAGGCGGAGCGGATGAACCTGCTCGCGCGGTTCCTGTTCCGCGGCCCCCGCGCCCACCTCCCCGTACGCGTCCTCTCCGGCGGCGAGCGGCTGCGCGCCACGCTCGCCTGCGTCCTGTGCGCCGAACCCGCCCCGCAGCTCCTGCTGCTGGACGAGCCGACGAACAACCTCGACCTGGTCGGCGTCGGGCAGCTGGAGAGCGCCCTGGCGTGCTACCGCGGGGCGTTCGTCGTGGTCAGCCATGACGAGCGGTTCCTCGAACGGATCGGTGTCGGCCGGTGGTTGCGCGTCGCCGACGGCGAGCTGACGGAGACGGGGGCGCCGGGCGCCTGAACCGGGGCCTGAGCCGGGCGCGTTCGAGCGGTGTGGCCGAGCGCCGATCCGTTCGGCTGCGCCGGGCGTCCTAGCCGAGCACCGCCGCCGATCGGCCGGGCCGGGTGCGGTCACCGGTCCGGCCGTCCTTGCGGGGGGCCGGTGTCACCCGCCAGGATGGTGACGTGAACCTGGACCACGTCTTCGTGTGCGGCAACCCGGCCCTGGACTTCGCGGCCACGCTCCGGGCGCGCCGCACGGCGCGGTTCGAGATGTTCGCGACGCCGGACCGCCTGGACGCCTGGTACGTGGAGTCCGGCCTCGTCGACACCGTCGCGCCCGCCCGGCGGGCCGACGTCGAGCGGGCGACGGCCGTCCGGGAGGCCGTCTACCGGCTGGTCACCGACCGGCGCCTCGGCGGTGGGTGCGCGGACTTCGACGACGAGGCGCTCGCCGTGGTCAACGACGCGGCGGCGAGCGCGCCCGCCGCGCCGCGGCTCACCCACTCCGGCCGCTGGACGGCGGCGACGCAGCGCGAGGCGCTGGCGGCCGTCGCCCGGCACGCGGTGGAGCTGCTGGCCGGCGCGGACGTGCCCCTGCTCAAGGAGTGCGGCAACCCCGAGTGCACCCGCGTCTACATCGACCGCTCGCGCGGCCGGCGCCGGCAGTGGTGCGGCATGGAGTCCTGCGGCAACAAGATCAAGGCCGCCGCCTACCGGGCTCGCCGGAAGACCGCCGCCGCTCCGGCGGGGTGACCGGTCGGGACGGCCGGGGCTCCTCGGCGGGCGCCCCGGGCGCGCCCGCGCGCAGGCCGTCCGTGACGAGGTCGAAGAGGCGCCGGGCGCGTTCCCCGGCGTCGGCGCGGGGGCCGATGTGCCAGAGGCCGGCGATGGCGAGGAGGAAGTCGTCGGGGGTCACCCCCGGGCGGATGGTACCGGCCTTCTCGTTGGCCTCCAGGAGGAGTTCGACGGCCTCGGTGATCGGGGCGTGGCCCCAGCGGGCCGGGGTGGCGGGGGCGCGGGTGGCCTCGCGCATCGCGTCGGCCAGGCCCGCCTTCGCCGCCGCGTACCGGGCCAGCCGGTCCAGCCACTCGCGCAGGGCCCGGTCGGGCGGCCGGGTCGCGAGGAGGTGCCGCGCGGCGTCGTGGACCTGCTGCACCTCGAAGCGGTAGACCTCCAGGATGAGCGCCTCCCGGTCGGGGAAGTTGCGGTAGAGCGTGCCCTGGCCGACGCCCGCCTTCCGGGCGATCGTGCTCAGCGCGACGGCGGGGGAGTGCGTCAACTCGGCCAGGGCCGCGGCCAGGATGCGCTCGCGGTTGCGCCGGGCGTCCGAGCGGCGGGGCGGGGGCCCGCCGTCCTGCTGTGGCACCGTCGTCCGCACGCGCTTCCTCGCCCTCTGTCCGTACCCGGCCCCCCACTTGACCCTTGCCCGCCCGACGGCCGTCGGCTAGGTTCAAGTATCCGGACAGCTGTCCGCTACGCGTCGGCCGGACAACTGTCCACGTACAGCACACTTTAGTGGCCGGGGCGGCCGTCGGAACGGTCGATGGCCCATCGGGCCGGCCACTCCCGTGATCCGTAGGCGCCGACCACCGTGCCGGAACCGCCGTGTGGCGGCCGTCGCCAGAACCAGCGCACGAC
This sequence comes from Streptomyces mobaraensis NBRC 13819 = DSM 40847, assembly GCF_017916255.1. Taxonomy (NCBI): domain Bacteria; kingdom Bacillati; phylum Actinomycetota; class Actinomycetes; order Kitasatosporales; family Streptomycetaceae; genus Streptomyces; species Streptomyces mobaraensis. The sequence continues at coordinate 6,444,787 of NZ_CP072827.1, forward strand.
AACCGTGCCGAAACCGCCGTGTCGAAAAGGGCCCCCATGACCGCACCGACGTCCAGCGTCATCACCCTGCACGTCAACGGAGAACCCCACACCCTCACCGTCGACCACCGCACCACCCTGCTCGACGCGCTGCGCGAGCGCCTCGACCTCACCGGTACCAAGAAGGGCTGCGACCACGGCCAGTGCGGCGCCTGCACCGTGCTGCTCGACGGCCGCCGCGCCGTGGCCTGCCTCCAGCTCGCCGTCGCCGCCGAGGGCCGCGCCGTCACCACGATCGAGGGCGTCGCCGACGGCGAGCGGCTGCACCCCGTCCAGCAGGCGTTCCTCGAACTCGACGGCTACCAGTGCGGATACTGCACCCCCGGGCAGATCTGCTCGGCCCTCGCCGTCCTCGACGAGCACGCGGCCGGCTGGCCCAGCGCCGCCACCGACGACGTCCGCCCCGAGGCCGGTCCGCCCGCCCTCACCGACGCCGAGATCCGGGAGCGGATGAGCGGCAACCTGTGCCGCTGCGGCGCCTATCCGACGATCGTCCGCGCCGTCGCACGGGCCGCGGAAGAACGCGCCGAGCGGTCCGGGGCGGTGGTCGCGTGAGGGAGTTCCGCTACCACCGCGCCGCCGACACGGCCGACGCGCTCGCCCTGCTCGCCGCCGACCCCGAGGCCCGGCCGCTGGGCGGCGGCACCAACCTCGTCGACCTCATGAAGACCGGCGTCGAGCGGCCCGCGCTCCTCGTCGACCTGCGCGACCTCCCCCTGGACACGATCGGGGCCACCACCGACGGGGGACTGCGCGTCGGCGCGACGGTCACCAACAGCGACCTCGCCGCCCACCCCGAAGTACGCCGCCGATACCCGGCGTTGACACAGGCCGTCCTCGCCGGCGCCTCGGGACAGCTGCGCAACATGGCGACGGTCGGCGGAAACCTGCTCCAGCGCACCCGCTGCGGCTACTTCACCGGCGGGGCCGCCGGGGCCACGGCGTGCAACAAGCGGACGCCGGGCAGCGGTTGCGCCGCCCTCACCGGCGACCACCGCAACCACGCCGTCCTCGGCGCCTCCGCGCACTGCGTCGCCGTCCACCCGTCCGACATGGCCGTCGCCCTGGCCGCCTTCGACGCGGTCGTCGCCTACGAGACCGCCGACGGGCCCGGCGAACTGCCCCTCGCCGCGTTCTACCGGCCGGTGGGCAGCACCCCGCACGAGGAGACCGCGCTGCCGCCCGGCGCACTGGTCACCGGCGTCGTCCTGCCGCCCGCGCCACCCGGCCCGTCCCGCTACCGCAAGGTGCGCGACCGCGCGTCCTACGCCTTCGCGATCGGCTCGCTCGCCGCCGCGCTCGACATCAGGGACGGCGTCGTCCGTGAGGCGCGGCTCGCCTTCGGCGCGGTCGCCTCCCACCCCTGGCGGGCCCGCCGGGCGGAACAGGCCCTGACCGGGGCCCCGGCCGACGCCACCGCGTTCGCCGCGGCGGCCGACGCCGAACTCGCCGGCGCCCGGCCCCTCCCGCACAACGGCCACAAACTGCCGCTGCTGCGCCACCTGACCGTCCGCACCCTGACCGAACTCGCCGAGGAGGCGGCCGGCCGATGACCACGGCGACGAACACCCCCACCTCCCGCCCGGCGCCCGCCGTGGGCGCCTCGCACCTCCGCGTCGAAGGGCGCGACAAGGTCACCGGCGCCGCCCGCTACGCCGCCGACCACCCCGCCGACGGGCTCGCCCACGGCTGGATCGTGCTCTCCACCGTGGCCCGCGGGCGCATCCGGTCCGTCGACGACGCCCCCGTCCTGGCGCTGCCCGGCGTCCTCGCCGTCCTGCACCACGGCAACGCGCCGCGCCTGAAAGAGGACTTCGTCGGCACCTTCGGACCCGACGCCACCACGCGGATCCTCCAGCACGACCGGGTGCCGCACATGGGCTGGCCCGTCGCCTGCGTCGTCGCCGAGACGCCCGAGCAGGCCAGGGAGGCCGCCGAGGCGCTCACCGTCGGCTACGACACCGAGCCGCACGACGTACGCCTCCGCCCGGACCACCCCGGCAGCTACCCGCCCGAGGCCACGGCCATGGGACCGGGCAGCACCGACAAGGGCGACGTGGCGGCCGAACTCACCGCGTCCGACGCGGTGGTGGACGCCTGGTACACCACCCCCGAGGAGCACCACAACCCGATGGAGCCGCACGCGGCCATGGCTCGCTGGGACGACGGGCGGCTGGAGGTCGTCGACTCCACCCAGGGCGCCTATGCGACCGCCCGGGACCTCGCGCAGCTCCTCGGGCTCGACCCGGACGTGGTGCGGCTGCGGTCCGAGCACGTGGGCGGCGGGTTCGGCAGCAAGGCGCAGGCCCGCCCGCACGTCGTCCTCGCGGCCATGGCGGCGACCGTGCTCGGCCGCCCGGTCCGGATCGCGCTCACCCGGCAGCAGATGTTCTCGCTGATCGGCCACCGCAGCGCCACCGTCCAGCACGTCCGGCTGGGCGCCGGCCCGGACGGCCGGCTGCGCGCCCTGGAGCACACGGCGCTCAGCGCCACGTCCACCGTGCGCGAGTTCGTCGAGCCGAGCGCCGCGTACGGGCGGTCCATGTACGACGCGAGCGGCCACCGCACCGTCCACCGGGTGCTGCCCCTGGACGTCCCGACACCCACGTACATGCGGGCACCCGGCGAGGCCCCCGGCTCGTTCGCGCTGGAGTGCGCGCTCGACGAACTGGCCGAGCGCTGCGGCCTGGACCCGCTCGTGCTGCGCGCCCGCAACGAGCCCGCCGCCGGGCCCGTCTCCGGACTGCCCTTCGCCGGGCGGCGGCTGACCGACTGCTTCACCGAGGGCGCCCGCCGGTTCGGCTGGGCCGGGCGCGACCCGCGGCCGGGCGTCCGCCGCGACGGCCGCTGGCTCGTCGGCACCGGCACCGCCGCGTCGTCCTTCTTCACCGGCGCCTTCCCGGCGACCGCCACCGCGACGGCGCACCCCGACGGCACCTTCACCGTCCGCATCGCCGCCGCCGACATCGGCACCGGCGCCCGCACCGCCCTCACCCAACTCGCCGCCGACGCCCTGGAGGTGGCGCCGGACCGGGTCCGCGTCCTGATCGCCGACAGCGACTTCGGCGACGCGTGGGTGGCCGGCGGCTCCATGGGCACCCGCTCCTGGGGCTGGGCCGTCCGGCTCGCGGCGGCCGACCTGCGCGAACGCCTCACGCCCGGCGCCGACATCCCGGCCGGCGGGCTCACCGTCCGGGCCAGTACGGAGGAGGCGGTGCGGGCCCTCGCCGCGTACGAACGGCACGCGTACGGCGCCCAGTTCGCCGAGGTCGCCGTCGATCCGGGCACCGGCGAGGTCCGCGTCCGCCGGATGCTCGGCGTGTTCGCCGCGGGCCGCATCGTCAACCCGCTGACCGCCCGCAACCAGCTCACCGGCGGCATGGTCTGGGGCCTGTCGATGGCCCTGCACGAGGAGGCCGTCCGCGACACCGCCTCGGGCGGCCTCGTCAACGCGGACCTGGCCGGCTACCACGTCGCGGCCCACGCGGACGTCCCCGCCATCGAGGTGCACTGGCTGGACGACCCGGACCCCGACGACCCGGTCGGCATCAAGGGCATCGGCGAGATCGGCACGGTCGGCTCCGCGGCGGCCGTCGCCAACGCCGTCTGGCACGCGACCGGCGTCCGCCACCGCGACCTGCCGATCCGCCCCGACCGCGTCCTGACCGGCGCCGCCGCGCCCGTGGAGGGGGACCGTGCTGGACATCGCTGACGACCTGTCCGTCTGGGCCGCCGAGGGCCGCGGCTTCGCCGTCGCCACCGTCGTCTCCGTCACCGGCAGCGCCCCGCGCGGCCCCGGCGCCGCCCTGGCCGTCGACGACGGGGGCCGGGCCGTCGGCTCCGTCTCCGGGGGGTGCGTCGAGGCGGCGGTGTACGACCTGTGCGTCCAGGCGCTGCGGGACGGGACGGCGCTGCGGGAGCGGTTCGGATACAGCGACGACGACGCGTTCGCCGTCGGCCTGACCTGCGGCGGCACCCTGGAGGTGCTGGTCGTCCCGTATCCGGCGGCCGCCCCGGCGCGCGCCGTCCTCGGCCGCGCCCTGACGGCCGCCGCCCGCGGCGAGGCGGTGGCCCTGGCCCGCGTCGTCCGGGGCCCGGCCGGGCTCGCGGCCGGGGCGCTGCTCGTCCGCCCCGACGGCACGTCCGAGGGCGGCCTCGGCGGCCCGCCGGAGCTCGACCGCGCCGCCGCGGCCCAGGCGCACGCCCTGCTCGGCGCGGGCCGCACCGGCACCGTCGAACTGGCCGCCGACGGCACGCTCTGCCCCGGCGGCGACCTGACGCTCCTCGTCGAGTCCGGCCTCGCACCGCCGCGGCTGATCGTCTTCGGCGCGGTCGACTTCACTGCGGCGCTCGTCCGCGTCGGCAAGTTCCTCGGGTACCACGTCACCGTCTGCGACGCCCGTCCCGTCTTCGCCACGGCGGCCCGCTTCCCCGAGGCCGACGAGGTCGTGGTCGACTGGCCGCACCGCTACCTCCGCCGCACGCCCACCGACGGCCGCACGGCGCTGTGCGTCCTCACCCACGACGCCAAGTTCGACGTCCCGCTCCTCCGGGTCGCCCTCCGGCTGCCGGTCGCGTTCGTCGGGGCGATGGGCTCGCCCCGCACCCACGCCGACCGCGTCGGGCGCCTCCGCGAAGCGGGCGTCACCGAGCGGGAGTTGTCCCGCCTCCGCGCCCCCATCGGGCTCGACCTGGGTGGGCGCACCCCGGAGGAGACGGCGCTGTCCATCGCCGCCGAGATCATCGCGGCCCGGCACGGCGCCACCGGCCTGCCGCTGACGGGGAGGACCACGGCGATCCACGGGGTGGGGGTGTGAGGGCCGACGCCAGCGTACGACCAGGCCGAGACCCCGAGTGACGAGGAGGGCGCGTGCGGTTCGCGCTGGAGGCACTGTTCGCCGAGGTACCCGCGGAACAGGTCGCGGAAGCCCGTGCGTTCTACCGGACGCGGCCGGCCGGCCGCGGCCCCGCCTCGTGGGAGGAGCTCCGGGAGGTGCGGGCGAAGCGGCCGGCTCCGCGCGCCGCCGAACCGCCCGCCGTCGAGGAGACGGCCGAGGCCGCCGGGGTGTGCGTCCCCGTCCGGATCCTCATGCCGTCCGGCGGTCCGCCCCGTGGCGTCTACCTGGACATCCACGGCGGCGGCTTCTACATGGACTCGGCGGCGCACGGCGACGTGCGCAACCGCGAGCTCGCGGACGCCCTGGGCGTCGCCGTCGTCAGCGTCGACTACCGGCTGGCCCCCGAACACCCCTGGCCGGCGGCGCCCGACGACTGCGAGGCGGCGGCGCTCTGGCTCCTCGGGGAAGCCGGCGCCCGCTTCGGAACGTCCCGGCCGGCGATCGGCGGGACCTCCGCCGGGGCGACCCTCGCCCTGACCACCCTGCTGCGGCTGCGGGACCGGGGCGCCGCCGACCGGTTCACCGGCGCCGCGCTCCGGTTCGGCACCTACGACCTGAGCGCGCGGACCCCGGCCGGCCGCCGCATCGCGGACGAGTACTTCCTCCGGGCGTACGCCGGACACGTGGCGGACCGCACCGTCCCCGACCTCTCCCCGCTCTACGGCGACCTCGGCGGGCTGCCCCCGACGCTGCTGGTCGTCGGCGCCGAGGACGTGCTGCTGGAGGACAACCTGGCGCTGGCGGCCCGGCTGTCGGCGGCCGGCAACGACGTCGACCTCCGCGTGTATCCGGAGGCACCCCACGGCTTCACGGCCCACCCCACGGCCCTTGCCGCGACGGCGCTCGACGACATCGCGTCCTGGCTGCGGGACCGCATCACAGGGCCGTAGGGCGGGCGCCCGCCCCCGCCCGTCCTCAGCGGTCCTTCCGCGGCTGGGTGAAGCGCAGCATGTTGCCCGCCGGGTCGCGGAAGGCGCAGTCGCGGACGCCGTAGGGCTGGTCGATGGGCTCCTGGAGGACCTCGGCGCCGGTGGCGCGGATGCGCTCGAAGGTGGTGTCGCAGTCGTCGGTGGAGAAGATCACGCCGCGCAGCATGCCCTTGGCCATGAGTTCCGCCATGGCCTGCCGGTCGGCGGGGGAGGCGTTGGGGTTGGCGGCCGGCGGTTCCAGGACGATCTCCACGTCCGGCTGCGCGGGTGACCCGACGGTCACCCAGCGCATCCCCTCGAAGCCGACGTCGTTGCGGACCTCCAGTCCGAGGGCGTCGCGGTAGAAGGCGAGGGCCTTGTCGTGGTCGTCGACGGCGATGAAGCACTGGGAAAGCTTGATGTCCATGCCTCCGACGCTACGAGGCCGCGGCGGATCGCGCTTCTCCGATCCTGACCGGTTCGCCGTGCCGGAGCGGCCGGGTGAGGATCTTGGCGACGCACGCCGGTATCGCGGCGCCCGCCTCGTGGTTCCGCGCCCGGTACGCGCTCGGGCTCTCGCCGACCAGCTCGGTGAAGCGGGAGCTGAACGACCCCAGCGAGGTGCAGCCCACCGCGAAGCAGACCTCCGTCACGCTCAGGTCGCCCCGCCGCAGCAGCGCCTTCGCCCGCTCGACGCGGCGGGTCATCAGGTAGCCGTACGGCGTCTCGCCGAACGCGGCGCGGAAGCTGCGGGAGAAGTGGCCGGGCGACATGAGGGCGACGGCGGCCAGCGCCGGGACGTCCAGGGGCCGCGCGTAGTCGCGGTCCATCGTGTCGCGTGCGCGGCGCAGCCGCGCCAGGTCCTCCAGGGTCACGCCGTCCAGGATGGCACGGGGGTCGGACACCGGGCGCCGCCGCCGGGAGGCGGGGGTAGGGTCGGTGCCTCCGCCGGGAAATACGGGGGCACGCTGCGGGCTCCGAAGGTACGGTGTGGGGCTTCGGCCGGGGCCCGGCCGGCCGCCGGTGCCGTCGCGGCCCGCCGCGCGCCCGCCCTCCCGCGCCCCCTGCCCGTACCCACGACGTCCGCCCCGCCGCGTCCGCCGTCCCGCGCGGACGGCCCCGCCCCACGGATGGAGAAACGATGAGCAAGGCCACGAGCACGACCCCGCCCGCGCCCGCCTCCTCCCCGCACGTCGCCGACGTCCACGACCTGATCCGGGTGCACGGCGCACGCGAGAACAACCTCAAGGACGTCGCCGTCGAGATCCCCAAGCGCCGGCTGACGGTGTTCACCGGCGTCTCCGGCTCGGGCAAGAGCTCGCTGGTCTTCGACACGATCGCCGCCGAGTCGCAGCGGCTGATCAACGAGACCTACAGCGCCTTCGTCCAGGGCTTCATGCCGACCCTGGCCCGGCCCGAGGTGGACGTCCTGGAGGGGCTGACCACCGCGATCATCGTCGACCAGCAGCCGATGGGCGCCGACCCGCGCTCCACGGTGGGCACCGCCACCGACGTCAACGCGATGCTGCGGATCCTCTTCAGCCGGCTCGGCCGGCCGTACGTCGGCCCGCCCGGCGCGTTCGCCTTCAACACCCCCTCCGTCCGGGCGAGCGGCGCGATCACCGTCGACCGGGGCACGAAGAAGGCCGAGAAGGTGACCTTCTCCCGCACCGGCGGCATGTGCCCGCGCTGCGAGGGCCGCGGGAACGTCACCGACCTGGACCTTTCCCAGCTCCTCGACGACTCCAAGTCCCTCGCGGAGGGGGCGCTCACCGTCCCCGGCTACAAGGCGGGCGGCTGGAACCACCGCCTCTACACCGAGTCCGGGCTCTACGACCCGGACAAGCCGGTCCGCGAGTTCACCGAGAAGGAGCGGTACGACCTGCTGCACCGCGAACCGACCAGGATGAAGATCGCGGGCATCAACATGACCTACGAGGGCCTCCTCCCGCGCATCAGGAAGTCGATGCTGGCCAAGGACCGGGAGGCGATGCAGCCGCACATCCGGGAGTTCGTGGACCGGGCCGTCACCTTCACCACCTGCCCGGACTGCGACGGCACCCGGCTGAACGAGGCGGCACGGTCCGCCAAGATCCGGGGCATCGGCATCGCCGACGCCTGCGCGATGCAGGTCAGCGACCTGGCCGACTGGGTACGCGGCCTCGACGAGCCCTCGGTGGCGCCGCTGCTCGGCAAACTCGCCCACAGCCTCGACTCGTTCGTGGAGATCGGCCTGGGCTACCTCTCCCTGGACCGGCCGGCCGGCACGCTGTCCGGCGGCGAGGCGCAGCGCGTCAAGATGGTCCGCCACCTCGGCTCGTCCCTCACCGACGTCACCTACGTCTTCGACGAGCCGACCATCGGCCTGCACCCGCACGACATCGCCCGGATGAACGGCCTGCTGCTGCGGCTGCGCGACAAGGGCAACACGGTGCTGGTGGTGGAGCACAAGCCGGAGGTGATCGCGATCGCCGACCACGTCGTCGACCTCGGCCCCGGCGCCGGCGGCGCGGGCGGCACGATCTGCTTCGAGGGGACGGTGGAAGGGCTGCGGGCCGCCGGCACCCTCACCGGCCGGCACCTCGACGACCGGGTCGGCCTGAAGAAGACCGTGCGCGAGCCCACCGGCACCCTGCCCGTCCGCGGCGCGACGGCCCACAACCTGCGCGGCGTCGACGTCGACATCCCGCTCGGGGTGCTGGTCGCCGTCACCGGCGTCGCGGGATCGGGCAAGAGCTCGCTGGTGCACGGCTCGATCCCGGCGGGCGCGGGCTTCGTCTCCGTCGACCAGGCCCCGATCCGCGGCTCCCGGCGGAGCAACCCGGCGACGTACACCGGGCTGCTCGACCCGATCCGCAAGGCGTTCGCCAAGGCCAACGGCGTCAAACCGGCGCTGTTCAGCGCCAATTCGGAGGGCGCCTGCCCCGCCTGCGGCGGCGCCGGGGTCGTCTTCACCGACCTGGCGATGATGGCCGGCACCGCCGCCACCTGCGAGGACTGCGAGGGCAAGCGGTTCGACGCGTCCGTGCTGGAGTACCGCCTCGGCGGCCGGGACATCAGCGAGGTGCTGGCCATGCCGGTGTCCGAGGCCGAGGAGTTCTTCGCCGCCGGCGAGGCCCGCACCCCGGCCGCCCACCGGATCCTGCGCCGCCTCGCCGACGTCGGCCTCGGCTACCTCACCCTCGGCCAGCCGCTCACCACGCTCTCCGGCGGCGAGCGGCAGCGGCTGAAACTCGCCACGCACCTGGCGGAGAAGGGCGGCGGCCCGTCCGTGTACGTCCTCGACGAGCCGACCGCCGGCCTCCACCTCGCCGACGTCGAGCAGCTCCTCGCCCTGCTCGACCGGCTCGTCGACTCCGGCGCGTCCGTCATCGTCGTCGAACACCACCAGGCCGTCATGGCCCACGCCGACTGGATCATCGACCTGGGCCCCGGCGCGGGCCACGACGGCGGCCGGATCGTCTTCGAGGGCACCCCCGCCGACCTCGTCGCCGCCCGTTCGACGCTGACGGGGGAGCACCTGGCGGAGTACGTGGGGTCCTGACGGGCGCGGACGGCCGGGAAGGCCGGGCCCGCGCCGGGGGCCCGGGCCGCCGGGGAGACCGGCCCTCAGGGAGCCCGGCCCTCAGGGAGACCGGGCCTCCCGGAGAGCCGGACCCTCGTGCGGGAAAACCGACCCTCAGGCCCCCGGACCCTCACGACAGGGCGACCAGCTCCCGGTACTCCTCGCTCCACAGGTCCTCGTCCGCGTCCGGCAGCAGCAGGACACGGTCGGGGCGGAGGGCGTCGACGGCGCCCTCGTCGTGGGTGACCATGACGACTGCCCCCGGGTAGGAGCCGACCGCGGCCAGGACCTCGTCGCGGGAGGCGGGGTCGAGGTTGTTGGTCGGCTCGTCCAGCAGCAGCACATTGGCGCCGGAGTGGACCAGCCCGGCCAGCGCCAGGCGGGTCTTCTCCCCGCCGGACAGCACCCCGACGGGCTTCTCGGCGTCGTCCCCGGTGAACAGGAACGCGCCCAGGACGCCCCGGAGTTCGCCGTCCGTCAGGTGCGGCGCGGCGGACGCGAGGTGCCGGCGGACCGTGCGGGCGGGGTCGAGGGTGTCGTGCTCCTGGGCGAAGTAGCCCAGCCGCAGCCCGTGTCCGCGCACCACCCGGCCCGCGTCGGGCGCCACCTCGCCGGCCAGGACGCGCAGCAGCGTCGTCTTGCCCGCGCCGTTGGGCCCGAGCACCACCAGCCGGCTGCCCCGGTCCACGGCGAGGTCCACCCCGCCGAGGACGGGCCGCCCGGCGTACGACTTGGCCAGGCCGACCGCGCCGAGCGGCACCCGGCCGCACGGCTCCGGCTCGGGCAGCCGGATCCGGGCGGTCTTCTCCGTCCGCCGCACCGGTTCCAGCCCGGCGAGCATGCGGTCGGCCCGCCGGCTCATGCTCCGGGCGGTCACGGCGGTGGCGGACCTGGCCTTCATCCGGTCCGCCTGCGCGTGCAGGGCGGCGGCCTTCCGCTCGGCGTTCGCCCGCTCCCGGGTACGGCGCCGCTCGTCGGCCGCCCGCTGCGCCAGGTACGTGGTCCAGCCGGTGTTGTGGACGTCGATCGTCGCCCGGCCGGGGTCGAGGTGGAACACGCGGTTGACGACGGCGTCCAGCAGCCGCGTGTCATGGCTGATCAGCACGAGGCCGCCCTGGTGGTTCCGGAGGAAGTCGCGCAGCCAGGAGGCGGAGTCGGCGTCGAGGTGGTTGGTCGGCTCGTCGAGCAGCAGGACGCCGTCGTGGCCGGCGAACAGGATCCGGGCCAGCTCGACCCGGCGCCGCTGCCCGCCCGACAGGGTGCCGACCGGCCGGCCCAGCACCTCGTCGGGCAGGCCGAGCCCGGCGGCCACCCGGGCCACCTCCGCCTCGGCCGCGTACCCGCCGCCGGTCTGGAAGGCGGCCTCGGCACGGGCGTACGCCCGCATCGCCCGGTCCAGCGCGGCCGGCCCGGAGGCAGCGGCCAGCCCGGCCTCCGCGCGCCGCAGCGCGTCCAGAGCGCGGTCGAGGCCGCGCGCGGAGAGGATCCGGTCGGTGACGGTCACGTCGGGGTCGGCGGCCCGGGAGTCCTGGGCGAGGAAGCCGACCGGCCCGGTGGCCACCACGCTCCCGGCGGCGGGCCGCGCCCGGCCCGCCAGGACGGTCATCAGGGTGGTCTTCCCCGCGCCGTTGCGGCCGACCAGGCCGACGCGGTCGCCGGGGGAGACGGTGAAGGAGATGTCGGACAGCAGCAGCCGCGCGGCCGCGCGCAGCTCGACACCGCGAACGGTAAGCATGAGGTAACGCTCCGAATAAGCTCAAGGACACACTTCTGGCGTGGAAGCGGGTCCTGAGCTAGGAGATTCGGGGCGTCGACATGCGATAAACGATAACCGGCGGGCCGGTGGCGGCGCATCTCCTTTTGCCGCCCGCGGCTCAGCCCCTCGCCCGGCCCCCGCGCTCGAGGCTCTGCTGCGGGACGTAGGCGGGGCGCACCGACCGGACCGCCGAGGGCCCGGGGCGGCGGCCCCGTCCCCGCTTCCCTCCGCAGCCCGGGCCGGCCGACGGGTCACAGCAGCAGTTCTCCCTGCGGGTAGCCGTTGCCGATCCTCTCACGGGGGCTGTACCCGCCCTTGCCGTCCCCTTCGTAGAACCACAGGTCACCTGCCGCGTCGCGCCCGGCCAGGTCGGGGCGGCCGTCGCCGTCGAGGTCGCCGGGGGAGACCAGCGCGGTGTAGATCTGCCAGCCGGTGCCGACGCGCTCCCTGGGGGCGTAGCCGCCGTGGCCGTCGCCTCTGTACAGCCACAGGTCGCCGGCCGTGTCCCGGCCGATCAGGTCGGGCCGGCCGTCCCCGGTGAAGTCGCCGGGCGCGACGAGGGCGGTGTACACCTGCCAGCCGTTCCCGATCTTCACGGGCGCGGCGTAACCGCCGCCCGCCGAGCCCTTGGACAGCCACAGGTCGCCGGCCGCGTCCCGGCCGATGACGTCGGGGCGGCCGTCTCCGGTGAAGTCGCCGGGGGCGAGGAGGGCGTCCATGGCCTGCCAACCGGTGGAGACCCGCACCCGGGTGTCGCCCGAATAGGCGCCCGTCCGGGGGGCGGCGGGGTAGCGCCAGAGCGTGCCTGCCTTGTCGGCGGCGAGCACGGCGTTCCCGTCCCGTGCGGCCAGCCGCATCATGGACCACCCGGTGCCCGCCTTGCACGCGCCGGCGACCGTGCCGTCCGGCCGTCCCGTGTAGCGGAAGAGGCCGCCGGCCGCGTCCCTGCGGAGGATGCCGCCGGCGCCCGGGCCGGCCGGTCCGCAGTCGGACCAGTACGCCGCGCCGCGCAGCAGCCGGTGGTCGGAAACCCTCGTGTCCAGGGGGAGGACGTCGGCCTTGACGTCCTTGAAGTGGCCCGCGGAGAGGAAGAGGTAGTCGATCTTCTCCCGGCCGAAGGTGGCGTCACCGGAACGGCAGCGGCTCCGGGAGGGCGGGCAGACGTCGCCGAAGTGGTCCTTGTCGGTCTCGTCCGCTTCGAGGAACGAGCCCTCCCCGCCGTCCTCGATTCCCTTGTCGTAGAAGGCGGAGAGCGCGGCCGACCGGGCGTGGCCGTTGAAGTCACCGCCGAGGACGACGGGGATTCCCTCCGCCTGCCACTGCGCGGCCCGGTCCGCCAGCCGGTGGGCCTCGGCCGTGCGGAGGGTGGAGTCCGCCGCCCAGTAGAGGTGCACGGAGCAGGCCCAGTTGACCCGGTTCTGGACGTAACTCTTCACGCAGGGGCTCTTGATGGGCTCGTCCTCGCCGCCCACCGTCAGGTCCAGCACCTTCGTGTCGACGACCGGGCCTTTGGCGAGGACGGCCATCCCGTAGTCGGCCCCGCCGCACACCGCCCCCTTGCCGTCGGACGCGCTCCGGCCCGGGAGGGTCGTCGCGTACAGGCCGTGGAAGCCGAGCGGGGCGAGCCGCTTCTCGATCGCGTCGTACTGCGGCCGGCAGACCTCCTGGAGGAAGATCTGGTCGGCGGCCCAGGTGCCGGTGGCGGCCTGGTCGGCCACCGTGTCGATGCGGCGCTGGTTGTCGTACCCCTTGGCGTCGCCGCACATGTTGCCGCAGAGGTTGTAGCTGACGAACCGCAGGGGTGGGGCGTTGCCGGCGGACACCGTGTCCGCCTGGGCGGCCGTCGCGGTCACGAGCCCGCCGGCGCAGAGCGCCAGCGAGGTGAGCGCGGTGGCCACGAGGGAGGTGAGGCGTCGCACAAGTGACTCCTGTGGAAGCGGTGAGGGAGGAGGCGGAAGCCGGAGCCGGTACGGCTGTGCGGCCTACCAGTTGGTGCCGATCCGCACCCGCGAGCCGCCGGCGAACCCGGGACCGGAGTAGCGGTAGAGCTTGTGGTCGGAGGGATCGATGGCCAGCAGGTCGGGTACGCCGTCGCCGTCGAGGTCGCCGACGCCCGTGATGCCGGTCATGGTGTTCCAGTTGGTGCCGATCTTCGTCCGGGTGCTCCCGTTGTAGTGCGGGCCGGAGTAGCGGTAGAGGTCGCCGCTGTCCTTGTCGACGGCCAGGATGTCGGCCACCTTGTCGCCGGTCACGTCGCCGATGCCGACGATGTCGCTCATTCCGTTCCAGCCGAAGCCCAGCTTTTCGCGCGATCCGCCGCCGAAGTCGGGGCCCGAGTAACGGTAGAGGTCACCGGTCCGCTTCTCGACCGCGATGATGTCGGGCTTGCCGTCCCCGTCGAGGTCGCCGACCGGGGTGAGGTGGGTCATGTTGGACTGCGCGGCGGGGGGTTCCGCCGGGAACGGATCGGCGTGGTCGTTGGCGAGACCGGCGCGCGCGCCGCAGCTGCCCCAGGCGAAGTACTCGGGGAGCGACCAGGTGGTGGCGCTGATGGGCAGGTGCCAGGCCATGGACACCAGGCCGGAGCAGTCGGTGCGGTACGACCTGCCCTGGAGGTCCGGGTAGTAGCGGGACTGGCTGTAGGGGACGCCCTTGTCGATCCAGTACTGCACCCGCTGGATCATCTCGGTGCGGCTTATCTCACCGCCGACCGTCGAGGTGGCCGCGGCGGACTTCACCGCCGCCGCCCGCGGGGCGGGCGCCGCTTGCGAGGGCGCGGTGACGCCGAGGACGAGAGCGCCGAGCGTCGCGGCCAGCAGGGCCGAGCGGACGGCCGGACGACGTACGAATGCGGACATGCGAGATCTCCTTGATGACGGGATCGGGGTGTGTGGTGAAGGTGTGGAGCGGGAGGGGCGGCAAGACCGCCGCAGGGGGGACGGGCAGGGGCGTGGGGTGGTCGCCCACGCGGCGGCTTACGCGGCGCGCCGGAGGCGGTGCTGGTGAGGCGGCCGGTGGTGATCCGGCGGCGGAGCGGCGCGTACCGGTGGCGGACGGCGTCGAATCGGCGTGGTTCCGCGCCGGGTTGACGCGGATCGGAGGGATTCGGCGGCGGACCGGCGCGGGGGAAGGGCGCGCCACACCTGACGGGCGTCGGGCGTTGGCGTGCCTGGCGTGCCTGGCGTGCCTGTGCCTGGCGTGCCCGGCGTGCCGAGCGTGCAGAAGCGGCGGGGCAGTGGTCCGGCGGAATGGTGGTACGACGGCAGGGACGGAAGGCGCCGTCGTGGAACGGCCGTCGATCACGTGGCGGCCGGGGGGCTCCGGTGGTTCAGACGGTGGGGATCACGGCCGTGTAGCCGTGGGCCGCGAGCGGTTCCCGCAGGAGTGTGAGGAGCACGTTCGCGCGGTCGAGCGCGGCCGTGTCGGTGACGGCGAAGAGGAAGAGGACGACCTCCATGCCGTCACCGGCGGGGCGGACCCGCACGTGTTCCAGGCCGTCCGCCGGGCCCGTGTGGGCCCAGAAGAGGTCGTGCAGCAGATCGGCTTCGCACCCGGCCGGCGCCACCGTGGATCCCGCCCCGACCAGCCGGGCACGGACGAAACGCATGGGGCTAGTCCCACCCGATGCCCGAGTCGGACCGGGCGGCGGGCGCGTGACCGCTCACGGCTCGCGTGATCCGCTGTGTCGACTCCCCGGTGTCCTGGTCCGTGGTCACCGAGGTGCTGATGAGGCCCACGCAGAGGAGCAGCAGTACGAGGGCCGCCAAGGCGGTGCGGCGTGTGGTCCAGGTCAACGGAGTCCCCCCTGAGATCCGGCTGAAGTGGCATGGGTGTTCCGGTGGTGGAACGGCCCGGGTCTGTCCCGCGGGCCGTTCGTGTCACCGGCCCTCCCGGTGATCTCCATCCTGCCCCATGCGACGGGTGGGGAGCAGGGGGTTCCCGTGGCATCAAAGTGGCTGGCACCCTGCTGCCACCCCTCGGTGGCGGTGCCGGCCGAACGGCCGGCTTCCCGCCCTGCCGTCTTCACCGCTCGGGTGTCAGTGGCCTTCCCTAAGATGGAGCCGCAATCACATCGAACGTGCGTGCCTTCGGTGTGCGCACCGGGAGGGGAACGTGCTGACTGCGCTGGGGCTCGATACCGCGACGGAACGCGTGTATCGGGGGATGCTGAGGTATCCCCACGCCGGAGTGGCCGACCTGAGCCGGCGGCTCGGTCTCACCGAGCGGCGACTGCGTGAGGCGCTGGACCAGTTGGTCGACATGGAGCTCCTCCACTCCTCCCGGGAGAACCCGGACCTCCTGCGCGTGGTCAATCCCGAGGTGGGCCTGGAACTGCTGGTGCGCCGCCGGGAGTGCGAGCTGGCCCGCCGTCAGGAGGAACTGGCCCGGGGCAAGGAGGCCGTCGCCCGGACCGTCGCGGAGTTCGCTGCCCTGCGCTCGGACTCCCGGATGGAGGTGGCCGAGCGGCTGGTCGGTCTGGACGCCGTCCAGGGCCGCCTGGAGTGGCTCGCCCGGGAGGTCACCGAGGAGTGCCTGGCCATCAATCCCGGCGGGGCGCAGTCGAAGGCCAGCCTCGACGCCGCCCGGCCGCTGGACGAGGACGCCCTGGGGCGGGGCGTCCGCCTGCTGGTCCTGTATCAGGACAGCGTCCGGAACGACCAGGGCACCCTCTCCTACGCCCGCTGGATGGCCGAGAAGGGCGGTGAGGTCCGTACCCGGCCCGTCGTACCGCCCCGCCTCCTGATATTCGACCGACGGACCGCCGTCGTCCCCCTCGACCCCGGCAACTCCCGCCTGGGAGCCGTCTGCACCCGCTCGCCGGGGATCGTGGCCGCCTTGGTCGCCCTCTTCGAACTGGCCTGGGAGACGGCGAACCCGCTCGGCGCCGACGGCCGCGGGCGAGCCGCGGACGAAGGTGCCGAAACGCTCACCCCGGCCGAACGGGAACTGCTGAAGATCCTCGCGTCCGGGCTGACCGACGAGGCGGCGGGCAAGCGGCTGGGCGTCTCTCTTCGCACCGTCCGCCAGCAGATGGCGGCGCTGATGGAGCGGCTGGGCGCGACGAGCCGGTTCGAGGCGGGCCTGAAGGCGGCGCGGAGGGGCTGGCTTTAGGGGGGGCTGACTGGCTTAAGGGGCCGGGGGGGGCGGGGGCTTGGGGCTTGGGGGGCTTCAGGGGGCGCGGATCGGTGGTTCGGGCACCGTCCGGCCTCCTCACCCCTACCCGCCACCCCCTGCCCGTTACCGTTCCACCGGTCGTGGGCCGACGGGGGCCGGACGGTGCAGCAGCGCCCGGACGGCGAGGCCGGACGCGATCCCGGCGGCCGCGGTGGTGGCCGCCCACGGGGCGGGCCACACCGGCAGGCGCAGGGCGTGGTCGACGGACCAGCGGCCCGGGCCGGCCACGGCGACGGCGAGGGCGAGGGCGACGAGGACCAGCGGGTACTCGTAACCGTCGTCCTGCACCCACAACCCGTGCGGCCACTTGACGGTCAGGGCGACCGTCATCACCCCGGCGATCCCGGCCGCCGCGAGCGGGGTGAGGCCGCCGCAGGCCAGCAGCAGCCCGGAGCCGATCTGCGTGGTGCCCGCGGCGAGGGCGGTGAGCGCCCCGCCGCGGAAGCCGTCGCGGCGGAACTCCTCGGCGCCGCCCGCCAGTCCGGAGCCGCCGAGCAGCCGGCTGACCTTCTGTACGCCGTGCCCGGCGACGAGCGGGCCCACGGTCAGCCGGATCAGCAGCAGCGCGGTGTCCACGGTCAGCCGGCGGCGTGCGGGTCGACCATGGCGTGCGCGTAGACGAGCCCCAGGCCGTAGGCGCCGCCGTGCTCCTTGACGACCTGGGTCGTGGCCGCGTACGTCTCCGTGCGGGCCCAGTCGCGCTGGAGCTCCAGCAGCACCTGCAACCAGGTGACGGGGACGGCGCCGGCCGCCGTCATCCGCCGCATCGCGTGCTTGTGGGCGGCGGGGGTCACCCCGGCCGAGGCGTCGGCGACGACGTAGACCTCGTAGCCCTGCGCGAGCGCCGACAGGGCGGGCATGACGAGGCAGACCTCGGTCCACAGCCCCGACAGGATGATCTTGGTGCGGCCGGTGGCCTTGACGGCCTCGACCAGGGCCTCGTCCTCCCAGGCGTTCATCGACGTGCGGTCGACGATCTCCTGCTCGGGGAACACCTCGCGGAGCTGCGGCAGCAGGGGGCCGGAGAACGACTCGGCGGCCACAGTGGACAGGACGACGGGCACGTCGAAGGCGCGGGCGGCCTTGGCCAGCCCGACGGTGGCGTTGACGACCCCGGCTCGGTCGGCGCTGCCCGCGCCGAAGAACATCTGCGGCTGGTGGTCCACGAACAGCATCATCGCGTTGTGGGGGGTGAGGAGTCCGGCGCTCGGCACGGCTCGGACGGTGGTGAGGTCGACCATGGTGGTTTCCTTCCGGTGAGAGGGATGGTGAGGCGGAAGCCTTTGTGGTTCCGCCGGTGGGACCGACGCTATGGCCGCCGCCGGGACGGGAGTTGACCGTGAGCGGCCGGAGGTGTTCCGACGCCGCACGCGGGTCGGCGCGGTAAGCGTCGGAGCGGGAGGGGCCGGAGCAGGAGGGAGCAGAGCGGGAGGGGCCGGAGCGGGAGGGGCCGGAGCGGGAGGGAGCAGAGCGGGAGGAGTCGGAGCGGGAAGGGTCAGAGCAGGAAGCAGGGGTCGAAGGCGGCCTGCGACCGTTCGGGCGCGTCGCCGCGGGCCGCCCGCCACCGCCGGTGCTGCTCCGAAGCGGCCACGACCTCCGCGAGCAGCCCGGCCTGACGCGCGCCGGCACTGCCACCGCCGCCGCCGGTTCGGGAAGGTGCCGGCGTGGCGTGGTAGCCACCGAAGTGGGCGGCCGGGCTCCACTCGGGCCGTACCGGGGGCAGCGCCTCGTCCAGCCCCTCGTACTCGGCCGCCGCGTACACGATCCGGCCGCCGACGACGGTGAGGACGGACTCGATGTGCGGGATGTCCTCGGCCGGGACGGTGAGGTAGTCCTGGTCCAGGACGGCGAAGTCACCCAGGAAGCCCTCCTTGAGGACGCCCTTGACGGCTTCCTCGCCGGTCATGCGGGCGCCCGCACGGGTGTAGAGGGCGAGCGCGGTCTCGCGGGAGAGGAGCCGGTCCGGCGGGTAGAGGGCCAGGTCGCCGACGGTTCGGCCGGTGACCAGCCAGTGCAGGGCGACCCACGGGTTGTAGGAGGAGACGCGGGTGGCGTCGGTGCCTGCCGCCACCGGAAGGCCGCGTTCCAGCATCTCCTTGACGGGCGGGGTCCGGGCGGCGGTCTCGGCGCCGTACCGTTCGGCGAACACCCGGCCCTGGAACGCCATCCGGTTCTGCACGCTCACCCCGCCGCCCAGGGCGGCGACGCGGTCCAGGCTCTCGGCGGACGCGGTCTCCGCGTGGTCGAAGAACCAGCGGTTGCCGCCGGGGAACAGCCCCTCGGCCGCCAGCTTCTCGAAGACCGCCAGGTCGCGGCGGATCGTCTCGTCGTAGGTGGCGTGCAGCCGGAAGCCCCAGCCGTGTTCGGCGAGCAGCCGGACCGCCTGCTCGAACTCGCCCTCGTAGCCCGCGGCGAGCTCGGGCCGCGGTTCCGCGAAGTTCTCGAAGTCGGCGGCGGCCCAGGTGAGGTTCTCGCCGGCGCCGTTGAGGCGGAGCCACTCGTCGCCGTCGCCGGGCCGGACGGTCTCCACCCAGCGGCGGAGGTCGGCGAGTTCCTGCCCGGCGGTCTGCGGGAAGAGGTGGTAGGCGATGCGGAGGGAGAGTTCGCCGGAGCGGGCCAGGTCGACGACGGTGGCGTAGTCGTCCGGGAAGTTCTGGAAGCCGCCCGCCGCGTCGATGGCGGACGTCAGCCCGAACCGGTTCAGCTCCCGCAGGAAGTGCCGGGTGGAGACGCGCCGGCCGGCCTCGTCCAGGGTGGGCGCGGCGGCCAGCGTCGAATAGAGGATCAGGGCGCTGGGCGCGGCGAGGAGGACGCCGTTGGGGTCGCCGGCGCGGTCGCGGACGATCTGCCCGCCGCGCGGGTCGGGGGTGTCACGGGTGATGCCGGCGGCGCGGACGGCCGCGCGGTTGAGGATCGCGGACTGGTAGAGGTGGAGGACGAAGACCGGTGTGTCCGGTGCGGCGGCGGTGAGTTCGGCCGGGGTCGGCAGTCGGCGCTCGGCGAACTGGTCCGCCGTCCAGCCGCCGACGACCCGGATCCACTGGCCCTTGGGGGTGCGGCCCGCCTGCTCGCGCAGCATGGCGAGCGCCTGCCGCAGCGAGGGGACGCCGTCCCAGCGCAGTTCGAGGACGTAGTTGAGGCCGCCGCGGATGACGTGCAGGTGGGAGTCGTTGAGCCCCGGCACGGCCCGCCGGCCCAGGGCGTCCACGACCCGCGTCCGGGGGCCGACGTGCCGGGCGACGTCCCGGTCGTCACCGACCGCGAGGACGCGTCCGTCGCGCACGGCGAGGGCGCTGGCGGCGGGGCGGGCGGGATCGCCGGTGTAGAGCTTGGCGTTGCGGAGGACGAGATCGGCGGTGTGGGTGGTGCCGGGAGGGGCGTCGGGGGTGTTGGGTTCGTCGGGGACTGGGGTGACGCCGCTGACGGGCATCGAGGGCATGACGGGATCGCCTTTCGGGAAGGGGGGGCTTTCTGGCCGGGGTGTTCAGAGCGGGGTGTTCAGAGCGTGAGCGTTCGGAGCGGGGGTGTCCGGAGCGGGGGTGTCCGGGCGGGGGTGTTCGGAGCGGGGGTGCCCGGAGCGAGGAGTGTTTGGAACGGGAGTGTTCGGAACGGAACGTTCAGAGCGTGCGGCGCACGCCCGCCTGGCGTTCGAGATCCCGCAGTTGCACGGCCAGATCGCCCTCGACCGCCGCGGAGGCGGGCCCGGTGCGCCCGATCGGCAGGACCCGCGCGCCGCGCATGTCCTCCAGCATCAGGGCGAACGCGGTGTACAGCGCGACGGCGGCCAGGAGCAGGCCGAGCGTCCCGGAGACGGTTCCGAGCCAGGCGCGGCCGGTGAGGTTGTGACCGGCGGCGACCGCGAAGCGCGGCACGGCGACGCACAGCACCAGCCACAGGGCGCGTTTGCGCGCCGCCACACTCGCCATCATCAGGGCGAAGAGGGCGAACACCGCGTTGAGGACGCCCAGCACGCGGGTGCCCTCGGCCGGGTCCAGGGTCAGGACGAGGGAGGTGGCCAGCCACAGGCCGGAGAAGCAGGCCATGAGGGAGGCCGCGAGCACGTCGCGCGCCCCGAACGCCAGGATCGCCACAAGGAGTTGCAGGACGAAGGCGGGCAGGATGACGAGTCCGGCCGCCTGCCGGGCGCCCGGCCCGAGCACCCCGAGCTGGAGGCAGCCGACGACGACGGAGGCGATGGCCACGGCGTAGAAACCGAGCGGCATCGGGGAGGCGATGGGCCGCAGGTTGATCCGCGTCATGCGGCGGAGGTCGGGCTCGTGGTGGGGCGGTTCCATGACCCCGTCCGGTGATCGGGGGCCTGGCGACGAGGTCGCGGGGTCGGGGTGGGCGTCGGGCTGGGGATGAGGGCCGGGCAGGGGCTCCCGCCGCCGCCCCCTCACGCGGCGTCCAACGCCCGCCGCAAGCACCCCACGGCGAGGGCGATGGCCGACTCCGCGGCGCACGTGGCCCGCAGGGCGTCGAGCATGACGAAGTCATGGATCGTGCCCAGGAAACGCACGGCGGTCACCGGAACGCCGGCGGCCCGCAGCTTCTCCGCGTACGCCTCGCCCTCGTCCCGCAGCACGTCCGCCTCTGCGGTGACGACGAGCGCCGGCGGCAGACCGGCGAGCTGCTCGGTGGTGGCGCGCAGCGGCGAGGCGGTGATCCGCGCCCGCTGCTCCGGGTCGGTGGTGTACTGGTCCCAGAACCAGCGCATGCCGTCGCGGCGCAGGAAGTACCCCTCGGCGAACCGGTGGTAGGAGTCGGTGTCGAACGAGGCGTCGGTGACGGGGTAGAAGAGCACCTGACAGCGGAACGGCACCCCGCCGCGTTCCTTGGCCAGCAGGGTCAGGGCGGCGCTCATGTTGCCGCCGACGGAGTCCCCGGCGACGGCGAGACGCTCCGCGTCGAGTCCCCTGCCCGCGCCCTCCGCCACGATCCACCGGGCCACCGTCCAGTTCTGCTCGACGGCGACCGGGTAGCGGTGCTCGGGCGACAGGGCGTACTCGGGGAAGACGACGGCGGCCCCCGCGCCGACGGCCAGTTCCCGCACCAGCCGGTCGTGCGTACGGGCGTTCCCGAACACCCAGCCCGCGCCGTGCAGGTAGAGCACCACCGGCAGCGCCCCTGACACACCGGCGGGCCGGACGATCCGCACCCTGACCTCGCCCGTCGGGCCACCGGGGACCGTCACCCACTCCTCGTCCACGGCGGGCGGCTCGACGGGCGGCGGCCCGGCCTGCGCGTCGTCGACGGCCCGACGGCCCTCGGCGGGCGGCAGTTGGTAGAGGAACGGCGGGTGCGCGGTGGCGGCGGCGAACGCGGCGGCGGCCGGTTCGAGGACGGGCGGGTGCGCGGGGCGGTCGGTCATGGGGAGGGTCCTTCGGTGCGCTGAGGGGCGGACCCGCAGGACGCTAGGCGGGGGGCCCGCCGCGGAGGTGACGCGGCGTGCACGTTCCCTTGCCCGTCGGCGCACGGATCGGCCCCGACCGCCGGGGCGTCTGCCGCCGGGGTGTCTGCCGCCGGGGCGCCGGCTGGACGCTCGGATACGTCGGTTCGCCGATCGGACGTCGGCCGCCCGCCGAGGTCACGGGCGAAGAGCCACCAGCACGTCCACGACGTACGTCTCCTCGACCGAACCGTCGGGAAAGGCCGCGCTCAACAGCCCGCGTTCGGCGGTGAAGAAGGCGCGCCGTCGCTCGTCGTCCAGGACGAGAAACGCCGAGCGACTGCCGATATTGGCCAGATGGACGTCGAGGGAGACCACTCGGCTCCAGCGCAGCCGGCGGCGCGCGACCCGCAGCCCGGTCAGCCCGGCCGCCCGGACGGCGTCGGCGTCGTCCGGCCGGGTGGCGGGAGTCGGCTTCGTCCCGCAGCAGCGCGCGACGCGCTCGTGCTGCGCGCGGATCCACGGCACGTCGAAGGCCGTGGTGTTCCACCAGATCGCCAGCGCACCGCCCGGACGCAGGACACGCAGCGCCTCGGGGACGGAACGGGCCGTGTCGGTCCACTGCCAGGACTGCGCGTACGTGACGAGGTCGACGGAAGAGGCGGCCAGCGGCAGGGCATTGCCGTCACCCCGCACGACCGGCACCCCGGGCAACGCCTCCCGGCACAGGCGGGCCATGGCCGCCCCGGGCTCGACGGCGACCACCTCGGCGCCTCTCGCGCACAGCAGCGCGGTGGCGATACCGGTACCAGCGCCGACGTCGGCGACGCGCGCGCCGGCGAGCCGGCGCCCGGACAGTTCCTCGACGGCGTCCAGGAGCGCGGGCGGATAGGAGGGCCGGGCGGTCGCGTACTGGGCGGCGGCCGCGTCGAACGACCGGGCGCGGGGATCTGCGGTCATCCCCGCATGATCCCCCCGCGGCATCCGTCTTCGGCCGCCTTTCGCGCACTCCGTTCCGGTGGGTGGGTGCCGGTTCACGCGTGATGAGGACCCTCCCCGACGCAGAAGCCTCCTACGGCGTGGATCGAGTGGTGATCACTCTGCGGATCCGCCTTCGTGGCGACGCGTCGTGATCCGGCTTCCCCGAAACCCGACTGACACAGGGCTCGTCAGTGCGACGAAATGTCCATTCGTCGTACTGGCGAGTGAAAGGCAGTCGGCATGCCGCACTCTGCACCGCGACCGATTCCCGAGCCGAACGGCCTGCTCACCGCGGAACGGGTGGTGGACATGGCCGCCCCTGTGGCGCCGGCCATCTCGCCGGACGGTCGCCTGGTCGCCTATGGCGTGGTCGCGAACAGCGGAAGGGGCGGACGTCCGCACAGCTCCATCTGGGTCGCCGCCGCCGATGGCAGCGCGGCCCCGCGCATGCTGACCGACGGCAGGGCCCGCGACGCCGCCCCGAAGTGGGCGCCGGACTCGGCTTTTCTGTTCTTCACCTCCGACCGCGGGGAGCGGGGCACCGCTCAACTCCGGCGGATCCTTCCGGACGGTAGCGAAGACATCGCCAAGGCGGAGACCCTGACCAGGTGGCGCGGGGGCGTCTGCGACTACTACCCGCTCGCCGACGGCCGGACCGTCGTCCTGCTCGCCGAGGACGAGCCCACTGCGGAGGACGAACGTCGGGAGGCCGAAGGCGACGACGCGAAGGTCTGGGGCCGGCACCTCCCGGTCACCCGGCTACGCCTGCTCGACTTGGCGACCGGCGTGGTCCGCACCGTGGACGGCCTCGGGGACCGCCATGTCGTGGGGGTGACTCAGCGTCCGGACGGCGGCCCGCTGGCCGTGCTGAGCTGGGCCACCCCCGAGATCGATCCCGGCGTCAGGACGGCAGGACTGCATCTGGTCGTCCCGGAGACGGGAGCGGTCCGGGACCTGGGCCCGGTCGGGGCCGAGGCCCGGTACCCGGTCTGGTGGAATCGCGACGGTGCATGGCATCTGGCCCATCTGGCGGTGACCCCGGGGCACTTGGTGGGCGCGCTCGCCGTGATCGACACGGTCCCGCGGGCGACCGGCCCGACCGTCGAACAGCGCAATCTCTCGGTCGGCATGTCCGCCTGCCCCACCGAGCTGGTGCAGGTCGCCGACGGACCGCCGCTGGCGCTGTTCGCCGACGGGCTGGATACCGCGCTGTACCGGCTCGACCCGCAGTCGCTGCGGTTGCACCGATTGTGCTGCGCGCCCGGCGCGCTCGCCGGGCTCTCCGCAAGTCACTCGGGAGAGACCCTCGCTGTGCTGATGAGCACCGCGCGTGAGCCCAAGAACGTCCACGCGGGCCCCGTGGGCGGTCCAATGCTCCGGCTCAGCGATACCAGTCCCGAACTGCGCGCGATGTGCTGGGGTGTCCAGGAACGGCTCAGCTACCAGGCGTCCGACGGACTTCAGCTGGACGGCCTGCTGATCCTGCCTGTCGGCCGGACTCGGGACGAGGGCCCTTTCCCGCTCGTCACCATGGTCCACGGCGGCCCTTACTTCCGCCATGCCGACGAGTTCACGCTCAACGCGGTCGACTGCGGCCAGTGGCTGGCGACCGCCGGATACGCGGTCTTCCTCCCCAATCCCCGCGGCGGATCGGGCCACGGCCATGAATTCGCCGCCGTGGTGGCGGGCGCGGTGGGCGGCGACGAGTGGACCGACATCCTCGCCGGGATCGACATGCTGATCGCCGAGGGAGTCGCCGATCCCGAACGCCTGGGCATCTCCGGCTGGAGCCACGGCGGTTTCATGGCGGCCTGGGCCATCGGCCGAACCGGGCGGTTCAAGGCCGCCATGATGGGCGCCGGCATCAGGGACTGGGGCATGCAGGCCGGGACCGGTGAGTGGGGGATCATGGACGCGGCGCTCGGCGGCAGCACCGGCTGGAACGGGCCGGGACCGCACCTCCACGACCGGAACAGTCCGATCTCCTACGCGTCCCGGATCCGCACCCCTGTCCTGATCCTGCACGGCGAGGAGGACACCAACGTCCCACTCGGCCAGGCGGTCCACTTCCATCGAGCACTGCGCCATTTCGGCGTCGAGCACGAGCTCGTCGTCTACCCCCGAGAGGGCCACGGGCTGCACGAGCGCGCCCATCAACTCGATGCCCTCCGACGTATCCGCGCCTGGTATGACCGCTGGCTGTAGGCCCCTACCAGGGCGGGGATCCGAGCCGTGATCGATGAACGGCGAAAGCAAGTCCTTTGATCCAGATCATCGATGCGCGTAAGCGGAGGCCGGCGATGTCGCTGTCCGGGATCTTGTTTCAGCGGGTGACCATGCCCGACGAGGGGCGAATTCGCAGATTGATCGGGACTCGATACGTGCCCCGGCCCGCCCGCTCGGTGCCGAGCGACGGGTGATGCGTCCCGCGTCGCCGAACGAAGACCCGTCAGTGGACCGGCCGGGAACCGTCCCCTCCATGTCGACGCCGGGCGGAGGGGGGACGTATCCCGGCCGCTCAGGGGCGGCTCGGTAAAGAGCTGCCTGCCTTTGAGCGGCAGCGGAGCCTCACGCGCCACTCCCGCTCGGGCCGGCGACGGGCCGCGGAGCAGGCGCCGGCGGCCCGCGTCACGCCGACCTGGGTGAGCAGCAGGTTGCCCCGCGGCGCCGGCTGCGAGGCCCGGATGCATTCCCAGGCGTCGAACCCACCGATTCGGGGGCCGCCGGGGACGCGGGGCAGCCGGCGCTCCGCGTCCGGCCGCTCAGCGCCCAAGGGAGGCGTGAACAGGGAAGTACGAAGAAGGGGGGAGGAAGAAGAGGACAGTCAACTGACCTAATACCGCGCCGCCTCCGCCGCCCACACTGACGGTGACCGCTCCGCCGCGCCCCACGCGGCGGTCACGAAGGAGGAGTCACGCGCAGATGGACGTCGAGGAGAGGACCGCCCGGGCGGTCGGCACCGACCGGCTCGCGGCGTGGCGGGACGCGACCGAACGCGCCCTGACCGCCGCCGTACAGGTGAGGACGCGCCAGGACGGCGACTTCGCCGGCACCCTCGGCGTACACCACCTCGGCTACCTGCGGGTGTTGTCGCTGACGGCGGACCCCGTCCGGCTGAGCCGGACGCCCCGGCTCGTCGCGCGCGATCCCGTCGACGCGCTCCTCGTCGCCCTCCAGCAGGACGGAACCGCCGCCCTGACACAGGACGGCCGCAGCGCCTCCCTGCGCCCGGGCGACCTGGCGGTGATCGACCTGCGGCGCCCGTTCTCCCTGGAACAGCGGCAACGCTTCCGGCAGCGGCTGTTCCGGCTCCCCGGGGGCGTCCTGAACGTACCGGGGCCGATGCCGGCATCCGTGACCGGACGCGCCCTGTCGGCGCACGGGGGAGCGGCGGCGCCGCTCGCCGCCTTCCTGGCGCGCCTTGCCGACCGCGCGCCGAGGATCGCCCCGACCGTCGGCGACGCCCTGGGCGGCACGGTCGCGGACCTGCTGGCCGGGCTGGTGGACGCGTACGCCGAGGAGCCCGACGACGGCCCGGGCGCCGCCCGGGACCACCTGCTGCCCGCCGTGTACCGCTACATCGACCGGCACCTGTCCGACCCCGACCTCACCCCCGAAACCGTGGCCCGCGCCCACCGCATCTCCGTCCGCTACCTCCACCGCCTCTTCGAGGCCGAGGAATCCACCGTCGGCGGCCACATCCGCCGCCGCCGCGTCGAGGAGTCGGGCAAGGACCTCACCCGCCCCACCCCGGCCCGCGACCGCCCCACGATCGCCACCATCGCCCACCGCTGGGGCTTCCCCAGCCCGGCCCACTTCAGCCGCGCCTTCCGGGCGGCGTACGGGCTGTCGCCGCGCGAGTGGCGGGGGGCGGGGGAGGGGGCGGGCCTCACCGGGGCCCGCTCTTGAGGGGCGGCTCGACGAGTCCGGCCGGGAGGGTACGTTCACGGCGGCTATGCCCGCGCGTGTGGAGCGGTTCCGAGGAGTCATCCGGCGGGGTGCCGAGTTGAGAGCCATGCCACGAGGGCGGGGACGACGACTCGGCGCCATGCCCGCCGCCTTCACGGACGGACCACTCCCGCGCCTTGGGGATGACGTGCCGCTGCTTTCGTCGAGGCCGACAACTGCGGACCACCCCCGCGCCCGCGGGGACGACTTTGTGTGACCGGTGTCATGCAAAAGAGCTGAAGGACCACCCCCGCGCCCGCGGGGACGACGTGGGGCAGCAACCGCTCGCGCCAGTGCGCGAGGGACCACCCCCGCGCCCGCGGGGACGACACTTCGTGACCTGCGGCTTTTCGCGGGCAGGGCCCCGTTTTCATTCACTTGCGAATCCAGGATCGTGGTCGAGAGCCTCCAGTGCGGGCAGCGCGCGCAGCGCATGTGCGCGCCGGGTTTCCGGACGTACCGTGTTCGGCT
Source organism: Streptomyces mobaraensis NBRC 13819 = DSM 40847 (assembly GCF_017916255.1). NCBI lineage: Bacteria > Bacillati > Actinomycetota > Actinomycetes > Kitasatosporales > Streptomycetaceae > Streptomyces > Streptomyces mobaraensis. The sequence continues at coordinate 6,471,917 of NZ_CP072827.1, forward strand.
CACGGCCGAGCTGTAGGCCAGCATACGGTCGGGCAGGTGGCCGGGATCGAGCAACTGGCCCAGACCGCCGCCCGATTCCGATGGAGCGCCGCCTACCGGAGGTGGCGCTGATCGCCGCCCGGAGCGGTGTCAGCGCGCGTCACCACCGGCGCCGTGCCGCCCCTCGCGGCCATGCCGCATCGGCACCGACGAAACGTGCAAGTCCCGCCACGCAGTAGGCGAGACGCCGTAAGCCGTGCGGAAGCTGCGGCTGAAGTGGGCCGCGTTGGGGAAGCCCCAGCGTTTGGCCGTCGAGGCGACGGGCGGGTGGGGGCGGCCGGTTCGAGCGCCGGAGAGTTCTCGGCGGCATTCCTCCAGGCGGCGTTGCCGGATCCAGCCGCTGACCGTGATGCCGTCGGCGGCGAACAGCTTGTGCAGGAGGCGGGTGGAGATGTGGTGGTGTGCCGCTATGCCGCCGGGGGTCAGGTCGCGGTCGCCGAGCCGTTCGTTCACGTAGGCGCGGAGCCGCGAGGCGAGGGGGTGGCGGTCCGGCGGGGTGTCGGACGCCTCGCCCGACGTCTCCGATTCCGTCGCCAGGGCGCGCAGCAAGCCGGTGAAGCCGCCGGCCAAGTGCTCCGCCGCGCGTGGCGGGAGTTCCCGCGCGGTGGTGGCCACGTCCTCCAGTAACGGCCCCAGCAGGGACGCGATCGAGCCCCGCCCGTGCGGGTGGACGCCGCTGAGGCGGTCGATGACGGCCGGATCCGCGCCGAGCAGGCGGCGGGGTACGCCGATGAGGTGCAGGACGAAGTCGTCCGCCTCGTGGAAGGTGAACGGCGTCGTGGCGTCCAGGACGACGACGTCGTGCGGGCCGCACGCGAGTAACTCGCCGTCGCGGACGAACGACGCGGCGCCGCGCCCGTGAACGGCGACGACGAGGTGGTCCGCGACCGCGCCGGGGGCCGAGGCGGCCAACGGCGCCGGTTCCACGGCACCCGGCGAGCCGGTCACCGTGACCATGCACAGCGGGCCCAGCGGGTGGGCCGCGACGCGTACGGCCGCCCGGGTCAGGGTCTCGCCGGCCGGCGGACGGCCTGGATCGGCGGAGGAGCGGGCCGTCGCGGGCACGCCGGGCATGCCGGGCACGCCAAGGCCGCCCGAAGCATCACGCGCGCCGGACGCCGCCGGGCGCGCGGTGTTCGCCGAACAGGCCGGTACGGCGCGCGCGGTCGTGAACGCGGTACGGGCCGCCGGGACGGCGCTCGGCTTTCCGTTCGCGGAACCGGCCGTCGCCGTACGCGACGTCGTGCCGACCGTGGCAGTTATGGCAGCCGTGGTAACGGGAATCATCGTTCTCCTGGAGCTGGATGGGACTCGGACGGAACACACGACCCACCCTCCAACCCCCGCCCCCACCCCACGTAGGTCGTTTGACTGCCCACCGACGCCTAGACGATCTTGACCGCACCCCAAGCGGTATCCTGAGCCGCACGCCGGACCACGGCGTGTCACGACACGTCGAAGTGGTGGTGAGGTCCCGGGGCGCCCACTCTCCGAGGGTGCGCGGCGCTGGTGCGGCGGCATCCGCGACGCCCGGGGAACAGGAGGCGGCCGTGACGTCCACAGCCGGTACCGGGGCCCTCGTGGGCCGGCACCGTGAGAAGGCGCTGCTGGGCCGTGCGCTGGACGACGCGCGGACCGGCACCGGCGGCTCGGCGCTCCTGCTGCGCGGCGAGCCCGGGATCGGCAAGACGGCCCTGCTGGAGTGGACGGAGGCGCGCGCCCGCGCCCTCGGTTTCACCGTGTTGCGCGCGGTGGGCGCCGAGGCCGAGGCGGAACTCGCGTTCGGAGCGCTGCACCAGGCGCTCTGGCCCCTGCTGCAACGCTCCGAGGCGCTGCCGGCCCGCCAGCGCGAGGCGCTGGAGTGCGCGCTGGGACTCCGCGACGGAATGCCGCCGAACGGTTTCACCGTCGGCGCCTCCGCGCTGTCCCTGCTCGCGGAGGCGGCCCGCGAACGCCCCCAACTGCTGCTGATCGACGACCTGCACTGGGCCGACTCGTCCAGTGCCACGGTCTTCGCCTTCCTGCACCGCCGGCTCACGGAGCTGCCGCTCGTCATCGTCAGCGCCAGCCGCCCCGACCGGGCGGCCACCGAGGGCTGGCCCGCGCACCCGGTGGACGTCGGGGCGCTGCCGCCCGCCGACGCGGGCGCCCTGCTGCGGCAGCGGCACCCCGAACTCGCCGCCACCACCGCCGACCGCGTACTGGAGGAAGCCGCGGGCAACCCGCTGGCCCTCGTCGAACTCCCGCGCCACCTCCGCGAGGACCAGCTCAAGGGCATCGTCCCGCTGCCCGAAGGACTGCCCCTCGGGCAGCGACTGGAGCGGCTGTTCACCGGCCGGCTCCAAGCCTTGAGCGCCCCGGCGGCCCGCACCCTCCTGCTGGCCGCCCTCAGCGGCACCACGGCCGGCGACACCGGCGGCGCTTGGGCACACGCGGCCACCGCGGTCGCCGGCCGTAACGCCGCAGCCGCAGAGACCGCCGTGCCGGCCGCCGGGCCTGCCGGGCCGACCGCCGGGCCTGCCGGTCCGGACGTGTCCGCCGCCCCCTCCGGTCTCGCCGCAGCCGCTGGTCCGGACGCGTCCGCCGCCCCCTCCGGTCTCGCCGCAGCCGCTGGTCCGGAGGTGTCCGCCACCCCTTCCGGTCTCGCCGCAGCCACCGGCCCGGCCGGCTCCACCACGGCCGCCGGGCCTGCCGGCTCTAATGCGGCCGCCGAACTTGCCGGATCCACCGCGACCGCTGGGCTTGCCGATTCCCCCGCGACCGCCGCATCTGTCACCCCTGCCGGGTCTGTCACCCCTGCCGGGTCTGCCACCCCTGCCGGGTCCACCGCGTCGGCTGAGCCCGCCGCGTCGGCTGAGCGCGCCGAGCCCGCCGAGCCCGCCGAGCCCTGCGTGGCCGCTGCAGTTGCCGGGCTGACCGGGCCCGACGTGTTCGTCGGCCCCTCCCGGCCCGCCGCGACCGCCGGGTTTGCCGATTCCGCCGCGACCGCCGCGACCGCCGCGACCGCCGGGCTTGCCGACTCCGCCGTAGCCGCCAGCCCTGCCGGGTCAGCCGTAACCGCTGAGCCTGCCGGGTCCGCCGCAGCCGCTGAAGCCGCCGATTCCCCCGCGACCGCCGCAACCGCCGGCCCCACCGCCAAAGCCGACCCCACCGCCAACCCTGGCCCTGACACCACCCCCACCCCCACCCCCACCGCCGAAGCCGTCCTCGACGAGATCGAGGCCGGCGGGCTCGCCCGGTTGGACGCCTCCGGGCGGCTCCTCTTCCGGCACCCACTCGTCCGCGCCGCCGTCCTCTCCACCGCCCGCCGTTCCGAACTCCGTGCAGCGCACCGGCAGTTGGCGGCCGGTCTGGACGTCGGTGACCCGCGCAGGCTCGTGCACGAGGCGTCCGCCGCCCTCGTCCCGGACGAGGACCTCGCCGCCCGCCTCCAGGAGGCGGGCGGCCGGATCGCCCGCCGCGGCGGCGCCGCCGAAGGCGCCCTGCTGCTCGACCGCGCGGCAGCGCTCAGCACCGAACCGGCCGCCCGCGCCCGCCGGCTGACCTGGGCGGCGGTCATGGCCGCCCACGGCGGCCGGCTCCGCTACACCGCGCGGCTGGTGGAGGAGCTGCGCCGGGGACCCGTACCGCCGGACGCGGCACCGCTGTTCGCGTATGCGACGGTGTACGTCGACCAGGGCCACCGCGTCGACTTCGCGTCCTCGTTCACCCTCCTCCCCGAAGCCCTGGACGCGCTCACCGCGCCCGGCGCGGAGTCCTTCGGCGGCCTCGCCGAGCAGGTCTGCTTCAAACTCCTGCTCGCCGCCACCTACACCGACGACGCCCGCGCGTGGCAGGCCCTGGAACGCCACCTCGACGACATGTCCCCGCTGGCCCGGCTGTGCCACCGTGCCTGGTCCGACCCGGCGCGTACCGCACAGGGCGTCTCCGAGGAACTGAAGGCCCTGGTCGCGGGGATGAACGAGGAGCAGGAGGCCGGCGGCGCGTGGCTGCTGCTGTGGACGGCGTCGGCGGTGGACCTCGCCGACGACGACCTGTGGCGCCGCTTCACGGGCCAGCACGCCTACGCCACCCAGGGCTCCATCGCCAAGGCCCGCTCGTACCAGGACTTCCTGCGCGGACGCTGGGACGCGGCCGGCGACTGCCTGCGGGAGGCCGAGGTCGCCGACGAACTCGGTTACCACTGCAACGCACTCCTCTTCCGCCTCGCCTACGCCCACTTCGCCGCCGGCCGCGGCGACGAGGACGAACTGCGCATGGTGGACGGCCTGATCCGGCCGGTGGCCGTCCGCGCCCGCATGCGGTACGCCACCGACCGGCTCACCCACCTGACCGCCCTCGCCGCCCTGGCGCACGGCCGGCACGAGGACGCCTACTGCGATCTGGTCTCGCTCACCCCGCCGGGCATCCTGCCCCGCGGCCTGCCCTGGTTCCAGCTGCCGTTCCTCGACTTCGTCGACGCCGCCGTGCACACCGGACGGCGCGCGGAGGCGCGGGCGCACGTGGCGGCGGGACGGGCGGCGCGGATGGCGGAGATCTCCGCCCACCACGCCTTCCTCCTCGCCGCCGCCACCGCCCTCGCCGCGCCCGACGACGAGGCCGACGCCGCCTACCGGGCCGCCTACCAGGTGCCCGGCGCCGACCAGTGGGTCTTCGAACTCGCCCGGCTGCGGCTGGCCCACGGCTCGTGGCTGCGCCGCCACCGCCGCGCCGAGGCGCACGACGTCCTGCGCGAGGCCCACCGGGCGTTCCAGGGACTGCGCGCCCGGCCGTGGGAGGAGCGGTGCGCGCGCGAACTCCGCGCGGCCGGCCACGCGGTCGGCCCGACCGCCGGCGGGCACGCGCTGCTCACCGGGCAGGAGCTGCGCATCGCCGAACTCGCCGCGACCGGCCTGACGAACAAGGAGATAGCCCAGCGGCTCCGGCTCTCCCCGCGTACGGTGGCGGCCCACCTGTACAAGATCTTTCCGAAGCTCGGCATCACCACCCGCGCGGCCCTCGCGCAGGCGCTGCGGCACGACTGACGGCGGGGGCCGGAGGCGGCCTCCGCCGTCCCGGCCCACCCCGCGCTCTGTCAGGACGAGGCTACGGGCCGCCGCCCGGCGGAACTTGCCCACGAGTGCACCCACCCTTGCCCCACAGCGCACAGCGCACAGCGCACAGCGCAGGGCACAGCGCAGGGCACAGCACAGCGCACAGCGCACGGAGCGACCGCGCACACCGGCGCACGCCCCGCGAACGCGCTCCGTCAGCAGGCCGTATCAGGCCGTATCAGGCCGTATATAAGGCCGCTTTCCCGCCGAACGGGGTAAGCGCGTGCCGAAGGACGACGCGTCGGCCGCCGCCCGGAGGCGCTGAGCCTCGGGCGGTACCGGGCGCGCGGCACGTACGGCAAAACGGAGGACGGGTGATCGTCGATGAGTTTTCTGGACCGGATTCCCCGGCAGAGCCGGGACCGCGCTGAGGAACGGGCACGCGGCCGGGTGCCAGGCCCGGTGCCGGACCGTGCGGAGGAGCCGGTGAGCGCCCTCGTCTCCCGGGCGTCCGACCAACTCGCCGAGCTGGTACGGGCGGAGATGCGGCTGGCCCGGGCGGAGATGCTCGAAAAGGGGCGGAGCTTCGGCCGGGGCGGCGGCCTTCTCGGTGGCGCCGGCCTGGTGGCGTACGTGGCGTTCATGGCCCTGGCGGCGGCCGCCGTCGCCGCCCTGTCCCTGGTGCTGCCGGTGTGGGCGGCGGCGCTCGTCGTCGCGGGGGTGCTGGCCGTGTGCGCCGGGGTGCTGGCCGTCGCGGGCCGCAGGCGGATCCGCGCGGCTGCGCCGCCGGTTCCCGGGCAGGCGATCGAAGGCGTCAGGAAGGACACCGCGATGATCAAGGAGAGGAGTACGCGATGAGCGCGAGTTCCGAGGGCGGACGGTCCGGTGTCGGACGGGACGAGGTCGCACGGTCCGAGGCCGGACGGGGCGCCCCGACGATGGAGGACCTGCGGGCCCAAGCGGAGGACGCCCGCGAGGAACTGGGCGGCACGGTGGACGCCCTCGCGCGGAAGGCCGACGTGAAGGCGCAGGCGAAGCGGAAGGCGACCGCCGTCAAGGACGCGGCCGGGCAGGCCACGGAACAGGTGCTCGCCAAGGGTTCGGACGCCGTCCGGCAGGTACGGGACCGGGTACCGGAACCCGTCCGCGCCCAGGCGGCCACCGCCCGCGCCGAACTGGCACACCGCACCACCACGGCCGTCGCGACGGTACGCGAACGCACCCCGGCGCCGCTGCTGATGGCGGTCCGGCAGGTCACCGGGTTGCTGCGCCGTGGGCGGGGACCCCTGCTGGCGGCGGGGGCCGTCGTCCTCGTGACCGGGGCGGCGCGGCGCGCGAGGAGGTCCCCGTGAAGGCGGTGAAGATCGCCTACAAACCGGTCGGGCTCGTCCTCGGCCTGGCCGGCGGCATGCTCGCCGGAGCGGCGTTCCGCCGGACGTGGAAACTGCTCGGGCACGACGACGACGCACCCGACGCGACCGACGAGGACCGCACCTGGCGCGAGATCCTGCTCGCCGCGGCCCTGCAGGGCGCGGTCTTCGCCGTCGTCAAGGCGACCGTCGACCGCGCCGGCGCCACCGCGACGCGCCGACTGACGGGAACGTGGCCGGACTGACCGGCATCCCTCCACCGGGCCGGAGACCCCTGCGGCCCGCGCTCCCGCCCCCACTCTCGGCGAGGACGCGGCGCCCGGTGGGACGGCCGCAGCCGACTGGGTGCCGGGCCTGACCGGGGGCACGGGCTCGGCCGGGTTTCGGGCCCGCCCGGTGACGGGATTGGCCGGAGCCGGGTCCGTCGGGGCCCGAGCCACCCCGGTCCGGCGGCTCCCCGGTCCCGAGGTCACCCCCAACCGCGGTCCGGCAGACCGCCGCACCGCACCGCACCGGAACCCCCTCCGCGTTCTCGCACCCCTCCGGGGCGCCACCCCGTCAGGAGAGCTTGCCGTCGTAATCCGGCAGCTTGAAGCCCTTCTCGTAGTAACCGCCCGCGAAGTCGGTGGAGCGGTTGCCGATGTTCGCGGTGATGCGGTAGCCGCCCTCCGTCAGCTCCTCGCGGCAGCGCTCCTTGCCCTCGGCCTTGCTCTCGCCGTGCTCCCGGGTGCAGACCGCGTCCACCGGGTAGCCGGCGGCCCTGAGTTCCTTCCGGGCGGACGAGGACGACGTGCGGGCGGTGACGAAGAGGACGGCCACCTTGTGCTCGTGCGCCCACTCGGCCACGCGGAGGACGGGCTCGTTGGCGCGGCCCGGGTGGTAGTAGGTCTCCAGCGCGGTGTTGTCGATGTCCAGTACGACGGCCGGCTTCCCGCCGCCGTGGCCGGCGACCCGGTCCCGCAGCCAGGGGAGCACCGGATCGACGGCCTTGCGCACGTCGGCCTGCCAGGTCCGGTAGTCGGGGACGTCCGCGTCGGGGCCGGCCTGTGCGGCGTTGGCGGTGCCCGGCGCCGCGAAGGGCAGCGCGAGCGCGGCCAGCGTGGCGAGGGCGGCGGTACGGAACCTCGGAGCGGGCCGGGCGGGCCCGGCGGTCCCGGTGGACCGGGTGAGCGGGGCGGACGTGGTGGGGGGCATCGATCGCGTTCCTTCCGGTGACCAGTGTGACCATCGGACAGGTCAGCAGCATCGGGGGGCGGCCAGGCGAAGGAACGGTGTCGCCGATGTGAAGACTCCTGAAGCATCCGCACCACGGCTCCCACCCGTACCACGGCCCCGCCCACGCCGTCCGGCAGCCGCCGGCCCGACGTGAACAGGCGCACCACCGGGTATCAGCCCGCTATGACCGGTACGAAGAGTTCCGCCGGAACCGTGATCCCCGCCCGGGAAGGCCGCCGGGCCCGTACCCTCCCGCGGCAGGCGTCCGGCCCGGCCGCTCCCGCCCGCACCGGCGCCGGCGACTGGACGAGACGGGCACCGTCCCGCCTGCACCACAGCCGGCCCACGGAACCCGGTTACGTTCGCCTCCGGCACGGGCGCGGCTTCCGTTACCGCGACGCGGAGGGCGCGCCGCTGCGCGACCCCGACGCGCTCGCGCGGATCCGCGAGCTGGTCATCCCGCCCGCCTGGCGCGATGTGTGGATCTGCGCCCGGCCGGACGGCCACCTCCAGGCCGTGGGCACCGACGCCGCGGGCCGCCGCCAGTACCTGTACCACCCGGCGTTCCGCGCCGAGCAGGAGCGGGCCAAGCACGACCACGTCCTGGACGTCGCCGAGGCGCTGCCCGCGCTCCGGGAGGCCGTCGAGGGGCACCTCACCGACCGGGGCCTGACCCGGCGCCGCGTCCTGGCCACCGCCGTCCGCCTGCTGGACCTCGGCTTCTTACGCGTCGGCAGCGACCGCTACACCGAACTGCACAACAGCTACGGCCTCACCACGCTGCTGCGCGAACACGCCCGACGCAGCCGTGGCGCGGTCGTCTTCACCTACGTCGGCAAACACGGCAGGGAGACCGTCCTGCCCGTCAGCGACCCCGCCGCCTGCCGCACCCTGACCGCGTTGCTCCGCCGCCGCGGCGGCGGCGACCGGCTGCTCGCCTACTGGGACCGGCGCGCCTGGCACGACGTGAGCGGCGACGACGTCAACGCCTACCTCAAGGAACAGGCCGGTCTCGACGTCACCGCCAAGGACTTCCGCACCTGGCACGCCACCGTGATGGCCGCCGTCGCGCTGGCCGTCTCCCAGGGCGCCGCCCGCAGCGAGACCGCCCGGCGCCGGGCCGTCGCCCGCGCGGCGGCCGAGGTCGCCGGCTACCTCGGGAACACGCCCGCCGTCTGCCGCGCCTCGTACATCAACCCGCGGGTGATCGAGCTGTACGAGGAGGGCGTCACCATCGCCCCCGCCCTCCCCCGCCTGGGCGCCGACACGGACCCCGGCGTCCCGGCCACCCACGGCCAGGCCGAACGAGCCGTCCTCCACCTGCTCCGAACGGGCCACCCACCGGCGGCCCCCTGACCACCCACGCCGCCTCCTTGATCGGAACCTGTAGCCGACAACCCCGGGATCGCTGTTCGGTGTTGCCGGAAGCAGTGTGATCGAAAAGGGTTTGCGGGCGAGGGCCGCGGTCGGATAGACGTAACCACCGGACCCCACCACGAGGGTTGAGGGGCCACGACAGCGAGAGGAGGGACAAGCCCATGATCCCCGTGATCATCGCGCTTCTGTCCTTCCGGGGTACGGACCACGTCTGACCCCGGAGCGGACGGGCGCCTTCACCGGAGCGTGCCACGACCGTGAGAACGAACGACCTGACCATGCGTCCGATCACCGGACACGACGAACTCGACCTCTTCCGCCAACTGCCTTACGCCCTTAACGAGGAACTGGCGGACGACCTCGCCGCCGGCCGCCGACGTCCGGAATGGATGTGGGTCGCCCTCCGCGGTGACCGCCTGCTCGCCAGGGCGGCCTGGTGGGGCCGACCAACCGGCGACGCGCCACTCATCCTGGACATCCTCGACATCGAGGACAGCGCTTCGGGCTCCGATCACGTGGACATCGGGGTCCGGCTTCTGCACGCCGCGATGGCCGCCACCCTGCCGAACGGGTCGCGTCCCCCCGAGTACAGCCGTTTCGTCCCGCCGGGCTGGCGTGAGAACGCGGTAACGAGACAAGCCGTCGAAGACCGCATGACGGTACTCGAACGGGCCGGTGCCCGGCTCTTCGTCGAACGACTACGCCTGGAATGGCGTCCGGGATCGCCGGTTCCCGAGCCCGACGGGCGCCTCGTCTTCCGGCCGGTCCGCGATGTCGAGGAACTCGTGGCCCTGATGTCCTCGGTTCTGGACGGGACTTTGGACGCACACAGCCGTGACGACCTGACCCGGATGTCGGGACACGAAGCGGCCGTCCGGCACTATGAGGACGAGCTGGCGCGTTATGCCAGTCCGCGGGACTGGTGGCGCATCGCGACGCTGCCCGACGGAGCGCCCGTGGGGTTCGTCGTCCCGGCACGCAACGACTACAACGCGATCATCGCCTACATCGCGGTCCTGCCCTCACACCGCGGCAACGGCTACATCGACGACATCCTCGCCGAGGGCACCCGAATCCTCGCCGCGCAGCACGTCCCCCGCATCCGCGCGTCCACGGACCTCGGCAACACCCCGATGGCGAACGCCTTCCGGCGCGCCGGATACGTCAATTTCGAGCGCGAGATCAACATGACCTGGAGCTGATCGAGTACGGGGCGCGACCTGTCGGCCGGTTCGCCGGCCGCCCGTCCGGACAGGGTCCATGCGGTGAGGTCGCGCCAGTCGGCGACGGGACGGACCGCGCGACGGGCGTCGAGCAACCCTCTCCCGCCAGGAACCGGCAGGTCCTGGCAGGGAGAGGGCAGCGTTCACCGGCAGGGCGTGGTTCAGGTCGACGGTCGACCCGTCGACGGTAAGCCGCGGGCCGCTTGTGGAGTGAGCATGTTCTTCTCCGGTTCGTGTGGTTGTCGAGTACGCGGTGGTGCCGTCAGTCGGTGAGGTTCCGGGGGTGGGCCGCGTGGTAGCCGTCGCCGCCGGTCAGGCCGTAGTCGTGGATCGTGTACCGGGTGCCGGCGCCGCCGGCCTGCTCGTAGGCCCAGTACTTGGTGTGGGCGGCGTCGGCCCAGTGGTCGAAGATCACGACGTGGCGGAACCTCGCCGAGTCGCTGCCGGCCTTGATGACCAGGTCGCCCTGGCCGAGGGCGGGCATGGCGATGGGGGTCGTCCAGCCGTCGTTCGCCAGGGCGACGGTGTTCGGGCCCGGCTGGGGCAACTTCAGGGCCATGGAGGCGTAGCCGGAGCAGTCCTGGCGGAAGCCGTCCTTCCAGATCAGGTCCCGGCTGTAGGGCACCGGCTTGCCGCCCCGTGCGACGAGCCAGGTCCTCGCCCGCTCGATCTCGTCGTGCCGGGTGATCGCCGGCGCCGCGGGGATGGCTCCTGCCTGTGGTGCGGTGGCGTGCGTCGGTCCGGTGAGCGTGACCGAGCCGAGCAGGGCGGCCGCTGCGAGAGCGGGGACGGACCAGCGGTGGGAACGTGACACGGATTCCTCCTGGTGGTGGTGCGGCCGGCGGGTCCGGCCTGGCCCACACGCTGACGCCGTGATCACCGCCGGCCCAGTCGGTCAGCCGGGCCGTCCGGAGAAGCCGCACGTCAGAGCGGGGTGGGGAGTTGTCCGGAACGGTTCCGGTCCGGAGCGGGACCTCGTTCGGGTGATATCCGAGCCTCCGGCTCCGCGCGGCATCCGGAGGTCAGGACGCGGTGGGCCCGCGGCGTGGCCCGAGCGAGGGACCGCCGGCCGGCCGCGTACCGGGAAACTGGGTCCGTGACCGATGGGCAGGGGACCCCCGGACCGCGCCGGGCCTTCGCCGAGCGCTTCGACCTGCTGTACCGGGAAGCGGGCAAGCCGCTGCTGCGCAGTGTGTCCGCCGCGGTCGCGCGCGGCCGCCCGGCCGGCGCGGACGGCCGCCCGATCCGGGTCCCCGCCCAGCGGATCAGCGACTGGCGCGGCGGGCGAGCGGTACCCGCCCGGTTCGAGCCCCTGGCAGCCGTCCTGACCGTACTGATCGGGGAAGCGCGCCGAGCCCGCTCCCGGCCGGTCGTACCGGGCCTGTACGACGTGGCCGACTGGCGTGCGCGGTGGCAGCAGGCGACCGACTCGCCCGCCGACGCACAGGCGGCCGGTGAGGCGGAGACCGCTGCGAAGGTTCCGTGCCCGTACCGGGGGCTCGCCGTCTACCAGGCAGACGATGCCCGGTGGTTCTTCGGCCGGGAGCAGGACACGGCGGCGCTGGTCGGCGAACTCGGCCGTTGCCTGGACGGGGACGGTCCGCTGATCCTGCTCGGTGCGTCCGGGGCCGGGAAGTCCTCGCTGCTGCGCGCCGGCCTGCTCCCCGCACTGGCCGACGGCGCGCTGCCCGGCTCGGACACGTGGCCGGTGGCCGTTCTCACGCCGACCGGTGCTCCTCTCACCGCGCTCACCCGTGCTCTGGCAGGAGCCCTCGGACGCGAGCCGGCCGGGCTCCGGAAGGCCGCCGAGGCCGGACCGGAGGCGTTCCGGGACACGCTCCTCCGGCAGCTGCCGGACGGACGCAGACTCGCCGTGGTCGTCGACCAGTTCGAAGAGGTCTTCACCCTGGTCACCGACCGGCGGCAGCGGGCTCTCTTCCTCGGCGCCCTGCGCGCCGCCACCGCTGCCGTGCCGGGCGGGCCGGTCATGCTCGCGGTCCTCGGCCTGCGGGCCGACTTCTACCAGGACTGTCTCGATCATCCGGACCTCCTCGGCCCCCTGCGCAGGCATCAGCTGGTCCTTCCGCAGATGACGCCGCCGCAGCTCGCCCGCGCCATCCGCAAGCCGGCCGAGGCGGCGGGCCTGGAGCTGGAGGAGGGCCTGCTCGATGTGCTGCTCAGGGACCTCGGGCTGCGGGACTGGGAGAGCGGTGACCGCCCCGAGCCGGGCGCGCTGCCGCTGCTCTCCCATGTGCTGCTGTCCACCTGGCAGCAGCGGACCGGCCACCGGCTCACCCTGCGCGGCTACCGGCTCACCGGCGGTTTGCGCGGTTCCGTCGCCCAGGCCGCCGAGCGCGCCTGGGCCGGCGTGCACCCGAGCGAGCACGACATCGCACGCCAGGTGCTGGTCCGGCTGGTCAGGGTCGGTCCCGACGGCCAGGACACCCGACGGCGGGTCGGCCGGGCCGAGCTGTTCGCCGCGCTGCCCGACCATGTCTGCGTGCAGCGGCTGCTCGACGGCTTCGCCGCCGCCCGGCTGCTCACCCTGACCGCGGACACCGTCGAACTCACCCACGAAGCCCTGCTGGGCGCCTGGCCACGGCTGCGCGAGTGGATCGAACAGGACCGCTCCGGCCTGGTGACACACCAACGACTGGAACAGGACGCCGTGAGCTGGGCGGCCGAGCGGCGGGATGCGGCCCTGCTCTACCGGGGCACCCGCCTGGCTCCGGCCCGTTCCTGGGCCGATGTCGACGGTGAGCGGTTCGGACTCAGCCCGCTGGCAACCGAGTTCCTCGCCGCCTCCACGACGGCGGAGGAGGCCGCGCGGCGGGCCGAACAGCGCAGACGGCGACGGCTGCGGGCGCTGGTGACAGGACAGGCGGTGCTGCTCGCCCTGCTCCTGATCGCCGGCGGGGTCGGCTTCGTCCTGTACCAGCGGGCGGATCACGCATCCCGCCAGGCGACCGCGGCCGCGTTGATGGCACGCTACGAGAACATCTCCGCCGACCAGCAGCCGGAGCTGGGCCTTTCCCTGGTCACTTCCGCGTACGCGCGAGACCGCTCGGCCCCGGGCGCCGCCGCCGCGCTGGCGTCCGCGACCGGCTCGCGTTTCGCCGGGGCGATGCCGACCGGGCAGCGAAGTCAGTGGACCCTGGCCTTCGACCCGCAGTCGGGAGTGCTCGCCACCGCCGGTACCAACGGACGGGTGAGCCTGTTCCAGCCTGACCGGCGGCGGAAGACGGCCACCCTGGCTCCCGGCACCGGCGGCGCTCCACTCTCCCCACCCGACCCCGCGTACGCCCGCGAACCCTTCGGCGGAATCGCGCAGGGCGCGCCGGGCCCGCTCGCCTTCGCCCCGCGCGGTCACCTGCTCGCGGTCTCCACCGGCCGGCGGATCGACGAATGGGATGTGACCGATCCGAGGGCGCCGCACTGGATCCGGGCGATTTCCGAACAGGCGCATGATGTCAACGCGCTGGCGTTCAGCCCGGACGGCGCAACCCTCGCCGCCGCCGGCAACGACGGCGCGGTACGGCAGTGGGACACGGATTCGGGCAGGTTCCGGACCCGGCCTCGGTACCTGCACAGCCCGGTCCTCGGGGTCGCCTTCAGCCCGGACGGGAGCACTCTGGCCGCGTGCGCCCGTGACCAGGACATCCGGCTGTGGCGGCGGGACGGCGGCGCTGAGCCGCGTCTGCTTCCCCGCGTACACAGATTCTCCGTCATCCATGTCGCCTTCAGCCCGGACTCCCGGACGCTGGTCTCCACCAGCGACGATCACACCGCTGTGTTGTGGGACGTCCCGACCGGGCGCGACAAGCACCGTCTGTCCGCGGGCGACGCCGTCTTCGACGCCGCTTTCAGCCGTGATGGAAAACTGGTGGCCACCGCCTCCTACGACCACAGTGTCCAGTTGTGGGACGCGGAGACGGGAGCGATGACCGAGAAGCTGACCGGTCACACCGACCGTGCTTTCGGCGTCGCGTTCGGCCCGGACGGGCACTGGCTGGCCAGCGTCGGCATGGACGGCAACGCGGTGTTGTGGGACATGACCGGACCAGAGCGGATCTTCTCGCCGGCGGCCCGGGTGCGCGGTCTGGCATCGAGCCCGGATGGCACCTTGCTGGGCACCGGAGACGACAACGGCATCGTGCGCGTATGGCGCCGACGGCCGAACGCACGCGACGGCCGGTACCTCCGCCTGGTCCGGCAGCGCCGACTGCCGCTGCCGGACGGCAGGGTGTGGCGGGTGGCGTTCTCACCGGACGGCCGGACGCTCGGCATCGTCACCGACTCCCCGCAGGTGTGGCTGCTGGACATCCGCACCGGCGGCTTGTGGCGGCTGCCGGTCGAGGTCAAGAACGAAGACCACGAATGGGGCCGCTCGATCGCCTTCGCCGGCACGGACGAGGTGCTCAGCACGAACGACCTCGGTGTGACGAGGATCTGGGACGTGCGCACCAGGCGCCTGCTGAACCAGCTTCACGATCATGAGTCCAGGGCACTGGCTGCCGATCCCCAAGGTCGTTTCTTCGCCAGACCCCACGGGGACAGACTCGAACTGCTCGACGCGGCCGGACGACCTCTGGCCGACTCCCCCTTCCCGACGGGAGTGGGTGTCGGGCTCGTGCTGAGCCTGAGCCCGGACCGCACCCGGCTGGCCGCCACCCTCAGCGACCAGAGCATCGCGGTATGGCAGGTCCGTGCCGCGCCCGGTCGGCCGTACTCGCTCACGCTCCGGGCCACCAGACTGCGCCGCCGCTCCCTCACCGGCCTTGAAGCGCTGGCCTTCAGCCCTGACGGACGCACCCTCGCCGCTGCCGACGACAACCACACCATCCAGTTGTGGGACATCGGCACCGGGCAACCGACGCTGACCCTCACCGGGCACACCGACAAAGTGGGGCCGCTGGCCTTCAGCCCGGACGGAAAGACCCTGATGAGCGGCGGCGACGACCGCACCGTCAGATTCTGGGACCTCGACTCCGACGACGCCTTCCGCCGCGTCGACCTCGCAGTCCGGGCCCGGAGGCCGGAGACCGAGTAGCCCACGCACCCGGCGCAGGTCCCGTGCCGCAAGGGGCCGGCGGCGAGGCGGCTCCCGCGCCTTCCCGGGCTGGGCGCACGGGCGCCGCCCACCGGCGAGCACCACGTCCCGATGGAACAGCGCGGCGCCTCCGCCTCTGACCCACCCGAGTGGCGTAAGCCCACTGACGGAGCCGCCTTGCGTACGCCGCGCCCCAGGGGTTACTCGCCAGGCGAACGAAGGCGCTCGGAAGGCGTCGGGGCCGCCCTGCGCGGGCAGGCGCGTGATCGTCACCGAGCCGGCGCCGGCGCCCGCAGGGCCGGCCGGACGCCGGTGACCGTGTCCCGAGAACGCGAAGGAACGGAGGACGTACGTCATGCAGGCAGACGACAGCGCCCGGCAGCCGGAGCGGCAGGGCGAGCGGAGCGGGAGGCGGCGGGACGAGGGCGGGGCACCGCGCGCGCGGCCCGCGCCGATCGGCAAGGGCGACACGCCGAACGTGGCCGGCAGCGACGTACAGCAGCCGGAGATCGCGGAGGGCCCCGTCGAGGGACTGCAGCCCGGTGAGGAAGTGCGGCGCGGCCCGTGGCACCCGCCCGTCGAGGTCGACCCGCCGCCCGGTTACGGCCGCCCGCCCGGGGAACGCGGCCGGAAGGGCCGTACCAAGGAGAACCCCGAAGGACCCGAAGGGAAGGAGACCTCGTGACCACCCCCCACGACCCCGGCGCCTCCCCGGAGGACGAGGGCATCCCCGACCTGCAGGACGGCACGCCGGAACAGCAGCGGTCGAGCGACCCCCAGCGGATGCCGGTACCGGGGGACACCCCCACCGCCGTCACCGAGGAGCGGCCGACCGCCGAGGAGTTGCGGGAAGGTCGGCCACTGGACGAACGGCTGGACGAGGAGGAGCCCGAGGCGGACCCCGCCCGCCTCGCCGGACCCACCCGGCCCGCCCGCGACGAGCCCGAACCCGACGAGCCCGCCCCCGGCGCGGAGGCCGGCGACGAGGAGCCCGCCGGGCTGCTCTACGACGAGCCCGACCCCGACCGCCCGCGCAACCAGGACGTGTACGCCCAGGAGGGCACGACCGACGGCCTCTCCGCCGAAGAGGAGGCCGTGCGCATCAAGGACGACGGCGAAGCGTTGTGACGCGTCCGGTTTCTGACGGTTCGGCGTGTTCTCCGGCAGCCGGGGCGCCGTCCGGCGGCCGCCGTAGCCTCCGCCGTCCGGCGCGGCCTCTACGGGCTCCGCGGTCTCCGGACGGCGCGCGGCACCGGCCGTGCCCGGCTGTGTCTCGCGGCCGCCCGTGACGGCGCGGTCTTCCCGCCCTTTCACCGCGGCTACTCGGATGCCCCGGCGGCCACCGCCCCGCTGACGGCGCCGGCCGGGCCGCCGCCGGGAGATGCCCGCCCAGGCGGCCCGGGCCGGCCGCGACGACTCGGCGCCGCGCCGGCCTGTCACCCGGAGACGCCGCGGCAGGTCCGCCGGACCGACACGGTGATCAAGACGCTGTCCCCGCAGGTCCTCACCAGTGTCCGAGTCCGCTCCCCCCCCGCCCCCCGCCGGTGTGACCGCCGTCTCAGTGGCCGTCGCCGTCCGCCGCCGTGACGTGGCGTCATACAGATGCCGCATGTGAGATGCGGAAGCCCCGCTTGCGGGAGCGCGGCCCACTGTATGTAAATGCCATCCATACCCCACCGGCTTCGCCTCCGACGACGTGTGAAGCCGTCGGGTGAACGGCGGTTCGTCGTGCCACCCGCCGCTGCGGGGGAGCACGTACGGCCACGGCGCCCCCCGACAGGACCGCCGAGCCGTCGGCCGGTCACCAATGAACCGGCCATCGACGAAAAGGACTTGGAACGCCCCGGATGAGCGTCACACAGACAACCGAACCCACCACCCCACCCACGCGCGACCGCCGCCGCGCGTTCATCCCGCTGCTGGCGCTCGGCACGTTCGCGCTCGGCGTGGACGCCTATGTGATGGCCGGACTGCTGCCCCTGGTGGCGGACGGCCTGGACGTCTCCGCGTCCTCGGCCGGACAGATGGTCACGGTGTTCACGCTCTGCTACGCGCTGGGCGGCCCGGTCTTCGCCACACTCCTCGCCGCGCGGCCGGCGAAGACCGTGCTCGGCGTGGCGCTCGTGGTCTTCACCCTCGGCAACGCGCTGACCGCCCTCGCCCCGACCCTCGGCGTCCTGCTGATCGCCCGGGCGGTGGCCGGCGTCGGCGCGGGCGTGTACTCGCCCATCGCCGCCGCCACCGCGGCCGGCCTCACCTCCCCCGAACGGCGTGGCCGCGCACTCGCCACCGTCATGGGCGGACTGAGCGTCGGCACCGTCGTCGGCGTCCCCGCCGGCATGCTCCTCGCGTCGCACATGGGCTGGCGCGGCACACTGTGGCTGATCACCGCGCTGGGCGCGGTCGCCCTGATCGGCGTCGTCCGGCTGCCGGACGTCGAGGTGAGCGCTCCGCCGCCGCTGGGGCAGCGGGTGCGCGCCCTCGCCGGCGGCCGGGTCGCCGGCATCGTCACCGTCTCGCTGCTCGGCGGCGTCTCCAGCCTCGGCCTGTACACCTACCTCGCCGAGTTCCTGGAGGACGCCGCCCACACCGACGGGACGGTCTGGGCCATGTGGGCCTGGGGCGCGGGCGGCATCGTCGGCAGCCTGCTCATCGGACCCGTCGTCGACCGGACCCGCCGCCCCTTCGCCGCGGTCACCTGCGTCCTGGCCCTCATCGCCGCCGCCCAGTTCGCCCTGCCCGCCGCCGCCCACACCGCCGTGGCCCTGACGGTCGTCCCGCTCGTCGTCTGGGGCGCGGCCGGGTGGGCCGTCCAGGTGCCGCAGCAGCACCAGCTGATCGCGGCCCAGCCGCGGCACGCCACGGTCGCCGTCTCGCTCAACAGCTCCGCCGTCTACCTCGGCAGCGGCATCGGCTCCGCGCTCGGCGGCCTCGTCCTGGGGTTCGGCACCTCCCCCGGCGCCCTGCCGTACTGCACGGGAGCCCTCACGCTGCTCGCCCTCGCCCTGCACCTGACCGTGGTGCGCGGCGCCACCCGACGATCTGAGGAGCCGACATCGACACCGTCCTGACCTGGGGAAACCACCGGGACCAGGGGCAAGGGCCGGAGGCGGGGCCGCCTAGCATGACCCCCATGGACATCGGCCTCCGTCACCTGCGGTACTTCCTCACCCTGGCCGAGGAACAGCACTTCACCTGGGCCGCCGACCGGCTCGGCATCTCCCAGCCCACCCTCAGCCGGCACATCCGGCGCCTGGAGGAAGAGCTGGGCCGGACGCTGCTGGACCGCAGCACCCGCCATCCCCGCCTCACCGAGGAGGGGCACCGCCTGCGGGACGATCTCCAACTCCTCCTGCCGCAGCTCGAAACGGCGCTCCGGCCCGCCGAACCGCAGTCGTCGCTGCGCCTCGGCTACGCCTGGGGCTTCCCCCTCCAGCGGGGCCGCCGGGCCCAGGCCGTGCTGGAGGAGCGGCACCTCGTCCGGGTGCGGACCGTGCGCCGGGACGACCGCACCGCCGGGCTGCGCGACGGCTCCGTCGACGCGGCGCTGCTCTGGGGGACCGTCCACGACCCGCGGCTGGTCACCACCGAGATCCTGCGCGAGCCGCGCATCGCGGCCGTCTCCCGGAACTCCACCCTGGCCGTGCGCGAGCGGGTCACCTGGCGGGACCTCGGGCGGCGCTGTCTCGTCGTCAACACGGTCAGCGGCACCCTCACCCCACGGGACTGGCCGGCCGACGCCACCCCCGAGATCGCCGCCGAGACCTCCAACATCGAGGAGTACCTGCACGCCGTCGCCGCCCGGCGCGGTGTCGGCGTGCTCCCGGTGTCGGTGGCCGCCCAGCACCCGGACCCGGACATCCTGTACCTGCCGCTCACGGGCGCCCCGGAGGCCGTCCTCACCTACGCCTACCCCCGCGCCAACCCGCACCCGTACGCCGAGACCTTCGGCCGCGTCCTGCGGCGGGGCCGGGCCGACGAACGAGCCGCCTTCGTGAAGAACACCGAGCCCGACGGCCGGGGCGCGAAGGCGGCGAGCCGCCGGGCGTGAGCCCCGGGCGCGGCCCCGGGGACCGCCCGCCTTCGCACGGCCCCGCCGCCCCCGGCCCGGGGTGCTGGTGGCGGCCGTCCGCGTCGGCCAAGCTGGAGACCCGGCCGGAACCACGGAAAGGTCTGCCTTGTACCTCGCCAACCCCGACCGCTACGCCACCATGCCCTACCGCCGCGCGGGCCGCAGCGGACTGAAGCTCCCCGCCGTCTCCCTCGGCCTGTGGCACAACTTCGGCACCGACCGCGACCTCGACACCCAGCGCGCCCTCGTCACCCACGCGTTCGACCACGGCGTCACCCACTTCGACCTGGCCGACAACTACGGCCCGCCGCCGGGAGCGGCCGAGACCGCGTTCGGCCGGGTGCTCGACGGCGGGCTGCGCGCCCACCGCGACGAAATGGTCGTCTCCACCAAGGCCGGCTACCTGATGTGGCCCGGCCCGTACGGCGAGTGGGGCTCCCGCAAGCACCTGCTGGCCTCCCTCGACCGGAGCCTGCGCCGCATGGGCCTGGAGTACGTGGACGTCTTCTACTCCCACCGCCCGGACCCCGGCACCCCGCTGGAGGAGACCATGGGCGCCCTGGCCACGGCCGTCCGGCAGGGCAAGGCCCTCTACGCCGGCGTCTCCAACTACCCGCCGGAGCAGACCCGCGAGGCCGCCCGCATCCTCCGCGACCTCGGCACCCCGCTCCTCCTCCACCAGCCCCGCTACTCCCTCCTCGACCGCGCCCCCGAGGAGGAACTGTTCGACGCGCTCGACGAACTCGGGGTCGGCGCGATCGTCTACTCGCCCCTCGCCCAGGGCCTGCTGACCGACCGCTACCTCGACGGCATCCCGCCCGGTTCCCGGGCGGCCGGCGCCAGCCCGTTCCTCACCTCGGCCGACGTCACGCCCGAACTCGTCGTCCGGTTGCGGGCGTTGAACGACGTGGCCGTCAAGCGCGGCCAGACCCTGGCGCAGCTCGCGCTGGCGTGGGTGCTGCGGTCCACGGTGACCTCCGTGATCGTCGGGGCCAGCAGTACGGCGCAGCTCGACGACAGCCTGGCCGCGACCCGGAACCTCACCTTCACGGAGGAGGAACTGGCCCTCGTCGACGCCGCGCTGGAACCCGCCTCCTGACGACGGCGGCGACCGCGACAGCGACGGCAACGGCAACGGAAACGGCAACGGTATGGCGACGGCGCCGGGGTGCTCGCCCGCGAACCCCCGGCGCCGCCGCGCCCCTCACCGCGCCGCGCTGCCCTCCTCCGCGTCGTCGGGCATCCGCCGCCCCGGCACCCGCACGTCCTGGTACTGGGCGCGCTGCATCTCGTACAGCTCGCGGAAGAGGCCGGCGGCCGACGGGCGCAGCAGTTCCTCGAAGGTGCCGGACTCGACCAACTCGCCCTTGTCCAGGACGTGGATGAGGTCCGCGTGCCGGACGGAGGCGAGGCGGTGGGTGATCAGGACGACCGTCTGCCCGCCGTCCGCCAGTTTGCGGATCCGCTCGAAGACCTCCAGCTCCGCGCGCGCGTCGAGGGCGGAGGTCGGCTCGTCGACGATCAGGATGTCCGCGTCGCGGTAGCGGGCGCGGGCGATGCCGAGCCGCTGCCACTGGCCGCCGGAGATCTGGTGCCCGCCCCGGTAGCCCTTCGACAGCAGGGTGTCCCAGCCGTGCGGCAGCTCCGCCACCACCGTGTCGGCGCCGGTGTACGCGGCGGCCTCCTCCACCGCCGCCTGGTCCACCGGCCGGTCCGGGCGGCCGACGGCGACGTTCATCCGGCAGGTGAACGGCCAGCGGTGGAAGTCCTGTCCGACCATGCCGATCCGCGACCACAGCCGGTCGCGGTCCAGGGTGCGGGCGTCGACGCCGTCCCACCGGACGGCGCCCGCGTCCGGGTGGTACAGGCCGGCCAGCAGCTTCGATACGGTCGTCTTGCCCGAGCCGTTCTCGCCGACCAGGGCGACGATCCGGCCGGCCGGGATGTCGAGGGTGACGTCCTTGAGGGCCGGCCGTTTGCGCTCGGCGGGTTTCTCCGCCCCGCCCTGCCCGTCGTCGTCCTGCCCGTCGTCGTCCTCCGGGTAGTGGAAGGTGACGTTCTCGAAGCGGATCGACGACACCTTGTCCGGCACCGGTTCGCCGCCTGACGGGATCGTGTACTTCCGCGCCTCCGTGAAGAGCCGCTCCAGGTCCCCGACGTAGGCCGACTCCTCGTACAGGTTGTTGACCTGGAGGACGAGGGCGGTCAGGCTCTGCCCGCCGCCGCGGATGGCCAGGACGGCCGTGCCCGCGATGGACAGCGACATCACGCCCGTGGCCAGCAGCGCGCCCAGCGACGTGTACGTCAGGGCGGCGGCCAGCCCGGTCAGGGCGGAGGCCAGCAGCCGGACCCGGGCCCGGCCGGTCGCCAGCCGGGACTGCTCGGCCTCGGACGCCTCGGCCATCGCGCGGAAGTGGCGCAGCAGGAACGGGCCGACGTCGTGGACGCGGATCTCCGCGGCGGGGCCCGTCCGCATCAGCGTCTGCGTCAGCAGCCGGCCCGCCCGGGCGTGCTGCATCCAGCGCAGGTAACTGGCGTACCGGGCGCGGGCGCTGCGCAGCGAGGCCCAGGAGCGGGGGACGGTCATCAGGATCAGCAGCGGCAGCAGCACCGGGTGCAGGACGGTGAGGACGCCGGCCGCCGCCGCGAAGCTCACCAGGGAACCGATCACTCCCGTGCACACCTTGACCATGCGGCGGGCGGAACCCGCTCCGTACTGGGCGGAGTCCATCAGCCGGTTGAAGCGGGCGTCCTCGATCGCCGCCAGCTCCACCCGCGCGACCCGCGCCAGGTACATCTCGGTGGCCACCCGTTCCACCTTGGGCTCCAGCCGGCCGGTACCGGCCGTGGACGCGGCGTCGGCCAGCGCGCCCACGACCCCGGTCACCGCGACGCCGATCATGGCGGGGACCGCGGACTGCACCCGGTGGCCGATCGTCCCCGCGGCCAGGACGGTCGCCAGCACGCTGTTGACCGCGATCAGTCCCACGGCCTGCCCGATGCCCCGGACCAGCTCGCCCAGGCCCACGGTCCACAGCGCGCGGCGGTCGGCGCGCAGGGCCAGGCGCGCGGTGAACGCCACCATGCGGGGCAGTTGCAGCGCCATCGCCCACAGCGACATCTCGAAGTAGGCGTTGTGGTGGTCGGCCCAGCGCGCGTCGTACAGCAACGGCCCGCCGAACAGCAGCCGTTCGGACGCGGACCCCTCGCCGGCCTCCGTCCCCTCGCGCACGCCCCGCGTTCCTCGGGTGATCCTCACGCCTCCCCTCCGTCCGTGACGGTCCAGCCCTGGAGGGACAGCAGCGCCCCGGCGGTGAACTCGGCGAGCAGCGCCGCCGTGCGGGGCGTACGGGCGGCGGGCGGCCGGGCCGGATCGGCCCACACCGTCGCCGGCCGCGGCCGGCCGGTCCATCGCTGGGCGGTGAACACGACGGCGAGCCGCCCCCGCCCGCCCGCGGTACGGCGGTGGACCAGGTGGCAGAACTCCAGGTCGCCCGGGTCCACGCCGACGCCGGTCTGCCGCCGGACCTCGGACAGGGCGCGCGCGGTGACCGGTTCGCCGTGCCGCAGCACGCCGGTGGGCGGGGCGAGCGGGCCGGGCCGGGGGACGAGCAGCACGCGCCCGTCCTCCCGCTGCAGCAGCACGGTCACGTCGACCGGACAGGTGTCCGTGCCACGCGTGCCGGCCTCCTTGCGGCGCCGGCGAACCGGCGGACTCTGCACGGATCGGAATGCGAACGGCAAGGGCGCCTCCATGGTGGGCGAGTGACGTTCGTTGCGGTGATGCACCGCGCCTCCTCATTGACGGGCCGGATCGGACGGGTGCTCGGAAAAACGACCCCCGATCGGGGACGTCACGGCTCCCCAAGTGCGCCTGATCGAGCGGGAATTCGACCCGTCGTCAATGGTCCAGCAATGACGGGCCGCGCGGCCCGCCGCCCGCTGTGCGATTCACCCGGGCGTGTCCCGTCACCCGATCCGGGCCTTGCGTTGCGGACGGGAACACACCCGCCGACACCCCGGGAACGTTCCCCCACCACCCCCTCCCGTCCGCCACCGGACGCGGCGCGAACGCGGCTTTGCAACCGGCGGGGTGAACGCCTCGACCGGACCGCGCGCGGGCGGTGTGCCCGCGGCCTGATGCGGCGCTACGTCACGACCGCCTGTGGCAGCCGGACCGGCGGGGGCAGCGGCGGGCCGGCCGGATCGGCCCGCATGCCCTGGATCAACAGCGCGGCGAAGCGCCGTGAGGCGGCCACCGCGGCGGCCGGAGAGGCGGTCCGGATGCCGCCGTTGGCCATGAGCACCATGATCAGGTCGTCCAGGACGAAGTCCGGGCGCAGCTTGCCGACCGCCTTGGCCCGGCGGGCGAGTTCGGCCGCCTTGCCCAGTGCCCGCTCCCGGTCCGCGGTGAAGTCGATCGCGCGGGGGTAGGCCGAGGCGAACGCCGCGGTGAACCCCCGGTCCCGCGCCCGCATTTCACACACCGCCTCGATCACCAGGCGGAAGCCGCGCCACGGGTCGGGGTCGGCCAGTCCCTCGTCGACGACAGCCGTGCAGGCCGTCATCCGCTCGCGGAAGGCTTCGGTGACCAGCACCTCCTTGGCCGGGAAGTGCCGGTAGAGGGTCGCGGGTCCTACCCCGGCACGCCGTGCGATCTCGCGCATCGCCACGTCCAGTCCCCGCTCGGCGAAGGTCGTGCGGGCCACGGCGAGGATGCGCTCCCGGTTGTCCCGGGCGTCGGAGCGCGGGGAGTGAGGCATGGGGGAGTGAGACAGCGGGGAGTGAGGCAAAGGGTCCGTCACCACTCTCACTTTAGCCAGACGGACGGGGTGTTCCGACTAACGTCCGACGCCATGAGAGCACTGACCTTCGCCGAGTACGGCCCCGCGAGCGTCCTGCGGGTCGCCGACGTACCGGAACCGCACGCGGGCCGGGACCGCATCCGGGTGCGCGTGCGGGCATCGGGCCTCACTCCCGCCGACTGCCGCTTGCGTGCGGGCCGGTTCCGCGACGTGGCGCCGCTGCGCCTGCCCCACGTGCTCGGCATGGACGCCGCGGGCGTCGTCGACGAGGTCGGCCCAGGGGTGACCGGCATCCGGCCGGGCGACGAGGTCTTCGGCCTCGTCGACGTGGCGGAACTCGGCGGCGCGAACGCCGAGTACGCGGTCCTGGCCGCCTGGGCGCGGAAGCCGGACGCGCTGAGCTGGGAGCAGGCCGGCGGCGCGGCCGGGAACGTCGAGACCGCCACGCGGGCCCTCGACCGGCTGAGGGTCGGCGCCGGCACGACTTTGCTGATCGAGGGCGCGGCCGGCGGGGTCGGCACGGTCGCCGTCCAACTCGCGGCGGCCCGCGGCGCGACCGTCATCGGTACGGCCGGGGTGCGCAACCACACGTTCGTCGCGGGGTTGGGGGCGACGCCGACCACCTACGGCCCCGGGCTGGAGGAGCGGGTCGCCACCCTGGCACCGGACGGAGTCGACGCCGCCCTGGACTGCGCGGGCTCCGGCTCGCTGCCCGCTCTGGTGGACCTCGCAGGAAGCCCGGACCGGGTGGTGACCATCGCCGACACGAACGCCGCGGAGCACGGGGTCCACCACACACGCTCGGCGGGCCCGGGAGCGGACCCGCAGGCGCTCGAAGGACTGGCCGTGGCCGCCGCTCTCGCCGGTCAGGGCCGCTTCACCGTGCCGGTCGCGGCCGTCTTCCCCCTCGACGACGCGGCCGCGGCCCACCGGCTGAGCGAGACCGGCCACGCCCGGGGAAAGATCGTGCTCACCCCCTAGTGCCGCAGCGTCGACGCACCGGGCCCGTGCGGCGCGGCGGGTCACCGGGCGCCCCGGACGGAGGGGGAGGCGGCGGCGCGCCGCGCGTGTCCGTCCGCAAGAATCGCCTCCGCACGCACCGACCCGGCCCAACGGCGGCCGGTCCGACGAGGACGACCCAAGGAGCGCACATGTCCGCCCCCTCCACCCCCGCCTTCCACGACGTGCGGATCGACGCCCTCACCGGCGGCCCCGCCGACCTCGCCCGGTACCGGGGCAAGGCCGTCCTCGTCGTCAACGTCGCCTCCCGGTGCGGCCTGACCCCGCAGTACGCCGCCCTGGAGAAGCTCCAGCAGCGGTACGCCGACCGCGGTTTCACCGTGCTGGGCGTTCCCTGCAACCAGTTCATGGGCCAGGAGCCCGGCAGCGCGGACGAGATCGCCACCTTCTGCTCGGCCACCTACGGTGTGACGTTCCCGCTGACGGAGAAGATCGACGTCAACGGCGAGCAGCGGCACCCGCTGTACGCCGGGCTCGTGGACACTCCCGACGCCGAGGGGCACACCGGGGACATCCGCTGGAACTTCGAGAAGTTCGTCATCGCCCCCGACGGTACGGTGGCGGCCCGGTTCGGCCCGCGGACCGAGCCCGACGCCCCCGAGGTGACGGCCGCCATCGAGGCGGTGCTGCCCGCCTGACGCGGGGTGCCGGGCGGCGGACGTCGCCCGGCCGGGCGCGTGCGGTCCACGAGAGGCGGGGGCCGGAAGTCGCCTTGCCCTCAGACGGCCGGCCGGATGGCCAGGGCCGCCGCGACGGTGAGCGCGATCCGGCGGCCCCCGCCCCCCCGGAGCTCAAGGCATGCCACGCCTTCCTCGACGCCGGGGACACCCTGGTGTTCCCCGCCCTCGACCGCTACGGCCGGTCCCTCCAGGACCTGATCAACAGGGTGGCCGAGCTCCGCCGCCGCGAGTCGTCGCGCCGTTTCCACAGGTCGGCTTCTTGATCGTCGTTAAGGTACGTTAGGTACGTCAGATATGTAGACGGAGGAAGCGCCACGGCCGTAACGCTTCCTGGACGCACGCCGCTTGACGTCGTGGACGCCCCGAGGGGGCGCTGGTCCACGGTCGAGAGAGCGGCCATGACCCCCGTGACGGAGCAGGCGATGCGAATCGGCGCCGATCAGGTGCAGCTGGACGAGTACGGGCGCACCTGTTACCAGGACGCACTCTTCACCGGCGAGGTCGAGGGGCACGCGGACAGCGGGCAGCTGGTGACGCTCTTCAGCTACGCCGACGGCGTCGAACACGGGCCGCAGCAGGCGTGGTGGCCGGACGGGACCAAGCGGACCGAGGGCGTTACCCGGATGGGCGCCGCCGTGGGTGAGTGGCGGCACTGGCACTCCAACGGCCGGCTGTCGGAGCTGGTCGTCCTGGACGAGCACGGCCGGTTGATGAGGAGGCAGCGCTGGAACGCCGCCGGTGAGCTCACCATGGACAAAGCGGTCCGCCGACCCGGCTGATCCGGTCGTGCCGGGCGAACCGGCCTGAGGTTTCGTCGCTCGACCGAGTCGACCGAGTCACTCGTCCTGGCCCGGCGGGCTGTGGGGCCGGGCCCAGCGGGTGATGCCAGGCCCCGTCGTCAGCGGACGAAGATCCGGTGCGGATTCCGGGTGGCGGCGGGCTGGTCGCGATCCAGGCCGGCCCCTGGGTACGCCTTGCCCGTGCTCCTCACCCCGAAGCTGCCGAGTACGGCGAACAAGCCGGTCACGCCGGCCAGGCCCGGAGCAGCGCCGCCGCCCCCGATGAGGCAGGCGGTCACGATCAGGGCCACCCCGGCCAGAAGCATGACCCAGCCGAGCACGCCGCGGTTCTGCTTCTTCCGCGCCGCGGTCGGCGCCGAGTCCAGCACCACCCTGACCGGGACGCGGCAGTGGCCGCAGACAGTGTCCAGGACGACGGACCCCGACTCCGGCCGGTGGACCGCACCGAGCGGGAACAGCTGCCACTGCGAGTGGTAGGTCGTGCTCCGCAGCCCCTCGGTGCGGGTCAGGCTCGCCCGGTGGCCCAGGCGTAGCCGCGATACGTGCACCGGCGTACTCATGGCTCTCGTCCCCCTCCCGCGCCCGGCTTCCCCAGGCGCCCGCGCGGTCGGCATGTCAGTGAACGCATCGCCGCCGGTCTGTCGCGACGCCATCATCGGGTTCGGCCGGCACCGGCGTCCAGGAGTGTGAGGAACCAGCCACCGCCACCCCTTGAGTCGTCGAACAGGCGTGGGGTTAGCATATGAGCGCCGCCTAGCTCGAAAGATACGCCTGTGACTGTCAATGACGACACGTTCGCCAACTGGAAGTACCGCGAGGAGATCGCGGAATCGATGATCCCGATCATCGGGAAGCTGCACCGGGAGCGGGACGTCACCGTCCTGGTCCACAGCCGCTCCCTGGTGAACAAGTCGGTGGTCAGCATCCTCAAGACCCACCGGTTCGCCCGGCAGATCGCGGGGGAGGAGCTCGCGGTCACCGAGACGATGCCGTTCCTGCGGGCGCTCACCACGCTCGACCTCGGGCCGTCGCAGATCGACATCGGCATGCTCGCCGCGACCTACCAGGCCGACGACCGCGGGCTGTCCGTGGAGGAGTTCACCGCCGAGGCCGTCGCCGGGGCGCTGGGCGAGAACAAGATCGAGCGCCGTGAGCCGCGCGACGTCGTGCTGTACGGCTTCGGCCGCATCGGCCGCCTCCTCGCCCGGCTGCTGATCGAGAAGGCCGGCTCGGGCAACGGCCTGCGGCTGCGCGCCATCGTGGTCCGCAAGGGCGCGGGCCAGGACATCGTGAAGCGCGCCTCGCTGCTGCGGCGCGACTCCATCCACGGCCAGTTCCAGGGCACGATCACCGTCGACGAGGCGAACAGCCGGATCATCGCCAACGGCACCGAGATCCAGGTGATCTACTCCGACGACCCGACGACCGTGGACTACACGGCGTACGGGATCAAGGACGCCATCCTCATCGACAACACCGGCAAGTGGCGCGACCGCGAGGGCCTCTCCAAGCACCTTCAGCCGGGCATCGCCAAGGTCGTGCTGACGGCCCCGGGCAAGGGCGACGTCCCCAACGTCGTCCACGGCGTCAACCACGACATGATCAAGCCGGACGAGCAGATCATCTCCTGCGCGTCCTGCACCACCAACGCGATCGTCCCGCCGCTGAAGGCGATGGCCGACGAGTACGGCGTCCTGAACGGTCACGTGGAGACCGTCCACTCGTTCACCAACGACCAGAACCTGCTGGACAATTACCACAACTCCGACCGCCGTGGCCGCTCCGCGCCGCTGAACATGGTCATCACCGAGACCGGCGCCGCCTCCGCCGTCGCCAAGGCGCTGCCCGACCTCAAGGCGCGTATCACCGGCAGCTCCATCCGGGTCCCGGTGCCGGACGTCTCGATCGCCATCCTCAACCTGCGGCTGGCCCGCGAGACCACGCGCGAGGACGTCCTCGACTACCTCCGCAACGTGTCGCTGACCTCGCCGCTGAAGCGCCAGATCGACTTCATCAGCGCGCCCGACGCCGTGTCCAGCGACTTCATCGGCTCGCGCCACGCGTCGATCGTCGACGCCGGCGCCACCAAGGTCGAGGGCGACAACGCGATCCTCTACCTCTGGTACGACAACGAGTTCGGCTACTCCTGCCAGGTCGTCCGCGTCGTCCAGTACGTCTCCGGGGTGGAGTACCCGACGTACCCGGCGCCGCTGGCCTGACGCCCCGGGCCCGGCTCCGACCGTAGAGGCCGCTCCCCGCGACGCCGCTCACCGCGGCGGGGGAGCGGCCTCTTCCGTATCGCGGCTCATGACATGTGACCTGTAACACCGTAATGTGAAATGGTACAGCCGTCGCGAAGTCCCAGGAGGAAGACCGTGTCCGGACCCGCCGCCGTCCCCATCCGCACGATGAGCCACGACCTGCCGGTGTCCGACGAACTGGCGGCCTTCATGGGAGCGGGCTGGGCGCCCGTACCGCCGCCGTCCGGGAGCACCCGGTCGCCCCTCGCGGACGCCACCGCCGCCCGCCGGACCCGCCTCTCCGCGCGCTTCCCGGGCGAGCGGCTGATCGTGCCCGCCGGTACGGCGAAGGTCCGCTCCAACGACTGCGACTTCCGCTTCCGCCCGCACAGCGCCTACGCCTGGCTGACCGGCCTGACGGGCGAGGACCAGGCCGGCCACGTCCTCGTCCTGGAGCCCGACGGCCCGCACGGCCATCAGGCGGTGCTGTACGTCCGGCCGCGCCCGCCCCGCTCCGCCGGCTCCTCGGCGTTCTACCGCGACCGCCGGCACGGCGAGTTCTGGGTCGGCCGCTCGCCGGACCCCGCCGAGACCGAACGCGCGACGGGCATCCACTGCGCGCCCCTGGAGGCCGACGCCGCCCTCCCGCCCGGCCGCGACGCCACCGGCGACGGCGAACTCGCCGCCGTGCTCAGCGAGTTGCGGCTCGTCAAGGACGCCTGGGAGGTCGGCCAGCTGCAACAGGCCGTGGACCACACCGCCGCCGGCTTCGAGGACGTCGTCCGCGCCCTTCCGCGCGCCCTGGCGCACCCGCGCGGCGAGCGCTGGATCGAAGGCGTCTTCGGGCTGCGCGCCCGCGCCGAGGGCAACGGCACCGGCTACGAGACCATCGCCGCGTCCGGCGCGCACGCCTGCGTCCTGCACTGGACCCGCAACGACGGCCGGCTGAACCCGCGCGACCTGCTCCTCCTCGACGCCGGCGTGGAGACGGACACCCTCTACACCGCCGACGTCACCCGCACCCTCCCCCTCTCCGGCCGCTTCTCGCCCGTCCAGCGGCAGGTCTACGAACTCGTCCTCGCCGCCCAGGACGCGGGCATCGCCGCCCTCAAACCGGGCGCGAGCTTCCGCGACTTCCACCGGGCCGGCATGCGCGTCATCGCCGAGGGCCTCACCGACTGGGGCGTCCTCCGCACCCCCGACGGCGACCTCCACCGCCGCTACACCCTCTGCAGCAGCGGCCACATGCTCGGCCTGGACGTCCACGACTGCGCCCAGGCGCGCGCCGACGCCTACCTCGACGGCGTCTTGGAGGAGGGTCAGGTCCTCACCGTCGAACCCGGCCTCTACCTCCAGCCCGACGACGAGACCCTGCCGCCCGCCCTGCGCGGCATCGGCGTCCGCATCGAGGACGACCTCGTCATCACCGCGAACGGCGCCCGCCTGATGTCGGGAGCGCTCCCGCGGACACCGGACGCGATCGAGGCGTGGATGGACGAACTGGGCGCCGCGGCCGGGTAGTCCGGGCCGGGCGGGCCGCTCGGTCTCGGCGTCGGACGCTTCGGCGCCGGGTTCCGGGCGCCCACTGGCGCAGGCAGGCGTCGAAGCTCCGCCCGTCATCCCCGATCGGCGGGCAGGGTGGCGGAGGTGAGGAAGTAGGTGACGGAGTAGAGGAACCGGCCGTTCTCGATCGCGTCGTCCAAGAGCGTGTCGAAGCGGCGCGCTTCGGCGCGGGAGAGGCGGCCGCGGTCGGCGAAGGCGCCGGCCCAGTGGCGGATGCCCATGGTGCCGTCGACGGTGCGCTTGTCACGGACGAGAAGGGTGTGCGGCTCGACTTCGACGTCGAGCAGGCCGCGTGCGGTGAGGAGGCCCGGCACGCGGCGGGCGAAGGTGCCGTGCCGGATGCCGTGCCCCTCGCGCAGCCCCAGGACCTTCGCGGCCAGGCGGTGGTCGTCGATGTCGAGTGCCTGGGTCGCCGTGTCCGGGTCGCAGATGACGACACGGCCGCCGGGGCGGACGACGCGCAGCATCTCGTCCAGCGCCCGCTCGGGTTCCTCGACGTGCTGGAGGACGCGGTCCGCCCAAGCTCCGTCGAACACCGCGTCCTCGAACGGCAGGCGGCGGCTGTCGGCGACGACGACCTGCCGCAGGCCCGCGTGCTTCATCTCGGCGCACATCGTCCGGGACAGGTCGCAGGCGACGGCCTCGGCGCCGGTTCCGGCCGCGAGTTCCCGCACGGTGTCCCCGGTGCCGGCCCCGACGTCGAGGAACCGCCGGCCGGGCCGCGCGTGGAGCAGGTCGCGCAGGCGCCGCTTGTAGGAGACGAAGAACGGCTCGCTCCGCAGCCGGTGCAGCGTGCCGACCAGGTGTACCGGGTCGGGGTGCGCGTCGACGTCGGAGAAGGCGTGCGGCACGTAGGAGTCGGCCATGGCCGGACCCTACGGCCCGGGCGGCCGTCGCGCGGCCGGAACCACGGGGTCCGCGCCGGACTCGTCAGGGCACCCTCGCCGCGGTCCCGGTCAGGACGTCTTCTGCAGCAGCCAGGCGTTCGGGGTGAAGGAGGGGTTGACGAAGACGACGCAGCCGCCGCTGTAGTACGTCTGGACCTTGGTCCAGCCCTTCGGCGGTTGGGCGGAGGCGCAGGCGTTGACCTGGGTACCGACGGGCAGACCGTCCAGCTGCTTGATCATCTTGATGTTGGAGCCGCCCATCGCGCGGCACGAGGCGCTGGTGCCCCAGTTCACGTCCACCCAGCCGTCCGGGGTCATCGAGTCGGCGCACACCGTACGCGTCTCGCCCGGCGACGCCTGGGCCGGACTCGCCGTGACGGCGGCGGCGAGCGTCGCGCCGAGAAGTGCCAGACCCGCGGTGCGGAGTCGTCTCATGGGGGTTCTCCCAAGCGTGAAGGTCCACTGACGCGCTGGTGGATCAGTGTCGGTGACGGCATTCAAGGGCTTGGGAGAAGGACTTGAGGAGTGCATTTTCGGCCATGAGGGCGAAGCCTCGCAGGTGGCGGGCCCGGCGGGTGGAACGCCGCCGTCCGCCGAGCCGTCGTGCGGACGCCGTGCCGTCGTGCGTACGCCCAGCGGTCGTACGGATGCCGTGCGGGGCCGTGCCGCCGTCAGCCCTGCCGTCCGTGGCCGCCCGGGCGGGCGCCCGGATGGATCCGCTCCAGCGCCTCCCAGCCGCTGTCCCGCTCCCGCGCCGCCTCCTCCGCGCGGCCACCACCGCGCAGGCCGAACAGCCGCTTGGCGATCAGCAGGTAGATCACCACGGCCAGGTTGATGACCAGGGTGCAGACCTTCAACGGGCTGATCCGCTCGTGCAGTTCGTACACCTCGGGCACCAGCAGCACGCTCGTGGCCACGAAGGTCAGGTACTCGGCCCAGCGCGCGGCGCGCCACAGGCCGATCGCCTCCACCCCCTCGAGCACCGCGTACGCGGCGATGACCAGGCCGATCACCCACAGCGTGCGGTCGTGCGCCGCGAACGCCTTGTCCAGGTCGCCGAGCAGGCCGTGGCCGCGGACGCCGCTGGGGCCGCCGACACCGTTCTGGAGGTCGTCCACGACCCGGTAGAAGGGACCCCGGAGGCGGGCGCGTTCGTGGGCGAAGACGAACACGGCGACGGCCATGACGGCGAGGACGACGAAGTGCACCAGCCGGTCGAGGGCGATCAGGCGGAGGACGTAGCGGTCGCGCAACGGGCGCCCGCGGAGCGGGAGTTCGATGGCGTCGCGGGACTCGGGGGTCTCGCGCCCCGGGCGGTCCGGCGGCGGCAGCGGGAGCCACGCGTCGCAGCGCAGGCAGCGGTGCCAGCGGTGGCCGTCGGGCGTCTCGCGCACCACGAGCGCGTCCTCCGGCGAGACGCGCGCAGCGTCGGTGCCGACGAGGCGGTGGCCGCGCAGGGCGCAGTCGAGCAGCTCGTAGTGGATGCCGCGTCGGCGCCGTACGCCCGGCGCGGGTTCCAGACCCGGGGTGTCCGTCACTGATGTCGCCCTTCGCTCGGTCCGCACGGAATTATGACCGTCCGTCGGGTGCGGCATGCCGCGTTTGACGTCGTCATTGCCCGGTGTTGGGAGGGGCGCGGGGCGGGCGGGCCGTTACGTGCGGCGGCACCCCTTGGCCAGAGCTGTGCAATGTGAAATATTACAGCGCGTGCCCCAGAGCGACTCCTCGGACGTCATCGTGGTCGGAGCGGGCGTCGTCGGCGCCGCCTGCGCCCACTACGCCGCCCGCGCCGGCCTCTCCGTCACCGTCATCGACCGCGGGCCCGTGGCCGGCGGGACCACCGGGGCCGGTGAGGGCAACCTCCTGGTCTCCGACAAGGAACCCGGGCCCGAGCTGCAACTCGCGCTGCTCTCCACGCGGTTGTGGCGGGAGCTGACCGACGTGCTGCCGGCCGCCGTCGAGTACGAGGCCAAGGGCGGCCTCGTCGTCGCCGCCGACGCCGCCGGGGCGGACGCGCTGCGGGCGTTCGCCGCACGCCAGGCGGCGGCGGGCGTCACCGCCCTCGACGTCCCGGCGGACCGGCTGCGCGACCTCGAACCCCACCTCGCCCCCGGCCTCGCCGGCGGCGTCCGCTACCCCCAGGACGCGCAGGTCCAACCCGCCCTCGCCGCCGCCCACTTGCTGCGCGCCGCGGGCGGGCGGGTGCGGGTGCGCACCGGCGAGCCCGTCACCGCCGTCCTCACCGGCCCCGGCGGCGCGGTACGCGGCGTCCGGACGCCCGCCGGCGCCGTCCACGCCCCGTACCTGGTCAACGCGGCCGGCACCTGGGGCGGCGACGTGGCCCGGCTGGCCGGGGCGCGCCTGCCCGTCCTCCCGCGCCGCGGCTTCGTCCTCGTCACCGAACCGCTGCCGCGCGTCGTCCGGCACAAGGTGTACGCGGCGGACTACGTCACCGACGTCGCCAGCGGCTCGGCCGCGCTCCAGACTTCGGCGGTCGTCGAGGGCACCCCGGCGGGCCCGGTGCTCATCGGTGCCAGCCGGGAGCGGGTCGGCTTCGACCGCACCCTGTCCACGGAGGCGCTGCGCCGCCTCGCGGCGGGGGCCACCGCCCTGTTCCCGGTGCTCCGCACGGTGCGCGCGACGCGGACGTACGCCGGGTTCCGCCCGTACCTCCCCGACCACCTCCCGGCGATCGGCCCGGACCCGCACGTCCCCGGCCTGCTGCACGCCTGCGGCCACGAAGGCGCGGGCATCGGACTCGCCCCGGCCACCGGCGCGTTGATCGCCGCCCTGCTGACGGGCGACCGGCCTCCGGTCGACCCGGGGCCGTTCACGCCCGGCCGGTTCGCGGGGGTGACGGCGTGACGGCCGGGGGGTGCCGGGGGCTCCTGGTCGGTGCTGCCGGTGGGGGCGTTCGGGCCGTCGAGAGCGCGCCCGTGTGTGCAGCGGGGGAGGGCCGGCCGCTTGGTGGCGTCCCCACCCCTGGTCGCCTCACCCCAGCCCCCCTCGCCGGCGGGGTGGTTTCCCGGCCGGTGCCGCTGGTGGGGGCCTTCCGGCCGCCCCGGGCGCGCTGGTGTGCGTGGAAGGCGGAGGGCCGGCCGCGTGGGGGCCTCCCCACCCCTGGTCGCCTCACCCCAGCCCCCCTCGCCGGCGGGGTGGTTTCCCGGCCGGTGCCGCTGGTGGGGGCCTTCCGGCCGCCCCGAGCGCGCCGGTGTGTGCGGAAGGCGGAGGGCCGGCCGCGTGGCGGTCTCCGCACCCCTGGTCGCCTCACCCCAACTCCCCTCACCGAAAGGAGTCCCGCCATGCCCCGTCGCCGCGCCCCCGGCCCCCCGGCCGACGCCGTCGCGTTCGAGATCAGCTTCGACGGGCGTCCCGTCCGCGCCCTGCCCGGGCAGACGATCGCCGCCGCTCTGTGGGGCGCCGGTGTGCTCGCCTGGCGGACGACGCGCGGCGGCGGCCGGCCGCGCGGCGCGTTCTGCGGCATCGGGCAGTGCTACGACTGCCTCGCCACCGTCAACGGCGAGCCCAACCGGCGGGCCTGCCTGCTGCCGGCCCGGCCCGGGGACGCCGTCACCACGCAGGAAGGACACGGCCGTGCCGGACTCGCCGTCTGAGCCCCGGGGCCCGCTCGACGGCCCCCGCCGCGCCTACGACCTCGCGGTGATCGGTGCGGGCCCCGCCGGGACGGCCGGTGCCGTCGCCGCGGCCCGGCTCGGGCTGTCCGTCGCGCTCCTCGACGCCGCCGACCGGCCCGGCGGACAGTACTTCCGTGACCCGGCACCGGAGTTGGCGGCCCTGCGGGGGCGGCGGGCGACGCTCCCCGGGCGGTCCGCCTTCGCCGCCCTGCGCGCCCGGCTCGCGGCGAGCCGCGTCGACCACCTCGCCGCCCACCACGTCTGGTCCGTGACCAGGGAGGACGCGGACGCGTGGAGCGTCCACGCCGTCACCGGACCCGACGGCGACGGCGGCGCGCCGGTCCGCGTACGGGCCCGCGCGGTGCTCCTGGCGACCGGTTCCCAGGAGCGCCAACTTCCCTTCCCCGGCTGGACGCTGCCCGGCGTCGTCGGCGCGGGCGGCGCGCAGGCGATGCTCAAGTCCGGGCTCGTGCTGCCCGGGAAGCGGGTCGTCGTCGCGGGCAGCGGGCCGCTGCTGCTCGCCGTCGCCTCCTCGCTGGCCGCCGCCGGGGCGCGGGTCCCGGCCGTCGTCGAGGCGTCCGGCTACCTCGGGTACGCCCGCCACCCGCGCGCCCTCGCCGTCAACCCGCACAAGGCGTTCGAAGCGGCTGTCCACGGCGGGGCGTTGCTCCGCCACCGGGTGCCGGTACGCACCCGGAGCGCGGTCACGCGGGTGCACGGCACCGACCGGGTGGAGGCCGTCACCGTCACCCGCCTCGACCGCGACTGGCGGCCCGTCCCCGGCACCGGCCGCCGGATCGCCTGCGACGCGCTCGCCGTCGGCCACGGCCTGGAGCCGCGCGTCGAACTGGCCACCGGCCTCGGCTGCGCCACCCGCCGCACCCCGGACGGCGGCCACGCCCTCGCCGTGGACGGCCTCCAGCGGACCACCGTTCCCGGGCTCTGGGCGGCGGGGGAGGCCGCGGGCGTCGGCGGGTGGCAACTCGCCTGGCTGGAAGGGGAGGTGGCGGGTGTCGCGGTGGCGCTCCGGCTCTCCGGCCGGACCGGTGCCGTCCCCGGCGAGCACCTGCGCGCCCTGCGCCGCCGGCGCGACCGGCTGCGGTCCTTCGCCGACGCGATGGCCGCCGCCCACGCGCCGGGGGAGGGCTGGACGGACTGGCTCACCGACGACACGGACGTGTGCCGCTGCGAGGAGGTGACGGCGGGCCGCGTCCGCGCGGCGGTCGCCGAACTCGGCGCCCACGACGCGCGGACCGTCAAACTCCTCACCCGCGCGGGCATGGGCTGGTGCCAGGGCCGCGTCTGCGGAACCGCCGTGACCTGCCTGGCCGCCGCCGCCCGCGACGGCGGTACGGCGCGGCGGACCGCATCGGCGCCGGCCCCCGCCCGCCGGCCGCTCGCCGTGCCCGTCCCGCTGGGCGTGCTGGCCGCGCTCGACGATCCGGAGCCGGAGCCCCGCGACTCCGCCACGCCCGAGACTCCCGTGTCGCGTGTGTCGGGTGCGGCCGGTGTGCCGGGGCCTTGCCCGCCCGGCGGGGTCGACGGATCGGGTCCGTCAGGCGTCGCCTCGCCCGGGGACCCCGTGTCGCGTGTGCCGGGTACGACCGGTGTGCCGGGGCCCTACCTGCCCGGCGCGGCCGACGAACGGGGCCCGTCCGGCGCCACCCCGCCCGGGGACCCAGTGCCGCGCGTGCCAGGTACGACCGGCGCGCCGGGGCCCTACTCGCCCGGCGCGGCCGACGAACCGGGTCCGTCCGGGGCCACCCCGTCCGAGGACCCCGTGCCGCGCGCGCCCGGCGAAGCCGGTGTGCCGGAGCCTCAGCCGCCCGGCGCGGTCGACCGGCCGGACCCGTCCGGTGCCGCCCCGCCCGGCGGCCGCCGCATCCCCGCCCCGCGCGCACCGGGCGGGGGTTGATCCGCGCGTACCGAGCGGGGGACTGATCCGCCCAACCGGCCCTGCACACCGCCCCTTGTGGG
Source organism: Streptomyces mobaraensis NBRC 13819 = DSM 40847 (assembly GCF_017916255.1). Taxonomy (NCBI): domain Bacteria; kingdom Bacillati; phylum Actinomycetota; class Actinomycetes; order Kitasatosporales; family Streptomycetaceae; genus Streptomyces; species Streptomyces mobaraensis. Next base: position 6,508,903 of record NZ_CP072827.1, read on the forward strand.
CACCCCCACCCCCCAATAAAATGTCACACACCACAGAAGGGCATCGGCATGACCGCCACCTCCTGGAACACCACCCACCCCTGGCGCGGCGTCATGGTCGCCACCGCGCTCCCGCTCCGCGACGACCTGGCGATCGATCACGACACGTACGCCGCCCACATCCGCCGCCTCCTGGACGCCGGCTGCGACGGTGTCGTCCCCAACGGCTCGCTCGGCGAGTACCAGACGCTCACCGACGACGAGCGGGCCCGCGTCGTACGGACCGCCGTCGAGGCGGCGGGGGACGGGGCCCGGGTGATGCCCGGGGTGTCGGCGTACGGCGCGGGGGAGGCGCGGCGGTGGGCGGAGCAGGCCGCCGAGGCCGGCTGCGGGTCCGTGCTGCTGCTGCCGCCGAACGGCTACCGCGCCGACGAGCGCGCCGTCCGCGCCCACTACGCGGAGGTCGCGCGCGCCGGGCTGCCGGTCGTCGCGTACAACAACCCCGTCGACACCAAGGTCGACCTGACCCCGGAGCTGCTGGCCGCCCTGCACCGCGACGGGTCGATCGTCGCCGTCAAGGAGTTCTCCGGCGACGTCCGGCGGGCCTACGAGATCGCCGAACTCGCGCCCGGACTCGACCTGCTCGTCGGCGCCGACGACGTGCTGCTGGAGCTGGCGACCGCCGGGGCGGTCGGCTGGATCGCCGGGTACCCCAACGCGTTCCCCGCCTCCTGCGCCGCCCTCTACCGGGCCGCCGCCGACGGCGACCTCGGCACCGCCCTGCCGCTCTACCGCTCGCTGCACCCGCTGCTGCGCTGGGACTCCCGGACGGAGTTCGTGCAGGCCATCAAGGTGTCCATGGACGTCGTCGGGTTCCACGGCGGCCCCAGCCGGCCGCCGCGGCTGCCGCTCACGCCGGACACCGAGGCCCTGGTACGCGCCGCCACCGAGAAGGCCGTCGCCGACGGCCACCACTGACACCCCAGCGGCCACGAAAGGACGTCCGTGCGCACCCGCCACGTCTTCCACGCCGTCGACTCGCACACCGAGGGCATGCCCACCCGCGTCGTCACCGGCGGCGTCGGGGTGATCCCCGGCGCCACCATGGCCGAGCGGCGGCGGCACTTCATGGAGCACCTGGACCACCTCCGCACCCTCCTGATGTACGAGCCGCGCGGCCACGCCTCCATGAGCGGCGCGATCCTCCAGCCCCCGACCCGCCCCGACGCCGACTACGGCGTCCTCTACATCGAGGTCTCCGGGGTGCTGCCGATGTGCGGCCACGGCACCATCGGCGTCGCCACGGTGCTCGTCGAGACGGGCATGGTCCCGGTCGCCGAACCCGTCACCACCGTCCGCCTCGACACCCCGGCCGGTCTCGTCACCGTCGACGTACGGGTGGAGGACGGCGCGGCGAAGGCGGTCACGCTCACCAACGTCCCGTCGTTCTGCGTCGCGCTGGACCGGAAGGCCGACGTCCCCGGGTACGGCACGGTGACGTACGACCTCGCCTTCGGCGGAAACTTCTACGCGTTCGTCGAACTCGACGCGCTCGGGCTGCCGTTCGACCGCGCCCGCAAGGACGAGCTGCTGGCGGCCGGACTCGCCGTCATGGAGGCGGTGAACGCCTCGCCGGACCGGCCCGTCCACCCCGTCCATCCCGAGATCGGCGGGCTCAAGCACGTCTACCTGGCCGCGCCCGGCTCGGACGCGCAGCACTCGCGGCACGCGATGGCCATCCACCCCGGCTGGTTCGACCGGTCGCCCTGCGGCACCGGCACCTCCGCCCGGATGGCCCAGCTGCACGCCCGCGGCGCCCTCCCGCTCGGCCGCGACTTCGTCAACGAGTCCTTCATCGGCACCCGGTTCACCGGCCGGCTGGTCGCGGAGACCGAGGTCGGCGGGGTACCGGCCGTCGTCCCCGCCATCACCGGACGCGCCTGGATCACCGGCACCGCCCAGTACTTCCTCGACCCGGACGACCCCTTCCCCGGAGGCTTCCTCCTGTGACTCCCGCCCCGTCCACCATCCCCTCCTCTTATTCCTCCGCCAACCCGGCCGATCCGGCCGACATCCTCACGGAGTTCACCGCCCCCGGCCCGCGCGCCGCCGCCGACGCCGTCCGACGGGCCCGCGCCGCGCAGCCGGAGTGGCGCGGCGCGGGCGCCGCCGCCCGCTCGGCGGCCCTCGCGGCGGTCGCGTCGGCGATCGAGGACGCCGCCGCCGAACTGGCCGCCCTCGCCGTACGGGAGGTGGGCAAGCCCGTCACCGAGGCCCGCGCGGAGGTGGCCCGTACGGTCGCGATCTGGCGGTACTACGCCCAGGCCCCGTACGAGCCCACCGGGGCCGTCCACGAACCGGCCGCCGGGCCGGGCCTGTTGCTCACCCGCCGCCGCCCGCACGGCGTCGCGGGCCTTGTCACGCCGTGGAACTTCCCGTTCGCCATCCCGAGCTGGAAGGCCGCGCCCGCCCTCGCGGCGGGCAACACCGCCGTCCTCAAACCCGCGCCCGAGGCCACCGTCTGCGCCCTGCGCCTCGCCGAACTGGCCCGACAGGCGCTCCCCGAGGGGGTGCTGACCGTCGTCCCCGGTGGCGCCGAGGAGGGTGCCGCCGTGCTCGACGCGGCCGACGTGGTCTCCTTCACCGGCTCGACGGCCGTCGGCACCCGCGTCGTCGCCGCGGCGACCGCGCGCGGCGTGCCCGTCCAGGCCGAGACGGGCGGGCTGAACGCCGCGATCGTCCTGCCCGACGCCGACATCGGGCGGGCCGCCGCGGACATCGCCGCCGCCGTCGCCGGCTACGCGGGGCAGAAGTGCACCGCCACCGGCCGGATCGTCGCCGTGGGCGCCGCCCTCGACCCGCTCCGCGAGGCCCTGGCCGAGGCGGTGCGCGCGCTCCCGGCCGGCGATCCGGCCGATCCGGCGACGGTCTGCGGGCCCGTCATCTCCGCGCGGGCCCGCGACCGGGTGGCCGAGGCGGCGGACGGCGTGTCCGTCCTCGCCGCGGGACCCGCGCCCGAGGGGCCCGGGTGGTACGCGGCGCCGACCCTGGTCGAGAAGGCGCCGGCGGGGCACCGGCTGCTCACCGAGGAGGTGTTCGGCCCGATCGCGGCCCTGCTGCCCGCGGCCGACCTCGCCGAGGCCGTACGGATCACCGACTCCGTCCCGTACGGGCTGGTCACCTCGCTGCACACGGCCGACCTCGACGCCGCCCTGCACGGACTCGACGCGCTCCGCACCGGTATGGTCCGGGTCAACGCCCCGACCACCGGCGTGGACTTCCACCTCCCCTTCGGCGGCACCGGGGCCTCCGGCCACGGACCGCGCGAACAGGGTTGTGCCGCCCTGGAGTTCTACACGGCCCAGCGCACGTACACGCTGCTGCCCCGCACCGCGGGGTGACCCCAAAACGCAATGTGACATTGTACGCTGGTGGTCCAGTCCATCGGGGCGCGAAAGGGACACCATGGGCCACCTCAAGCAGCGCAACCTCATCACCGCCCGGGAGCGCCTGCGCGACCAGGTCGCCCACGCCCTGCGCGCCGCGCTGATCTCCGGTGAACTGCGCCCCGGCGAGGTCTACTCCGCGCCCGGCCTCGCCGAGGACTTCGGCGTCTCCGCGACACCGGTCCGCGAGGCCATGCTCGACCTGGCCCGGGAGGGGCTGGTCGAGCCCGTCCGCAACAAGGGCTTCCGGGTCACCGAGGTCGACGAGCGCGACCTCGACCAGTACACCGAGATCCGCACGCTGATCGAGGTGCCCATGGTCGGCCGGATCACCCGGACCGCCTCCCGCGCGGACCTGGAGGCGCTCCGCCCGGTCGCCGAGGAGATCGTGCGCGCCGCCCGCGAGCACGACCTCATCGGTTATCTGGAGGCCGACCGGCGGTTCCACCTCACGCTGCTCGGCCTGTCCGGCAACGAGCGGCTGGTCGAGACCGTCGGCGACCTCCGCAAGCGCTCCCGCCTCTACGGCCTCACCGCCCTCGACGAGCGCGACGAGCTCATCCCGTCGGCCGAGGAGCACGTCGAGCTGCTGGACCTGATGCTCGCCGGGGACGCGGAGGCCGCCGAGGCGTGCATGACCCGCCACCTCGGCCACGTCCGCTCCCTCTGGGCCGCGAACGCGGCGGCCGCGGACCGGCCCGCACCACGGAGGACGGCCGGCGCGGGCCGCTGACGCGAGGGCGCCGAGCGGCGCTTGCTCGGTGATCGGTCGCCGCGGCGCTGGCGATGTGGTCGCCCTCGTGCGGCTGACGTGTCGAGGCCCCGCCGCGCGGCGGCAGCCTCGTGCGGTCGGCGTCCGCGCCGTTGGCGGGTTCGTCTCCGTGCGGCTTCTGGGCGGGGGTTCTGCCGTTGCCCGGCGGCCGTCGCGCGGCTGTTTGGTAGTCGGTCGGCGCGGCGCTGTCGGTGTGGTCGTCCCAGCAGCGGCTGACGTACAGAGGCCCTGCCGTGGGGTGGCAGCCGGCCGGCGGGACGCCGTCGGTGCGGTCGTCCCCGCGCGGCCCCCGTGTAGCGGCCCCACCATGGGGCAGAAGCCGTCGCACAGGCGCCACCGGCACCGGCCTCGTCACCCGTCGCTCTCGTCGCCGGCCGCCGCCGGGCGGGTGGCGGACGGGTGACCGGCGTCCGTGGACGGTGCCGCTGACAGCGTGCGGGGCCGACGGCGGGAACGGAGGTGCGGCGACGTGAGTGGCCTGGTGCCCGCGCTGGTGGCGCTGCTCGCGGCCGGGGGCAACGCCCTCGGGACGGTGCTCCAGCGGATCGCCGCGCGGACGGTACCCGAGGGGGACGCGTTCAGCGTGCGGCTGGTGCGGCACCTGGTGCGCAGCCCGGCGTGGCTGGGCGGCATCGCCGTGATCGTCGGCGCGGCGGCCTGCCAGGCGCTGGCCCTGACCCTGGGCTCGCTGTCGCTGGTCCAGCCCATCCTGGTCACCGAACTCCCCTTCACCCTGCTCATCGCCTGCGCCCTCGCCCGGCGGCGGCTGCCGGCGGCTGGATGGGCGGCCTCGCTGATGGTCGCGGCCGGGCTCGGGGTGGGGCTGGCGGCGGCGGCCCCGGGCGGAGGCGGTGACACGGCCTCCGGCGCCCGGTGGACCGTCACCCTCGCGGGCGCCGGTGCCGCCGTGGCGCTCTGCGCGGCGGCCGCCCTGACCCGGCCGCGCGGCCGGGCGCGCGCCGCGCTGTTCGCCTCGGCCTCGGCGATCGCGTACGCGCTGACCGCCACCCTGATGAAGGCGGCCACCGGCACCTTCGACGATCACGGCGTCGGCGCCTTCTTCACGGCCTGGCAGACGTACGCCTTCGTGGCCGTCGGCGCCTGTGCCCTGTTCCTGCTGGCCAACGCCATGGAGTCCGGGCCGCTGGTGGCCTCCCAGCCCGCGCTCACCCTGGGCGAGGCGCTGGTCAGCCTGGCGCTGGGGAGCCTCGTCTACGGGGAGCGGGTGCGGACGGGGTGGTGGCTCGTGCCGGAGGGCGCCGGGGCGGCGCTCGTCACCTGGGGGATCCTGCTGCTGCCCGGCGCCGACCCGGAGGGCGGGGAGCCGGCGGGGGAGCGGCGCTGACCGCTCTCCTCGGGAGCCGAGGGACGCCTGTGACCTGGGAGTCGAGTGACGCCTGTGACAGCCGTTTCAACAGGTTGTCGTACTATGTCCGACGTCGCTCTGTACGTCCTCGGCCGTCTCGCCGCCACATCCGTGTGTCCGCTCCCGGGGGCCGTCGCGGCTTCGAAGACCCCGCGCACGCCGTAAGAAGCGGGGGAAAGCGCGGAAAGTCCCGGCCGTCCCAGGCCACGCCCTGGCGGCACCGGCAGAACGGAAGAACATCACGTGGATGTGAGCGCGGCCAATCGAAAGGGCCTCAGCCTCTTCGCCCTGATCATGATCGGCCTGGGGTCCATCTTCGGCTCCGGCTGGCTCTTCGGGGCCGGCCAGGCGGCCCAGGTCGCCGGACCCGCCGCGCTGGTCGCCTGGGTGATCGGCGCGATCTTCATCGGCATGATCGCCATGTCGTACGCCGAGGTCGGCGCGGCCTACCCGCTGCCCGGCGCCATGGCCCGGTTCGGTTCCATCTCGCACGGCCCGGTGCTGGGCTTCGTCACCGGCTGGGCGGTGTGGATCGCGACGGCCTCGCTGATCCCGATCGAGTCCATCGCCGGCACCCAGTACATGGCGTCCTGGAACTTCGGCTGGGCCCGCGGCCTGGTCGAGGACGGCCACCTGACGGCCACCGGCATCGGCATGGCCCTGCTCCTGACCATCGCCCTGTGGCTCGCCTGCTACTGGTCCGTCGCCCTGCTGGCGCGCGCGAACAACCTGCTGACGCTGGTGAAGTTCGCCATCCCCATCATCGCCATCGCCGCGCTCATCGCCTCCGGCTTCCACACCGGCAACTTCACCGCCCACGGCGGCTTCGCCCCCAACGGCTGGTCCGCGGTGCTCACCGCCGTCTCCGCCTCCGGCGTCGTCTTCGCCTTCAACGGCTTCCAGGCCGTCGTCAACCTCGGCGGCAACGCCAAGAACCCGGGCCGGGCCATCCCGCTCGCCCTCGTCGGCGCGCTCTCCCTCGGCCTGATCATCTACCTGGCCCTCCAGGTCGCCTTCCTGGGCTCGGTCCCGCCGGAGCGGCTCGCGGAGGCGGGCGGCTGGCACGGCGTGAACTTCGCCTCGCCGTTCGCCGACCTCGCCAAGCTGCTGATGCTGCACTGGGTCGTCACCCTGCTCCAGTTCGGCGCGTTCATCTCGCCGTCCGGCGCCAACATCGGCAACGTCGCCTCGTCCGCGTACCTGGCGCAGAACCTCGCCGAGACCGGGTTCTTCCCCAAGAAGATCGCCGAGGTGCACCCGCGCTACGGCGTCGCCCGCCCCGCCATGTGGCTCAACCTGGCCTTCTCCGTCCTCCTGCTGCTCACCATCGGGCACAGCTGGGAGGCCCTGGCCAGCGTCGTCTCCGCCGCGATGGTCGTCTCGTACCTGATGGGCCCGATCGCCGTCGGCGTCTTCCGGAAGACCAAGCCCGGCCTGCCGCGCCCCTTCCGGCTGCCCGCCGCCGCCGTGCTCTGCCCGCTGACCTTCGCGTTCGCCGCCTGCGCCCTGTACTGGTCCAAGTGGCCCAACACCGGCAAGGTCGCCCTGCTCACCCTGGTCTCGCTGCCCATCGCCGCGATCGTGCTGCGCCGCAAGGGCGAGCGGAACCTGGCCAAGCAGTTCGCCCCCGCCTGGTGGATGGCCGCCTTCCTGCTCTGGACCGGCCTGGTCTCCGCGCTCGGCAGCCCCGAGTTCGGCGGCCACGGGGTGATCCCCGGTGGCCTCGACACCGCGCTGGTCGGCGTCTCCGCCCTCGGCTTCTACTTCTGGGCCGTCCGCGCCGGCGTCCGCGCCCACCAGGCCGGGCTGCCCGGCCCCGACCCAGTCCTCGACGGACGTGACGCCCCCGACGTCACGCCCGTCCCCGGCCCGCGCACGGCCGAGCCGTCGGCGGCGGTCGTCTCCTGACGCCGGCCCCTCCCCGCACGTCACAGACCCCGCCGCTCCGGGCAAGGAGCGGCGGGGTCTGTGACGTAAACGGAGGGGCAGGGCCCTGTGAGCGAGGCGGCCCGTTCGGGATATCTTGATGTCGAGCAATGTTGCAAACGTGGAGCGGAGCACCCGGTGACTGACTCGACCATCATCTATACGCACACCGACGAGGCGCCGGCGCTGGCGACGCACTCGTTCCTGCCCGTGGTCAAGGCGTACGCCTCGACGGCCGGCGTCACCGTGGAGAGCCGCGACATCTCCCTGGCCGGCCGCATCATCGCCAGCTTCCCCGAGTACCTGGACGAGAGCCGGCGCATCCCCGACGCCCTCGCCGAGCTCGGCGCGCTGGCCAAGACCCCCGGCGCCAACATCATCAAGCTGCCGAACATCTCGGCGTCCATCCCGCAGCTCAAGGCCGCCGTCGCCGAGCTCCAGGAGCAGGGCTACACCCTGCCGGACTACCCGGACGACCCGAAGACCGACGAGGAGCGGGAGATCCGCGCCCGCTACGACAAGGTCAAGGGCAGCGCCGTCAACCCGGTCCTGCGCGAGGGCAACTCCGACCGCCGCGCCCCCGCGTCGGTCAAGAACTACGCCAAGGCCCACCCGCACCGCATGGGCGCCTGGAGCTCCGACTCCAAGACGAACGTCGCCACCATGGGCGTCGACGACTTCCGGTCCACCGAGAAGTCCGCCGTCATCGCCGAGGACGGCACCCTGCGCATCGAGCTCTCCGGTGACGACGGCACCACCACCGTCCTCCGCGAGTCGGTCCCGGTGCTCGCCGGCGAGGTCGTCGACGCCTCCGTGATGCGCGTGGCCGCGCTCCGCGAGTTCCTCACCGCGCAGGTCGCCCGCGCCAAGGCCGAGGGCGTGCTGTTCTCCGTGCACCTCAAGGCCACCATGATGAAGGTCTCCGACCCCATCGTCTTCGGCCACGTCGTCCGCGCCTTCTTCCCGAAGACCTTCGCCGAGCACGGCGAGGCGCTGGCCGCCGCCGGCCTGTCCCCCAACGACGGCCTCGGCGGCATCTTCAAGGGCCTGGAGGCGCTGCCCGAGGGCGCCAAGATCAAGGAGTCCTTCGACGCCGAACTCGCCGAGGGCCCGGCCCTCGCGATGGTCGACTCCGACCGCGGCATCACCAACCTGCACGTCCCCAGCGACGTCATCGTCGACGCCTCCATGCCGGCCATGATCCGCACCTCCGGCCACATGTGGGGCCCGGACGGCCAGGAGGCCGACACCCTCGCCGTCCTCCCGGACAGCAGCTACGCCGGCGTCTACCAGGCCGTCATCGAGGACTGCCGCGCCCACGGCGCCTTCGACCCGTCGACCATGGGCTCCGTCCCCAACGTCGGCCTGATGGCGCAGAAGGCCGAGGAGTACGGCAGCCACGACAAGACCTTCGAGGTCCCCGTCACCGGCACCGTGCGCGTCCTCGACGCCGCCGGGAACGTCGTCCTGGAGCAGGCCGTCGGCGCCGGCGACATCTTCCGCATGTGCCAGACCAAGGACGCCCCCATCAAGGACTGGGTCAAGCTGGCCGTCACCCGCGCCCGCGCGACCGGCGACCCGGCCGTCTTCTGGCTCGACGAGAACCGCGCCCACGACGCGCGGCTCATCGAGAAGGTCAAGGCGTACCTGCCCGAGCACGACACCGAGGGCCTGGACATCCGCATCCTCGCCCCCGTCGAGGCCACCAAGCTCTCCCTGGAGCGCATCCGCCGCGGCGAGAACACCATCTCCGTCACCGGCAACGTGCTGCGCGACTACCTGACCGACCTCTTCCCGATCCTGGAGCTGGGCACCAGCGCCAAGATGCTGTCGGTCGTCCCGCTGATGAACGGCGGCGGCCTCTTCGAGACCGGCGCCGGCGGCTCCGCGCCCAAGCACGTGCAGCAGCTCGTCAAGGAGAACTACCTGCGCTGGGACTCGCTCGGCGAGTTCTTCGCCCTCGTGCCCTCCTTCGAGCACTACGCGAAGACCACCGGCAACGCCCGCGCGCAGATCCTCGCCGACACGCTCGACCGCGCCACCGCGACCTTCCTGGAGGAGGACAAGTCGCCGAGCCGCCGCCTCGGCGGCATCGACAACCGCGGCAGCCACTTCTACCTCGCCATGTACTGGGCGCGGGAGCTGGCCGCCCAGACGGACGACGCGGAGCTGGCCGGCGCGTTCGCCGGGCTCGCCAAGACGCTCACCGAGGCGGAGTCGACGATCGTCGAGGAGCTCGTCGCCGTACAGGGCAAGCCGGTCGACATCGGCGGCTACTACCAGCCCGACGTCGAGAAGGCCGCTGCCGTGATGCGGCCGTCGGCGACGTTCAACCAGGCGCTGGCGCTGCTCGGCTGATCGCTGTATCGGTAGCACCCCGGCCCGGCGGGCGGCTTCGCGCCGCTCGCCGGGCCGGCGCTCAGGCGGTGAAGACCCCGCCCTTGACAGCGGATATCAGGTCGGCGAAGGCCGAGGCGGGGATGTTCAGCAAGGGGCCCGTGGGACGCTTGCTGTCCCGGAGGGGGACGATGCCGGACACCGCGACAGCGGGGGCCCATTCGACGCAGTTGCCACCGTTGTTGCTGTGGGAGGACTTGAACCAGCGGGGGGAATCGGTCGTCACAACGCGCCCTTTCGTACCTGCTCGATCATGGCCACAGACGCCGCCTGAGACAACGATTCGGCCTGAAGCTGATGGTAGGCCGTCAACATGGGTACTACGGACGCGAGCTCCCGGTCCAAGTTCCCCTGGGCCTGAGATTCGGCGTAGCAGAGGACGGACCGGTCTGGCAAGGTCAAGAGATTGACGGGCAGGTCAAACGTTCGACGCTCACCTATGTCGTACGGCGCCACCTGTAGCAGGGTGTTCGGCAACTGGGCGAACTCGATCAGGCGCGCCAACTGGGCGTTCATGACGGCTGTCCCGCCGACAGTGCGACGAATGCAGCTCTCGTCCATGGTCACGAACATCATGGGCGGGTGAGTTCTCACCAGGTCCGCCTGTCGCTTCGCGAGGAAAGCAACGCGTTGATCGGCCTGTTCGGGCGTGATGGCGCCCCGCCGTACGGCACTGTCGGCCAACACTCTCGCGTACTCCGGGGTCTGCAACAAGCCGGGGATGATCCCGATCTCGTACAGCCGGATCTCCACGGCGCGGCTCTCGTACTTCACGTACTCCGGGAACCCCTCCAGCATCGCGCCGTGCTTGATCTCGCGATACTCCCGCTCGAACGCGTCCGCCGCGCCGCCGGTTCCGAAGGCCTGGTCGACGCTGCGCGAGAACCGGAGAGTCGGAGGCTTCCGACCAGTTTCGATCGCTGAAATATGCACGCTGGAATATCCCGTGCGGGCGGCCAGATCCTCCTGCCTCCAGCCGCGCGACTCCCGCAAGCTGCGCAGGCGCGCCCCGAAGGCGGCTTGGGGGGACGCGTCGGGGTTCAACTCCCGTCGGTTCAAGAAGCCTTCACCAATCTTCCGTTCGCCGCTTACAGGTTGAAGGCTACCCAGACGCGGGGCCACCCTGAACCTCCCCGGTAGCGAAAGGGCTACGGAGAGGAGTGATCGCCTGTGTCCGACGGACGGAAGGCGCACCAGTCGTATCGCATGGGTGCCCAGGTGCGGGACCCCGGCGGGCGGCGGGCGGGTGAGGCTGCGGATCGCGAGGAGCCGTTCATGCAACTACGCCTGTTCGAGGGGTGTTTGGACGGGTCGGTTGACCCGGACGCCTGGGCCCCCGAGCCGCTCGAACTGGTCGTGGACACCGAACGCGATCAGGTCGGCGTCGTGGTCGGCCGGGACGCGGGCACCGGCCGGATCACCCTGCGCCCTCCGGAGGGCGGGCGCGTCTGGCACCCGTCGCAATGCCGTCGGGCCAACGCCATGGACCGTTTGCGCGCCCGGGTGATCCAGCAGAACCGGGAAGGGCGCCGGTGGTGAGTGCGGTGCCCGGCCCACGGAGGGAAGGGCCGAAGACCGTCGGCGAACGGCGCGCCGGCTGCGCGGAGTGCCGTCGGCTGCGCGAGGAGTTCGCCCGGGCCGTCCGCTCGGGTGACCGGGCTGCGGCGGAGGGTGTCATGGCCGCCCGAGGGCTGCACGAGTACGCGGCGCACTGGGGGGCAAATCGAGCGAACCAGGGCGGGAGTCGCCGGCTTTCCTCACCTTGCCGCACTGGGCCGGGCCCCGGTCGGACCGGCCGGTACGGGCACCGGCGACGGCAGCGCCTGCGTGGTGGACTGGGCCAGGGTCGCCGCCGGACCCGCGTGGGTGGATCCGGCGTGCACGGCCGTACGGCTGATGGAGTCGGGGCACGCACCCTCCGACGCGATGGCGTGGATCGAGCAGTTCGACAGTTGGCGGAACGCCGATCCGAGAGCGGTGGACGCGTTCGTCAACGTTACGTGTCGGCGCTGGACGGCACGGGTCGGCGAGCGAGGTGCGCGACGGAGCAACGCCAGGTTCCGGCATCTGCTCGGCTGCACCGGCTCCTGGCCGGCGTGCAAGGAGAGGCGGGGTCCGTGATCGTCGCCGGTGGTACCGTGCCGAAGTTCTCCGTCGGGCAGCGGCTCGACGAGGAGGTCCGAGTGATTCCCGGCACCGGGGACTTCGGCGAGCGGTTTCTCGGTACGGACAGGGGAGTGGCGTGAGCGACGCGGTGAAGGTCGTCGAGAAGGTGGCGTGGATCCTGCGGGACGGTGACGGCCGGGTCCTCGTCGCCCGTTCGCACGGCAAGGACGCCTACTACCTGCCGGGCGGCAAGCCCGAACCCGGGGAGAGCGACCGCGACGCGTTGGTCCGGGAGATCCGCGAGGAACTGGGCGTCGAGCTCGTCCCGGAGACCGTCGCCCCGGCGTTCACCGTGCGGGCCGCGGCACACGGCAAGGCCGCCGGTACCGAGGTCCGGATGGCCTGCTATACGGCCGGCCACCGCGGTACCCCGGAGCCGCACGCCGAGATCGCCGAACTGGCCTGGCTGGACCCGGCCGGGCCCGCGCCCGTCAGCGGCGCGACCCGGGCGGCGCTGGACCGGCTCCTCGGCTGACGCCGGACCGGCGGCGTCCGGTCACCGGCCGCGCGGCGCGTACATGATGACGGCCATGCCGACGAGGCACACCAGCGCGCCGACGACGTCGTAGCGGTCGGGCCGGTAGCCGTCCGCCACCGCGCCCCAGACGAGCGAACCGGCCACGAACACGCCGCCGTACGCGGCGAGGATCCGACCGAAGTGCGCGTCGGGCTGGAGCGTGGCCACGAAGCCGTAGAGGCCCAGGGCGACGACCCCCGCGCCCGCCCAGAGCCAGCCGCGGTGCTCGCGCACCCCCTGCCACACCAGCCAGGCGCCCCCGATCTCGAACAGGGCGGCGACGACGAACAGGGCGGCGGAGCGGGCGACGAGCATGGTGCCGGACTTTCGGGAGGCGGGACGGACGGGAGCGCGCGCGGACCGGCGCGCTCCCCACGACCGTAACCGCTCAGGCGTCCGCCCCCGGCCGCCGCCCGGCGGCGAGCGTCGCCGGCGCGTACCCGAACTCGGCCGGGACGTCCACGCCCAGCGCCCGGGCCAGCGGCACCATCACCGCGAGGTGGTGGACGGCGTGGTGGGCGACGAACACCAGCTCCCGGCCCACCGTGGACGGCGTCCGGGCCACCGAGCCGTCCGGGGCCACCACGCTCACCACCTCGACCGGGCGCTTCAGGTCACCCGGCGCGACGGTCCCGACCAGCCCCCGGACGTGCGCCAGCCGGGCCAGCGCCGCGTCCCGGTCCGTCTCGACCGGGCCGCCGCGCGTGCGCCGGTCGTAGTCGACGGTGCCGCTGCCGGCGCCCGCGAGGATGGCCGTGTAGTGGTCGACGCAGTGCCGTACGTGCCCGGCGATGGGGCTCGCGCCGCGCGGGCGGTGCAGGTACTGGTCGTCGGTGAGTATCCCGACCAACTCGCCCACCTGCCCGAGCTGTTCGGCGGCGCACGCGGTGACGGAGGTCGTGGTGCCGGCGGTGGTGGGGTCGTCCAATGGTCGTCTTCACCTTCCTCGCGGTGCCCTCGGCTCGCTCCCCGTGCCGTCCACGGTAGCGCTCCACGACCGGTGGACGGTGGGGTTCCGGCGGGCCGCCGCCGGGGCGGAGCGGGCCTCGACGTCAGGTCGCCTCTCGTTCGGGGGAGGGTAAGGGCCGTGGCGCACTGTCACTCCATCGAGGGACGCTCGCCCGGAGGGGCCGGAACGTCCGTGCCGAAGAGGGGCCGGTCCGCGCCGAAGGCCGCGTCGGGGGCGAAGAACCGGGCCACGTCCTCCTCCGTCACATCGGCGAGCCGCGCGGGGTTCCAGCGCGGGTTCCGGTCCTTGTCGACGACCTGGGCGCGGATGCCCTCGACGAGGTCCGGCGAGGACAGCGCCGCGCAGGAGACCCTGAACTCCTGTTCCAGCACCGCCTCCAGGGAGTCCAGGCCGCGGGCCGACCGCAGGGCGGCGAGCGTCACCTTGAGGGAGGTGGGGGAGCGGCCGAGAAGGGTGCCGGCGGCCTCCTTGGCGGCCGGGGCGCCGTGGTCCAGCAGCCGTTCGACGATCTCCTCGACGGTCGGAGCGGCGTAGCAGGCGTCGATCCACTCCCGGTCGGCGGCGAGCCGGCCGGGCGGGGCCGGGCGGACGTGCCGGGACAGCACCTCGTCGGCCGGGTCCGTCGCCAGCTCGGCGGTCAGGGCGGGCAGCGCCGCCGCCGGTACGAAGTGGTCGGCGAGCCCGCACAGCAGGGCGTCGGCGGCGCCGATCGCGGTGCCGGTGAGTCCGAGGTGGGTGCCGAGTTCCCCGGGCGCGCGCGACAGCAGGAACGTGCCGCCGACGTCCGGGACGAAGCCGATGCCGGTCTCCGGCATGGCCACCCGGGAGCGCTCGGTGACGATCCGCACGCTCCCGTGCGCCGACACCCCGACGCCGCCGCCCATGACAATGCCGTCCATGAGGGCGACGTACGGCTTGGGACAGCGCGCGATGCGGGCGTTGAGCCGGTACTCGTCCCGCCAGAACGCCGCCGACGCGGTGCCGCCGCCCGCGCGCACGTCGTCGTGGATGGCGCGGATGTCGCCGCCGGCGCAGAGGCCGCGGTCGCCGGCGCCGTCGAGGACGACCGTCCGGACGGCCGGGTCCCGCTCCCAGGCGGCCAGGGCGGTGTCGATCCGGCGGACCATCGGGTGGGTGAGGGCGTTGAGGGCCCGGGGCCGGTCGAGGGTGATCCGGCCGGCGTGGCCCTCGGTCCGCAGGAGGACGTGGTCGTCGGCGGTCATCGGGCGGCTCCGGGCAGCCCGTGGGCTCTCGTGCCGGGCGGGGTCGGGGTCGGCTGCATGCTCTCGCTCGTTCCTTCCGGGCTCCGGGGATCCGGGCGGGACGGCGAACGGCGGCCCGGTGGCTCCCCGGCTCCCCCCGTGCACCCGCGCGGCCCCCTTCGGCGCGTACCTTCCGGCACATCCTGCCCCGCCGGTCACCGAAGAACCATCCGTAACGGAGGAAAAGGCGGCGGGGAAAGCGAACGGGGCGCCGCCCGCGTGGTGGCGGCCACGCGGACGGCGCCCCGCGATCAGGGGGCGGTGAGCGGACGGGACCGGACGGACCCCGGGACCAGCAGCCGCTCGGCGAGCCGCCCGAAGAGCAGCCCGAACCCGGCCCAGAGCGTGCCCTGCACGGCGAGGGCCGCCAACCGGAACCGCCACAGCACATCGGCCGGGAAGCCGTCCGGCACCTCGTCGACCGGGGGCAGGAACGCGTACGCCAGCCCGACGGCGACGAGCAGCGCGGCACCGGCGGCCACCGAGGCGTTCCAGCCGCCCAGCCGCGGCAGCAGCGCCCGGCCGAGGACGACCGCGCCGACGCTCAGCAGCACACTGAGCACGATCATCAGGAAGTACAGCGCCGTCCGCCGGTCGATGGTGTCCGGATCGCCCACCGAGGGCGGATTGGCGGGGTACTTGAGGAACGGGACGACGTAGAGGGCCAGCAGGGCGCCGCCGGAGACCAGCGCGGCCGTGGCGCGCGGGCCGAACCGGCCGACGCGGCCCAGCGCCACGCAGAACGCCAGCGCGGCGATACCGCCCAGCGCCACGCCGTACACCAGGACCGCGGTGGCCAGGCCGGCCGTCGACTGCAGGGCGCGGCCGACGGGTTGACCGCCGCCGTGCCCGTGCTCGTGGGCCTCCTCGAAGGCGATGGCCGCGTCCACGTGCGGCTCGCCCAGCAGATAGGCCACGGCCAGGGCGAGCAGCCCCGCGCCGAGCCCGGCGAGCAGTCCGCGGACGAGCAGCGCCCGGACGGGGACGGGAGTCACGGCGCGCGTCCCGCCGCCGGTCAGTGGCATGGGAAGCCGAGCAGGTGACGGCCGTCGTGGAGCCACTCGTGCACGTTCTCGCCGGATATCAGCGAGGTGGCGCCCTGTTCCGCGCCGACGAAGTAGAGGAGGGCCAGCAGGAGCAGGCCGACGAGGACCGCCCAGGGGGCGATCTCCTTCAGCGATACGGGGGTGACGTCGGGGACCGTGGCGGACGGGGTGAGGGCGGACGATGCCATGGCAGAACCTCCTGGGGGAGTGTCGCGTCCCGTTCTCGGGTGCCGGACGACGAGGGGCGGGTCTGACTCCCCGGGCGCCGAGCGGAACGCCCCGGAACACAGTGGCGCGACCGTGCCGGATTCCCACCGGCTTCCGTCACCCGTCGTCGTGTCGTCGTGACCGTACCGTTTTGAGCCATCCCCGCGCCATGGACGAGGGGAGGCGCACCCGCGCGCCGCCGGGCGCGAAATGCCAGGCCGTGCCGGGTGCGTGGGGACGGAGGAGCGGGAAGGGCGGATGAGGTGACGGTTCGGGTGACGCTGGTCGCGCCGGTGGGGACGGCGGCCTTGCGGGAGGCGCGGTTCGACGACGACGTGCCGGGGGAGGCGGTGTTGCGGGAGGTTCGTGCCCGGGCGGGCGTTCTCGCCGGTCTGTCCGGATCGGGTGGCTTCCGGCGGGTGTACACCGGCCCGGAGCGGCGCTGCCGGGCGACGGCCGAGGCCCTGGGCGTGCACTCCGTGCCAGCGGCGGAGTTGGGCGATCCGGACCCGGGGGAGTGGCGGGGACGAACGCTCGCGGAGGTGGCGGCGGCCGATCCCGCCGGGGTCGCCGCCTGGCTGACGGACCCGGACGCGGCCCCGCCCGGCGGGGAACCGCTGCGCTCCCTGCTCACCCGTACCGGCGGCTGGCTGGCGTCACAGGCGGAGGCGGGCGGCCGGGTGCTCGTCGTCGCAGGACCGGCCGTGGTCCGCGCCGCCGTGGTCGGCGCGCTGGAGCTGCCGCCGGCCGCCTTCTGGCGGCTCGACGTACCGCCGCTGTCGCGCACGGAGCTGACCGGACGGGCGGGTCGGTGGAACTGGCGCTGCGCCACGCCGCTTTGACGCCGGGAGGGGGGGCCGCCGCCGGGCCCGCCGGGCCGGCGGGACGTTGTGAAGGGTTCATCGGAAATTGGCAGAAAGCCGTGGTTGATGGCACTCAGTGCCACTGCCACAGTCATGGTGCGGCCCGACGCTCCGGCGGCCGGTGAGCGCGCCCTCCCGGCGTGCCCGTCGGCATGCGGTGGAGCGGGATCGGGCCGCGCACGATCGCTCGGAAGCACGGCGGCGGGTCGGGACGGGCCAACGCCCGTGGCCCGCCGGTGGATCGGACGCACCTTCGAGGCGACACCGGGAGACGGTCATGGTTGAGGCAGGGACGGCGGCGGTCGATACGGCCCGGGAGCTGGCGCGGCGGTGGGCCGAGGAGCCGCGCTGGAAGGGGGTGGAGCGGACGTACTCGGCGGAGGATGTGGTGCGGTTGTCGGGGAGTGTGCGTGAGGAGCATTCTCTGGCGCGGCGGGGTGCGGAGCGGTTGTGGCGGGAGTTGCACGAGCGGGATTACGTGCATGCGCTGGGTGCGTTGACCGGTGGTCAGGCGGTGCAGCAGGTGCGGGCGGGGCTGCGGGCGATCTACCTGTCGGGGTGGCAGGTGGCGGCTGATGCCAATGTGGCCGGGCAGACTTATCCGGATCAGAGTCTGTATCCGGCGAATTCGGTGCCGCAGGTGGTGCGGCGGATCAACAACGCGCTGCTGCGGGCGGATCAGATCGCCACGGCCGAGGGGGACGCCTCGGTGGACTGGCTGGTGCCGATCGTGGCGGACGCGGAGGCGGGGTTCGGTGGGCCGCTGAACGCGTTCGAGCTGACCAAGGCGATGATCGCGGCCGGTGCGGCGGGCATCCACTACGAGGACCAGCTGGCGTCGGAGAAGAAGTGCGGGCACCTGGGCGGCAAGGTCCTCGTCCCCACCGCCCAGCACATCCGCACCCTCAACGCCGCCCGCCTGGCGGCCGACATCGCCGACGTGCCCACCCTGATCGTCGCCCGCACCGACGCCCTGGCGGCCAACCTCCTCACCAGCGACGTCGACGAACGCGACGCCCGCTTCTGCACGGGTGAGCGCACGGCGGAGGGCTTCTACCGCGTCGAGCCGGGCATGGCCCCCGTCATCGCCCGCGGCCTCGCCTACGCCCCCTACGCCGACCTGCTGTGGGTCGAGACCGGCACCCCCGACCTGGCGCAGGCCAAGGAGTTCGCGGAGGCGGTGCACGCCGAGTACCCGGACAAGATGCTGGCCTACAACTGCTCGCCCTCCTTCAACTGGAAGGCGGCCCTGGACGACGACCGGATCGCCAAGTTCCAGCGGGAACTGGGGGCGATGGGTTACCGGTTCCAGTTCATCACCCTGGCGGGGTTCCACTCCCTCAACCACGCGATGTTCGACCTCGCCCGCGGCTACGCGGAGCACGGCATGACGGCGTACGTGGAGTTGCAGGAGCGGGAGTTCGCCGCGCAGGCCGACGGCTTCACCGCCGTCCGTCACCAGCGCGAGGTCGGTACCGGCTACTTCGACCTGGTCTCCACGGCCGTCAACCCGGCTTCCTCCACGACCGCCCTGACCGGCTCCACCGAGGAGGAGCAGTTCCACTAGCCGGCGGCCGGACAGCCGCTCCGGCGGGACCCGTTCCGAACGGAACGGCTCCCGCCGGAGCGGTTTCCCCGTAGCGCCTTCAGGGCAGTTCCCCGAGAACCCCCGGCTCCCCCCCCGCTCACCCCGGCCGGACGATCCCGGCGGCACGCGCGGCGGACGGGAACGGACGCGGGCCATCCGGCAAAGCCTCCGCGCCCCTCCCCGCCCCGCCACCCCCACCCGTCCCGCGCCGCCCCGGCAGCACCGGGCCGCTCACACCACCCCAGGAGACCGCCATGGCAACTCCCGCCCTTTCCAGTCGCGTTGGCGCCCCTCGCACCCTGAGCGTCCTCGGCGGCCGGACCGCCCCGTACGACGACGTCCTGACCCCCGCCGCCCTCGCCTTCGTCGCCCGCCTCGACGCGGCCTTCGCCGGCCGCCGCTCCGCGCTCCTCGCCGAACGCCGCCACCGGGCCGCGCTCCTGGCGCGCGGCGGCGCCCTCGACTTCGTCCCCGCCACCTCGGCCGTCCGCGCCGACCCCTCCTGGCGCGTCGCCCCGCCCGCCCCCGGACTCACCGACCGCCGCACCGAGCTCACCGGCCCCCCGGACCGCGCCACCGCGGCCGCGGCCGCCGCCTCCAGCGCCCGGGTGTGGACCGCGGACTTCACCGACGCCACCGCGCCCACCTGGCACACCATCATGGAGGGCCACCGGACGCTGCGCGCGGTGAGCGAGGGCCGGACCGGGCCGGGACCGGCCGCCGGGCCCACCCTCGTCGTCCGCCCCCGGGGCTGGCACCTCACCGAGCGGCACCTGATCGTCGACGGCCGCCCGGTCCCCGCCGCCCTCGTCGACCTCGGCCTCTACCTCTTCCACTGCGCCCGGCTCCAGACCGCGGCCGGCCGCGGCCCGTACTTCTCGCTGCCGCAGGTGGAGAACCACCTGGAGGCGCGGCTCTGGAACGACGTCTTCGTCCTCGCCCAGGACCTGCTCGGCCTGGAACGCGGCACGATCCGCGCCACCGTCACCGTCGAAACGGTCACCGCCGCCTTCGAGATGGAGGAGATCCTCCACGAACTCCGCGAGCACGCGGCCGGGCTGGCCGCCGACCACGCCGGCTATCTGAGCAGCGTCGTCCGGACCTTCCCGCACCGGCGCGACCACCTCCTCCCCGACCGCGCCAAGATCACCGCCACGGCGCCCTTCCTCCGCGCCCGCACCGAACTCCTCGTCCGCACCTGCCACCGCAGGGGCGCCCACGCCCTCGGCGCCGCGGCCGTCCGCGCCGTCCCCGTGCTCGGACACGACCGGCAGGCGGACGAGGCGGCCCTCGCCCGCATCCGGCTCGACGCGGAACGGGAGGCCGAGGCCGGCTTCGACGGCACCCGGGTCGCCCACCCCGGCCTGCTCCCCGTCTGCCGCACGGCCTTCGACGCGGTCCTCGGCGACCGCCCGCACCAGCTCGAACGCACCCGCGAGGACGTCCACGTCACCGCCGCCGACCTGCTCGCCGTCCACCGCACCAGCGGCCGCCCCACCGAACAGGGCGTCCGCGCCGCCCTCGGCACCGCCCTCCGCTGCCTGGACGCCTGGCTGCGCGGCGACGGCCGCGTCGTCCACCAGGGCCGGCTGGAGGACGCGGGCTCCGCCGAACTCGCCCGCTGCCAGCTCTGGCAGTGGCTCCACCACGGAACCGTCCCGCGCGCCCGCGTACTCCGGCTGCTCGACGAGGAGAGCTCCGCCCTCGCCGCCGGCGACCCCAACTCCCGCTGGGCCGACGCCCGCGACGTCCTCGTCCGCTCGGCCCTCCAGGACGAGCTGCCCGCCTCCTTCACGACGGACGCGTACGCGCGGTACCTGATGGCACGGGAGTGACGGCGCGCCCGGACCCTCAGCGCCCCCGGCGGCTCAGCCGGGGGCACACGCAGGCCACCTCGCCGCACACGTGGTGCCGCAGCGGGTCGCGGCGCGGCGCCACGCCGTTGCGCAGCTCGGCCGCGTACGCGCCGGGCGGCTCCCGGTACGGGGAGCTGGTCTTGCAGTCGGGGCACGCCCACCGGCCGAAGATGCCTTTTACCGCCTTGCCGCAGCCGGTGCACTCGTGCTCGGTGATCTCGGGCAGCATGCTTCGCCTCAGTTCGGAAGGGGCGGATCTGTTCGGACGGGCCGGTGGCGGCAACGGTACCCGCAGGGCCGCCCGCCGGCCCCTCCCGGGCCGCCTCCCGCCGCCCCGGCCGGGAATACGCCCCGGCCGGGAATATGCCCCCGTCTCCCCGCCGTTGCGGCCCATGACGGTTTTCCGATCATGAACGCGGAGGGGGCCCACATGACCATCCTGGTCACCACGCCGAACGGCTCGGTGGGGCGGTATGTGACGGAGGCGCTGCGCGACCGCGACGACGTGCGGTTCCTGGTGCGCTCGGCGGCCGGCGCGGAGGCGCTGGGCGCGGTCCGGGGCGAGGTCGTGCGCGGGGACGCCGCCGACCCCGACACCGTGCGGCGCGCGGTCGCCGGCGTCCGGCGGCTCTACCTAGCCCACCCCTTCGCCGCCGACCAGGCCGCCGTCGAGACCGGCCTCGCGCTCGCCGCCCTGGACGCGGGCGCGCACCGCGTCGTCAAGCTCGGCGCCCGCCCGTTCACCAGGCCCGGGATGGTCCCCGACCCCGTCACCGGCGCGCACGACACCATCACCGCGCGGCTGCGGGACGCCGGCGTGCCCGAGCTGACCGTCCTCCGGCCCGACCGCTTCCTGCAGAACTTCCTCCCGTCCGCCGCCGCCCTCGCCGCGGGCACCCTGGCGGACCCCGGCGGCGCCGACGCCGCCCGCGGCCACGTGGACACGCGGGACATCGCGGAGGTAGCGGTCGCCGAACTGCTGGCGGACCGGCCGGTCGGGGGCGACCTCGACGTCAGCGGGCCGGAGGCGCTGGCGCCCGGGGATCTCGCGGAGCGCTTCGCCGCCGCTCTCGGGCGGGAGGTGCGGTTCGTGGACGTGCCGCTCGACGCGGCGTGGCGGGCCGGACTCGCCGGTCGCGGGGTGCCCGCATGGCATGTGGAGGGTTTGTACGGCCTGTACGCCAACTACCGGCGGGAGGGCGTGGCGGGGCTCGGGGACGGCGTTCAGCGCGTCCTCGGCCGCGTGCCGCGCTCGGCGGCGGAGTTCGCGGCCGATCTCCTCGCTCCCGCGGTTGGTGTGCCCCGGACCCCCTGAAACCGCGCTCCGCGCGGTTGTCCTCAAGCGCCGGACGGGCTGATTTCAGCCCGTCCGGCGCTTGAGGACAAGGGGGTCTGGGGCGCAGCCCCAGGAATCGGCGAAGGGGAGGGACCGGGGCACCAGCCCGCCGCAGGCGCCCCACCCCTCACCCCGGCAGCCGCACCGCGATCAGACAGATGTCGTCCTGCCCCGTCACCGACGGCTCCGCCAGCAACGTGTCGCAGAACGCGTTCAGATCGGCCCCGGCCAGCCCGGACGCCGTCCGGGCCAGCCGGGCCAGGCCCTCGTCGATGTCCTCGTCCGGCCGTTCCACCAGCCCGTCCGTGTAGAGCAGCAGCGTGCCGCCGGGCGGCAGTGGTGCGAAGCCGCTGATCCGCCACTCGTCGGGGACGGGCATCCCCAGCAGGGGCGAGGTGGCGCCGTCCAGGAAGCGGGTGCCGCCGTCGCGGTCCACGACCAGGGGCGGCGGATGCCCCGCCACGCAGTAGTGCGCCTGCCGGCCGCCGTCCGGCGTGTGCTCGATGCGGACCAGGGCGCAGGTGGCCGTGCCCTCCTCCGGGTCGAGGACCTGGGTGGCCCGGTCCAGCCGCCGGATGATGTCGCCGGGCGGCTCCTCCCGGTCGGCGGCGAGGCTGCGCAGCATGTTCCGCATCCGGCTCATCGTCACGGCGGCCTCGATGTCGTGCCCCGCCACGTCCCCGATGACGAGCACCGGTGCGCCGTCCCCGAGCACGAAAGAGTCGTACCAGTCGCCGCCGACGTCCGCCGCCGCCGGGCTCGGCAGGTACCGGGCCGTGATCACCAGGTCGTCGTAGCGCGGCGGCTCGGTCAGCAGGCTGTGCTGGAGGGCCAGAGCCACCCGCTGGGTGCGCTGGAACTCGATGATGTTGCGCAGCGGATCGTGGGCCTGCTCCAGGAGTTCGCGGAGCAGCGCCTCGTCGGTCGCGTCGATGGGGTCGCGGTCGCCGCAGGCGAAGGCGTCGACGATCGCGGCGAGCGTGCCGTCGATGACGACGGGGACGACCACCATGCTGTGGGCGCGCACGTCCCGCAGCCACGCCATGCTGTCCGGCGGGGCGGTACCGGGCGGGATGTGGTCGGGGTCGAACGACTCGTGCACCACCCGCCGTTCGCGGACCGCGCGGGCGAACGTGCTGTCCGGCGCGATGTGTTCCTCGCCGAGCCGGGCGGGGTGCGGGGGGAGGCCCTCCCGTGAGCGGGCCGCGATCCGCTCCACGACCAGCGGGGCGTCGCCCGTCAACTGGTAGGTGGGCTCCCGCATGAGGTAGATGCCGCACTTGTCGGCGAGGGACGGGACGATGACGTCACCGAGCGCGGCGAAGGCCGACCGCGGCTTGGTGGACTCCGCCAGCAGGGCGGCGCCGCGCGCCAGCACCTCCTTGCGGCGTTCCTCCCGCCACCGGTCCTCGATGTCCGTACAGGTGCCCACCCACTCCACGACCCGGTCGCCCTCGCGGACCGGCACCGCCCGCACGTCGAAGTGGCGGTACGTACCGTCGACCGTCCGCAGCCGGTACACGTACCGGAACTCGTCCGGCACCTCCTCCAGGGCGCGCTGCCAGGCCGCGTCCATCGGCTCCCGGTCCTCAGGGTGCAGGGCGTCGAGCCAGCCGTCCCCGCGGAACTGCTCCCACGTCTGGCCGGTCACCCGCTCCCAGCCCGGGCTGGGCTCGATCGTGCCGCCCTTGGCGGCGGTCACCCACATCATCTGGGTGTTGGCGGTCACCAGGTTCTCGAACCGCCGCAGCGCGCGCAGCCGTTCCTCCGACACCCGGCGGATCCGCTCGGTGGCCCGCATCTGCTCGGTGACGTCCATCGCCACGACCAGGACGCCGCGCTCCTCCTCCGACGCGCCGACGGCCGACAGGCTGAACGTGTAGTAGCGCGTCCCGCCGTCCTCCCGCGAGGCGCCCTCGGTCGGCGCGGCGGCCAGCGACACCGGCGCCCCGGTGTTCCGCACGTCGTCGAAGAGGGCGAGGTAGCCGCGCTGCCGCAGGTCGGCGAAGACCTCGGTGATGGGGACGCCGAGCGGCCGGTCGCCGAACAGCTCGCGGTAGACGGCGTTCATGTACACCAGGCGGTGATGCGGCCCCCGGGTGACGGCCATGGCGACCGGGGCGGGGTCGAACATCCGCCAGTCGGGGGCCGGGGGCGGCGGGGCTGTGCTCTCCGGCATGGTCCTCGGTCCTTCCGTCATCCGATGGCCGCCGTGCGACGGCCGTCGTCCGGTGGGCTGCCTCCCGGCGGGCCGGTACGGGCCCCGGCACACCGGCTCCCACCGGCTCCCACCGGTCCCGGCACCCCTCACCCCAGCGGCTGCTCCGCCCAGATGACCTTGCCGTCCGGCGTGTACCGGGTGCCCCAGCGGTCGGCGAGCTGGGCCACCAGGAACAGGCCCCGGCCGCCCTCGTCCTCGGCCGCCGCGTACCGCAGGTGCGGCGAGGTGCTGCTGGTGTCGGAGACCTCGCAGATCAGCGTGCGGTCACGGAGCAGCCGCACCCGGATCGGCCCGGAGGCGTGCCGGATCGCGTTGGTGATCAGCTCGCTGAGGATCAGCTCGGTGGTGAAGACCGCCTCCTCCAGGCCCCACAGCGCCAGCTGCCGGGTCACGTCGGCACGGGCGCGGCCCACCACCGCCGGGTCGGACGGCAGCTCCCACTCGGCGATCCGCTCCCGTTCCAGGATCCGGGTGCGGGCCACGAGCAGGGCGATGTCGTCGCTCTGCCGGGCCGGCAGCAGCGCCTCCAGCAGCGCCTCGCAGGTCTCCTGCGGGGTCCTGCCGGGCTGCTCCGCCAGGGTGTCGCGGAGGACGGCGAGGCCGGCGTCGATGTCCCGCTTGCGGTCCTCGACCAGCCCGTCCGTGTACAGCACCAGGCTGCTGCCCTCCGTCAGCCGCAGTTCCACCGCCTCGAACGGCAGCCCGCCCAGCCCCAGCGGCGGGCCGGCCGGCAGCTCCGGGAACTCCACGGTGCCGTCCGGGGCGACCAGGGCGGGCAGCGGATGCCCGGCACGGGCCAGCGAGCAGACGCCCGTCACCGGGTCGTAGACCGCGTACAGGCAGGTGGCGCCCGCGATGGCCGGTTCGTCGGCGTCGCCGGCCGCCTCCTGGTCGATCCGGGCGACGAGTTCGTCGAGGTGGCCCAGCAGTTCGTCCGGGGGCGGGTCGAGGGCGGAGAAGTTGAGGACGGCCGTGCGCAGCCGGCCCATGGTGGCGGCCGCGTGCAGGCCGTGCCCGACCACGTCGCCGACGACCAGCGCCACCCGGGCGCCGGGCAGCGGGATGACGTCGAACCAGTCGCCGCCCACCCCCGCCTGCGCCGGCAGATAGCGGAAGGAGACGTCCAGTGCCGTCTGCTCGGGCAGTCCGCGCGGCAGCAGGCTGTGCTGGAGGGCGACGGCCATGTCGTGCTCGCGCGTGTAGCGGCGGGCGTTGTCGACGCACACGGCCGCGCGCGCCGCCAGCTCCTCGGCCAGCGACAGGTCCTCGTCCTCGAAGGGCTCGCTGTCGCTGGTGCGCCAGAAGTTGGCGATGCCCAGCAGTACGCCGCGCGCCTTCAGCGGCACGGTGATCAGCGACCGGAAGCCGTACTCCAGGACGGCCTGGGTGCGCTCGTAGTCCTGCGTCCGCCAGCCGTCCGAGGCCGCCAGGTCGGGGACGAGCACCGGGCGCCCGCTGACGAAGCCGGTGGCCTGCGGAGTGGGCCCGGCGAAGGTGACCAGGTCGCCCGCCGGGTACAGCGGATGGTCGTCCCGCGGTCCGGTGAGCGCCACCCGGCGCAGCTCGGCGGCGTCGCCGCCCATCGCCATCCGGGGCTCGTCGCCGTGCAGGACGGCCTCGGCCAGGTCGACGGTCGCGTAGTCGCTGAACCGGGGCGACGCCACCCGGGTCAGCTCCTCGGCCGTCCGCCGGACGTCCAGCGTGGTGCCGATGGCGACGCTCGCGTCGTACAGCAGCCGCAGCCGGCCGCGCGCCGTCTCGGCGCGGCCGGCCAGGGCCCGCAGCTCGGTGGAGTCCCGGAGGGTGGCGACGCTGCCGGGCGGGCCGCCGCCGCGGTCGGTCGGCCGGTTGTTGACCGCCAGCAGCCGGTCGCCGACGGGCAGCACCTCGTCCGAGACGACCTTGCGCGAGGCCAGCAGCTCGGCCGTCCGCGGGTCCAGGCCCAGGTCGCGGACGTGCCGCCCCTCGACGTCCGGGGGCAGCCCGAGCAGCCGCCGCGCCTCGTCGTTGACCAGCAGCAGCCGGCCGTCCCCGCCGACGATGACCACGCCCTCGCGGACCGCGTGCAGCACCGCGTCGTGGTGCTCGTACATCCGGGCCATCTCGGCCGGGCCCAGGCCGTGCGTCTGCCGCCGCAGCCGGCGGCTCACCAGGGCCGTCCCGGCGGTCGCCAGGGCCAGCGCCACCGCGCCCGCGCCCAGCACCCACGGCAGCTGCCGGTCGAAGGCGCTGCTCACGGCGGCGACCTTGATGCCCGAGGACACCGCCCCGACGATCCGGTCCCGGTCGTCGCGGACCGGCACCACGGCCTGCACCTCCTCGCCGAGCGGGCCGTGCACGCTTTCGATGGTGACCTTGCCGTCCTTCAGCGACGGCTCGACGGTGCCGACGAAGTGCTTGCCGATGCGGGAGGGGTCCGGGTGGGTGTAGCGGATGCCGTTGCGGTCGGTGACGACGATGAAGTCGACGCCGCCGCGGTGCCGGGCGTCCTCGGTCAGCGGCTGGAGGACGGACGTCGGGTCGGGGCCCGCCATGACGGCCGGCAGCCCGGGGGCGTGCGCGAACGCCTCGGCGGCGGCCAGCGATCGGTCGCGGGCCGCCTGGAACCTGTCGGTCCGCGCCTGGAAGAGCAGGGTGCCGACCGCGGCCACGACGAGCAGCAGCACGATGAGCACCTGCAGCACGAACATCTGGCCGGCGACGCTACGGGTGGTCGCCACCCGCCAGCGCCCCGCCGACGCCCCGCGCGGCCGTCGGCGCCACCACCGCCGCTCAGGGCGTTCACCCACGTGCGAGCCGGCGGGCCGGCGGCCCGACGGCCTCCAGGAGCGGCCCCGGATTCGGGCCATGTTCCATGTCTACCCCGCCGTACCGCGCGGCGCGAATGATGGCCGCCGGGCGGGGGGCGCTCGGCGGCGCCGGGGCCCGGGTCACCACTCCTCGTCCGCGAGACCGGCGTCCCGGTCCTCGTCGCTGACCACCTGCTCCAGGGCGTCCTCCTTCATCTGCTCGATCTCGTCCGCCACGTCGCGTTCGGAGAGGGTCATCTGCCGGCTCCTCTGTCGGCTCGGGGGAGGCTGGGGGAGGGGGTGGCGACGGCGCGCCGCGTACGGCACCCATCCCACACGCGGACGGGGCACGGCGCAGCCCGCCGCCCCTCGAACGGGTGATATCGCGGAGAACGCGCCCGTGGGAAGGGTGGCGGGCCATGGCGTACCGGATCCGGCCGCATCAGGCCGGATCAGGTCAGCACTGGGGCCGGCGGCCGTGGTTGGCGGCGTGGTTGCGGCGGGCGCGCTTCTTGCGGCGGCGCTTCGAGGACATGGGACCTCCTCGGGTCGGTGCGGTTTCCGCTGGGGCTCCTTACCGGTTTCCACGGTTCCACACCCGTTTCCCGAGTGCCACGGGAGTCACCGCCGCCGGCCCGGGGCTACCCCGCCGTCCGGAACACCAGCACCGTGTTGTGCCCGCCGAACCCGAACGAGTTGCTGAGCGCGACGTCGACCCGCTGCTTCCGCGGCCCGCCCCGCACGGCGTCGAGGGAGAGAGCGGGATCGAGCCGCTCCAGATTGGCGACGGGCGGGACGAGGCCGTGCTGCACGGTCAGTACGGTGACGGCCGCCTCGACGGCCCCCGCGGCCCCGAGCGTGTGCCCGAGCACCCCCTTGGTGGCCGTGACGCTCGGGCCGTGGGGGAGCAGAGCCTCGATGACGCGTCCCTCCACGAGATCGTTGGGCGGCGTCCCGGTCCCGTGCGCGTTGACGTGGTCCACCTCGTCCGCCGACACCCCCGCGTCGGCCAGGGCCAGCCGCAGCGCCCGCCGGGCGCCGGCGCCCTCGGGGTGCGGGGCGGTCGGGTGGTACGCGTCGGTGGCCGAGCCGCTGCCGGCGAACAGGGCGCGCGGGACGGCACCCCGCGCCCGCGCGTGCTCCGGCCGCTCCAGGACGAGGACGGCGGCACCCTCGCCGGCCACGAAGCCGTCACGTTCGGCGTCGAAGGGCCGGGAGGCGGCGGGTGGGTCGTCGCGGCGGCGGGAGAGGACGCCGAGCCGGTCGAACCCCACCATGTTCAAGGGGGTGAACCCCGCCTCGGTGCCTCCGGCGAGGACGACGTCGCAGCGGCCGGCGGTCAGCCAGAGCCGGGCCAGGGAGAGGGCGTCCGCTCCGGACGCGCAGGCGGTCACGGTGGCCGTGCTGGGGCCCAGCGCGCCGCAGTCCAGGGCCACTTCCGCGGCCGCCATGTTGATCAGGCTCATGGGGTGCAGCAGGGACGAGACGTACTCCGGCCCCCGGTCGCGCAGTCGGGCCTGCTGGTGCCACGTCGTCCAGCCGCCCCCGCTCCCGCTGCCGATGACGACACCGACCCGCGGCCCGTCCCAGACGGCGGGGTCGAGCCCGGCGTCGGCCACCGCCTCCCGCGCCGCGAGCAGTGCGGCGCGCGCGAACGGGTCGAGGCGCCACGCCTTGCGGCGCAGCGGCGCGAGGGCGTCGTCCAAGGCGGGCAGCGCGCAGCAGAAGTCCACGGCGTGTCCCTGGAGGGCGGGTCCCCGCGTCGCCGTTCCGACGCCGGCGCACACGGCGTCCCACGTCGGCTCGCGGCCGATCCCGCCCGCCGTGACCAGGCCCAGGCCCGTCACCGCCACCTCCGGACCGTAGCAGCGGGGTACGACAACGCCCCCGGACGGGCTCGGCCCCCGACAACGCCTCCGGGCAGGCTCGGCCCCTGCCCATGCCCCGGACGGGCCCGGCCCCCGCCGATGCCCCGGACGAGCCCCCGCCGCCGTCAGCCCGCGAGCGCCCGGTCGTAGCGCTCGGCCTTCGCCTCCGCCCGCCGCAGCCCGCGCCGCTTCATCCCCCGGCGGACGCACCGCACCAGCTCCTCGCCGTAGGGCAGGGCCACGAACGTGCCCACCGCCAGCGCGATCCCGGCCAGGTACTTGCCCGGCAGCGGCCGGCGGCGCGGGACGAACTTCCAGGCCGTCGGGTCGCCCGCGCCGCCGCGCAGCAGGGACCGCACCTGGTCGGGGTGGAGGCACATCAGCGACGCCAGCGCGGCGAACGGCAGCGACTCCAGGAAGCTGTGGATGTGCTGCTCCACGGGTTTGACGTCCCGTTCGCTGTCCACGGCCGTCCGGACGTCCCACAGCGCCGTCGCCTCGTGGCAGGCCGTCGCCCCGAGCTGCACCGACAGCAGCAGCGGGTTGACCTCGAAGAGGAGGGTGAGGGCGACCGGGATGCCGACCTCGGTCATCATCAGCGAGTGGATCAGCGACTCCTTGGTGCCCGAGGTGTCCTCGATCCGGGTGCGCCGGTGCATCACCCAGTCGGCCACACCCGGGATGAACCAGGAGGGCAGCAGCCCGTACATCAGATAGCGCGTCGTGGCGTTCTCCACCGCGACCTCGGACGCCAGGTCCGAGGCGAGGGACGTCCTGGCCGCCAAGGAGGAGGCGGTGCCCGGTGAACGCCGGGAGAACAGCGGCGACTTGACCGCCAAGGACGTCTTCGAGCTCAGGGAAGCGGCGACGCCGCGCTGACGGAACATGCGCAAAGGGTCCTTCCTCGCACGACTGAGAACGACTGAGAACGACTGAGAACGACTGGGACGGACAAGAAGGAAGAGGCCGGCCGTCACAGGACGCGGTAAGGGCTCGCCTCCGCCCGGCGGAAGGCCATCCCGTGCCCGGGGGCGCCGTCGGCCGCGGGCCGAATCGTTCCGCCGGTCGGGTCGAGGGCACCCGAGAACAGCGTCGACTCGATCCGCACATGGTCGTGGAACCACTCAAGGTGCCGCAGGTTCGGCACACACGCCGCCACATGGGCGTGCGCGTGGGGCGCGCAGTGCCCGGAGATCTCCAGGCCGTGCGCCTGGGCGACCGCCGCCGCCCGCAGCCAGCCGGTCAGCCCGCCGCAGCGGGTGGCGTCCGCCTGGAGGCAGTCGACCACCCGGGCCAGCCGGCCGAAGTAGGCCGGGTCGTACCCGTACTCGCCCGCGGCGACGTCGCAGCGGCACTGGTCGCGGACGACCGCCAGCCCCTCCAGGTCGTCGGAGGACACCGGCTCCTCGAACCAGGCCACGCCCAGCTCGGCCAGCGCCGCGCCGACGCGGACCGCCTGCTTGCGGCCGTAGGCGCCGTTGGCGTCCACGTACAGGGCGGCCTCCGGGCCGATGGTCTCCCGCGCGTGCCGCACCCGTTCGAGGTCGCGGTGCACCTCCCGGCCCCACGACTCACCGATCTTGATCTTGACGCGGCCGATCCCGTGCCCCCGCACCCAGCCGTCGAGCTGCATCGCCAGATGCGTGTCGTGGTACGTGGTGAAGCCGCCCGACCCGTACACCGGCACGTCCTCCACGACCGCGCCGATCAGCCGGACCAGCGGCAGGCCCAGCAGCCGGGCCTTGAGGTCCCACAGCGCGATGTCCACCGCCGACACCGCGCACCCCAGCAGCCCTTGCCGGCCCGCGTTGCGCACGGCCCGGACCATCGCCTCGTTGGCCCCGGCGACGTCCAGGGCGCCGCGCCCCACGACGAGGTCGGCCAGCAGCCCGGTGACGGCCGCGCCCGCCTCCGCGGGGGCGTATGTCCAGCCGGTGCCGGTCACCCCGTCGCAGTGCGCCTCGACGACCACGACCGTGGTGGCGTCCCAGGCGAGGGTCCCGTCGGCCTCGGGGGAGTCGGCCGGAACCGTGAACGCCGCGACGTCCAGCCCCTCGATCCGTCCGCCGGGCTTGCCGTCACCGCCCATCGCCCGTCAGGACTCCTTCTTGTGCCGGTGCGGCAGGAACTCCTGGACCTTCGCCTTGATGCCCTGCCGCACCATGCCCGCCCGGTCCGTGTCCCCCTTGAGGATGGATTTGGCCGTGGCCTCGATCTGGTCCCAGTCCGCGTGCGGCGGGATCGGCGGCACCGCCGGGTCGGTCACGAACTCCACCACCGCGGGCCCCTGCGCTGCCAGCGCCTCGCGCCACGCCGGCTCCACGTCCTCCGGCTTCTCCACCTTGACGCCCGTCAGCCCGATCGACCGGGCGAAGTCCGCGTACGGCACGTCCGGCAGCTGCTGGGACGGCAGGAACTGCGGCGACCCGCTCATCGCCCGCATCTCCCAGGTGACCTGGTTGAGGTCCTGGTTGTTCCACACCCCCACCACCAGCCGCGGATCCTCCCACTCCGCCCGGTACTTGGCGATGGTGATCAGCTCGGCCAGCCCGTTCATCTGCATCGCCCCGTCGCCCACCAGCGCCACCACCGGCCGCTCGGGGTGGGCGAACTTGGCGCCGATCGCGTACGGCACACCGCTGCCCATGGTGGCCAGGGTGCCGGAGAGCGAACCGCGCATCGGCGGGCGCATGCTCACGTGCCGCGCGTACCAGTTGGCGACCGAACCCGAGTCGCAGGTGACGATCGCGTCCGACGGCAGCAGCGGGGACAGCGCCCGCGCCACGTACTCCGGGTTGACGGGATCGGCGCTCACCGCCGCCCGGGCCTCCACCACCTTCTTCCAGCGGGCCACGTTCTGCTCCACCTTCCGCTGCCAGTCGCGGTCGGTGGAGCGCCGCAGCAGGGGGATCAGGCGCTGGAGGGTGGCGCGCGCGTCGCCGATGAGGTTGACCTCGTACGGGTAGCGCAGCCCGGCCATGTGCGGGTCCAGCTCGATCTGCACGGCCCGCGCGGAGCCGAACTCCGGGAGGAACTGCGAATAGGGGAAGTTGGAGCCGATCGTCAGCAGCGTGTCGCAGTCGCGCATCAGCTCGTACGACGGGCGGGTGCCCAGCAGGCCGATCGAGCCCGTCACGTACGGCAGGTCGTCGCCGAGCACGTCCAGGCCCAGCAGGGCCTTGGCGACCCCGGCCCCCAGCAGGTCCGCGACCTGCTCCACCTCGGCCCGGGCCCCGGCGGCGCCCTGCCCGACCAGCATCGCCGTCCGGTGGCCCGAGTTGAGGACCTCCGCGGCCCGCTCCAGGGCCTCGTCCGACGGTGCCGCCTGCCAGTCGCTGTGGTCGAGGCTGGACGGCACCATCTTGAACGCGTGCCCCGGCGCGCTGTACGGGAGCTCCTGGACGTCGGCGTGCACGATCACCGCCGTCGGCGCCCGCCGCCCCAGCGCCGTGCGCGCCGCCCGGTCCAGGACGTTGGGCAGCTGCTCCGGGACGGTGACGGTCTCCACGAAGTCCGAGGCCACGTCCTTGAGCAGGGTGTGCAGGTCCACCTCCTGCTGGTACGCGCCGCCCATCGCCGTCCGCGCCGTCTGGCCGACGATCGCCAGCACCGGGACGTGGTCGAGCTTCGCGTCGTAGAGGCCGTTGAGCAGGTGGATGGCGCCGGGGCCGGACGTGGCGACGCAGACCCCCAGCCGCCCGCTGAACTTCGCGTATCCGACGGCCTCGAAGGCCGCCATCTCCTCGTGCCGCGCCTGGATGAAGCGCGGCTGGTCGCCCGCCCGCTCCCAGGCCGCGAGCAGCCCGTTGATCCCGTCGCCGGGATAGCCGAAGACCCGCTCCACGCCCCACTCGCGCAGCCGGGCCAGGATGTGGTCGGAGACCTTCTCAGCCACTGTGTTCCTTTCCGCTGAGTGTCCGCTCAGCCCGCCGTGTCGGCGAGCCGGGGCAGTACCTCGGTCCGGTAGAAGTCGAAGAAGCCCCGCTGGTCGGGGCCGATCTGGTTGACGTGGACCCGGTCGAAGCCGGCGTCCGCGTACGCCCGCAGCGCCGCCGCGTGCTCCTCGGGGTCGTTCCCGCAGGTCACCGCCTGGGCCACCCGGTCGGGGGTGACGAGCTGGGCCGCCTGCTCGAAGTGGGCCGGCGTCGGCAGCACCTGGTTCAGCTCGCCGGGCAACTGCTCCACCGCCCACAGCCGGTGCGCGGTGCGCAGCGCCTCGTCCCGGTCCGGCCCCCAGCACACCTTGACGCCGCCGTGCACCGGCCGGCCCGCGCCGCCGGCCCGCCGGAAGCGGTCGACCGCGTCCGCGTCCGGGCTCATGGTGATCAGCCCGTCGCCACACCGGCCCGCCACCTCCGTGGCCGCCGGGCCGAAGGCCGAGACGTCGATCGGCACCGGTTCGTCCGGAAGGGTGTACAGCCGGGCGTTCTCCACGGTGTAGTGCCGCCCGGCGTGGCTGACCTGGCCGCCCTCGAAGAGCAGCCGCATCACCCGGACGGCCTCCTCCAGCATCTCCAGCCGGACCGCCGCCCGCGGCCACGGACCGCCCAGCACGTGCTCGTTGAGCGCCTCGCCGCTGCCCACGCCCAGCCGGAACCGGCCGGGTCCCAGCAGGACGGCGCTGGTCGCCGCCGCCTGCGCGGTGACGACCGGGTGCATCCGCACGGTCGGACAGGTGACGGCGGTCTCGACCGGCAGGGAGACCGCCTTGGCCAGCGCCCCGATCACCGACCAGACGAACGGGCTGTGCCCCTGCTCGCCGGTCCACGGATGGAAGTGGTCGGAGATCCACAGCGAGGTGAACCCGGCGTCCTCGGCCATCCGGGCCTGCTCGACGAGGTCCGCGGGGGAGTGCTCCTCGCAGGACAGGAAGTAGCCGTACCGGGTCACGGGGGCCATCGACGGAGACTCCCTCCTCGTCTGGGGCCGGTGTGCTCAGACCGGACGGGTAACCCGGCGGTGCGGTGCCGAAACCTCGCGCCGACGGCGGGCCCCGGTGGCGGGGGCGGTCGGCCGGTGGCGGAGACTCGCCCTCATGACCAGTCACGACGAGCTGCCGCTGGCCGGCGGGAACGTCAGCGGGGGCGTCGTCCGCGTCGGCGACACCGTCCGCCGTCCCGCCGGCCCCTGGACCCCCGCCGTCCACGCCCTCCTCACCCATCTGCACGCGGCGGGCTTCACCGCCGCGCCGCGTCCCCTCGGCATCGACGACCGGGGCCGCGAGGTCCTGACGTACGCGCCGGGCGACGTCGTCTGGCCCGACCGGTTCGCCCTCCTCGACCCCGAGGAGCGGCTGGCCCGGGTGGGCCGGACCATCCGCGCGTTCCACGACGCGGTCCGGGACTTCACCCCGCCGCCGGACGCCCGCTGGCGGACGCTCGTCCCGGCCGACGGCACCGAGATCATCGCCCACCACGACCTGGCCCCCTGGAACCTGGTGACCGACGGCGACGGCCCCTGGGCCTTCATCGACTGGGACACCGCCGCCCCCGGCACCCGCCTCTGGGACCTCGCCTACGCCGCGCACGGCTTCGTCCCGCTCACCGACCGGCCCGGCCTCCGGCGCACCGACGCCGACGCCGCCCGCCGCCTGCGCGTCCTCGTCGACGCCTACGGCCTGGACGAGCCGGAACGCCGCCGCCTGGTCCCCCTCCTGGCCCGCCGCGCCCAGGCGATGCACGACTTCCTCCGCACCCGCGCCGCCCGCGGCGAACAGCCCTGGGCCCGGATGTGGTCCGAGGGGCACGGCGACGTCTGGCGCGCCGACGCGGAGTACACGGAACGGCGCGCGGCGGACTGGGAGCGGGCGCTGCTGGACGGGTGAGCGGTGGCGGGACGTCGGGAGCCTCCCGGCGCCCGGGCAGGTGGCCCCCGCGCTCAGTCCTTCCCGCCGCCCGCCGGTGTGTGCCGGAACCACCGTGCGGCCAGTGCCGCCCCCGCTCCCGCCAGTATCGCGCCGCCCGCGAGGGCGAGGCGCAGGTGGCCGGTGGTGACGCCGTCGTGGAAGGCCAGGCCCGCCAGGGCCGTGCCGCAGGCCGCGCCGGCCAGGCGGCCGAAGGAGAGCTGGGAGGAGGCGCGGCCGTGCAGGCGCCGGGGGACGGAGTTGAGGGCCGCGCGGGACGTCGAGGGGAACAGCAGGCCCAACCCCGCGCCGAGGAGGACGCCGCCGGGCAGCAGCCAGAGGCCGTGCGGCGCGGTGCCGGGCACGGCGTACGCGGCGCAGGCCGCCGCGCAGGCGAGGAAGCCGGCGGTCGCCGGGACCCGTTCGCCGTAGCGATCGGTGAGCCGGCCGGCCACCGGGCCCGCCGCGCCGATGCACAGGGCCACCACCATCGGGGCGAGCGCCGCCCGCAGGATGCCGTAGCCCGCCGCGTGCTGGAGGTACTGCTCGACGAGGTAGAACGAGCCGATCATCACCGCGAAGGTGAGGGCGGCCACGGCGGACGCGCCGCGGACCGCGCCCATCGGGGGCCGTTCGCCGGGCACCGGCGCCGGGCGGCGGCGGTGTGCGCCCTCCGCCGGGGACCGTGCCCAGCGCAGGACGCACACCGCCGGCGCCAGCCCCAGCGGAAGCAGCGCCCACCAGTTGGCGCGCCACCCCCATACCTCCGTGAGCACCCCGCCCAGCAGCGGCCCCACCAGGTTCGACAGCCCCGAGGCCGCCCCCCAGATGCCCAGCGCGGTGCCCCGCCGCTCCGCCGGGAAGCCGGACACCGCCCCGGCCAGCGCCGCCGGGCTGGCCAGCCCGGCGCCCGCGCCCTGGAGCACCCGGGAAGCGACGAGCACCCCGAACGAGCCCGCGAGCGCGCCCGTCAGGGTGCCCGCGCAGAACACCGCCAGCCCGGCCAGGGCCACCGCCCCGGGGCCGAACCGGTCCACCAGCCGCCCGCCGGGGAACAACCCCACGGCGTACACCGCGAAGTACGTGGTCATCAGCCACGCGGCGGTCCCCGCCGAGACGTCGAACGCCGAGCCGACCGACGGCAGGGCGACGGCGACGATCGTCCCGTCGGCCTGGAGCAGCGCGGCGGTGGCGGTGTAGACGGCGAGCCGGTTCCAGGCGGCGCGCGGCACGGCGGGGCGCCGCACACCGGCGCCCGCCGCGCCCGCGGTATCGGTCATGCCGGGTCAACTCCCTTTGTCAGTCGGCCGGATCGGGGACCGCCGCCGCGGCCGGCGCCGTGCGCCGCGCGGGCCACCACGCCTTCTCGCCCAGCAGGTACGTGACCGCCGGCACCAGGACCACCCGCACCAGGACGGTGTCGAGCAGCACGCCCAGCGCCACCGTGAAGCCGAGCTGGAAGAGCATCACCAGCGGCAGGATCATCAGGATCGAGAAGGTGCCCGCAAGCACCAGGCTCGCACTGGTGATCACCGATCCGGTGCTGAGCAGGGCGGTGCGCACGGCGGTGCGGGTGTCGTGGGCGCGGGCGTCCTCGCGGACCCGTGCCATGAGGAAGATGTTGTAGTCGACGCCCAGCGCGACCAGGAAGAGGAACGCGAACGTCGGCATCACGGGGTTGACGCCGTGCTGCCCCAGCAGGTCCCGGAAGACGAACATCGAGATCCCGAGCGCCCCGAAGAACGACACGACGACCGTGGCGATGAGGTACAGCGGTGCCACCACCGCCCGCAGCAGCGCCACCAGCACCAGCATGATGATGGCCAGGACCAGCGGCACCAGGATCCGCAGGTCGCGGTCGGCGGCGTGCTTGGTGTCGAGCTGCACGGCCGGGTCGCCGCCCACCACCGCCCGTACCCCGGACGGGAGTCCGGAGGACAGCGCGTGCCGGACGTCGGCCACCCGGTCGAGCCCCTTCGCGTCGTACGGGTCGGTGTCGAGGACGGCCTGGAGCCGGCCCGCCCGGCCGTCCTCCGACCGGACGCGCTGGGGCGCGACCGAGGCGATGTCCGGCACCGAGCGCACCCGGGCGGCGGCCCCGGCGAGGTCAGCGTCGGACAGCGGGCCGTCGGCGCGTTCCACGACGACCGTCAGGGGCGCGGCGGTTCCGGCGGGGAAGGCGTCGGAGAGGGTGCGGTAGCCGGCGGCGGACGACGTCGGTTCGCGGAAGGCGTGCAGCAGGCTCATGTCGTCCACGGACCGGGTCAGCCCGGTCGCGCCCGCGGCGAAGAACAGCAGCGTCGCGGCCGTCGCCCACCACGGCCGGCGGAACACCGCCCGCGCCGTGCGCTCCCAGGCGCGGCCGATCGCACCGGGACCGGCCGCCCCCTGCCGCGCGCGGACGCGGCGCAGCAGGGCGCGCGGGCCGATCAGCGCCAGCAGCGCGGGCATCAGCGTGAACGTGGAGAGCAGCACGCTCGCGGTCCCGATGATGCCGACCGGGCCCAGCACCCGGGTGGAGCCGAGGTCGGCGGCGAAGAGGGCGGACAGCGAGGCCATCACCGTCAGCCCGCTGAAGAAGACGGTGGGCCACACCCGCCGCACGGCGCGGCGCAGGGCGGGCCAGGCGGCGGACGGGTCCGCGGCCAGCTCCTCCTGGTAACGGGCCGTCATCAGCAGGCAGTAGTCGGTGCCGGCGCCGAACATCAGGATCAGCATCAGCGACGTGGCCTGGCTGTTGACGAGCAGCCCGGCGTGCGCGGCCAACGCGTAGACGATTCCGGCGGCCAGGACGTAGGCGAAGCTCACGACGACGAGCGGCACGAACGCCAGCAGCGGGGAACGATAGACGATCAGCAGGAGGACGAGGACCAGGACGGCGGTCGCCGCCAGCAGCCGGAAGTCGACGTCGCTGAAGACGGCGATGGCGTCGGCGCTGATCCCGGCCGGGCCGGTGACGTCGGTGGTCACGCCCGACGGCGGGTGGAGGGCGTCGCGCAGCGCGTCGACCGTCTCGCGGACCTTCTTGCCGCCGGTCGCGGTGACCGGGACGACCGTCACGGCCACCGAGCCGTCCGCCGAGACCAGCCCGGGGACGGGCCGGCCGCCGGCGGTGAAGGGGGCGACGGGCGCCTGGGTGCCGGGTACGGTACGCAGCCGCGTGGCCTCGGCGACGACCGCGTCCCGGTCGGCGGGGGTCAGCCCGCCGGGGCGGCGCTGGACGACCAGGGCCGGGCGGGTGTCGCCGTCGGGGAAGCGGTCCTTGAGGAACCGGGACACCTCGGCGGACGGCGCCGAGTCGGGCAGGAAGGCGGCGGCGTTGTTGCTCGTGACGCTCTGCAGCTTGCCCTGGAACGGGCTGAGCAGGCCGGCGAGCAGCAGCCAGGCGACCACCACCAGCCAGAGGAGCAGGCGCGGCCGGGCGCCGGAGGCGGGTGGCGCCGAAGGCGCGGTCTTCCGGTCGGGCCCGCTCCGCTGACGCCCGGCCTTCGCTTCGCTACGCACTGCATCACCGCATTCGGGGTCTAATCTGGGGCCTCGGCTCGGGGCCTCAACAGTCCCGCCAGATAGTAGACCAAGCGCCAAGGCTTAGACACCTTGTCAAGGAGGGTGAGTGGACACCGAACGACCCGATGCGGCGGCCGGCCGTTCCGGTTCCGGATGGAACCGGATGGTCGCCCTGCACAAGGAACAACTGCGCGCCGCCATCGGGGAGGCCGCGGTGCAGATCGCGGCCGAGCAGGGCCTGGCCGGCACCACCATGTCGAAGATCGCGGAACGGGCCGGCGTCTCCCGGGCCACCGCCTACAACTACTTCAAGGACGTCGAGCACGTCCTGCTGTCGGTGGTCAGCGACGAGGTCGACAGCTTCTACGGGCGGCTGCGCGAGCGGCTGGACGGCGTCCACGGCCCCCGGGCCCGGCTGGAGGCGTTCCTCACGGCCCACCTGGAGTACTTCGCGCGCCCCGAACGCCGGTCCGGGGCCCTGCAGTTGCAGGCCCTCGGCATCAGCCCGACCAGACGGGAGCGGATGGCCGCCCACACCGACCGGCTGCGCGCCCTCCTCTCCGAGGTGCTGGAGAGCGGCCGGGCGGAGGGCGTCTTCGACGAGCGCGTCAGCCCCGACCGGCACGCCGAACTCCTGATGCACCTGCTCTCGGCCGCCCGCGGCCAGGTGCTCAGGGGCGACGTGCCGGTCGCGACGCTCGCCGCCGACCTGCTGCTGCTCGTCGAGAACGGGCTGTGTCAGGACGGCCCGTCCGAGGCGGCCGGGCGGGGGCGCGCGTAGCGGAAGACGCAGACGTGGTGCCCGTCCGTCTGCCGGCGCAGGCTCTCGGCCGACATCTCGGGGAAGGCCCGCCGGGTCGCCTCGAAGTCGAGCTCGCAGAGGACGGGCCGCGGCTCGCTCAGCCCGATGTCCTCGGCCGCGGTCAGGCACATGCAGGTCCGGCACACCTCCATGACCACGTCCTCGTCGTCCGTCGAGACGTCGATCGCCTCCTCCAGGAAGCCCATGGCCGCGAACCGGGGGAGGGCTTTGCCGAACCCCTCGGCGAGCGAACACCCCGTGATCAGCGGCCCCATCCGGGCCGCCTGGCGCTCGGGATACCCGTCGAGCAGCACCTCCCGCGCCTCCTCCGGTCCGCGCTCCGCCTCCAGTTCGAGGTAGCGGCGCAGGCGGTCGCCGAGCATCCGGCGCGTCTGCGCCCGCTTGTCGGCGCCGTCACCGCTCCCGGCGGCCGGACCGGTCGGTGCCGTCGGTGCGGAGGGGGTCCGGGTCGTGTCGGTCACGCTGCTTCTCCTCGTGTCGGGGGAGGGGTCGGGGGGTGTGGTGCGGGGTGTCGTCCCGCGGGCCGGGGGCTCCGCCCCGGGAAAGCGGTGCCGGGACCGCCGCGCGCAGCGCGGTCAGCACCTCCGACGCCGCCCGCCGGGCGTCGCGGACGCACTCGTTGACCGCGACGCCGTGGTACGCGGCGCCCGCCAGATGCAGTCCGGGCACACCGGCGACGGCGTCCAGCAGCGCGCGCACCCGCGCGCCGTGCCCCGGCGTGTACTGCGGGATCGCCTCGGGCCAGACGTGGTCGTGCCGGAACTCCGGCCCCGCCGCCGGGCCGAACAGCGCGGTGACGTCGCGGTGCACCGCGGCCACCGCCTCGTCCGCGTCCAGCTCCGCGAACCCCGGGTCCTCGGCGCCGCCCGCGAAGGCGCGCAGCAGGACGCCGTCGGGCGGCGCGCAGTCGGGGAAGACGACGGACGCGTGGACGACGCCGAGGATCCTCGTGGGCTCCGGCGGCACCGTCAGATAGCCGAAGCCGCGCGGCA
Organism: Streptomyces mobaraensis NBRC 13819 = DSM 40847; assembly: GCF_017916255.1. NCBI lineage: Bacteria > Bacillati > Actinomycetota > Actinomycetes > Kitasatosporales > Streptomycetaceae > Streptomyces > Streptomyces mobaraensis. The sequence goes on from NZ_CP072827.1 coordinate 6,548,642, forward strand.
GGACGGCCAGGTCGCGCCGCCGGTAGCCGACGGACACCACGCGCACCGGCGCGTACCGCACCCCCGCCAAGGTCCGTGCGGGGCCGGGAAGTCGCGGCGCCAGCAGCCGCGCGGCGGCGGGGGCGGGCACGGTGACGACGACGTGGTCGGCGCGGACCGGCTCGTGCCCCGCCGTCTCCACCAGCCAGCCGCCGTCCGGCCCGGGGGCGGGCCGCAGGGCGGTCACCGGGCGTCCCGTCAGCAGCCGTTCGCCGAGCCGCCGCGTCAGGGCGTCCACCAGCACCCGCATGCCGCCGTCGGCGAAGCCGGTCAGCCGCGGGGGCGGTCCCGCGCGGCCCGCGGCGCGGAGCAGCCGGCCGCGCAGGGCGGCCAGCAGCAGGCCGCCGCGGTCGCGTTCGAGCGCCCTGATCCGCGGGAAGGCCGCGTCCAGACTGGTCGTCCAGGGGTCGCCGGAGGTGACGCCGTGCACCAGCGGCGCCGCCAGCAGGGCGGCGGCCCGCGAGCCGAACCGCCGGGCGAGGAAGGCGTGCACGGTCTCCTCCCCGGCCGCTGGGCGGACCAGCGGCTCGGCCAGGACGCGGGCCTTCGCCGCGGGGCCCAGCAGCGGGCTGGCGGCGAACGAGGCGGCGCCGAGCGGCAGCGGCAGCAGCCGGCCGCCGCGCAGCAGGAACCGCTCCCGGGCGGCGTCCGCGGCCGGCCGCAGCCGGGGGCCGAGCCCCAGCGCGTCGGCCAGGGCGCGGGTGTCGGCGCCGTTGTCGAGGAAGCCGTTGGGGCCCAGATCGACGGTGTAGCCGTCGGCGCGGTGGCGGGCGATCTTCCCGCCGGCGACGGGCTCCGCCTCCAGGACCGTCACCTCCGCGCCGGGGAGCGCGGACAGCACCTCGACGGCGGCGGTCAGCCCGGTGATCCCGGCGCCGACGACGGCGACGCGCGGGCGTGCCCCGGTCACGGCGCCGCGCCGGGCGCGGAAGCCCGCCCGTTCCCGGCCGGATCGGGCCCGGTCGGACCGAGTGCGGCCGGACCGGGCCCGACCGGATTGAGGATCTCCCGGCACGTCGGATCCGCGCACCCCGCGCAGCGCAGCCCGAACTGCGGTCCGCAGGGGATTCCTGCGGCCAGATGGTCGGCGACCACCTGCGCCATGGCGTCCAGGAAGAGCGGGTCGTCATTGGGCGCCGGCGCCCGCCGGAACCGTGCGACACCGGCCTCCTCGGCGGCCTCCGCGAACTCGACGTCAATTTCCGACAGCGTATCCAGATGGTCAGTGGTGAAAATGATTCCCACTATCAGGATATTGCGCCGCCCCTGTTTTCCGAGGGACCGAATGACGGATTCCGTGTTCGGCCCCTGCCATGTCACCGGCCCGACGTCGGCCTGAAAGCACAGCACGTGCTCCTGGCGGTCGCCGAGCTCCCGCATCACATCGCGAACGGTTCCCGCCACTTCCTGAAGATAAGGGTCCCCTCTGTTGATCACGCGCTGTGGAAGGGAGTGCGCGCTGAACAGCACCACGACGTCGTCCCGCTCGGATTCCGGGAATTCCGCCAGTCCCTCGCGCACCTTCGCCGCCATGGCCTGCACATACGCCGGATGCGTCGACCAGCGGTCGACGACGCTCCACCGGAAGGCGGTGTCCAGCCGCAGCCGCCGGGCCGACGCCCACAGCTCGTGCAGACTGGAACCGGTGGTCGAGCAGGAGTACTGCGGGTACTGCGGGAACGCCACGACGCGCCGCACCCCGTCCGCCGCCATCCGGCGCAGCGCCTGCGCGCTGCTCGGCTCGGTGTAGCGGAAGGCCAGGTAGAAGCGGTGCGGCGCGGTCTGCGGGCTGAGTACGTCGAGCCGCTTGACCAGCCCCTCACCCTGACGGACCGTCCAGTCGTACAGCGGGGAGCCGCCGCCGATGCCGGCGTAGACCTTCTCCAGCCGAGGGGTGCGCAACCGGGCGATCAGCGGGCCCAGAGCGGACTGCGCGGGGAGCCGGATGATCTCCCGGTCGCTGAACAGGGAGTGCAGAAAAGGGCCGACCTCGCGCAGCGTACGAGGTCCGCCCAGGTTCATCAGGACGACGCCGGTAGGGCTCGGATTCTCATGTTCCATATTTCGTCCACCCCCAATCAAGGGGCGATCCTAGACTCGCCCTTGACACTCAAACAAGGCCCCTAACAGACTGGCCGAGGCATGAATTGGGAACTCTGAATAACGGGGGCTGAGCTTCCGGGATGAGTATTTTCCTCGACGCCGCCGCGGGTAAGGACACCCGGCGGGCGCCCATATGGATCATGCGGCAAGCAGGCCGATACCTGCCCGAATACAACGCACTCAAAGAGCGCTACGGCTTCTGGGAGATGTGCCGCGATCCCGAGGTCGCGGCCGAGATCACCATGCTGCCCCTGCGGCGGTTTTCCCTCGACGCGGCGATCCTTTTCAGCGACATCATGACGCCGCTCGCCGACATGGGAGTGGAGATCGAATTCGCCCCCGGCCCGGTGGTCACCCGGCCGGTGCGCACCCTCGCCGACGTACGGCGGCTGCGGGTGCCGGGGCCCGAGGGCACGGCACCCTTCGTCGCCGACGCCGTCCGCGCCGTGCGCGAGCGCTGCCACGTGCCGCTGATCGGTTTCGCCGGCGCGCCGCTCACCCTCGCCACCTATCTGGTGGACGCGGGCGGGGCCGCCGACGGCCACGCCGGCTTCCGGGTGTGGCTGCACGCCCAACCCGAGGCCGCCCGGCTGCTGCTGGACCGGCTCACCGACGTCACCATTGACTACCTGCGCACGCAGATCGCCGCCGGGGTCCAGGCCGTACAGCTCTTCGACAGCTGGGCCGGGTCCCACGAACCCGCCGTCTACGCGGAGTTCGGGCTCCCGTACACCCGGCGGGTGCTGGCCGCCCTGGACGACCCGGCGGTGCCGCGCGTCCACTTCGCGGTCGGCGCCCACCACCTGCTCGGCCTCTTCGCGGACCTGCCCGCCGAGGTCGTCGGCGTCGACTGGCGGACCCCGCTGTCCGCCGCCCGCCGGGCGCTGCCCGGCCGGACCCTCCAGGGCAACCTCGACCCGGCCGTCCTCGTCCACCGCCCCGAGGCCCTGGCCGAGCGCGCGCGGGCCGTGCTCCGGGAGGGCCTGGGCGGCCCGCACATCTTCAACCTCGGCCATGGCATCCGCCCGGACACGCCCGTCGGGCACGTCCAGCGCCTCATCGAGACCGTGCACGGGTTCGACCGGCACGCGGAGGCCGACGGGGCCGGACCGGCCGGCGACGACGGAAAGGGGGTGCCCGCATGACGACCCGACGGGACCAGGCGCTGGCGCTGATGCTCGACGCGCAGGCCGCGCTGATACGGGCCCTGGAGGAGTGCGACGGCGAGGGCGGCGAGGGTGACGGCCGCCGCCGGTTCACCGCCCACGACTGGGAGCGGCCCGGCGGCGGAGGCGGCTGGGCCCGCGTCCTGGAAGGCGGTGCCGTCTTCGAACGGGCCGGCGTCAACGTGTCGGCCGTCCACGGCGACCGGGTCCCCGACGCCATCACCGACCGCCACGACATCGACCCCGACGCCGGCTTCTTCGCCACCGGCCTGTCCACCGTCCTCCACCCGCGCAACCCGTGGGTGCCCGCCTTCCACGCCAACTTCCGCTACTTCGAAGTGGGTTCGGACGGCGCGGCCCACGACGTCTGGTGGTTCGGCGGCGGCGCCGACATGACGCCCTCCTACGGCTTCGAGGAGGACGCCCGGCACCTGCACCGCACCCTGAAGGACTGCTGCGACACCTACGACCCCGACTTCTACGCCCGGGCCAAGGAGCGCTGCGACGCCTACTTCTACCTGCCCCACCGGCAGGAGACCCGCGGCGTCGGCGGCATCTTCTTCGACCACCTGCGCCCCGACGGCCCCGACGGCTGGGACCGCGCCTTCCGCCTCGTCGCCCGTGGCCTGGACGCCCTCGCCCCCGCCTACTTACCGATAGTCCGCCGGCGCGCCCGCACCCCGTACGGCGAACGCGAGCGGCGCTGGCAGCTCCTGCGCCGGGGCCGGTACGTGGAGTTCAACCTCCTGCACGACCGCGGCACCCGGTTCGGCCTGGAGAGCAGGGGCAACACCGAGGCCATCCTCATGTCCCTGCCGCCGACGGCCTCCTGGGGCTTCGACCTCAGGCCGGAACCCGGCAGCGAGGAGGAGCGGCTCGCCGACTTCCTGCGGCCCCGCGACTGGCTGGCCGCCGGCACGGTCGGAGCGGCGCGATGACCGTCCTCGTCACCGGACTGAGCCACCACACCGCCGCGCACCCGGTACTGGAACGTCTCGCGCTGACGCGCTCCCAGGCGGCGGCCCTGCTGGGCCTGCTGGCCCGCTCCCCGGCCCCCGCCGAGGCCGTCGTCCTCGCCACCTGCAACCGCGTCGAGATCTACCTCGAGTCCGACCGCCCCGACCGCGCCGCCGACGAGGCCGTCCGCGCCCTCGCCGAGACCACCGGCGCCCCCGCCGCCGACGTCCGCCCCCTGCTCTACACCCACCGGGGCCCCGACGCCGTCGCCCACCTCTTCCACGTCGTCAGCGGCCTCGACTCGATGGCACTCGGCGAACCCCAGATCCGCGGCCAGGTCCGCGCCGCCTACCGCCTCGCCACCGACCACGGCACGGCGGGAGCGGTCCTCCACGACCTCTTCCAGCACGCCCTGCGCACCGGCAAACGCGTCGAGACCACCACGGGCGTCGCCCACGCCGCCGCCGACCTGGTCGGCGTGGCCCTCGACGCGGCGACGGACCTCCTCGGCCCGCTCTCCGCCCACCCGACGGTGATCGTCGGCGCCGGAGCCCTCGGCTCCCTGACCGTGGCCGCGCTGCGGCGGGGCGCGGACGGGGGCGGGGCAGCGGCGGCGCGACCCGCGCGAGCCGACGCCACCGCCGGTGGGATCGTCGTCGTCAACCGCGGCCGGGAAGCCGCCGAACGGCTCGCCGGGCGGTACGGGGTCCGGGCCGCCGGACTGGACCGACTGCCCGCGCTCCTCGCGCGCGCCGGCCTCGTCGTCGCGGCGACGGGCGCCGGTACGCCGGTGATCACCGCGGAGCTGGTCGCCGCCGCCCGCGCCGGCGGGCCCGGGCACCCGCTCGTCCTCGTCGACCTCTCGCTGCCGCGCAACGTGGAACCGGCCGCCGCCCGGCAGCCCGGCGTCCGGCTGGTCGACCTGGCCGGCCTGGAAGCCCGGCTGAAGGAGGCGTCGGCACGGGTGCCGGTGGACGAGGCGCGGCGCATCGTCGCCGAGGAGACGGCCGCGTTCCTGACCGGACGCCACCTGGCCACCGTGACCCCGCTCATCGTCGCCATGCGCAACAACGTGCTGTCCATCGCCGAAGCCGAGGTCGACCGGCTGCTCGGGCGCACCCCGGCCCTCGCCGACCACGTACGCGGCGAAGTCGCGCGCACCGCCCGCCGCATCGCCGAGAAGATCGTCCACCGGCCGACCGTCCGCGTCCGGGAGATGGCCGCGCAGCCGGACGGACACGCCTACGTGGCCGTCGTGCACGACCTGTTCGGCGGACCGGACCAGCCCGCGCCGCCCGGTCCCGCGACGGGCCCGGCCGGAAGGGAGACGCCATGACACCGGGGACCCCGGCCACGTACGGGATGAGGTTCCGCGGCGCCGCCGTCGGGCGCGCCACGCTCCGCATGGGCACCCGGCGCAGCGCCCTCGCCCTGGCCCAGTCGTCCGCCTTCGCCCGCGCCCTCGAACGGGCCACCGGCGTCCGGGTGGAGACCGTCGGCGTCACCACCGAGGGCGACACCAACAGCGCGCCCCTGACCGCCATGGGCGGCACCGGCGTCTTCGTGCAGGCGGTACGCGCCGCCCTGCGCGCCGGCGCCGTCGATTTCGCCGTCCACTCCTACAAGGACCTGCCGACCGCCGGGCCGTCGGACGTCGTGGTCGCCGCCGTCCCCGTCCGCGAGGACCCTCGCGACGCCCTCGTCACCGCCGACGGACGCCCCCTGGACCGGCTGCCCGCCGGCGCCCGGATCGGCACCGGCTCGCCCCGCCGCGCCGGCCAGCTCGCCGCGCTGCGCCCGGGACTCGTGGTGGTGCCGCTGCGCGGCAACGTGGACACCCGGCTGGGCCGGGTCCGCGACGGCCGGCTCGACGCGGTGGTCCTCGCCGCGGCGGGGCTGGCGCGGCTCGGGCGGCTCGGGGAGGCGGCGGAACTATTCGCTCCGGACCGGCTGGTGCCCGCTCCCGCGCAGGGGGCTCTCGCCGTCGAGTGCCGGGCCGACGACGCGGCGCTCGTGCGGTTGCTCGGGTCGCTGGACCACGTGGTGACGCGGGCGGCGGTCGACGCGGAGCGGGCTGTGCTGGCCGAGTTGGAGGCGGGGTGCAGTGCTCCGGTGGGGGCGCATGCTCGGTCGGTGGGCCGGGCTCTCGACCTGTGCGCCGTCATCACCGCGACGGACGGGTGCCGGCGCACCTTCCGCCGGGCCGAGGTCCCGCTCGATCCGGTTGCCGCCGCGGCGGCGGGGCGGGAGCTCGCGCGGGCGTTGCGCAAGGAGCACTGAGGGTGCCCCGGTCCCGCCCTTTCACCGTTTCCTGGGGGCTGCGCCCCAGACCCCCCTTTCGCGGCTTCGCCGCTCGTCCTCAAACTCCCCCAGAGGGGGCACCTCCAACGGGCTGAAACACCGCGCCCGGGCGCACCACTCAGCCCGTCCGGCGCTTGAGGACAACCGCGCGGAGCGCGGTTTCAGGGGGTCCGGGGCCCGCCCCGGGAAACGGTGAAAGGGCGGGACCGGGGCACCCCCACCACAACCAGGAGGACCGATGACCGACCGACCGACGCACCGCCCCCGCCGCCTCCGCCGCACCCCCGCCCTACGCGACCTCGTCGCCGGAACGGACCGGCACCCCGGCCACCTCGTCCTCCCCCTCTTCGTCAAGGAGGGGATCGCCGAGCCCACCCCCATCACCACCATGCCCGGCGTGCTGCAGCACACCCTCCCGTCGCTGCGCAAGGCGGCGCGCGAGGCGGTGGACGCCGGGGTGGGCGGGCTGATGGTGTTCGCCGTGCCCGAGCGCAAGGACGCCGTCGGTTCGGCGGCGCTCGACGCCGACGGGATCCTGCCGCGGGCGCTGCGCGAGGTGGCCGACGAGGTCGGGGACGCGGCGGTGGTGATGAGCGACGTCTGCCTCGACGAGTTCACCGACCACGGCCACTGCGGCGTCCTCGCGCCCGACGGCCGGGTGGACAACGACGCCACCGTGGAGCGGTACGCCGCCATGGCCGTGCTGCACGCCGAGGCGGGCGCCCACTGCGTCGGCCTGAGCGGCATGATGGACGGGCAAGTGGCCGCCACCCGTGCCGCGTTGGACCGGGCGGGGCACGAGGAGACGGCGATCCTCGCCTACACCGCCAAGTACGCGTCCGCCTTCTACGGCCCCTTCCGCGACGCGGTCGAATGCGACCTGCGCGGCGACCGCGCCACGTACCAGATGGACCCGCGCAACCGCACCGAGGCGCTGCGCGAGCTCGCGCTGGACGAGGCGGAGGGCGCCGACCTGGTCATGGTGAAGCCCGCCCTGTGCTACCTCGACGTCCTGCGGACCGTCGCCGACCACGCGCGGGTCCCGGTGGCCGCGTACCAGGTGTCCGGCGAGTACGCGATGGTGGAGGCCGCGGCGGCCCGCGGCTGGATCGACCGGGAGCGGGCCGTCGCCGAGACCCTCACCGCCGTCCGCCGGGCCGGGGCCGATGTCGTCCTCACCTACTGGGCGGTGGAGGCCGCCCGCCGGATGGGCTGACGCACCGCCCATCGGGCGATTCCCGGCGGACTCCGGACCGTGGGGCACCGCCGGGGAGCGGCGGCCGGTAAGGATGGGCGGGCCCCTTGTCGTCGCTCCGCCGCCCGGCCGAGGAGACCGCGTGCCCCAGCCGGACCCGCCGCCCCCGCCGCCCGGCCCCCGGGGCGACCGTGCCTGACGCCCCCGCCCCCGCCGTGCTGCGCGTCCGCGGCGTGCGCAAGGCGTACGGCCGTCACCCCGTCCTGCGCGGCATCGACCTCGACCTGCCGGCCGGTTGCCTGGCCGGGGTCGTCGGCGAGAACGGCTCGGGCAAGACCACGCTGCTCCGCGTCCTCGCCGGGCAGACCAGGCCGGACCGGGGGACGGTCGAGTGCCCCGGGCCCGTCGGCTACTGCCCGCAGGAGACGGTCCTCAACCCGGCGTTCACCGTGGACCAGCACCTGGAGTTGTTCCACGTCGCCTACCGCCTCCCCGACGCGCGCCGCGCGGACGAACTGCTGGACGCGCTGCGGTTCACCGCCTACCGCCACCACCGCGTCGGCGCCCTCAGCGGCGGCACCCGGCAGAAGCTCAACCTCGTCCTCGCCCTGCTGCACGACCCGCCGCTGCTCCTCCTCGACGAGCCGTACCAGGGCTTCGACTGGGAGTCGTACCAGCGGTTCTGGGAGCTGGCCGGCGAACTCCGCGCCGCCGGGCGGTCGTTCCTCGTCGTCTCGCACATCGCCTACGACACCGCCCGCTTCGACCGGCTCTGGCGGCTGGAGAACGGCCGGCTGGCCCCCGGCGGGCGGTCCGGGTCCGGAGCCGGACCGGCGGCGGAGGGGTGACGATGCGGCCCACCGCCTGGACGTACTTCTCCACCGCGGCCCGTTTCGCCCTGCTCGAACACGTCCGCAACCGGCTCGCCCTCGTCCTCGTCGTCGTGTTCGTCCCGCTGTGGATCTCCCTCGGGCACGCGGTGGTCGACAGCCACGAGGTGCGCTTCATGCTGCGCGCCACGCACGGGACGGTCACCGCGCACGGCAACGACCTCGGCAACATCACGGGCGCCCTCAACGCGGTCACGCTCATCGTCGGCTTCATGATGTTCTCGGTGACGTTCAGGGCGGCCGGCTTCGACCGGCGGCTGGCGATGGCCGGTTACCCGCGCCGCCACCTCATCGCCGCCAAGTTCGCCGCGCTCGTCGTGGTCGCCGCCGTGACCTGCGCCTACGCGACGCTGTCGGTGTGCCTGTACTGGTCGCCCCGGCGGCCCTGGCTGCTCGCGCTGGCCCTGGCCTGCGGGGCGCTGACCTACGGCGGGCTGGGCGTGATGCTCGGCGCCCTGCTCCGCAGCGAACTGGCCGGCATGCTGCTGATCATCATGACCAGCATCATCGACGCCGGTCTGCAGAGCCCGCTCGCCAATCCGGTCGCCGACGACGACGTCATCCGCTACCTCCCGTCGTTCGGCGCCATGCAGGTCGCCACGACCGCCGGCTTCCGCGACGCGATCCCGCTGCCCTACCTCCTCCTCGGCCCCCTGTGGTTCGCGGGCGCCCTCCTCGTGGCGGCCCTCGCCTTCCGCTTCCACACGCGCGACCGCCGCAACACGTTCGCGGACGGGTGACGGACCCCTCGGCATCCGGCCGGTGCCCGCGGCCGCCCGCCCCGGCTGGGCGCAGGCAGGGTCGCCGGTCACACGAATCCGGGTCGGAGCCGGGATCAGGCCGTTGACGCCAGGTAATAGCCTGCCGGTGTGACCGGACGGGGCGAGGATGTGGACGAGGGACTGCTGGCCATCGCGGAGGCGGCGCTACCGGGGCAGCGGTGGCACGGGGCGCGTGTCCTGCGTCACCCCTCGCACGACGTACTGCTGCTGCCCGGGACCGCCGCGGTGCGCGTGGCGCGTACACCCTCCGCCGCCGCGGTGCTGCCGCGCCAGGCCGAGTTGCTGCGCCGGCTGGCACGGCTGGACCTGCCGTTCAAAATACCCGGGCCGCTGTCCGAGGTGGTGACGGTCCAAGGACGCACCGGCGTGGCCCTGAGCTGGGTGTACGGGTGGCCGACACCCCGTCCGTACGGGCACGAGCGCGGCAGGCTGCTGAGTTTCAGGCCGGAGCGGTTCTCAGAGCTGCTCGGCGTACTGAGTGAGGTGGACTGCGGCCCACTCCAGGACGTGCTGGGTGTTCCGCACGAAGGCGTGGGCGGCCACGGCTGGGGCGAACTGATGCTCGGTGAGGTGATTCCGCGGCTGCCGTGGACCAGGCGCCGCGAAGCACGTCGGCGCATCGGCCAGGCGCAGGGCCTCCCCGTGCCGGAGCCCCGCCTGGTGCACGGCAAGCTCGACGCCGACAACCTGCTGTGGGACGGGCGGCGGCGGCTGGTCGGTGTGCTGGGCTGGGACCGGGCCCAGCTCTTCGACCCCGCGCTCGACACGGCATGGCTGTTCGGGCAGCAGTGGGATCCGAGGCGGGCCGGCGCCGACCGGGAGCAGATGCGTCGGATCCGGATCTGGGTGCGCACCCTGGGTCTGGAGCCGCTGGCTCGTGCGATCCTCGACCACGAGTCTGAAGAGCACCTGGCGTACGAAGTCGGCAAGACAGTCGCATGGCTGGACCAGACCACCGGCTGGTGAACCGTCAGGCGCTGCGCTGCGGTTGCCCGGCGGCGGGAACCCGCCGGAGCGCGCCGGGCATCATGGAGGGATGGGGCGGTTCGTTCGCTCCGGAGAGGGGTGGATCCATGCGCCGTGATCGGCCGACCGACGACCAGTTGACGAGGGTTTTCGCCACCGTGCTGAAAGAGGTGCTGAGCGGCCAGGGGTTGCGGAACCACACCGGGCTCGACATGGAAACGGACGACGCGCTGTGGGAGATCGCCAAGTACGGCCCGGGGGCCCCTCCCGAACTCGTCGACGCCGCCCGTGCCGCCTTCGCCGGACAACTGGACGGCAGCAACGCCCGCCGCTGGCAAGCAGAGCTCCAGCGCAAGTTCGAAGCCAGCCGGCAGCGCACCGCCGAGCGCGACTCAAGGCTCAGGGCCACCGAGGCTCGCGGTGGTGCCGAGCCGCCGGCGAAACCGCCCAGAGCGACGCCGACCTCAGTGCGGGCGGTACGCGTCAACGGCGATCAGACCTACTTGGACGAGTACGGGCGCACCTGCTACGAAGGAGAACTCTTCACCGGCGAAGTCGAGGACCTCGCGGACAACGGGCGCACCGTGCTGCTCGGCACCTACTCCTCGGGCATCGAGCACGGACGGCAGCAGGAGTGGTGGCCGGACGGGACCAAGCGGGCCGACGGCGTGACCGTCATGGGTGCCGCGGTGGGTGAGTGGCGGTACTGGCACGCCAACGGCCGGCTGTCGGAGTTGGTCATTTTCGACGAACGCGGCCGGGAGATGTCGAGAAAGCGCTGGAATGCCATGGGTGAGGTGACCATGGATCATGTGACTCGCCGGCCCTCCTCCTGAAACAGGATCACCGAAGCGCTCGCGTCCCCACCAGGAGGGGCAGGCCGGTGCCTGTCTCTGGAAGCCGGCTGCTCCCGCATCGACCCTCGGCGCCGCACGCACCCGGACGCCGAGTCCAGCGGATGGTCGTCCGCCATGGCCACGGTGGACGCGGCTCGGTGCCCAAACGAACCCCATGGCGCGACGACTGCCGCCGGTGCGGCGGGAAACCGTCTGCCCCATCCGGCGGGGCGTGGGCCGGCCGGCCGTCTCCGCGTCCTTCCGGCCTGACGCTCTGTGACCAGGTCACACGACCTGGGCCAGACCCCCGGTGTGCCGTCCCGGCAGCGGTGCGGTGACGGCCAGGTCCGCGTCCAGCCGGTCCGTCAACTCCCGAGCCTGGTCCGGAACGCGGCGGGCTGCCCAGCGCTCGACGAGGCCGAGGAAGCCCCGCAGGTCGTCCTGTACGGACCGCAGGATGCCGGGGAGGTCCGCGACCGGTATCCCGACGGGTCGGGTGGGAGGCGGCTCGGCCGCGAAGCCGCCGTCCGGCCAGAGTCGCACGGTCGCTTCGGCGAGTTCGACGCGCGGCGTCGGATCGTGGCCCAGCCAGGGCACCTCTCCGTCCGTCACCAGGCTGGACCAGTCGCGCCAGTCCCGCAGACCGCAGCAGCAGCCGGGGTTCACGGTGACGTCGAGGCCGGTGTGACGGAAGCGCAGGCCGCCGTCGACGGAGATCTCCTCCTCCGCGAGCATCCGGCGGACGAGTGCGGCGGCGTCCGGCGCGGGCGGGTCGTCGTCGGACGCGCCGACGGTGTGCCGGGCCAGGGCCGCCATGGCGCTGCCGACCTCGTCCGGCGTCATCCGGCCGGACAGGGCGAGCGGCCGGTACGGCGGCAGGCCGGCCACCGGCCAGAGGGTGAAACCGGTGGTGTCCGCGGTCTCCAGGACGATATCGACGATCAGCATGAGCGCAGTCTGCGTTCCCTGCGGCGAATGTGCCCGCCCTTTTCCCGGGCACCCGCCCTTTTCCCGGGCACCCGCCCTTTTCCACGGCGGCCGCCCGGCTTCCCAAGGGCGGCCCTTCGCGGACCGGAGCACGGGCGGGGCTAGGACGGGCGTGGCGGGCGCGGCGGGCCGGCGTCCGGGCCGCCTCGGATCCGCGGACGCCGGACCCGACACGCCGTCCGCGCGACCGGACACGCGGGCGCTCCGGGTCCGCGTCCGCGGCCCGGGGGTCTGGTATTCGTGCCCTCACCACCGCTTCCCCGCCCCGCCCGCATGGCCGGCCGGGACCCGGGTATCCGGGGCGGCCGGGGGACGAGCAGGGAGGAGCGGGCATGCCGGACAGGGCACGCGCCGTCGGCGCCGTCGCCGAGACGCTGGGGTGGTGGGCCGGGCTCACCCTGTTGTGGGTGGTGCTGATCTCGTCCGTGGACGTCCTGGAGGCCGGGGTCGGGGCGGGGGCCGCGGCGGCCGGGGCGTGGGCGGCCAGGGCGGCGCGCCGGGCGGCGGCGGAACGGTGAACTGGTGGCTGGCGGGCGCCGCCCTCCTCGTCGCCGGCGGGCTCGGCCCCTGCCTGTGGGGCGCCGCGACCGGCGGCACCGGCCGCCGCATGACCGCCCAGAACACCGCGACGCTGCTGCTGTGCCTGGTGTTCCTGCTGCTCGCCCAGGGGTACGAGCGGCCCGCCTACATCGATCTCGCCCTCGTCGTCTCCGTGCTCGGCCCGGCGGGCACCCTCGTCTTCGTCCGCCTCTTCGAGACGTCACCGGGACCGTCCGGCACCACCTCCCGGCTGCTCGGCCCGCTCGTCGCCGCGGCCACCGTCGCCACCGTCGTCCCGCTCTGCGTCGCCACCGGCCCCGGCCGGGCCATGGCCAAACTGATCGTGATCGGCGTCCTGCTGCTCGCCGGGGGAGCGGTCACCACCCGGGCGGTGCGCGGTGGATGACGTCCTCGGCGGCCTCGCGCTGCTCCTCGTCGCGGCGGCCGCGACCGCCGCCGTCCTCAACCGGGACCCGGCCCGGCAGGCCGTCGTCCTGTCGCTCCTCGGCCTCGCGCTCGCCGTCCTGTTCACCGTGGACCAGGCGCCGGACGTCGGCCTCTCGCAGCTCGCCGTCGGATCGGCGGTCACCCCGCTGATGATCTTGCTGACGGTCCGCAAGGTGCGGCGGATCGGCCGGAGCCGGCAGGCGGAGGAGCACGAGAAGGGGCGGTCCCGATGAGCCACCGCGTCCGGCTGTGGGTCCTGGCCCTGGGGCTGCTCGCCACCGCCGCCCTGTTCGCCGCAGCCTGCGCCGAACTGCCGCCGTTCGGCGGCGACCGGCACCCCTACGGCGACCGCGCCGTGCACGCCGCGCTGCTCCGGCACACCGCCAACACCGTCTCCTCCGTCAACTTCGACCAGCGCGCCCTCGACACCCTCGGCGAGGAGAGCATCCTGTTCGGCTCCGTCCTCGGCACCGTCGTCCTGCTGCGGCAGACCCGCGACGAGCACCGGACCGCCCCCGTGCCCACGCCCGTACCGGCCGGGACCCGCCGCTACGGGTTGCTCCTGCTGCCCGTCACCCTCCTCATCGGCCTGTACGTCGTCGCCCACGGCCAGCTCAGCCCCGGTGGCGGCTTCCAGGGCGGCGTCGTCGTGGCGACCGCCGTGCACCTGCTGTACATCGCCGTCGACTACCGCGCCCTGGAACGCGTCCGGCCGCTCGGCGCCTACGAGATCGCCGACGCCGCAGGCGAGGCCGCGTACGTCCTCACCGGCGCGGGCGGACTGCTCGCCGGCGCCGCCTACCTGGCCAACGTCCTGCCGTACGGCACCTTCAACACCCTCTCCTCCGGCGGCACCGTCCCGCTGCTGAACGCCGCCGTCGGCGTGGAGGTCGCCGCCGCCGTGGTCGTCCTGCTGGCCCGGTTCCTGGGCCAGGCCCTGGAGATCGAGGGTGACGAGGACCGGCGGGAGGGCGCGGGATGAGCGTCCTGCCCTACCTCGTCGCCGGCTGGATCTTCCTCGTCGGCGTCTACGGCATGGCCACCAGCCGCGACCTGGTGCACGCCGTCGGCTGCCTGTCCGTCACCCAGTCCTCCACCTATGTGCTGCTCCTCGCCGTCGGCTACCGCAAGGGCGGCACCGCGCCGGTCTTCTCCGACATCGCGCCCGGCTCCCGGCCCGTCGTCGACCCCGTCGTCCAGGCCCTCGCCCTCACCGACGTCGTCGTCGGTGCGACGGTCACCGCGCTGCTGCTCGCCCTCGTCGTGCAGATCGCCAAACGGCACGGCACCACCGACCCCGACGCCCTGTCCGAACTGAAGGGCTGAGCCAGTGGACCGGCTGCTCCCGCTGATCGTCGTCGTCCCGCTGCTCGGCGCCGCCCTGCTGGCCGGCGCGGGCCGGTGGATGGCCCGGCCGGTCGCAGAGACCGTCGGCTGCCTCTGCGCCGCCGCCTCCGCCGGCCTCGCCGCGGCCGCCCTCGCCGGCGGCCCGTACGTCGTCTGGGCCGGCGACTGGCGGCCCGTCGACGGCCACGGGGTGGGCATCGTCCTCACCGGCGACCGCACCGGCACCGGCCTCGCCGCCCTCACCTCGCTCCTCGTGGTCACCGTCCTCGCCTACGCCTGGCGCTACTTCGACGAACCGCCGCGCGGCCACACCGGCTCCTTCCCCGCCCTCATCCTCCTCTTCCAGGCGGGCATGTGCGGCTTCGCCCTCACCGGCGACCTCTTCAACGCCTTCGTCTTCTTCGAGCTCATGGGCGTCGTCGGCTACGCCCTCACCGGCTACCGCGTCGAGGAGGCGCGGCCCGTCCAGGGCGCGCTCGCCTTCGGCTTCGTCAACTCCCTCGGCGGCTACGCCAGCCTGCTCGGCATCGCCCTGCTCTACGCCCGCACCGGCGAACTCGGCATGGCCCAGGCCGGGCGCGAACTCGACGCGCTCGGCCGGCCCGACGCCCTGGTCCTCGCCTCGCTCGTCCTCGTTCTCACCGGGCTGCTGATCAAAGCCGCCGCCGCGCCCTTCCACTTCTGGCTGCCCGACGCCCACGCCGTGGCCCCGACGCCCGTCTGCATGCTGCTCTCCGGCGTCATGGTGGAGATGGGCGTCTACGGCGCCGCCCGCGTGTACGTCACGGTCTTCGCCGGGCCCGGCGGCGTCCCCGCCGAGGACTTCCGGCGCGCCCTGACCGTCCTCGGCCTGCTGACCGCCCTCACCGGAGCCGCCCTGTGCTGGCAGCAGCGGCACCTCAAACGGCTGCTCGCCTTCTCCACCGTCGCCCACACCGGCCTCTTCCTCGCCGGGCTCGCCGCGCTCGAACCCGACGGCGTCACCGGCGTGTTCCTGTACGTCCTCGGGCACGCGGGCGTCAAGGCCGCCCTCTTCGCGTGCACCGGCGCGCTCCTCGACCGCTACGGCGGCGTGGACGAGCACCGGCTGCACGGCCGGGCCCGCGAGATGCGCGGCGTCGGCGTCCTCTACGCGGCCGGCGGACTCGCCCTCGCCGGGCTGCCGCCGTTCGGGACCGCCCTCGGCAAGGCGCTGGCCGAGGAGCAGGCCGCGTGGCTGACCGCCCTGTACGTCGTGGTCTCGGCGGTGACCGGCGGCGCGGTGCTGCGCGCCGCCGCCCGCGTCTTCCTCGGCGCCGGCCCCCGCGAGGAGGACGAGTGCGGCGCCCCCGAGACCACCGGCGACCAGGAGGAGCCCGAGACCGAACGCCGGGTGCGCCGGCTGCCGTCGCTGATGGCCACGGTCGCCGCCCTCCTGCTCACCGGCGCCCTCGCCGTCGGCACCGTGCCCGCCCTGGCCCGCGGGGCGGCCGGCGCGGCGCGCGCCTTCACCGACCACGCCGGCTACGCGGCCACCGTGCTGGACGGCACGCATGCCGCGCCCGGCGCGGGGCACCCGTCCCCGTGGTGGAGTCCGGCCGGAGTGGGCCTCGGCCTGCTCTCGGCCCTGCTCGCCACCGGGCTGGCGGCGCTCGGCGTACGGGGTGCCGTCCCGGCCCGGCGGTGGGCGGCCCCACTGCGCCGGCTGCACTCCGGGCACGTCGGCGACTACGTGGCGTGGGCGGCGGCCGGCATCGGACTGCTGTCGGCGCTGGTCCTGTGGCCGGGCGGCTGACCGGTCGGGCGGTTGGGCGGTTGGCCGGTCGGCGGTCGGGCGGCTCGCGTGGCGGGCGGTCTCGCGGCGGGGCGGCGCGTGACGGGGCCCACGGCCGTAAGACCCACAACCGAACGGCCCCACAACCGAACGGCCCCACGGCCGGACGGACACACCGCACCGGCGGCCGGGCGGTCGCCATCCCGCCCGGTGGAGCGAGAAGCCGGGCCGGCGCCCCCGATCGGGCGCCCACGCCCTGCGGCACCCCGTCCCGGGTGCCACGGTGGTCGTGGACGACCGGTGGCGCGCCCGGCCCGCCGAACGGAGGGAGACCCGATGACGGACGGACGGGCGACAGGGGAGACGGGAGAGACGGAGGAGAAGGCGCTGCGCGCGGCACGCCGGGCGCTGGCGCGGCGCGTCGACGGCGAGGTGCGCTTCGACGCCGGCAGCCGCGGCGCGTACTCCACCGACGGGTCCAACTACCGGCAGCCGCCCCTCGGCGTCGTCCTGCCGCACACAGTGGACGCGGGCGCCGAGGCGGTCGCCGTGTGCGCCGAGTACGGGCTCCCCGTCCTCTCCCGCGGCGGCGGCACCAGCCTCGCCGGGCAGACCACCAACCGGGCCGTCGTCATCGACTGGTCCAAGTACTGCCACCGGCTCGTCTCGGTCGACCCCGAGGCCCGCACCTGCGTCGTCGAACCCGGCATCGTCCTCGACGACCTCAACCGGGAACTCGCGCCGCACAAGCTGAAGTTCGGGCCCAAGCCGTCCACGCACGGCCAGTGCACCATCGGCGGCATGATCGGCAACAACTCGTGCGGCGCCACCGCCCAGTCCTACGGCAAGACCGTCGACAACCTCCGCCGGCTGGAGATCCTCACCTACGACGGGCTCCGCTGCTGGACCGGCCCCACCGGCGACGACGAGTACGAGCGGATCCAGGCCGCCGGCGGCCGGCGCGCCCACCTCTACCGGGGGCTGCGCGGCCTGGCCGACCGCCACCTCGCCGAGATCCGGCGCGGCTACCCCCGCATCCCCCGCCGCGTCTCCGGCTACAACCTCGACTCCCTCCTCCCCGAGAACGGCTTCCACGTCGCCCGCGCCCTGGCCGGCAGCGAGGGCACCCTCGTCACCGTGCTGCACGCCGAGCTCGACCTGGTGTCCGTACCGGCCGCCGCGACCGTCCTCGTCCTCGGCTACGACGACATCTGCGCCGCCGCCGACGACGTCCCCCGCCTCCTCGAGCACTGCCACCCCGACCAACTGGAGGCCATCGACCACCGCATGGCCCAGCTGATGCGCGAGGAGGGCGCCTACCTCGACTCCCTCGAACGCCTCCCCGCCGGGAACAGCTGGCTGATGCTCCAGTTCACCGGCGACAGCACGGAGGAGACCGACGACAAGGCCCGCGCCCTGCTGCGGGCCGTCGGCCGGCGCGAGGACGCCCCGGACGTCGCCCTCTCCGACGACCCCGAGCGCGAACAGGCGATGCTCAAGGCCCGCGAGGCCGGCCTCGGCGTCACGGCCCGGCCGCCCGACGACCGCGAGACCTGGGAGGGCTGGGAGGATTCCGCCGTCCCCCCGGACCGCCTGGGCGACTACCTGCGCGACCTCAAGAAGCTCTTCGGCGAGTTCGGGTACCAGAGCGCCTCCCTCTACGGGCACTTCGGGCAGGGCTGCGTCCACACCCGCGTCCCCTTCGGCCTGCGCACCGCCGAGGGCGTCGCCGACTTCCGCCGCTTCCTGCACCGGGCCGCCGACCTCGTCCAGGAGTACGGCGGCTCCCTCTCCGGCGAGCACGGCGACGGACAGGCCCGCGGCGAACTGCTCGTCCGCATGTTCGGCGAGCGGCTGGTCGGCGCGTTCGCCGAACTCAAGCACCTCTGCGACCCCGACGGCAAGATGAACCCCGGCAAGGTCGTCCACCCCCACCGCGTCGACGAGAACCTGCGCCTCGGCCCGCTGTGGCGGCCCTCCGCCGAGGACACCCACTTCCGGTACCCGGACGACGAGCACGAGTTCGGCCGGGCCGTGCTCCGCTGCGTCGGCATCGGCCAGTGCCGCGCCAGCACCGGCGGCGTCATGTGCCCCTCCTACCGCGCCACCCGCGAGGAGGAGCACTCCACGCGCGGCCGGTCCCGGCTCCTCTTCGAGATGCTGAACGGCCACGAGGACTCGACCGTCACCGACGGCTGGCGGTCCACCGCCGTCCGCGACGCCCTCGACCTCTGCCTGGCCTGCAAGGGCTGCAAGTCCGACTGCCCGGTTGGGGTGGACATGGCCACCTACAAGGCCGAGTTCCTGTCCCACCACTACGCCGGCCGGCTCCGGCCCGCCGCCCACTACAGCCTCGGCTGGCTCCCGGTGTGGGCCCGGCTCGCCCGTGCCGCGCCCCGCGCCGTCAACGCGCTCCTCCAGGCGCCCGGCGTGGCCGCCGTCGGCAAGCGGCTCGCCGGCGTGGCGGGGGAGCGGCGGCTGCCGGTCTTCGCCGAGGAGTCGTTCCTCGACTGGTGGCGGGCCCGGGGCACGCCCGCGCCCGAGCCGGGCGACCCGCGCACGGTCCTGCTCTGGCCCGACACTTTCAGCACCCACTTCCACCCGAACGTCGCCCGGTCCGCCGTCCGGGTGCTGGAGGACGCGGGGTTCCACGTCGCCGTTCCCGAACGGCCCGTCTGCTGCGGCCTCACCTGGATCTCCACCGGTCAACTCGGCACGGCGAAGCGGGTGCTGCGCCGCACCCTCGACACGCTCGGGCCGTGGATCGCGGCCGGGACGCCCGTCGTCGGCCTGGAACCGTCCTGCACGGCCGTGTTCCGGGCCGACGCGCCGGAGCTGATGCCCGAGGACCAGGACGTCCGGCGGCTCTCGGAGCAGTTCCTCACCTTCTCGGAGCTCCTGGTCAACCGGGCGCCGCGGGACTGGCGGCCACCGCGCGCGGCCCGGACGGCGCTGGTGCAGACGCACTGCCACCAGCACGCCGTCATGAAGTTCGACGCCGACACGGAGCTGATGAAACGCGCCGGACTGCACGCCGACGTCCTCGACGAGGGCTGCTGCGGCCTCGCCGGCAACTTCGGCTTCGAGCGCGGCCACCACGACCTGTCGATGACCGTCGGCGAACAGGGCGTCCTCCCGGCCGTCCGCGCCGCCGGACCCGCGACGTACGTCCTCGCCGACGGCTTCAGCTGCCGCACCCAGATCGAACAGGGCGGCACCGGCCGCCGGGCCATGCACCTGGCCGAGGCGCTCGCCCTCGGCCTCGACGGCCCGGCCCCGGCCGAACACCCGGAGAAGCTCGGCGCCCCGCGCCCGGACCGGCGGCGGGCCGACGCGTGGGCGGTGGCGGCGGTGGCCGGTGCCGGGGTTGCGGGAGCGGTGGCGGCCGCGGCCCGGGGGGTGGTCCGGGGCCGCGGCGACTGAAGGGGTGCCCCAAGAGTCTCAGCCGGAGTCTCAGATGGAGAACACGCCGTGGTCGTACCAGCCGTTTCCGGCGCTCTGGTCCCACCAGGCGCTCCACACCTTCCCGTTGGCCCCCGCCCAGAACACGTCCAGGTGCCCGGAGGTACGGGCCACCGCCGTGACGCCGCTGCCCGGCACGGCCGGGACGGGCCACTGGGCGGCGATGGGGAAGACCCCGTGGTCGTACCAGCCGTTCCCGGCGCTCTGGTCCCACCAGGCGCTCCACACCTTGCCGTCGGAGCCGACCCAGAAGACGTCGAGGTGGCCGCTGGTGCGGGCGACGGCGGCGACGCCGGTGCCGGGGGCGGCGGGGACGGGGAAGGAGGCGGCGATGGGGAAGGCGCCGTGGTCGTACCAGCCCGCGCCCGCGTTCTGGTCCCACCAGTTGCTCCAGATCTTGCCGTCGGTGCCGACCCAGAAGACGTCGAGGTGGCCGCTGGTGCGGGCGACGGCCGCGACGCCGCTGCCGGGGGCGGCGGGGACGGGGAAGGAGGCGGCGATGGGGAACGCGCCGTGGTCGTACCAGCCCGCGCCCGCGTTCTGGTCCCACCAGTTGCTCCAGATCTTGCCGTCGGTGCCGACCCAGAAGACGTCGAGATGGCCGGAGGTGCGGGCGACGGCGGCGACGTCGGTGCCGGAGGCGGCCTGGACCGGGAAGTCACGGGCGATGGGGAAGGCTCCGTGGTCGTACCAGCCCGCGCCCGCGTTCTGGTCCCACCAGTTGCTCCAGATCTTCCCGTCGGTGCCCGCCCAGAAGACGTCCAGGTGCCCGGAGGTCCGGGCGACCGAGGCGATGCCCGTCCCGGGGGCGGCGGGGGTGGGGAACTCGCGCGCGATGGGGAACGCGCCGTGGTCGTACCAGCCGTTCCCGGCGATCTGGTCCCACCAGTTGCTCCAGATCTTCCCGTCCGTGCCCGCCCAGAACACGTCGAGATGCCCCGAGGTCCGGGCGACGGACGTGACCCCGGTGTCGTGGGCCGCCGGCACCGGCCAGTCGCGGGCGATCGGGAACGCGCCGTGGTCGCCCCAGCTGTTCCCGGCCTGCTGGTCCCACCAGTTGCTCCACACCTTCCCGTCGGTGTTCACCCAGAAGACGTCCAGGTGGCCCGAGGTGCGCGCCACCGAGGTGACCCGGTTCGCGGGCAGCCGGGGCAGCAGCGTCTGCCGGATCCGGCGCTGGCACACCGCGCAGAACGGCTGACCCAGCACCCGCATCCGGCAGTTGTACTGCGGCCGGAACGCGGCGCAGTGGTAGTAGTCGGCCCCCTCGAACGCGCCCACCGTGGCGGCGCCGACGGGGTTGGGCTGCGTGTCGCACAGCGCACAGTTGGGGTTCCGCGTCGTCGGCATCGCCGTGGCGGGGGCGACGAGGTCGCGCCACTTGTTCGTCGCCCGGTTGGGATCGATGGTGACGTTCGGCTGCGCCGGCTCGACCGCCGGGTGGGTGTTGCGGTCGGTGTCGATGCCGCAGCCCAGGTAGGACTCGTACTCGTCCGCGAGGCCGAACGCCGTGTGGCCCATCTCGTGCAGGCCGATCTCGTTGGCGTTGGGCGCGAGGGAGAAGACCGCGACCGATCCGCCCGAGCCGCCGTACACGGTCGAGTTGACGATCACCATCACCATGTTCCACTGCGGCACCTGCTGCCCGGCCACGGTGAGGGCGGTTCCCGTGTTGACCGTCAGCAGCCGGCGGGTGCCGTTGTTGCAGAACGCCGCGTCGAAGTAGGTGGCCGGTGCCGCGCCCGTGCCGCCGCAGGCCGTGGGGTCGTCGGCGCCGCTGTCCGCCGAGCGGACGTCCACCCGGTAGACGTTGATCGCGGACCGCAGCCCGGTGAACGGCGCGGTGGCGAAGAGGGTGTCGACGAAGCTCCGCGCGTTCGCGGCGAACTGGCCCAGCTCGGTGGCGCGGTAGCCGTCGCCCATGATGACCAGGTTCCAGCGGGCGTTCGCCGGACCGTTGTCGACGATCTTGGTGGTGCCGATGACGGCACCGTCCCCCGTACCCATCTCAACGGCCCCCCTCGGGCGTCTCGTCGGTCTCGTCCGTGTCCGGTGTGAGGGAGAAGCGCGCCACCTCGGCCGCGGCGGCCACCGTCGGCCCCGGGGTGAGCGGGCTGCTCACCAGGGCGACGTGGTCGGCCCCCTCGATCTCGGGGACCAGCACCGCGAACGTCCCCTTCGGCTCGTCCACCGGCACCCGGGCGAGCGAGCGCTCCGCGTCGTCGGAGAACACCTCGGCGTCGTGGCGCACCGGGGGGTGCATGACGCGCCGGTAGAGCGGCCGTTGCCGGCCGTCGCGGACCTCCACCCAGAAGCCCTTGACCTCGGACTCCCCGGCCGTCGCGGCCGTGGGGTGCGGGCCGGTCAGGTCGTCGGTGGGCGGCGGGGCGGCGTCCACCCGCTGCCGGGAGACGAGCCGGATGTCCGGCCCCTCGTACTCGAAGATCAGCCGGACGGCGGCCGGGGCGGCCGGTCCGGAGCCGGTGTGCTGTTCGGATGTCACGGTCGTCCATCCCCATTTCAGGGTTCTCAGGGTTGCCGGGCGGTGTCCTTGCCGGGGCGGTGTCCGGGGCGCTTTCCGGGGCACGGTTCCGCTGGGATCCGGGGAGCGCCGACGATGGGGATGCCCTCGGGAAGGGACGGGACCCGGGACGTCCGGGACGGAGACCGTCGGGACGGCGACCGTCGGGACGGGGACGCGTCGGCCCTTCGGGAAGGCGCGGGCCCGGCCGCGGGCGGACGGGCGCAGGGCGGGGCACGGAGAGCGGGCAGTCCACGAGCGGGAGAACAGAGGGCGGGGAACCGGCTCGCGTCGCACGGCCCGCACCCGGCCCGCGCACCGCTCACGCCCCGGCGGTGCCGTCGGACGATTGCCCGGCGCCGCCACTGGTCATGGTGAGGGCGCGCCGGACACCCGCGCAATACCCCCGAACGGGTGATGTGGGGTGGGGCGGCAGGGGCGCGGCGGGGTGCCGCGTACACGGGTACGACCCCGCCGCGCGGCGGGGTCGTACGCGTCGGGCCGCCGCACGTCCGGCCGCCGCGCGGTCAGCGCCGGGCGCGTCGCAGGCCACCGGCCACGCCCGCCCCGGCCGCCAGCGCGGCCAGCGCCAGGGCGCCGCGGTGGCGGGAGGCCCACGGCTGGGCGGCCCGGACGACCGTCCGGTCGTCGAAGAGGCCGTGGGCGCCGAAGTCGTGGCCGCCCTCGTCGTCCTCCGGATGCCAGAGGTTGACCGGCATGCCCTCCTCCGTCGGCATGGACGTCTGCTGGGCGGAGAAGCCGGTACGGGCGAGGTAGCGGTCCAGCAGCCCCGGCGCCACCGCGTTCGCGAGCAGCGTCCCGACGGTGCTGCCGCCGATCCAGTACTCGCGCCGGCGCGGGTGGTCGGCCGCGTACACGACGGCCCGGGCGGCCACCTCCGGCTGGTAGATCGGCGGTACGGGCTGGGGGCGGCGCGGCATCCGGGTCAGCGCCCACCGGAACTGCGGCGTGTTGACGGCCGGCAGCTGGACCATCGTCGTCCGCACCCTGCTGCCCTCGTGCAGCAGCTCGCAGCGCAGCGACTCGTTCATGCCCTGGATGGCGTGCTTGGCCCCGCAGTAGGCGGACTGGAGGGGGATGCCGCGGTAGGCGAGGGCCGAGCCGACCTGCACGATCGTGCCGTGGTCGCGGGGCAGCATGCGGGACAGGGCGGCCTGGGTCCCGTACACGTACCCCAGATAGGTGACTTCCGTCGTGCGCCGGAACTCGTCCGGTTCGATCTCGACGAAGGGCGCGAAGACGGTGGCGAAGGCGTTGTTGACCCAGACGTCGACCGGGCCGAACTCCTCCTCCACCCGGTTCGCCGCCTCCCGCACGGCGTGCGCGTCGGCCATGTCCACGGGGATGGCGAGGGCTCTGCCCCCGGCCTTCTCGACTTCCCGGACGGCGGCGTCGAGCCCCTTCCGTCCCCGTGCCAACAGGGCGACGCTGTCTCCGCGAGCGGCGAACGCCCGGGCGGTCGCCCGCCCGACCCCGCCGCTCGCACCGGTCACCACGACGACTTTCGGCCTCCTGCGGATGTTCACCGCCGCCGGGTACCCGGCCGGGTGGACGGCAAACGGGGGCGGGGCGCGGACCGGTCGGTTCCGGCATGCTCGGCGTATGCGAAACCACCGCGTACCGACGCTCGCCGCGCTGCTCGTCCTGGTCGTGCTGATGCCGGGGCCGGCACTCGGTCCGGCCGCCGCGAACGCCGTCGCCCGCACGAGAGCGGCGACCGCCGGGGGCCGCGCGCCGGCCGCGGGCCCCGGCTCGGTAGAGCGGCTGTACGGATCCGAGAACCGCACCTTCCCGACGACGCGCCGCGAGGTGGCCCTCACCTTCAACGCCGCCTGGGACGAGGCCGGCCTGGCGGACGTCCTGCGCACGCTCGACCGGAGCGGAGCGCCCGCCACCTTCTTCCCCACCGGCCGGTTCGCCGAGCGCCACCCGGACGCCGTCCGGGCGATGGCCCGCCGGCACGGCGTCGGCAGCCACTCGCACACCCACCCACACTTCTCCCGCCTCACGCGCGCGGAGGTGGAGGAGGAGGTGACGGCCGCCGACCGCGCTCTGCGCGCCACGGGCACCGTCCCCCTGCCCTTCTTCCGTTTCCCCTACGGCGAGACCACGCCGCAGGCCATCGCCCACGTCAACTCCCTCGGCTTCGCCGACATCGAGTGGACCACCGACACCAAGGGCTACCTCGGCACCCCAGGCGGGATGACCGTCCAGCAGGCGGTGAAGCGCGTCGCCGACGTCCTCCGCCCCGGCGCCATCATCCAGATGCACATCGGCTCCGCCGACGGCTCGGGCGAGGTCCTGGACGCGGAAGCGCTCCCGCAGATCATCGACTTGGTGCGGGCGCGGGGGTACGAGGTGGTGGACCTGCGGGGGCCGGCGGGCGCCGCCACCGCGCCGGATCGGACCGGCCCGGTCAGACGGACCACTTCTCCTTGATCGTCGCGACCTGGCCCTTGCCGTCGAGCGTGATCTCGTAGACGTTGCCGTAGCAGCCGAACGGCGGCTTCACGCGGCTGTGGTCCTCGGCCAGGCAGCGGTCGATGTGCATGGCCAGCTGGTCCTTGTCGACCGGCTTGTACTGCCCCGGGCCCGCGCTCAGCGCGAGCTGCGCCTTGACGCCGGAGGCGAGCGTGTAGTGCTTGGCCTCGCCCTCACCGTGGTAGATCCAGTCGTTGGGCGTGCACTTGGGCTTCGCCGTCTGGGCCTCGAAGCCGCTCGCGTCCCGCTCCAGCTTCACCTCGATCATCGTGTGCCCGGCGGGCATGACGGGCGGCTTGCCGCCGCAGTCGTAGGTGTCCGGGCCGGCGTCGCCGCCCTTGGCCGGCTTGGCGGACGGCTTCGCCGAGGCGGCCGAACCGCCGGAGCCGCCGGCCGCCTTGTCGTCCTCCGGCCCACAGGCGGCGAGCCCGCCGGTCAGCGCGGTCACGAGCAGCAGCGTGCTCACGATCCGTCGGGTCGAGCGCATAAGAATCCCCCGTGCAATGAAACGTGAAGAGTAAATTGACGTGATCATGCTTGATCGTCGAGTGTTCTACACCAGCGACGACCCAAGATCCAATCGGTGCCGCGCACGGGAACGCGGACTCTTCGTTGCCGCGCCGGGGGAAACCGGCGATGCTGGCCCGATGCCGGGACAGCGCAAGAGGAAACGTCAGCGGGAGCGTGAGAGGGAGCGGGCCGTTGACCGGTTCGGGCCCGAGGCGGGGTGGTGGCAGCCGCTGTTCGAGACCCGGGACGAGGAGGAGTGGCACGCGCATCTGCGGAGTCTCCGGGAGGCCGACCCCGGGATCGACTGGTCGGCGATGCGGATGGACATGTTCTGCGGGCGCCTGACGCAGCCGACCGTCTTCCGGCTGAGCCGGTTCGTGCCGCACGACACTTCGGGTGCCGGTTCCGGTCCGGGGCAGGCGAGCGTCCCCGGGACCGGCACGGCTGACTGACCGTTCGCTACCGCTCGTCGCGCGCGGCGAGCCGTTCGGCGATCACGGTCCTGACCGTCTCGTGCAGCTCGTCCGACGTGAAACCGAGGCCGCGCAGGATCCGCGCGGCCGGGCTCTCCTCGACGCGGATCAGGCCCAGCAGGGTGTGTTCCGTGCCGATCCAGTCGTGGCCGAGGTCGGCCGCCGCGAGGCGGGCCTGCTCACCGCTCGGAGAACCCCTCCGGAGCCCGCCACTCGTGTTCCAGGACCGCGTGGACGATGGAGTCGCGCCACGCCCCGTCCACATGGAACTGCTCCCGTATGCGGCCCTCTTCGGCCAGTCCCGCCTTCGCCAGCGTCCTGCCCGACGCGATGTTGGACGGGGAGCGGGTGGCCCAGATCCGGTGCAGTCCCAGGTGCCGGAAGCCGAGCGCGCAGAGCAGGTGAACCGTTTCGGTGCCGAAGCCGGCGCCCCACGTGTCCGGGTGGAGCATGAAGCCGATGGTGCCGGCCTTCTCGGAGAACGGGTCCAGGTCCAGGTCGGCCCGCCCGATCAGCCGGGCGTCGGCCGAGCGGACCACCGCGAGCATGTAGACGGTGCGCGGCACCGCGCCCGCGTGGCCCGCCGCGCGGGAGATCGACTCCGCGACCTCGTCCCGGGTCTGCGCCCGGCCCCTCATGTGCTGCGCGACGTCGGCGTGGCCCTGGACGGCGTGGAGCGCGTCGAGGTCGGTGCCGCGGATCTCGCGGAGGCGGAGCCGGGAGCCGGTGACGGTGATCGGGTGCATGGGGGAACGGTAGCGACGGGCGCGGCGGGATTCCCCTCATTTCCAGGGCGCCCGTTGGCACGTTCGTCCGGCAGGGCTTATGTCGCCCCGGGGGAGGGCCGGCCTCGCGTGGCGAGTCGGCCCTCCCCGCCGCCGTCAGCCGCGCGCGCCCCCGCCGAGGGAACTCAGGTCGTGGGCGTAGATGCCGACCGCGTGGGCGATGACGTCGATGTTGGTGTCGAACGCCTTGAGGTCGAGGTTCGACAGGTTGTCGCCCTTCGCGTGGTAGTTGGGGTCGTACGGGGCGCCGGCCTTGCCGCCGAACTTGGCGGCCTGCTCCGGGGACTTGATGCCCTCGGCGCCGGTGAAGGTGCCGCCGGCGGGGATGCCGGTGGCGATGAACGGGCCGTAGTCGGAACGGCCGTCGAAGTCGGTGCCCTCGTGGGGCTTGCCCTTGCGGTCGAGGTAGCCGTTGATCAGCTTCTCGATCTCCGCGGAGCCCTTGGGGCCGGGGCCGGAGCCCTTGTGGTCGGAGTCGTCGCCGTCGTAGACCAGCTGGGCCGGGTTGGGCGAGGCGATCATGTCGAAGTTGAGGTAGAGGGCGATCTTCTTGCGCTCGGCCTCGGAGAGCTGCGCCACGTAGTGCTCGGAGCCCAGCAGCCCCAGTTCCTCGCCCGACCACCAGGCGAAGCGGACCTTGTTGGTGGGCTGCTGACCGGAGCGGCGGGTGCGGTCGGCGAGCTTGAGGGCGACCTCCAGCAGGCCGGCGGAGCCGGAACCGTTGTCGTTGATGCCCGGGCCCTCCGGGACGGAGTCGAGGTGGCTCCCGAGCGCGACGACGTGGCGCGGGTCGCCGCCCCGCGTCTCGGCGATCACATTGGGGGTGCGCCGCTTGATGTGCTGCTGCTGGATGTCGAGGGCCACTCGCACCTCGCCCTTGGCCGCCGCCGCGGCCAGCGCCTCGCCGTCGGCCTGAGAGATGCCGGCGGTGGGCACCTTGCCGTCGGCCGGGCTCCCGAACGACGGCTTCGCCACGCCGCCCGCGACGTTGTTGTAGATGATCGTGCCGACCGCGCCCGCCGCGGCGGCGGCCTTCTGCTTCTCCGCGAAGGTGCAGCCGCCGCGCTTCACGAGGGCGATCCGGCCGGTGAAGGACGTCCCCTGGTAGTCGTCGGCCGCGCAGCCGGAGTCCTTGTCCACCCGGGCGAGCGCCAGCGCCGCCCGCAGCCCCGACTTCGGCGTCGACGGCGAGAACTCCGCCGCCTTGACCTGGAGATCACGTGCGTCGGGGGAGACGACCGACAGCTTCTCGGTCAGCGTCTTCGCCTGCCAGACGTCGAACCACTGGTACGAGACCCGGTAACCGGCCTGCTTCAGCAGCCGGTGGACGTACGCGGCCGACGCCTCGTGACCGGCCGTCCCCGCGGCCCGGTTGCCGCCGTTGGCGTCCGCGATCCGCTGCAGCGCCTTGAGGTGCCGGTACGCGCCCTTCGCCGACGCGTCCCGTTCCAGCTGTCTCGCGAGCCGTTCGGCCTTCCGGTGCTGGCGCGCCGGGCCGTCGGCGGTCCGGGCGTCGGCCGGTGCGGCGGAGAGCAGCACGGGGGCAGCGACGGCGGTGGATATGAGGGCGGCCAGCGCTTTGCGGCCACGCGGGCCACGGGGGCGACGGGGGAGGCGCACGGGGACGGGTCCTTTCTCGGGGGACGGGTGCGGGTACTGGTACGGACCTTAAGGAGCACCGGTCGTCCCGTGGGAGCCCTCGCCGGCTTCCGACACAAGATCGCCACATGCCGGTCACGCGGGGGCGGTGACCACCGCCGAGGCGTGGCCGCAGGGGCCACTCCGCGAGGGGCGGGCGGGTACACGATCGCCGCGCGCGGAACCGCGCCGCGCCGGCCCGGCACCCCTCGCCCACCCGCCCCGGGGGCCGAAGCCGGCCGAACGGCGAAGGGCGGGCGGCCCGTTGGGGCGGCGGCGCGCCGCGCGGTGGTCCGTCGACCGCGCCGCCTCCCCGGCCGGGCCGTCTCAGCCCGTCTGCGCCTGGTCGTACAGCGTCTTCGCGACGTCGCCGAAGTACGGTCCGAACATCGTGTTCGGCAGGAAGGTGTAGCCGAAGCTGTTCACCGACGCCTGGAGCCCGGTGCCGGTCGCCTCGTCGAACGAGGTGAACCAGGGGCCGCCGCTCGAACCGCCGGTCATGTTGCAGGAGAGGCCGTGGTCCTTGGTGAGGAGGAAGTCCTTCGTGCTGTTCCCGCTGCAGTGGATGAGCTTCGTCCCGTCGTACGGCGAGGCGGCCGGGAAGCCGAAGGAGTACATGCGCTTGTTGTAGCCGCCGTTGAAGTCCAGGCCCTGGCCGCCGACGACGTCCGTCAGCCGCTTGCCGTCGAGCGGGCCGACGACGGCGGCGCCGACGTCGTTGTTCATGTCCTCGCTCGCCGTCCACTGCGGGGTGGAGAGCGTCTTCGTCGCCGCCCAGGTGCCGTAGGGGGCCTGACCGTCGTGGTAGCCGGGGACGAACGTCCAGTTGGTGTGCCAGTTGCCCTGGTACTTGACGCAGTGTCCGGCGGTCAGGACCGTGCTGCCGTTGGCGCTGGTGACCGCGTCACCCGAGCAGGACGCCGTACGGCCCTGCATGGTGAAGAACACCCGGCCCGACGTCTTGACCACCGCGCCGCCGCCCGTCCACGGGCCGCCGGCCTGCGGGAACGAGCGGACGGCGGTGGTGTCGTGGGTGGTTGTGGGGGTCGTGGGGGCGACGGTGGTGTGGTGGGCGCCGGCCTGTACGGGGGCGGGCGGGGCCGCGGGGTGGTCGGCGGTGAGGTCCAGCGGGGTGGCCGAGCGCATCCGCTCGGGCGTCCAGAAGGCGGCGGCCTGCTGCCGCGCCTCCGCCGTGGCGGCCGCGGTGTGCTCGGTGGCCGGCGGGGGCGCGGCACCGGCGGCGCCGGTCCCGAGGCCGGGTACGGCCAGGGAACAGGCGGCCAGCAGGGCGCCGGTGGCGATGGCGGTCGTGCGGGGGTGTCGTCTCACGCGTACTCCCTCTGCCGTGGCCGGCGCGCGGTGGGCGCGCGGCGGCCGTGTGGGGGCCGGACCGCGCCAAGGGCGGCCCGGGCAGACGAGCGGTGCGACGTGCTGTGCCGAGCGGCTGTGCCTACGAGCTGTGCTCACGTGCTGTGCCGACGAAGCCTGAGTTGCCGAGTGGCATCGGCGTGCCGGTCTCCGTGTCCGGTCCGACGCCCCGGTTCCGACGCCCCGGTGTCCCGGCGCGCGTCCGGAGAAGTCCGGAGGAGACCTGTGCGGAAAGCGTGCCACGAGCCCGCATGAATTGACAGGGGCGCGTCAAGCCAGGTCTGGCCGTCAGGCGGAACGACCGGCCCGACGGCGTCGTACGTGCCGGTGGTCCCCGACTCCGCCGAGTCGAGCAGCCGCGAGGTGAGGTCCCGCACGTCGACCGCCTGAGTGGGCAGGCCGGGCGCACCGGGGACCGGCATCGGCCCCCGCGGATCGCGCGCGGCCCGGGCGACCCGGTAGCCGGAGCGCCCGCTGCGGTCGCCCGGGCCGTGATCGGCTGTCACGTCGACTTCGGCAGCACTGGAACGCGCCCGGTCCCGACGGAACCCGCTCAGCCCAGATCGAACGCGTTCGGCAGCCCCAGCCGCAGCCGCACCTCGTCCCGCCGTTTCACCGCCTCCAGCTCCGGCGCCCGGTACAGCGGTGTGATCGAACAGTGCTCCGCGGCCGAACCGTCCGCCTCCAGCAGCGCGTTGACCGCCGCCCGCGCCGACGCGTTGGCGCCCTCCATCGTCGCCAGGTCGATGTCCGTGGCCACGTAGTCGCCGGCGAGGAAGAGGTTCGGGATCGCCGTTCGGGCCTCCGGGCGGTTGCCCCAGGTGCCCACGGGGTGGATGAGGAGCTGTTCGTCGTTGGTGGCCTCCGCGTTCGGCCCGCCGAGGCGGACCGCCGGGTCCAGGAACCAGGAGTGCAGCACCGAGTCCCTGAGCACCGTCCGCCCGGTGTCGTTCAGGCTCGCCTTCAGCTGCGCCCACACCTCGCGCGCCACCTCCTCCCGGGTGCACTGCTTGGCCGTCCGCCCGTAGAGGATGCCGGGCTTGTCCCACTCCGACACGTCGCAGGACAGGCAGTCGGCGACCGTGCCGTCCCCGTAGTCCCGGCGGACGTCCCGCCCGGCCCAGAACTGCGCCTGCGAGACGGAGGTGATCGACCATGGGGAGTCGATGTGGTTGATGTGGCCGTGGATCACCGGCGTGGGCTCGGTGAGGTAGAACTGGATGCCCGTCATCCAGTCCGTCCGGAGCGCGTCGCACCGTGCCAGCCGGGGGTCGGCCGCCCGGACCTCCGCGTTCCAGGTGGTACGGGCGTGCTCGACGGGGAGCGCGGAGACGTAGTGGTCGGCCGTGACGGAATGGCGTTCGCCTCCCGCGTCCATGATCACGGCCTCCGTGATCCGGCCCCCGGCCAGCCGCAGGTCCCGTACCTCCCACCCCGTGTGGAACTCCACACCCAGGGACCTCAGGTACGTCACCCACGGGTCGATCCACGCCTCATTGGTCGGGGCGTTGAGCAGCCGGTCGGGCGGGCCGTCCGCGCCCCGGCCGAGCAGGTTGAAGACGAACGCCTCGGCGCAGGTCGCCACCGTCTTGGCGCTCGCCACCTCGGCCTTGGTCGCGACGATGTTCCGGGTCAGGCCGATGCAGAGCAGCCGCTGGTAGTCCGGCGACATGCGCGCCGCGCGCGTGAACTCCCACCACGGCGTACGCTCCCACTCCGTGCGCCGCCGGCGCTCGCAGCTCGTGAACCAGACCAGCAACCGCCCGGCGAAATAGGCGATCTCACGCGGCGGGACGCCGGTGAAGGTCTCCAGCAGGGCCGTCAGCGCGCGCCGGAGCTCGTCCGGCGTGAGGACGGGCGGCGGGGAGCCGGGGTTGGCGAACGGGAGCCGGATGTCCTCCTTCCCCGTGCGGGCGATCAGCATCTCGCCGGGCGAGACGAGGTTGCCGTGGCAGCCGTCGCGGTTGCCGGGGAACGGGATGCGGCGCAGCGTGTCGGGCAGGTTGTGGTAGATCCCGGGGATGAAGCGGAAGCCGTGCTCCCCGGGCAGGGGTCTCCGCCCGCCGCGCGCGCTGCCCGGCACGTCCATGCTCCGGGCCTTGCCGCCGAGCGCGTCCTTGCGCTCGTACACCGTGACGCGGTAGCCGCGCTCGGCGAGTTCGTGCGCGGCGGTGAGGCCGGCGACGCCGCCGCCGAGCACGGCGACCGTCCGTCCCGTGACCCCTCGGCGTCCGCCGCTCCGCCCGGCGGGGCCGGTCCGGGGCGGCGGGGACGACGCGTTCGCCGTCCCCGCCGCCCCTCCGAGCGCGGTGGCCGCGGCGGCGGCCGTGAGCCCTCCCACGAACGTCCTGCGAGCGGTTCCCTCGCGCTCCACGCCCGCTTCCCCACTCTTCGTGCCCTGCTCGACCATGGGAATCGCAACCCCCTACCGTCGGTAACACGTCGTGTGGCGCAGGAGCATAAGGGCGCCCCTCCCTTCCCGACCCCGGCCGGACGCCAACCGGCCCCGGCGCGCGGCAGGATGGCCGGAACCCACCCCCGGGGCGGGGAAAGACCCCCGCCCGGCCGCCCGGCGGCGGAAGGGGCCGACGACGGCACGTCACCGGCCCCCGGGCGGTCCTCCGGGAGCGTCGCGGGCCTCGGAGGCAGGCGTCACACGAAGGCGCTGTGGCCGGTGACGGCCTTCCCGACGATGAGGGTGTTCATCTCGCGGGTCCCCTCGAACGAGTACAGGGCCTCGGCGTCGGCGAAGAACTTTGCGATCTCGTACTCGAGGACGATGCCGTTGCCCCCGAAGAGCTCGCGGGCCCAGGCGACGCACTCGCGCATCCGGGCGGTGGTGAACGCCTTGGCGAGGGCGGCCTGTTCGGCGGTTCCCCGGCCGGCCTCGGTCAGCTGGGCGAGGCGGACGGTCATACCGAACATGGCGGTCACGTTGCCGAGCATCTTCACCAGCAGGTCCTGGACCAGCTGGAAGGCGCCGATGGGCCGGCCGAACTGCGTACGGTCCACGGCGTAGGCGCGGGCCAGTTCGTAGGCGCGCACCGCGACCGCCAGCGCCTGCCAGGCCACCCCGCCCCGGGTGCGGGCCAGGATGGCGGCGGTGTCGCGGAAGCCGTCGATCCGCTGGAGGCGGTCGGCCTCGGGGACCCGCACCCCGTCGAGGGTGATGTCGGCGTTCTGCACGGTGCGGAGCGCGATCTTGCCCTCGATCTTGGTGGCGGTGAAGCCGGGGGTGTCCTTCGGCACCACGAACCCCTTGACGTGGCCGTCGGCCGTGTCGCGCGCCCAGACCACCACGAGATCGGCGAACGTGCCGTTGCCGATCCACCGTTTGGCCCCGTCGAGGACCCAGGTGTCGCCCTCGCGCCGGGCCGTGGTGCGCATGCCGCCCGCGACGTCCGAGCCGCCCTCGGGCTCGGTCAGGGCGAAGGCGCCGATCGTCCTCATCGCGGCCATGTCGGGCAGCCAGCGCTCGCGCTGCTCGTCGCTGCCGCCGCCGTGGATGCTGCCCATGGCCAGCCCGGTGTGGACGCCGCAGAACACCCCGAGCGACGGGTCGACCCGGTTGAGCTCCAGGGTGAGGAAGCCGGAGAACAGCGCGCCGCGCTCGCGGCCGTCGCCGAACTCCGGATAGGTGTAGCCGGCCGGGTTGATCGCGGCGATCTTCTCGACCGCCTCGAAGGGGAACTCCGCCCGTGCCCAGGCGGCGTCGGCCAGCGGTTTGATTTCTTGCTCCAAGTGGTCGCGGATGGCGGCCAGTTCCGCCCGTTCGGCGTCGCCGAGCAGGTCGGCGTACCCGAAGAAGTCCGGGGTGGGGTCGGCGGGCTTGGGCATGACAGGTGACTCCTTCTCCTACGGAGGGGACGACGGGGTGCGGCCCCGCCGGCCCCGCGGATGCCGGGCGGTGTCGGACGGGCGCTGCGGCTCCGTCGGGCGATCGCTTCAGCTCTGCTGGGCCCGGTGCACGGGCGATCGCCTCAGCTCTGCTCGGCCCTGTGCACGGACGATCGCTTCCGCTCTGCTGGGCCCGGCGAACAGGCGATCGCCTCAGCTCTGCTCGGCCCGGCGCAGCGCCTCGTTCAGTGCCAGCTGTTTGCGGTCGCGCAGCGCGGCGCGCCGCCGGTACGTCTCCGGGCCGCTCCCGTACGCGGCCTCCGTCTGGGCGACGAGCGTGGCGACGGCGTCGGCGTCCAGCTCCGGGTGGCCGAGCCGCCGCCAGCCCTCGGCCAGGCCCGGGCCCAGGTGCCGCATCATGTGCCGGATGCCGCCGGGGCCGCCGCCGAGGTGGAAGCTCTCGAACGGGCCGACGGCGGCGTACCGGCCGCCCAGCGAGGCCCGCATCACCGTGTCGAGTTCCGCGGCGTCGAGGACACCGCTCAGGACGAGGTGGAACGCCTCCTGGAGTACGGCGCTCTGCAGCCGGTTGGCCGCGAACCCGGGAAGTTCCCCGCGCAGCCGCACCGGCGTCCTGCCCAGCGACCGGTAGAGGGCGAGGGCCTCCGTCACGGTCTCCTCCGCGGTGCGCTCGCCCGGCACGATCTCCACGAGCGGGACGACGTGCGGCGGGTTGAAGGGGTGGGCGACGAGCAGCCGCGCGGCGGCGGCGTCCGGCAGCCGTTCGGCGATGCGGGTGGCGACGATGCCGGAGCTGGAGGTGGCCAGCAGCGCGTCGGCCGGGGCGTGGCGGGCGGCGTCGGCGAACAGCCGCCGCTTGAACTCCACGTCCTCCGGCCCGTTCTCCTGCACCAGCCGCGCGCCGGCCACGGCCTCGGCCAGGTCGTGCGTGGTGCGGATGCGGGCGCGCAGGCCGGCCGCGTCGCTGCCGGGGAGCGCGGTGGCGAGCATCGGGAGCGCCTCGTCCACGGCCCGGTCCAGGTCCTCGCGCGGGTCGGTGACGGTCACCTCCCAGCCGTACGCGGCGAACAGCGCGGCCCAGGCGAGGCCGATGGTCCCGGCGCCGACGACGGCGACGGTGCCCGGCGGGCGGGTGGCGGTCATGAGGACGCCTCCTCGGCGAGGTAGTCGTGGACGGGTACGGCCGGGGCCAGGGTGAGGTCCGTGACGATATGGCTGGCGGAGACGATCCCGAGCACGGGCAGGTCCGCCAGCGGCGCCAGGACGTGCGCGAACAACTGGAGCCGCGCGGGCCCGGTGTGGGCCTCCTTGACCACCAGGTCGGTGATCCGGGTGCGGACGAGCTCGCAGACGCGCGGGGTCCCGTCGTAGCCCGGGACGACCTTGAGCATGTACGTGGGCACGGCGATCCGCTCGCGGGCGGCCTCCGGGTCGAGCGGCCGGTGCTTGTAGCCCATCGTGGCGGTGGCCACCCGTACGCTGCCGTAGTCGAGCGTGCCGACCAGCGCGGCCTGTTCGGCGTACAGCGCGGGCCTGCCCATCGCCTTGGGATAGGCGCCCACTTCGCGGCCCGCGGCCGTGGCCGCGAAACTGTCCAGGTACATGGCGTGCAGGTACTCGCCGCGCTCCGCCCCGAAACGCACCGCGATCGCCTGCCCCGCCTCGACGTACGGGCCGTAGGACGTGACGTCGCCCATCTTCATCACCTCGAACCGCACCAGCGGTTTGTCGGCGTCCACGCGCAGCGGCTCGGGCACCACCGCCCGCAGCGCGTCGGGGTCGGTGCGGTACACGATGCTCAGGTACTCGCGGTCGGTGAAGCGGACGGCGGCGGGGGCGTACGCGGGCGCCGTGACGGGCGTGTCGAGGGTCCGCAGGACCTCCGCGCGGTTCACCGTCCGCTCCACTCCGGAGCGCGCCGCTCGGTGAAGGCGCGCACCCCTTCGGCGAAGTCGGCCGAGCGCAGCAGCGCGCCGGTCTCGGCGGCCTGCGCGGCGAACGCCTCCGGCTCCGGGACCCCGTCCGCCCGCCGGACGGTCCGCTTCACCGCGGCCAGGGCCAGCGGCGCGTTGGCGGCGATCTCCTCGGCCAGTTCCAGGGCGGCGGACAGCGCCCGGCCGTCCGGGGTGACGCGGTTGACGACGCCGAGGTCGCGGGCGCGTGCGGCGGTCACCGCACGGCCGGTCAGGAGGAGTTCCATGGCCAGGTGATGGGGGACGCGCTTGGGGAGCCGGACGGCCCCGCCGCCCCCCGGGATCAGCCCGCGCCTGACCTCGGGGAGCGCGAAGGAGGCCCCTTCGGCGGCGACCACCAGGTCGCAGGCGAGGGCGAGTTCGAAGCCGCCGCCCAGTGCGTGGCCCTCGACGGCCGCGATCAGCGGCTTGGACGTGGCCGCCTCGACGAGCCCGGCGAAGCCCTTGCCGGGCACGGTCACCTCTTCCCCGCGGGCGGCGGCCTTGAGGTCCATGCCCGCGCAGAAGGTGCCGCCCGCGCCGGTGAGGACGCCCACCCGCAGCCCGGGTTCGGACTCCAGGCGGTCGACGGCGGCGGCGATGCCCCGCGCGACGTCGGCGTCCACCGCGTTGCGGGCCCGCGGGCGGTCGATGGTGACCACGAGGGTGCCGCCGACGGTGCGGGTACGGACGGACTCCGGTGCTCCGGTACGCGTGCGGTCGCTCACCGTCCGGCCTCCCCGCGGGCGAGCTCGTCGAGCACCTCGTCGGTGTGCTGGCCGGGCAGCGGGGCGTGCCGGCGCACCGAGGCCGGGGTGGCCGAGAACACCAGCGGTATGCCGATCACCCGGTAGGCGCCCTCGGTGGGGTGCTCGGCGACGTCGAGCAGGTGGCCGTCCCGCACGTAGGGGTCGTCGGCGGCCTCGTCGAGGCGCAGCACGGGACCGAAGGGGACGTTGTGCCGGGCGCAGACCTCCGCCCACTCCGCGGTGGTCAGCCGGGGCGTCACCGACTCCAGCAGATCGGCCAGGTCCTCGCCGTCCCGCGTGGAGTCGATGAACTCCCCGTTGACGCGCGGGTCCTCGGCGAGGTCGGGGCGGCCCGCGGCGACGAACAGGTCGCGGAAGTTCTCCGGGCTGTACGGCATGACCATCGCCAGGCCGTCCTTGGTCGGACGCGCCCGGTGCCCCTTGTTCATGGACAGCGGGAAACCGGTCGGGCCCTCCGGCGGCTCGAAGGTCCGGCCCTGGAGGTGCTCGACCAGGTTGAACGCCAGCAGCGTGTCCACCATGGGCACTTCGACGCGCTGCCCGCGGCCGGTCGCGCGCTGGTGCACGAGGGCGGCGAGCGCCGCGTAGACGATCGTCAGCGCCGCGACCTTGTCCCCGAAGATGCTCGGCAGCACCACCGGAGCCCCCACGTCGCCCGCGCGCTGCGCGAGATCGACGAGACCGGAGGCGGCCTGCACCGTCTCGTCGTACGCGGCCAGCACGGCCCGGTCGGAGCCGGAACGGAACCCCTGCGCGTGGACGTGGACGAGGCGGGGGTTGACCGCGGCGAGGCTGTCGTGGTCCATGCCCAGGCGGCGCAGGGCGCCGACGCGCATGTTGGTGATCAGGATGTCGGCGGTGCCGATCAGGTCCAGTGCCCTGGCGCGTTCGCCCTCGTCTTTGAGGTCGAGCCGCACGCTGCGCTTGTTGCGGTTCACGTTGAGGTTCAACGGGGTCATGCCGGGCGTGCGGTGCAGGGTGCCGATCCGTACGGTGTCGTTCGGCGACTCGATCTTGACGACGTCGGCGCCGAGGTCGCCGAGGATCTGGGCCGCGTAAGGGCCCATGACCACCGTGGACAGGTCGACGACGCGCACCCCGGCGAGCGGGCCGCCCGGTGCGTCGGTCTTTTCAGCGGATTCCATCACCACTCCGGAACGGAAGACGGGACAGGAAAAGGGAATCGAGAGGTTCACGGGTTTCCCGGTGACCTGCAAAACGCTAGTCCCGTGGGGTGCGGGGACCCAAGCGATCAGTGATACCGATGCGCGAAAAACGGCGTGACCGGGGTGGTCACGCCGTTTTCGGGGGGAGTGGAGCGGGGCCGGAGAGGCCGTTCAGCCGAGATCGCGGGGAGGGTGGGGAGGGGCCTCGGGGGCGTCCCCGGGGGCGTTCCCGGGGGCGCCCCCGGACGTGTCGAGCGGCGCGTCGAAGGGCTCGTCCGGTGGCTCGTCCAGGGGTGCGGCGAACTCCTCGCCCGCCGCGCTGATCAAGGTGTGCAGGTCGCCGTCCGGCCGGGCGCGGTCGCGGCGCCAGACCAGACCGGTCGCCAGGGCGGGCGAGAAATCGCGGAACGGCAGGACGACGCTGGTGTCCTTTCCCTCCCCACGGCTGCCCGCACTGAGCAGGGTGATACCGAAGACCGAACCGTTCGCCACGATTTCACGCACGCTCGCGTAATCCCCGATTTCGAGATTGATCTCCCGGTGGATTCCCGCGGCTTTCAGCCGCACCTTGAGCTGGTCGAAATAGGTCGGGAGAGTGCCGGGCGCGGACGTCACATAGGTGTGGTCGGTGAGTTCGCTCAGCGACACCGAGCCCCGCCCGCCGAACTCGGCAGCGGGCAGCAGCGCGCCCAACGGCTCGTGCAACAGCTCCAGCACCTCGATGCCCTCGGCGTGCACGGGCAGGTGCACCAGCGCCATGGCCAGGTCGCCGCGCTGTACGGCGGCCACGAGGTTCCCGCTGTTGCCGGGCCACCGCTTGACGTCGTACGCGTCGGCGCAGCGCGTCTCGAGCCGCGCCAGGCGCTCCCGCAGCAGCGGGTGCAGGGCCGGCACCACCCCCACGTACGCCGTCCGCCGCTCCGGCCCCAGGGCCTGGCGCAGCCGCCAGGGAAGGTCGTCGAACCGGCCCAGGACGTCCTTCGCCGCCGGCAGCAGCGCCGCACCGGCGGGGGTCAGCGCGACGTGGTGCGAGTCCCGGTCGAAGAGCCGCCGGCCGAGCTCCCGCTCCAGGTCCCGTATGCGCCGGCTCAACGGCGAGGTGGCCATGTGCAGTTGCCGCGCGGCGCGGGAGAAGCTGAGGTTCTCGGCGACGGCCACGAAGTAGCGCAGGTGAAAGATCTCCACTGCCGGACCCTATCGGCGCCCCCCGGGGCGGGCTTCGCCGTCGCCCGCGTCCCCGCCATGACGCCCTCGCTCGCGCCCCCAAGTCCACGGCAGGATGGCCGGAACCCACCGTCGGGGTGATTGAAAGCGCCCTCCGGCCGCCGGGACCATGGAGGGGGACCGGTGAGGACGGGTGGCGGGAGCCCGGGGAGCCGGGCGGGAGGCAAGGTCTGTGGGACTGCGTATCCATTTCGGCAGCGAAGACGTCGTCCGCACCCGGCTGGCGCAGACGCCCGACCCGATGTGGGAGGTGCTGCTGAGCCTGCACATGCTCCAGACCACCGACGGACCGCTGGTGTTCGACCGGTGGCGCCGCGAGGTCCGGGGCCGCCTCGACCCCGGCGCCCGCCGCCTGCTGGCGCTCGCCCCACCGCGCGGCTACTCGCCGGACTTCCTCACCCCGGCGGCCGGCGCCGGCGGCCTCGACCTGGGCATCAGCGCCCTGCTGTCCACCCCGCGCGGCCGGCTCCGCGACGACCTCACCCAGTTCGCCGTCTCCCAGGGGCACACCGCGTCCTGGATGCGCGGGATCGCCGACGGCGACCTGGACGCGCTCAAGGGCCTCGGCGAGGCCGTCCGCTCGTACTACCGGGTGGCCCTCGCGCCCCACTGGTCACGGGTACGCGCGGAGGTCACGGCCGACCTCGCCGCACGCGGC
Source organism: Streptomyces mobaraensis NBRC 13819 = DSM 40847 (assembly GCF_017916255.1). NCBI lineage: Bacteria > Bacillati > Actinomycetota > Actinomycetes > Kitasatosporales > Streptomycetaceae > Streptomyces > Streptomyces mobaraensis. Next base: position 6,587,838 of record NZ_CP072827.1, read on the forward strand.
CGGATGACGCGCACGGTGGCCGACCTGCCGTCCGGCGCCTTCGACCACCTGCTGCGCACCCTGCACCCCACCCTGGAGTGGTCCCCTCCGGTACTGATCATGCACGGCCCGCACGTCGAGGGGGACCTGCACCTCGACGGGCGCGGGCTGCTCCTGCTGCCGTCCTTCTTCTGCTGGCGCAAACCGACCGTGCTGCGCAGCCGCGACCTGCCGCCCGTCGTCGTCTACCCGATCGAGCACAGCCCGTCCCAACTCATCACCGGGCGCGAGGCGTCCGGGCGCGGCCAGGCGCTCGTCGCGCTGCTCGGCCGGACCCGGGCGACGCTGCTGGAGGCCGTCGCCGAGGGCGGTACCACCACCGAACTGGCCCGCACCGCCGACATCGCCGCCGCCACCGCCAGCCACCACGTGTCCGTCCTCCGCGAGGCGGGCCTGCTGATCACCCGCCGGGTGGGCGGCGCCGCCCACCACACCCTGACCCCGCTCGGCGCCCAACTCCTCAACGGCCGCCGGGTCGCATGACGTCCGCGTGCCCACTGCGGGTGCCTGACCAGGCGGTTTAGAACCTCTTCGAATGTGATGGCCGGTCCGTCCGCCTTACCGGAGACTGGTCACCAGGGGGATGCGGGGGAGAGACGGGGGGCCCGACGTGACAGGACGTGAGCCGTTCGACACCGGAGGGGCGTGCGCACGATGAGTGGGGCACGCACCACCGGTCCGCGGGTGCCGACGGGGGTGAGCGCGGGAGTCGTCGTGTACGACCGCGACTCGGGCACCTGCGCCGAACGGCTCGACCCGGACGCGCGGTTCCGGTCGGCGTCAGTGGTGAAACTGCTGATCGCGCTCGACCATCTGTGGGACCGCGGCCCGGCCGACGCCCTGCCGCCGGACGACCGCTCCCGGCTGGACGCGATGCTCGCACGCAGCGACGACGCCGCGGCCGGCCACTTCTGGGAGCGGAACGGGGGAACCGGCGTGATCACACGCATGGTCTCCCGTCTCGGACTCACGCACACCGCCGGACCACCGGCCGGCTTCCCCGGCCACTGGGGATATTCGGCCATCACGGCGGCCGACACCGTCCGCGTCTACCGCTACCTGCTGGACGCGGCGCCGCCGCCCGTCCGCACGGCCGTGCTGGGGCCGCTGCGGCGGGCGACCCGGCTCGGCGCCGACGGATTCGACCAGTCCTTCGGCATACCGACCGCCTTTCCCCGCCCCTGGGCCGTGAAGCAGGGCTGGTCCGGCTACCCGCCGGCCGATCCGGGACGAGGCGAGGTCGAGGGGGTGGACCTCGGCCGTCCCGCCCTGCACACGACGGGACTTGTGGGCCCGGACGACCGCTGGATCGTCGCCGTCCTGACCCTGCACCCGGCCGGCACGCCGTACGCGGCGGCGGGGGAGACGGTGACGGGGATCGTACGGTCACTGAACCTGCCCTGAGCGGCCCCGGCCCGATGCGGCCGGACATGGCACCGAAGCGCCACCGCGTACAGCCACCCCGGCCGACCCCCGCGGGCCGGCGGCCGGCCGGGGGCCAGTCTCCGCTCGGTCAGCGCTGATCGTCGCGGCGGCCGTCAGGGGCTACGACGAATCCCCTGACCGAGTGGCCGCTGCCGCTCTCGGCCGCGCGGAGCTGGGCCCTCCGCATCGCTTCGACGAGTTCCGTGTACCTGGGGTCGGTCCACTCCATGGCTCCGTTCTCCTTCCGTTCCGGTCCGGGAAGGTTACGCGCTTTGGCTGGGGCGCTTGGGGATGATGACGATCGGCCCTCCGTCGTCGGAGTGTTGGCAGGTCGCCGCAACGTTTGCAGCCAGCCCGCGTGTCGGGTCGCCCCACAGCTCCGAGTCCACGGCAAACCCCGCCGCCTCGATCAGGGCGGTGGTGCGCCCGATGACCTCCGGGCAGAAGCGGCCGGCGTTCGGGCGTTCCGGCGTGTGGTGGACGAACATCCCCAGGCCGTTGCACAGATCGCGGTACGCGCGAGTGTGAAGGATCAGCGCGTGCCAGCCCTCGTCCACGACCCTGGACGGCACGATGGAACGTTCGGGGAAGCGCGCCGCCGTGACGACGAATTTGAGGGCCTCGGTCACGATGCGGCCGCACGTCTTGAGTGAGATATCCGGGTTGTCGTCCGCGACCGTGGCGCGAACGCTGTGGAACGCGTCACCGAGAAGCGCCCGGACATCAGGTACCGATTTCGGTCCGGCAAACCGCGCCGGCATCGTAGGTGGGGTCATGGTGCTCCTCCTCTTGATCCGCTTTATCCGCGTGAGAGTGTGGTTTCGGGTGACGGAGAACGGTGGCGGACGTTCCGCCCGTTCCCGGGCGATCAGGCGGGGAGCCCGCGCCGAAAGCGCAGGACGCCCTGAGCGGTGATCACCGGGCCGTGCGGTGAGGGTCCGAAATCGGGGGGCTCGACCGCCGGCCCGAGTGCCGTGTAGTCCTCGATGCGCCGGACTCCGCAGCCGTCGCAGGTCAGCACGCCCCTGTCGGCCGTCCAACCGTCCGCCGGGTGCCGGCACGGGACCTTCATCGGCAGGGCTGTGCGCCGGGGTTCGTCGTGCGCGGGGTCCGTGCGTCGCTGTCGGGCATGGGCGCTCCTGTCGGTCGGTGGCTGTGCGATGTGCGCAACCACCGTCCGGCACCGGGCCGCTGGGGCCCAGGGACAGGGTGGGCGAGTCAGTGGACCCGCTGGTACGCGGTGTCCTATAGGGCTGGGGAACTATCCCTCGACCTGCAAACGGATGGCCAGGTCCCTGATCGGGGAGCCTCGCCGCAACTCCCGCTCCCGGAGTTCGGCGACAAGCTGCCGGGCCGTGGTGTGGTACCGCATCCACTCGGGCGCCGTGCGCTCGGCGGAGAGCAGGGCCCTGGTGGCCGCGGCGTCCTGGCGCATCTCGGCGTGGGCCAAGGCGCGGTCGACGCAGTGCCGGGCGAGCCACGTCGGCGGGAGGTCGGACAGGTGGGGGATGCGCTGCGCGTGCCGGAGGGCCGTGTCCGGTTTCCCCAGGTCGACATAGGCGTTCACCATTGCCACCCCGGCGTTCGTCGGCCCGAAGGGCGTGGCGTAGTCGATCCGGTCCCTCCCGATCCGCGCGGCAGCGGCGGCGGCCAGGGAGAGCAGGTCCTCGGCGGTGGCGGCACGGTCGCCCCGGACCGCGGCGCTGGCGCCGCGCAGCAGCAGAATCCCCCACAGGGAGAGGTCCACGGGCTCCGAGCGGAACCCGGGCTCGATGCGTTCCGCCATCCGCACCGCCACCTGCTCGGCGTCCGCCACCCGCCCCTGCTTGGAGAAGATCCAGGACAGAGTGGAGACCCCGATGATCTCCAGTCGGGGGTCGTCGGACTGCCGCGCGGCAGCCATGGACCGCTCCAGGGCCGTGTAGGCGGCGTCCTCCTTGCCGAACGCCGTCAGCGTCGTCGCGGCCACCTGATACGCCTCGGCGAGTACGGCGTAGGAGGCCGCGCGGTCCTCCCCGGTGTACGCGCGGACCGCGGCACGCGCGTCCGCCAGCAGCGTCGGCAGCAGTGCCGTGATCTTCGTGAGCTCGCCCAGGCGCCGGATCCGTTCGGTGCTCCGGATGCTGTCCCTGAGCTGGGCCACCGTCGGCGGCTCCCGGTCCTCGGAGTCGCTGCCGAGCCCCGGGAATTCCCCTAGAGGCGTCACTGATTGCCGGAGGGCCAGCAGGCTGGCGGGCTCGGATCCGTTGGAGGGCTCCAGCACGGTCGGCGCGCCCAGGAGGACGGATGTCTCGACGTCCAATGCCCGCGCGAGTTTGTGGAGGGTGGCCATGCGGGCTGTCAGCCGCTGGTTCTGCTCCAGTTTTCGCACCGTGTCCGCACTGAGCGACGCGGCCTCCGCAAGGGACTCCTGAGTCAGCCCCCGCTTCGCCCGCAACTCCCGCAGCCGGTCACCGAGTGTCGTCGCCATGCTCCAACCCGTCCGAAGAGCGGCACTCCAACGTCCCCTACGGTACGCCGACGGCGGGGGCCGTATCAGTGAACGCCGGTGCGGCGGCCCGGAACTGCCGGATAGGCAAGAGCACTCGACGTGGGGCGGACTCCCAATGATCATGAGGGGGGAAACGCCTGTGGCAGGATGACGGCATGTTGATCCGAAAGGCCGATGCCGCGTAGACGTCCCAAGGCTGTCCGCGCCGAGCGATGGCGGCCACGTAAGTATGTCCCGGTGCAACGGATTCATGGCGTTTCCGCCCTTACCCGTGCTGCTGTCCGACGCCTGGAGGACGAGCGTCTGGGGCGGGATGCGGTTGCCGAGGCGCTGTCCCGCTTCGTGTGGGCGTTCCGGCAGCCGGGCCGCTATTTGAACGCTTCCGAGGTGTGGGAGCCCGGCCTGGAGGTCGAGGACGCGCGTGACACCTTGGAAGAAGCCATGCGCCACCTGCCTCGTGGTGCCCGGCATGACCTGGGCCGGCTGGTGCAGCGAATAGACGCCGAGTTCGAGCGTCGTACGCTGCCGAACCCCGGCCGCATGAGTGAGTGGACGGCGGGCCGCTGGTGGTGGTGGCGAATCCGAGAACGCTGACCACGGGGGAAGCCGGCGGCTTTGACGCGGCGCTCGTGGGCCTGCCGAGCGTTTCGGGGCGAGGGGTCGGGGCGGTCACTCGTCGGCGAGGCGTTGGAGGACCTGCGTGAACGCACCCGTGTCGAGCAGGCCGGCGAGTACCTGGGTGATGTTGCCGATGCCGGCGTCCCGGACGATCAGGCCGTCGGAGCACCGGAAGTAGCGGCCGCCGAGTTCCTCGCCCGTCCGGGACCACCTCGCCATCAGGCGCTCGACCTCGGCGAGGGTGAACACGGTCGCGCTCCAGCGGGAGCCGTCCGATGACAGCCGCACTTCCACGTCGACGTTGCAGACGGCATCCAGATCCTCGTCGGCGTCGGGCACGAACGACGCCTCGAACCGTTCGGTGCGAACGCGGTACCAGGGTCCGTCCCAACCCTGCTCTGTGGCCTCGTCCTCTGCGCTGGTCATGCGCGAAGTATGTCGCTCCGCTCGCGACCGGGGTCCGCTTTTCTTCAGGGCGGCGTCCTCATGGGGGTCTTCGGCAACCTGTAGTGGGGTGAAGCGGGTCGGCGGTTGCTGTCCCCGCTGTTCTGGACCGACAGGAATCCCTACGGCCGGTTCGAGCTGGACGTGGGCTCCCAGCCCCTCGACTCCTCCGCCGCGTCGGCTATGGCGCCCAGCCCTCCGCACTGCACCCGGGGCGCAAGCGACCCGTTCGGTCGCGTACCGCAGACGACCGGGCGCGGCACGCTCGTTCAGGGTGCCGACAATCAAGTCCGCGGTGGGGTCCAGGGCGGGGCGGCCCGTAGTCGGGGGCGGAGTTGTCTGAAGTCTGCGGCTGCGAGGATCTCGGCGGCTTGACCGGTAGGTGGTTAGCCGCCATATTACTTCTTGTGAGTGACGAGGATGCGAACCCCGGCGCTGCGCCGACGCTCGAGCAGGCGCGGAAGCAGATCGCGCGGTACGGGCTTGAGGCCGACCCGCAGGCGGTGCTTGTCGCGGTGCGCCTGATGGCCGCCGGGGCGCGCCTGGACCGGGCGTCCGAAGTGCACTTCGCGCGTTCCGGGCTGTCGACCGGCCGCTACCGCCTCCTGGTGGACCTCGAGGACAGTGACGGGGAGAAGTCGCCGTCGCGGCTCGCGAAGAGCCTTGGCGTCTCGCGCGCCACAGTGACCGGCCTGGTCGTCGGCCTGGAGCGAGAGGGCCTGGTGGCTCGGCGCGCCTCGACGGAGGACGGGCGGGGTGCGGTGGTCGTCCTCACGGCGCGCGGCAGCCGGCGGTTGCGTGACATGGCGGCGGACCACTTCGCGCGGCTGGAGGCGCTGGTCGGTGGACTGGCTCCCGACGAACGCGGGCTGTTCCTCGATCTCCTGGAGCGGATCACTCAGCGCATCGACGCGCTGACCGCCGAATAGCCGCAGCACGTCACTTCCGCGCGGGGGCGGCTGCCTCGACCGCGCGGAGCGCTTTTACATACCCAGATAGTTAGCCCCCTAAGTAACTAGTTAGCCAGCTAAGTATTTTCGCGGAGTCACATGAGTCCCTCTCCCGGAACCACCCAACACGGTCCCGCCACGCGTCCGTTCACCCTGTGGAAGGAGGCCGCGACCGCCTACCTGGCCCCCGCGCTCACCGCCGGGCTCGGCGGATTCCTCGGCGGCCGGCCCGAACTGACCAGAGCCGCCTTCACCTCGATCGGAGCCACATCGGCCTTCGTGGCCTGCGTCGTCGGCGCGTGGCTGCACCGCCGTGGCCGTCCCCGGCGCTGGACAGCCTCGGCGCCGCGACCGGTACTCACCCTCGGACTCGCCACCACAGCGGTCGGAATCGCCGGCCTGGCCGGATGGTTCGGATCCGACTGGCTGCCGTCGCACACACCGGTGCCCTATGCCGGATGGCTGGAGCGGCTGCGGATCGACCTGCCGCTGTCGGCCGGCCTGGCCGCCGCCATCGTCACCTGGCGGTGGCACGGCACGACATCCCGGCAACCGGCCTGACCCAGCCCCTCCCACCCGGTCCCACCCGGTCCCACCCGGTTCTCCAGACCCCTCACCCACGAAAGGCACAGTGTGATCACCATCGTCGGCGCCACCGGCGCCACCGGCAGCGCCCTGATCCGGCGGCTCGTCGAACGGGAAGTCCCCTGCCGCGCCGTCAGCCGTACACCCGGCGATCTACGCGCCGCCATCGGCGCGAACACGCCCGTCGAGATCGTGGGTGCGGACGCCGCGGACCCTCAGACGCTCCGCGACGCGTTCGAGGGATCCGCGCAACTGTTCCTCGCCATGGCCAACAGCCCGCGTCAAGCCGAGCTGGAGACCAACGTGATAGACGCCGCGGCCCATTGCGGGGTACGGCACGTGGTCAAACTCTCCGCCCCGGCGGCCGAGCCCGACTCACCGGTGGCCGTCTCGCGCGGCCACTGGCGGGTCGAGGAACACCTGGCGACAACCGAAATGACGGCTACGCTGCTCCGGCCCTACGCGTTCATGCACAAGCTGCTCCTGAACGCCCCGGCGATCACCGAGGGCGTCCTCGTCGGGGCCATGCGCGAGGCCCCCTGCAACTACATCGACGTCCGGGACATCGCCGATGTCGCCGCCGAGACCCTTCTGCACCCCGGCCTCGCCGGTGCCACCTACACCTTGACCGGCCCGCGGGCCTTCAGCCACCCCGAACTCGCCCGACTGCTCGGCGAGCTGACCCGCCGCCCCGTTCGCTACGTCGACCTGCCGCCGAACGAGTTCCACAGCCACCTCCTGTCCACCGCACACATGCCGCCCTGGCTCGCCCACCACGTGGTGGAGATCCAGCAACTGGCCATGGCGCGCCCGGAATCTCCCAACGACACCATCGAGACCGTCCTCGGCCGCCCCGCCAGGACACTGCACGCCTTCCTCCGCGAGCATCTCCACATGTTCACCAAGACCGCCTGACCGCCCGCCCGACCCGCTGCCTCGGCCCCGCCCGGCAAGCCGGCGTCGCCGACAACGCTTTCTCGCTACGGCAGTTGACCGGTCACGCGCCTGGCGCCCGGCGGCGGCGTTGGCGCAGGTGGAGGACGGCGGCGACAGTGCAGACGGCCGCGGTCAGGACGCCTATGGAGAGGTAGACCAGGCCCTCGGGGTCGACGCCGCCGGGCTCGGCTGCGGCCCCGGTGCGCTCGAGGGCGATGTCCGTGCCACGGGCCGGTGACGCGCCGGCACCGCGGGAGGGTGACGTCGGTGTCGTCCCCTGCCCGTCGGGCCCGACGGCCGAAAGGTCCGCGCCTCCCGCGCCGCCCGCCGATCCGGACGGCGCGCCACTCGACCCGGCGTCGGCCCCCGTGGTGCCGGGGGGTGCCGTGGCACCGGAGCCGGCGCCGGAACCGGGCGCGCCCGAACCCGACGTACCGGAACCGGATGTGCCCGAGCCCCGCGTCCCCGTACTCCCGGAGATTCCCGGGCCGGTCGAACCACCCGGGGCACCCGATCCATCCGCCCGCGCGATGTCGAAGGATGCCACCACGCCGTTCCCGGCGCTCAGCGTGCACGGTGCGGTGAACTCGCCCGGGGAGGTCACACCACCGTTCGCGTCCCTCGTGGTGAGGTGCAGGGTCAGCTGACGGACGGTGATTTTCGCGGAGCCTGGCTTGTCGAGGACGATCCGGGGCGCGGTGCCGGTTCCCTTGATGTCGGACGAGCCCCACCCGATGGTCGTCCTCGGCACGGTGAACAGCACGTCGCGGTCGATGTCACCCTCGGGTGCGACCACGACCGTCTTCGCGTCCACCGTCCCCTCGACGCTGCTGACCCCGAAGAATCGCAGAGCGGCGGCGATGCCACCGTTCACCGGTGCGTCCGCGCTGAGTGGGAACGCGGGGGTGGGCTTGCCGACCACGGCCGTCGTCGGGATGGCCGAGTTCAGCCGCAGCGTGACACTCTGCCGACCCGCCGGGCTGGGAAAATCACAGGTGTACTGCTGGGTAATGGCTGTCGGGTCCGCAGCGGCGGGTCCGGCGTCCAAGCCGACCACGGCAGTGCCGGCGATCCACAGCGCCACTGCCGCTCCCCATGCCTGTCCAGTGTTCATCTTGGTTCCCTTGTAGCGAGGCGGACCCTTTCCACCACCGAGAGCCCGCGGGTACACAGCGGTGTCATGGACCCGTTCCGGTTGCTCATCCGAATCGAAACGATCACGGAGAGTGCGGGTCAGGTTGTGGAGGTGGGCTCAGGTGGTCCTGGAGTTCTGCGTGGCGGAACTGGTAGACCGCGCCGGCCTGGCGCAGCACGCCCCGGCGGCAGGCGTCGTCCAGGAACTCGATCAGCCGCCAGGGCAGCCGCCCGGTCAGCGGCAGCCAGATGCGCGCCAGGGCAACCCACTGCCCCCACGCCGTCAGGCTGAGCCCGTACCCGAGCCCGCCCGCGAAGGCCGCTTCGAGCCCGAACACGAGACCGGCCCCGATCCCGAGCAGGGGCCCCATGACGAACACGTTGACGGCCGCGGCTCCCACTCCGAAGACGAGCGCCCACATGAGGACATGGACGAGCACATTGTTGCGGTTGCTGGTCAGCAGCGCGGCCGGGCTGACGGCGGATTCGATGTGGTCGGGGACCTCCAGCCAGGCCATCAGCCCCAGCACCAGCCCGACAGCGAGGCCGAACCCGGGCACGAACAGCACCGTGCCGACGAGGTTGCCGCTCTCCAGTCCGTCCGCGAGACCGATGCGCGCGACGATGCCCCGGTCCACGAGGACCAGTGCGGCCGCCGCCAGGGCGCCGAGGACCAGCCCGGCCAGGAACTTGGAGCGGGGCTCGACGCCGCGCTGCACCCGGCTCCGGCCGAAGATCTGCACCCGTACCCGCGCCGGCGGCGCCACCCCCCGGTACGCCGATCCGTACAGCGCTCCGAAGCCCAGACCGGCCACGAGGCCGTGCAGGACGGCGACCACGAGGCCGCGCTCCATGGCGCGCCCGAGGCCGTAGTGGGTCACGACCATGTCCACCGGGATGTTCCCGATGCCGGTCGTCACCCCGAAGGCCAGAGCGGCCAGGAACCCGATCAGACAGACCCGCGCGCGGCGGCTCATGGCCGTGCCGAGCCGCCACCATTCGAGGTTGCGGCTGCCGAGTGCGGACAGGTGTACGGCGAGGTGGCGAAGCCAGTGCTGGGCGCGCTCGGCGTCCCACTGCCGGGTCCCGCTGTCGTCTGCCAGGGGCCGGTAGGCGGCGGGGATGAACGCGGCCACCAGATGCTCGCGGATCGCGTCGGCGTCCTGGAACGACCGGGTGCTCAGAAGGTCCTGCGGGCGGCCCTCGCCGGCGTCGCCGTAGACCGTGCGCGCCATGGTGACCATCAGCGGTGTGCCGAGCGCTTCCGCGACGTTCTGCGCGCCCTGGCTGCGCGGCTCTTTGCGCAGTTCCTCCAGGACCGGGACCCAGGGCGACGTACGACCGTCACCGTCCGGTGGGCCCATGCCGGACAGATAGTCGCCGAGGTCGCCCATGGTGAGCCTCTCCAACTCGACCACCGCGGCGCCGGTGAGCACCTTGCGCGGTTTTCCCGACTTTTCCTCTACCGCCTCTATGTACTCCTGGGTACGGCTGGTGAGCAACAGGGGCATATCGCCGAGGCTGTTGAGCGCGTCGAGGGCCTTCAGCCGGAGGTCGGGCGCGAGTTCGTCGAACCCGTCGAGGACGGGCAGCACCCGGTCCTCCTCGATCAGGGCCCTGGCCAGGGTCCTGCCGTCCTGCGCCGCCGCCCCGAGGCCGTAGTCGCGCACGAGAGTCCGGGACATCCAGGTGCGCAGGGACAGCGCGGCCGGGTCCCAGGAGCCCAGGCCGAAGATCACCGGTACCCGGTCGCCGCGAGCCGGGTTCTTCAGCAGGCCGAGGGCGAAACGGGTGGTCAGGATCGTCTTGCCGGACCCGGCGGCGCCCAGCACCACCAGTCGGCCGGAGGGGACGGACCGGTAGACCTGCACGATCCGGTCGAGTCCGTCCGCGAGCGGCAACGGCCCGGGGTCCGCGGCGAGCGGGACTCCACGGATGCGCGCCCAGTAGTCGAAGGGGACCTTCTCCGCGTGCCGGAACCGCACCTGCAGGGGGGCGGGATCGTGCACCCGGCGCCGCTCCTCCTCGGCCTTCCACTGACTGCGCACCAGCGAGGCGAGTCGCCCGGCCGCCCTCCCCAGCTCCCCCGGCCCGTCGGCCGGCGGCATTGGCCCGGACACCTCGTTGAGCCCGTCGAGCCGATCCGGTAGTCGCAGTATCCGTTCCAGTTGATGGAGTTGCCGACGAGTCAGGTCCGCGTACCACCGTTCCACCCGACTCGCCGTGAGCCTGCCGATCCCCTCGCGGCCGTGATGTGTGGTGACGACGCCGATGACGTGCCCGTCGCTCCACACGAGCGCCCCCGACATCCCCTCCCAGGGAGACCGCCTGGGCTCGTCACGAGGAGCCGGCGGGGCCTGGACGGTGAACTCGAGGGTGCCCTCGCGCACGTTCGCCGTCGCCCGGCCGCGCGCGTAGTGGGAGTCCCGGTACGTCGTGGCGGCGCGCCCGTCGAGGGAAGCTCTCTCCGAGCGGAGCTTGAACCAGGGGAAGCCCAGCGCCCCGCAGTCCACCTCCGCCAACTGCGCGATACGGCCGAACCGCACCGGCGGTACATCGGCGGCTAGTCGACCGTCGAGCCGCCCACCGGGACGCGCGTCCACCTCGATCCTGAGCAACGCGATGTCCGTGCCGTCGTCCGCCCAGACGCATTCCCCCGGCACCTCGCACGGGGTGCCCTCGTCGGTGAAGAAGCGAGCGAGGACCGCCGCCGCGCCGTCCAGCGCGTGCGCGGCCGTGAGCACCGTGTCCCGGGTCACCCGGTAACCCGACGCCAGACGTACCCCGTCGGCGTCGCCGACCGTGACAACGACCTGGACCACACGCCGCAGATCGACCCCGTCCCGCTGTGGCTCCGGCTCCCCGGCCACCTCGGGGCTCACCGCTCGTTCGGCTCGGCGTTCCCGGAAACGGCGACCGGTCTGTGCGACCCCGCCAGAGTCGGCTTCAGCGTCAGCGAGATGCGCTGGGTGGACGTCTTCCCGAGCCCCACGTCCGCACCGGAATCCACAACCAGGAAACGGACCTTCGCCTGGGCCTGTGCACTCCGTTCCAGCGCAACCGACAGCTCCAGCTCGATCGGCCCCAACTCGAAGCGCAGCGCCTCGCCTTCCGCCGCGCCGACCGCCCGGTCCAACTCCTCCCGCAGATCCCCGATGACACTCGCCAGCTCGATCACAGTGCGCTCTCTCTCCAGGACTCCCCGTGCACACGGGAATGCGATTCCGATACGCCTCCGGCCCGAAATCAGTGGCCCGATCACGTCCCGTCGGGCGGTGGCGCGAGACGTCGACGCCACCCGCTCGTGCTGGACAGCCACAGGTCCATTCGTTCCGAGTTCGCGCCGTTGGCGGATTCCATCACGTTCAGGCCCTCCGCGATCTCCCGATGAAGGTCCCGAAGCCTCAGGTAGCGGGCCACGAAGATGGTTTTCCGGGCGCGGCCGACCTCCAGCGTGCCGCACGCGTAGACGACCGGCAGCAGCCGTTCGGCCGGCGCCTCGGCTGAGGGGCTGCCGCCGCCGGAGACGGAGGCGACCGGGGCCGGGAACCCGGTGTACAGTGCCGCCTCCTCCAGCATGCCGACGAGCGGCACGATGCCCCAACGCCTCCGCACCTCGGCCTTGATACTGCGCGGGTTGCGCGGCTCGGGCTGGGCCTCGGCCGCCGTCAGCCGGATCGCCCCGGACTTGCGCTCGGCGATATCCAGCCAGGACAGCTTCGGCGTCTTGACGACAACCCCGTAGACCATGCGCACCGCCCGGCGCCGGCCTCGCCTGTCGGTGCGGTGTACGACCTCTGTCCACCCCCCCCGCCCATCGCCTTGTGGACCGGCACCGGCCCGCCCAGCGGGTAGCGCGTAGTGTTCCCCGCGTCCGCGTACCGGGCCACCAGCGCCAGGGTCTGGATCGCCGGCCGGTGGGCCTGGTTGGAGGAGCGGAAGTCCAGCACGTCCGACAGCCTGATCAGACCGCGCCGGTAGTGGTCGGTGCACGACGCCTTCAAAGTGGTCTGTACCATGCGCCGGTAGACCGGCCCCCGGGTCTTGAGCTCGGGGCGGCCCCGGGGAAACCGGCCGTACTGCCTACAGAACTTCAGCAGCACGGCGAAGCACAGCCGCGTCGCACCACGCTTGCCGGACGCGCGCGCCTGCTCGTCCTGCAACAGCGTCCAGTGCTCGACGAGTCCATCCAGGTCCAGCGGAGTACGGGCCACGATCGCCGATCTTCCCCGCAGAGCTTTACCCACCGCAGCCGAACGGTCGCGGACTCATCCATGCGAGTGACGTCCTCACAAGATCACCCCCGCTTGCGGCTGGTGACAGCGTTCTTGCCAGCACCCCGGCTACGCTGCTCCGGCCCTACGCGTGTCATGCACAAGCTGCCCCTGAACGCCCCGGCGATCGCCGAAGGCGTCCTCATCGGGGCCAGGGGCGAGGCTCCCTGCAGCTACATCGACGTCCGGACATCACCGACGAGGGGCGGCACCCGGCGGCCGGCGAGGAACGGGACCCAGCGGGGAGCCGGGCGCTCGGTGTCGCCCAGGGGGAGTCTGATCGGCATGGCTCCCACCGTCGTCGAGCACCGGCGGCCGGGGCGTCGTCTTCGTGGGGGATCACGTTCCCCCGTGAGAGCTACCTTTCGTCGTTCTGGTGGCTGATGGCGGATGGGAGAGGGGCCAGGTCGTCGAGTAGTCCGGCGAGGTCCGCGGGGGCCTCCAGGTGGGCCATGTGGCCCTGGCCGGGGAGTATGCGCACCTCGGCGTGGGGGACGCGCTTCCGTACGTCGTCGAAGGACGTTCCGTAGGGGGCCCTTCCGTGGTTGCGCTCACCGACGACCAGGTCGACGCGAGCCGTCTCCCGTCCCCATGCGTCCGGCGGTACGGCCGCGTTCAGCGCGGCCAGTTCGGCGTACGCCGGCACGCTCAGGCGGCACAGGGTCGCCCATGTCTCGCGGTCCGCCCTGAGGGACTCGACGTACGCCGTGTCGAGGCCGGCGAGCCGGCCGATCACCAACCCGGCGGTGGCGTTCCAGTCCGCCGCCTCCGCGGCGGCCTTCATGTCCGGCAGGACGTCCGCCCCGAACGGCCGGACCACCGGCTCGTAGGCGATCACCTGACGCGGCGGGCGCTCCTCGGCGGCCAGCAGGGCGATCAGGCCGCCGTAGCTCCAGCCGAACAGCGTCTGGCCGGGCGGGAGTTGGTCGAGGACCGCGGCGAGGTCATCGATCTCCGACCGCAGTGAGTACGCGTCGGTCAGCGGGCCGGAAGGGGCGCGGCCCCGGCGGTTGACGACCGTCACCGACGGCCATGCCTCGACGGCGGCCGCGACGTGGCGCCACTCGCGCGCGTCGCTCATCGCGCCCGGGACGACGACCAGGCCCGGCGCGTCCGCCCGCCCGTACACGTCGATCGTCACCCAACTGTCCCCGCCGCCGACCGGCAGCTTCTTCTGGATCGTTTGCTCCATAAATTCATTATGGAGCAAACGCTCTACAATGCAAGGGTGCCTTCACCGACTCGTGGACGACCACGCGCCTTCGACCGTGACCGAGTGATCCTCGAAGCCGCCCGCCTCTTCTGGCGCTCCGGCTACTCCGGAACGTCCACCCGCGCCCTCACCGCGGCGCTCGGCCTCTCCACCTCCAGCCTCTACGCGGCCTTCGGCAGCAAGGCCGGGCTGTTCGAGGAGGCGGTGCGGACGTACGCCGAGCGGTACCGGGAGATCTACCGGCGGGCCGTCGCGGAACCGGACCTCCCGACCGTCGTCGAACGCGTCCTCGTCGACTCCGTCCTCGAGTTCACCCAGCCCGAGGACACCCACCCGGGCTGTCTGCTCAGCAGCGCCGTGATGACCGACAGTACGAGCACCCTCGACACCAGCGCCCACTACGCCGAGCTGCACACCTGGAACGAGCGGGCCCTACGGGCGCGCGTCGGGCGGGCGGTCGGGGACGGGGAGATCGCCGCCGCGACCGACGCCGCGGCCCTCGCCGGACTCGTCCAGTCCGTCGTGCACGGCCTGTCGGTGCGGGCCCGGCTCGGTGCGGACCGCGAGGACCTGCTGGCCACGGCGCGGCTCGCGCAGAAGGCGATCTGCGCATCGCTCGCGCCCCCGGACCCGGGTCCTGACGCGCGCGCCCACCGTTCCGGGCCCTGACGCGCGCGCCCGCCGTTCCGGGCCCTGACGCGCGCGCCCGCCGTCACACCAGGCGGTGCCCGCCGTCGACGTGCAGCACGGTCCCGGTGACGAACCCGTTGCGCAGCACCGACAGGAACGCCTGGGCGATGTCCTCCGGCGTACCGATGCGCCGGGCCGGGAGACGTTCCGCCAGGTCGGCGAAGGCCGCGCGCTTGTCCATGCCGAGCCGGTCCCAGACGGGCGTGTCCACCCACCCCGGCGACACCACGTTCACGCGCACCGGGGCCAGTTCGAGCGTGAGGCCGGACGCGAGCGAGGCGAGCGCGCCGTTGGCCGCGGCCACGATCGTGTTGGAGCCGTTCGGGCGGTAGGCGTTGATGCCCGAGGTGTAGGTGAGGGAGCCGGTGACCCGCCCGGCCGCGTACTTGCCGACGAGCCAGGCGCCGAGCAGCTTGACGTCCAGGACGCTGCGGGCGGCCGCGGCGGTGATGTCGGCGCTCCGGCCGTACGCCCCCGTCACGTCCGCCGCCGTGACCACCACGTGCTCCACCGGCCCCACCGCGTCGAAGAGTTCGGCCACGTCCTCCTCCCTGCCGATGTCCGCCCGCAGCGTGCGGATCCGCCTTGCGGCGGCCGATCCCGGTGCGGCGGCGGCCGGTTCCAGCGCGGCGCGGGCCGCCGCGAGCCGGTCGGCGGACCGGCCGGCGATCGTCACGTCCAGGTGCTCGGCGAGCAGGGTGCGGGCGAGGGCCAGGCCCATTCCGGAGCCGCCGCCGATGATCAGTGCGTCAGTCATGGCACCGAGCCTGTGCCGCCGCCAGGGGCGCGGGAAGGCCGGGCGGATCCCGGGGGCCGGGAACCCGGGTGTGGCACGGCCACCCGGAAGGCCGCCGTCCGGTGGCAGACTCGACGGGATGAACGCCATGGGGGAATTCCTGCGGACCCGGCGCGGGCGGATCGGCCCGGCCGACGTCGGCCTGCCCACCGGACCGGGCGCCCGGCGCGCCCCCGGACTGCGCCGGGAGGAACTGGCCGCGCTGGCCGGGGTGAGCGTCGACTACTACGCCCGCATCGAACAGGGCAGGGAGACGGCGCCCAGCGACGCGGTCCTGGACGCGCTGGCCCGGGTGCTGCGGCTCACCGACGACGAGCACGCCCACCTGTTCGCCCTCGCCGACCGGGCCGCCGGCCGGTCGCCGCGCCGCCGGCCCGCCGCCCCGCGGCCGGTCGGCCAGGGGCTGCGGCTCCTGCTGGAAGCGGTCCGGCCCGGCCCGGCGTACGTGCTGAACGAGACCAACGACGTACTCGCCGCCAACCCGGAGGGGTACGCCCTGATGCCCGGCCTCGGCGACTGGCCGCCGGGCCGGCGGAACACCGTCCGATACACCTTTCTGCACCCGGCCGCGCGCTCGGTCTTCGCCGACTGGCGGCGGGTGGCCCGCAACTGCGTCGCCCACCTGCGTACCGTCGAGCCGGCCGCCCCGGCGGCCACCGCCGCCCTCGTCGCCGAACTGTCCGCCGCCGACCGGGAGTTCGCCGCGTTGTGGGACCGCCACGAGGTGCTGGTCAAACGCGGCGGCGCCACGGACTTCGACCACCCGGTGATCGGCCGCGTCACCCTCGCCAACGAGGTCCTCACCACCGCCCACCCGGGCAACCGCCTCCTCCTCTACCAGGCCGCCCCCGGCACGCCCGAACACGACGCGCTGGTCCTGCTGGCCATGGCGGCGGAGGGGACGGGCGGTGGATCGGGGCCGCACCTGGAATGCTGGGAGCGGCACGAAAACGGGTGACAAGGGGCGAACGGGAGCGTGTTCGGATGGGCCGTGACAGTGTGAGCGCCACCCTGATCGTCGCCGCGCCCGCCGCGACGGTGTTCGCCGTCCTGGCCGACCCGACGGCCCACGCCGCGATCGACGGCACCGGCTGGGTGCGGGGAGCCGTCGACCGGGCGCCGCTGACCGAGGTGGGGCAGGTCTTCCGGGTAGACATGTACCACCCCGGTCACCCGGACGGCGACTACCGCGTCGCCAACAAGGTCCACGTGTACGACCCGCCGCGCGCCATCGGCTGGCTGACCGGGCAGGACAAGGGCGGCGGACGCCTGGAGTCCGGCGGCTGGTTCTGGCGGTACGACCTCGAACCGCTCGGGCCGTCCACGACCGGGGTCACGCTCACCTACGACTGGACGGCGGTGCCCCGGTCCATCCGCGAGTACCTGCGCTTCCCACCGTTCGGCCCCGAGCACCTGCCGGAGTCGCTGCGGCACTTGGCCGGGATCCTGGGGGACGAGTGGCCGGGGGCCGGATCCGCCTAGAGGCCGTTGCCGATGGGGGGTCATGCCGCGGGCGACGAAATCCCTGGCGGCGGGCACGGCTGCCGCTGGGGCTCCGTCCCGGCCTGGTCTCTTTGTGGGGCGCCGGCCCCGCCCTGGGGCCAAGCCCCACCGACCCCGCCGCAACGGGCCGGTTCGGAGCCCGTTACAGGCGCGGGGTGCGCTCCTCGATCCGGTAGTCGAAGGCGACACCGCTGACGCTGGTTGTGGTCACGCCGCCGTCGACGGTGAGGACGGCCCCGTTGACGTAGGACGCGGCGGGAGACAGCAGCCAGTCGATCGCCTCGGCGACCTCCTGCGGATCACCCGGCCGCCCGGCGGGAGACAGCCGGGTCGCCTCCTCGTACCCCGCCTCGGCGCCGCCCGCCAGCCCCGCCTCCGCCGCGAACCGCGCCATCCGCCGGTCGGCCATCTCCGTGCGCACCCAACCCGGGCACACCGCGTTCGCCCGCAGCCCCTGCGGCCCGTAGTCGACGGCGAGGGAGCGGCACAGGTGGAGCAGACCCGCCTTGGACGTCGCGTAGCCGGCGTTGCCGACGCTGTTGCGGAGCGCGGCGACCGAGGCGACCGCGACCACCGCCCCGCGGGCCGCCAGCAGGTGCGGCAGCGCGGCACGCAGCAGCAGGAACGGGCCGGTGAGGTTGGTCCGTATCAGCTCTTCCCAGTCCTCGACCGCGATGTCACCGACCGCGCCGGGCCGCCCGATTCCGGCGTTGAGCACCACACCGTCGAGTCTCCCGTAGGCCGTCACCGTCTTCTCGACGAGCTCGCGCACGGCCTCGGGGTCGGCGGTGTCGGAAGGGTGTGCCAGCGCTCCGGTCTCCTCGGCCACCCGGTGCAGCGGCTCGGGCCGCCGCCCGGAGATCACCACCTGGTGCCCGGCGGTGCGCAGCAGCCGGGCGGTGGCGGCTCCTATTCCCGTTCCCCCGCCCGTCACCAGGACAACACGCTGTTCCGACATGGCCGTTCGCCCTCCGAAGGTGGTCGGCTTCCGGTACCCCGCGCTGCGATCATACGAAGCGCCGGCATCACCGGGCCGACCGGGTGCCACTGCGGCCGGCAGCGCCGCGGCTGGATCCCAGTGCCGAGGACGGCTTCGCCGTCGTGGTGGGTGAGGGCTTCCCGCCCGCCCCCGGCCGGCGCCCGCCGGCACCGGTTCGCCGACATCCGCGTCACCCCGAAACGCCGGGCCGCCTCCCGGTCGCCGGCGCGACCCTCCCCTGAACCGGGTCGGCGCCGTAGCCGCGGAGCATTGCGTTCAGGATGTCGGTCAGTCGGGGGGCGACGTCGACGACGGCGTGGGCGAGGTCCGGGTCCGTTTCGTACAGGCGGCGCAGTTCGGTTCCAGGGGCGGCCATCTGCCAGAGGGCTCCGGCCATGGCCGTGGCCGTGGCGACGACGTTTCCGGCCTGTTCCGGGCTCAGATCGGCCACCCGGCGCAGTGCCTCGCCCACGGCCTCGACCTCGGCGATGGCGGTCAGCTTGAACGAGCGGACGCTGTCCAGCGAGACGTTGCGTTCCAGGTTCAGCGGGGTGTGGGCGAGCAGATCGCAGAACAGGGGGCGGGCCACGAGCGACTCGGCCAGCAGGCGGGCGACGGTGTGCGGGTCGTCCGTGGTGTTTGACGGGTCGTCCGTGGTGTGTGCCCGGGCGTCGGTGCGTGCCGTGTCGTCAAGTTGTTCGCGTACCGATCGCGACCACTCCACCCATCCGGCGGAGGCCAGGCGGAGGAAGATCTCCTCCCGCGTCTCGAAGTAGCGGAGCATCGCCGACTTGTGCATCCCCACCTCGGCGGCGATGTCGGTCAAGGTGACCGATCGGATGCCGTTCGCCGTGGCCAGGCGGGACGCCGCGGCGAGGATCGCGGCCTCGCGGGCGCGCTTGGCCTCGGGGCTCCGGGCTCGGGTGGGCTGACTGCGGCTGACCATAGGGGCATGCTAGCTAGCGCAACCATGTTGCGCTAATAACAAAACCGTGTTTTGCTACGGGCATGGCAGCCCAGACGTGGTTCATCACCGGTTCCTCCCGCGGCTTCGGCCGCTCCCTCGCGGTCGCCGCCCTCAAGGCGGGCGACCGGGTCGTCGCCACCGCCCGCCGGCCCGGGCAACTCGCCGAGCTGGTCGAGAGGTTCGGCGACCGGGTACTCCCCGTGGCGCTCGACGTGACCGACGCCGCCGCGGCCACGGCCGCCCTCGACGCCGCCCGCGACCGCTTCGGCCGTGTCGACGTGATCGTCAACAACGCCGGGTACGCCAACGTGGCGCCCGTCGAGACGGCTCCGGAGGACGACTTCCGCCGTCAGTTCGAGACCAACTTCTGGGGCGTGTACAACGTCTCCAAGGCGGCGCTGCCCCTGCTGAAGGCGCAGGGCGGCGGGACCGTCGTCCAGTTCTCCTCGATCGGCGGACGGGTGGGCGGCAGCGCCGGCCTGGGCTCCTACCAGGCGGCCAAGTTCGCCATCGACGGGCTCACCCGCGTACTCGCCGCGGAGACCGCGCCGTTCGGCATCCGCTACCTCGTCGTCGAGCCGAGTGGCTTCGCCACCGACTGGGCCGGGGCCTCCATGGACGTCCAGGACGTTCCGCCCGAGTACCGGGCGACGGTCGGGGCCTTCCACGAACGGGCTCGGGCCGCCGGCCGGGCCGCCGGGGATCCCGATCGTGCCGCGGAGATCCTGGTGCGGGTGGTCCGGCGGGAGCACGTGCCCACTCACCTGCCCCTGGGGGCGACCGCGGCCCGCATGGCGCTCGACCACTCGCGGCGTCGGACTGCCGAAGCGGAGGCGTGGCAGGGCGTCTCCGTCTCCGCCGACTTCGGAGCGGAGTACCCCGTCGATCTCCCGGCGGACGTCGCGGAGGCCGACGCGCAGCGGGCCTGAGGCGGGTTCCCTTGGTGCCGGAGGCGTCGCCGGCGGTTCGGCATCGGCCCGCCGCCTTCCCGAATTCCGGAGTGTTCTGGGAGGCCGCCGTCCGGGCTCAGCCGGGCGGAAGACCGGACAGGTCGGGCGCGACCCGGCCAAGTACCCGCGCAGGGCGTCCTCCGGAATGCCGGGAGCGTCGACCCGCGTTCGGCCGGTGCGTCGACGGGCGCCACGGCGGGAGCCGGATGGTGATGCTCCCCGCCGGGCGGACGGCCGCCTGGCGCGGACGGCTCCGTGACCGGCGTCTGCCGCATGAAGGGGAGGTCAGTCGCGAGGACCGCCACGAACGGAACTCGTACCTAACGCACTTCCTCGGTCGGCGCCGCCGTCGGCCCGGCGTGCACGGGCCGCTCCTCTCCCCGGTGTACCGGCCAGGCGCAGGGCGGCCACGGCCAGCAGGGAGGCGAGGGCCATCCCTGTGAACATCGGAACGGCGGTGTGCTCGCCACCGAGGCCGACCAACGGGGCGGCCACCGCGCTCAGGAGGCTCTGGATGGTGCCGAGGGCGGCGGAGCCGGTTCCGGCGGCCTGGGGAACGCGGTCCAGAGCGAGGGCGGCCGCGTTGATACTGGCCATGCTGATCCCGATGAAAGTGATGGAGATCAAGGTCAGGACCACGATCGCGTTCAGCAGGCCGGCCAGGGACAGCGCGCACAGGGCGGCGGAGCCGGCAACCATCACGCCCAGGCCGGTCCGCAGTAGCGACGCGGGCGTGAAGCGGCCGACGAGCCTGGTGACGGCGGTACCGGCCGCGACGCTGACGACGCCGACGGAGGCGAAAGCGGCCGAGGTCCGGGCGACGTCGAGGCCGAGGAGGTTCTGGAAGACGAAGGAGGCACCGCCCAGGTAGCAGAACAGCACGGCCAAGGTCATGCCGAAGCAGAGTGCGTGGCCGAGGTAGGGGCGGTCGGTCAGGACCTCGCGTACGGCGCGCGCGGTGGCCGCGATGCCCCCGCGGTGGCGCCGCTCGGGCGGCAGGCTCTCGGGAACGCCGACCGCCGCGGCCAGCACGGCCAGGAGCGAGGCCGCCGACAGGACCCAGAAGACCCCGCGCCAGTCGCCGGCCCCGATGACGGCACCGCCCACGACGGGAGCGATGACCGGGGCGATCCCCATGAGGGTCATCAGGACGCCGAGCAGCCTGGCGGCCCTGTCGCCCTGGGCGACGTCGGAGATGACCGCCCGCCCGATCACCACGCCGGCGGCACCGCTGAAGCCCTGGAGGAAACGCAGGACGACCAGCCAGCCCAGGGAAGGCGCGAGCGCGCAGCCCGCAGTGGCCGCGACACAGGCGGCGCCACCGGCCAGGAGGGGGAGGCGGCGTCCGAAGCGGTCGGAGAGCGGCCCCAGGACCAGCTGCCCCAGCCCCATACCGACGAGGAAGGTCGTCAGCGTGAGCTGCACGCCCGAGGCGTCGGTGCGCAGATCGCCCGTCATCTGCGGGAAGGCGGGCAGGTACATGTCCGTGGCCAACGGCATCACGAACGCCAGCAGCACCAGGGCAGCCGTCATCAAAGGCATCGGAGATCTCCAGGGAAACGGGCACAGCGAGCGGCAGCCGCACCGACCCCGCAGCGCTTGCGGGCGGGGACTCGAGCCGGACGCCTCGGAACGGGACACCGCTGTCCCGTGCGAGGTTTCCTGCCGCCGACGACGACCGTAGGCGGGGTCCTCCGCCGGCACATCGGCCCTGGGACCGGAATGACACCCTCCGCCCGACCTAGGGCAAACGGCGCGAAGAACAGCGGCTGCGCCACTCGTCCTCGAACCCCCTCAAGGGGGGCACTGCAACGAGCTGACTCCCGCGTCACACCTTCCCCGCGCGGCGTTCCGCCACCAGGAGCCAGACGAGGTACGCGCCGCCCAGGACGCCCGTCACCGCGCCCACCGGCAGGCGGTCGGCGCCGGAGAGGGAGACGAAGCCGATCGGGCCGGCGGCGGCCGTCGCGGCCGCGGTGAGGAGGGTGGCCGCGGCCATCAAGGCCAGGCGGGTGCGTTCCACCGGCACCCCGAGCGCGTGCGCCGCGTCGTCGCCGAGTTCCATCGTCGAGAGGCGGCGGCCGTACGCGGTGACCACCGGCGGCAGGACCGCGCAGGCGACGGCCGGCGGCCCCACCCCGTCCCAGCGCCCCCGCGTCTGGTGTCTCGGCGCTTGGTGCGCCCGCGTCTGGTGTCTCCGCGCCCGGCGCCCCTGCGTCCGATGTCTCCGCGCCCGGTGCGCCCGCGTCCGGCGTCCCTGCCTCTGGTGTCTCCGCGTCTGGCGTCCCCGCGCCAGGCGTCCCCGTTTCCGGCGTCCCCGCGCAAGGCGTCCCCGCGTCCGGCGCCCCCGCGCCCGAGGCGCTCGCCCCTGGTCACGCTGGACGAGACGGCGGTCGCGGCGCTGGAGGCGAGGTGGGGGACCGGCTGAGGGCCGGCTCGGCCCCTCCGGCGTCACGGACGCCGCTCAGTCCACCCACACCCGCACCAGGCATCTGCGGGCGCGCGGGTCGGGCGAGTCGGTGAAGGCGGTGCGGCCGTGCAGTACGACGGTGTTGTCCAGCAAGAGGAGGTCTCCCCGGCGCAGGGGGACGCGCAGGGCGGTGCGCGGGTCGGACAGGATCCGGTCGACGGCGTCGAGGGCCGCCCGCTCGTCCGGAGCCAGTGGCGCGCCCGCTTCCTGGTGGGCGCGTTCGATCCCCCGACGGTTGTAGTGGACGCGCAGGCCGGCGCCGTGCCGCCGGAAGACGGGACGGCGCCGGTCGAAACCGGGCCCCCGACCGAAGCGGAAGTCCTGGTAGAGGCGGGGCAGGGCCCAAGGGGCGTCGGTGAGAAGCCTGTTGTGCAGGGCGTGGCCGCTGGCCAGTAGCGAATCTCCGCCGTGTGCGGCCGGCCGTACGCACAGCAGCCCGAGCACGCGCGGGGGATGGGGCGCCGGGGTGCGGTCGGTGTGGAGGGTCAGGGCGAGGTCGGTCTTGCCGAGCCCGGCGTTGTCGGCCACGGCGACGAAGCCGCCGGCGTCCGCCGGCCGCACCGCGCCCAGCGAGGCGGCGAGCCGCCGGCACAGGGCGGCGCACTCCGGGTCGGTGCGGCCGGCCACGGGAAAGCCGCGGATCACGACGAACCCGCGGCCGTTCCACAGGCGCCGGGTGATCTGCGCGGCGAGGTCCGCGACTGCCCTCCCCGGAACGGGCCCCAAGTCCTGCCCGCCGCTGCCCAGTTCGCGCGCACAGGCAGGTGGCATCGGAAGCAGCCAGTCCTCCGCACCGAGGGTGTCGCCGGTCCAGGTCGTGGGCGCTTCGACCGGGGTGGGCTGAGTCATCCGCTCACCTTTCCGCGGCGGTTGTCCGCCGACGCGTTCCGTCCGGAACGTACCCGACGGCACGGCCGGGCGCAGCCCCGGTACGCGCCGTTCCGGGGGAGCGCGGGCGTGTGACGGTTGCCGTGCCGGCTCCCGGGGCGCCGGGGCGGCGGCCGGCGCCGAGCGCCCCACTCGGCGCCGACCGAGGCTCCCGTGTGCGGACCTGGCCGGGGCCGACCCGTCGGGAAAGACGCACCCGGGGACGGAGAAGGACATCCCCCGGTTCTGCGAACGGCTGTTCGCCGCGCACGCCCCGGCGGCGTCCGGACGCTGCTCTCGACGCCGGCTGCGGCACCGGCCGGCACGTCGCCTACTTCACCGAGGCGGGAGTGGACCGCGTCGGCTTCGACTGCCAGGAGAACATGACGGCCTTCGCCCGCGAGCGGCGGCCCGGACCGGACTACCGCGTCGACGACATGCGGTCCCTGCGCCCGGGCCGCGCCTTCGACGCCGTCACCTGTTTCGGCTGGGCGCTGTCCAACCTGCACACCGACGCGGACGTGTCTCGCTCGGTGGAGACCTTCGCCGTCCACTGCCGGCCCGGCGCGCTGCTGTTCGCGCATGTGCCCAACCCGCTCGCCGACCCCGTGGAGGCCGCGTTCCAGCGCCACTTCACCCTCGCGAGCCCCTCCTTCACCGCGACCGCCGGGCCACGTACACGCTCGACCGCCGCCGGCAGCTCCTCACCCGCGGGCGGCTGTGGCGCGTCCCACCACCCCGGGATCCCGGACCTTTCCCGACTCCCCGCATTCCCCGGGTGCTTCGGGCGGGGATCTGTCCGGAGGCGCCCTGTACGTCCTGGCCCGCTACGCGGGCGTCTGACGCCCGCCGCCATCCGGAAAGCCGCCCTTCTCCCGCCCGCCCGACTGCCGCAACGGTATGGGGGAAACCGGTGGGACGAACCACACGGCCTTGATGGATCAGGGGAGATACTGCGCTTTCAAGAGTTTCGGCAGGCGCGTTCGAGTGAACTTGGGGCGCGCGCGACGGAAGTTTTGCGCCCTTGCGCCCCCCGCGGGTCAGTGATCCCCGCCCATGACCGTGGCACACGCCGGTATGAATTGTTGACGTGCCCCGAGCAAGTCGCACAACGGGGGAAAACGGGAAGGGTGGGACGGAATCCGTGATTCGAGTTCTCCTGGTGCACGACACCTCGCTGCTGCGCACCGCCCTCATGGAACTGATCGGAAGAGAACCGGAGTTCGAGGTGCACGCCGCGCCGTGGCGCCGCGCGGTCCTGACCGCGCGGACAGTGCGCCCGCGCGTCTGCGTCGTCGACATGGACAGCCCCCACGCGGCCGGACCGGGCCTGCGCGAACTGTCCGGCGGATGCGCCGAGGGGGACGCGCGCCCGGCCCTGCTCGCGCTGGCCACCGCGGAACGGCCGGGGCCGCTGCGCCGGGCGTACGAGGAGGGGGCCTTGGGGTACTTGAGCAAAAACGCTTCACCGGACCGGCTGGTCGAGGGCATCAGGTACGTCGCCAAAGGCGAGCGCTACATCGACGAATCCCTCGGCTTCGGCTTCCTGGAGGCTTCCGAGATCCCGCTCACCCGCCGTGAACTGACCGTCCTGTCACTCGCCGCCGAGGGCGCCGGCGTCGGGGAGATCGCCCGCAGCCTGCACCTGTCGCACGGGACCGTACGCAACTACATGTGCGCGATCACCCGGAAGACCGGGGCGCGCAACCGGGTGGACGCCATAAGAGTCGCCCGGGGGGCCGGCTGGGTCTGACGGGCCGCCGGCCGTCGCCTCCGCCATGAGGTCGCGGTACAGCGGGGACGCGCGGAGCAGCTCCGCGTGGTCCCCGCACACCGTGTGCGGCCCGTCCATCACCAGCACCCGGTCCGCGCGGAGCGCCGAGGCGGCCCGGTGCGCGACGACGACCAGGGTGCCGCCCGGCCGCCGGGCGAACGCGTCCTCGGCGCGGGCCTCCGCGGCCGGGTCCAGGTGGCAGGTCGCCTCGTCCAGCAGCGCCAAAGGCGCCGGGGACAGGTACGCCCGGGCCAGCGCGATCCACTGCCGCTCGCCCGCGGAGAGCCCGGCGGGCGCGACGACCGCCCCGAACCCGCCCAGCCGCTCGGCCAGTCCGGCCATGCCGACGGCTCGCGCCGCCGCCCACAGTTCGTCCTCCGGCACCGGGTCCGGCCGGAAATAGCCGAGGTTCTCGGCCAACGTCCCCGAGAAGACGTACGCCTCCTGCGGGATCAGCACCCGCCCCGCCCGCGCGGCCGTGTCCCGCGCGGGCAGCCCGCCGATGGTGACGTCACCGCGGGCGGGCACCAGCAGCCCGGCCGCCAGCCCGGTCAGCGTCGACTTCCCGATCCCGCTCGGGCCCACGACGGCGAGCCGGGCCCCCGGCGGGACGCGGAGGTCCAGCGCGTGGACGACGGGGGCGGCGTGGGGGCCGTAGGCGAAGGTGACACCGCGGAGTTCCAGGGCGGGTGCGGGTGCGGGTGCGGGTGCGGGTGCGGGTGCGGGTGCGGGCGCGGGCGCGGGCGGCGCGGTCGCCGCCGTGCCGCCGGGCCGCGGAAGGCGCCCCGGGGCCTGCCGCGCCGTCGCGGGAGCGCCTGCCGGCATCCGGTCCGCGGCGGGATCCGGCGCGTTGTCGGCCGCCGAGGGCTCGGGGGCCGCGGTCGGCCCGTCGGGCCGCGGGAGGCGGCCCGGGCCTTGCGGTGCCGCCTCCGCCGCCGACCGGGCCGGTCCGCGCGGGGTGTTCGTCGGCGGTCGGTCCCCGGTACGGTCCGGCGGCGACGGAACGGCGGCGGTCACGCGGCCCGCGACGTGCCCCGGCCGCGCCGCCTTCGCCGTCGGTCCGGACCGCCCCGCCGGGGGCGCGGCCGTCGGGGCGCGCGTGGCGGCCGGACCCGCCGGCCCGTTCGTCACCGCGGCACCCGCCGCGGGTGCGTCCGGTGGCCCGTCGGCCGAGCGGTGGGGGAGGGGCCCGCCGGACGTCCCCCCGGACCCGCCGGACCCCGCCGTCAACCGCCGTATGACGACGGCGAGTCGTGCCCCGCTCGCGCCCAGGCCGTGGACGAGTTCCTGGACCGCCGGGAGGAGGGACTGGGTCACGTAGGCCAGCGCGCCGACGAAGGCCCCGGGGGTGGTGCCGTGGTCCAGGAGCCAGGGGGCCAGGACGAGGAGGAGGATCACGGGGAGGCGGCCCGCGAGGGTCAGGGCGGCGACGCGGACGAGGGACCAGCGGGCCAGGGCGCGGGCCGCGTCGCGTTCGGCGTCGACGAGGGCGCCGGTCGCGGCGGCGACGCGCCGCTCCGCGCCGCCCGCCGTGATGTCCCGCAGCCCGCGCGCCACGTCGTCGAGGGAGCGGGCGAGCGCCTCGTCCGCCACCAGTACCGCCTCCTGGCGGCGGGCCAGCACCCGTAGCGTCACCAGGAACAGCAGCAGTCCCAGGAGCAGCGGCGGCACCACGGCCAGCAGCAGGGCGGGCGCCAGGGCGCACAGGCCGGCCAGCGCGCCGCCGGCCGTGAAGACGAACGAGCGGGAGACCATCACGAGCCCGGCGAACGTGTCGCGGGCGATCTCCACCTGGTGGGTGAGGCGGGACACCGCCGCGGCGTCGCCGTCCGCCAGGGCCCGGCCGACGACCCGCCGGACGAGGCCGTCGCGCAGCGGCTCCACCAGGTCGGCGGTGGCGCGGTAGGTGCGCCCGGTGCCGTACGCCCCGGCGAGGACGGCGAGGGCGGCCAGGCCGAGCCAGCCGAGGCCTGTGGCCGCCCGGCCGGCGAGGAACCCCCGGTCCAGGGCCCGGGCCAGCGCGTAGCCCAGGGCGAAGGTGTGCCCCGCCTCCAGCACCGACCAGCCGGCGAGCCGGGCCAGGGCGCCCCGCCGGGCGGCGAGGAACCGCAGCCCCTGGCGGGCGGTCGACGGCGTACGGCCCGGCTCAGGCACCGAACACCGCCCGGTACTCGGGCAGCCGCCACAGCTCCGCGTGCGGCCCGGCCGCCCGTACCCGGCCGTCGTCGAGCCAGACGACCCGGTCCGCGCGGGCGGCCGTCGAGGCGCGGTGGGCGACGATCAGCCGGGTGCGGGCGGCGACGTCGTGCAGCAGCGCGCGGCCGACCTCGCGTTCGGTGGGGGAGTCCAGGCTGGACGTGGCGTCGTCGAGCACGAGGACGCGTTCCGCGTGCGCGAACGCCCGTGCCAGGCCGAGGCGTTGGACCTCGCCGCCGGACAGGGGCGCCGCCGCGCACGGCGTCGCGTACCCCTCCGGCAGCCGGCGGACGAAGCCGTCCGCGCAGGCCGCGCGGGCGGCGGCGGTCACCGCCTCGTGCCCCGGGTCGGCCGCGCCGAACGCGATGGTGCCGCCGATGGTGCCGCCGAGGAGGGCGGGCCGCTCGAAGGCGTAGCCGACGGCGTGCCGCAGCGCGTCGTGGCTCAGCTCCGGGAGCGGGACGCCGTCCAGCGCGACGGTCCCGGCGTCCGGGTCGGCGAGCCGGCCGGCGAGCGCGGCGAGGACGGACTTGCCGGTGCCGGACCGGCCCACGACGGCCACCGACGTGCCGCCCGGGACGGTGAGATCGACGTCGCACAGGATGATCCGGTCGCCGCGCACGGCGGTGACGCCGCGCAGCTCCAGGGTGCCGTCGCCGGGCGGGGCCGGCCGGGTCCCGTACGCCGGGGCGGGGACGGCCAGCACCTCGGCCAGCCGGCCGGCGGCGGCCCGGGCCCGCACCAGCCCGCTCAACTGGCCGACGATCATGCCCACTCCGGTGGCGAGTACCGCGTACCGGGAGGCGGCCAGGACGTCGCCCACGCTGATCCGCCCCTGGGACAGCCGCAGACCGGCGACGGCGAGGACGGTGATCTGGAGCAGCGGTACGAGGGTGACGGCGCGGGCGGCGGCCCGGCCCTGGACCCGCCAGACCCGGTGCCCCTGCCGGGACAGTCCGCTCAACGGGCGCAGAATACGGGCGCGTTCGCGGTCGGCCGTGCCGGCGGCGGCGATGGTCCTCGCCCCCGTCAGGGCCTCGGCCAGCCGTCCCGCGATGTCCCCCTGGAGCCGCTGGTAGCGGGCGGCACAGTCGGTGGAGGCGCGGGCGAAGGCGCGGAGGAGGAGGACGAGCAGGGGCGCGCCCGCCAGGAACGCCACGGCGAGCCAGGGGTCGATGAGGGCGAGCGCGACGACGCCGCCCAGCGGGCCCGCCGCCGACGCGACGGCGGCGGCGAGGGCGCCCGGCGCGGCGCCGGCGTCGGCGGTGTTCCCGACGAGGCGCGTCACCAGGTCGCCGGGCGGGGCGTCGGCGGTGGCACGCGGCCCGGCGGCCAGCACGTGCCGCAGGAGCCGGTGGCGGAGCCATGCGGTGGACCGGGCGGCCGTGGTGCCGGCCAGGAGGTCGGCGAGGGCGTCGAGGGCGGCGGGGGCCGTGAGCAGCACGGCGCACAGCGCCACCCAGCGGGTGGCTCCGGCGTCGTGGGCCAGTAGCCGGTCCACGGCGCGGCCGAGGGCGGCGGGGAGGAGGAGGGCGGCGCCGGCTGAGGTGAGGCTCAGTGCGGCCAGGGCCGTGGCTCGGGCCGTGCTGTGGCGTGTGGTGGCCAGGAGGAGCTGGTCGCCGGGGGTCATGGGGTCACCGTCCTCGCGGTCGGGGTGGGGTGGGGCACCCCACCCATGACGGCCGGCCCCGGCCGGCCCCCACGGGAGAGGGCCGGCCGGGGCCTCAGGCCAGGCGGCGCGTCACAGACAGAGGAGCACGCTCGCCGTGCTGACGCAGGAGAGCAGGCTCGCGGTGCTCTGCCCGCCGCCGCCGTGCAGCTCGTCGGACTCCAGGTTCTGCAGGTCGAGAAGTGCCATGACGGTGTCCTTTCTCGGGGACTGTCGGTGCTGTGCTACGGCCCCGCCGAACGGCGGTGCCGGGTTCAGGGGCCCGCGGGCGGTGCGGGCGGGAGGGGCGGCAGGAACGGCAGGCGGGCCGGGCGGTCGCCGCGGGCGGCGGCCAGGGCCAGCAGGCAGCCGGCCGTTCCGGTGGCGAGGTCCATGGAGAGCCGCATCATCTGGTGGCCGGGGAAGGCGAGTTCGCCCCGGTAGCCCATGGCGTACCAGTCGAGGGCGTCGATCTGCGCGGCCACCTGCCCGGGGGTGACGCCCGGGGCGGTGGTGCGGGCGAGGTGCAGGACCATGCCGGCGCGGCCCTGGAACAGGCCGGGCTGGGCGTAGAAGCGGGACCGGGCGGCGGCCGTGATGCCGTCGCGGGCGGCGGCGAGCGCCGGGTCCGGTTCCCCGCCGGCCGCCGCGAGGAAGTCGTCGAGGACCATGCCGATCCCCACGCTCCCGTCCCCGACGTACGGCATGGTGCGCCAGCCCTCGTCGACCTCCAGCGTCCCGTTGCCGGTGGTGACGCACCGGGCCAGGTCCGCGCGGAGCGCCCGTCCGGCCAGGTCCAGCAGGTCGGGCGCGCCCGTCCGGTCGTACAGCCGGAGGAAGAGCAGGGCCGGTCCGGTCGCGCCGCGCAGCAGCCCGGCCTGCCGGCCGCCCGCCGCTTCGCCGCCGTCGGCGTCGTCGGCCGTGAGGCGGTCGGCGAGGATCCGGGCGGCCCGCAGGGCGTGCTCGCGGAGGGCGGTGTCGCCGGTGGTGCCGGCGAGGTGGTCGAGGAGGAGGCCGAGGCCGGACAGGCCGCCGCGCAGGTCGGACGAGAGCCGTTGCCAGTTCTCGCGCAGGATCGCCTCGGTGAGGTCGAGGGCGCGCCCGGTGTGGCCGAGCCGGTCGAGGACGAGGGCGGCTCCGGCGACGCCGTCGTAGAGGCCGAGCGGGGTGCCGGGCGGCAGCGGGTCGGTGTGGTCGAGCAGCCACCGCTCGCCCGCCTCGTAGCGGGGCGCGCCCGCTTCCTCCAGGGCGTACAGCACCCCGGCCGCGCCGTGCGCCAGGCCGAGCCCGCCGCCGTCGCCGAACTGGGCGATGTCGCCGGGGAAGAGGCGGTCGTCGCGCTCGGGCGTGGCGGACGCGAGGAGGGCGCGGACCATGGAGTCCCGGCTCGCCGGCCAGTCGCCTGGCCGGGGCGGCCGGGCGGACGGGCGTGCCGCGCGGGCGGCCCCCGCCGCTGCCGCCCCCGCCTCGCGGGTGATCTCGGCCACCGCCTCGTCCAGGAACTCCCGCGGCACGCCCGGGAACTGGGCTGCGATCACCTCGGCGAGGTGCGCGGCCTGCTCCCGGTCGATGACGAAGAGCGTGGTGACCGGCAGGAACAGGGCCAGCCGCAGGCACGCCAGCGCGTACCGGTCCACGTCCCGGCCCCGGCGGTCCGGCGGGGCGAAGAAGCCGGGGTGGGCGACGACCTGCCGGCCGTGCTCGCTCGCCGGCGCGGCGGCCTCGAAGTCGATGAGGGTGACCGACCGTTCGTCGGGCGCCACCATGATGTTGAACATGTGCAGGTCGTTGAAGACCAGCCCGCGGGAGTGGACGGCCTCGACGGCCTCCTCCACCGCCCGGTGGATCCGCAGCGCCCACGCGGTGTACGCGGCGACGGCGGCCGGGTCGGGCTCGGCGGCGAGCAGCGGATGGCGTTCGGCGAAGAAGGAGTTGAGCGGTCTGCCCTCGACGAAGTCCATCACCAGGAAGCTGTGCTCGCCGAGCGTGAACCAGTCGCGGTACCCGGGCGCGGCGTCCAGACCCGCGAGCCGTTCCAGCGCGTCGCGCTCGCGCTCCAGCCGGGCGACGGCGTCCGCGCCGTCGGCCGCGAGACCGGCGTACGGCCGGCCCTCCTTGAGGACGACCTTCCGCCCGTCACGGGTGTCGGTGCCCCGGTAGACGCCGCCGCCGTTGGAGAAGTGCAGCGCCTTCTCGATGCGGTACGGCAGGTCGGCCACCGTGGTCGCGTTGCGCGCCGCGAGGTGGGGTTCGAGGAACGCCGGGAGGGTCACCCAGGACGGCACCCGGAACGCCGGGTCACGGGAGTCCGGGACGAGCCGGCCCGTGCCGTCCTCGACCGCCGGGACGAGCGTGCCGCGCTCGCCGACGCAGAAGCGGCGGGCGAAGGCGCCGTAACGGACGTAGAGCGGGCCCGCGTTCCAGCGGAGGTCGGTGAGGATGTACGGTCCTGGCCGGCCGCCGAGGAGCGCGTCGAGCTCCTCCAGCGTGGTGCGCAGCTGCTCCTCGTCCGCCGGGTAGACGGTGACGAACTTGCCGCTGTGGTCGCGTCCCGCGTACTTCGTGTTGCGGAGGTGCAACTGGTGCGGTCCGGGCACGAACTTGAACGGGATGCCCCGGGGGACGCAGTAGTCCCAGACGTCGGCCGCCGTCTTGTCCGCCGTCCCGGCGGTCGCGGAGACGTGGATCTTCCAGCCCTGGAGCGGCTGCCCGGGGAGCGGCCCGCCGTCAGGCCCGGCCGGGAAGAGGTTCAGCCAGTCGCCGCTGCGGGCGGTGGCCCAGCCGTCCGGGACCGGCCGCCGCGCGGTCTCGAACAGGCCGTCCTCCGTGGTGGTCCCGGCGAGGGTGGGCAGGCGGTCCGGGGTCTCGTAGAAGTGGCGGTCGGCCAGGCTGTAGACCTCGTACCGCTTGTCCATGCGTTCCCCCTCGGCCCCTCGGCTGCGATGCGTCGAGATTTCCACGCAGGGGGGAGCCGGACCAGTCACACGTGTCACCAATGGGCCGTGCGAAACGCATGGTGGAGGATGTCATTCCAGGGGTCGGCTCACTGAGGCGTCGGCTCACCGAGGGGTCGGCTCACCGAGGGGTCGGCCCACCCCCTACTCCAGGGCCACCGTGACCGTCTTCGGCCGCTGGTACTCCGCGAGCACCGGCACGCTCAGGTCGGTGCCCTGGCCGGACTGCCGCCGTCCGCGCGGGCCCGCTCCGGCAGGCCGTCCAGCGCGGCGGGCGGGCCCAGCCACAGGGCGGCGTGCCCGCGCACCGCTCCCGGGCCCGTCTCCGGGTCGGCGGTGACCACCCGGCGGCCGAGCGCCGCCCGGCCGCCACGGCCGCCCGCACGTCGTCCACCACGACCAGCGGCGCGTCCAGCCGCACGGCCCCCGCGTGTCCGTTCGTCGCCGCCCCGAGGGCGGCCGGGCGTCAGGCCAGCCGCCGTACCGGCTCGCCCGTCAGGAAGGCGGCGATGTCCTCCACGGCCTGGGTGAAGTACGCCGTGTAGTTGCGGCGGGTGACGTAGCCCAGGTGCGGGGTGGCCAGGAGCCGGGGGAGGGTGCGGAAGGGGTGGTCGGCGGGGAGCGGCTCCTCGTCGAAGACGTCGACGCCGGCCCCGGCGATCCGGCCGTCGCGCAGCGCGCGGGCCAGCGCGTCCTGGTCCACGATGGCCGCTCGCGAGGTGTTGACGAGGTAGGCCGTCGGCCGCATCAGGCGGAGCTCCGCCTCGCCGACCAGCCCGCGGGTCCGCTCGCCCAGCACCAGGTGGACGGAGACGAAGTCGCTGTCCGAGAAGAGCTCTTCCTTGGTGACCCGGACGGCGTCCGCGGCGGCGGCCCGCTCGTCGGTGAGGTTCGGGCTCCAGGCCGCCACCTCCATGCCGAACGCCCGCCCGATCCGCGCCATCCGGCTGCCGGTCTTCCCCAGCCCCAGCAGCCCCAGCCGCCGACCGTGCAGGTCCGTCCCGACGGTGCTCTGCCAGGGGCCGCCGTCGCGCAGCGCCGTGTTCTCCTGGACCAGGCCGCGGGCCAGCCCCAGGAGCAGCGCCCAGGTCAGCTCGACGGGCGGCTCGGGGTTGCTGTCCGTCCCGCAGACGGTGACGCCGTGCCGGGCCGCCGCGTCGAGGTCGAGGGACGCGTTCCGCATGCCCGAGGTGATCAGCAGCCGGAGCTTCGGCAGCCGGGCGAACAACTCGGCCGGGAACGGCGTGCGTTCCCGCATGACGACGACGATCTCGCTGTCGGCCAGCTCCTCGGCGAGCCGGTCGTGCCCCGCGACGTGCTCGCGCAGGACCCGCACCTCGACGGCGTCGCCGAGGGCCGACCAGTCGGCCGTGGAGAGGGCGACGCCCTGGTAGTCGTCGAGCACGGTGCAGCGGAGCGTCATCATGTGGTCCTTCGGTGCGGTGAACGGCGGAACGGCCGGTGGGACGGTGACACTCTGCCAGGGGCCCGCGTGGCCGCCCGCCGGGAACCCTTCCCCTTCCCGTTCCCCGCGGGCCGTTCAGGCCGCGGGCAGCAGGGAGCGCAGCGGCCGGGTGTCCGGGACCTCGGCGGCCACCGCCTCCACCGCGGCCGGCACCAGCTCTCCGTACCCCTCCGGCAGGCGCAGCCGGGCCGCGTCCGACCAGGACAGCTCCCAGCCGGCCCAGCCCGCGTCGACGAGTTCCAGCACCACGAGCGCGTGCAGGCCGCGCAGCAGTTCGGCCCGGGCGTCCGCCCCGCCGTCCCCGCCGGTCAGCCGGGCGGCGACGTGCCGGAGGAGGCCGCCGTCGACGGCGTCCAGCAGGGCGCGCAGCGAACCGTCGCCGCCGGTGTACGCGGCGGTGGCGGCGCGCAGCCGCTCCACCTCCGCCGCCCGGTGGGCGCGGATCCCGAAGTGCACCAGCTCCGGCCACGAGGCGCGGCGCAGCCGCAGCACCTCGGGCGCCAGCGTCGCCTCCTCCAGCCGGACCAGGAGCCGCTCCGGGGCGTCGAGGAGCTCCAGGGACCACCGCTCGGGCCCGCGCGCGGCCCGCCCGTCGTCGGGCAACGCCTCGATCAGCGCGACCCGTTCGGCCATCGGCGGGTGCGCGTCGTAGGGCGACGGCTCGCCCCCGGGCAGCTCGCGGGCCAGCCGCTCGAACTCCGCGCGCCGGCCCGGCGCCGCGAGCAGGTGCCCGAGGCCGCCGTAGAACTGCCCCTCGGGCGGCAGGAGTCCGGCCGGGAGGCCCAGCGTGGCGTAGCCGTCGAGGTAGAAGTCGTGCAGGGTGGCGAGGGCGGCGGTGCGCCGCAGGGCGGACGCGGTGGCGTCCCGGCCCGCGACGCGGACCGCGACCCGGTCGGCGGCGAGTTCCTGCCGGCGGCCGTCGCCGCGGGTGACCCGCAGGTAGAACTTGGCGTAGCCGACGAAGAGGCGGGCCATCAGGCGGTGGCTCCGCCCGGCGCCCGTGGAGCCGGCCTTCTTGGGCTTCCGGCCCTTGAGGGCCCGCTTCTCGGCCGCCGCCCGCTGTTTGGTGAGTTCCTTCTCCACCAGTTTCTCGGATTGCCTCCGGAAGGCCGTCACCGTCCGGGCGAGCGCGTGCCGGCCGCGCAGGGTGATGGCGGAGATCCGGGTGTCGGCATTGCAGTAGTGACCGAATTCATGGCCGAGTACGGCACGTAGCTGGCTGTCCGTCAGTCCGGTCATCAGCGGTATCCCGATATAGAGCCGGCGGCGTCCCGGAACGAGGCCGAGGAAGCGGGAGTTCTCGGAGACCGCCGCGTTGACCCCGCCGATGAGGAGGATCTCGTCGGGCGCCCGGGTGCCCGCCGTCGCGGCCACCTCGCGGACGGCCGCCCACAGCCGGGGCTGCTCCGCCTCGCTGACGGGCAGGCCGTCCTCGCCGTCGTCCCCCGGGGTGCGGAGGTGCAGCATGCCCCGCACCAGCGGGACGGTCAGCAGCAGGGGCAGGGCGATGAGCTTCACCGTCGCGGGGTGCGCCCCGAGCGACCGGTAGACGAGGACGGCGGTGCCGATCAGGGCGCAGAGCACCGCGAGGCAGAACAGATAGAAACCGAAGAGGAGAACGAGCGCGCGGAACGCGCGAAGAGAAACGCCCATCGGGCAGTGGCCCTCACCCGGGTAAGAGAAATGAACGGTGGTGAAAGGCCGTCATTATGTCGTACGTGCGTTTGGGGCGGCAAATGTTTTACGGGGAGGGGTGAGTTGGCGGGGGAGGGGGTGAGGCAGGGAGTGTGGGAGGGTGGAAGATTGAATTCCGGAATGGTCACGGAGTGCGGGGCGGGGTGCCTCCGGCGGGAGACCTAGCCAACCCCCGTGGGGCTCCCTATCATTCGAACGCTCCTCGTCCCAGCGGGCCGTGAAGATTGTCATGGGCATGCCTTATCGACGCTCCTGACCAGCCCCTCTTCCGGCCCGGCACGTCGTTCCGCCGGAAGTCGGAGGCCGCGGCCGGAGGCCGGGCACCGCGACGTCCGCGGAACGGTCCCCCCGTCCCCTCGGGCCGCCCGCGCCGCCCGAAGGCAACCGATTGGAGCACCATGCCCGCAGGTCTGGTCACCGCCGGCGCGATCGCCGCGCTGTTCGCCTCGGCGTTCGGCACCCAGCAGCCCTCGGTCATCACCAACCCGCCGCCGGACAAGATCGTCATCGAGATCGCGACGGTCAACGGCTCGGGCTGTCCGGCCGGTACGGCCGCCATCGCGGTGTCGCCCGACAACACCGCCTTCACCGTCACCTACAGCGACTACCTGGCCCAGGTCGGCGTGGGCTCCAAGCCCACCGACTTCCGCAAGAACTGCCAGCTCAACCTGATCGTGCACGTACCGCAGGGCTTCACCTACGCGATCGCCAGCGCCGACTACCGCGGCTACGCCAAGCTGGAGCCCGGCGCGACCGGCACCGAGAAGGCGTCCTACTACTTCCAGGGCTCCTCGCAGACGACACCCAGCTCCCACACCTTCAGAGGCGCGTACGGCGACAACTGGCAGGCCACCGACTCCGTCCCGGTGGGCTCGCTGGTGTGGGCGCCCTGCGGTGAGCGGCGCAACTTCAACATCAACACGGAACTCCGCGTCAACGCCGGTACCTCCGACCCCACCAAGACCAACAGCTTCATGACCATGGACTCGACGGACGGCAGCATCAACACGATCTACCACCTGGCGTGGAAGGAGTGCCCGAGCAGGTAGCGGAAACGGCGGCCGGGACGGGCGGCGCACGTGCCCGGACCCGGCCGCCGGGGGGACCGCACGCCGCGTTCATCACGATTTTATGCCCCGTTAAACCCACGTCACCTGCGAATATAGCGCTCCGCAGGCCCATGGTGACCCAGAGGGTATAGACCTCTGGCGGAAATCACGCCAGTGTGGGGAAGACCACCGCGAAGCCCGCGTCCCCCCACGGTCCCGCCTTCGCGTCCCCCCTCGATCGCACAGAGCCTCAAGTCTGCTTCCAGCCGTGACACCCTGAGCCCCGCGCCTCCGGCGGACGCCCTCATCGGCGCCCCGGACGCGGTCGTCCCACCACCGGCCGGCCCCTGGCGCGGCCCGTGGGACCGCGGTCTCCCCGGCGGGCCGTCCGCCGCCGACCCCCGCCCCCGGGCCGCCGTCCCGCTCCGCCCGGCCCATGTGATCTCGCTCCCCGCCTCCCCGCGCTCCGTCGCCGCCGCCCGCGCCTTCTCCCGGCGCCTGCTGGCCGAGTGGGGACTGGACGCGCTGACGGACGACACCGCCCTCCTGCTCTCCGAACTGGTCACCAACGCGATCGTGCACGTCCCCGAGGGCACCGGCGACGTCGAGCTGTCCCTCTCCCGCACCCCCGCCCACCTGGTCGCCCGGGTCACCGACCGCGGCGGTGCCCTGCCACGCTGCTCGCTCGCCGCGAAGGACAGCGAGAACGGGCGCGGCATGTGGCTCGTCGAGCAGATCGCCGAGCGCTGGGGCCACCACGCCTCCCCGGCCGGCAAGACCGTGTGGTTCGCCCTGCCGCTCCCGGACGGCCACCGCGCCCCCGGCGGCCCGTCGGCCGTCCCCGCCCCGCCGGGCCCGGCGGACGCCTGAGCCGTCTCCCCGCCTCTCCCCGACGCCGCCCGGCTGCGCGCCGCGCGGAATCCGAGGGACGATGGAGAGCGGCGCGACGGACGGCGGCGCGAGCGGCGGGACCGGGCCGGGCGCGACGACCCGGCCGGCACCCCCGAGGCCGCCCCCACCGCGCGGGCGCAAGGAGGACCTCGCATGGGCACCACCGACGGATTCCGGACCGGCCCCGGCCGGACCCGGCCCGCCTGGGACGAGGCGGGCAGCCTCCTCGACGTGCTCAGCGTGGCCGCCGTGGTCCTCGACCGCGAGGGCCGGATCATCCTGTGGAGCCCGCAGGCCCAGGACCTGTTCGGCTGGACCCCGGCCGAGGCGCTCGGCCAGTACGCCGCCAAGCTGCTGGTCGCCGAGGAGGACCTGGCCGTCGTCCTCGACCTGTTCGACCGGGTGATGGGCGAGGGCGAGAGCTGGGCCGGCGTCTTCCCCGTCCGGCACAAGGACGGCGGCCCCCGCCTGGTCGAACTGCGCAACGTCCGGCTGGAGGGCCCGCACGGCAGCATGTACGCCCTCGGCATCGCCACCGACCGGGAGGTCCTGCGCGACCTGGAACGGGACCTGGCGCTCTCGCTGCGCCTGGTGGCCCAGTCCCCGATCGGCCTCGCCGTCCTCGACACCGACCTGCGCTACGTGATGGTCAACCCCGCCCTGGAGCGCATCCACGGCTTCTCCGCCGAGGAACACCTCGGGCGCCGGATCGGCGAGGTGCTGCCGTTCGTGGACGTCGAGGAGAGCGAGGCCACCATGCGCCGGGTGCTGGCCACCGGTGAACCGGAGCTGGACCGGTTCGTGGCGGGCGGCATCGGCGGGGGCGAGGACGACCGGGCCCGGCTGGTGTCCTACTACCGGCTGGAGGACGCGGGCGGGCACATCCTCGGCGTCGCCGCGTCCGTCGTGGACGTCACCGACCGCTACCGCGCCGACCTGGCCGCCGCGGAGGCCCGGCGCCGGCTCGCCCTGATCGCCGACGCCTCGGTGCTCATCGGCACCACCCTCGACCTCGACCAGACCGCGCACGAACTGGCCGAGGTCGTCGTCCCGGCGCTGGCCGACGTCGCCGCCGTGGACGTCCTGGACGCCGCCCTGGAGGGCAACCGCGCGCCCCAGGGCCGCGCCACGGCGATCCGGGCCCTGGCGGTCGCCTCGGCGGGCACCGCGGGCGCCGTCGACGCCGCGCGGGCCGCCGACCCGGTCGGCGAGCTCGCCCACTACCCTGCCGACCGGCTGGTCGCCGAGTGCGTGGCCACCGGCCACCCGGTCCACCTGCCCCGCGTCGGCACCCGCGACCTGCCGCGCATCGCCCGCGACGGGACCGCCGCGGCCCTCCTGGCCCGGGCCGGCCTCCACTCGTACATCGCCGTACCGCTGATCGCCCGCGGCGAGGTGCTCGGCGCCCTGGACCTCAAGCGCACCGACAATCCCGCCCCGTTCACCGAGGACGACGTGGTGCTGGCGGGCGAGCTGGCCGCCCGCGCCGCCGTCTGCATCGACAACGCCCGCTGGTACCAGCGGGAGCGCGCCGCCGTGCTCAGCCTCCAGCGCACCCTGCTGCCCCAGCGCCCGCCGAGCCCGCCGGGCCTGGAGGTCGCCTACCGCTACCAGCCGGCCGGCGCGGCCGGGCAGGTCGGCGGGGACTGGTTCGACGTCGTCCCGCAGGACGGCGGCAAGAGCGCCCTGGTCGTCGGCGACGTCATGGGCAGCGGCATCACCGCGGCCGCCGCCATGGGCCAGCTCCGCACCGCCGCCCGGACCCTCTCCGGCCTCGGCCTGGACCCGGCCCAGGTGCTCCGGCACCTCGACCGCGCCGCCACCGGTCTGGACCAGCAGATCGCCACCTGCGTCTACGCCGTGTTCGACCCCGAGGGCGGCCGGTGCTGCGTGGCCAACGCCGGGCACCTCCCGCCCGTCCTGCTGCGGGACGGCGGCCCGCCCGTCCTGCTGGACCTGCCCACCGGCGCCCCGCTGGGCGTGGGCGGCGTGCCCTTCGAGAGCGTGGCGGTGGACCTCGCCCCGGGCGACCGGCTCGTCCTGTACACGGACGGCCTGGTGGAGACGCGCGACGAGGCCCTGGACGTCCGCCTCGCCGAGCTCGTCCGCGTCCTGGACGCGCCCAGGACCGGCCTGGAGGAGACCTGCGACCTGCTGCTCTCGGTGTTCCGTGAGGGGAGCGACGACGATGTGGCGCTGCTGATCGCGGAGGTCGGCGGCCGGGAGGGCGCGGGCCGC
Source organism: Streptomyces mobaraensis NBRC 13819 = DSM 40847 (assembly GCF_017916255.1). NCBI lineage: Bacteria > Bacillati > Actinomycetota > Actinomycetes > Kitasatosporales > Streptomycetaceae > Streptomyces > Streptomyces mobaraensis. The sequence continues at coordinate 6,627,079 of NZ_CP072827.1, forward strand.
TGAACGGGCGCCGTCCGGCGCGGGGTCAGGCGCCGTCGCCCGCCGCGTTCCCGTCGGCGGGCAGGTTCTGTAAGGCGCACCGGGCCCGGGCGGCGGTGTCGAGGATGTCGCTCAGCATGCGCGACAGCTGGTCCACGCGCGCCGGCGGGGTTCCCGACGCGGGCCCGCCGCCCGCGAGTTCGCCGTTGACCTGCCGGAAGACCTGCTCGTCGAGGAAGTAGGCGGGCCGCGGGATGCCCAGGCTGTCGCTGACCTTGAGCAGCGTCTCCAGGGTGAGGTTGGAGCCGTCCGCCGACTCCGCCTGGGAGAGCGTCCGTTTGGAGACCCCGGCGCGTTCCGCCAGCCCGGCGAGGGTGAACGGGCCGTCGGGGTGGTGGTGGCGCACGTACCGCAGGCGCCGGGCGACGTCCGCCTTGGCGGCGGTGATCCGCGCCTCCAGGGACGGGCGTTCCCCGCCCCCCGCGGGCGCTCCCCCCTGCTGCATCGTCCACCCTCTCGCGCGCTCCGACCCGAGGACTCTAACCGGCCGGGGAGCGGCTCAGCCATGGAAGTACCCCTAGGACAAAGCAGCGTTCTATGGGTGATTGCCGGATTTGTCGAGAGTGAGGACGGAGGGAAGACGGATATGGACCGACTTTGGGTGCAATACATTGCGACTTGGGGCAGCAAGTTGCCATGGCCGGATGCGGATGGCTAACGTCCGCGATGACACGGACGGCGACCGCTCAAAGCCACGGGGGTGCTTTGAGGGCGGTCGCCGTCCGTTTCGTCCCGCAGCCGCTCACCCGTCCCCGTCCCGCAGGTACGGCACCGTCCACCCCTCGGCGTCGTACTCCGACAGGCACCGGTCCACGAAGCCGCACAGCTCGTCCCGGAGCCCGGTGCGTTCCGCGAACCGGAAGGTCTCGAAGCGGGTGACCTCCGGGTTGGCCGCGTGCAGGCTCTCGTAGAGCTCGTGCCGGCTCGCGAACTCGCTGCCCACGCCGTCCCACACCAGCTTCATCAGCTTGGCGCGCTCCTCGGCGCCGCCGCCGTCCGCGCCCCGCAGGTAGACGTCCAGGAACGGGCCGAGACCGGGCGCGCGGAAGTCGGAGGGATGGGACACGGTGCCGATGAGGGGCCCGGCGACCAGCCGCTGGATGAGCTGCCGGACCGTCCGGTACGCGGTCGGGGCCAGCACCCGGTAGGCGAGGCAGGGCGCCAGCGGAGGGTGCACACGGCCGCGCGCCCACGGCTCGGACCGCTCGGTCATGGCCGTCACCAGCGCGTGCACGGTGTGCCGCCACGCCAGCGCCTCGCCCACCCCCGACTGGACGCCCGGGTGGACGTCGCTGCCGTTGCTGCGCACGGCCTTCAGCAGCAGCCCGCACAGGAAGTCGAGCTTCACCGACATCCGGACGGCGCTGTGGAAGAGGAACCGCGGCAGGAACCCGCTCCCGTGGGCGAACGCCCCGGCCCGCTCCACGTCGCGGTGGATCAGCACGTTCGGCCACGGCACCACCGCGCGGTCGAAGACCAGCAGGGCGTCGTTCTCGTCGAACCGGCTGGACAGCGGATGGTCGAACGGGCTGTCCGACCGGCCGTCCCGGAGCTCGTACCCCGCCCGGCAGACGACCTTGAGCCCCGGGGTGTCCAGCGGCGCGACGAACGACACCGCCTGCGCCGGATCGTCCGGCCGCGGACCGGTGTGACTCACGAACGCGTACTGCGTCAGGGCCGCCCCCGTGGCGATCCCCTTCGCCCCGCTCACCACGATCCCGTCGGCCGTCTCCGCCACCACCCGGACGCGGATCCCCGCGCCGTCCTCCGCGTGCCGGCTCACCGGCGGGTCGACGAGGGCGTGGCTCAGGAACAGCACCCGGTTCTGCGCCCGCGCGTACCAGGCCGAGGCGTTGGCCGCGAACGGGCCGTAGAAGCCCGGGTCGGCGCCCAGCGTGGCCATGAACGACGCCTTGTAGTCCGGCGTCCGGCCCATCCAGCCGTACGTCATCCGCTGCCACACCGCGATGGCGTCCCGCGCGGCCCGCAGGTCCGCCGTCCCGCGCGGCGCCCGGAAGAACGGGTGGGTGACCGTCCCGCCCGCGTCGCTGTCCGTGGTCAGCACCCCGCGCAGCGCCGGGTCGTGGAGGGCGTCGTAGAGCCGGGCGAGCGTCCGGGCGCTGTTGCGGAACGCCGGGTGGGCGGTGACGTCCGCGACGCGCTCGCCGTAGATCCACACCTCGCGGCCGTCCCGCAGGCTCTCCAGGTACTCGGCGCCGGTGGGCGGCCGTTCGGCGGCGCGACCGCCGTCCTGGCGCGGTGGGGCGGGGGAGCCGACGTGCTGGTCGCGCATGGGCGGTGCCTCCTGCCGGTTGACTGCCGGTCGTTGTCGTTCCCGCGTCCCTACTCCGGCCCCGCTGCCCAGGGGGCCGCCGTCCCGCGCCGGGCCTCAGCCCGCCATCGCGCTGACGCCCCCGTCGACGACGACGTCCGCGCCGTTCACGTACGCCGCCGCGTCCGACGCGAGGAACGCCGCGAGCGCGGCCACCTCCTCGGGCCGGCCCACCCGCCCGGCCGGGATCCGCCGCAGCAGGCCGGGCACCCCGCCGTCCGGGTCGTCGATGTGCGGGGCCGTCGCACGGGTCCGGATCAGCCCGGGGCTGATGGAGTTGACCCGGATCCCGTGCGCCGCGCCCGCCCCGCACAGGTGCCGCGTCAGCGCGAGCACACCCCCCTTCGCCGCGCCGTGCGCCGCCTGCTCGACGAAGAGGGCGCCGCGCGAACCCGAGATCGACGCGATGTTGAGGACGACCCCGCCGCCCCGCGCGACCAGGTGCGGCCAGGCGGCCCGGGTGCACAGGTAGACGAGGTCGAGCTCGTTGCGGAGGGTGTGCTCCCAGTCGTCCGGGCCGAGCCGGTCGAACGGCGCGTTCCGCAGCGACGACGCGTTGTTGCACAGGACGTCGAACGGACCGAAGGCGTCCACGGCGAAGCCGATCCACGCCTCGGCCCCCTCCCGCGTCGACAGGTCGACCGGCGCGAGCGACACCATCTCCCCGCCCGCCTCCCGCACCAGCCGGACCGTCTCGTCCGCCGTCCGGGGATCGCGCCCGCACCCGACGACGCGGGCGCCCTCCCGGGCGAACTCCACGGCCGCCGCCCGGCCGATCCCCGAACTGGTGCCGCTGATCAGAGCGGTCTTGTCGGCAAGCCGGCCCATGGCCGCGTCCTCCGTTCGCCCGACACTCCGGAAGCCGGCGCCACGGACCGCCCGCGGACGCCGTCGAGGAAGGCGGCGGTCCGCTCGGGGGTGGCGATGCTGCGCCACATGGCCGGCGGATCGTCGAAGTTGGCGGCGAAGGCCGCGGCCACCGCCGGATCCGCGGCCGCCGCCCGGAACAGCTCCAGCAGCTGCGGGGTGGGCGGCCGGACGAACGCGGCGGTCCACTGCGCCACGCTCTCCGCGTACGGGCGCATCCGCTCCTCCGCGGCTCGGCAGAACGCCTCGTCGAACGGCGGCCCGGCGGCCACCGCCTCCGCGAACTCCAGGGCGCAGTACGAGGCCAGGTTGGCGCCCTGCGCGGTGACGGGGTCGTTGACGCACCAGGCGTCCCCCAGCGCGAACGCCCAGGTGCCCTCGGCCAGCGCCCGCCACGCCCGGCGCACCACCGGCACCACCCCGCCCTGGACGAGGTCGCCCGGCCCGTTCAGCCGGAACTCCCGCTCGTCGATCCGCTCCCGCAGCCCGGGCACATGGCGGCGCAGCGCGCCGAGCACGGCGGCGTGGAAGCGGTCCGGGTCCCGGTCGTACGGGGTGCGGCAGACGGCTTCGAGCGGGCCGCCGGGGACGGCCTCCAGGCCGAGGACGTCGACCCGGCCGTCCGCGCACACGAACGGCATCCGCAGCACCTCGCCCACACCGGGCACGGCATGGAACTCGATGCTCCGGGGAACGTCCTCCGCGATGCCCCGGTACAGGCCCCCGCACAGCACCCGCTGCGGCGCGTCGAACGGGGAGCACCGGGGGTCCCGGGGGAACAGCTCGCCGGCCGCCCGGCCGCCCGCGACGACGACCAGGTCGTGGTCGTCGGCGAGGCCGCGGACGGTCCGCGCGGTCAGCTCGGTGACGACGTGCCGGCCGCCCCGCGCCACGTACTCCTCGACCAGCGCGGGCAGGTAGAGCCGGAAGTCGACCATGCTGTAGGCGGGGTGCGGGTCGGCGCGGAAGGACAGCGGCTCCGGGCCGTGGACGGTGACCGTCCGGGTCTCGGCCAGGGTGTCCGGCGCCGTCCAGAAGTCGACGCCCAGCAGGGCCTCGCGGCGGCGGGTGCTCCCCGAGCGCGCCACGAAGTTCAGCGCCCGGCCGCGCCGTACGTCCTCCGGCGACCGCGCCCCGAACAGCGTTGCCTCGACGCCCAGTTGACGCAGCCGCAGGGCGAGGTGGAGGCCGGCGACGCCGTCCCCGGCGATGGCGATCCTCATGGGCCCGCCACCCGTCGCACGGCCGGGCCCCGGAGCTTCCCGGTGGCGCCGCGGTCGATGCGGTCCACGATGGTGATCCGCCCGACGGTGACGCCGAGTTCGCGCAGCACCTCCGTGGTCCGCCGGGGGACCAGGCACGGCTCGCCGGGGGCGGCGACGAGCAGTTCGACGTGCTCGCCGCGGAGCGGGTCGGCGACGGGCACACAGGCCAGGTCGGCGCAGTCCAGGACGGCGCGCAGCCGCTCCTCCAGCACACCGAGGTCGATCCGGCGGCCGTTGACCTTGATCAGCCGGGAGCGGCGGCCCCGGAACCGGAAGGCGCGGTCGTCCAGCCGCCGGACGTGGTCGTCGGTGGTCCACCGGGGCAGCGGCCGGCCGTCCGGGCCCAGGGCGAGCCGGGGGCCCGCGACGGTGAGCCGGCCGGCGGGCCCGGGGGCGAAGCGGACGTCGTCCATCAGCGTCCAGGGCTCCGGCGCCCGCGCCCCCGGCGTCCGCAGCGACGGCCCGGTCCGCTGCCGGTGGGCGATGGCGCCGGTCTCCGTCGACCCGAACACCTCGACCAGCCGCACCCGTCCGGGGCCGGTCGCCGCCGCGAACTCCGCGGCCGTCGCCGGGAGCGTGGCGGTGCTGTGCAGGACGGTGACGTGCTCGCGCCGGCCCAGCACCGACGGGTCGCGGAGCAGGACGGGGAAGGCCCACGGGATGGCGACCACCAGCCACCGGCCCGCGTCGAGGGCGGGCGCCGGCAGCCCGTACCGGGGCCAGTAGCAGACCGGGACGCCGAGCGCGGCGGGCAGCAGCACGGTGGCGACCAGGCCGTACAGGTGCGTCGGGGGAGCGAAGGACAGCACCGCCCGGGGGCGGTCGGCGCGGACCAGCCCGGCCAGCAGGTGCGCCTCCGTCCACAGCTGCCACCTGCTGTGCCGCCAGCGGACGGCGGGGCCCGTGCTGCCGGAGGTGCACACCTCGACGAGGTCCGGCACCACCTCCGCCACCAGCCTCGCCGCCGCCTCCGGCCCCAGCCCGTCCCAGCGGACGACCGACGGGCCCGGCGGCCGGTCCGGCGCGGCCAGCACCCCGCCGAGGAACTCGCGCGGCGACGGCTCCGGATACCCCTCCATCACCGCTCCCCACCGGCCGGGCCCACCACCGCGGCCGCGTAGGTGCCGCCCCACGCGGCGGCGGTCACCAGGGCGCGGCGCGGCCCGGCCGCCCGCTCGTCCGAGAGGAACGCGCGGGCGCCGGGCAGCGGATCGGGCGGCTCCGTCGCGTACGGCAGCCGGCCGCCGCCGCAGCCGTCGAGCGCGGCGACGAGGGACAGCAGCGGGCCGGCCGCCTGGCAGTGCCCGACCGCCCCCGCGAGGGCGGTCAGCCGGGTGCCGGCCGGCTTGAGACAGGAGGAGACGGCGGCGAGCTCGGCCTCGTCCAGGGCCGGTACGCCGTGGGCGCACCCGTAGACGTCCACGTCCTCCGTGCCCCGCGCGCGGGCCCGGTGCGGGCCGGGGCCGTGCAGGGCGAGGTCCAGCGCCCGGGACCAGGTCTCGGCGCACAGCGGCGCGCCGGACGCCCGTCCGGGACCCGAGGTCACCGCGTGCCCGAGCAGCGCGCCGAGCGCGTCCGCGCCCCGGGCCCGCGCGTGGCCGGCCGCCTCCAGCACCACGGCCGCCGCCGCCGGCGCGACCGGGCCCGGGGCCGGCGTCCGCGCGTACGGCCGGGACGGGCCGGGGCCGCGCAGCCCGTAGGCGCCGAACGCCCGCGCGAGCGTGCCGGTGACCTCGTCGGCCGCCACGACGACGACGGCGTCGGCCTGGCCCGCGCGGATCAGGTCGGCCGCGTGGCCCAGGGCGACCAGCCCCGAGGCGTCACCGGTGGAGACGGCCGAGAGCGGGCCGCCCAGGCCCAGTTCCAGGGTGGCGTAGCCGGCCGTCACGCTGGTGACGATGTTCGGCGCGTGCACGGCGCTGACGTACTCCGGTCCCTCCCGGCGGACGGTCTCGTTGAGCAGTTCCACGGTCCCGATCGGACCGGCGGCGGTCGCCACGACGACGCCGACCCGCGCGCCGTCCCGCAGCCCCGCCTCGTCCCAGGCCATGCGCGCGGCGGCCACCGTCAGCGCGCCCAGGGCGTCGACCCGCGACCGGTGGCCCGGGGCGAGGTGGCCGGCCAGGTCCTCCGGTACGAGGGGCGTGCCGCCCGGGGCGGGGCGGCGGAGGGCGGTGAGGAATGCGTGCCGCCCGAGCCCCAGCGGGGAGACGACCCCGGCGCCGGTGAACACGAGTTCCGTGCCGGGCGGTCGCGGGTTCTCGCCGCCGTCCCGGGACAGGACCAGCGAGCAGCAGGCGCCGCCGAACGCGATCGAGTTGGACAGGGCGACCCGGACGCCGGCCCGCCGGGCGGTGCGCGGGACGACGTCCCAGGCCGGTGTCGCGTCCGCGTTGGCGGTCGGAGGGAGGAGCCCGTCCCGCAGCGCCAGCGCGGTCAGCACCGCCTCGACGGCGCCGCAGGCCCCCAGCGTGTGCCCGACCTGCGGCTTGGAGCTGCTCATCGGCGGCGGGTGCGGTCCGGTGAACACCGCCCGCATGGCGCTGAGTTCGGCCGTGTCGTTGGCCGGCGTCCCGGTGCCGTGACCGTTGACGTAGCCGACCGCGTCCGGGCCCAGGCCCGCCCGGCCCAGCGCGCCGAGCATCGCGTTCCGCAGCCCGGCGCCGTCCGGCGGCGGCGCGGTGATGTGGTGGGCGTCGCTGGTCAGCCCGTAGCCGCGCAGCCAGGCGAGGACCGGCACCCCGCGCGCCCGGGCCGATCCCTCCGACTCCAGCACCAGGAACGCCACCGCCTCCCCGAGGCTCAGCCCGCCGCTGCGGGCGTAGGGCGCGCAGGGCGCGGAGTCGATCGACTTCCAGCTGGCGAACGTGGCGACGGTGGTGACGTTCAGCGCCTCGTACCCGCCCACCAGCATCACCGTGGCCCGCCCGGCGGCGACGGCGTCGTACGCGTACCCGACGGCGTTGGCGCCGGCGACACACCCGGTGGCGAAGACCGCCTTCGGCCCCCGGGCGCCCACGGCCGCCCCGAGCTCGTCGGCCACGGTGTGCGCCGGGTGCGCGGCGGGGCCGGCGGCCGCCCGGTAGCGCTTCCAGAGCTCCTCGGAGCCGGCGTTGGTCCCGAGGGCGAGACCGATCTCGTACGGGTCGAGGGAGTCGGGGGCGAGCGCGGCGTGCCGCAGGGCGCCGAGGCCGGCCTGGCGGATGAGGAGGGCGGCGTCGGGGGGTCCGGCGGGGGCGGAAGGCTCGGTACGGCCTGTGGTCTCGGGGCTCTCGGCGCCCCCGGGCGGCGTGACGGCGCGGGCGCTCTCAGCGCTTGCCGCGCCCGGGGAGCCTGCCACCCCCTTGGCCCCCGGCCGCGACGACGCCGGGAGCCGGGCCGCCACCACGTCCGCCAGGTCCGAGCACCGCCCCAGAGCCGAGTCGCCGGCGCACACGGCCCGCCAGACCTCCTCCGTCCCGACGCCCAGCCCGGTGGCCAGGTACACCCCGGTGACGGCGACGCGCGGCGGCGCGGCGGGCCGTCGGTCGGGGCTCACGCGGCACCGCCCCCGGCCGCCCGCCGCGCCTCCGCCGGGGCGCGCGCGGCCGCGGGGTTCCCGGCGGGCCCGTCGGCGGGCTCCGTGACGAGGGCCACGATGGCGCGGATGGTCCGCAGCCGGTCCGGTTCGACGGGCCGGGGCGGGAGACCGAGGGCCCGCTCCACCCGTGTGAGGACTTCCAGTTGGGCCAGGCTGTCGTAGATCGCGTCCGGCAGTTCGTCCAGCGGGCGGTCGCGGGGCCACTCGGCCGCCGACGTGCCGAGGACCGCCCCGACGGTCGCGCGGACGACGGACTCGGCGGCGCGCGGTTCACTGACGCGCGGTGCGTCGGCGCGCGGGTCCGTGGCGTGCGGTTCACCGGACATGGGACCTCCCCTGCTGTGCGGGCAGCCCGTCGGCCGCCTCGGCGTCGGGTGCCGCGAGCGGCGCGGTGAGCCGCCCGGACCGGATCAGGCCGACGAGACCGGCCAGGTCGGTGTCGAGCCGCCGGTCCCGGTCGACGAACGGGACCACCGTCCGGACCAGGTCGCGGGCAGCCCGCGTGGCGGGGGCCATCCGGTCGCGGCCCCGCAGGTCCACCGCCTGGCACAGCGCGGCCAGGGCGATCGCGGCGATGTTCTCGACCAGTTCGACGGTCCGCCGGGCGTCGCGGGCGGCGATGGAGGCCATGCTCACCTTGTCCTGGTTGTGGGACTCGGTCGAGCGGGAGAACGCCGTCGCCGGCGCGCTGTTCTTCAACGCCTCGGCGGCCAGGGAGGAGCAGGCGATCTGCGCGGCCTTGAAGCCGTGGTGGATGCCGGCGTCGGCGTCCGTGTCGTCCGTCGGGCGGACCAGGTTCGCGGTCAGGCCCTGGTTGCTCTTCTCGTCGACGACCAGCGCCACCTGCCGGTCCAGCAGGTCACCGAGGCTCGCCACGGCGAGCTTGAGGGCGTCCATCGCCTGCCCGACGTGGCCGCCGTAGAAGTTGCCACCGTGGTGGACCTCCCCGGCCACCGGGTCGAACAGGGGGTTGTCGTTGGTGGAGTTGATCTCGGTGTCGAGCCAGTCGGTGACCCAGTCCAGCGTGTCGTTGAGCACCCCGGTCACATGCGGCGCACAGCGCACGGAGTAGCGGTCCTGCAGCCCGGTGCGCAGCATCTGGTAACCGGCGCCGTCCAGCCGGGGGTTGGCGCCGACCCGCTCCTGATGCTCGACGGTCAGCTTGGAGCCCGCCAGCAGCCGGCGGATCCGCGCCGCGCTGGCCCGCTGCCCCGGATGCGGCTTCTGCGTGTGCAGGAACGGTTCGAACGGGCCGCTGCTGGCCCGGACGGCCTCCGCCGTCAAGGCCGTGCACAGGTCCGCGACGACGGCCAGCTCGCGCGCCGCCCGGACGGCCGCGACCGCGTAACCGCTCATGAACGACGTGCCGTTGATCAGCGCCAGCCCCTCCTTCGGCGCCAGCTCCACCGGCGTGAGACCGGCCCGGCGCAGCGCCGCGGCGGCGGACCGGGGCTCGCCCCGGTGCAGCACCCGGCCGTTGCCGGTCAGCATGTCGGCCAGGTACGCCAGCGGGACGAGGTCGCCGCTCGCGCCCACCGAACCCCGCTCCGGGATCAGCGGCAGGATGTCCTCGCGCAGGCAGTCCGCCAGCAGCTCCACCAGCGCGACCCGCACCCCGGAGTAGCCGCGGGCCAGGCAGTTGGCCCGGATCAGCATGGTCGCCCGGGTCACGTCGGCCGGCGCCGGGTCGCCGCTCCCCGCCAAGTGGCCGGAGATGAGGTTGCGTTGCAGGGTGGCGGCCTTCGCCGGCCCGATGTGCCGCCCGCAGCTGTCGCCGAAGCCGGTGGTCACCCCGTACACGGGCTGCCCGGAGGCGACGAGCTTGTCCTTGACCCGCTGGGCGGCGGCCATCCGCGCCCCGGCGGCCGGGTCGAGCCGGATCTCCCGCCCCTCGGGGCGCCGCGCGAAGTCCGCGACGTCGTCGGAGCGCAGTGCGTCGGATCCCAATACCAGGGCCGCGCCGGTCGTTCCGGCCCGCGGCGGATTCTGTGTAGGTGTCAACGGCATTACGGAGACCCCCTCGATCCTGGTTTCCCTCCGGATGGTAGGCGGATTTCACCGCCGCGGGTGAGGGGCCGGGAGGAAGGAGAACCCGAACGTGGCATCCGTAGGCCAATACGATGACGGATTCCCACCTGAATTGCGGCGTCATTCGACCGGAATACCACGTCGCCCTGGGATAAATGACGCCGGAATTCATGGGATGAACCGCCGATCGCGCATCGGCCGACGCGGCTGCCGGCCACCGCGCGTACCGCCCCGCGGCCCGTATCGCCGAACGACGTGAAGGAGCACCGCAGATGCCACAGGATCTCCCCGCCCCCTCCGGGCTCCTCCGTCCCGCCCGGCGGCACGTCCTCGGTCTCGGCGCCGCCCTGGGCGGGGCCTTCGTCCTCCGCCGGGCCTCGGCCCCCGGGACCGGCCACCACCCGGACCCCCCGGCCGTCCTCACCGTGCGCACCGGCGATACCGTCACCCTCGCCCGCACCACCCGCCTCCGCCGCCTCACCGTCGAGCCCGACGGCGTCCTCACCGCCCCCGAGGGCGAGGACCTGACCCTCACCGTGGACGGGGTCGAGACCGGTACCGTGCCGACCGCCGACGGCCGGCTCCGGATCACCCCGGGGACCTACCGCGGCGACGTGGCCGTCACCGTGACCGAGCGGCACACCGTCCGCCACTACGACCTCGCCTTCCCCTTCCGGCAGGCCCTGTACGTCGGTGCCGACGGCCCGGACCCCGCCCGTTCGGTTCCCGCCGCGCGGCGCGGCGGCCGGACCGGCCGGTCGGCGGCCGAGGGCCTGACCGTCGTCTCCACCGGCGCGGTCTTCAACGGCGTCCACGTCGGCGGCGGTTCGTACCTCCTGCGCGCCCCGCGCGTCGACCTCACCGGCGACGGCCGCTGTGACTTCGTCGGCTACGGCGCCGCCCTCACGGCCACCGGCCCCCGGACCCGCCTGGTGGTGGACGGAGCCCGGATCACCTGCCACGGCGTGATGCGCGCGGCGCTGGTCGCCACCGGCGGTGCCACGGTCGTCGTCCGGAACTCCCTGCTGCGCACGCGCGACGGCACGCTGCCGGACGGCTACCGGCCCACCGTCGACCCCCGCCACATGAGGGCCGCGCCCTGGCTGCTCGGCATCACCGGCAACGCTCGTACCACCAACCTCAGCGGCAGGGGCACCACCGTCGCCTACCTCGCCTCCACCCTCACCTCGGAGGGCTGGGGCGTCCTGTCCTCCGAGGGCGGCAGCGCCGGCGGCAGGATCGCGGCGGTCAACAGCCGGGTGACGACGGCCCGCAGCGGTTACGGCTCCTACGTCTGCGACGGCGTCACCCAGCACCTCCTGGGCTGCGACCTCGACGTCGCCGACTACGCCGCCGTCATCCGCGGCGGTTCCCTGCACTACGGTGACAGCACCCGGGCAGCGGTACGGAGACTCGCCGCCGACTGGCGACTGGGCCTGACGGAGGCGGAACTGGTCGCGCTCACCCCGCGCGCCACCACCATCCGCTCCCGCCGCTTCGGCGTGATGTGGCACGGCCCCGGCCGCCTCCGCGTCGACGGCGGCACCGTGCTCGACACCGTCGGCCCGGTGCTCCTCGGCAAGGGGCAGCCCGCGCGGATCACCGTCGACGGCTCCCGCGGCGCGCGCCTGCGGTCCGCCGACGGCGTCCTGATGCAGCTCATGGACGACGACGACCCGGGCCCGCACAGCGCCGCCGACCCCCCGGAGATCACCGGCCGTGTCTACCGCGACCCGCCCGGCCCACCTGTGCGCGCCGACGGGTTCGACACCACGGCCCCCCACCCCACCGACGTCACGGCCGAGTTCACCGACACCGACCTGACCGGCGACTTCCTCAACGGCACGCGCGGCGGCACCCGCCGGCTGCCCGGTCTCGACCTGCGCCTCACCCTCGTCCGTACCCGCCTCACGGGCGTCGTCTCCGCCACCACCGCCCGGCACCGGATCGCCGCCGTCGACGCCTCCCGCCTCCGGGAGCTGGGTGTCGTCACCAACACGGCATCCCCGGTGGTCAACAACGGAGTGGTCCTCACCCTCGGACCGGGCAGCCGGTGGACCCCCACCGGCACCTGCCACCTGTCGGCCCTCCACCTGGACCCCACCGCCCGGCTGGCCGCTCCGCCCGGCACGAGACTGGAGGTCACCGTCGACGGCCGCGCGGTCGTCCCCGCGCCCGGCGGCGGGTGGACCGGCGCGGTCGCCGTCCGCGTCCGGCCGGCCGGGCCGCGCCCGGCACCGAGGACCGACGGCCCGGGACCGCCGGCCGGCGGCTCACGCCCGGCGCCGCACCCGCAGCGTCCCCCCGGCGCGCCATGACCGCACGACGGCCCCCCGCTCGGTGGCGCGCACCGTGGCCGCCTCGGCGATGTCGAGGCGCAGCAGCTCCGGGCCGGGACCGGGCGGGAGGGTCGCGCGGTCCCGCAGTACCTTCAGGAAGCCGGCCGCGGCGGCCCGATCGGTGACGGCCACCGCCCGCCCGCTGATCTTGGCGTCGTCCGCCGCCATCCTCGCTGTTCCGGCTATTCCGGTCGCGCCGGCCGTCCCGGCCGGGTTGTGCCGGCCGCACCGGCGCTCGCTGGTGGCGCTGTGCAGGGCGCAGCGCGGATCGTGGCGCAGATCGGCGGACTTGACCGAGCCCGGCATGACGAAGAGCCAGAGGTCCGAGGCGTGGAAGACCGGCTCCACGCCGCTGATCCGGGGCGCGCCGTCGCGCCGCAGGGTGGCGAGCAGAGCGTGCCGGTCGGCTTCGAAGGCCGCCCTCACGGACGCCGCGAACGCCGGTTCGGCGGCGGTGAAGGCATCCCACGTGACCATCAGCCCACTCCCCTCACGTGCGGGACGGCCCGGTCCGCGCGGCCCCGCCCGGCGCCGGCACCTCGTCGGCCGGAGCACCGCCGATCCGGTGGAACCGGCCCAGGTAGCTGAGCAGCGGACGCGCCGACGGCTTCACCCTGCACGCGGTCACCCATCCGATCGTGAGCAGGTGGTCGCCGTTCGGCACCTGGCCCTCGGTACGGCACTCGAACACGCAGGCCGCGTCCGCCAGGATCGGATGGCCCCCGTTCGGCGCGGGGTGCCAGCCGATCCCGTGGAACTCGTCGCCCGCGCCGAAGCGTTCGGACGAGGCGAACCAGCGGGCGACCGGCGCCTGGTGCTCCTGGAGCAGGTTGACGACGAACCCGCCCGAGTCGGCGATCGCGCCGGAGAGCCGGCTGCCCCGGCGCAGGCACACGGAGAGCAGCTCGGGGTCCATGGAAACGGAGGTGACCGATCCGGCGGTCATCCCGGCCGGCCCGGCCCGGGTGAGGACCGTCAGCACCGCGACGGCCGTCGGCAGGTGGCGCATCGCCGCCCGGAAGTCCCGCTCCGCCAGTCCGGTACCCGCCGTGTGTTCCATCGGTCCGTCCTCACTCCGGCCCGCGCGGGTGGGATCCCGGGCGGGCGGGTCGACAAGGCGACCAGCACACCTCGACCATACGCCAGGACGTTACGACGATTATCGCCGTCGTGGGGAATCCCTTCCAACGAGGTATAGGGAACCGGAAGTCGGTCGGACGATCCGTTTATGGGCTGTGCGGACCATGGGATTTGGGGTGACTTCACCCGCTCGGAACGGCGGCTCGTTTACGCTGGAAAGCGCGGCGATTTCCCCGCGCCGATGTCCGTTCCGCGCGTTCTTTTCACCTTCCGAGCCGGCTTTCTGTCGGATCGTCGGTCCCTTCGGATGGCCGACCCGCAGGACGACGAAAAGCGTCCGGCCCCTGCTTCCAGCCGGACGTCCGGTCCGCGCACACCCGCCCCCGCCCCCGGGAGGGACCACCGCCATGCCGCCCCCGCACCGCACCGCCCCCGCGCCGCGCCGCCGCTGGTGGATCCTGGGCGTCCTCAGCACGGCCCAGGTGCTGGTGGTGCTCGACGGCACCGTCATGAACATCGCGCTGCCCTCGGCCCAGGCCGACCTCGGCTTCTCCGACGACGGCCGGCAGTGGATCGTCACCGCCTACGCGCTCGCCTTCGGCAGCCTCCTGCTGCTCGGCGGCCGGATCGCCGACCTGTTCGGACGGCGGACCGCCTTCCTCGCCGGGCTGGCCGGATTCGCCGGTACCTCCGCCCTCGCGGGCGTGGCCGACGGCTTCGGCGTCCTCGTCGCGGCCCGCGCCGGGCAGGGCCTCTCCAGCGCCCTGCTGGCCCCCGCCGCCCTCTCGCTCGTCGGCATCACCTTCACCGAGCCGGGGGAGCGCGCGACGGCGTTCGGCGTCTGGGGCGCGGCGGCCGGCGCGGGCGGCGCGGTGGGCATGCCGCTCGGCGGCGTCCTCACGCAGTACCTGGGCTGGCGCTGGGCCATGTACGCCAACACCGTCGTCGCCGGCCTGGCGCTGGCCGCCGGGGCGCTGCTCCTCGCCCGGGACCGGCACCCCCGCGCCTCCCGGCTCGACGTCCCCGGCACCCTGCTCGTCGGAACCGGCCTGTTCTGCCTGGTCTACGGCTTCGCCGCGGCCGGGAGCCACCCGTGGTCCGCCGTCGCCACCTGGGGGTTCCTCGCCGCCGCCGGCGTCCTGCTCACGGCCTTCGCCGGGTGGCAGACTCGGGCGCCGCACCCGCTGCTGCCGCCACGCGTCGTCCTGGACCGCGACCGGGCCGCCTCCCTGATCGCCCTCCTCCAGACCAGCTCGGCGGTCTTCGGCGTCTTCCTCTTCGGCACCTACTACCTCCAGCGCTCCCTGGGGTACGGCCCGGCCGCGACCGGGCTCGCCTACCTCCCGATGATCGCCGCGCTCATCGCGACGTCGCCGCTGGCCACCCGGGTCCTCCTGCCGCGCCTCGGGCCCCGGACGGTGATCGCGGCCGGCGCGGCACTCGCCGCCTCCGGCCTCCTCCTGCTGGGCTCCCTGGGCCTCGACAGCCCGTACCCGTCCGCCGTCCTCCCGGCGCTGGTCCTCACCGGCGCGGGGCTGGGGACGATCATCACGGCCACCACCAGCCTCGCCACCCTCGGGGTGGCGCCGGCCGACTCCGGGGTGGCCTCGGCGACCGTCAACGCCATGCAGTACGTGGGCGGTTCGGTCGGCGTCGCCCTGCTCACCACCGTCTCCACGGCCACCGCCGCCGCCCGCCTCGCCGGGCGCGCCGGCCCGGACGCGGCCGCCCGCGCCCAGGCCGACCTCGCCGGCTACCACGCCGCCTTCCGCTGCCTGGCCGCCGCCTTCGCCGTCTGCCTCCTCGTCGCCGTCCCGCTCTACCGCCGCTCACCGACGGCCCGCCGCACGGACGCGGCGCCGGAACGGGCGGGCTGACCGACGGCGTCGCTCCCGTCGCGGTCGAGGCGGACGTCGGCTTCGGGCACCTCTAGCGCTTCTTTCCGACTGCCGCGGGACGGAGGCTGACGGCGGCAGCCGGCTCGGGCCGGCGGCGGGCGCATGGTGCACCGGGCCCGCCGGTGCGGCCGCCCGTGGTCAGACCGGAACGCGCACCGGCTCGACACCGCCGCGGGCCCGGCCGAACCCGCCGGCCAGGACCGTGCGCCCGCGCCCGCCGCCCCGCCCCGCGGCGCGCGGCCGGAGCCGGAGGATGCGGGAGACGCCGAGCGCCTGGACGGCGAACACCGAGGAGAAGGCGATCCGGTAGTCGTCGCCGGTGGCGTCCAGCAGGACGCCGACGGCCAGCAGCGTCGTGATCGAGGCGATGAACCCGCCCATGTTGACGATGCCCGAGGCGGTGCCCTGCCGCTCCGGCGGGTTCGCGGGGCGGGCGCAGTCGAAACCGATCAGCGAGGCCGGGCCGCAGGCGCCGAGGACCAGGCACAGCGCCGCCAGCAGCCACATCGGCGCGTGCGCCCCCGGCCAGCCGAGCACGGCCGCCATCACCAGGGCGGTCGTGACCACCGTGCCGAGCGCCAGCGCCGTCCGGGCGGCGGGACGGCGGGAGACCACCTGCCCGTACACCGGTCCGACCGCCATGGCGGACACCGCGGACAGGGCGAGCAGCCCGCCGGCCGCCTCGCGGGTCAGGCCCTGCGCCTCGACGAGGAAGGGGAGCCCCCACAGCAGCATGAAGACCGTCGCCGGGAACTGGGCCGTGAAGTGCACCCACATGCCCAGCCGGGTGCCCGGCTCCCGCCAGGCGGCGGCGATCTGCCGCCGGACGTACGCCGCCCCCGCGGCCGGCACGGCCGGCGGCGTGTGGCCCTCCGGGTGGTCCCGGAGGAACAGCAGGGTCAGGACGAGCACCAGGGCACCGGCCGCCGCGCTGCCCGCGAAGGTCGCGGTCCAGCCGAGACCGTGCAGCGCCCGGGGGATCACGAGCGTGGAGACGAGGTTGCCGACCGTCCCGATCAGCGCCGCCACCTGCGAGATCACCGGCGCCCGGTGCGCGGGGAACCAGCGCGACCCCAGCCGCAGCACGCTGATGAACGTCATGGCGTCCCCGCAGCCGAGCAGCGCGCGCGACACCAGCGCGGTGCCGTACGTGGGGCTCAGCGCGAAGCCCAGCTGACCGGCGGTGAACAGCGCGGCGCCGAGGAGGAGGACCCGCTTGGTGCCGAGCCGGTCGATCATCAGCCCGACGGGGATCTGCATCGCCGCGTAGATCAGCAGCTGGAGGATCGAGAACGTCGAGAGGGCGGACGCGTTGATGTGGAAGCGGTCCGCGGCGTCGAGCCCCGCGACGCCGAGGCTGGTCCGGAAGACGATGGCGACGAGGTACACGGACACCCCGACGCCCCACACCAGCATGGCCCGCCGCCCGCCGGGGGGTGCCTCCGGCGCGGGGAGGGAGGTGGACCGGACACGGGCAGGGGCCGGCAGGGCCGGGGCTGAGGCGGGGGGCATCCGTACAGCTTAAGTGCGTCAATAAGAGGAAAAGTCCGTTTTGAGCGGTGAGTTCGCTCACGTGGCGACGCTCGCGTGACGACGGCCACGTGACGACGGCCACGTGACCGCCCGCCCTGTGCCCACGCGTGATGAGTTTGGGCGGATAACGTCAAATAGCGAGAAAAACGTGTGGCGATACCCCCGGGCAGGGCAGACTGTTGCGGGGGCTTGGAGCCGTGGACCTGTCGCCGGGGCTCCGGAGCATGTGGGCCCGCGCGCTGTGGGCGGTGCGCCGGCGAGCAGGGGGATGGATGACGCAGTCGATTTCGCGGTGGCCGCACGCTTCGGCCAAGCGCGCCACGGATGAACACGCTTCGGATGAGCACGCCTCGGCCCGGGGCCCGGCGGGCCGCCGCGGCCGTACGGTGGTGGTGGTCGGCGCCGGCCCGTACGGCCTGTCGGTCGCGGCGCACCTGCGCGAACGCGGCATCCCTGTACGGGTGTTCGGCGAAGTGATGGGCAGCTGGCGGCACGCGATGGCGACCGGCATGTACCTGAAGTCCACGCCCGCGGCGACCGACCTGTCGACGCCCCGGGCGGACGGCCGGCTCGCCGACTTCCGGCGCGAGCGCGCGGAACCGGAGCTGACCGAACTCACCCCCATCCCCTGCGAGGTCTTCGTCGCCTACGGGATGTGGTTCGCCGCGCGGTTCGTCGACGGCGTCGACCCGCGGCGGGTGACGTCCGTCGAGCGCGACCCGGGCGGCTTCACCGTCCGGCTCGACGACGGGGAGCCGGTACCGGCCTCGGCGGTGGTCGTCGCCACCGGCCTGGGCGCCCTGGCCCATGTCCCGGGCGAACTCGGCGGGTTGGCGCCCCAAGGCCCCGGCCCCGACACGCTGCTCTCCCACACCAGCCACCACACCGACCTCTCCCGGTACGCCGGAATGCGGGTCGCCGTGGTCGGCGGCGGGCAGTCGGCCCTGGAGAGCGCCGCGCTGCTGCACGAAGCCGGCGCCCGGCCGTCCGTCCTGGTCCGCGCCCCCCGGGTGCGGTGGGGCGACACCCCGGTCCTGGAACGGCCGCTCCTCGACCGCCTCGCCCGGCCCGCCTCGCCGCTCGGCACCGGCTGGATCCTGGCCGGACTGTGCGCCGCGCCCCAGGCGGTCAGCCGACTCCCGTCCCCCGCGCGGCTGTTGATCCACCGCCGCGCCCTGGGCCCCTCGGGCGGCTGGTGGCTGCGCGACCGCGTCGAGGGCGTCGTCCCCGTCCACACCGGCTGCCGCGTCGAGCGCGCCGACCCCGCGGGGGAGCGGGCCCGCCTCACGCTGACCGGCCCGGGAGACGTACCCCGCGAGCTCGTCGCCGACCATGTGCTGGCCGCCACCGGCTACCGCGTCGACCTCGACGTCCTGCCCTTTCTGCCGCCGCCCCTGCGCGGGACGGTGGTCCGCGTTCCGGGCTCCGGGGCTCCGCGTCTGACCGGCGCCTTCGAATCCTCCGTCCCCGGCCTGTACTTCACCGGCATCCTGGCCGCGCCCATGTTCGGGCCGATGCTCCGCTTCGTCGCCGGTACCGAGTTCGCCGCCCGGCGCATCACCCGCCACCTCGCGAGGCACGCACCGCGCCCCTGACCGCGGGCCCGCTCACACCACGCGCGTGAGCGGGCCGTCAGTCCACCGGGTCCGGCGACCGCAGCCGGACGCCGACGACGCACGTGTCGTCGTCCGTGTCCGAACCGCTGTGGGTCAGCAGCCGGTCCAGCCGCTGCTCCAGCGTGGCGCCGCCCCGGGCCGCGGTCGCCACCAGCTGCTCCAGGCTGTCCTCAAGGGAGCGGTCCTTCCGCTCGATCAGCCCGTCCGTGTACAGCAGCAGCACATCGTCCTGTTCGAGCTGGATCTCGCCCTCCTCGTACTCCGTCTCCCCGATGGCGCCCAGCAGCAGCCCCCGCACCAGCGGGACCGTCGACGCCCGCCCGCCGCGGATCAGCACCGGCGGCAGGTGGCCCGCGCGGGCCCACCGCAGCACCCGGGTCTCCGTGTCGTACAGCGCGCAGATCGCGGTGGCGGTCACCTGGTCGGTGAGGTGGTGGGCGACGAGGTTGAGCCAGCCCAGCAGCTGGGCCGGACCGGCGCCGGTGGTCGCCAGGCCGCGCAGCGCGTTGCGCAGCGCCACCATGCCCGTGGCCGCCTCGATGCCGTGCCCGGCCACGTCCCCCACCGACAGCAGCACCCGCTTCGACGGCAGCACGATCGCGTCGTACCAGTCGCCGCCGACGAGGCTGTCGTCCTCGGCCGGGCGGTAGCGCACCGCGATGTCCAGGTCCGGGGCGTCGATCGGGCCGTGCGCGGGCGGCATGATGGCCTGCTGGAGCTGCCGGGCCAGCCGGTTGCGCTCCGCCGTCCGCTGCTCGCTGTACGCGAGCTGGTCGCGGGTGGCCGCCAGCGCCACCTCCGTCCAGTGCTGCGCCGAGATGTCCTGGAACGCGCCGCGCACCGCCACCAGCCGGCCGTCGGCGTCGAGCACCGGCTCGGCGACGACGCGGATATGCCGTGTGATGCCGTCCGGCCGCTGGAGCCGGAAGGCCGTCGACGCGGGCCTGCGGTGGTGCAGGACGGTCCGCAGGAACCGGCCGATGGCCGCCGTGTCGTCGGGATGGGCGAGAGCGGCGAGCTGCTCCAGCGGGACCGCGGGCGCGGTCGCGGGCAGCCCGTGCAGCGAGAACAGCTGCTCGCTCCAGATGATCCGCCCGGTGGTGAGGTCCTCCTCGAACCCGCCGATGCGGCCCAGCCGCTGGGCGTGCCGCAGCAGATGGGCGAGGCGGGCCGTCTCCCCCGCGAGCCGCCAGATCAGCAGCACCTCCCGGCCGTGCCGGCTGATGCTGACGTCCGCCGTGGTGGGCACCCGCACCTGCCCGACGATCGCCGTGAACGGCATGCCCTCCGCCCGGAACGGCTCGCCCGTGGCGTGGACGTGCTCCACCTTGGCGAACAGCCCGTTCTCCTCCGCCGCCAGCGGATACGCCTCCAGCAGCAGGGCCCCGGCGACCGCTCCGCGCGGCCGGCCGCCCGGGTCGGTGAACCGCGGATTGGCGTGCCGGATCCGGAAGTCGACCAGGCGGCCCCGCGCGTCCGACTCGCCGCACAGCACCAGCGCCGGGTCGTACAGGCTGTCGGCCAGCTCGACGAGCTCCGGGCCGGGGGCGGCCGGCACCGGCTCCGGACGGGCGGCGGGCAGTGTCTCCAGGGTGTGCGCGACGAGCTCGGCGAGCGCGTCGAACTGCCGCCGCACGGCGGGCAGGCGCTGCGCCGGGGCGCCCGGCCAGCAGATCTCCAGCACGCCGAGGATCCGCCCCTGCGTCTCTACCGGCACCGCGACCCGGCCGCCCGCCGGCAGCAGCCGGTGGGCCACCGAGGGCAGCCCGGTGGCGGACAGGTCGTCGAACCACAGCTGGTCGCGGGCGGCCAGCGCCCGGCGGGCGGGCGTGGCCACCCCCGGCGGTACGTAGTGCCAGCGCACCGCCTCGTCCGCCGGGATGCCCGCGTACCCCGCCAGGCGCAGCGAACCGCCGGAGCCGGACGCCCAGATGGCGACGGCGGTGGCGCCGAGCGGCGACAGGGCGTGCTCCAGCAGCGCGCGGGCGACGGCTTGCGTGTCGTCGGCGGCGAGCGCGCCGCTCTCCGCCGTCCGCAGCCGCACCGCGACGGACGCCTCGTCGCCCGCAGGCTCCTTCGCCCCGTCGCCCACCCGGGCGAGGAAGTCCCGCGCCGCGTCGGAGAGCCGGTCCCGCGCCGCCTGGTTGACGATGTCGGCCGCGAGCTCCAGCGGGGGCACGCCGGCGGCCTCGGCCAGCTCGTCCAGCTGCCGGGCGGCCTGCACCGGGCTCAGCCGCAGCCGCTCCACGAGCACGCCCTTGGCCATCTCCAGCAGCGCCCGCCCGTCCGCGGCGGCGTGCGCGCGCAGCACCTCCTCGCGCAGCCGCGCCACGGTGGCGGCGAGCCGCCCGAGCCCGGAGGCGGGCGGACCGCCGTTCTCGGCGGACTCGCCCGGATCCCCGGCTCCGCCCACGGGCGCGCCGGTCCCGGCACCGGCCGAGCCGTCGACACCGGCCGGAGAACTGTCCGCACCGAACCGCGCCACCGGCACCGCCCCGGCCGGAACGCCACCACGGCCTGACGCCGGACCACCGCCCGACGAGGCGGCGCTCACGGGACCACCGCCCACCCGGCCACTGTCCGACGAGGCGGTGCCCGCAGAGCCGCCGTCCGGTGAGCCGCCGCTCATGGAACCACCGCCCACCCGGCCGCCGTCCGGGCAACCGCCGCCCGCCGGTTCGGTGCCCAAGGCGCCGCCGGGGAAACCCTCACTCACGGAGGCGTCCCGCCGTTCCTCTTCCACTTACGACGCTCCTCGGTGACGGCACGGACGGTGGGCGGCGGGCGTCGGGCCGGTGGTCACGGTGTCAGCCTGCGGCGGATGCGGTCGATCAGATCGTCGGCGTCGACCGGCTTGGTGACGTAGTCGCTCGCCCCCGACGCCATGGTCTTCTCCTCGTCGCCCGGCATCGCCTTCGCCGTCACCGCGATGATCGGCAGGTCCGCGTACCGGGGCATGTCCCGGATGGCGGCCGTGGCCGTGTACCCGTCCATCTCCGGCATCATCACGTCCATCAGCACGATGTCGACCTCGGGGTGCCCGGTCAGCGTCTCGATCCCGGCCCGCCCGTTCTCGGCGTGCAGCACGGTCATCCCCTGGAGTTCGAGCATGCCGGTGAGCGCGTACAGGTTGCGCGCGTCGTCGTCGACGACCAGGGCCGTCCGCCCGGCGAGCACCGGATCCCGCCCCGGCCCGGCGGCCGGGTGTGCCTCCCGGGCCGCGGGCAGCCGCGGCGGGACGTCGCCGGGCCGCTCGGCCGACAGGTGCAGCGCGATCCGCTGCCGCAGCTCGTCGAGGCTGGACAGCAGGTCCAGCGGCCGGCCGGCGAACCGCTCGCGGATCTCCCGCTCGCGCGCGCCGCCGACGCCGCGGCTGTTGTGCGCCAGGACGGGCATGGTGCGCAGCGCCGGATCGGCGCCCATCGCCTCGACGAACCGCAGCACTTCCTCGTCGGGCATGTCGAGGTCGAGGACGACGCAGTGGCAGACCTCGGTGGCGAGCACGGTCGCCGCCTCCTGGGCGCCGACCGCGCTGATGATGTCGACCGGGTCCGGTACCGCCGCGCCGGGGGCGGGCGCGAGGCCGGCGCGGGCGCTCTCGGCGACCATCGACAGCAGCCCGCGCGGCTGCTGCTCGATGACGAGCAGGCGCCGCTGCCGCGGTACGGCGGGGGCGGACCGCCGCTCGTCCTCGAGGTCCGCCGCCGCGGGCGGGAGCGGCTCGCCCTCGGGGGAGGGCGGCGCCTGCTCGTGGAAGTCCGGCCGGGCCACCGGGAGGTACAGCGTGAACGTGCTGCCCTCGCCCGGCGTGCTGCGGGCGGTGATCGAGCCGCCGAGCAGGTACGCGATCTCCCGGCTGATCGACAGGCCGAGCCCGGTCCCGCCGTACTTGCGGCTGGTGGTGCCGTCCGCCTGCTGGAACGCGCCGAAGATGGCTTCGAGCTGGTGCTCGGCGATGCCGATGCCGGTGTCCCGCACCCGGAAGGCGAGCGCCGCGCCGTGCCGCCGTACGGCGGGCGGCAGATCCGCGCCGGTGACGGGCTCGATGCTCAGCTCCACGCGCCCGGTCTCGGTGAACTTCACCGCGTTGGACAGCAGGTTGCGCAGCACCTGGCGGAGGCGCGAGTCGTCGGTCAGCAGGGCGACGGGCACGCCCGGCCCGGTCACCACGTCGAAGCCGAGCCCCTTCTGGCCGGTCATCGGCCGGAAGGTGGACTCCACATAGGCGAGCAGCCGGTCCAGCGGCACCCACTCGGGGGAGATGTCCATCTTCCCCGCCTCGACCTTCGACAGGTCGAGGATGTCGTTGATGAGCTGGAGCAGGTCGGAACCGGCCGAGTGGATGATCTCCGCGTACTCGACCTGCTTGCCCGTGAGGTTGCCGCTCGGGTTCTGCGCCAGCAACTGCGCCAGGATGAGCAGGCTGTTGAGCGGGGTGCGCAGCTCGTGGCTCATGTTGGCCAGGAACTCCGACTTGTACTTGGAGGCGAGCGCCAGCTCCTGCGCCCGGGTCTCCAGCTCCTGGCGGGCCTGCTCGATCTCCAGGTTCTTCGTCTCGATGTCGTGGTTCTGCCGGGCGAGCAGCGCCGCCTTCTCCTCCAGCTCGGCGTTGGAGCGCCGCAACTCCTCCTGGCCCACCTGGAGTTCCTCGGAGCGGGCCTGCAGCTCCGCCGTCAGCCGCTGCGACTCGTCCAGCAGCTCATCCGTGCGGGCGTTGGCGATGATGGTGTTGACGTTGACGCCGATGGTCTCCCGCAGCTGCTCCAGGAAGTCCCGCCGCACGGGCGTGAAGCGGTGGACGGAGGCCAGCTCGATCACGCCGAGCACCTGGTCCTCGACCACGATCGGCAGCACCACCAGGTGCGACGGCTCGACGAACCCGAACCCGGCGGGCACGGTGACCGCCCCGGCGGGCAGGTCGTCCACCGCGACCGTCCGGCGCCCGGCGGCCGCCTGCCCGACGAGCGACTGCCCGAAGCGGAACCGCGGCCCGTCACCGCCCTCGGGGCGCCCGTACGAGCCGATCATGCGCAGCGACGGGCCGTCGTCCGCCTCCTCGGCGAGGTAGAAGCCGCCGTACTGGGCGCCGACGAGCGGGGTCAGCTCCTCCATGATCAGCCGGGCGACGAGGGTGAGGTCGCGGTGGCCCTGCATCATCCCGGAGACGCGGGCCAGGTTGGACTTCAGCCAGTCCTGCTCCTGGTTGGCGCGGGTGGTCTCGCGCAGGGAGCGGACCATCGCGTTGATGTTGTCCTTGAGGTCGGCGACCTCGCCGGACGCCTCGACGGTGATGGACCGCGTCAGGTCGCCCTCGGCGACGGCGCTGGTGACCTCGGCGATGGCCCGCACCTGGCGGGTGAGGTTCCCGGCCAGTCCGTTGACGTTCTCGGTGAGCCGCTTCCAGGTGCCCGAGACGCCCTCGACCTCGGCCTGGCCGCCCAGCCGGCCCTCGCTGCCGACCTCGCGGGCCACCCGGGTGACCTCGGCGGCGAACGAGGAGAGCTGGTCGACCATGGTGTTGATGGTGGTCTTCAGTTCGAGGATCTCGCCGCGGGCGTCCACGTCGATCTTGCGGGTCAGGTCGCCGTTGGCGACGGCCGTGGTGACCTGCGCGATGTTGCGGACCTGCCCGGTGAGGTTGTTCGCCATCGAGTTGACGTTGTCGGTCAGGTCCTTCCAGGTGCCCGCGACGTTGGGCACCCGCGCCTGCCCGCCGAGCATCCCCTCGGTGCCGACCTCGCGGGCCACCCGGGTCACCTCGTCGGCGAAGGCGGACAGCGTGTCGACCATCCGGTTGATCACGTCGGCGAGCGCGGCGACCTCGCCCTTCGCCTCCACCGTGATCTTCTGCGACAGGTCGCCGCGCGCCACCGCCGCCGCCACCTGCGCGATCGAGCGGACCTGCCCGGTGAGGTTGGACGCCATCACGTTGACGTTGTCGGTGAGGTCCTTCCACGTGCCCGAGACCCCGCGCACGGTCGCCTGGCCGCCGAGGTTCCCCTCGGTGCCGACCTCGCGGGCCACCCGGGTGACCTCGTCGGCGAACGAGGAGAGCTGGTCGACCATCGTGTTGATGGTCTCCTTCAGCTCCTGGATCTCGCCGCGCGCCCCCACGTTGATCTTCTGGGAGAGGTCGCCCTTGGCCACCGCCGTGGTGACCTGGGCGATCGACCGCACCTGGGCGGTGAGGTTGTCGGCCATCACGTTGACCGACTCGGTGAGGTTCTTCCAGGTCCCCGAGATGCCCTTGACGTCGGCCTGGCCGCCGAGCCGTCCCTCGGTGCCCACCTCGCGGGCGACCCGGGTGACTTCGTCGGCGAAGGCGGAGAGCTGGTCGACCATGGCGTTGACGGTGTTCTTGAGGGCGAGGATCTCGCCGCGGGCGTCGACCGTGATCTTCTGCGACAGATCGCCCTTGGCCACGGCCGTCGTGACCTGAGCGATGTTGCGGACCTGGGCGGTGAGGTTGCCGGCCATGAAGTTGACCGAATCGGTCAGATCCCGCCACACCCCGCCCACGCCGGGCACCTGCGCCTGCCCGCCGAGCCGTCCCTCGCTGCCCACCTCGCGGGCCACGCGGGTGACTTCGTCGGCGAAGGCGGAGAGCTGGTCGACCATCGTGTTGACGGTGTTCTTCAGCTCCAGGATCTCGCCCTGCGCCGCCACGTCGATCTTCTGCGACAGATCGCCCTTGGCCACGGCGGTGGCCACCTGCGCGATGTCGCGGACCTGCGTGGTGAGGTTGCCCGCCATCGCGTTCACCGAGTCGGTGAGGTCCTTCCAGGTGCCGGAGACCCCCGGCACCCGCGCCTGCCCGCCGAGCCTGCCCTCGCCGCCCACCTCGCGGGCGACCCGGGTCACCTCGGAGGTGAACAGGGACAGCTGGTCCGTCATGCCGTTGAAGACGGTCGCTATTTCGCCGAGCAGCCCGTCGGCGTCCTCCGGCAGCCGGATGCCGAAGTCGCCGTCGCGCACGGCCGTCAGCCCGGCCAGCAACCGTCGCAGCTCCGCCTCGCCGACGTCGGGAGCGTTGCCGCCGCCCCGCCTGCGGCCCGGTACCGCGCCGGCCGTGGACTCGCCCATCTCGCCTCTCCCACCCGCCGGCGCGCCAAGGGGCGGCCCACGGGAGGGGTCTCCCGTGCCGCCCGTTGTCGGCCGTTCGCCCGTCGCCCGGCTCGTCGATCCGCTTCGTCGCTCCGTACAGCGGCTGTACGGCCGTGGGGAAGGATACTCGGACCGCGTCGGACGCGGTCGTCCCGCCGGTCCGGAAGGGCGGCGGCCGCCGGCTACCGCCGCCTCCCGGCCGGAGCGGTCCCGAGGACCGCGCGCAACAGGCGGGCGCCCCACGTGCCATGAGGCGGCGGGCCCACCGGGACGGTCGGCGGGACCCGGTCCGCCCGCAGCCGCCCGCCCAGGTCCCGCAGCACGTCCGGCGGGCACCCGGCGCGCAGCCGGGGGAACAGCCGCTGCTCCTCCTCCAGGACGTGCAGGCTCACCTGTTCGACGAGGGACACCAGCGAACGGGTGAACAGCGGGTCCTCCGGGCCCCGGTCCGCCACCTCCCGGAGGATGCCGCCGATCCGCCCGTGGTCCGCGCGTTCCCGCTCCACCCACGCGGCACCGTCGGCCACGTACCGGCGCACCGCCGGGTGGAGGTGCCGCTCCTCGGCCTCCGCGTGCCGCGTGAGCCGCGCGGTGACGTCGTCGGCGAGGCGCTTGCGCTCCGGACCGCCGGGCGGCGCCGCCCGGATGCCGTCGAACAGCGCGTCGATCGCCCGGTGCTCGGCGGTCAGTTCACCGATGAGGTCGGCTCGTTCCGGCACCTTGCTCCCTCCAGAGGGCGGATGGTCCGCCGTATTCCTTCCCGGCCGCCGGTCCGCCCGATCGGACGGCGCGCCCCAAGGCCCCACTTGGGCCAGCGCACCGGGCCCGGCAGGCCGGCGTGCGGCATACGGAGGGCCCTGTCCCGTCCGGCCGTGTCGCCCGCCGCGTTCGGCCGGCCGGCCGTCCATGCTCCGGGTACCCGGGCGGACGGAGCGAGGAGCGGCGCGTGCTGGTGCGGAAGCGGAAGGCGAGGATCGAGGCGCGGGCGCGCGAGGCGGCCGTCATGGGATACACGGCGCTCGACCGCCGGGCCCCCGTCTCGGAGGCGGGACGGCAGCTGCTGCGCAAGGCGTTCCCCGACCACTGGTCCTTCCTCCTCGGCGAACTCGCGCTGTACTCCTTCGTCGTCCTGGTGCTCACGGGCAGCTATCTGACACTGTTCTTCAGCCCGAGCATGACCGAGGGCGTGTACGACGGCTCGTACGGCCCGCTGCGCGGCCTCCGGGTGTCCGACGCCTACGCGTCGACGCTGCACATCAGCTTCGACGTGCGCGGCGGCCTGCTGATCCGTCAGACGCACCACTGGGCCGCCCTCGTCTTCGTCGCCGCGCTCGGGGTCCACCTGCTGCGCGTCTTCTTCACCGGCGCCTTCCGCCGCCCCCGGGAGCTCAACTGGGCCGTCGGCGTCACCCTGTTCCTGCTGGCCCTGCTGGAGGGGTTCTGCGGGTACTCGCTGCCGGACGACCTGCTGTCGGGCACCGGGATGCGGACCGCGTACACGATCGTGACGTCGATCCCCGTCGCCGGCACCTACCTCGGCTTCCTCCTGTGGGGCGGCTCCTACCCCGGGCACTCGATCGTCCACCGGCTGTACGCCGTGCACGTCTACTTCGTGCCGCTCGCCCTGTTGGCGCTGGTCGGGCTGCACCTGGTGATGGTGGTGTACCTCAAGCACACCCAGTGGTCCGGGCGGGGGAGGACCAACCGGAACGTCGTCGGGCAGCCGATGGTGCCGCAGTTCGCCACCAAGTCCGCCGGGCTGTGCCTGATGGTGTCCGGGGTGCTCGTGGTGCTCGGCGGTGTCGCCCAGATCAACCCGGTGTGGGACTTCGGCCCCTACCGCACGGACCAGGTGTCGACCGACGCCCAGCCGGACTGGTACGTCGGCTTCCTGGAGGGCGCGCTACGGCTGATGCCGCCGTGGGAGAACACCGTGGCCGGGCACACCCTCATGTGGAACGTCCTGGTCCCGGCGGTGCTGCTGCCCGCCCTGCTGTTCCTGCTGCTCTACCTGTACCCCTTCTTCGAGCGCTGGATCACCGGTGACCTGATGGAGCACCACGTCTGCGACCGGCCCCGGGACCGTCCGGTGCGGACCGCCCTGGGCGTGGCCGCCCTCGTCTGCTACGCGGTGCTGCTGGCCGCGGGCGGCAACGACGTGACCGCGTCCGTCTTCCGGGTCTCGGTGGAGACCCTGACCTGGATCTTCCGGGTGGCGCTGGTCGCCGGCCCGGTGCTCGCCTTCATGGTGGCCAAACGGGCCTGCCTCGCGCTGCAGGCCCACGACCGGCGGCTGCTGGAGGAGGGCGAGGAGTCCGGCGTCGTCGGCCAGAGCGCGTCCGGCGGCCTCGCCGAGCGGCACCGCCCGCTCGACGCCGCGCACCGCTACCGGCTGCTCGTCCGGGACGTCCCCCCGCCGCTCGCCCACCCGGGGGAGGCAGCGCCCCGGCGGGAGCGGCTGCGGGCGGCGCTGAGCGCCTGGTTCTCCCGCGACCGGGTCGACATGCCGGCGACGGACGAGCAGCGCCTGCAGGTCACCGGGCGGACCGCGGGACCCCTGCCCCCGGCGGAGGAGTGAACGGGCGCCGGGCGACCGCCGTTCACACGTCCACGTCGGTGAACTGGAAGACCATGCCGAACACACCCGCCAGCATGACCCCGCAGCCGATCAGGAACAGCCACAGCCCGAAGACGATCCCCACGCCCATCAGCGCCATGCCCACGGCGGTGACCGGCGGGTAGGCGCTGTGCGGCGGGAAGAAGTCGACGGTGCCGGCGCGCTCCCGCACCTCCGCGTCGGGCACGTCCTCCGGACGGCGGCCCTTGCGCCGGTAGTTCATCGCGCAGAAGAACGCGATGACGCTCGACATCACCAGGGAGACGGTCAGCGCGGCGACGCCCGCGGGCTCCCGCGCCCACCACGTGTACAGGGCGTCGGCGAGGAGGAAGAACACCGCGACACCGGCGAAGAGGATCGCCTCGGACTTCATGGGCGCTGCTCTCCCAGCGGGTCGGGGGTGGGTTCCACGGCCGCGCCCGCCCCGCGGCGGACCTCGCGCGCCTCCGGGTGGTGCAGGTCGAAGGCGGGCGAGTCGGAGCGGATGCGGGGGAGCGCGTCGAAGTTGTGGCGCGGCGGCGGACAGGAGGTCGCCCACTCCAGGGACCGCCCGTACCCCCACGGGTCGTCGGTCTCCACCTTCCGCCCGTACCGTGCCGTCTTCCAGACGTTGTAGAGGAACGGCAGCGTCGACCCGCCCAGCAGGAACGCGCCGACGGACGAGACGGTGTTGAGCGTGGTGAAGCCGTCGGCGGCCAGGTAGTCCGCGTAGCGGCGCGGCATGCCCGCCTCGCCCAGCCAGTGCTGCACCAGGAAGGTGAGCTGGAAGCCGACGAACAGGCTCCAGAAGTGCACCTTCCCCAGCCGCTCGTCCAGCATCCGGCCCGTCATCTTGGGCCACCAGAAGTAGAAGCCGCCGAACATGGCGAAGACGATCGTCCCGAACAGGACGTAGTGCAGATGGGCGACGACGAAGTACGAGTCGGTGAGGTGGAAGTCGAGCGGCGGCGAGGCGACCATGACCCCGCTCAGCCCGCCCAGCAGGAAGGTGACGAGGAAGCCGACCGCCCACACCATCGGCGTCTCGAACGAGATGCTGCCGCGCCACATCGTGCCGATCCAGTTGAAGAACTTGATGCCCGTCGGCACCGCGATCAGGAACGACATCAACGAGAAGAACGGCAGCAGGACCGCGCCCGTGGCGAACATGTGGTGGGCCCACACGACGGCCGAGAGCATGGTGATGGAGATCGTCGCGCCGACCATCCCGACGTACCCGAAGACCGGCTTCCGGCTGAACACCGGGATGATCTCGGTCACCACGCCGAAGAACGGCAGGGCGACGATGTAGACCTCCGGATGCCCGAAGAACCAGAACAGGTGCTGCCACAGCAGCGACCCGCCGGTGGCCGGGTCGTAGACGCGCGCCCCGAACTTCCGGTCCGCCTCCAGGGCGAGCAGCGCCGCCGTCAGCACCGGGAACGCCAGCAGCACCAGGATGGAGGTGAAGAGGACGTTCCAGGTGAAGATCGGCATGCGGAACATCGTCAGTCCCGGGGCCCGGAGGCAGACGATCGTGGCGATGAAGTTGACGGCCCCCAGGGTCGTGCTCACGCCCGAGAGCACCAGCCCCATGGCCCACAGGTCGCCGCCCGCCCCGGGGGAGTGGACCGCACGGCTCAGCGGCGTGTACGCGAACCAGCCGAACGACGCCGCGCCGCCCGGCACCACCAGCCCGGACACCACGATGAGCCCGCCGAACAGGAACAGCCAGTACGTCAGGGCGTTGAGCCGGGGGAACGCCACGTCCGGGGCGCCGATCTGCAACGGCATGATCGCGTTGGCGAAACCCGTGAACGTCGGCGTCGCGAAGAGCAGCATCATCACGGTGCCGTGGATCGTGAACAGCTGGTTGTACTGCGCGTTGCTGACGATCTGCAGCCCCGGGCGCGCCAGCTCCGCGCGCATCAGCATGGCCAGTACCCCGCCGACCAGGAAGAAGCCGAACGAGGTGACCAGGTACATGTTGCCGATCGTCTTGTGGTCGGTGGTGGTCACGTAGTCCCTCAGGCGCCGTCCCGTCCGGACGCGGGGGTTCTCGGAGACCGGCACCGGCCGGCGGAACCGCTGATCGTCCACGTGCGTCATGTGGCCTCCGGGGCACGGGGGAAGTACGCGAGCCGGGCGGAAACCGGCGCCTGCGGTGTAGCCGGGGCGAACGCGTCCGAAACCTCGGCGGCGGCATCCGGAGCCGTCCGCGGCCGGTGCACCCCGTCGGTCCGCCCCGCGCGCCCGTGGACTCCCCGCCGGTCCGCCCCGGGCGCCCGACGGCCCCGTCGGTTTGCTCCACCCGCCCGGCGGTTAGGCAATCACCGGCGCTCCGTGCGCCGCCGCACGGCCTGGCGGGCCGCCGCGGTCCCACGGGCGGGGGAGTACGACGGCCGAGGGTGACGATGACCGGTACCACACCAGAGAACACCCCCGACGGGGGGAACCTCGCGCCCCAGCCGCTGCGCCAGTACGCGCTGCTGGCGGATGGCGAACGCGGCGTCATCGTGGGCCCCCGCGGCGAGTACGCCTGGATGTGCGCCCCCCGCTGGGACTCGGACGCGGTCTTCTCCACCCTCGTCGGCGGCACCGGCGTCTACCTGGTCACCCCCGTGGGGCGGTGCGTGTGGGGCGGCTACTACGAGGAGGGGACCCTCATCTGGCGCAGCCGCTGGGTCACCGACGCCGGCATCGTCGAGTGCCGCGAGGCCCTCGCCTTCCCGGGCGACCCGCACCACGCCGTCCTCCTCCGGCGGATCATGCCCTGCCGGCACCCCGCCCGGATGTCCGTCGCCCTCGAACCGTGCGCGGCCTTCGGCCGGTACCCGCTGCGGGGCTTCACCCGCCGGGCCCCCGGGGTGTGGGCGGGACACGCCGGCGACCTCGCGGTGCGCTGGTCCGGCCGGTTCCCCGATTCGCGGCCGGCCGACGGCGGGGGACGGCGGCTGGTCACCGAGCTGACGGTGGAGGCGGGGGAGTGCCTCGACCTCGTCCTGGAGATCGGCGACCGGCGGTTGCCCGACCGGCCGCCCGACCCCGACGCCCTGTGGCGGGCCACCGAGGACGCCTGGCACGCGGCCGTCCCGCCGCTCGACGGCGTGGTCGCCCGGACCGACGCCCGCCGCGCGTACACCGTCCTGCGCGGGCTGACCGGCTCGTCCGGCGGCATGGTGGCCTCGGCCACCACCAGCCTCCCCGAACGCGCCGAGGAGGGCCGCAACTACGACTACCGGTACGTGTGGATCCGCGACCAGTGCTACGCGGGACAGGCCGTCGCCGCTGCCGGGGACACGGCGCTGCTGGACGACGCCGTCCGGTTCGTCACCGCCCGCCTGCACGAGGACGGCCCCCGGATGGCCCCCGCCTACACCATGGACGGGCGCGTCATCCCCGACGAACGCGAACTCGACCTCCCCGGCTACCCCGGCGGGTTCGACCGTGTCGGCAACAAGGTCAGCGGGCAGTTCCAGCTCGACGCGTTCGGCGAGGCCCTGCTCCTGCTCGGCACCGCCGCCCGGCTCGACCGGCTGGATGCCGACGGTTGGCGGGCCGCCGGGATCGCCGCCGACACGATCGCCCGCCGGGGCGACGAACCCGACGCGGGTGTGTGGGAGTTGCGCCCGCGACGCTGGGCGCACAGCCGGCTGGCGTGCGCGGCGGGCCTGCGCCGGGCCGCCGGCGCCGCCCCCGGTGGGCGGGCGGCCGAGTGGAGCGCCCTCGCCGACCGCCTGGTGGCGGACACCGCCGCCCACTGCCTCCACCCGTCCGGCCGCTGGCAGCGCTCACCCGAGGACCCCGGCCTGGACGGCGCCCTGCTGCTGCCCCCGCTGCGCGGCGCCGTCCCCGCCGACGACCCCCGCACCCGCGCCACGCTCCGCGCCTACGTCGCCGAACTCACCGAGGACCACTACGCCTACCGCTTCCGCCACGGCGACCAACCGCTGGAGGAGGCCGAAGGGGCTTTCCTCCTCTGCGGCTTCGTCACCGCCCTGGCCGAACACCAGCAGGGCCGCGAGGTGTCCGCCTTCCGCTGGTTCGAACGCAACCGCGCCGCCTGCGGCCCCGCCGGCCTCTACGCGGAGGAGTACGACGTCGCCCAGCACCAACTGCGGGGAACCTCCCGCAGGCGTTCGTCCACGCCTTGATGCTGGAGTGCGCGGCGCGACTGGCGGGGCCTTGGGCGGACGGATGAGTCGCCGCCCGGCTGGTGACGGACCATCAGATGTGCCGCGGTTGCGGTTCACGTTGTCTCTCACGTTGGTACCTAGGGAAGGCGATCCGGTCGGCCGGTGACGGACGGCGCATCATGCGGCTGTACCTACCCGCCGCGTTGTTCTTGACGCTTTCACCGGTCTCGGGGTGGTCACTTGCGCTCTGCGGCGTCACTGCTGCCACAAGCCGGTCGGCAGGGTGACGAGGATCACGTCCGTGAGGCCGTGATTTGGCAGCAAAGGGCGTACACGGCGCCGGGCGTTGAGGCGGTATGCAGGGGAAATGGGTATGCGGCGGGTGGAAGGCGGCTCTGAAGTATGCGAAAGCAATTTGCGATTTTTTGCATGTGCACGTGCATCGCTGGAGGTTCGACAAAGAGGGCTCCACCCCAAAGAGTGCTCTCCTATCGGAAACCCTTCTCGTTGTGGCCATTCTCGGTCACGAGATTGCCGCAGTAGTCGATCAAAGTGCAGGGGATTCGATCGCGACGACAAAACGTTGGGCAAAGCGCAGTGAGGGGCTTGACGGATAGTGAGGAATCGCGTCTCGCTTAGGAGGTTTCGCGCGAAATGGATCTTCGGTGCCGAGGTGGCGCCGGGCGTTAACGGTGGCCCGCTAAGCTGGCTTCAAGGCAGCGTCAGAGCCTGCCAACTGAAAGAGGCGGTCGCGGGATTGGGGCCCGCAACCGCCTCGCATGAGCCAATACGCACTGTTAGGGAGCACATTGCTCATGATCGAAAGTCGACAACGCGAAGAAGCGCCCCCGACCTCAGGCTTAAGTATGCCCTCATCTGGGGCGGAAGGAACGCGCCCAGAGGGGACTGGAGTCAAGGCACTCCTGAGAGTGGTGTACTGCCTGATCATCGTCGTGCGGTCCTGCGCGGCCGGTGAGGTCTCATTCGAGAGCCTGCTTCAAGTGCTGGGCAGCGCTCAACTGTTGACTCGGGAGCTTGTGGTGGCCTTGCGCAGGCGGCGCCGCCACTGAGTGGGCGCGGTGGGCGGCGGCCATGTGTCGTCGCCCTCCGTCACCCGTTCTGCTGATGGCATCCACCCACGTCCTCGCCCACCCCTCGATCGGGGTCTGTCCCACACCGCCGAGCCGCCCTACGATGGGCGGCTTCTTGTCGTGGCCGGACCGCAACCGAAGGGGGCAGCGTGGTCCGCAGAGAGAAGGAACAGGATCCCGACATCGACCCAAACGTACCGAGCGTGGCGCGCATGTACGACTGGTTATTAGGAGGGATCGAGAACTACCAATCGGATCGCACAGCCTGCTCCGAACTGCTCAAGATTGCGCCAAGTTCGCGCGAAATCGCCCTTCATAACCGGGCTTTCCTCCGCAGAGTCGTCGGCATCCTGGTACGCGACTACGGAGTGGAGCAGTTCCTCGACCACGGCTCGGGGCTCCCCACCCAGGACAACGTGCACCAGGTGGCCCAGCGGATCGACCCCGACTGCCGCGTCGTCTACGTCGACAACGACCCGATCGTCCTGGCCCACGGCCGCACCACGCTGGACGAGAACCGCAACACGGCGGTCGTCTCCGCCGACATGCGGGACACGGACGAGATCTTCGGCCATCAGGCCGTCCGCGACCTTCTCGAACCGGGCCGCCGCACAGCGGCGTTGTTCGTCTCCGTGCTGCACTGCCTGCCCGACACCGGTGATGCAGAGGACCCCCGCGAAGTCGTCCGCCGCACCGCGGAACGCCTGAGGGAACTCGGGCCCGGCAACCTCATGGTGATCTGCCAGCTCGTCAGCGACGATCCCGCCATCCGTCGCCAGGTCACCGAGCTGATGGCGCGCAGTACGGGCGGCAAGTGGGGCCGGGTGCGGGAGAAGGAGGAAGTCCGCGCCTACTTCGACGGCCTCGACGTCCTGGATCCCGGGCTGGTCGACGTCATCGACTGGCGGGCCGACCCCACGGCGCCACTGCCGGCCAAACGCCCGGAGGAGTGGGTCGAATGGGGCGGAGTGGCGCGCCTCCCCGGCTGACGGCGCTCAGCTGAACCCGGCGATCGCCTTCTTGAGGAGGAGTTCGCTCTCCCTCCGGTCGGCGGCGCAGCTGCTCAGCCGGTTCAGGACGTGCCGGTACTGGTCGATCTCCCTCGGGCGGGTCAGGTACTGGGCGCTGTTGAGGTGCTCCAGGTAGACCAGCTCGGGGGGGCCACCGTCGTCGAAGTACAGGTGAGTGACCGACGACAAGGGGACGGCGTCGGCACCCTTCAAGAACGGGATCACCCTGATGTTGATGCCGCCCTGCCGACCGATGTCGATCAGGTACTGGAGCTGTTCCCGCATCACTTCCGGGCTCCCCACGAGCCGGCGCAGAACCGCTTCCTCCAACAGCGCGACCACCCTGGG
Source organism: Streptomyces mobaraensis NBRC 13819 = DSM 40847 (assembly GCF_017916255.1). Taxonomy (NCBI): domain Bacteria; kingdom Bacillati; phylum Actinomycetota; class Actinomycetes; order Kitasatosporales; family Streptomycetaceae; genus Streptomyces; species Streptomyces mobaraensis. The sequence goes on from NZ_CP072827.1 coordinate 6,661,941, forward strand.
GCGGCCTGCCCTGAACGCCGCCCGGCGGCCCTGGCGCAATCGGACCCGGCGGTCGATGGCGTCCGCGCTCGCTCCGTGCAGAGCGGCACTGATCAGCACCCGGGTGTAGGCCGGTGTCTGGAGAAGGCCGGGGACGACGTGGGTCTCGTACGTGTAGATCTTCTCCGCCTGGCCCTCCAGGCTGATGAGCCGGCGCAGGAAGGCCGGGGTGACATCCGTGTACTGCTGCCACCATTCCTCGCTGCGCGTCTGCTGCAGCAACTCCTCGATCATGCGCAGCCGTTCCGCTGGAACTCGGTAGAAGTGGACGAGGTCCCAGATGTCCCGCTCCTTCGGCGGGCTCTCGCCGCGTTCCAGGCGGCTGACCTTGGAGATCGACCCCCGGATGACAGGGGCGACGTCCTTCAGGCCCAGTCCGCGCTCCTGGCGCATCCTGCGGAGTTCGTCGCCCAGGAGACGGGTGGAGCCCGACTGCTTCTGGTCACTTCGCCGACCGGCGACGGAAGCAGCTTGCTCCGGCTGAGGCTTGGGAACGGCAGACATCCACTCTCCCCTGCGCGACCGACACATGCCGGTCCCAGCATGGAGGGTGGATGCCTGCCGTTCTACCTCTGGCCTACGGTTCCGGCCTCAGTCGACCAGGCCGTCGAACTCGCAGCGCTTGGCGCCCCGGAGGAAGGCGACCATCTCCTCCCTGGTGTAGACGAGGGCCGCCCCGTCGGGGAAGCGGGAGTTGCGCACCGCCACCTCCCCGCCGGGCAGCTGCGCCAGCTCCACGCAGTTGCCCTCGCCGATGCTGTCGCTGCTCTTGACCCACTCCACGTCCGCGAAGGCGCTCGCCGGCATGCCGTTGCTGAAGATCATGTGAATGACCTCTCCCTTGCGCTTCTGACCTGCGGGTTTGCTTCTGACGAGATCACCGTTTCCCATATGCAATTGCATGGGAAGGGGTGATGAGAATGCTAGGGAGTGCGGGACGCTCCGTGGTGTCCCCCGAAAGTGTGTGGTTGAAAAACGCGTGACAAGTGCTGTGCCGCCGTTGCCCTGGGAGGTCGCGTGGGGCCACCGGGCAGCGGGTTCTCAGCGTCACCGGCAGACAGCACAGCACACCTTTTCGAGTGGATCGGGCAGGGGAGTTCTTTGCCGCCCGCGTCCCACGGCAATGACTGAGATGCGCCCGTCTCCGCCGCCGTGAAAGGAACCCCGCCGTGTCCGTGCCGTCCACGATCGACCACAAGACCCGCGGCTACAGCCTGGCCCAGGCCTACTGCCTCGCCCAGGCGTCCGATCTCGCCTACAAGGACAAGGGCGCCATCGAGAAGCAGGCCCGCGACTGGGGCTTCGACACCGTACGGCACCACGAGACGCGCTTCACGCCACCGTTCCCACTGGAGGACACCCAGGCGTACACGATGGCCGGCGACGACATGGTCATCGTCGCCTTCCGGGGCACCGAACCCGCGAAGATCAAAGACTGGCTCTCCGACGCCACCACCCCGCCCCGGCCTGGCCCGGCGAGGACCGGCTACGTCCACTACGGCTTCGCTGAGGCCCTGGAGTCCATCTACCCGGAGATCAAGGACACCCTCCAGGAAGTGCGGACCGACGGCCAGACCCTCTGGTTCACCGGCCACAGCCTCGGCGGCGCGCTCGCCATGCTCGCCGGCGCCCGGATGTACCTGGAGGACCCCAAGCTCCTGGCCGACGGCGTCTACACCTACGGCCAGCCCCGCACCTGCGACAGAATCCTCGCGATGGCCTGCAACAAAGGCTTCAAGCAACGCCTCTACCGCTTCGTCAACAACAACGACATCGTGCCGCAGCTGCCACCCGAGCCGGCGTACACCCATGTCGAGACCCTGCGGTACATCGACGTCGACGGTCGGATCCGCGAGTCCATGTCGTTCTTCGGCGGCCTCGCCGACAAGGCGAAGGGCCTGACCGCGGACGCCTTCGCCCCGGCGAGCGACGGCATCCGCGACCACTCGATCCACAGGTACCTCGCCGCACTGGAGCAGAACCTGCGCTGACGTCCGACGATCACTGCTTCCCGGCGATCGCTGACCCCAGGCGACCGCTGCCTCAGGCGACCAAGGACATCCGTCCCGGCGAACCAAGGGTGGGACACACGGGGAGCCGCCCCCGGGCCCGGCCAGGCTGGGAGGGCGGCAGTTCCCCCACAGGCCGGGACGAAGGACCACGAGCACACTCAGCCGCCGGGGCGGCAGCCCGGCACCACGGGACCGACCCGGGGCGGTGTACAGCTCTTCAGGCGGCGGTCAGGAGAACGCCCGCACACCGAGCCCCGTGGGCCTGGAAGACCGGGGCGCCGACGCTCTGCGCGCACAGGGGCGGGGAGTCGCGGGAAGGGAGGACTTCCCCTACCGCTCGCCCGGAGGGCCGCTCGGCTCGTCGGTGTCGTCGGGCGGCGCGGCGTCGGGTCGCGGATCGGGGCACCTGGGGACGCCGTGGGACGGACCGCCGGCGGACGGCTCACCACGGAACCGGCCGTCGGGGCATGATCCGTCCGGGGAGGAGAGGGCCTGCTGCCCTTCGGCGCGGGTCGCCTGCCGGCAGATGCACCGCGCGTCGACGGAGGCCGGCGGTGTCTCGCCGCGTGGGACGGCCGGGGGCGAGGGTTCGTCCGTTGCGGGGGCCGGCCGGGGTGACGGAGCCGCGGGCCGGAGGAGTGGCGCTTCGGTGAGCGACAGTCCGTCGTGGGCGTCGGCCGCGGGCGGTCGGCCCGACGTCGACGGCATGGTCGTCGTCGATGGCCGGCCGGTCGGGGGCCCGGGCGCTGCGAGCGACGCGTACGGTCTGGGCACGGGCGAGGACGGAATGGGCTGTGGGCCGGGTTGCGGAGCGACGGGTGCCGGGACCGGGGGCGCCGGCGGAACGTAGGTGGCGCTGAAGGACGCGCATCCGCTCGTCACCATCAGCACAATCGCCACCAGGACGGGCTGTAGCGCGGACGACACTGGGCCACTTCGCACACTGACTCCTTCGCTGCGGACCGTCGGCACGGTGTGTGGGTGAGGGCAGAGGCTGTGCCGAGCGGACGAGATTCCGTGCGGCGCCTCGCACACCCCGGCCCCACTCACCGGAGGCCCGGAAGGCGCTGCCGGACCTGATGGCGCGCGCCCTCGTCAGGGTCGGGCGCTGAGGACCGAGATGAAGATCTTCAGTCCGGTGAACAGCGTCACGATCGACCGCCACACTGCCAGGATCGTGTGCGCCGTGGCGACGGGGGCGGTGGCGATGAGGAACAGAAGGATGATCACGACCAGCCAGAAGAAGAGACCGCGCGGACGCGACAGCAAGAACCCTCTCCTCGGATGACGGTGGTGCCGGGCGGACGCGGTCCTGGTTCATTTTCGTCTTCCGGCGCGGGCCAGGTAGGCGGCCAGGACGAGAGCCGCCGCCCAGGGAGCGCGGGAGCCGGTCTCCTTCCCTCCGCCGCGGCGGTTGGGTTCGCCGGCGACCTTGGCGTGGAGGGTGAGGTCCTGGTCGGCGAGGGTGCGCAGGATGCCGCGGGTCTGCTGGAGTGCTCCCGGTGCGGCGATGATGATGTCCAGGGCGGTGCGGGCGGCTTGTCGCTCGGAGAGGGTTTCGCGGGCGAGGCCGAAGATGATGGTGCGCAGGTTGTCGGCGAAGACGTCGGTGATGGACAGTTCCGGGCACAGGTAGCGGATGGATCCTTCGAGGTTGGCGAAGGATTTGCCGAGCAGGGAGATGGTGGGGCTGCTGCGGATGCCGCGGTGGGTGGCGTGGGTGAGGACGGCGGTCAGGGTGAGGCCGAAGTCGAGTTCGTCGAGGGAGGCGGAGGTGACCTTGGGTACGAGGCGGCTGATGTCGGAGCGGAAGCCGGCCAGGTCGGCCCAGGCGGTGGGGTGTCCCATCTCGGCCCAGGTCTTGGCCAGTCCGGCGCCGTCGTTGTCGGCGATGGTGAGCAGGGCCAGCACCAGGCTGCGGCTGGTGGAGCTGTCCATGCGGCCGACCATGCCCCAGTCGATCAGGTGGGCGGGCTCGCCGGGGTGGACGAAGAGGTTGCCGGGGTGGGGGTCGGCGTGGAAGTAGCGGTCGAGGAAGAAGCCGTGGTACATGAACGCCATCAGGTCGCGGCCGATGCCGGTGCGCTGGGCGAGGGTGAAGTCGCGCGGGTCGGCGTCGCGGATCGACGTCCCGGGGGCCAGGGACTGCACCAGCACCCGCCGGGTCGGCGGCATCAGCACCCGCGGTACGGTCAGGTGCTCGTAGGTTTCGGTCAGTTGCCGGGCCCGGCGCATGTTCGCGGCCTCGACGCGGAAGTCCGTCTCGGCCTCCATGGCGTCGAAGAGCACCTCCAGCATGGCGGGTACGTCCACCACCGCGGTGAACCTCGGCGTCGCACGCGCCACGAGAGCGGCCGCCCGGCGCAGCAGCCGCATGTCGTCGGCCATCACCCGCTGTGTGCCGGGCCGTTGCAGTTTGACGGCCACGGGGGTGCCGTCGGCCAGCCGCGCGCGGTAGACCTGGGCCAGGGACGCCGCCCCCAGCGGCAAGGCCGTGTCGAAATCCCGGAGCAAGCGCCGCCACTTGGGTCCCAGGTCCGCTGCCAGCACCGGCTCGAAATCCGAGAACGGCGCGGGAGAGACCCGGTCGTGCAGCGTCGCCAACTCCTCCAGCACGGCCGGCGGTACGAAGTCCGGCCGGGTCGACAACAACTGGCCGACCTTGATGTAGAAGGGCCCGAGGTCCTGAAGCGCCTCGCGCACGGCCCGCGCCCGCTCCTCCGCCCCGTCCCCCGGTTTACGGCGGGCCCGCGCCTGTTCGGCCAGCAACCGCCCCAGCACCCGGGCGACGTACCGCGCGCGCCCACCGGACACCTTCCCCCCATCCCCAACCCCGCCATCCCGTACCGCCCGACGCCCGCGTGGACCGGCCACGACGCCGAGCGCCGATTCGGCACACCGGCCTTCCGTTTCTCCTCGCCGTCCAGTGCACGCCATGCCGTCGTGGGGCAACAACCGCGCACCCACCGGCGCGCGAGGACGGGGAGGCGCGCAGGGCGCCAGGCAGCGGAGCGCGGCGGACCCCGAGTCCGCGCGCGCCCGCCGACAGCGCCGCCGACGCCGCGTCCGCCGTGCGCGGCGGCCGCCCGCGCCCCCGCGTACATGCGAAGCGGTTACCGCTTCGATCCCCATGGAGTGGCTGAGCGCCTGATCGGTAGCGGGTCATGGCCGGCCCGAATCCACTGCCGTACGCGCGTGGGCCCGCAGTCGCGGTTACGGGGCAGGGCGAGACCGCCGGCGCCGGGGGAGCAGGGACCTTGATGCGAAGTGCCATGGCGCAGTACGTGACGCGTCTCGCTCTCGTGGCCGTGGTACCGGCGGGCGTCAGTGGATGCGCGTCCTTCAGCGAGACCTACGTTCCACCGGCCCCCGAGGCGCGTACCGCTGCCGTCCCGCGGCCCCGGAACGGCACCACGAGTATGCCGCTGCCGAGCCTCTTCGCCGCGCTCCTCGCCGTGCTCCCCGGGCCGGACTTCTCGGTACCGCCCTCACCTGTCTGCGGTCCGCTCAGTCGGCCTGCGGAAGGCGGGCGGCCGTGATCAGTGCCCAGAGAGCCGACAGACCGCCCTTTCGTGCGGCGAGGCGGGCCCGCGGTCGTCACTCGGCGGCTCGTCCGGACGTCCCGGCGCCCGGCCGCCCCGCGGCGGTCCGGCCCACCGGAACGGCGGCGGTCGCACCGGTGTCAGTGTCCTCCTCCGGCCGGACGGCGTTGCTCACCGCCTTCCGGAGGTCGTGCTCCAGGTCCCCCGCGCGGTCCAGGAAGTCGTCGGTGAAGTCCTTCACGTCGTCCATCACGTCGCCGATCAGCCGGAAGAATCCGGTGCGGCGGCTGCGTGTGCCGGTGGCCATCGGCGGAGACCTCTCTCGTGTAACAGGGGGGCGTACGGGGAAGGTACGGCGCCGGGCCCGTCGTGACAGCTCGTGCCGGCTGGGGCTGTCGGCGGCTTCTTCCATCAAAGTCGCTGGGCCAGGGCCGGTACAGAGGCGCGAGCGGTCCTGGGGCAGCATCCGGCCCTGACCGGGAGGACGGGACGGCGCGGGGCCTGTTCCGACGGAACGCCGTGCCGCAAGGAGCCGCCCTCAACGGCCCTCACGACGCTCGTGAACGTGTCAGTGCTCCGGCGCGGACAGCCGGATCCGCCCCTGGTGGTGCGCTCCGGACGGACACCGCTCGCCAGGCGGACTGCCGTCCTCCGTCCTCGCGCCGCTGTGCCTCCTTTCGCCGGACAGTGCACCCTGTTTCCCGCATCCGGGCAGGTGAAGGCTGGGCATGCGAACGATGGACGGCATCCACCGTTGCCTCGCGGGGACAGCTCACTCAGCCGGCGTCGTGCAGGGGCCGGCCCGTGTCGGTCAGGCCGGGTGACGACATCGCGCAGCGCTCGTCCCCGCGAACCGCCGACGACCAACGAACGCCCCGAGCATCCCGCATCGCGGAGGTCTCCATGAAGAGTCCGTCGGAATATACGACGAAAGTACCGCAGTCTCTGACGGCCGTGACGGACCCGAAGGCGCTGCGGTCCCTGCCGGCCTCGGCACTGCCGTCGCTGGCCGCCGACATCCGCCGCTACCTGGTGGCGACCGTGTGCGCCTCTGGAGGCCATTTGGGGCCGAGCCTGGGCGTGGTGGAGCTGACGATCGCCCTCCACCGGGTCTTCCGCTCACCGCGCGACAGCGTCCTCTTCGACATCGGCCACCAGGCTTACGTGCACAAGCTGCTGACGGGACGCCAACAGAGCTTCGGACGGTTGCGGCAGGCGGGCGGGCTCTCGGGCTACCTCTCGCGGGAAGAGTCGGAGCACGACGTGATCGAGAACTCCCACGCCTCGACCGCTCTGTCCTACGCGGACGGGCTGGCCAAGGCCCGTGCGCTGGCCGGGGAGGGCGACCGGGCGGTGGTGGCGGTCATCGGCGACGGGGCCCTGACCGGTGGCATGGCCTGGGAGGCGCTCGACAACATCGCCGCATCACCCGAACGTCCCGTGATCGTCGTGGTGAACGACAACGGCCGCTCCTACGCCCCCACCACCGGCGCCCTCGCCGCCCACCTGGCCGAACTCCGCTCCCGGCACCCCGGCTCGGCCCCGGCGGGCAACGTGTTTGCCGCACACGGACTGGCCTACCTCGGGCCCGTGGACGGCCACGACATCCCCGCCCTGGAAACGGCCCTGCGCCAGGCCCGCGCCCTCGCCCGCCCGGTCGTCGTCCACACCGTCACCGTCAAGGGCAGGGGATACGCACCGGCGGAGGCGCACGAGGCGGACCGCTTCCATGCCGTCGGCGTCCTCGACCCCGCCACCGGCCTCCCCCCGCCCACCGCCACCCTCCCCGTACAGCCACGCAGTTGGACCGCCGTCTTCGGACAGGAACTGCTGGACCTGGCCACGGAACGCCCTGATGTTGTCGCGGTGACCGCCTCCATGCTCCGGCCCACCGGTCTGCACCCCATGGCCGTACGCCACCCCGACCGGGTCTTCGACGTCGGGATCGCCGAACAGCACGCGGTCACCAGCGCCGCCGGCCTGGCCCTGGGCGGCTACCACCCCGTCGTGGCCGTCTACGCCACCTTCCTGAGCCGCGCCTTCGACCAGGTCCTCATGGACGTGGCCCTGCACCGCCTGCCCGTCACCCTCGTCCTGGACCGCGCCGGCATCACCGGCCCCGACGGCCCCTCCCACCACGGCATGTGGGACATCAGCCTGCTCGCCCCCGTCCCCGGTCTGCGCCTGGCCGCACCCCGCGACGCCACCCGGCTGAAGGAACTGCTGCGCGAGGCCGTCACCGTCGACGACGGGCCGACCGCCCTGCGCCTGCCCAAGGCCACCGTCGGACTCGACGTCGAGACACTGGCCCGGATGGACGGCCTGGACATCCTCCACCGCAGTGCGGGCCGCCCGTTGGACGTGCTGCTGATCGCCGCCGGGCCGACGGCTCAGCCGGCGGTCGAGGCCGCCCGGATCCTGGAGGACGAGGAAGGCATCGGCTGCACCGTCGCCGACCCCCGGTGGATCGTCCCCATCAGCCCCGCTCTCCTCCACCTCACCGCCCGCCACCGCCTCGCCCTCACACTGGAAGACGGCTCCCGCACCGGAGGCTTCGGCAGCCTCCTCGCCCAAGCCTGCGCCGACGCCGCCGTCACCACACCCGTACGCAGCCTCGGCCTGCCCCGGACCTTCCTGCCCCACGGCTCCCGGGCCGCCCTGCTCGCGGACGCCGGGCTGGACGCCGACGGCATCACCACCGCGGTGCTGCGCGCCCGGACCGACTTCACCACCTACGACGTCACCCCCGCCATCGACCCGGTCAACGGCGCGCGGAGGCCGCGATGACCACCGACCTCGGCATGCCCGACCTGCCCCCCAAGACGCCGGAGCGCCGCCCGACCCGACGCATCCACGTCGGCGATGTCCCCGTCGGCGGCGGCGCTCCGGTCTCCGTCCAGACCATGACCACCACCCTCACCGCCGACGTCGACGCCACTCTGCGGCAGATCGCCGAAGTCACCGCGGCCGGCTGCGACATCGTCCGCGTCGCCGTCCCCTCCCAGGACGACGCCGACGCCCTGCCCGCCATCGCGAAGAAGTCCCCGATCCCGGTCGTGGCGGACATCCACTTCCAGCCCCGCTACGTCTTCGCCGCCATCGACGCCGGCTGCGCCGCCGTCCGCGTCAACCCCGGCAACATCAAACGCTTCGACGACCGGGTCGCCGACATCGCCAAGGCGGCCTCGGCCGCCGGAGTGCCGATCCGCATCGGCGTCAACGCCGGCTCCCTCGACCCCCGGCTGCTGGCCAAACACGGCGCGGCAACCCCCCAGGCGCTGGCCGAGTCGGCGTTGTGGGAGTGCTCGCTGTTCGAGGAGCACGGCTTCCGCGACATCAAGATCGCGGTCAAGCACCACGACCCGATGACGATGGTCGCCGCCAACCGCATCCTCGCCAAAGCCTGTGACTACCCGCTGCATCTGGGCGTCACCGAGGCCGGGCCCGCCTTCCAGGGATCGATCAAGTCCGCCGTCGCCTTCGGCATCCTGCTGGCCGAGGGCATCGGCGACACCATCCGCGTCTCGCTGTCCGCCCCGCCGGTCGAGCAGGTCAAGGCCGGCATCCACATCCTGCAGTCCCTGGGGCTGCGCCCGCGCAAGCTGGAGATCGTCTCCTGCCCCGGCTGCGGCCGCCTCCAGGTCGACATCCACCGCCTGGCCGCCCAGGTGGAGGCGGCCTTCGACGGTTTCCCGCACCCTCTGCGCGTCGCCGTCATGGGCTGCGTCGTCAACGGGCCCGGCGAGGCCCGCGAAGCCGACCTCGGGGTTTCCTGCGGCAACGGCAAGGGCCAGATCTTCCGCCAGGGGCGCGTGCTGCGCACGGTACCGGAGAGTCGCATCGTCGAAGCGCTGCTGGACGAGGCACTCAAGCTCGCGGAGACGACCGACAACGCCGGCCCCACCTCCGTGGGAGGACCGAACGCGGGGGACACGCCATGAACACGCCCACTCCCTCCACGCGCGGTATCGAGCTGGACCGGGCGAAGGCCACCGTCGAGGCGATCCTGGACGACTTCCTGACCGCCAAGGCCCGGTCCGCCGAGCAACCGGAGGCGGAGCGGTTCGGCAGCGTGCTCAGCGGCCTGCTCGATGCCGGCGGCAAGCGCCTGCGCCCGCTGCTGTGCGTCATCGGCTGGCACACCGCGACCGACGCCCAGGAACCCCCCGCCCTCTGGCACCTGGCCGCCTCACTCGAACTCTTCCACGCCTTCACCCTCATCCACGACGACGTCATGGACCGCTCCGCCACCCGACGCGGCAGGCCCACCGCCCACCGCGTCCTGGCCGCCCACTACGCGGGGTGCGGCCAGGCCCGCGCACGCGACTGGTTCGGCACCAGCGGCGCCATCCTCCTCGGCGACCTCGCCCTGGTCTGGTCCGACGAACTCCTCCACCGCGGCCACCCCACCCCCCGCCAACTCACCGCCGTCCTCCCCCTCCTGAACGCCATGCGCACCGAGGTGATGTACGGCCAGTACCTCGACCTGCTCACCACCGGACGCACCCCCGACCTGCCCACCGCCCTGACCGTCATCCGCTACAAGACCGCCAAGTACACCATCGAACGCCCCCTGCAACTCGGCGCGGTCCTCGCCGCGGCCCCGCCACCACTCCTGGCCGCCTGCACGGCCTACGCCCTGCCCCTCGGTGAGGCCTTCCAACTCCGCGACGACCTCCTCGGCGTCTTCGGCCACCCCCACCACACCGGCAAATCCACCCTCGACGACCTCCGGGAAGGCAAAGCCACCGCCCTGGCCGCACTGGCCCTCGAACGAGCCGGCCCCCGCGACCGCACCCGCCTCGAACAACTCCTGGGCGACCGCACCCTCACCGAGGAGGGGGCCGCCGAAGCCCGCCGCATCATCCTCGACACCGGCGCCAAACACACCGTCGAGCAAATGATCGACGACCGTTACCGGCAGGCCATGACCGCACTGCACCGCGCCCGGCTGCCCCACGACGCTGTCCAGGCCCTGTCCGCCGTCGCCGAAGCGGCCGTATACCGCGCGTCGTGAACGCCGCCCGCGCCTGCCCCGGCTGGACAGTGACGACCTGGAACGCCACCCCGCCTACCTCCGCATGGAACCGGAGGCCGAAGGCCGGACGTGGTGCCTCGAACGGGTCGTCGTCACCGTACACACCCCCGCCCCCGAGACCCCCGTCCCCGACACCGGCCCTGCGGCGTACACCCTCGACAACCCGGTGCTGGACGGCATCGCCGACGACCGCAGGGTCTGGCTCGGCGACCCTTACAGAAAGAGCATCGCGCTCCGCGTGGTCCCGACGGCACGCACCGAACCGGCCGGGCGACCGGGCGAAGGCCGCGAGAGCCGGCACGTCCCGGCGGAAGCCGCACCGGGCCGGGCCCACGCACCCCTTGGAGAGGAACCCGTGAACGACCGACCGTCCGCTTGGAGCGCGGGTCATCCGCCGGCGCCGCGCAAGGTCCTGCTCGCCGCCCCGCGGGGTTGGTGCGCGGGTGTGGACCGTGCCGTGATCGCCGTCGAGAAGGCCCTGGAGCAGTACGGCGCGCCGGTGTATGTGCGCCATGAGATCGTCCACAACAAATACGTGGTGAAGACCCTGGAGAAGAAGGGCGCGATCTTCGTCGACGAGACGTTCGAGGTGCCCGAGGGCAACATCGTCATCTTCTCCGCCCACGGCGTCGCCCCGGTCGTCCACGAGGAAGCCGCACGCGGGAAGCTGGCCACCATCGACGCGACCTGCCCGCTGGTGACCAAGGTCCACAAGGAGGCCGTGCGCTACGCGCGCGAGGACTACGACATCCTCCTGATCGGCCACGAGGGCCACGAGGAGGTCATCGGCACCTCCGGCGAGGCCCCCGACCACATCCAGCTCGTCGACGGCCCCCAGGACGTCGCGAACGTCGAGGTCCGCGACCCGGACAAGGTCGTCTGGCTCTCCCAGACCACCCTCTCCGTCGACGAGACCATGGAGACCGTCGGCGCCCTGAAGAACAAGTTCCCCAACCTGCTCTCCCCGCCCTCGGACGACATCTGCTACGCCACGCAGAACCGGCAGACCGCGGTGAAGAAGATGGGCGCCGAGGCCGACCTCGTCATCGTCGTCGGCTCCAAGAACTCCTCCAACTCCGTCCGCCTGGTCGAGGTCGCCCTCGGCGCCGGCGCCCGCGCCGCCCACCTGGTCGACTACGCCGAGGAGATCGACGAGGCGTGGCTGGAGGGCGTGTCCACCGTGGGCGTCACCTCCGGCGCCTCCGTCCCCGAGATCCTCGTCGAAGGCGTCCTGGAATGGCTCGCCGCCCGCGGCTACGAGGACGTCGAGACCGTCAAGGCCGCCGAGGAGTCCATCACCTTCTCCGTCCCCAAGGAACTCCGCCGCGACCTCCGCGCCGAGGCCGCGGCCAACCCGTCGCCCGCCGGGACGGCTTGAACCCCGGCCGTGGTAGCCGCGTCGGCCTACGGGGCGTTGGTACCGGGCCATCACCTCGCCCGCCCCGGACCCCGACCACGTCCTCCGCTCGCGCCACGGCCGGCCAGGCGGCGGGCCTCAGGTGTCGCGCCTGCTCGGCCGGGGCGAGGCGTACTCCGGTTCGGGGTAACCCCCGCTCGCGTCATACCGGATGCTGCGCCCCTCTTGGTACCACTGATTCATGCCGGTGAGGATCGTCTCCAGGGAGCGGGCATAGCGGTCGATCGTCTCCCTGAACGGTGCGAACGACGGTACTTCGAGCAAGGCCGCGTGGAGGTCGGCGGCCTCCTTCACGTAGCGGTCGTTCATCCTCATGACGTCCGCGCACGCGTCATGGAGCGACATGCCTTCCCAGTGGCGCAGGGCCAGGATGTGGTTGATCACTTCCGTCTCGCGATGAATCTCCCGGTCCAGCGAGAAGAGGTCGTTCTGCACCACGAACAGGCGGTGGTGCACATCGAGCAGCCGTTGCAACATCGGGTGCCGATAGACCACTTCGGGCAGCAGGCAGTCGTTCACCAGCTCGGCCATGGTGAAGTGCGGGCGCATCCCGATCGCGGCATCGTGGATGGACAGACCGTAGGCGAGGGACGGAAACACGCCGGCGAGCTTGTACGGCACTTCCTCCATCACCCCATAGGTGATGTAGCGGTGGAAGCTGTCGGCCAGTCGCTCGAACCAGAAGTCGGGCATCCCTGCTTTCCGGCACTCATCCCGCACCGCGGCGACTTGCCGGAACAGTCCCAGGTCTGTCGGAGTGGGCGGCTCGCCGAGCAGAACAGCGATCAGATGGTCCCGGATCGCGGCCATCTCGGTGGCCGGACAGAGTTCGAAGTAGTCGTCAAACACGGTGTGGAAGATCAGGAGGCGGCTCGCCAGGAGAACGGCCTCCACATCATCCACGGGGAAGATGTACGCGGTCACCTGGGTCAGCCCGTGCCGCTTGTACTTCTCCAGCGTATCGGCCGACAAAAACGTGTAGTCGGTGTCGTACCAGTGGCACTCTGCCGACAACACATGGTCTTTGAAAGGGCTGGGAACCCATGGCCACGGATAGCGGGGGACAGGGACCCCGAGGTGATTCTTCCACCCACCGGTCGATGGTTCACCGGAACCGGTCATGAGTGCTCCTCTCCACTGGATGATCGGGGGGCACCGCCACCGTCAGCATAGGATCGGCATTTCCCCTGGGACAGGGCGCGCGGACGGGCCGAATTCACTCCCGTCGGCTCCGGCGTAACGGAAGTGCGGACGGGGTTCCTAGCCGGCTGTGGGTGAATGTTAGGTATGCGCTGGAATTCCCGAGATCCGACCGACGGGCACGGCATCGGGACGGGACGCCGGCCGGGGGGTATTCGTGACCCGACCGTGAGGACGGTTCCGGGGGCGCGCAGATGGCTCAGGCGCGGGGCGCTCCGCGAAGATCGGGGGCCGTGCGGCTCACGACTCGCATGCTGAGCGCTCCTCGTGCTTCAGGAGGAGGCGAGTCGTCTTTTTACGCCGAGGCGGGGCGGGCAGGTCCGAGATGAAGGCTCGAACTTCCGACCACTGGATGCGATGGGAATGATTCGAAGGGCCGGTGTGCGGAGAAGGCGGGGCACCGCGCCCAGGGCGGACTAGCGGACCGCTACGCTTCCCGCCCGGATAACAGGCAGCGCGACAGGCACAGCGTTCTTCGACCGCGCCACAACGGCTCAGAGCCCATGCCGTCACGACGAGGCAGCGAGGTGAGGACGGCACCAATGGACCCGAGCGAGATGGCCAGGCTGCGTTATCCCTTTCCCAGCCTGATGAACCCCTACGCCGAGGCGTTGCAGGAGCACACCGACCGGGCGTGGATCGATGGGGAGTGGGCCGGCATCGTGCCGCCCGAGATCGCGGAAGGATTCAAAAAGGTCAAGACCGCCTACATGACGGCGTTCTTCTTCCCGTCGGCGACTTGGGAACGGTTGATCCCGCTGGGCCGGATGATGCTGTTCTCCCTCTATCAGGACGACGTGTACGAGCGCGCCACCCCCGACCTGGTCCGGCACCTGCGGCAGCGGACGGTGGCCGTCGCCCGGGGCGAGATCACCCCACGGGAGGCGGGGGTGCCGCTCGCCCGGGCGGTCGCGCAGATCCGCACCGATGCCCTCTCCTTCATCCCGCCCACCTCGGTAGCGCGGTGGGCCGACGACCTCGATCTGTACTTCCAGGGCCTGGAAGCCGAGACCAGGCACCTCGCGGCCGGCACCGTCCCGGGCATCGACGAGTACATGGCGATGCGGGAGAAGGCATTGATGATCCACCCGTTCCTGGCCCTGAAGGAGATCGAGACCGGAACCGTCCTGCCGGAGGAGATCCATGACCACCCCGTCATCCGGCGGCTGAAATCGCTCACCGTACGGATCACCGGCTGGTTCAACGAGTTCCAGTCCTACGACAAGGACATGCGCACCGGCATGGGCAACGTGAACCTCATCAACGTCCTGGCCCACCACCAGCGCATCCGCGTCGACCAGGCCCGCGAGGAGATGTTCGCCCTCCACGACCGCGAACTGGACGAGTTCGTGCGCCTTCAGCGCTCCCTCCCGGACTTCGGCAGCTGGACGGACGCGGTCGCCCAGCACGTCCACCACTTCAGCTTCGTGATCTCCGGCTGGCGAGGCGTCGACCGGCACGTCCACCGCTATGACCCCGAGTACTACCCCGACCAGGACGCCCTCCGCGCCACCGCGGGAAAGGAAGAGGACCTGACGTGACCGACGCCGACAGCCAGGACCCGACCGCTCCCGGCCAGTCCGACACCGGCGAGGAACTCGTCATTCCCCGCCTCACCTACCCGTGGCCGACCATCGACAGCCCGCTGGCCGATGCCCTCGATGAGGAGACCTTCCGCTGGTACGACGAAGACTACGCGGACATGTTCCCCGACCCGGCCGACCGGGAACGCTACCGCAAGCAGTTGCTCTCCCGGGTCACCCCGTACATGTTCCCGACCACCGACGACATCGACCGGTTGCGTCCGGCCGCCCGGTGGATGAACTACATCACGCTGATGGACGACTTCTTCGACCTCACCCCGGCAGAGGAGATCGCCCCGCTGCGCGACCGCATCTACCAGGTCATGACCGGGCGGGACGATCCAGGGCCTGACGAACTGGGCCTGCTGCGGCAGATGGCCGCCGCCCGGGAGGAGTTCCGCCGGTACGCGCCGCAGTCCTGGATCGAGCGGATGGCGCTCAGCTACTGGCAGTACATCCATTACGGGCTGATGGAGGAGATCGCGTTTCGCAGGCAGGGCGTCTACCCGTCGATCTACCGCTGCCGCATGATCCGTATGCACTCCATCGGCATGCGGCCCTTCGCCGACCAACTCGAACCGGTGACCGGCCTGCTGCTGCCCGCCGACGTCTTCCACCACCCGGTCATCCAGCGGCTCAGGGACCTTCAGGCGTGCGTCATCTACCTCCAGAACGACATCAGCTCCCTGTACAAGGAACTCGCCCTTGGGCAGAACGAGGTGGTCAACCAGATCCTGACCATCCGCCACCACCGCCAGGTGAGCCTCCAGCGGGCTGTGGACGAAGTGGTGGCCATGCACGACCGGGATGTGGAGGAGATGTGGTCCCTCCAGCAGTGCCTTCCCGACTTCGGACCCCACCAAGCGGCCGCGTCGAACTACGTGCGGCACCTGGGAATCCAGGTCGTCGGGCTGCAGAACTGGTACGACGAGATCGGCCGGCAGTTCCGGTACGACCGCGGCGGATTCGTCACCGCTCAGTACGGCCGCGAAGAGATCGAGATCAAGACGAAGACGTCGTACGTCAACCCCGACGGCACCCCCTACCGGCCACCGCGCATTCACGGACCCGGCTGGGAAGAGCGGCGCCCCGCCGAAGTGATCGACAACACCCAGCGCTACGTCGACGACAACGGCACCCCGTGGCAGGGGCAAGGCTGACGATGCGTCAGGAAGGTCGGCAAGTGGTCAGCCTGCGTCCTGCGAGACCTTGGGGGCACTGCTCGGGCACGCGACTCGTTGTAAAGTGGGGAAACAGCCCTTGACCTGCAAAAACGCAGGCAGGGAGCCTACTCACGGGAGTATCTCCATGTACCGCACCATGATGAAGTCCAAGATCCATCGCGCCACCGTCACCCAGGCCGACCTGCACTATGTGGGATCCGTGACCGTGGACGCCGATCTGATGGACGCCGCCGATCTGCTGCCCGGGGAGAAGGTGGACATCGTCGATATCGACAACGGCGCACGGTTGTCCACCTATGTGATCGAAGGGCCGCGTGGGTCGGGTGTGATCGGGATCAACGGTGCGGCGGCCCGGCTGGTCAGCCCTGGGGATCTGGTGATCCTCATCGCCTACGGGGTGATGGAGGACGCCGAGGCCAGGGCGTTCGAGCCGCGGGTGGTCTTCGTCGACGAGCGGAACGCCGTGGTGGACCTGGGGGCCGACCCGGCGGCGGTGCCGGAGGGGGCGGGGCTGGTGCGCGGGGACCGGGTCGCGGGCGTCTAGCGAGTACCCGGGGTCGGGGCGCCGGCCGCCTCCGTCAGGGCCCGGACGGACAACCGGCCCTGGGCGCGCACCCGTTCGTCGTCCGACGGGCGGCAGCGGCCGGTCGCCGGGTCGAATTCGGCCATGATCACGCCCGCGTGGTCCGCCGCCGGCTCGTCCAGCCGGGCCGGCCAGCCGCGGGCGGTGAGCGCGGCCAGAGCCGCGCGGGAGTGCTCCGGTCCCATCAGGGTGTCCTCGGTCCCGTGCACCAGCAGGACGGGCACCGGCGCGACCGGCCGCCCGGCGGCGGAATCGATCGGGTCTATCGGATCGACCGGTTCCATCGAGTCGGTCAGGTCCGTCAGCGGCGGCGTCCCCGTCGTCCGCGCCGGCAGGTCGTAGCGCGACGCGAGGCCCACAACGGCCGCCGGGCGCCAGCCGTCGGCGACGTCGGGGCGGAGCGCGACGCCGAGGGCGGCCGAGGCCCCCGCGGACCAACCGGCCAGCACGATCCGGTCCGGATCGCCGCCGTATGCCGCCGCGTTCGCCCGGCACCACGCCAGCGAGCCGAGCAGCGCCGCCCGTCCGGCGTCGGGCGCGTCGGCCCGCCAGTCCGGTACGGCCACGACCACGCCCCGCGCGGCGACCTCCCGCGCGAGAGGGGCGAGCACGCCCCGGTCGTCCGGGCTCGTGCCGTGCCAGAGCAGCACCACCGGCAGCCCGGCGTCCGGCCCTTCGGGGCGGTGGACGTCGACGTCCTTGCCCTGCCGCGTCCGGGCGAGGTGGAGCTGCGGGGCGGGGAGCGAGGGCATGGCGGCCTTTCCGGGGAAGGGTGCGGATGGCGTGACTCCTGGGGCTTCCGCGGACGTTACCAGCCGGTTTCGCCCGTGGGGACGGCCCCGGGGCGCCCATGACGCCGCCCCCGCCCCGCGCCCCAGACCCCGCGGCCGTACGGCCGGCATCGCCACGCCACCACCGCCTCGCTGTCCGTGACCGGGTGGCTGCGCCGAGTCGCGCATCCGGGAGGCCCGGGTCATGCTGAAACGGCCGGCAGCACTCCGTGGCGTACGAGCGAGGGCGGTGACCATGACTGAGACAGCTCTCCGACGGCGTACGCGCCAGAGCCCCGCGACGGCCGGGCTGTTCGCACGGCTCGCGGCACTGCCCGACGGGCCCGAGCGGACCCGGCTGCGGCAGGAGCTGATCGCCGCCTGGCTCCCCATGGCCGAGCGCATCAGCCTGCGCTACCGGTCCAGTGGCGAGAGCCCGGCCGATCTCCGGCAGGTGGCGGCGCTGGCGCTGGTCCGGGCCGTCGACCGGTTCGATCCGGACCGCGGCTTCGCCTTCGAGTCGTTCGCCGTCCCCACCATCAACGGCGAGCTGAAGCGGCACGTGCGCGACCACGTGTGGTCGCTGCACATCCCCCGGCGTGACCAGGAGCTGCGGGCCGCGGTCCGCGCCGCGCGGTCGCGGCTGGAGCAGAAGGGCGCCGGAACGCGCGTCACCGAGGCCGCCCTGGCCGAAGAGGCCGGACTCACCGAGGCGGAGGTCCGGCGGGGCATCGACGCGGACGGGGTGCACCACACGCTCTCCCTGGACCACCCCATCGACGGCGCGGGCGAACTGCCGCTGGCCGACACCCTGGGCCGGGTGGACCGCGCGCTGGACCTGGTCATCGACCGGCAGTCGCTCAGGCCGCTGCTCGACGCCCTCCCCGAACGCGAGAAGTCGGTCCTGTACTGGCACTTCTTCGGCAATCTCACCCAGCAGCAGATCGGCGCCCGGCTGGGGGTGTCGCAGATGCAGATCTCGCGGATCCTCAGCCGCACCTGCGCCCACCTGCGGCGGCAGCTGCTGGCGCCCGTCTGATCCGGGGGCTCCGGGGCACACGTACATCATCGAACGGCATGCACAGCACGCAACGGCACCGAACGAGGTTCACGACCATGACGTCACAGCACACGCACCTGACCCCCGACCTGCCGCCCGTCGTGGAGGTGCCGGACCTGCCCGGTGCGCCGGGGCCGCGCCCGTCCGGCACGGCCCGGCGACGTGGGGAGCGGGGCGACGCGGGGGACGACGGGGGGAGCGCCGGGTCCGGGCCGTCCCGGCCCGCCGAGCCGGAACGGAGCCGGAACGAGCGTGGCGCCCATCACGAGGGTGATGGGCGCCACGAGTGCGCGGGGGAGGGTTCCGGCGGCTGACTGTGACCCGCCCCCGCGCGGTGTGCGGTCCGGTGTACCGCAGTCCGGGGGTGAATCAGTCGGCGACGCAGGTGTTGCCGAAGGTGGGGTTCAGCAGGGCGATGATGTCGATCGAGTTCCCGCACAGGTTGATCGGCACGTGGATCGGCACCTGGATGGTGTTGCCGGAGATCACGCCGGGGGAACCCACGGCCGCTCCATTGGCGTTGGAGTCGGCTACTGCGACGCCCGAGGCGCCGGCGGCGACGGCGCCGGCGGCGGCGGTCATGAGGACTGCCTTGGCGATACGCGACATGGCTGAAGCCTTTCTAAGGGGTGTTGAGCGTCAATTGTGACCGGGGTTTCCGGTGGGGATGCACCAAAATGGCCTGCTGAAGCATCAATTAACCCATTGAGGGCAATAAGTCAGATGTGATGCACGGGAATTGAGGGGGCGCCCGATACGTGGGAGCATGGCGGGTCGTCGCGGACGGCCCGCCTTCGTGCATGCCCTCCGGCGTATGGGTCCGGCGTGCAGGCGCCTTGCGCTCGCCGGGGCGGGTTTGGTAATGGAGGCGGGCTTCCGTACAGTTTCCCGGAAGCCTCAATCGAACGTATGGACTGGAAACAACAGCGGCTATGACGGTCACAGAAGAGAGCCGCGGCGACGCCCGGGGCACCGCCGAAGGGGCGGGCATCGCCCCCGAGCGCCTGGCGATCTGCCTGGACGTGCTCAAGGAGCTCGACGAGCTGCCGATCGACCACCCGGACGCGATCACCGTCCGCCGGGCCACCTCGGGCATCTACCGCACGGTCAAGCAGCGCCGCCGCCAGGAGCGCCGGGCCGCCAAGACCGCCCACGACCGCCAGGTCACCGAGGCCACGGCCACCGGCTCCGCCGACCGCATCGACGACGAGACGCAGGGCATCCTGCCCAGCTCCACCACCCTCGGCGAGATAGCGGGCATCCTGGAGCGCCCCCGCTCCTGCTACATCTGCAAGACCCGCTACGTCGAGGTCGACGCGTTCTACCACCAGCTCTGCCGCCCCTGCGCGGCCGAGAACCGCGCCCGCCGCGACGCCCGGACCGACCTCACCGGCCGCCGGGCGCTGCTCACCGGCGGACGCGCCAAGATCGGCATGTACATCGCGCTGCGGCTGCTGCGCGACGGCGCGCACACCACCATCACCACCCGGTTCCCGAACGACGCCATCCGCCGCTTCAAGGCGATGCCGGACAGCGACGAGTGGATCCACCGGCTGAAGGTCGTCGGCATCGACCTCCGCGACCCCGCGCAGGTCGTGGCGCTCGCCGACAGCGTGGCCGCCGAGGGCCCGCTCGACATCCTGATCAACAACGCGGCCCAGACCGTCCGCCGGTCGCCGCGCGCCTACAGCGAGCTGGTCGCCGCCGAGTCGGCGCCGCTCCCCGCGGGCGCGCTGCCGGCGGCCGAGGTGATCGGCGCGTTCGGCAGCGGCGCCGTGGACGCCGTCGCCGCGCTGCCCACCGGGAACGGCGAGGGCCTGACCGCCCAGGACGTCACCGACCTGGCGCTCGTCTCCGGCTCCGCCTCGCTCGCCCGGATCGAGGCCGGTACGGCGATCGACGCCGGCGGCCTGGTTCCGGACCTGGCCGCCACCAACAGCTGGATCCAGACCGTCTCCGAGGTCGACCCGGTCGAGCTGCTGGAGGTCCAGCTCTGCAACTCGACCGCGCCGTTCATCCTCATCAGCCGGCTGCGCCCGGCGATGGCCGCCGCCGCGGCCCGCCGGAAGTACGTCGTCAACGTCTCCGCCATGGAGGGCGTCTTCAGCCGCGGCTACAAGGGCGCCGGCCACCCCCACACCAACATGGCCAAGGCCGCGCTCAACATGCTCACCCGCACCAGCGCCGAGGAGATGCTGGAGACCGACGGCATCCTGATGACCAGCGTCGACACGGGCTGGATCACGGACGAGCGCCCGCACCCCGACAAGGTGCGGCTGGCCGAGGCGGGCTTCCACGCCCCCCTCGACCTCATCGACGGCGCCGCCCGCGTCTACGACCCGATCGTGCGCGGCGAGGAGGGGGAGGACCTGTACGGGTGCTTCCTCAAGGACTACCGGCGCGCCGACTGGTAAGCGGAGTGCGGTAGGGGCGGACGGACGGGCCGGTGCGCGGGAGCGCCCGGCCCGTCCGTGTGCGCGGGGTGCCCCGGCGGCCGTCCCGGGGGTGGATCGTCAGCCGGCCGGCGGGGCAGCGGACGCGAGGACCCGACGACCCGTTCGTCCCGCACCGGCGGCCCCGCCCCACAGCGCCGCGCACGACAGCGCTCCCCAGCCCACCGATACCGCCACCGCGCCGGCCCGACGCGCCGGGCCCGGCAGGGAGCGCCCCAGGAGCACCGCGTCGCCGAAGTCCGCGGCGATCCGCAGCAGCGTCGCCGTGCGCAGGGCCGCGCCCTCCGGCGCGAGGAGCATCGCCAGCCCGCAGGCGGCGTCGCGCCAGGCCAGCGGGGCCAGCGAGACGCGGACGGCGGGTGTGTCCGGGAGGCCCGAGGGGGCGCCGAGCAGCCGTGGGCGGCGGGTCACCGCCAGGCCGTAGACGGCGGTGGTCGCGCCGATCGCGCGCAGCAGTCCGGTCCGCATGCCGCCAGTCTTCCCCGGAGTCCGCCGTCCGGCACTCCGGCGGGGCGGGGGTCAGGCCGCGCGGACGGTCCGGGCGACGGGGTGCAGGGCGGCGTACTCCAGGGGCGCCGACGGGTCGATGGACACGTCCAGCGGGGCGGGCTCGGCGCCCGCGCGGACCAGCAGGTCGCCGACGGCCGCGATCATCGCGCCGTTGTCGGTGCACAGCCGCAGCGGCGGGACGCGCAGCTCCACACCGGCCGCGGCGCAGCGCTCCTCGGCCAGGGCGCGCACCCGGGAGTTGGCGGCCACGCCGCCGACCACCACCAGCGTGCCCACGCCGTGTTCGACGCACGCGGCGACGGCCTTGCGGGTGAGGACGTCGGCGATGGCCTCCTGGAGGGAGGCGGCGCCGTCCGCGACCGGCAGCGGCCGGCCGGCCGCGCGGTGCCGCTCGGCCCAGCGGGCGGCGGCGGTCTTCAGGCCGGAGAACGAGAACGTCCACGGGTCGTCGCGGGGCCCGGTCATCGGGCGGGGGAAGGCGACGGCGCCCGGGTCGCCGTCCCGGGCCGCCCGGTCCACGGCGGGGCCGCCCGGGTAGGGCAGTCCGAAGACGCGCGCGACCTTGTCGAAGCACTCGCCGGCCGCGTCGTCGAGGGTGTCGCCCAGGTGGACGATCGGGTCCCGGGCCAGGTCCCGGACCAGCAGCAGCGACGTGTGCCCGCCGGAGACGATCAGCACCACGCACGGGTCCGGCAGCGGCCCGTGCTCCAGGGTGTCGGCCGCGACGTGCCCGGCCAGGTGGTGCACCCCGTACAGCGGGACGCCCAGCGAATAGGCCAGCCCCTTCGCCGCGGCCACGCCGACCTGCAGCGCCCCGGACAGCCCGGGTCCGGTGGTCACCGCGACCGCCCCGACGTCCGCCATCGTCAGCCCGGCGTCGGCCAGCGCCTGCCGGACCACGGGCGTGGCGGAGTGCACGTGGGCGCGGGCCGCGATCTCGGGGACCACGCCTCCGTACCGGGCGTGCTCGTCCATGCTGGACGCCACCGCGTGCCCCAGCAGCCTCCCGTCCCGGACGAGGCCGGCGCCGGTCTCGTCGCAGGACGATTCGATGCCCAGCACCACCGGTGAACGTCCCACGCCGAATCCTCCTGCCGAAGTCATGTAGTTGCACATCGTACGCAATAAGTAGGTCCCGTCGTCGCGGTGCCGGGGCGGTCACCCGGGGCGCCGGCGCGCCGCCACCAGGGCCGTCAGCGCCGCGACGGCCGCGACGCAGCCGCCGAGCGCCATCAGCGTGGACGGGGACGTGCGGTCCAGCACCCCGCCCCCGGCGAACGCCCCCAGCGAGAACGTCGCCTGGAACGCCGCCGTGAACAGGACCGACGCCGCCTCCGGGGCGTCCGGCGCCGCCCGGACGAACAGCGCCTGCGAGGCCGCCGGCACCGCGCCGTACGCCACGCCCCACGCGGCCAGCAGGACCAGGGCCCCGGCCGGGCCGCCGCCCAGCACCGGCAGCAGCAGCGTCGCCGCCGCGAGCAGGCCGGCCGCCGCCCCGAAGACGTACCGCGGGTGCCGCGCCGCCCGGGGGCCGCCGAGGAAGGTGCCGAGGACGCCCGCGGCGCCGTACGCGAGCAGGAAAGCGGTGACGGCCCCATCGTCCAGGCCGGTCACCCGCTCCAGGAACGGGGTCACATAGGTGTACGTCCCGAAGTGGGCGAGGACGACGAGGAACGTCAGGAACGCCGCCGCGCGGGTGCCGGGGCGCCGCAGCACCTCCCCGAGGACCGCCGGGCGGGTCGCCAGGAGCGGAGGGAGCGGCGGGACGGTCGCGAGCAGCGCGGCCAGGACGCCGGCCGCCAGGACGGCCAGGGCGGCGAAGGCCGTCCGCCACCCGGCGAGGTCCCCGACCAGGGTGCCGGCCGGCACCCCCAGGACGGACCCGAGCGGAACCGCCGAGAAGATCACCGCGGTGGCCCGGCCGGCCGCCTGCGGTGGCACCAGCCGCTCGGCCAGCCCGGATCCGACCGACCAGAAGCCGCCGATCGTCACCCCGACCAGCATCCGCGAGACGAGGAGCAGCGGCAGCCCGGGCGCCACGGCGGCGACCACGTTCGCCACCGTCAGCAGGAGGGCGAGGGCGTGGAGCACCAGTCGGCGGTCGGCGCCCGCCGTGGCCACGGTGACCATCGGCGCGGAGACCGCCGCCAGCAGCCCCGGTACGGCCATCGCCAGTCCGGCCGCCCCGTCCGAGACGGTGAAGTCCGCGCCGATCGAGGTCAGCAGGCCGATCGGCAGGATCTCGGTGGTGACGATCGCGAAGAGGCCCAGCGTCACGGCGACGACGGCGGGCCAACCGGCCGCCGGTGGCCGGGCGGCCTCGGTCGGGCCGCCGGGCGGTGCGGAAGGGAGGACGGGCATGGAAGTTCCGTTCTGTACGGCGGGATTGGGGTCGGTGATCACTCCAGCAGCCCGCGTGGGGGAGGGGCCGGC
Source organism: Streptomyces mobaraensis NBRC 13819 = DSM 40847 (assembly GCF_017916255.1). Taxonomy (NCBI): domain Bacteria; kingdom Bacillati; phylum Actinomycetota; class Actinomycetes; order Kitasatosporales; family Streptomycetaceae; genus Streptomyces; species Streptomyces mobaraensis. The sequence goes on from NZ_CP072827.1 coordinate 6,685,765, forward strand.
GGATCCGCGACGCGGACGTCGCCGGCGTACGGTGATGTCGCGGATCCGCGAACCGCCCGGCCGACCGCGGGGCGGGGCGGGCGGTCTTGCCCCGATGCCGGGTGTACCGGAGTCCTCGCAGGTCAGTAGAGTTCCGGTACCGCCCGTCCATCGACCGCCCGAGGTGTCCGTCCGTGCCCGCCGCGTCCGCCGTGCCGTCCGTGCCCTCAGGGGCCGCCGAGCCCCGTACCCCCGTCACCGTCGTGGGGATCGGTGCCGACGGCTGGGAAGGGCTCGCGCCCGGGGCCCGGGAGGAGTTGCGGGCCGCCGAGGTGATCGTGGGCGGGGCGCGGCAGCTCGGGCTGGTGCCGGAGGAGTGCCCGGGGGAGCGGGTGGCCTGGCCGTCGCCGCTGCGGCCCGCCGTGCCGCGGCTGCTCGCGGAGCACGCCGGGCGCCGGTTGGCCGTCCTGGCCAGCGGCGACCCCATGTTCTTCGGCATCGGCCGGACCCTCGCCGACGAGCTGGGACCCGAGCTGCTGCGGGTGATGCCGCACCCGTCCTCCGCTTCGTACGCCTGCGCCCGGCTGGGCTGGCCGCTGGACGGCACCGAGGTGGTCAGCCTCGTCGGCCGGCCGCTCGACGCGCTCGCCGCCGCCCTCCAGCCCGGCCGCCGGCTGCTGCTGCTCAGCGCCGGCGCCGGCACCCCGGCCGAGGTCGCCGCGCTGCTGCGCGAGCGCGGTTTCGGGCCGAGCGCGATGACGGTCCTGGAACAGCTCGGCGGCGACCGCGAGGCCCGCCGCGAGGGCACGGCCGACGCGTGGGAGCACCCGGCCGGCGACCCGCTGAACGTCGTCGCCGTCGTCTGCCGCCCCGCGCCCGACGCCCTCCGGCTGCCGCTCGTCCCCGGTCTGCCGGACGAAGCGTACGACCACGACGGGCAGTTGACGAAGCGTCATGTCCGCGCGGCGACCCTCGCCGCCCTCGGGCCCGCCCCCGGCGAACTGCTCTGGGACATCGGCGGGGGCTCCGGCTCCATCGGCATCGAGTGGATGCGCGCCCACCGCTCCTGCCGGGCGGTCACCGTCGAACGCGACCCCGTCCGGGCCGGCCGGATCGCCCGCAACGCCGCCGCCCTGGGCGTCCCCGGTCTGCGCGTCGTCACCGGCGCCGCGCCCGCCGCGCTCGACGGACTGCCCGTCCCCGACGCCGTGTTCATCGGCGGCGGGCTCACCGCCCCCGGCCTGCTCGACGCCTGCTGGGCGGCGCTGCCCGAGGGCGGGCGGCTGGTCGCCAACACCGTCACCCTGGAGTCCGAGGCGCTGCTCGCCGACCGCTACCGGCGGCACGGCGGGGAGCTGGTCCGGCTGGCCGTGGCGCACGCCGTGCCCGTCGGTGGCTTCACCGGGTGGCGGCAGGCGATGCCGGTGACGCAGTGGTCGGTCGTCAAGGGCAAGGGCGGGGGCGGGGAGGCGTCCGGCCGGTCCGCGGCCGTACCCGCCCAGCAGCCGGCCCGGGCATCGAAAGAAGCCGCAGAAGCCGCAGAAGCCGTGGAAGCCGCGAGTCGTGAGCCGTGAGCCGCAGCCGTCGTGAAGCCGTGAAGCCGTGAAGTCGTAGAAGGAGCCCACCCCCATGACCGTCTACTTCATCGGTGCCGGACCCGGCGCCGCCGACCTCATCACGGTGCGCGGCGCCCGCACCCTCGCCCGCTGCGGCGTCTGCCTCTACGCCGGGAGCCTCGTCCCCCGCGAGCTCCTCGCCGACTGCCCGCCCGGGGCCCGCCTCGTCGACACCGCCAAGCTGGACCTGGACGAGATCACCGCCGAGTTCGTCCGCGCCCACGAGGCCGGTCAGGACGTCGCCCGACTGCACTCCGGCGACCCGTCCGTCTTCAGCGCCGTCGCCGAGCAGATGCGCCGGCTGGACGCGCACGGCATCCCGTACGAGATCGTGCCCGGGGTCCCCGCCTTCGCCGCCGCCGCGGCCTCCCTGGGCCGCGAACTGACCGTCCCGACCGTCGGCCAGACCGTCGTCCTCACCCGGGTCGCCGAGCGGGCCACGCCCATGCCGCCCGGCGAGGACCTGGCCACCCTCGGCCGCAGCGGCGCGCTCCTCGTGCTGCACCTCGCCGCCCGCCACGCGGACCGCGTCGTCGCCGAACTGCTGCCGCACTACGGCCCGGACTGCCCCGCCGCCGTCGTCGCCATGGCCAGCCGGCCCGACGAGATCGTGCTGCGCGGCCCGCTCGCCGGCATCGCCGACCAGGTCAGGACCGCGGGCGTGGTCCGCACGGCGGTCATCCTCGTCGGGCGGACGCTCGGGGCCGAGCAGTTCCCCGACAGCCATCTGTACTCGACGGAGCGCTGCCGTGACGCTGCGGGACGCTCGATGTTCTGAGCCCGTGCCCTAGCCCGCCGTGGCGGTCTCCGCCCGCAGGTCGGCCGCCTCGTGGCCGCCCTTGGCCGCGAGCTGCTCGGCGAGGTCCACGAGCGCGCGGGCGCCCGCCAGCTCCTCGCCCACCCGGGCCTCGCCCGGGTCGTCCGGGTGCCGGGCCGCCTTGCCGCGCGCCCGCACCTCGGTGCCGTCCCGCAGCCGCAGCAGGGCGGCGGCGCGGACGTGCCGTTCGTCCTCGTCGAACTCGACTTCCACATGCCAGCCCGCGACGTGCTGCACCGTCCTCACCTCCGCACTCCGCACCCGGCCCGGCGGCCGTACCGACGGGCCCTCGTCCCACCCAGGCTACGGCGGGCCCCGCGGCGCCGCACCCGCTCGGCCGCGCCGTTGACCCTCACACCGTGTCAGCCGCTTTCCTGAGGGGCGTCATGTTCATCATCGGAGATTTCGCCCGGTACGGACGCGTGTCCGTCCGCATGCTGCGCCACTACGACGCGACGGGGCTGCTGCGCCCCGCCCGCGTCGACGCCGTCACCGGCTACCGCTACTACAAGGCGGGCCAACTCGCCCGCCTCAACCGCGTCATCGCCCTCAAGGAGCTGGGGTTCACCCTCCGGCAGGTGCGGGCGATCGTGGACGAGGAAGTGGGGACGGAGGAGCTGCGCGGCATGCTGCGGCTGCGCCGCGCCGAACTGGAGGCCGCCGCCACCGCGGCGGCGGCCCGGCTGACGCAGGTCGAGGCGAGGCTCCGGAGCATCGAGAGCGAGGGAATCATGAGTACCCACGATGTGGTGGTCAAGGGCGTCCCGGCGGTACGGGTGGCCGAGCTGAGCGCCGTCGCGGCCGGTTACGCGCCCGAGGAGATCGGCCCGGTCGTCAGCCCGCTGTTCGCCGAGCTGTGCCGGCGGCTGGACGAGGCCGGGGTGACCCCGGCGGGCCCGGCCATCGCCTACTACGAGGACGACCCCGGCGGCTCCGGTGGCATCCTCGCCCACGCGGCGTTCCCGGTCGGCCCGGGGGTCACGGCCGCGGGCTTCGGCCTCGTCGACCTCCCCGGCATCGAGACCGCCGCCACCGTCGTCCACCGCGGCCCGATGGACGACGTCCTCCCCACGGCCCAGGCCCTCGCCCGCTGGATCGACGCCAACGGCCACCGGTCGGCGGGGTACGCGCGGGAGCTCTACCTGGAGTGCCCGGAGGACCCGGCGGGGTGGGTGACGGAGCTTCAGGAGCCCTTGCTGAAGGGCTAGTTGATTCCGAACGGGTCGGTGGTCAGCTCCTCGTCATTTTGTCGACGGCCTTGCCGATGTGCTTGTCGACCAGTGCGGGGGAGCCGATGAGCGTCGCCGAGACGCTGCCTTTGCGGACGGTGACGTACTTGATGACCGTCGGCCCGTTCGCGCCGTCCAGGGTCAGGAGAGTGCCGAACCGCTCGTCACCGAGCGCGGGGAGCTCGGGCCTGGCCGAGGTGGCCCGGGTCGGCGTGGTGCCTGCGGTGAAGGAGAAGGAGGGGCAGGAGTTGAAGGAGTCGTAGATCTCCTTGTAGACGGCGGAGATCCGAGCGGGGGAGTCGCTGTCCAGCTCGACCGCCATCCCCGAGTCCCCGGTCCCGCCGTACCTGAAGCCCGTCTTGACCTCGGCGGCGAGCTTCAAGGAGGGCAGCCGGGCGCTGAGCCGCTCCATCGCGGCGCAGCCCGTCGCTCCGAGGTCCGCCTCGTCCTTCCCGTCGTCCGGCACCTCGGTGTAGCCCGGGCCCAGGTCCGCGAGCGTCACCAGCCGCTGGCGCAGGCGGGCGGCGTCCAGCGGCTTCACGTCGGCATCGGCGCCGCCCGGCCGCTTCCTGTGCGCGTCCCCGGCGGGCGCCTGGGTGCGGACGGCCTCCGGGGTCTCCTTGCCGTCCCCCTTGTCTCCGCCGCACGCGGAGGTGGCCAGAAGCGCTCCGGCGAGGAGCGGCAGTCCCCACGCACGGGTGAAGTGCCGAAGCCGCATGTCCCTTTGTCCCCCCTGCTGTTGCCTCACTGATCCCAGGAGACCCTACCGCCCCGACGGTTACGGAAAACGCCCAGGTAACCCCCCGTCCCGGCTCTCTGAGCTGGGCGCGGCCGGCGACCGTTCCGGCCCGGTCGATCCGCGCAGGCTGCCGACGGGGACAGGCGCCCCGGGGCCGTCGCGCGCCGGCCCGTGCCGGGTGGGCTCAGCCCCGCCCCGGCCCCCTGGACTCCGCCCGCCCCACGATCGTCCCCGCCCGGTCGACGCACAGCACGTCGACGGCGACGGGTGCGCCGCGCAGGACGGTCAGGGCCTCGTCGCGGGCCGTCGCCGCGACCAGGTCGCCGAGCGGGACGCCGCGCGCGGCGCAGCGCTGGAGGGCGTCCAGACCGGTGTTGGCGGAGACGACCTCGGCCGCGAGGGCCTCGTCCGCGCCGGCGTGGCGGGCCAGTTCGGCGAGGAAGCCCTTGTCGACCTGGGAGCGGGACGAGTGCAGGTCCAGGTGGCCGGCCGCCAGTTTGGAGAGCTTGGCGAAGCCGCCCGCGATGGTCAGCCGGTCCACCGGGTGCCGGCGGATGTACTTGAGCACCGCGCCCGCGAAGTCGCCCATGTCGAGCAGCGCGTCCTCGGGCAGCCCGTGCACGGCCACCGCGACCTTCTCGGACGTCGAGCCCGTACAGCCGGCCACGTGCCGGCGCCCCGCCGCGCGGGCCACGTCGACGCCGCGGCGGATGCTGTCGATCCAGGCGGAGCAGGAGTAGGGCACGACGACGCCCGTCGTGCCGAGGATGGACAGGCCGCCCAGGATGCCCAGCCGGGGGTTCCAGGTGGAGCGGGCGATCTCCTCGCCGTGGTCGACCGAGACCTCGATCTCCACGTCGCCCGTCCCGCCGTGCCGGGCCGCGACCTCCGCCACGTGCTCGGTCATCAGCCGGCGCGGCACCGGGTTGATCGCCGGTTCGCCCACCGGCAGCGGAAGTCCCGGCCGGGTGACCGTGCCGACGCCCGGGCCCGCCCGGAAGACGACCCCCGAGCCGGGCGGCAGGAGCCGAACGGTGGCGCGGATCAGGGCGCCGTGGGTGACGTCCGGGTCGTCCCCCGCGTCCTTGACGATCGCCGCCATCGCGTGCCCGGCGGCCAGTTCCTCCGCCGCCAGGGCGAAGGCCGGCGTCTGCCCCTTGGGCAGGGTGATCGTCACCGGATCGGGGAAGTCCCCGGTGAGCAGGGCGGTGTACGCGGCGGTGGTCGCGGCCGTCGCGCAGGCGCCCGTCGTCCAGCCGTGCCGCAGACCCGTGTGCGCGAGCTGCGCGGCGCGGCCGCCCTTGGCCGTCGCGCCGGGGGCCCCGGCCGCCGCCGTGGTGTCGGTCACGCCGGCCACCCGCCGTAGGCTGGGCCTTTCCGTCCCACCGGGGGGACGGAAGGACGAGCGGAAAGGCGGCGGGTGAGCGTGGGTGCCGAGCGCCACATCCTGATCCTGGGCGGCACGACGGAGGCCCGCGGGCTCGCCGCCGCGCTGGCCGGCGAGCCCGCGCTGCGGGTCACCAGCTCGCTCGCCGGACGCGTCGCCGCGCCGCGGCTGCCCGCGGGGCAGGTGCGGATCGGCGGTTTCGGCGGCCCCGAGGGGCTGGCCCGGTGGCTGCGCGAGCAGCACGTCGACGCGCTCATCGACGCCACGCATCCTTTCGCCGACACGATCAGTTCCAACGCGGCGAGGGCCGCCGCGGAGGCTCAGGTTCCGTTGCTGGCCGTCCGCCGCCCCGGCTGGACGGCGGGACCGGGGGACGACTGGCGTCCGGTCGGGTCGCTGGCCGAAGCGGCGGAGGCGCTGCCCGGCCTGGGGAACCGCGTCTTCCTGACCACGGGCAGGATGGGACTCGCCGCCTTCGCGCACCTAGAGAATATGTGGTTCCTCGTGCGCTCGGTCGACGCCCCCTCGCCGCCGATGCCGCCCCGGACCGAGATCCTGCTGGCCCGGGGCCCCTTCACGGTCGACGGGGAGCGCGAACTGCTGCGCCGGCACCGCGTCGACGTCCTGGTGACGAAGGACAGCGGCGCCGCGGCCACGGCCGCGAAGCTGACCGCCGCCCGCGAGGCCGGGATCCCCGTCGTCGTCGTCCGCCGCCCGCCGCTGCCCGCGGGCGTGCCGACGGTCGCCGCGCCGGAGGAGGCGGTGGCGTGGCTGCGGGGGACGGGGGCGGTCTGACGCGCGGACGGGGCTGACGCGCGTACGCCCCCGACGGCGCGTGCCCGTCCGTTTCCGAACGGACGGTGGACCGGGGCGCGGCAGGGCGTGAAGGGGCGGGCGCGAGCGGTTCGATCCCCCAACGCGCCTACGCTGCCGATGAGTTGAGGGTTCGCGGTGACGTGTGATGTCGCTGTGCCGTCCCCGAGCGTGCCCGCCCCGCCGCCCCCGCCCGTGTTCAACTGCGCATCCGCGCCCCCGCCCGGGTGCGGCAGGCTGTGCCCGTAGCGTTCCGAGTACGTCCCGCAAGCGTTCCGGGGCCGGCCCCCGGGCCCGGCCCAGGGAGTGTCGCGACGGTGTCCACCGATCTCGCCGAATTCCACCGCTGGTTCGAGGAACGCCGCGCAGCGCACGCCTACCGGGTCACCCGCGTGCCCCTGACGAAGCTCGACGGCTGGAGCGCGGACCCGGAGACCGGCGATCTCCTGCACCGCAGCGGTCGCTTCTTCGGCGTGCACGGCCTGGACGTCCGGGTGCCCGGGCGCGCGGTGGAGGAGTGGCGGCAGCCCGTCATCAGCCAGCCGGAACACGGCGTCCTCGGCATCCTCGTCCGGGACTTCGACGGCGTCCCGCACTGCCTGCTCCAGGCCAAGATGGAGCCCGGCAACGTCAACGCCCTCCAGCTGTCGCCCACCGTGCAGGCCACCCGCAGCAACTACACCCGGGTCCACCGGGGCCGCGCGGTCCCGTACCTCGACCTGTTCACCACCCTGGGCCGCGGCCGGCCGCTCGCGGACGCGCTGCAGAGCGAGCAGGGCGCCTGGTTCCTCGCCAAGCGCAACCGCAACATCGTCGTCCGGACCGTCCGAAGCGACGAGGAGGTACCGGTCCTCGACGACTTCCGCTGGCTGAGCATGGACGAGATCGGCCGGCTGCTCGCGGTGGACGACCTGGTCAACATGGACACCCGGACCGTCCTCTCGCACCTCGCCGGCAGCGCCGGGCCCGCCGCCGCCCGCTTCCACGGCCGCCCGTTTCACTCCCTCCCCGAACTCCTCAACTGGCTCACCCACCACAGAACGGCCGAACCGACCGTCCGCCGCCGCATACCGCTGCGGGAGACCACCGGCTGGCGGGTGACCGACGACGAGGTGAGCCACGAGGAGGGCCGCTACTTCCGGATCATCGGCGTCGACGTCCGGGCGGGCAGCCGGGAGGTGGCCGCCTGGTCCCAGCCGCTGCTCGCCCCCCGCGGTCAGGGCGTCGTCGCCTTCCTGGTGCGCGACATCGGCGGCACCCCGCACGTCCTGGTACAGGCCAGGGCGGAGGCCGGCACCCGGGACACGGCCGAGATCGGCCCCACCGTGCAGTGCGTCCCCGCCAACTACGCCCACCTGCCGGGGGACCGGCGCCCGCGGCACCTCGACACCGTGCTGGCCGCCGCCTCGGCGCCGCCGCCCGGCCGCGTCCTGTTCGACGTGGTGCAGTCCGAGGAGGGCGGCCGCTTCCACCACGCCCGCAACCGCTACCTGGCCGTCCGGGTCGGCGACGACGTCCCGCTCGACCAGGGCGACGCCTTCCGCTGGGCGACCTGCGGCCAGCTCGCCGCGCTCAACCAGTACGGCGGCCTCCTGAACGTGGAGGCCCGCACGCTGCTCGCGTGCATGGGGTTCATCCCGTAGGGGGGCGGCCGTGTGCGCCGCCGCCCCCCTACGGACCCGTCACCGCTCCGGATACCGCCGCGGCGTCCAGACGATGTCCGTCCCCTCGCCGGGGCCGCGCCGCACCGCCCGCGTCTGCGTCGAGCCGACGATGAGGAGGGTGCGCATGTCGACCTCCTCGGGGACGAGTTCCCCGAGCCGGACCACGCGGACGCTCTCCTCCGGGCCGCCCACGTCCCGGCCGAGTACCACCGGGGTGTCCGGGGAGCGGTGCTCCAGCAGCAGGTCGCGAGCCTTGCCGACCTGCCAGACGCGGCTGCGCGAGCCCGGGTTGTACAGGGCGAGCACCAGGTCGGCCGCGGCGGCGGCGCGCAGCCGCTCCGCGATGACCTCCCACGGCTTGAGCCGGTCGGAGAGCGACACCACCGCGTAGTCGTGCCCGAGCGGCGCGCCCGCCCGGGCCGCCGCCGCGTGCGCGGCCGTCATGCCCGGCACGATCCGCACCGGGATGTCCCGGTACGGGCCCTCCGAGGCGACCTCCAGGACGGCGCTGGCCATCGCGAAGACGCCCGGGTCGCCCGAGGAGACGACCGCCACCCGGCGCCCCTGCCGGGCCAGGTCCAGGGCGAACTCGGCGCGTTCCGACTCCACCTTGTTGTCCGAGGCGTGGCGGCGCTGCCCGGGGCGGAGGGGCACCCGGTCCACGTAGGTGGTGTAGCCGACGACGTCCTCGGCGGCGGCCAGTTCACCGCGCGCCTCCGGCGTCAGCCACCGCGGCCCGGCCGGGCCCAGTCCGACGACGACGACCTCGCCGCCGTCCGTCCCCGAAGGCTCCTCCGCCGGGACGGGACCGGTGGCGGCGGCCACCCGGCTGGGCAGCACGGCCACCGAGAAGTACGGGACGGACTCCGGGTCCACCTCCGCCACCCGCCCGGTGCGCTCGCCGGGCATCGTGGCCCGCTCCACGTACCGCGCCTCCGCCAGCCGGCCGGAGCGCTCCAGCGCGCCCCGCACCGCCGGGAAGGTGCGGCCGAGCTTCATCACCACGGCGGAGTCGGTCGCCGCGAGCCGCGCGGCCAGCTCCTCCTCCGGCAGCGTGCCCGGCAGGACGGTCAGGACCTCCTCGCCCTCGACCAGCGGCTCGCCCAGCCGCGCCGCGGCGGCGCTGACGGACGTGACGCCGGGGACGACCTCGGTCGGGTAGCGGTGGGAGAGCCGCTTGTGCATGTGCATGTAGGAGCTGTAGAAGAGCGGGTCGCCCTCCGCGAGCACCGCCACCGTGCGCCCGGCGTCCAGGTGCGCGGCCAGCCGCGCCGCGGCCTCCTCGTAGAACTCCTCCATCGCGCCCCGGTAGCCGCCCGGGTGGTCCGTGGTCTCCGTGGTGACCGGGTAGACCAGCGGCTCCTCGATGTGGTCGGCGCGCAGGTGCCGTTCGGCGATGGAACGCGCGATGCTGCGGCCGTGGCGGGCGCTGTGGTACGCGACGACGTCGGCCGCCGCGATGCACTCCACCGCCCGCAGGGTCATCAGCGACGGGTCGCCGGGGCCCAGGCCCACCCCGTAGAGGCGGCCGGTGGCCGGGGACTGCTGCTCGCTCACTCTTCCTCGCTCGCTATCGCGTTGATCGCGGCGGCGGCCATGGCGCTGCCGCCGCGCCGCCCGCGCACCACCAGGTACTCCAGCCCCAGCGTGTTCTCCGCCAGGGCGTCCTTCGACTCGGCCGCGCCGATGAACCCGACGGGTATGCCGAGCACCGCCGCCGGGCGCGGCGCGCCCTCGGCCACCATCTCCAGCAGCCGGAACAGCGCGGTGGGCGCGTTGCCGACGGCCACCACGGCCCCGTCCAGCCGGTCCCGCCACAGCTCCAGGGCCGCGGCGCTGCGCGTCGTGCCCATGCGGGCGGCGAGTTCGGGCACGGCCGGGTCGGTGAGGGTGCACAGCACCTCGTTGTCCGCCGGCAGCCGCTTGCGGGTGACGCCGCTGGCGACCATGTTGGCGTCGCAGAGGATCGGCGCGCCCGCGAGCAGCGCCTTGCGCGCCGCGGTCACGACGTCCGGGGAGTACGCGAGGTCGCGCACCAGGTCCGTCATCCCACAGGCGTGGATCATGCGGACCGCGACCCGGGACACGTCCGGCGGCAGGCCGCCGAGGTCCGCCTCGGCGCGGATGGTGGCGAAGGACTGGCGGTAGATGGACGCGCCGTCCTTGTCGTAGTCGAACACTGTGCTGCCTCTGCCTCGCTCGCTGGGCTTGCTGGTCGCGCTCACGCGCGGGATGCGCTCACGCTCGGGTCGCGTGCACGCGCCGGTCGCGTCACACGCCGGTCGCGGTCACGCGCTCGGGGACGACCGGCCGGCCGGGGCCGGGGCGCGCCGGGCGGTACGTGCCCCGGGGGCGGGCGTCCGGGACGTTCCCGGAGGGTGCGCCCGCGCGGTCGGCCTCGTCGGCATGGTCGTCATGGTCGGTACATCTATACATCGGCCGTGCTCCGCCGGTACCCGGCACCCGGTCGCCGTGTGCGGGACCCTCACGGCGTCCCGTCGCCGTCCGGGCCGGAGCGGGCGGCGGCCACCGCGCCGGGCAGGTCGGACGCGGTGACGGTGACGGGGTGACCGCCGTCCTCCGGCCCCCCGCCCCCGGTCCGTACCGCCACGCGGTAGCCGTCGTCCGCCGCCAGGACGTCGACCCACCGCCCGCCGGGGTGTCCGCAGCGCCGTTCGCACCCCGACCAGTAGACCGGCAGGTCCCCGGTGCCGCCAGGGCGCGTGCCGGTGAGCGCGGCGGTCGCGTCGGCGCGCACGTCGGCGCGCGACTTGGCGCAGCCCGGGCGCCCGGCGCAGGCGCCCGCGCCGTACCAGGGGGAGGCGGCGGAGACCACCAGGCCGGCGTCCGCGAGTCCGGCGAGCCGGGCGGCGGCCTCTCCCGCGTCGGCCAGGCCGGGGACGACGACGCCCCGCCAGGGCGTCACGCGCAGTTCGCCGGAACCGGCCTCGGCGGCGGCGACCAGCAGCCGCCACTGACCGGCGGTCAGCCGGCCCAGCGGAGCGGCGACGGAGAGGGCGGTACGGCCGTGGGGTCCGGACACCGGTCCCGGTGGCGGCGCGGCCGAACGGGCCGTGGGGACGGCGGCGGGGACGGCGGTCATCCCGGCGGCGGCGAGGGCGGCGGCCAGGGCGGTGACGTCCGGGCGGCGGTCGGCGGGGAGTTCCGTGACCCGCCACGCGGAACCGCCGTGCGCGGCGAGGAAGTGACGGGCCGCGACGACGGCCGCGCGGGGCGCATCGGCGGCCGGGAGGCGCAGGCCCGGGCCCTCGGCGGCGTAACAGAGCACGGCCGTCCCGCCGTCCGGCTCTGCGATCAATGTCACATCGGGGACGAGGGCGGCGATGTCGCCGCGGCCGTCGTCGAGGCCGAAGAGGAAGCGGCCGGAGAGGGCGGTGACCTCGTCGTCCGCGCAGAGCAGACGGTCCAGTTCGCGGGCCCAGGCGCCGACGTCCGCGTGGCCGGTCCCGTCGAGGCCGTGCAGGGGGGACGCGGCGATGTTCCGGACGCGCTCGTGGCGGTCGGAGGGGAGGAGGCCGGCGGCACGGAGGCGGGTCCCCAGCTCGCCTCCGGAGCCGGCGGGCAGGGCGCGGAGCTGGATGTTGCCCCGGGAGGTGATGTCGAGGTTGCCGTCGCCCGACTCCTCCGCCAGCGCGGCCAGTTCCGCCGCCTGACGGATCGTCAGAAGTCCGGCCGGGAGGCGGACGCGGGCCAGTGCGCCGTCGTCGGCGGCGTGCAGGCGGAGGGCGCCGGGGCACGCGTCGCCGCGGTCGCGGACGCGGTCGCCGCCGGGGGGTGTGGGGGTGACGGGCATGGCGGCGAGCATACCGACGGGGTCGGGGGGTGGGTTTGCCCCGGTCCCGCCCCTTCGCCGTTTCCTGGGGCTGACGCCCCAGACCCCGCTTTCGCGGCTTCGCCGCTCGTCCTCAAGCGCCGGACGGGCTGATTTCAGCCCGTCCGGCGTTTGAGGACAACCGCGCGGAGCGCGGTTTCAGGGGGTGCGGGGGCTTGCCCCCGCAAGAAACGGTGAAAGGGCGGGTCCGGGGCAAAACTCCCCCCTCGGCCCCGAACCCGCAGGTCGCTACTATGGCTGATCGGCGGAACCATCCGCCGGACGCCAGCGACGGCGCCAGGGGAGGAAGCCGGTGGAACTCCGGCACGGTCCCGCCACTGTGAGCACGGCAGCAGCACAACGCACCACGCCGCCGAGCGAGTCAGGAACTCCCGCCGTCCTCCCAACCGCCCGGGGCGCGGACCCCGAGGAAGGCCGTGCCGTGATCCTTCTGCTGTCGACCTCCGACACCGACCTGCTCAGCGCCCGCGCTGCCGCCGCCCAGGGCAGCCCGGTCCCGTACCGGCTCGCCAACCCCTCCCGGCTCGCGCTCGACGAGCTGCCGGCGCTGCTGGACGGCGTCGACCTCGTCGTCGTACGGCTGCTCGGCGGTGTCCGCGCCTGGCAGGAAGGGCTCGACCGGCTCCTCGCGGCGGAGAAGCCCGTCGTCGTCCTCACCGGCGAACAGGCCCCCGACGCACAGCTGATGGAGCACTCGACCGTGCCCATCGGCATCGCCGCCGAGGCGCACGCCTACCTCGCCCACGGCGGCCCCGCCAACCTCGAACAGCTCGCGCGCTTCCTCTCCGACACCGTGCTGCTCACGGGCCACGGCTTCGAGCCCCCGGCCGCCGCCCCCACCTGGGGCCCGCTGGAGCGCACCCCCAAGCCGGGGGCGAGCGGCCCGACGGTCGCCGTGCTCTACTACCGCGCCCACCACATGAGCGGCAACACCGCGTTCGTGGAAGCCCTCTGCGGCGCCATCGAGGACGCCGGCGGCCGTGCCCTGCCGCTGTTCGTCGCCTCGCTGCGCGCCCCCGAGCCCGAGCTGGTCGAGGCGCTGGGCGCGGCCGACGCCGTCGTCACCACCGTCCTCGCGGCCGGCGGGACCAAGCCCGCCGCCGCGTCCGCCGGTGGCGACGACGAGTCCTGGGACGCCGGAGCGCTCGCCGCCCTCGACGTGCCCGTCCTCCAGGCGCTCTGCCTGACCGGGCCGCGCAGCGCCTGGGAGGAGAACGACGAGGGGCTCTCGCCGCTGGACGCCGCCACCCAGGTCGCCGTCCCGGAGTTCGACGGCCGCATCATCACCGTCCCGTTCTCCTTCAAGGAGGTCGACGAGGACGGACTCCCGGCCTACGTCGCCGACCTGGAGCGCGCCGCCCGCGTCGCCGGGATCGCGGTCAAGCACGCCCGACTGCGGCACGTCCCCGCCGCCGAGAAGCGGATCGCCCTCGTCCTCTCCGCGTACCCCACCAAGCACTCCCGCATCGGCAACGCCGTCGGCCTCGACACCCCCGCCAGCGCCGTCGCCCTGCTGCGCCGCCTGCGCGAGGAGGGCTACGACTTCGGCGACGAGCCCGTGCCCGGCCTGGAGTCCGGCGACGGCGACGAGCTGATCTACGCCCTCATCGAGGCCGGCGGCCACGACCAGGAGTGGCTCACCGAGGAGCAGCTCGCCCGCAACCCCGTCCGCATCCCGGCCGCCGACTACAAGCGCTGGTATGCCCAACTCCCGGCCGAGCTGCGCGAAGCCGTCGAGGAGCACTGGGGTCCCGCTCCCGGCGAGATGTTCCTCGACCGCAGCCGCAACCCCGAGGGAGACATCGTCCTCGCCGCCCTGCGCCGCGGCAACCTGCTGATCCTCATCCAGCCGCCGCGCGGCTTCGGCGAGAACCCCATCGCGATCTACCACGACCCGGACCTGCCCCCGTCGCACCACTACCTCGCCGCCTACCGGTGGATCGCCGCCTCCCGCGAGGACGGCGGGTTCGGCGCCGACGCCATGGTCCACCTCGGCAAGCACGGCAACCTGGAGTGGCTGCCCGGCAAGAACGCCGGCCTGTCCGCCGCCTGCGGCCCCGACGCGGCCCTCGGCGACCTCCCGCTCGTCTACCCCTTCCTCGTCAACGACCCGGGCGAGGGCACCCAGGCCAAGCGCCGCGCCCACGCCACGCTCGTCGACCACCTCGTCCCGCCGATGGCCCGCGCCGAGTCGTACGGCGACATCACGCGCCTGGAGCAGCTGCTCGACGAGTACGCGCAGATCTCCGCCATGGACCCGGCCAAGCTCCCGGCGATCCGCGCGCAGATCTGGACCCTGATCCAGGCCGCGAAGCTCGACCACGACCTCGGCATGCAGGACCGGCCCGACGACGACGGCTTCGACGACTTCCTGCTGCACGTCGACGGCTGGCTGTGCGAGGTCAAGGACGCCCAGATCCGTGACGGCCTGCACGTCCTCGGCGGCGCGCCCACCGGCCCCGAGCGCGTCAACCTCGTCCTGTCCATCCTGCGCGCCCGGCAGATCTGGGGCGGCACCTCCGCCCTGCCCGGCCTCCGCGAGGCCCTCGGCCTGGACGAGTCCGCCGCCACCCGCACCACCGCCGACGAGGCCGAGGAGCGCGCCCGCGCCCTCGTCGAGGCCATGGAGGCGGCGGACTGGAACCCCGAGGCCGTCGCCGGCGTCTGCGCCGAACTCCCGGAAGGGCAGCGCGACGGCGTCGCCGCCATCCTCGCCTTCGCCGCCCGCGAGGTCGTCCCGCGCCTCGCCGCCACCACCGACGAGCTCGACCACGCGGTGCACGCCCTTGCCGGCGGCTTCGTCCCGGCCGGCCCGTCCGGCTCGCCGCTCCGCGGCCTCGTCAACGTCCTCCCGACCGGCCGCAACTTCTACTCCGTCGACCCCAAGGCCGTCCCCAGCCGGCTCGCCTGGGAGACCGGCCAGGCCCTGGCCGACTCCCTCCTGGAGCGCTACCGCGCCGACAACGGCGAGTGGCCCACCTCCGTCGGCCTCTCCCTGTGGGGGACGAGCGCGATGCGCACCGCGGGCGACGACGTCGCCGAGGCGCTGGCGCTGCTGGGCGTCCGGCCGGTGTGGGACGAGGCGTCGCGCCGCGTGACCGGACTCGAAGCCGTGTCCCTGGAGGAGCTGGGGCGCCCCCGCATCGACGTCACCCTGCGCATCAGCGGCTTCTTCCGCGACGCCTTCCCGCACGTCATCGGTCTGATGGACGACGCGGTACGGCTCGTCGCCGCCCTCGACGAGCCCGCCGAGCTCAACTTCGTCCGGGCGCATGCCCAGGCAGACCTCGCCGAGCACGGCGACGAACGCCGCGCCACCACCCGGATCTTCGGCTCCCGCCCCGGCACCTACGGCGCCGGCCTGCTCCAGCTCATCGACAGCCGCGACTGGCGCACCGACGCCGACCTCGCCGAGGTCTACACCGTCTGGGGCGGCTACGCCTACGGCCGCGGACTGGAGGGCCGGCCGGCCCGCGCCGAGATGGAGAGCGCCTACAAGCGGATCGCCGTCGCCGCGAAGAACACCGACACCCGCGAGCACGACATCGCCGACTCGGACGACTACTTCCAGTACCACGGCGGCATGGTGGCCACGGTGAAGGCCCTGCGCGGCAAGGCACCCGAGGCGTACATCGGCGACTCCACGCGGCCGGAGACGATCCGCACCCGCACCCTCGTCGAGGAGACCTCGCGCGTCTTCCGCGCCCGGGTGGTCAACCCCCGCTGGATCGAGGCGATGCGGCGCCACGGCTACAAGGGCGCCTTCGAACTCGCCGCCACCGTCGACTACCTGTTCGGCTACGACGCCACCACGGGCGTCGTCCCCGACTGGATGTACGACAAGCTCACCCAGGCGTACGTCCTCGACCCCGAGAACCGCGCCTTCCTCCAGGAGGCCAACCCCTGGGCGCTGCACGGCATCGCCGAGCGGCTGCTGGAGGCGGAGAGCCGCGGCATGTGGGCCAAGCCCGACGCCGAGACGCTGGCCGCCCTGCGCCAGGTGTTCCTGGAGACGGAGGGCGAGTTGGAAGGCGGCGCGGACGGGGAGTGATCCCGGCGGCCGGAGCCCCGGCGCGCGTTCGCGCCGGGGCTCCGGCCGGGCTCCCTCATCTCGCGCCGCCGTGACGCCCGTTACATCTACAGTCCTGCCATGGACGGAAAGAGGGAGCGGCACGACCCGGCGCTGGGCGTCACCTTCACCCGGTTGGCCGGCGAGCCGTTGTGGAAGCGGCTGCTCGACGAGGGGCGGCCGCGCCGGCACCGCGCCGGCGAGACGCTGCTGCGCCAGGGCGACACCGGTACGCACGTCCTCGCCCTGGTCGAGGGCGTGGTCAAGGTGACCCGGGTGGAACGGGACGGCCGGATACGCGTGTTGGCGTTCCGGGGCGCCGGCGACGTGGTGGGCGAGGCCGCGGTGCTGGAGCGGAACGAGCGGCGGCTGGCGTCCGTGTCGGCCATAGGAGACGTCACGGTCGTCGTGGTGGAGGGGCGCCGGTTCCGGGTCTTCGTCGAACGGCACGACCTGTCGCCGGTCCTCACCCGGCACGCCCTGACCCGGCTGCGGCAGTCCGACCGCGCCCGTGGCGGCTGCTGTTCGCGGGAGCGGGTCGCCCAGGCGCTGCTCGCCCTCGCCGAGGCGGCGTACGGCGAGCGGACCGGCGACGGGGCGCACCTGTCGGTCACCCGCACCGAACTCGGCCAGTACCTCGGGGTGTCCCGCAACACCGTCAGCACGGCCTTGTCCGAGATCGGCACCCCGGTGGTCACCGCCGAGCGCGGCGTTGTCGTCGTCCACGACCTCGACGCCCTGCGGGCGGCGGCCGCCGTGACGGACGGGTCGTACGCGGACGCGTGACGCTCGTCACGTCCCCAGTGCACTCGTGGTGCACACCGAACCACGCGACTCCAGAAGGATCCGAGGCGAGCCCGGCACCCCTACCGGGGGGAACGGGGTGCCGGGTGTCACCCCAAGGATCGTTTCCGCACGACCTCACCACCGAGGAGTCGCCCATGTCCGTCACGGACGCCCCCGCCACCGGCCCGGCCCCCTGGAGCGTCAGCCGCGACCTGCCGCCCTACCGGGGGATCCTGGCCGTGGACGCGAAGGACTTCACCGGCCGGCCCGCCGCCGAACACGCCTCCCTCACCACCGTCATCCCGCAGCTCCTCGGGCAGGCGTTCACCCGCTCCGGCCTCGAACAGCTCTGGCAGGAGCGGAAGTTCGCCAACAACACCGGCGACGGCTTCGCCATGGGCTTCGACCCCGTCGCCCTGCCCCGGGTCATCCACCCCTTCCTGCACGAACTCCAGGAAGTCCTCACCGACTACAACATCCACGCCACCGCGACCGGCCGCGTCCGCCTCCGGGCCAGCCTCCACGTCGGACCGCTCCCCGACTCCGGAGCCCCCGGCGACGGCAACGGCACCCCGCGCAACGACACCCACCGGCTGCTCGACTCCCGGCCCGTCCGCGCCATCCTCGCGGCGTCCAGCGAGAGCATCACCCAGGTCGCCGCGATCCTCTCGCAGCGCGTCTTCGAGGACGCGGTCCTCTCCGGCTACACCCGCCGCCACCCGGACCAGTTCATCGAGGTGCCGGCCACCGTCGCCGGCAAGAACTTCCAGCAGCTCGCCTGGCTGTACGTGCCCGCGCCCTCCGGTAACCTCTACGACCGCCGGATCCTCGGCGAACGGCCGGAGGGCGAGGAGCCGGCGCCCGCCACCGCGCCCGCACCCGAGCGGCGGGACCGGCCCGCGCCCGCGCCCGCCGCCCACCGCGGCACCACCACCATCAACAGCCAGGGCAACCGCGGCTTCCTCAACAACGGCTCGGTGGAGGGCGGCCAGCACGTCTCCTTCGGTGCCGACCCGCGGGACGACGCGCGGGGAGCGGGCCGGTGAGCGAGTCCGCCCTCGTCGACGAGCCGGAGGCGCCCGCCTCCGACGCGGCGCCGCCGCAAGGCGATCCCGCCCCCGCTCCCGACCCCGCCCCCGACCTCGGCGAGCAGGCGGCCGAGGAGTTCGGCCGCCGCTTCCAGGTCGTCAACATCTGGGACAACCGCGGCTTCCTGAACATCTCCGACCTGGTCCGCGGCGGCCAGCACTACGACGCCGCCGGCGACGGCGAGCCGACCGCCCCGCGCGGCGACGGCGTCGAGCCGCGCGAGGGCGACATCCCCGCCGAGCGGACCGCCCTCGCCCTGGAGGGGTTCGCCGAACCCGGCTGGTTCGCGGGCGCCCTCGGCCGGCTGCGCGACGACCGCCTCCTCTTCCTCGCCGGACCGGACGGCACCGGCCGCCGCACCGCCGCCCTCAACCTCCTCCACCGGCGCACCGGTTGCTTCGCGCTCCGGGCCCTCGACTCCGACACCGACCTCACCACCTGGGCCCCCGGCGCCGCCCCGGCCCGCGGCTACCTCGCCGACGGCCTCCTCGAACCGCGCCTCACCGCGCTCGACACCATCGCCCTGGACGGGCTCCGCGCGCGCCTCGAACAGGCCGACGCCCACATGGTCGTCGTCATCCCCTGGACCCCGGCCGTCCTGGCGCACCTCGGCGACACCCTGCACACCCCGCCGGTCCGGGCCCTGCCGCCGGAGCCACGCGCCGTCCTCGACGCCCGGCTGGCCGCCGTCCTCGGCGGCCCGGCCGACGTCGCCCCCGCGCTGGCCGCGCTGCCGCCCGGGCTGCTCGACGAGATCCTCCAGCCCGGCCTGCGCCCCGGCCAGGTCGTCGAGATCGCCGCCGAGATCGTCCGGGTCGTCCGGCGGGGCGCGGACCCGGAGAGCGTCCGCGAACACCTGAGCTTCCACGCGGCCGACCGGGCACCGCGGTTGCTGGACGCGCTGCGCGACAGCCCGGAGGACCTCGCCCTGCTGCTGGCCGCCTGCGTCTTCGAGCACTTCGACCAGACGCTGGTGGAGGAGGAGGCCGGGCGCCTGCTGCGGATCGCGGACGGGCGGCTCGGCGGCGGCGACCCAGACGCGGACGCGGAGGAGGCGCCGCGGGCCGTCTTCCGCCGGTCCCGCAGCGAACGGCTGGAGGCGATCGGCGCGTACGTGGGCCCCGCCGAGGTGCACACCACCTCCGCCTACAGCTACGTCACCCGGCCCGTGGCGTTCACCCGGCACCTCCAGGGCCGCGCGGTCCTTGAGCACGTCTGGCGCGAACATCCCGAGGCGGCCGAGCTGCTGGTGGAGTGGCTGGGCACCACGCCGTCGGAGCACGGGCGCGGCGACCGCGCCGGGTTCGTCCTCGGCCGGTGCGCCCAGTGGAGCTCCGGCCGCCGGGCCCTCGGGCCGGTCGAGGAACTGGCCGCGTCCACCCGGCCCGCGGACTGGCGGCTGGCCGCCCGCGCCCTGGGCGCCGCCTCCACCGACCCCGTGCTCGCCACCGCCGTCAAGGCCCGGCTGCGCGGCTGGAGCCGGCAGGTCTCGGTCTCCCGGCGCTGCACGGTCGCCCTGGCCTGCGCCACCGAGTTCGGACTGGCCCGGCCCGGGACCGCGCTCACCCTGCTGCGGACCGTCTGCGACGGACCGCGCGACGGGACGGGCGCCGTCGCCTCCGCCGTCCGCCGGGCGCTGCTCTCCCTGTTCGCCGAACCCGCGGGCCGGGCCGACCTGCTCGCCGGGCTGGTGTCCTGGTCCCGCGCCGGCGGCGCCACCCGGCAGGCCGCCTGCACCGCCACCGCGCACCTGCTGCGCACCGCCGCCGCGGCCCGGGAACCCGCCGAGTGGTGGACCCGGCACCTGCTCGGCACCCGGCCCGCCGGCCGGCCCGGCGAGGACCCGCCCGGCCTGGAGCTGATCCGGTGCGCGCTCGCCGAACCCGAGACCTTCCCCGCCGTGCGCGCCGCGCTCCTGGAGTGGCAGCGCCGCGCGGCCGACGACCCCCGCCGCGCCCCCTTCGTCGAACACCTCGCCGACCGGCTGGGCGCCGCGCCGCGCGGCGGAGTGCTGCGGCTGCTCAGCGCGTTCGAGGCGGCCCGGCCCGCCCCCGGCGGGCGGCGGGCGGCCGAGGCCCTGGCCGCCTGGCGCCAGGCCCTTTAGCCGCCGTTTCCGTACGACACCGGAACACCAGCAGGAGAGAGACCGGCATGACCCTCACCCCGTACCCGGCCACCCTGACGGACACCCCGCCGTGGCGCCGGGGGACCCGCAGCCCCCTCGGGGAGCTCATCCGCTTCCGCCTCGCGCAGCCCGGCCAACAGGCCCTGGTGCTGCTGGACGGCGAGGGCGGGACCGTCTGCGAGCCCGGCGGCCGCGGCTCGTTCGTCCGCGCCGCGTTCGGCGGCTACCGCGAGACGTACCTCGTCGACACCGCGCCCCGCACCGGCACCTGGGCGCTGCCGCCGGGCTGCGCGCCCGCGGCCCTCCAGGTCTCCTGGTGGGTCGCCGACCCGGCCCGCGCGGTGCTCGCCGGCGGCCCGCCCGAAGGCTGCTGGGCGGCCGTCGTCGGCCATTTGGACCGGCGCTTCCAGACCCTGGCCGCCCGCGCCGAGACCGCCCCCGAGCAGGCGTCGGCCCAGCACCTCCTCGAACTGCTCGCCCAGCCGCAGCCGGTGGACGCCACCGGGCTGGCCTGCTGCCTCGCCGCCGCCCAGCCCGCGGCCGAGCCGCCGCGCCCGGCGGACAAGGGCGCGCCGCCGCTGCTGTGGTCGCCGCAGCGGCGCGAGGAGTACGAGTTCTACCTCCAGGCCGTCCGCACCGGCC
Organism: Streptomyces mobaraensis NBRC 13819 = DSM 40847; assembly: GCF_017916255.1. Taxonomy (NCBI): domain Bacteria; kingdom Bacillati; phylum Actinomycetota; class Actinomycetes; order Kitasatosporales; family Streptomycetaceae; genus Streptomyces; species Streptomyces mobaraensis. Next base: position 6,706,573 of record NZ_CP072827.1, read on the forward strand.
CCGACGCGCTGGCCGCGCTCTGGCTGCTGCACCGCCCCGAGGAGGTGCGGCAGGTCCTGGAGTGGGTGACCGCGCACCCCCCGTCCGGCGACCGGCCCGCTGCGGACGGACGGGACGTCACCCTCGCGCTCCTCGACGGCCTCTCCCCCGAGGAGCGCGAGCAGCTCGCCAAGGCCGTCACCGAGCGCGTGCACGCCATGGCGGCCCCGGAGCCGCCGTCGTGGCAGTCCGGCCTGTAAGCCCGTTGTCGGTGCCGGGCCGTAAGGTGAGTGCCTTCGACAGCGCATCCAGAGAAAGCGTGAGTGGCACCGAATGAAGCGCAAGCACGGCATCGCCATGACCGCCGTCGGCATGGCGGCGGTCCTGGGACTCTCCGCCTGCGGCAGCGACAGCAAGGACGACAAGGGGGACAAGAAGCCCGCCAAGTCGGCCGATTCCGCGCCCGGCAAGGACACGGCGTCCGGCAACGGCGTGGATAAGCTGTCCGGCAAGGAGATATCCGACAAGGCCAAGACGGAGCTGAAGAACGCGGGCTCGCTCCGCTTCAAGGTGAGCGGCAGCAAGAACGGCGAGCAGATGAAGGTCGACCTCGCCATGGACAAGCAGGGCAACTGCGCGGGCACGATCGCCACCCCCACCTCCGGGTCCGCCGAGGTGATCAAGCTCGGCGACAAGGTGTGGCTGAAGGCCGACGAGAAGATGTGGACGTCGAAGGCCAACCCGCAGGCGGCCGAGCTGCTCAAGGGCCGCTACGTCTCCGGCCCCACCAGCGAGCCCAAGCTCAGCGGCATGACGAAGGCGTGCAACCTGGCCGCGATGCAGGCGCAGATGGGCCAGGACGACAGCGGCACGGAGACGATCACCAAGGGCGCGGTCACCACCGTCGACGGGCAGCAGGCCGTCCCGATCAGCGCCAAGGGCACCACCATCAGCGTCGCCACCACCGGCAAGCCTTACCCGCTGAAGATCGAGGACACCAAGGACGGCACCGTCACCACCCTGACGGACTGGGACAAGCCGGTCCCGGCGAAGGCGCCGCCGGCCGACCAGACCATCGACATCACCAAGCTGCAGAAGTCCGGGCAGCAGGGGCTGTGACCGCCGCCGGCTTAGCCCGCCCCCGGCGGGACGGACGGGACGGACAGAGGGCACCGGGACGCGCTCCCGGTGCCCTCCACGCGCTCCCGGACGCCCCCACGGCGCACCCCGCTCCCGCAACTCCCGTTTTGAGTCGGCCGCCTGTGGGTCACTAGGATCTTCGGATGATCATCACAAGACGGCTGGCGGCGGGCGCCTGCGCTCTGCTCGCCGCACTGGCCGGAGGTGTCGTGCCGGCGCAGGCCGCCGACGGGCCCTCCAAGGATTCCCCGAAGGTCGAGCTCGTACTCGACGTCAGCGGTTCGATGCGGGCCCGCGACATCGACGGCCAGTCCCGCATGGCCGCCGCCCAGCAGGCGTTCAACGAGGTCATCGACGCCACCCCGGAGAGCGTGCGGCTCGGCATCCGTACGCTCGGCTCCCGCTACCCCGGGGACGACAAGGCGGTCGGCTGCAAGGACAGCACGCAGGAGTACCCCGTCGGCCGCCTCGACCGGACCGAGGCCAAGGCACGCGTCGCCACCCTGCGCCCCACCGGCTGGACGCCCATCGGCTACGCCCTGCGCGGCGCCGACCAGGACCTCGGCGAGGACGGCGGCACCCGCCGCATCGTCCTCATCACCGACGGCGAGGACTCCTGCGGCCAGCCCGACCCGTGCGACGTGGCGCGCGAACTCGCCGCCAAGGGCACGCACTTGACCATCGACACGCTCGGCCTGGCGCACGACGACAAGACCCGCGAGCAGCTCACCTGCATCGCCGAGGCCACCGGCGGCACGTACACCACCGTGCGGCACACCAAGGAGCTGTCGGGCCGCATCAAGCAGCTCGTCCGCCGCTCCGAGACGCCCGTCGACGACACGCCCAAGCCCACCAAGGGCGCGGACGCCTGCTCCGCGGCGCCCGAGATCGGCGCCGGTGTGTGGACCGACCGCGAGACCTTCGGCGAGCACCGCTGGTACAAGGTCAAGGTCAAGCCCGGCCAGGAGCTGCGCGCCGCCGCGAGCGTCGGCGCCGACCGGCCCGTGGACCGCGACTACGGCATCCTCGTCAGAGCCGTCGGCGACGGCGGCCAGGAGCTCGTCCGCGGCTCCGACGCCGGCAACGGGCGCACCGACGTGATGTCCTCCGGCCTGCGCTACCCGGTGAGCAAGGGCAAGAAGGACTCCAAGGGCGACGCCGACGCGCGCACGGTCTGCCTGGAGGTCTCGCACTCCTTCTCCGCGCCGGCCTCCGTCAAGCGCGACCCCGGCCTGCCCGTCGAACTGGCCGTCGACCTGGTGAAGTCCCCGGACAAGCCCTCCGACCTGGCCGCGTTCGGCCTCGGCCGGGGCTGGGTGCTGCTCGCCGTCCTCGTCGTCACCGGCCTGGTCGCCGGTCTGCTGTGGGGCTGGCTGGCCCGCTGGCGCGTCGCGATCTGGAGGGCCAACTGATGCGTGTCGCACGGACCCTGACCGCCGGGCTGCTCGCGGCCGGCGCGCTGTTCACCGTCTCCGGCACGGCGGTGGCCGACGCCCCCGCCGGGACCAAGGGCCAGAACGGCGACCCGACCGAGGCGGGTACGTCGTTCCGTACCGCCACGGCCGTCAAGCAGGACCAGAAGGCCACCGCCGACGGTACGACCGGTGACTACCTCTACTGGCAGTTCCCGGCCGGAGCCGGACAGCGGCCCACCGCCAAGGCCACGGTCAAGCTGCCGGAGGCGAGCGCCCGGCACGGTGCCGCCACCTGGCAGCTGGACGTCTTCGACGGCCTGCGCCGCCGCCAGGCGTGCGCCGAGGGGGAGCAGACGAAGCGGGTGTCCCAGCAGGACGCCACCGTCACCCTCAGCTGCACCCTGCGCGCGGTCCGGCCGTACGCCGAGCGCTGGTCCAACGACCCGCTGCCGGGCGCGTACTACATCCGCCTCACCGTCGCCGACGGGCCCGACCAGGACATGGGCCTGCCGGTGCACGCCGAGGTGGAGGCGACCGCCGAGGACGCCGGCGGCAAGTACGCCGAGGGCGGCGAGCTCGGCGCGCCGCTGCACGCCGGGGCCGTCTCCGAGCCGGAGGACGGCTGGAACGGGAGCTGGTGGTCGGACCGCTGGCTGTGGACCGTCGGCGGCGCCGTGCTGGGCGCCCTCGCGGCCATCGGCGGCTACACGCTGACGCGGCGCCCGCGCCGCGCCTGACCCGCGCGCCGCGCACGGGAAGAGGCCCCCGGGGATCCGTTCCCCGGGGGCCTCTCCGTCTTTCAGCCCGCCGGCGGCTCGCCGTGCACCGCGTCGACGTACAGGTCCAGCAGGTCCTCGGTGAAGTAGGAGCTGTACGAGATGTCCGGAGTGTCACCGCCCGTGTGGTAGCCGCCGATCACGCCGATCAGCGTGTACCCGCCCGCCGCGCCGCGGATCAGGAACGGGCCGCCCGAAGTGCCGCCGACGTATCCGGCGCAGGGGATCTCCAGGAAGTCGCCGGGGGCCTTGGGGTCCGTACTGGTGTAACGGCGGGTGGTGGAGCGGCAGTCGAGGGGCTTGGGGTACTTGGCGTCGCTGTTGCCCGGGTAGCCGATCAGCCGGACGTCGGAGTGCCGGTAGCCGGGGTGGAAGGCGAGGTCGAAGCCGCCGGTCACGCGCTCGACCGGGGTGCCGTCCGCGCGGTCGCCGAGCCGGACGACGGTGTAGTCCCAGCGGGCGCCGCCGTCGGTGCCCAGGTCGTAGTAGCGCTGGTCGATGTAGATCGCCTCGACCGGGAAGACGCCGTGCGGTTTCAGCCCGTCGTGGTACTGGGGGACGAACGACAGCCGGCGCTTGGGATCGGGGCGGCGCAGGCAGTGCGCCGCGCTCACCACCAGGTTGTGGTACGGGCTGCGGACCACCGTCCCGCCGCAGAACCGGCCCTGGCCCTGGCCGTCGGTCCAGAAGAAGGTGCCCACCTGGGGCAGTCCGTCGAAGGGGTGGCTCGGGGGGACGGGCGCCTTGCGGGCGTCGGGGGCCCCGGGGGTGCCGGGAGCGGCCGCCGCCGCGCGGCGCGCGGCCTCGGCGGGGAGGGCGGCGGCCATCCGGTCGGCGGTCCAGTAGGCGTCGGCCGCGGCGGCCAGGGCGCGTTGTCCGGGGTCGGCGGCGGCGCGGCCGCCGGGGGAGAGGGCCGTGAGGCCGAGGAGGAGGGCTGCGAGAGCGGTTGCGGCGAGGGGTCTGCGCATGGGCGGGTTCCTCTCCGGTGCGCGGGGGCACATACGAGGTGAGCGTGTCATCCTCCACCCGGCGGGAGGGGTGTGGCGAGAGGCGGACGCGACAGGATTCACCAGGACGCCGGAGCCGGCCCCCACGGGCTCGGCCGCTTGGTCCAGCCCTTTCTGACCTGCCATCAACCGACGGTTAAGTCCGTCATCCGCTCGTAATCCGGAACGGACTAGTGCTGGGCGTCCGCGCGTGACAGGATGCCCATCGCGACCCCTCAGGGCTTAACCGGCCGTGAGGTGGCCGTGCGAAACCAGGCACCTGGAACGGGGGGACACATGGCGGTCAGGGGGGACAGAGCGGCGGGAGACACGGGCAGCCCACTGGCGGGGCGGCTCAACTACCTGTTCGCCAACATGCACCCGCCGGGTGCGCCGTACACCAACGCCCATGTCGCGGAGGAGATCAGCCGCGGCACGGAGGAGTACGGCGGGGTCACGCTCACCGAGCAGTACCTGTCGATGCTGCGCAACGGCAAGCGAGCCAACCCCAGCCCGGACGTGCTGCGGGCGCTGGCGAAGTTCTTCGCTGTGCCGGTCGGCTACCTGATGGGCGACCTGTCGGCGCCGCAGACCGCCAGGGTGGAGGAGGAGGTCCGCTTCCTCGTCGCGATGCGGGACCAGCGGGTACGGGCCATCGCCCTGCGCTCGGTGGGCCTGCCGCCCGAGGTCCAGGACAGCCTGACCACCATCATCTCCCAGTTCCGGCAGCAGATGAACCTGCCGTCGGACCCGCCGGGGGCGGGGGGTGAGGAGCGCCCGTGACCGTCGTGGCGGACGATCGGCTCTTCACCCACTGGCGGCGTACCGAGGACGAGGACGGTGCAGTCATGCGGGTGGGGCGGATTCGCCGACGGTGCAAGCAGCTCATCGCCGAGCTCGCGCTGCCGGCCTCCACCGATCTCCGCGGCCTGTGCGACGTCGTCGCCCGCCGCGTGGGACGGCCGATCCACCTGGTGCCGATGAGCCTCGACGGCGTCGTCTCCGGCATGACCGCCACCACCGACGACGGCTACTGGGTCGTCTACGAGCTCAAGACCTCGCCCTGGCACCAGGTCCACATCGTGCTGCACGAGATCGGGCACCTGCTGCTCGGCCACGACCAGGACCCGACGGTCACCGAGGACGCCCTCAAGGTGTGGACGCCGTCCGTCGACGTCGCCACCGCCATGCGCCGGATGGGGCTCACCATGGGCCTGGCCCGGCACCACTGCTACGACAACCTCACCGAGCGCGAGACCGAGATCCTCGGCACCCTCCTGATGGAGAAGGTCGTACCGCCCCCGCCCGGCCAGGAGCAGCCGCTGGAGGGCCCGGCCGCCGAACTCGCCGCCTCCCTCGGCCCCGCGCTCCAGCACGTCCGCCGGACCCGGGCCGACGACGGTGACGCCGGCGGGACGGACGGGGGCGGTGGTGCCGGTGTTTGACGCCCTCTACCTCACCTTCTCCGCCGTCACCTGGGTCATCGTCGCTTACAAGGCCCGCGCCTGGTTCCGCGACCGCGGCAACACCGACCTGGGCCTGACCGCGCTGATGACCGCCGGCGTGCCCGTCGTCTTCCTGTTCTCCGCGCCGAGCGTCTACCGCGCCTTCGACCGGCTCACCGGCGTCGCCAACCTGGCCATGGTCTTCCTCTACTCGGCCGTCGTGCTGTTCGCCTCCGGCGCCACCGTGCTGCTGCTCCGCTGGACCAGCCGCGGGGACGCCGCGGCGCACGCCCGCGCGGTGGCCCGGTCCCGGTTCGCGGTGGCCGCCGTGGCGGCGGCCTGGACGGCGGCGATCGTCTGCTTCGCCGTCGGCCGCCCGGACGCCGTCGAGCACCCCCGCGACTTCAGCACCGCCTACGCCGACGCCCCCGGCGTGGTCGCCTTCCTGGCGCTCTACCTCGCCATCTTCGGGACCAGCCTGGCCGGACTCGGCGTGCTGTGCCCCCGCTACGCCGCCACCCTCGGCCCGTCCTGGCTCTCCAAGGGGCTGCGGACGCTCGCCGCGGGCTGCTGGCTGGGGCTGCTCTACTGCGCCTGCAAGCTCGCCGGGTTCGTCCTCACCTGGGCCGGCCGCGACGTGTACTGGCTGTCCAACGGCGTGGCCCCGATGAGCGCCTCGGTGGCGGCCCTGCTGGTCCTCCTCGGCTTCTCGCTGCCCGCCGTCGGCCCCCGCGCCACCGCCTGGCGCCGGCTGCGCCGCCTCCACCCGCTCTGGGAGGAGGTCACGGCGCACGTCCCCGAGGTGACCATCGGCACCTCCCGCTGGGCGTCCCGGTGGCCGCTGGCCGACCTGGAGTGGCGGGCCAACCGGCAGATGGCCGAGATCCGCGACATCCAGCGCGGCGTCCGCCGCCACGTCGAGCCCGCCGCCCTGGAGATCGCCCACCGCAGGGCGGACGCCGCCGCGCTGGACGAGCGCCGGCTCGCCGCCGTGGTGGAGGCCGCGGCCTTCCGCCGGGGCCTGGCCAACCAGGCGACCGGCCACGTCCCGGTCCCGCACGCGGACAGCGTGGTGGTGACCGTCAGTTCCGACCCGGCGGCCGAGCACGAGCACCTGGCGCTCGTCGCCGACGTCTTCCACGACCAGCTGGTCGACGCCGTGCTCAAGGAGTTACGGGAGACCAGTGCGGAGCGCCGTCCCTCCTGAGGGCGCGCGACCCACAGACGTGGCGGCCATGGACGGGGGTCACGGCCGCCCGCGGCGCGGGCCGGTGCCGGTGCCCGTTCTCACGGGACCGCCGCCGGCCCGCGCCGAACTCCTGCCCGGGGCGGGGGAAAAAGCCGGATCGCCCGGGGCGGGTGAAAAGCCGGACCGGGCGCGTCCGCCCACCGACCGCCCGCCTAGGGTCGGAGCCATGCGACCCATCGACCTACGCCCCCTCATCGCCGACCCGCACGGCACCCTCGCCGCCCTCCGGGAAGCCGGCCCGGTCCACCGCGTCCAGGGCGCGGACGGCAACCCCGCCTGGCTGGTGACCCGTTACGAGGACGTGCGCCGGGCGCTCGCCGATCCGCGGCTCTCCCTCGACAAGCGCAACGCCAAGCCCGGCAACTACGCCGGCCTCTCCCTGCCCCCGGCCCTCGACGCCAACCTGCTCAACATGGACCCCCCGGACCACACCCGCGTCCGCCGACTGGTGGTCAAGGCGTTCACCCCCGGCCGGGTGGAGAAGCTGCGGGAGCCGGTGCGCCGCCTCGCCGACGGGCTGCTCGACGGCGTCGAACCGGCGGGCGCCGCCGATCTGCTGGCCGCCTACGCCGGACCGCTGCCCATCATGGTCATGTGCGACCTGCTGGGCATTCCGCAGGAGCGGCGGCTGGACTTCCGGGCCTGGACGGACGCCCTGATCACCCCCGACCCGGCCCGGCCGGAGGCGGCCCGCGAGGCGGTGGGGAACATGATCCGCTTCTTCACCGGCCTGATCGCCGCCAAGCGCGCCGAGCCCGCGGACGACCTGCTGTCCGACCTGATCGCCGTCCGGGACGCCGGCGACCGGCTCTCCGAGGACGAACTGACGTCACTCGCCTTCCTCCTGCTGTTCGCCGGCTACGAGAACACCGTCCACCTGATCGCCAACTCCGTGCTGGCGCTCCTCGACCACCCCGAGGAGCTCCGCGCCCTGCGAAAGAATCCGGACGGACTCGCGGCGGCCGTGGAGGAGCTGAACCGCTGGGACGGCCCCGGTCCGCTGGCCATCCGCCGCTTCCCGCTGGAGGACGTCGAGATCGGCGGCGTCACCGTCCCGGCCGGCGAGACCGTCCTCCTCTCGCTGGCCTCCGCCAACCGCGACCCCGCCCGCTTCCCCGACCCCGACCGCCTTGACCTGCACCGCAACAACTCCGGGTCGCTGGCGCTGGGCCACGGCATCCACTACTGCCTGGGCGCCGCGCTGGGCCGGATGGAGACCGAGACCGCGCTGGCGGCCCTGCTCGACCGCTTCGAAAAACTGGAACTCGCCGTTCCGAGAGAGGAACTGAAGTGGCGTCCGTCCATCCGCGCGCGTGGCTTGATTTCGCTCCCCGTGCGCTGGTCGGCGACAAGCCGAACACGTTTTTGATGCATAACCCATCCTTGATGCGGTAGAACTGTCTTCGAGCCCGCCCGGTGTGCATCCCCCGTCGCACCGGGCGGGCCTTCGCGTACCCGGATCCGGGCGCACGACGAACCGGCCCGTCGCGATGACGGGCCGGGGGAACCGGGTGAGTGCTCCGCGCGGCGCCGGAGCGCCGGGAGCCGCCGTGGCGGCGCCCGCTCAGCCGCTGCCCGGCGGGAACTTCAGCAGGGCCACCGCCGCCAGCATCTGGATGCTCACCGCCGCCATCGCCTTGCGGGTCGGCAGGTGGTGCTGGCCGCGGATCAGGAGGGTGGCCAGGGCGCAGCCGAAGACGGCGGAGGCCGCGGCGGTGGCGCGGACGGGGATCGAGGCGCTCGGCAGGCAGGAGTCCAGGGCCAGCCGGGGGAGGTCGGTGGTCCAGAAGACGAGGACGAACAGGCTCGCCGTGGGACCGGGCCGGCCGTTGCCGCCCAGCCGGCGGGCGATGGCGTGGGTGACCAGGCCCAGCAGCACGCTGGCGAGCAGCACGACGCCCGAGCCGATGGCCATGGCCTCCAGGGCGAGCGCGGGGCTCACGTCCCACTGGGCCCAGAACGAGTCCTTGGCCATGGTCCCCAGCGCCCCGCAGAGCAGGCAGAGGAACATGGCGGCGCCCCAGACGCTCCGGTCCCGGGCCTCGTCGAGCACTTCGACGGGCCGGTACCAGAGCCCGAATATGAGCCGGTGCCAGAGCAGCTTGCGCCGTCCGGAGTCCGGGGGGCGGGGGGACGTCGTGGTGGTCAGGGGCATGGGGGCGATTCTCTCACCGCCCTGGGCGGTGATCCCGGGGCGGGCGCGGGGACCGCCCCAGGGCGCGGGTCCCGACGGGGCGTCAGGCGGGCGTGGGCTCCACCGGGCCGGCGCCCGCATCCGGTTCCGGGGCGGCGCCCTCACCGGCGCCCCCATCAGCGCCCCCGCCCGTGTCCCCACCGGCCCCCGGCAGGTACTCCTCGCTGATCTCCCGCGGCCCGAACGGCCACACCCGCTCCACCCGCGCCCACAGCAGGAAGGCCAGACAGCCCGCGCCGAACCAGGCCAGCGACCACTCGATGGGGTGCCGCCCGGGCGAATTGCGGTCCGCGTAGCCGTAGATGACGAGCCACCCGACCAGCGCCACCAGGCTCGGCAGCGGGTAGAGCCACATCCGGTACGGGCGCGGCAGCGTCGGCTGGCGGCGCCGGAGGACGGTCACGGCCGCGATCTGCCCCAGCGCCTGGACGAGCACCATCACCGTGGTCAGCAGCTGGATCAGCGTCGCCAGGTCGGTGTGACGGCCGATCAGGAAGCCGACGCAGCCGATGGCCCCCATGCTCAGCAGGCCGAGGACGGGGAAGCGGTGACGCGGGTGCAGGGTGCCGAACGCACGGAAGAACACCTTCTCCCGGGCCGCGTCGTAGGGGATCCGGGAGGCGCCCAGGAGGCCGGTGAAGACCGACGCCACGGCGGTGATCAGGATGAGCACGGTGACGGCTTCGGCGGCCCCCTTCCCCCAGGTGCGCTCCAGCACGGCGGAGGCCACGGAGGACGAGGCGACGTTGTCCGCGTCGAGCATGTCCCGCCAGTCCACGACGCCCAGGGTGCCGATCTGGAGCAGCAGGTAGATGCCCATGATGCCGAGGATGGAGTAGATGATGGAACGCGGGATGGTGCGTCCGGGGTCCTTGATCTCGGCGCCCATGTAGGCGGTCGTCCAGTAACCGCCGTAGTCGTAGATGCCGATGGTCAGCCCGGCCGCGAAGCCGATCCAGAAGTGATTGCTCGTCAGCTCGAAGGCGTGCGGCGGGTAGGTGAACGCCCGGTCCGGGCTGAAGTGGGTGAACGCGGCGGTGATCACCAGCACCACGGCCGCGATCATCACGCACCAGAGCACCGCCGTGATCCGGGCCATGTTCTCCACCCGGCCCCACAGCAGCGCCACGACGACCACGATGAGCGCGAGACCCGTCAGGTCGCCCTGCGTCGGGGTCATGCCGGGCCAGAGGTACCCCAGGTACTGCACGAAGCCCATCACGCCGCTCGCCATGGCCAGCGGCACGTAGAGCATGGCCGTCCAGACGAACAGGAAGGGCATCAGCCGGCCCGTCCGGTACTGGAACGCCTGCCGGAGGTAGACGTAACTGCCGCCCGCGCCCGGCAGGGAAGCGCCCAGTTCGGCCCACACCAGGCCGTCCGCGAGGGCCAGCAGCGCCCCCGCGAGGAAGCCGATGACGGCCTGCGGGCCGCCGAAGGCCGCGACCATCAGCGGGATGGTGACGAACGGGCCGATCCCGCACATCTGGCTCATGTTGATGGCGGTGGCCTGGAACGGCCCGACGCGGCGGACGAATCCGCCCTGACCGTCCGGCGCGTCGGCTCGCTCTCCCGCTCTCTCCGCCATGGCGGCCACCCTTCCCGTCGGCGCGATACCTGCACTCGTACACCGGCCCGCCCGGCCCGTCCATCACCCCGGACGAGGCGGGCCGGACCGGTGCCCGGCCACCGCCCGAACGGCGCACGGGAGTTGGGGACCGTGGGCCGGACGGGATGCTGGGTGACTCTGGCCGGGCGCTCCGCACCGAGTCAAGACCCGGGGCGCACAGGACCGGAGCGCGGCACGGGACGGAAGCCGGTACCGCGACCGGAGCGCCCCCCGAGGCAGGACATGACAATCGCCACTCTCGGTGCATCCGCACTGGCAGGGGCGTTACAGTGACCCGGCCGTGGTGTTCGGGAAGACCGGTGCAGGACCCTCCCCAAGGAGGATCCGATTCCGGAGCGGCCCTCGCCACTGTGATCGGGGAGTGACCGTCCCGTTCCGCGCGGCCCACCGGGCGCGTGGAGCCACTGGCCGCAGCCGGCTGCCGGGAAGGCGGGGGCGGACGCGAACGAACCCGTCAGCCAGGAGACCGGCCACGGCATCTCAGTGAACCGATCCACGAGGTGCTGGAGCGTGAACCCCCAATGACCCTGCCCACCGACGCGTCCACCGGTGCGCCCGCCGATGTGGCCGCCGGGCCGTCCGCCGCCTTCCGCTGGCGCCGCCAGGACACCATGCGGACCGCCGGCCTGCTCGCCGTCATAGCCGCCCTGCACGTCGTCGCCTTCGGCGTGCTCTTCCTGCTCGTCGTCCCCAACCACTACGAAGTGGGCTCCAAGGTGTACGGCGTCGGCCTCGGCGTCACCGCCTACACCCTCGGCATGCGGCACGCCTTCGACGCCGACCACATCGCCGCCATCGACAACACCACCCGCAAGCTGATGGCCGACGGCAAGCGCCCGGTCTCCGTCGGCTTCTGGTTCGCCCTCGGCCACTCCAGCGTCGTGGTCGTCATGGCCGCCCTGGTCTCGGGCGGGACGCACATGGCGAGCACGCTGATGGACGAGGACTCGTCCACCCACCAGACCCTCGGCGTCGTCGGCACCTCCGTCTCCGGCGGCTTCCTCTACCTCATCGCCGCCCTCAACCTCGTCGCCCTCGCCGGCATCCTGCGCATCTTCCGTGCCATGCGCGAGGGCCGCTACGACGAGACGGAGCTGGAGAAGCAGCTCGACTCGCGCGGCTTCATGAACCGGATCCTCGGCCGGTTCACCCGCTCCATCAGCCGCCCCGGCCAGATGTACCCGCTGGGCTTCCTCTTCGGCCTGGGCTTCGACACCGCCACCGAGGTCACCCTGATGGTCATGGCCGGCAGCGGCGCCGCCGCCGGGCTGCCCTGGTACGCGATCCTCTGCCTGCCGCTGCTGTTCGCCGCCGGCATGAGCCTCTTCGACACGCTCGACGGCACGTTCATGAACTTCGCCTACCAGTGGGCGTTCTCCAACCCCGTCCGCAAGGTCTACTACAACCTCACCATCACCGGCCTGTCGATCGCCGTGGCCTTCCTCATCGGCACCATCGAACTGGTCGGCGTGCTGCACGAGAAGCTGGACCTGGACGACGCGGTCACCGGCTGGATCGCCGGGCTCAACCTCGACAACGTCGGCTTCGTCATCGTCGGCCTGTTCGTGGTGGTCTGGGCCGCGGCCCTCGCCTACTGGCGCCTCGCCAAGGTCGAGCAGCGCTGGGCCGCGCGCGGCGCGACGGCCCCGGCGGCCGAGGGCTGACGGCTCTACGTCCCGGCGGCGTCCGTCCTCCGTCCTCCGTTCTCCGTTCTCCCGGCGACAGGACTTCCTTCCGGTCGTGCTACGGCGGAGGGGCGGACGGGCGGACGCCGCCGGGGCTACCGTGGGAACGGAAGCGTCCGCTCTTCGACGAGGAGGCCCATGGAACGCGAGAAGATCACCCTCACCGGTGTCCCGGAAACCCTCCTCTCCACCCTCTACGCCCGCGCCGTGGACAGCCGCTCCCGCCACTCCCTGCTCCACGACCGCACGGCCCTGGACACCGTCCGGCGCGTCGACTACGACTTCCGCAGGACCGGCATGACGTCCGTGAACGCGGCCGGCGTCGCCCTGCGCGCCCGCTGCCTGGACGACTGGACGGCCGAGTTCCTGGCCCGGCACCCCCGCGCCACCGTGCTCCATCTGGCGTGCGGCCTCGACACCCGGGCGCACCGCGTCGCCCGGTTCCCGGAGACCCGCTGGATCGACGTCGACCTCCCCGAGGTCGTCGCCCTCCGCAACCGCCTCCTCCCGCCCGCCGACGGCGATCACCGCACCCTCGCGACCTCCGTGACCGCCGACGGCTGGCTGGAGGAACTCCCCGCGGACCGGCCCGTGGTGGCCGTCCTCGAAGGACTCGTCCCGTACCTGCGGCAGGAGGACGGCGAGCGCCTGATCCGGCGGATCACCGCCCATTTCCCGGGCGGACAGCTCCTGTTCGACTGCCTCAACGGCCTGGGCGTCCGCGCGCAGCGGCTGATCCCCCTCTTCCGCAGGACCGGCGCGACGCTGCACTGGGGCATCGACGACCCCCGCGCCCTGGAACGCCTGCACCCCGGCCTCACCTGCCTCGATGTCATCCGCGGCTGCGACCTCCCCGGCGTCCGCCGGATCCCGCCGCTGTCCCGCGCGGAGGCCCGCCTGACGAGCCTCGTGCCGGGGCTGCGGGACGTGTTCCGGCTGGTGCGGTTCGAGTTCCCGGCCGGCGAAGGGCGTTGAGAGGCGCGGAGGGGCCCCCGCGCCCTTACCGGGCACGTGCCGCGCGAAGAAGGAACGCACCAGCCGCCGCACCGCCGGGACCGACCGCTCGGGCCGGGCCGGGCCGACGAGCGCGTTCCGGTCCCGGGCCGGCATCAGCCCCGCCGCCTGCAACCGGGGTGCCAGGGCCGCGTAGTCGGTGAACACCCAGTGCCCGGCGCCGTCGAGGCGGCGGCGCCGGGCCCGCCCGAGCGGGCCGGCACGGACGGCCAGGAGCGCTCGAACCGCTCGTCGTGGAAGCCGTCCGTCCCGACCAGGAGCAGCGGCCGGTCCGTGCCCTCCCGCGCCACGGGCTGCCCACCTTCCACTGGACGGGTCACCCGCTCGTCGCCGACCTCCCCGACGGCCCGCTCGGCCTCACCTACCCGGCCGGCCCCGGCCTGCCGCTCGACCCCGCCGCGGCGGAGGGACCGGCCGAACCGCTGACCGCCGTCCTCGGCCGGACCCGCCACGACGCCCTGCTCCCGCTCGCGGACGAACACACCACGACCGGCCTCGCCCGCCGCCTGGGCGTCGGCAACGCCACCGCCTCCGCCCACGCCGCCGCCCTGCGCGGCGCGGGCCTGGTCGCCTCGGCCCGCCGGGGCCGGGCGGTGCTCCACCGCAGGACGGCGCTGGGGGACCTGCTGGTACGGCGGTGAGGCGCCGTCCGACCGCGTCGCCTACGCCCCCGCCGCCCCGATGTGCCGGCGGTAGGAGGTGCTCAGCTCGCCCACGTTCACCGACGCGTGCACCACCCCCTCCGCCCCCGCCGTGTGCTCCCGCACCAGTGCCAGCACCGCCTCGCTCAGCGCGGCCTTCGCCTCGTCGGTGCGTCCCGGCAGCACCGCGACCTCGACGTGCACCAGCGACTGCCCCGGCAGCCCGTCCGCCACCACGACCTCCTCGCAGCGGCGGAACCGCGTCTTGCAGTTGGTCGCGGCCGTGTCGAGGACCCGGGCGGTCAGCGGGTGGAGGGCCAGCGCGAAGGCGCGCGGGTCGAAGGCGCCGGCCAGGGACGCGGAGTAGTCGACGGCGAAGTGCGGCATGGGAGGCTCCCGGTGTTCACGATGCGCGAGTGGATACGACCGAACGAGTGATCATCCTCTCGTACGTCCCCTCCGGCGCCGACTTGCCCGACCCGTCACCCCCGTCACACTGGAACCATGCCCGAACTGCCGGAAGTCGAGGCGCTCGCGGCCTTCCTCGGCGAGCGGCTGGCCGGCCGTACGGTCGAGAAGGTACTGCCGGTCGCGGTGAGCGTGCTCAAGACGTACGACCCGCCGCTCACCGCCCTGGAGGGCCGGCCGGTGGCCGGGGTCCGCCGGCACGGGAAGTTCCTGGACATCGCCACCGATGACGGCCGCGCCGGCCCTCACCTCGTCCTCCACCTCGCCCGGGCCGGCTGGCTGCGCTGGCAGGACGCCCTCCCCGCCGCCCCGCCGCGCCCCGGCAAGGGGCCGCTGGCCCTGCGCGTCCGGCTGGCCGGCGGTGCCGGCTTCGACGTGACCGAGGCCGGCACCCGGAAGCGCCTCGCCGCGTACTGCGTGCACGACCCCGCCGACGTGCCGGGCGTCGCCCGCCTCGGCCCGGACCCGCTGGCCGACGCGTTCACGCCCGAGGTCTTCACCCGGCTGCTGCGCGACGAGAAGCGCCGGCAGGTCAAGGGCTTCCTGCGGGACCAGAGCGTGATCGCCGGCATCGGCAACGCCTACTCCGACGAGATCCTGCACGCGGCCCGGATGTCCCCGTTCAAGCCGACGTCGGGCCTGACGGACGAGGAGGCCGCCGCCCTCTACGAGGCGCTGCGGACGACGCTCCGGGACGCCGTCGAGCGCTCGCGAGGGCAGGCGGCGGCGGGGCTGAAGTCCGGGAAGAAGAGCGGGCTGCGGGTGCACGGGCGGACCGGCGAGCCCTGCCCGGTGTGCGGCGACACCATCCGCGAGGTGTCGTTCAGCGACTCGTCCCTCCAGTACTGCCCCACCTGCCAGACGGGCGGCAAGCCGCTCGCCGACCGGCGGCTGTCCCGGCTGCTGAAGTAGCGCGGGGTCAGTCCCGAGGAACCCCGCGCGCGTCCGCGTGCGCCAGCTCCGAGTGCCGGTACGAGTAGGTGAAGTACACGACGAGCCCGATCACGAACCACACCGCGAACCGCACCCACGTCTGCCACGCCAGATAGGTGATCAGCCAGATCGAGGCGGCCACCCCGATGCCCGGCACCACCGGCACGCCCGGGCAGCGGAAGCCGCGGGGCAGCTCCGGCCGCTTGTAGCGGAGGACGATGACGGCGGTGCAGACGACGGCGAAGGCCAGCAGGATGCCGATGTTGGTGAGTTCCGCGGCCTCCCCGATCGGGACGAACCCCGCGATGAGCGCCGAGGCGACGCCCACGATCCAGGTGACCCGGGTGGGCACGTGCCGCGTCGGGTGGGTGTGCGCGAACCACTTGGGCAGCAGCCCGTCGCGGCTCATCGCGAACCACACCCGCGTCACCCCCAGCATGAAGGTGAACATCACGGTGAGGATGCCGATGATCGCCCCGACCGCGACGACATCCGCGATGCCGTTGAGCCCCACCGACTTGAAGGCGGTGGAGAAACCGCTCTCCTTGTCGATCTCCGTGTAGTGCTGCATCCCCGTCAGCACCAGGCACGCCAGCACGTACAGCACCATCGAGATGCCCAGCGAGTACAGGATCGCCCGGGGCATGTGCCGCTGCGCGTCCTTGGACTCCTCGGCGGCCGTCGACATCGCGTCGTAGCCGAAGACCGCGAAGAAGACGGTGGCGGCGCCGGTGAACGCACCGCTGACGCCGAACGGGAAGAAGGGGTGGTAGTTCTCGGTCTTCACGTGGAAGAAGCCGACGACCACGACCAGCAGCACCACCACGATCTTCAGGCCGACGACGATCGTCTCGAAGCGGGCCGCGTTCTTGATGCCCAGGGTGAGCAGATAGGCGATCAGCAGGCAGAGCACGGCGGCGAACAGGTCCACCCGGTGGCCGTCCCCGGTGCCGGGCGCGCCCAGCATCCAGTGGGGGAGGTGCGCGCCCGACTCGGTCACCAGGAAGTTGGCGTACCCGGAGATGCCGATGGCGACGACGGAGACGATGGCCGTGTACTCCAGCAGCAGGTCCCAGCCGATGAACCAGCCGCCGATCTCGCCGAGCACCGCGTAGCCGTAGGTGTAGGCGGAGCCGGCGCGCGGGATGAGGCCCGCGAACTCGGCGTACGAGAACGCCGCCGCCGCGCTGGCCACGCCCGCGATGAGGAACGAGACGAGCACCGCGGGCCCGGCCGTGCCGTTGGCGATCGTCCCGGCGAGGCTGAAGATGCCGGCGCCGATGATGCCGCCGACGCCGATGGCCGTGAGCTGCCACAGCCCCAGGGTGCGGGTCAGGTGCTCGCCGTGCGCCTCCGCCGTCTCCGCCTCTTCGATGGTCTCGATGGGTTTGCGGCGCAGCATGCCGTGCCCGGCCCGGAGCCCTGCCATGTCGTGTCCTCTCGTCGCCCTGTCCCCGTGTCGGCGGGACGCTGACGGCGGCTCATGATGGTGCACCGGAACCGGTGACGGAAGACGCCGCTCCGGTCCCGTCCGGCCTTCGGCCGATCCGTCGTCTCCCGTGACTCTCCCCGGCGCCTCAGCCGGTCAGTCTCCGGCCGATGGCGGGCACCGCCGCCGACCGCCCGGTGCCCCAGCGGCCCGGCTTCGGGCCGACGGTCAGCTCCAGCCGCTCCCCGCGCCGGAGCGCCGCCGTCGTCAGGTACGTCCGGTCGAAGGCGGTGCCGTCCAGCCGGGCGGTCTGGATGTAGCGGTCGGTGGCGGAGGTGCCGGCCGCGGTCACGGTGAACCGGCCGTGCGGGTACCAGTGGCGGTCCAGCCGCAGTTCGACGCGGTCGAAGACCGGGGTGCTCAGCCCCCACACGTCCGTCCCCGGCCGCACCGGGTAGACGCCGATGGCCGAGAGGACCATCCAGGACGACATCGTGCCCAGGTCGTCGTTGCCGGTCATGCCGTCGGGCGCGTCCGTGAACAGGGTCAGCGCGGCGTGCACGACGTCCGTGGTCTTCCAGGGCCGGCCGGTGGCGAGGTAGGTGTACGGCGCGATGAGGTCCGGCTCGTTCTGCGGGTTGTACTTGTCGGCGTTGTAGTAGTCGTACGGGCCGTGCACCCACACCTCGCGGGCGGTGCGGGCCGGGTCGGCGAGCAGCTTGTCGTACGCGAAGAAGGAGTCCAGCCGCTTC
This sequence comes from Streptomyces mobaraensis NBRC 13819 = DSM 40847, assembly GCF_017916255.1. Classification (NCBI taxonomy): domain Bacteria; kingdom Bacillati; phylum Actinomycetota; class Actinomycetes; order Kitasatosporales; family Streptomycetaceae; genus Streptomyces; species Streptomyces mobaraensis. The sequence goes on from NZ_CP072827.1 coordinate 6,724,309, forward strand.
TCCGCCGCCTCCCGGCCGCCGATCAGCTCGATCATCCCCGGCAGGTCCTGCGGGACCAGCCACTGGTACTGCCAGGCGGTGCCCTCGTGGAAGCCGGGGCTCTTCGCCGGGTCCGCGGAGCCGGTGAACGCGCCCTTGGCGTCGCGGGGCCGGAAGAAGCCCGTCGCCGGGTCGAACAGCTTCCGGTAGTTGCGCGAGCGGTCCGCGTACCGCCGGGCGTCGTCGTGGTGGCCGAGTGCCTCCGCCGTCTCCGCCAGTACCCCGTCGGCCAGCGCGTATTCGAGGGTCGCGGAGGCGCCCTGCTGGAAGTCGGAGTCGCCGGGCTTGTGCCGGGACAGCTCGGGCGCCAGCGGAACGTAACCGTCCGTCAGATAGCGCTCGTTGCCCTCCCGGCCCAGGTACGGGGAGTCGGCGGGCGGCGCCCCGTCCGCGTTGCGCTTCAGCGCCCGGTACGCCTCCTCCTCGTGCCCCGCGAGCAGCCCCTGCCGGTAGGCGTTGGTGAGGTACGGGGTGACGGGGTCGCCGGTCATGATGTTGGTCTCCACCGGCCCGTACCCCCACTTGGGCAGCCACCCGCCCTCGGCGTCGATCCGCAGTACGGACAGCGCCATGTCACGGGCCTCGGCCGGCGCCAGCAGGGCCAGGAGCTGCGCCTGGGTGCGGTAGGTGTCCCACAGCGACCAGTTCTGGTAGTACGTGAACCCCTTGGCCTCGTGCGGCTTCCCGTCCCAGCCGAGGTAGCGGCCGTCGGTGTCGCTGCCGGTGTTGGGGGAGAGGAACGACCGGTAGAGCGCCGAGTAGAAGGTGCGGCGCAGCGTCCGGGTCCCGCCCTGGACGGCGACGTCGCCCAGCCGCTTCTCCCACGCGGCGCGCGCCGCCTCCGCCGTCCGGTCGAAACCGGCCTCCTCGGCGGCCAGATTGCGCCCGGCGCCGTCCGCGTCCACGTAGCTGACGGCGGTGGTCGCCTCCACCCGCTGCTCGGTACGGGTGTCGAAGCGCACCCAGGCGCCGTTCCGCCCGGTCCCGGAGGACGCCCGGGAACCGCTGGTCACCCGCTCGCCCTCCCAGGTGCCGTAGGCGGTGAACGGCCGGTCGAAGCGGGTCAGCGTGTGGACGGTGTACGGCCGGGTGTCCTGGCAGAAGCCGCGCCCGGTGACCGAGGCCCGCACCGTGCGGTCGTCGACGATCTCCACCTTGCTGGAGACGCCCCGGTGCAGCGACTGACCCGCGTTGATCAGGACGTTGGCCTTGTCGGTGGCGGGAAAGGTGAAGCGCTGCCGCCCGGTGTGCGTGGTGGCCGTGAGCTCGGCGGTGACGCCCGAGCCGAGCTTGACGCGGTAGTAGCCGGGCCGGGCGGTCTCGTCGGCGTGCGAGAACGCGGCGGCGTACTTGGCGTTGTCGGTCTCGGTGACCTCCCCCGTGGTCGGCAGGACGGGCAGGTCCCCGCCGATCCGGCAGCCGACCCCGGAGAGATGCACGGCAGAGAAGCCGCGGATATGCGTGTGCTTGTAGTCGTAGCCCATGGCGTGGCCGGTGTCGGGGGAGAGCTGCACCATGCCGAACGGGACGGCGGCGCCGGGGAAGGTGTTGCCCTCGTTCTTGGTGCCGATGAAGGGGTTGACGAGGTCGGTGAGCCGCTCGGCGGCTTCCTGCCCCGCAGGCGTGTCGGCCTGTCCCGCAGGTGTGTCGGCGGGGGCGGCAGTGGCGGTGGGGGCCGGTGGTGCGAGGGCGGCCGTACCGCCCAGGGCCGCCGCCAGGGCGAGGAGGGCGACCCTGGTGCGCAGCCGCGGATGTCCGGTCCGTCTCCGTCTCATCGTCCACGTCCCTCGCGTGCCGGCGGAAGGGTGTCGGTACGCCCCCGGGCGGTTCCGGCGCGCCACCGACATCGCTTTTCAGGGGGAGGCTCGTCCCCGAGGGACGGGGAGTCAAGGATGCGCCGAGTGGTGGGCGTGGTGTTCCGGCCGCCCGGCGGACGGCACCGCGACGGGCGGTGACCGGCGTGCGGAGGTGGAGCGCGTGACGGGCGAACTGCCGGTGTACGGCGGGGAATGGCGGTGTCGTGGGCGGTGGTGCCGGTGTACAGTACCGGCGACCAGTTCGAACAATTGACGGAGCGTCGGCTCCGCGCGGAGGCGATGGCCTTCCGCACGGGAAACGGCGTCCTCGTCCGACGACAACCGAATGAGCGGCGCACCCGGGGAAAGCCGGTGGAAGACCGGCGCTGACCTGCAACCGTGAGCGGAGCCCTGCCGGGCGGCGATGACGAAGGCCGGCGGAACCGCGAGCCGGACCGCCCGGCGCGCCGTGGTACCGCTTCCCACTGTCACGGTCTGCAGCGTGGAGCCCTGAGCCCTTGATCCTCCGGCTTCCGGTCCGGGTCCGGTCTCCGTCCGGACCACCGGCGGGGCGCCGCGCGGGCCCGGGGGCCCGGGCGCGGGCCCCAACGAAGGGCGTTTGATGGCCGGTCGGATACGCGCGTCGGTGGCCGCTCTGGCGCTGGCCGCCGCTTCCGTCGCTTCCGGGCTCGCCACCGCGGGCGACGCCGCCGCCGTGGACACCGGCCGCGGCAGGCCCGGCTTCTGTCCCGACGGCGACGGGGTCACCGTGGTCGTCGACTTCCAGGGACTCGGCGGCAGCACGATCGTCCGCTGTGCGCCCGGCGGCCAGTCCACCGGCCTGACCGCCCTGAAGAACGCCGGATTCCGGATCGCCGGGACCCTGCGGTGGGGCGAGAGCTTCGTCTGCCGGATCGAGAGCAGGCCCGAGCCGCGCCGGGAGTCCTGCGCGGACACGCCGCCCGCCGACGCGTACTGGTCCTACTGGCACGCGCCGAACGACGGACGCTGGACGTACAGCCAGTGGGGCGTCACCAACCGCACGCCGCCCGCGGGGAGTTTCGAGGGCTGGTCGTTCTCGCTGGGCAAGGAGGCGGGCGGAGCGCCCGCGCCCCGGGTGGCGCCCCGGCGCCCGGGAACGCCCGTACCGCCGCGAGGGGAATCCCAGCGGCCCCGGCCGGGCGGCGGCGAGCCGGGACGCCCGGCGGGCGGCGGGGGAGGGGGCGCCGGCGCCCCGCAGGGCGGCGGTTCGGGCGACGGCGGGCCGGGTGCCGGGCGGCCCGCCGGGACCGGCGGCTCCACCGGAAGTGGCGGTTCCGGGGGGAACGGCGGTTCCGTGGGCGGTGGCGGGTCGGCGGCCGGGAGCGGTGGCTCCGGCGACCGCCGGGATCAGGGCCGGGACCAGGGCTCCGGCCGCCCGTCCGCACCCGGGAGCGGGCCCTCCGGCCCGGCGGCCCCCGCCCAGGGCGGCCCGGCCACACCCGGGGCGCCCGGGGTGGGGGACGAGCGGACCCCGGGCCCCCAGGACACGCCCACCGAGGCCGCCGACTGGACCGGTGGCGAGGACGGCGGCAAGCGCACGTCCGCCGACAGCCCGCGGACCGTCGCGCACAGCTCGGACGGCGGTGGTGGTGTGCCCGTCGGCACGATCCTGGTGGCCGCCGCCGCGGCCGGACTCGCCGGCACCGCGTCCGCCACGGCCTGGCGCCGCAAACGTGCCGCACGAGGTGACAGCGCACCGTGATGTCCGCACGCCCTCACGGCGTCCCGCGCGCTCCGCTGGTCCTGCCGCGCGCCCTGCACCCGGGCGCGTGGTGGCTGTGGGCCCTGGGCCTGGCCACCGCCGCCGGACGCACCTCCAACCCGCTGCTGCTGGTGCTCCTCGTCGCGGCGGCGGGCTGCGTCGTCGTCCGCCGCCGCGGGGACAACCCGTGGGCGCTCGCCTTCCCCATGTACCTGACGCTCGGCGCGTTCATCGTCGTCTCGCGCGTCGTCTTCCGCGTGGTCTTCGGCGGCGGCCAGGGGGAGCACGTCCTGTTCACCCTGCCGGAGGTGCCGCTGCCGCACTGGGCCGCCGGCATCCGGCTGTTCGGCCCGGTGGCCGCCGAACAGGTGCTGGGCGGCGTCTACGACGGACTCCGGCTCGCCGCCATGGTCGTCTGCGTCGGCGCCGCCAACGCCCTCGCCAACCCGAAGCGGATGCTCAAGGCGCTGCCCGGCGCCCTGTACGAGATCGGCACCGCCGTCGTCGTGGCCCTGACGGTGGCGCCCCAACTCGCCGAGAGCGTCCGCCGCGTACGCCGTGCCCGAGCCCTGCGGGGCGGCCGGCAGCGGGGCCTGCGCGCCCTGCGCGGCATCGTCATCCCGGTCCTGGAGGACGCGCTCAACCGCTCGCTGGCCCTGGCCGCCGCCATGGCCTCGCACGGTTACGGCAGCACCGGCCGCGCGAGCCGCCCCGCCCCCGGGCCCCGCCGGCTGACCGGCGCCCTCGTCGTCGTCGGGCTGCTCGGCGTCTGCGCGGGGCTGTACGGCGTCCTCGGCTCCGACACCCCGCGCCGGCTGGGAACGCCGTTGCTGCTCGGCGGGCTCGCCGTCGCCGTCCTGGGCTTCGTGCTCGGCGGGCTGCGCGCGGGGCGCAGCCGCTACCGGCCCGACCGCTGGCGGGCCGCCGAGTTCCTCGTCGCCGGCTCCGGCATCGCCACCGGCGCCCTGCTGTACCTGGCCTCGCGCGCGGACGCCGCCGACCTCTACCCGTCGCTCTCCCCGCTCACCTGGCCCGAGGCGGGCCCGCTGCCCGTCGCCGCGATCCTCGTCGGCGCCCTCCCGGCGTGGCTGGCCCCGGCGGCGCCGGTGGCCGTGCCCCGGGGACCGGACGACGAGCCCGGCCTGACAGCCGCTCGGGGAACGGCCGTCGGGAGGGTGATCATTGACGAGGCGCCTGAGGTGTCCGAGGCGGCCGAGACGCCCGAGGTGTCTGAAGTCCACGAGACGCTTGAGGCCCACGAGACGCCCGACGCTCACAAGGCCCCCGACGCTCACAAGGCTCCCGACGCCCACGAGGCGTCCGCCGGGAAAACCGCCCCCGCCGGGTCGTCCGCGCGGGAGGCGCTCGCGTGATCACCTTCGACGACGTCACCGTCACCTACACCGGGGCCGGCCGGCCCACCCTGCGAGATGTCCGCCTCCACCTGCCCGAAGGGGAACTCTGCCTGGTCACCGGCCGTACGGGCGTCGGCAAGTCCACCCTCCTCGGCGCCGTCAACGGCCTCGTCCCGCACTTCACCGGCGGGCACCTGAGCGGTGAGGTGACCGTCGCCGGCGTCTCCACCCGGCAGGCGCCGCCGCAGGAGCTCGCGCACCTCGTCGGCGTCGTCGGCCAGGACCCGCTCGCCGGGTTCGTCACCGACACCGTCGAGGAGGAACTGGCCTACGGAATGGAGCAGTTGGGCACCCCGCCCGACGTGATGCGCAAACGCGTCGAGGAGACCCTCGACCTGCTCGGCATCGCCCCCTTGCGGCACCGCGCCCTCCGCACCCTCTCGGGCGGCCAGCAGCAGCGGGTCGCCATAGGTTCCGTCCTCACCCGCCATCCGCGCGTCCTCGTCCTCGACGAGCCGACGTCGGCGCTCGATCCCACCGCGGCGGAGGAGGTTCTGGCCGCGATCACCCGGCTCGTCCACGACCTCGGCACCACCGTGCTGATCGCCGAGCACCGGCTGGAGCGCGTTCTGCAGTACGCCGACCGGGTCGTGCACCTGCCCGGCGACGGCCGGGTGGCCGTCGGCACCCCGGCCGCGGCCGTCCGTGACGCGGACGTGGCCCCGCCGGTGGTCCGCCTCGGCCGGCTCGCCGGCTGGGACCCGCTCCCCCTGTCCGTCCGCGACGCCCGCCGCCTGGCCGGGCCGCTGCGGGAACGCCTGGCCGGGCGGGCGCCGGAGGCGGTCGCGCCGCCGGGCGCCGGGGGAGCCGACGACGCGCGGAGGACCGTGCTCGCGGCCCGGGACGTCGTCGTGGGGTACGGATCCGTGCGGGCGGTCCGAGGGGTGTCCCTGGACCTGGCGGCCGGTGAGGTCGTCGCGCTGATGGGCCGCAACGGATCGGGCAAGTCCTCGCTGCTGTGGGCCCTCCAGGGCTCCGGCCCCCGGCGCTCCGGCCGGGTCGACGTGGCCGGCACGGACCCGGGCCGCGTCCCGGCGCGGAAGGCGCGCGGCCTGGTGGGGCTGGTGCCGCAGACGGCGAGCGACCTGCTGTACCTGGAGAGCGTCGACGCGGAATGCGCCCAGGCCGACCAGGAGTCCGGCGCCGCGCCGGGCACCGCGCGCGCTCTCCTCGACGACCTGGCCCCCGGCATCCCCGGCGCCCGGCACCCCCGCGACCTGTCCGAGGGGCAGCGGCTCGCCCTCGTCCTCGCCGTCCAACTCGCCGCCGCGCCGCGCGCGGTGCTGCTGGACGAGCCGACGCGGGGGCTCGACCTGCCCGCGAAGGAACGTTTCACGGCACTGGTGCGGCGCCTCGCCGGCGAGGGCCGCGCGGTGGTCGTCGCCACGCACGACGTCGAGTTCGCGGCCCTTACGGCGGACCGCGTCGTGATCACGGCCGAGGGCGAGATCGTCGCCGACGGGCCGGCGGCCGAGGTGATCGTCGCGTCCCCGGCGTTCGCGCCCCAGGTGGCCAAGGTGCTGGCGCCGCAGGCGTGGCTGACGGTGGAACAGGTAGCGGGGGCGCTGGCTCCCGCCGGACGGCCGGTCGCGGTGGAGAGGGCGGGGGCGTGAGCGGGAAGGACGTGGCCTACGAGGCGGCCGGGGCGGGTGCGTTCGCCGAAGGGGGCGCCGGCCGGGGCGCTCGTCGCGGGGAGTCGGGTGAACCCGGGGAGCGTCGGACCGCCGGCTCCCATGACCGGGCCCCCGGCGCTCAACCGTCCGGCGGTACGGCCTCCGCATATACGGGAGACAGGGGAGGCGGCATGACCGCTGCAGCGCCCGCGGCAGACGGCGTTCCCACCGGTGTGCGGGCCGCGGGCGGCTGCGCCGCGGGCGCGGACGCGCGGGGCGGCGGGCCCGCACCGGTGACGGCCGAGCCGTCGGCCGCCACCGGCGGGACGGCGTCGACCGCCCCGGCAGGCCCCGCGCGAAAGAACGGTGCGGAGGACGGCGGGCCCACCCGTCCCGCGAGGATCGCGAAGCCCGGGCGGAGCGCCGCCGCCCGCCCCACCCGCCGTGTGCCCGTCATCCGCATCCGTTTCCGCAGCGGCCTCGTGCTGATCCTGGCGAGCCTCGCCGGACTCGCCATGTTCTTCTGGCCGTTGTTCGGCTCGGCGGAGCCGCGCGTCGGCGGCATGGCACACACCGCCGACGCGCCGCTGGTCTTCGTCGTCGCCATGCCGGTGCTGCTCGCCGTCGTCCTGGCGGAGATGGCCTCCGGGGACATCGACACCAAGGCGCTCGCGATGCTCGGCGTCCTGTCGGCCGTCAACGCGGGGCTGCGCCCGCTGGGCGCGGGGACGGCGGGCATCGAGACGGTGTTCTTCCTGCTCGTGCTCGCCGGACGGGTCTTCGGGCCCGGCTTCGGCTTCGTCCTCGGCGCCACATCGCTGTTCGCGTCGGCGCTGCTCACCGGGGGTGTCGGGCCGTGGCTGCCGTTCCAGATGATCGCGTCCGCGTGGATCGGGCTCGGCGCCGGCCTGCTGCCCAAGCGGGTCACCGGACGAGCGGAGATCGCGCTGCTCGTCGGGTACGGGATCGTCGTCGCCTACGGATTCGGCTTCCTCATGAACATGTGGTTCTGGCCGTTCACGGCCGGGCCCGACACCCAGCTGTCGTTCCAGCCGGGCGCCCCGCTCCTGGACAACCTGCACCGCTTCGCGGCGTTCACGCTCGTCACGTCCACCTTCGGCTGGGACACCGGCCGAGCCGTCACCAACACCGTCGCCATCCTGCTCACCGGTCCCGCCGTCCTCACCGTGCTGCGGCGCGCCGCCCGCCGGGCGGCGTTCGACGCACCGGTCACCTTCACTCCGGCGTCCCGCCGATGATTCCCGAGGAGAGAACCGCATGACACAGTCCGTACGTTCGGGCAGAGGCGCCGCCCTGCCGCTGGCGCTGGTCGGGGCGGCGCTGCTGTCCGCCGGTACGGCGGGGCTCGCGTTCGCCGGCGAGGCGCCGGCGGAGGGGCAGAAGGGTGCTCAGGCGCCCCTGCCCGCAGCGGCCGAGGCCGCCGCCGCCTGGGCGGCACACCAGTTGGACGCGCGCTCCAACGCCCAGTGGGACCATGGCTTGACCGCCGACATCGTCATGGGGCTGGCCTCCACCGGTACCGCCGGAAAGACGGCCGAGCGGGCGACGGACTTTCTGGAGGTCAACGCCGGGCAGTTCATCCAGGCCAAGGGCAAGGGCAAGGTGAACGCCGGAGGAACTGCCAAGCTGGCGCTGGTCGCGGAGATCATGCACCGCAAGCTCAAGGACTTCGGCGGGTACGACCTGTCGGCCCTGCTGCAGGGATCTCTGCAGAAGAACGGCCGGTTCAAGGGCTATGAGGGCGACTCCTCCAATCAGTTCACCCAGTCCCTCGGTGTCCTCGCTCTGCAGCGTGCCGGCGGTGCGCCCAAGGAGGCCGTCGACGTCATCGCGGCCAGCGAGTGCAAGAACGGTGGCTTCCCGCTCGCCCTCAAGGAGAAGCCCAACCCCGACACCTGCACCCCGCACACGGATGCCACCGGCATGGCGGTGCAGGCCCTCCTCGCGGCGGGGCGGACGGCCGAGGCGGAAGCCGGCCTGAAGTGGCTCGTCGAGGAACAGCAACTGCCCAACGGCGGCTTCGCCGACACCAGCCAGACGCCGGGCGCGCCGAAGGACAAGTGGGAAGCGAACGCCAACACCACCGCGCTGGCCGTACAGGCGCTGGTGGCCGGAAGGCGCACCACCGAGGCGGACCGGGGCATCGACTGGCTGCGCAGTGTCCAGGTGGCGTGTGAGGCCAAGAACCCCCATGACCGGGGGGCGGTCGGATGGAAGCAGCGCGTCGTCGACGGCAGCACCCTGCGCGCCACCGCCCAGGCCATCCCCGCACTGGCGCGGCAGCCCCTGGCCGACATCAACGGCGGGAACATGAAGGACGACTCGGTCCCGATGGTCTGCGCTGGAGACACCGGCGACACCGGTTCCAACGGTGGGCGCACGAAGTCGCCCAGCCCTTCCCAGTCCGCCACGACGGGCAACAGCCCGTCCCCCGAACCGTCGACAGCCGCTCCGAGTCAGACGGCCACCGCCACGGCCACGCCGACGGCGACCGCGACGTCCACGTCGGACACCACGACCGGAGGCGGTTCCGGCGGTACGGGTGGCTCCTCGTCCGACACCGGCACGTCGTCCGGTACGAGCACGGGCGCCACCACCGGCTCCGGAACCGACAACGCCAGCGGCAGCCTCGCGCGCACCGGTGCGAACACCGCGTACCCCGTGGCCATCGGCGCGGGCGCGCTGCTGCTCGCCGGGTCGGCCGCTGTCGTCGTGTCGCGGCGGCGCCGCCGGGACGACGCGGGCTGAGCCGCCCACAGCCCCCCCACCACACCACGAAAGGTACGTTCCATGCTCGCTCCGCTGACCCGTAAGGCCCTCGTCGCCACCGCCGCCCTCGGCCTGGCCCTCGCCGCGCCGGCCACCGGCGCCGTGGCCGCCGCCCCCAAGGCCGCCGCCCCGGCGCCCATCACCGTCAACCTCACGGTGAAGGGCTCCGGCGGAGTCCTCTTCAGCGGTGACATCAAGACCACCGGTCACGACGTCACCACCGCCACCGGCGGCACCCACAAGTGCGACGGCACCAACAACAAGGCCAACCCGACCCCGGGTGCCACGCCCACCGCCGCCCTCGACGACGCCTCCAAGAAGAAGGGCTTCACCTGGGACGGCACCTGGTACGCGTCGTTCGACGACTACCTCGTCAACCGCATAGCCAAGGACACCGGGAACGACGAGTACTACTGGAACATCGCCGTCAACGGCACCCCGACCAGCGTCGGCGGCTGCCAGTACAAGCTCAAGCAGGGTGACAAGGTGGCCTTCACCTGGACCGCCCTCTGATCCGCCGCTAACGCGCCCACCCGACCCGCCGCATCCTGAGGACCGTACGCACCATGCACCTCACCGAACTCGCCGCCGTAGGACCCTTCTTCGCGCTCCGCACGGACGACGACGAGCTCGGCGGCCCCGGCCCCGGTGGCTACCTGCCGCTGGGGGAGGGGGCCGTGCGGCTGCGGGTGGAGACCGTGGGGCGGCGGTTGGGGACGGAGGAGGGGCGGGTCGCGGCTTCGGTGGCGTTCCAGGGGGTCGCCGGGCGGCTGCTGTCGGTGGCGCTCGGTGCCGCCGTGCTCGTCGGGCGGGTGCCGGACCTCGCCGGGGACGGGCTCCGGTGGCACCCGCTGCTGACCGCGCCCGACGACCTGTGGCTGCCGGACGCGCCGTTCCTGCCGTCCGGCACGGATCCGGTGGCCGGGATCGCCGCCGCCGTCGTCGAGGGGCGCCTCGCGCCGCTGCACGATCTGTTCCGGACCGCCGTCCCCGTCTCGTCGCGAGTGCTCTGGGGCAACGCGGGGTCGGCGCTCGGGGGCGCCCTGCGGGTGCTGCACGCCTGGTGTGCGGAGCGGGGGCGGGGCGGGGAGGCCGCGCGGGCGGTCGGGTACGCCCGTTCGCTGCTGGAGCATCCGCTGCTGGCGGGGACCGGCCGGCTGACCGGCTCGGCGACCGGGCCGGAGTTCGTCCGTACCACCTGCTGCCTGTACTACCGGGTGCCCTCCGGCGGTATGTGCGGCGACTGCGTCCTGCGCCACCCGCCCCGGGCCGCCGCCGGGGCCGCGCGGGGCTGACGGGCGCGTCCCGTCAGTCGCCGGACGCGGCGCGGGCGCGCGGTCGGGCGCGTACGTGCATCCGCTCGCCCTGCCGCCCGAAGATGCTGAGCATCTCGACCGGGCCCTCCCCAGTGGTGCCGAACCAGTGCGGCAGCCGGGTGTCGAACTCGGCGGCCTCGCCCGGGCCGAGGACCAGGTCGTGGTCGGCCAGGACGAGGCGCAGCCGGCCCGAGAGGACGTAGAGCCACTCGTACCCCTCGTGTGTGCACAGCTCCGGCGTCTTCCTGCTCGCGGGCAGGACGGACTTGAAGGTCTGGAGCGGGCCGGGCTGCCGGGTGAGCGGGACGACGACCTGGCCGTTGGCGCGCCGGGGCGTCATGCGGACGCGGGGGTCGCCGACCTCCGGGGCGCCGACCAGTTCGTCCAGCGGCACCTGGTGCGCCTGCGCGATGGGCAGCAGCAGCTCCAGGCTGGGCCGTCGCTGACCGGACTCCAGGCGCGACAGGGTGCTCTTGGAGATGCCGGTGGCCTCGGACAGCGCCGCCAGGGTCACCCCGCGCTCGGTGCGCAGGCGCTTGAGGCGCGGGCCGACCTCGGACAGGGCGCGGGAGATGGCGGGTGAGTGGTCCACGCCGTCATTGCTACCCGGACGTCCCGGAAATGGCAAGTGGTGTTGCCGCTACGGGGAAGGGGGTGTCCATGGCGGCGCCCACGCGGCTGCTTCCGGGGTGCGGCCAGGGCGCGCGCCCTGGCCTCCGAACGGATCGCCGACGCCCGCGTCCCGCTCGGCGCCGGACCCACCCGAACCGCCGTCGCCGCCGAGCCGCGGGCCTCCCGATGGACACGGGGCCGCGCCCCCTGCGTCCCGGTGACGGCCGCCACCGAGGGCCGAAGCTTGACCGCGGCGGAAAGCCTCGGCCCGTTGCGCCGATCGCGGAAGAGGGCGGGCTAGCCGTCGCGTCGGCGGCCGTCGCGGACCACCGCCAGCCCGCCGACCCGGGTCGTGATGCCCGTCGGCCCGCGTCGGGCCGAAGCGAGCACGCTGGCCGGTCGGCCGAGGGCGTCACCCTGCTCCACCTCGATCGCGACCGTCCGCGCCCCCGTCGTGTCGAGCAGGTGGGCGGCCAGGCAGCCGGTGCTGTTGGCGTTGGCGACGTCCTCGTCGACACCGATCGCCGGCGCGAACATCCGCGCCGCGCCCGGCCGGTCGTCCACCGGCGGTACGTACACGAAGCAGCCGAGGAGCCCGTACCGCCGGCTCGCCTCGGTCAGCGTGCCGAAACGCGGACGGACCCGGAGCAGCGCCGACCGGTCGCGGACCGGTACCAGCATGCGTGGTGTGCCGGGTGAGGCGATCCGCGGCGCGTCGGTCGGATGCAGGTCGTCCGCGGTGAGCCCGAGCGCGGTGACGATCGCGGTGCGCTCGTCCGGTGCCGGGTGACGCAGCGCGACGAGGCCCTGGTCGAACCACACCTCGATGCCGGCGGGGCGGCGGATCGCGATGGTGTCGAACGTGCGGCCGCCGGTGTGCTGGCGGTCGTTCAGCTCGCCCAGCGCGGTGCGGGCCAACCGGACGGCCTGCGCGGCGACGGTGCCGTGGCCGCAGCCGGACAGTTCGGCGGCGGTGAAGAACCGGACCGGAAGGCCACCGTCCGGCGTCCGCACCGGGCCGAGGAACGCCGCGTGCGAGGCGCCGGCCGCGGCGGCGACCGTACGCCGGTCCGCGTCCGTCGCCGCCGGATCGTCGTCGGCGACCGCCGTGGGGCTGCCGCCCCGGCCGTCGCGCCGTACACACGCGTCGACCACCGTGACATCCGGCCAGGACATCGGCCCCCCTTTGACCCTCGACGAATCGGCAACCACAAACGACGTCCCGCCGCCGGCCGGACCCGGCTGCAACGGCCGACCGAACGCGTCCCGGGGCGTACCGTAATGCATCGGCCGGTCCTGTCATCGGCCGGTACCGCCCCGCACCGGATGGCGGATGACGACCGCGCCGCCGGCGGCACGGTGGACGAGGTCTCTTCACGGCGCGAACCCGCGGGCCGCGGACTGTTGCCGGATTGCGCCGGTTCGCGCCGGACCTTGGCTACAGCCCCTTCCCGTTCTTCCCGCAGAGTGCCGCGCCGAGGAAGCGGAAGGCGTCGGCGCCCGCCTTGTCGTTCTTGGTGATGTCGGGGTCGCTGCCGAGGGCGAGCGTCACCTGCCGCCGGCCGTCCGCCGTGCCGAAGCTGAAGGTGGCGTAGCCCGGCACGCTGCCCGTGTGGCCCAGCATGAGCGTGCCGTCCGCGCAGATGTTGGTGGTGCCCTCCAGGCCCAGCCCGTAGGACCGGCCCTCGCGTTCCCCGCCGTCCGGCGTCAGTTCGCGCATCTCCTTGTTCAGCCGGGCGGGCAGCAGGCGGCCTTCGCCGAGGGCGCGGTAGAAGGTGTTCAGGTCGTGGGCGTTGGAGACGACGTTGCCCGGGCCCCGGAAGACGTCCGGGTCGTACGCGGTGATGTCGGTGTAGGGCGCGGTCGGGCGCGGGAACCGCTCGTAGCCGTGCAGGTGGCGGCCGGGGAGCCGGGTGTCGGACGGGACGGAGGTGTTCCGCAGGCGCAGCGGCCGGACGACGCGACGGTCGATCTCGTGGCCGAGCGAGTGGCCGGTGAGGCGCTCGATCAGCAGCCCCAGCACCACGTAGTTGGTGTTCGAGTACTCCCACTTGCCCTTCTCGCCGGGCTCGAAGGGGGACGGCTCGGTGAGGGCCAGGGCGATCAGCTCACGTGGTGTCCAGTGGCGGGTGCGCAGCTTGCCGAGGTCGCCTCCGATGCTCTTGACCAGCGCGTCGGTGTAGTTGGGCAGGCCACTGGTGTGGTGCAGGAGCTGGCGTACGGTGATCCGCTTGCCGTGGCGGCCGGCCGGGATGACGCCCGGCAGGCTGCGGTCCACCGGGTCGTCCAGGCCGACGCGCCCCTCCGCCACCAGTTGCAGCACCACCGTGGCGACCAGGCTCTTGGTGACGCTGCCGGCGCGGAACCGGTCGTCGGGGGAGGGCAGCCGCCCGGAGCGGAGATCCTCCACCCCGGCGGCGCCGCGCCAGACCCCGCGCTCGTCGCGGACCTCCGCGACCGCTCCGGGTATGCCGTCGGCCACCACCGCGCGCAGCGCCCGCCGCAGGTCGGCCCGGTCGGTGGCGCCGTGCTCGCGCGTCCCGTCCGTCCCCTCCGCCCCAGCCGTCCCGCCCGCCCCGCTCGTCCCGGCCGGGGCGGCGAGCGCGGGCGCCGCCCCGGCCAGCAGGGTGGCGGCGAGGAGAGCGGTGACGGTGCGGGTGCGGCGGCGGTGCTGGACGGTCACGGTCATGGAGGCGCCGGGCCTTTCGGAGGGTCGCGGGCGGTGGCCGGCACGGAGTCGGCGGTCACCGCTGGGATGCGCGGTTGTGCGCGATCACCAAGCTTGGCGCCCGCCCCCGCCTTGTTGATCATGCCGGGGGAGGACGCCGTCCCCTAGGGGGATCCGTTACGAACAGGGGGACCCGCCCTCGAACAGCCCGTCCAAGTGCCGGTCGACGGCCGCGAGGGCCGCCTCGGGCGTGACCACGCGCAGTTCGAGGAGGGTGGTGAACCCGGTGAGCGCGAGCAGCAGGTCGGTCTCGATCGCCGGATCGCGGTCGGGGGCGATGTGGCCGTCGGCGATGGCCTGGCGCACCAGGCGTTCCACCGCCTCCCGCCCCTGGAGGAGCCCGGAGCGCGCCCGCGCGTGGACCTCCTCGTCGTGCAGCGCCTCCAGGACGTAGGCGGCGCTCATCCGGCTGTTCGCGCGGGCGTCGGGGTGCAGCGGGAGGGTCTCGGCGAGCATCGCCCGGAGGACGTCCTGGGGGTGCGGGTGCTCGCCCAGTTCCGCCAGGCGGCGGCCGACGCGCAGCGCGGTCTGCTCGGACGCGAAGTCCATGGCGAACGAGAGCATCGCCTCCCGCGAGGCGAAGTAGTGCTGGAGCGACCCGTGGGAGAGGCCCGCCTCCCGTGCGACCTCGCGCAGTGTCGCCTGGGCGACGCCGTGCCGTTCCACCACCCGCCACAGTGCTCGGGCGATCGTCTCGCGGCGTTCGCGGTGGTCGACCTGCTTCGGCATCGTCGGCTGCCTCCCGGGTGGCGTTTTCTTACGGTTGACATAATACAACTGGCCGATAACCCTGGAAAGCGTCTCGCGACAGACGGCCGAAGGGGAGGCGACATGGCGGACCAGCCGAAGGTGCGCACGGCGGAGGGCGTGTTGGAGGGGCGGTGGCGGCAGGGGTGCGCGGAGTTCCGCGGTGTCCCATACGCCGAACCGCCGGTGGGGGCGCTCCGGTTCGCCGCCCCCGTCCCGGCGCGCGGATGGGAGGGGACGCGGCAGGCGGTGGAGCCCGGTCCCACGGCGCCGCAGTCCGGCCCGGTGCAGACCCGGAGGGGCGGCGGCACCGACTGGCTGACGCTCGACATCGGCACCCCCGACCCGGGCGCGGCGGGGCTGCCGGTGCTGGTGTGGATCCCCGGTGGCGGCTATCTGACGGCGGACGCGAGCGACCCCATGTACGACCCGGCCGCCCTGGCCGCGGCGGGGATCGTGGTGGTGAGCGTCAACTACCGCGTGGGCGCGGAGGGTTTCGCGCTGCTGGACGGCGCCCCGGCCAACCGCGGTTTCCTCGACCAGATCGCCGCCCTGCGCTGGGTCCGGCGGAACATCGCCGCCTTCGGCGGGGATCCGGAACGGGTCACCGTCGCCGGCCAGTCCGCGGGCGCCGGCTCGGTCGCCGCCCTGCTGACGATGGAACGGGCGCGGGGCCTGTTCCGGCGCGCCGTCGCCCACTCGGTGCCCGGCGTCCACCTCACCCGCGAACTGGGCGAGCGCGTCACGTGGACGCTCGCGCACCGGCTCGGCGCGGCGCCCACCGCCGCGGCCCTGGCCGCCGTCGACCCGTGGCGCCTGGCCGACGAGGTCACGGCGCTCGGCGCCGAACTCCCCGGGCCGTACGGGGAGTGGGGACGGCTCGCCCGCATCGGCGTCGCCGTCGGACCCGTCGTCGACGGCGAGGTGCTCCCCGAGTCGCCCTGGACCGCGCTCGGCGCCGGCCGCGCGACCGGCACCGAACTCCTCGTCGGCCACACGCGCGACGAGTTCCGGCTCTTCAGCGTCATGAGCGGCCGGGCGGGCACCTTCACGGACGAGGAGGCGCGGACCGCCCTGGACCTGTTCGCCCCGCGACCGGGTGGGGCCGACGCCTACCGCGCCGCCTTCCCCCGGGCCACCGCGGAGGACCTGCTGGAGACGGTCTACTCGGACGCCCTCTTCCGGATGCCGTCCCTCTGCCTGGCCCGGGCGAACGCGGCGGCGGGCGGCACGTCGTACCTCTTCGAACTCGCCCTCGCCGCACCGGCCTTCGGGGGCGCCCTCGGCGCCTGCCACAGCCTCGACGTCCCCCTGGCGTTCGGCACGCTCGACAGCCCCAACGGCGTCGGACTCCTCGGCGAGCACCCCACCGCCGCCGCCCGCGCGGTGTCCCGCGAACTCCTGCGCGCCTGGACGGACTTCGTCACCTCGGGCGACCCCGGCTGGTCGGCCGCCGGTCCCGACGCGTGGACGACCCGCGTGCTGGACGCCGATTCCCGCACGCGCCCCTATCCCGAGGAGGCGTCGGCCCGTATCTGGGAGCGGCACCGGCCCACGCCCTTCGGCCTCGGCGAGTAGCCCGGAGGCCCGGGACGCCGCTCGCCGTCGCCTGTGACAGGCTGTGCCGACCGCTGATCACCGATCATCGATCACCGGTCACGTACCCGACGACGCCCCACCCTTGGAGGACCGATGGCCACCCTGCGGACGATCCACGACGTACCGGTATGGATGTGCGACGCCGACGGCGCGGCGATCCGCGGTGAGGCCGACGTCCTGGACCTGATAGGCGACGCCGGCTACCACGGCGCCCAGTGGGTCGCCCTCCCCGCCGAGCGGCTCGACGAGGCGTTCTTCCGGCTCCGCACCCGCTTCGCGGGCGACGTCGTGCAGAAGTTCGCGAACTACCGGATGGGCCTCGCCGTCATCGGCGATATCTCCCGGTACACGGCGGACAGTTCCGCGCTGCGCGACTTCGTCCGCGAGTGCGACCGGGGGCGGCAGACGTGGTTCCTCGCCGACCTCGGGGAACTGGAGGAGCGGCTGAGGGCCTGAGGGGCCGACCGGGCCGCGAGGCGCCGGTCAGGGACGTCACTCCTGCCTGCCGCGGGGCGCGCCCCGCGGCGTTCCGCCCACGGTGAAGTCCGGCCCCACACGCTCCAACCGTCACTACAGTCCGGTTCCATGACGACGATCACCACACGCACGGTGGAGTACCCCGCTGACGGCCTGACCATGTTCGGGCACCTGGCGCTCCCCGCCGGCGCCGGCCGCCGGCCCGCGGTCCTGCTCGGCCCGGAGGGGCCGGGCCTGAACGACGTCCTGCGCCACCGGGCCGACGCCCTGGCCGAACTGGGCTACGTGACCCTGGCGTTCGACCTGCACGGCGGGCGCTGGTTCACCGACCCCCAGGAGATGCTGGCGCGGTGCACCCCGCTGCTCGCCGACCCCGACCGGATGCGCGCGATGGGCCACGCCGCGCTCGACGTCCTGCGCGCCGAACCGCGGACCGACCCGGACCGGATCGCCGCCATCGGCTACGGGACCGGGGGCGCGATCGCGCTGGAACTCGGCCGCGACGGAGTCGACTTCCGGGCCATCGGGACGATCAACGCGGTGACCACGGGCCGCCCGGGCGAGGCGGCGCGCATCCGCTGCCCGGTGTGGGCCGGGGTCGGCTCGGAGGACCCGATGATGCCCGCCGCCCAACGGGACGCCTTCGCCGCCGAGATGCAGGCCGCGGGCGTCGACTGGCGCCTGATGGTCTACGGCGGAGCCCTCCACGCCTTCCACCACCCGCCGATCGACCACCCCGACCAGATCCTGCTCCCCGGCGTCGGCCACCACCCACGGCACGCGGAACGCGCCTGGCACGACCTCGTCGGCCTGCTGGCCGAGTGCGTGCCCGTGACGGAATGAGCCGGGGCGCCGTCGCCCGACCGCCATGGGCAGGGCCCGCCCGCTCGGGGCGTGTGGATCCGGTCGGGGCGCCGGTCAGCCGGGGCTGACGGTGCCGCGTGCGTACATCAACGTCCCGGTTCCGTAGGCGAGATGAGTCGTACCGTCCTTGCCGAACTCCAGGGACGGCCAGCCGCCGCCGGTGGCGACCGGCTGACTGGTCCACCCCGCGGGCCCGCGCCTGGCGAGCACGACCTGACCGCCGTCGAGGTAGGCGACGAACAGGGTCTGGTGCGGGTCGCCCGCGGCGGAAGGGAACCGGGGGCCGTTGGCGTCGTTGCCCGCGGCGACCACCTCGATCGTCGGCTCCGACCCCAGCGAGCCGGACCAGGCGCGCACGGTGCGGGTCCGGACGTCGGCGTACGCGACGAGCACCTTGGCGAAGAGGCCCCGGGCCATGGACACGCTCTCGGCGGCGCGCATCTCCGAGTCGATCACACTGTTGACGAAGGTCGGCGGATGGGTGTCCCCGACGTCGCTGACCTCTTCCTGCGCCAGCTTCAGCGGTTGCGGGATCACGGGCGACCCGTCGTCGAAGCCTTGGAAGTAGGCGAGCCTGAGCCCGGCGCTGCTGTCGAAGGCCAGCGACAGGCCCGTCCTCACATCGCTCGGTCCGTCGACGCCGCTGATCTGCCAGGATCCGCCGACCTTCCGCGCGACCGCCGCGGAGTCGCCGTGGAACCCGTCGCGGTACCCGACGGTCGGGGTGTCGGCGAAGGGCGGATCGTTCAGGTTCGGCTCGATCTGCATGGAGACGTCGGCGGCGGAGCGCACGATGATCCCGGCCTGGGTGGGGATCTCCTCGAGGGACCAGCCGTCGTCGCGCCTGGTGCCGAAGATCGCGTTGTCGCTGTTGCCGTCCCGGTAGGCGATGTGCGGGACGCCGCCCGAGTCGAAGCTCAGACTGATCCGCACGTCGTCCCCCGCGGCGATGCCGCCCGTGTCCTCGTGCGTCCATTGACCGTTCAGCCGACGGGCCACCCTCACGGCGGTGCCGGCCGCGGTACCGACCACGTAGGCGATGGCGGGCGCCCCGCTGCCGTCCACGGTGAGGGAGGACTGCCCGAGAACGGAGGAGTCATCGACAGCCTCTACGGTGAACTGAAGGGCATGAGTGGTCATGGCGAAGGCCTCCTTTCCACACGGGAGAGGTGCGGGTGCGACGCCTCGAAGGGTGCGGCCCTGCCATGTCTCCTACAGGTTACGACGCTCACCGGCGGCCTGCTGACCGGAGCGCTGACTCGACCGCCCTGTCAAGCCGGCTCTCACGCACACGAACGACCGACGACGGCCCCCGTCCTCATGCGGGCCGGCATCTGGCCCGTGCACCCCTTCGCCGACCCCGGAATGGTCCAGCTCGGCGAGTGGCTGCCGATGCACTGGCGCGAGCTCAAACAGCCCCAGCGCCGCCGGCTCGCTGCCCTGGGACTGAGCCCGGACGTCACCGAGTCCCGTGAGCGCGAGTCCTTCGCCGAGGTCGTCCAGCACACCCTCACCACCCACGCCCGCCCCCTCTTCGCCCGCATGCTCCACGACGGCTCGCCCCTCTTCGAGGAACAGGTGGTGGACCCGGACGGGCCCGTCAGGCCGTTCGCCGCCTGTCGGAAGGGCCGTACCGGGAAGACGGCGATGCCCAGCTTCTCGAAGTCCTGGACCTCCACTTCGCCGCCCAAGCCTTCCTCTCATGACGCCACGAAACAGGAGAGACATGTTCGCCATGCGTTCGGCCACGTCCGACGACATTCCCGCCGTCGAAGGCATGATCCTCGCCCGCTCCGCATGGCTGGAGGAGCGCGGCCTGCCGAGCTGGAGGGAGAACGCTGCCGACCTCGCAGGGCAGGCGGAGAACCTCGAGGGCGACGTCTGGGTCCTTGCCGACGACGAGGACGAGAAGGTCATCGGCTTCATCACCGTGCAGGACCAGACCCCGCGGTGGGGCTGGACGGACGAGGAACTGGCCGAGCCGGCGTACTACCTGTACTCCAGCGTCACCGACCCCGCGTACCGCCGACACAAGCCCGGGACCACCATGGCCCTGTGGGCCGTCGACCGAGCCGCCGCCGAGGGCAAGACCTGGGTCCGCCGCGGCTGCAACTTCCCCGGCCTGGTCGCCTACAACGAGAGCCAGGGCTTCCGACTCCTCCACGAAGTCCAGCGCACCAACACCCGCGTCTATCTCATGGCGCGGCGTGCCCAGGCCGTCAAGGACCTCCACGAGCGCTTCGCCGTTCTCCGGGGCTGACGCGGGGCCACGCTTCCCCCGCTGTGCGCGGCGGGGCGGGACGGGGCCTGATTCTGCCTCGGGCTTTCAGTCGCCGTCCTCCAGGCGGAAGCCGATCTTCAGGCCGACCTGGTAGTGGCCGACGCCGCCGCCCTCCGCGAAGTGGCCGCGGATCTGCACCACTTCGAACCAGTCGGAGTCAGCTTGCACAAAACCTGTCGCTAGGTCAAGTTCTCGCAGGTCAGGGCCGTGTTCGAGTGGAACCGGCCAGTCCTGGCCAACTTATTTAGTTAGTTTGATTCCTAGAGGTGGGTCCCGGTAGGCTCCGTGCCAACGAAGCTCAAGCACTGGATGATCGGCGCTGCTCAAGCCGCCCAGTCGAGTCAGGGGAACGCGACCAGCGACCCGACTGGGCGCCGCGCCGGCGCAGGTTCCAAGGATGGAGATAGATGCCCAATCAGCGGTCCACGGAGACGGTTCAGAGGAACCTTCTCAAGGGTGCCGAGAACGGAACGTTCAACATCACCGAGATCCGTCTCAGCTCTGAGGCGACCTTCCGAACTGATGTTGAGAAGTGGATGAGTGAGAACGCTGGTGTCTCTGCTCAGACGGTCCGAGGGGCCGACTTCTATCAGCTCTTCCAAGAGTGGTCGAAGAAAGTTCCGAAGAGTCACGAGAAGACCATCGAAGAAGCTGTTGAGGAAGAGGTGAGGGTCGAGTCTCAGGGGCATGAGCGCACTGTCGAGGAAGAGCTGGACGATCTTCCTTACAGCACTGCGATCGAAGGTCCCAAGGGTCGCCCACTTCTCGACAAGAAGGCGTGGCACGGCATCGCAGGGGAGATCCTGGAGTACGTATCGCCCGACACCGAGGCTGACCCTGCGGGCATTCTCGCAACCCTTCTGAGTACCTTCTCGTGCATGGTCGGCCACGACCGCATCGTTCACGGCCCAGTGAAGCAGCGAGTCAACGTCTGGACCATCCTCATCGGCGAGACCGGCGAAGGACGGAAGGGTACGGCAACCGACCGCGCCCTTGAGGTGCTACACAGGGTCGGGGACTCGTTCTTCAAGAACAACACCACGACCTCGCTCAGCTCCGGCGAAGGTCTCATCTACTCCGTCCGTGATGGCATGGACGAGGAAGAGATCGCGCGCCGCGAGGAGAACGGTCAGAAGGTGGACTACGGAGTCGACGACAAACGTCTCCTGGTGATGTCCACCGAGTTCGCCACCATCATGCAGAAGACCCACGGCAGCACGCTCGGCCCGGTCATGCGCGACGCCTGGGACGGCAAGACCCTCAACATCCACTCCATGGATGCGGAGGTCGCTACCGACCCGCACATCACGATCGTGGGCCACGTCACCGGACAGGAATTCGCCGACCGGCAGAAGACCGCGGAAATGGCTGGCGGCACGTGGAACAGGTTCAGTCCGATCTTCGTGCACCGGCCTCACGAGATCCCGTGGCCCGAGGACCCGGACGACTGGGAGCAGCGCCTCGAAGACTTCGCTATGAGGCTTCGCGATGCCGCCTACAAGGCAGGCCGGGGAGATGACCCGGTGGTGTGGAGCAAGGAAGCTCAGCTCATGTACCGCCGAGAGATCTACCGCGAGTACGCCAACACCTCGAATGACAACGAGGTCATGAAGCAGTTCACCACCAGGCGACTGCCGAACCTCGTTCGAGTGGCTGGCACGTACGCGCTCATGGACGGACGTGATGTCGTCTCACTGGAAGACCTCGAAGCGGCCAAGGCATTCGTGGATTACTCGATCGCGTCAGCTCGGTTCGTCCTCGGTGAGTTCATGTCTGGCACCAGTGGACGTGCGGTGATGAAGGCTGAGGAGCGAGACGCGCAGGACAAGGAGATCCTGGCCAGGGCGTTGCAGCAGGCTGGCGAGGAAGGTCTGACTCGCACCTTCATCCAGCAGAAGACCTTGAAGTACCGGCGCAAGAAGGACGAGATCTCCGGGTTCATCGCAGACCTGGGCGCCGTTGTCGTGAAGCGCGGTTCGGGCGGCAGGCCCACGGAGTTCGTGGTCCACCCGGACTTCGCACCCATGGACAACGCGTAGAGAACCGCTGATCGAACACAGGGAAGAGTGCTTGTGAGCAGGACCAACAATTTGGGCTTCGCGCGCCTCGCGGCCGAGGCGATGAACGCAACTTACCTCCGGGCTGGACTGATTGAAGCTGTGGAGCTGGATGACGAGCGTTTCGCGGATTGGATGCGCCGGAACTTTGCGGGCAAGGTCAACGGTCACGATCTACTCCGCATGGAGCCCAACCTCGTGCGTGCAGCGGTCAAGGTGTGCCTTGCGGAGGAAGCTAAGACGCCTGTCTTCGCTCGCACCGTCCGGGCGTACAAGGAGCGCAGCGACAAGCAGAACTGGGATGACCTGTTGGAGCAGGTGAGTCGTGTCGCCTGTCACGACTACGAGTCCACCAGGGACGACCATCGGAAGACGATGGAACTGCTGTGGAACTACTTCGAAGGCAAGGGCTCGTGGCTGCGTGAGCACTACGAGCAGGCCAAGGGCGTCCGCGATGACTCGAAGCTCGGCATCTTCGTGAAGGTCTATGAGAGTACGGTCGGGCTCGCCAAATAGGGTTGTGGATGTAAAGAGTCAAGAGGCAAAGGTCTGTGAGTGAATGAGATGTTTGCCTCTTCTCTTTGGGTTGGCACTTGACACCCACATACCTCAGTATGGATTGCATGAGAGGCAAGCAAGATCCTGGAAGCCTGATCGTGTCCACGCTTGAGAAGGCGTGGAGAGATATCCAGCAGCACAACCCTTCAGTGCCTGAAGTCATCTTCATCACCGGAACCGGTGTCGAGAAGGACGGTGTGAAGTGGGGCCACTTCCATGCAGAGCAGTGGGTCACCGAGTCCGGTCGGGTGCACGAACTCTTCGTCTCGGGCGAGGCCCTTAATCGTGAGCCCGTCGAGACCATGACCACCCTCCTCCATGAAGCCGCGCACGGCGTCGGCTACGAGCAGGGCGTCAAGAACACCTCTCGGAGGGGGAAGTATCACAACAGGAAGTTCGTCCAACTCGCCGGGAACCTCGGCCTCATGTGGCCGGACGGGCAGAAGCCGGACACGACGAGGGGGTTCTCCGAGGTCGTCATGAGGCCCGAGACGGTCACGCTGTACGCGGCGACGATCGAAGCCCTCAAAGCCGGGCGGGCGGCGTGGCGGGAGCTGGGACTCGCGCCGGCCGATGAGGTGAAACCCAAGTCCACGAACACCAAGCCGAAGGCTGAGTGTGCCTGCCCCGGCCGGTACATCTGGACCGCGCGACGGACGCTGGAGGAAGCTCCCGTCATCTGCGGCACCTGCGAGGAGGAGTTCCAGATAGCCGCGTAACGAGAAAGAGCCCCCGACTGACGGGATGACTGGATCATCGTGTCAGCCGGGGGCGTCTCTCAGCTGGTCAACCGGTACGTGCCGGTATCGAGGTTCACGTCAGCGATGCGGGGTAGCTCGTGCGTGTCCGTCACCTGTGGAGCTGTCTGCTTGCGCAGGGCCTTGTTCTCCGTCAGGAGCAGCGCGAGCTGTCTCTCGTGGCCTTCCAGCTCGGGGGTCTCCGCGAGGGCTTCCTCTGTCTTCTGGTCCTCCACCTTCTGGACCTGGTAGCCGCCGAACAGGGTCGTGGCGACGACGCCAAGAATCGCTTCCTGGGGCAGCCCGGGTATGTACACCGTGAACAGAGCCAGCAGGGCGCTCACGAGGCCGAGCGCCTTGGCAGGGTTTTCCTTGATCTTGTCGAGCATGATGCTCCTTTCTCGTTAGCCGCCGAGGTAGCGCATCGGATCGACCTGAACGCCGTTCACGATGAACTCAAGGTGGAGGTGGGCGCCGGTGACGTTGCCGGTGCTGCCGACGTCGCCGATACGGGCGCCGGCGTCGACCGCCTGGCCCACGGAGACGCTGATGGCGGACATGTGCGCGTAGCGCGTCTTCACGCCGTTCTCATGCTGGACCACGACCGACTGCCCGTAGGCGCCAGCCCAGCCGGCCTCGATGACCTGGCCAGTGCCGGCCGCCACGATGGGCGTGCCCTGGGGGGCGGGGAGGTCCAGACCCGTGTGGTGGCCGCTGGCCCACATCGAGCCCTGCTGACCGAACGGAGTGCCTGGGGCGGCCTGGACCGGCTTCACCCAGTCGCCCACGGCAGACGTGGTCTCCTCCGGCTGGACCTCCGGGACGTCCTTGCTCGGGTCGTACGGCTTCCCGTGCTTGCTCGGAGCATCCGCGGGCTTCCCTCCGGAGAACTCCACGACGAGCTTGGCCGCCGCCAGCTCGAACGAGGCCGGAGCCATCGGCGAACCGGAGCGCTGGACCTTGTGCGACGCCTCCCACAGCGGCATGGACTTCCACCCCGGAGCGAGTTCCTTCATGGTCGTGAAGAACTTCCGCGCCGCGTAGGCCGGGTCCGTGACCTGTGCGTGGGAACCCCAGCCCATCGAGGGGCGCTGCTGGAACAGGCCAGCGGAGTCACGGTCTCCGCCCTGAAGGTTCTGGAGCCTGCTCTCCTGGTACGCGGTCGCGATGCCGATCACAGCGGCACGCGGACCGTCCTGAGTGCCGAAGATGGCGAGTGCCTGGTCGTAGATGACGCGGGCGTTGTCCGTCTCGGCAGCGGTCAGCGGCCGGTCCCAGCCCTTCTGTACCACCGGGGGCTTGGCGGGCATGACGTCCCCGAGCGTGACGGTGGAACCTTCCGGACTGACCGGCTTCACAGGCTTTAGCGGCTTCGGCTGCTTGTTGGTCTCGCAGGTGCAGGCTGTGCCGTTGTTCACCGTGTCGGGGACGAGGATGCTCTTCCCGTCAAGGTTCACGTGCTGGCCCGGGAAGATCAGGTCCGGATCAGGGAACCGGCCCTTGTTCATGTCGAGCAGCTTCTGAAGGCTGATGCCGTGCGTCACGGCGATACCCCACAGGGTGTCGCCCTTCCGTACCGTGTACTTCTTCACTCCCTGGTTCGGCTTCTCCGTATCCGGCTTCGAGGGAGTGACAGGCGTGTTCTCGCTGCTGGTAGTCGGGTCGGGCTTGCGATCGGGTGTGGGCTTGGCATCCGGCTTCTTCGACGGCTCCTTGGTGGGCTGCGGCTTCTGAGTCTCCTTCTTATCGGGGATGTTCAGCTTCTGGCCCTCGTTGATGCGGTTCGGGTCCTTCACCTGCGGGTTCGCTGTGAGGAGTTCCGCCAGGGTGACGCCGAGGATGGCGCAGATGCCGATCATGGTCATGCCGCGCTTGACCGTGAACTTACCGATGGGCGGCTTCCCGCTGCCCCCGTTGTCGGGAAGGATCGCGGTCTGGTCGGTCGAGCCTGCCTTGTACTTCGGCCGAGCGAACCCGTGGATGCGCGGGTTGCTGATGTCGGTCCACTTCTCGTAGACCCCGTCGCCGTTGTAGTACGTACCTCCGTACGAACCTCCGGTGTTGCCACCGATGACCCGTATTCGATCGCCGGAGACCTCGGTGACCATGTCCACGTGAGTCCCGCCAGAGGGCCCGTACATGACCAGGTCGCCGGGCTTGGGGCCCGAACGGTGAAACTGGCCGCGCTCCTTGAACCAGTCGGTACACGCCAGGCAGGACGCGGTAAGCGGGACCACATCGGTGTTGCCGGTCTTCACAGCCAGCCATGAGATCCAGGTCTGACACCAGGGCTGGTTTTGAGCCCAACCGAGACCGGGGACCTCGGGCGGGTACTTCGTCCAGTTGTCCTGTCCTTCGCGGTAGCCGAGCTGAGTGCGGCCCTTGTCGATCATTGACTTGGCGGTGTTCGCCACGTCGCCTCCTTTCGTAAGCCCTTGCGGGCATGCGAAAGGCCGCCCACTGGGGCGGCCTGAGTTAGTTAGTTATTTGGATGCTTGGGGCGGACACCTCCCGGGCTGTCGCGGGTGCCGTGTTGTGCGGCGCTGAGCAACTACTCCGAGCCGGGTTTGGTCGCCGTCGTCTGAGGCGTGATCCCGTGAGTGCGGAGCTGATGCTCGAAGTCCGCGGCGACGCGGCGCCAGTAGTCCGCAACCTCCTGCATCTGCTCCAGCGCCTTGTTGGCCTCGGTGCGCCAGCGCTCCAGGTCCTGAATGTGCTGGGCGCGAGCCTTGTTGAACCCATCCCGCCTTGCCTGGGATGCCCTGAAGAAGAGGCCGAGTGAGGTGATTCCGCCTACACCGAGGAGGGCCGTGATTATTTCTGCGACTTGCATCGCAATGTCCTCCTTCCGGATTACTGGCCGTGGAAATTCGCCTTCAGGTACCCGCCGCCGGTGAAGATCGGATCAGCTCCGTTAATCGCGACCTTGGCGTAGATGTAGATCCGTTCACCCGCCTGGTAATACTGCTTCGGCGTCGTATAGACCTTGGTCTTCATCCTGGAGCCGGTATTGGGGGTGTAATCCTCGACGAAGAAGTCACGCCAATCGCCTGGCTTAATCCGGTGGGAAACAGTGGTGCGGATACCTGCGTCGTACGTACCGTCGCATTCCAGCTGAACGGAAAAGGTGTAATAACCCTTCACTCTGACCTCAAGGGCATGGCCGTGCCCATCCTGTTCTGACATCAAGGCCATGCGGTTGATGGTCCCGCTCCAGGGGACGAGGTACTGGGCTCTACTTGTGAACGAACCCGCCTTGGAACGCAGGTCCGCGTTGATTATTTTGGGATGCCGTCCACCACCTTCTTCAAGGCGTTGATGGCGTTCAGAAGCTCGGCGTCCTTCTGTGCAAGTTCGGCATCCTTCGCGTCGAGGGTGCGATGCTTCCCCCTCGCTTCCGCCATGAAATCTTCCAGACCCGGGGGGATGCTAGGAGTGTTCTCCAGTTTTGTGATCCTGGCGGCCTGGTCGCTCATCTTGATTTCCGTGGCCGTGATGCGCCCCTCGTGGACGGCGTGGTTCTGCTCTCCCTGCATGACCTTGCTGATCACGCTGGAGAAGGAGTTGTCCCCGCCGGCATCGAGGACGTGGAAGGCGCCCTCCTTGGAGTAGAGAATCGCCGCACCGCTCGTAGCGGCGGTCGGCACCTTGTCCGAGTCGTGCAGGGCGACGATGCCGCTGTCGATGACGACGTTGCCCTGCTGGTCGACGGACACCGCCTTGTGACCATCCTTGCCGTGAACGGACAGCATCTCGGCGCGCTCGTCCGTCTGCTGGAGAACCGGCTTTCCGCGAACCTCAAGATCTCCGTCGATACGCGCACCGCTGTTTGCCTCCAGCTTGCCCGGGACGCCCTGCGGCCCAGGTGCGCCCTGGGGCCCGACAGGGCCCGTTGCGCCGGTATCGCCCTTGGGCCCCCTCGGACCGACGTCACCGGGGATGCCCGGCTCGCCGTCGAGGCCGGGCTCACCGGCCGGCCCCGCCGGCCCCGTGTAGAACACCGTCGAGGTGTCGATATTGCTGTAGTCCTGGAGATCCTTGATGTTCCACTCTTCCTGGCCAGTCGGAAGGTGCACGAAGAACCGGCGGACCGGAAGGCCGGCCAGTTCCTCGATGACCTCGTAGTGGAGACCGCCAAGTACCTCGGTGTGGAATGTTCCGGTGACGTCGAGTTCAGTCACTCGCGAGGAGCCGCCGATCACGCTCTGGTCGAGCCGATAGAACTGCTTCTCCGGGACTACGAATCGGACGCGGCCTCTGTGCGGCTCGCCCATGGGATTGAGATAGGTTCCCCTGACCTTAACTATTTCCAAGTGAACTCCTTAGCTGGGGCCCGGCTCGCGGTTCAGGCTGTAGACGCGAGCACCCCAGTCGTCCTGGCGATGAACGCCCGCGCCAGGGTTGTGCTTCAAGTCGAGCAACTTGCCGTTGTCTGCGGTCTTGTAGGTACTGAAGGAAACATCCGGTGGACGGATCTGCGCCTTGTCACGTGTCCGTGAGCCGCTGCCCTTGCCGTTCTCACCGAGCACGTCACTGTTCATGCTGCGAGCCCACACAACGAACCATCGCTTCGAGTCGATCTGCTGGGTTGCGTGCAGGCCGTCATCGAGATTCATGTGCTTCCACTCCATCTCGAAGCGGTGCAGCTTCTCCGCGGACCCCGCCTTGAAGAGGAAGTTCGGGCCCCACCCTGCGATGTCGGACCGCCATTCCGGGGGAGAAGCGCCATGCTCGCGTGTGACGCCGATGCCCATCTGAAACTCCGAAGACCCGGCGAACTCGAACTCCAGACGAAGGAGATCGGTGCGGGAGCCGTGGGCCTGGATGATGTACCAAGGCCGCCAGCCGTCCGAGTTCACCAGAGCCCGCCACTGGTGCGTGGTGACGCTGTAGGACAGGCTCCGGCCCGTCCAGCCTCCGAGGTCTGCCCCGACGCTCAGGCTCGGCCGTGAGACGGATGTGACGAAGGCCCTGCTGGTCGTCGTCGAGGTGAGCGCGCCGGCCGTGGTCACGCTGGGGGTACCTACAGAACCGTGCGCGGACACGCTGGTCGGGTAGTTCACCGAGATACCGCCCGAGAACTGCTGGTGCCGGAGAGGCTGCCAAGCGTTGAGGTACTGCGTGGCTGCCACCTGTGACACGGGGTACCGGTCGATCACGGCATCAGGAGGCGGGAACTCCAGGCTCTTCAGTCGCCTGTCGATGCTCGCCAGCGAGTTGTCGAGCCCGCCGGCGAAAGCGCGTTGGTTGGCCACTACTCCCACTTCCCCTTCTTGAACAAGCTCTCCTGGACGAGCGTCAGCTCACACCGGTCGGTGCCGTCGCCTTCAACGCGGACGCGGTTTTCCGTGACCACGAAGGGCTCCTTGATGTCGATGAATCCCGTGTTGGCCTCCAGGTTGATCTTGACTCCCAGGTTGGGGTTCAAGGTCTGCGGGTCCTGGTAGGCGCTCGGGTAGGTGATGACCCGCGGCACGCGTATCCCCTTGTTGCCAAAGGCCAGTTGCGTCTCCGCGCGCGAGTCGAGTGTCTTGGCGTCGCCGATGCGGTCGAAGCGGCCCACGACGTCACGGACGGGGACCTCGCGTCGAAGCAGGGTGTTGTCCTTGCGGCGTCGGATCGGGAGGTTGCCCGACCTGCCGATGGCGTAGGAAGTCGTCGCGATCTGCGTGCCGTCGAAGTAGATCTCCGGGACTTCGCAGTTCACACGGTCCCTCAAGGCCGGCAGGGGCTTCCCGTCACGGCCTGTGGCCCATTGAGGGGTCCGGTCCCTGGTGTTCTTGAGCCAACACCGCAGGTACTCGTCTGGTTGGCCCTCGTTGGCCCGCGCCGAGTCCATCAGGAGGAAGAACCCGTTCAGGTCGTCGGCCATGTCGTAGAAGTCGTGAGCGATCTCCCGCCACTCTCCTGGCTGGGCGTTCCACTCGTACTTGCGACCTGTGTTGACGAGCTGGTTGTACTCGGTGTTGATGCCCCAGTTGACGTTCTCACCCCACATCTGTCCCCGGATGAGGTCGATCTGTTCTTCTCTCCGGAGGACCCCGCTATGGTTCCGTGTCTCGTAGAAGGACATGAAGTCGCGGGCATGCATCTGGAGTGTGCGGTCACTCATATCCATCCGCATGTTCCAGATAATTCCGGACCACACGAGATACCCATCCTGCCGGTCATCCCACTCTTCAGACTTGCGAACGATCCCCAGGCAGTAGTGATACGGCTCGATGCCGGACAGCTTCTTGAGCTCTGGCTGCCACTCCTCGGGACCATCCAGCGGGATAGTGACAGTGGCCTGCCCAATGTCGTCCAGCTTGAAGCTGTACTGGATATCAACAGCCGGGATGCCCTTCGCTACGATGTACGGCCGGAATCCCTTGTACTTGAGGCTGTGCGTGGTGTGGAGCGGGTGGCCGGGATCGTCGTACCGGTAGTCACCCATCGGTCTCCACTTGTAGATCCGAACCTCATAGGGGTTCTGGGGCACGGTCTCCTCCCTTCCACAGCGAAGAGGGGCGGCTCGGGCCACCCCTCTTGCCTGCGGCGCTTGGTTAGTTATTGAGATTCTTCGAGCGGGTGGGTCAGGAGACCTGCACCAGTGAGATGCCGGAACTCACGTCGTCGGTGACCGTGGCATCGCCACCCACCGACCGGACGTAGGCGTACACGCCATCGCCGGCACCCAGGTAGACCAGGCCCGAGCAGCTGACGCGCCACTCGATGTTCTGCTCATGAGTCGAGTAGGACTGGCCCGTGATGATGTGGTTGTCGGCCTTGCGCTTGAGCTCGACGAAGAACGTGCCGGACCGGGAGTACTTGGTGAACCCGTTGACCGTGCACATCACCTGGTACATGCCGCTGACCCTGGCCTTCGCGACTCCTGCGTTCCGGTCGAAGTCGCTCTCCTCGGCGTACCACTTCTGCTTGAACGGAACGACCTTCCAGGCCGCACCCACCGTGACCGACTTGAAGACGCCCCGGGAGAAGAACGATGCCTTCTGCTCGACGCTGCCGACACGGGTATTGAGCTTGGACACCTCGGCCTTGTTGCGGTTCACCTCACCGGTCAGGGCCTCCGTGGCCTTCTTGAGCATGTCCGCGGTCGATGCTGCTTCGGTGGCCCTGGCGATGGCCTGCTTACCCTGGTCAGCGGCGGCGGAGACCTCGTTGATCACATCTCGCTCACCGACGTACAGGCGGCCGTCACCCTGGATGCGTATGTTTCCGGTGTAGCCCTCAAGGCTCTTCAGGTCGCCCTTCTCGCCCTTCTCGCCCTGGTCGCCCTTGAGGCCCTGCGGGCCAACGGGCCCGATCGGGCCGATATCGCCCCGGGGCCCCTGGGGGCCCATGAGACCCGCCAGCTCGATCCACGCCACGACTGGTTCGGAGCCCGCGGGCCGAGACTCATCATTGATGTACTGCTTCTGCCAGACCGCTCCAGTCCCGGTGTGCAGGTACATGTCGCCGGCCGAGCCCTCGGAATCCGTGGGATTGCTGGAGTTGGCGTACCACTTGTCTCCGGAGAGGACGCCCATGGTGACCCACTTGCCGGCCTTCCGCTCGAAGAGCTCGTAGTTGAAGGAGTTGTTGGTGTTCGGGTTGGGCGTGTGGGTGCACTGGATGTAGAAGTTGCCGTCGTAGGCATCGACCGGCGGGGTCTCCGTACCCTGACGGATCGAGGACCCGTCGCGCACCCACTTGTAGTCGCCCTGGAGCATCCAGCGGCTACCCGTCAGCAGGTCCATGTACTGGGTCCCCGGACGGAAGAACGACCGCTTCGCGGCGTCCGTCGTAGGTGCCAGCGGAGGGGCGCCTTCGCGGGCGGGCCCCGTCTTGGTGACGAGGTACTGATCCGTCTGCGGGTGGAGTCGGTAGTCCTGGATCTCCCAGGTGCTCGGGGTAGGCCGGGTGAACCGGGCCAGGACGAGTGAGCCGTCCTTGGCGTCAGTCAGGGAGGCGACGACCTGGGGGACGATGTCCACCGGCTTGTCGAGCCCGCTGAGCTCCGGGCTCTGGACCTGGAGGACGATGAAGCCCGAGTTTGCTGTCGTGGTGAGAGTGAACTGCTTGGGCTCCGTCCGTTCGATCCAGAGCAGGCCCTGACGGTTGTCCTTGTTGTTGTCCTTCACCCAGGCCCGTCCCGGAGATATGAGGACGGTGTTCGTGGCATCCACATGGGGATCGACGTAGAAAGATTCCTGAGTCTCGATCCCCTTCGTGAAGTCCATCATGGAGCCGAACATCCTGCGGAAGTCCTTTGCCGCGTACTTGGCTCCATTCGTGAAGTTAACGTTGGTCACATCTGCCATTTGTCATCCTTAGATAAACTTGTCGAGCGTCCAAGAGACCTGCCCGCGGAGATAGGGGACACTTGCATAGGCGAAGGCGCGCGGCCGGATTTCTTCTCCGGGATTGCCTGACATCAGGTAACACATCACGGTCGTCCCCGCGTCGAGTCGGAACCACTGGGAGAACGCCAAAGCGGAAGTCACCTCAGTGCGTCGTCCGAACTGCGTGATGAACGCCTTCTTGCTCTTGGTGTCGAACTCGAACATGTCTGAGGGGCCCAGTTCCAGGGGTAGGCGCCCGTACTTCGTGATCCCGATCTTCCCGACCAGGTCACCCGTGGGGGCCTCAAGTGCCAGAGCGTCCACGCTGTATCCGGTTGGTGGTTTGCGTACCTCCACCCAGACGCCGCCCTGTGCCGGGCCGTAGACCTTGAAGGCCATGTCGGATGGGGCCATTGAGCCGTTGGCGACCACGGCCGGCATCTGGTCGCGGATCTGGGCCGTGTTGGGTATCTCTGCCGCAGTCCCGTTGGTGAAGTCGAACATCGGGGCGTCGGGGCTGGTCACGTCGATCCCGCCCTTGTCCCAGGTGCCGGCCGTCATGTCCCGGTGGTACGTGCCGGTCGCCCTGATCCACGGGTCGGTGCAGTCGAACTGCACGTCGATGATGGGCGACAGGGTGGACGCATATTTGCTGTCGATGGTCACCGAACGCTTCCGTACGCGGCCCCGGACCTTTGCCATGGCGCCCTGAGCCACACCGGGGATGCAGAAGTGGAGCTCTTCCTCCCTTTCCCCGTACGTGAAGGCGCCGTTGACCTCACCCATCAGGTCGGCCAGTTTGGTCGGGTCCTTGGCGACGACGCGGAAGCTGAGGTGGATCGTGCGACCGCGCATCCAGTCGCGCCCCGGCCAACGCCCGTGGGTGGCCACCATCTCGATGTCGTAGTCCTTGATTTCAGGCATGTCACCGATACCGGAGATCTCCAGAGGGATGAGCGGGGAGTCGTCCCCGAGGAGGACCCCGCGGTACCACAGGGTCCAGTCCTTCCCCGGGAACTTGTCCGTCCGTGCGCTGTCTCTCAACGTGTGACCCTTCCACGCCAAAGGGGCCGCCCATGAGGACGACCCCTTACTTAGTTAGTTAGATGTTTGGGGCAGGCCCCTTCCGTCGCTCTTGAGCGGCGCTGATCAGCACCTCATCGCGTGATCCGCTTCAGCTGCCAGGCCACCTCGCGAGAGATCGCGAGCGGGTCGGCGTTGGTGCTGGCGTTCACCGTCACCTGGTTCTGCGTGACGGGCTCGGCGTCAGAGGAGCGCTTCTCCGTAGGAGAGTTGAGGGCTGAGGATAGGGCGCCTCCGCTTTCGTACGAGGAGTACGTCGATTCGGGCAGTTCCTCGCGGAACTGGTCCGCATCGAAGGGTGCCGCGTACGCGAGCATGAACGGGCTCATGGCCATGGGCGCCATCGAGTAGGCAGCGGAACGCGACTCCGAAGCGACCTTGTTGATCTCGGTGACCGTCTTCGTCGTGTTGACCTGCACGTTGATCGTGTAGGTCTGCGAAGTCACCGCGTTCAATGCCGACTTCATGGAGTTGGCGGCCGTGCGGACCGCGTTCGCCGCCCGGTTGGCCTCGGTCTGCACCGTGTTCGCGTAGCCGGGCCACTTGTCGCCGGCATCCTTCGGGACCGCACCTAGTGCCTTCGTGGCTTCCCTGCTGTGCGAGTCGATTCGAGACTTCGCCGTGCTCAGTGTCGTCTCGATCTTCTTGGCCAGATCGTTCCATGCCTGCGAGCTGGTCACGTTCATGTTCGTCGTGCCGGTCTTGGCGTCGTTGACGATCTTGTCCCACGTCGCACGAGACGATGCACTCATGCCGTCGTAGGCCGACTTCGATGCCTCCTTGGCGCCGTCCATGTTGGACTTGATGCCGTCCTTGCCCTTCTGGGCGCCCTGCGTCGCCTGCTGAGCCATCCGTTCGGCCTGGAGTGCCACCGCGTCGGCCGTGGCCGAAGAGCCAGTCTGGAGCGAATCGAAGATGGTCTTCGACTTGTCGTTCATGGTGTTCATGTGCGTCGTCCAGGACACCTCGGCCTGGGATGCGGCGGTATCGACACGGATCTGAGCGTTCTCGGCGGCGGTGCCGATCCCGTTGTTGATCTGGTCGGTGTACTCCTGGATGTTGGACCAGTTGGTGAGGATTCCGTCCTTCATCTGGCCGTGCGCCTGGGCGACCTGCTGTGTGGCTGTGAGGGCCTGCTGCTGGATCGCGAGGAGCGTCGAGTTCGTGCTCTCCTGGAGGTCATCGAACATCGTCCGCGTGTCCTGTGCGGTCTCCTTGTTGTCCGAGGTGAACTTGCCCTTCAGCCAATCCCAGGCGCCGCCCAGGGACTTGAACGCACCGGGCAGGTCGCCGGTCATGAGCTGCGAGGCCGCGGTCATGCCGGCGGCCAGCGGAGTCAGCAGGTCAACGAAGCGGGCGAGACTGTCAATCAGGGCCGGACCTATGGCCTTTGCCAGGTTGGCGAAGTTCTCACCCAGGCTCACCAGGGCCGCGATCATCTCCGGCTTCGTCAGCTCCGTCATGAGGTCGCCCATGACGACGACCATGCGCTTGATGCTCTCCACCACGGAGGAGTCGGAGAGATTCGTCAGGATCTCAGCGATCACGTCGCCGATCGCCATCATGATGTCAGGCGAGGCGTTCGCCCAGACCACCATGAAGTTCTCCAGGGCGGGCATGACCTTCTCCATCGCCGCGCCGATGCCGTCGAGCACGGTGGGCAGGACGCGGGCGCCGGCGGCCATGAAGCGGGCCATGGGTTCGGCCGAGTCGGAGAAGGCTTGAGCGATGGCCTCGAATGCCTTGCCGAAGTCCTCGCCGTGCCGGGTGGCCTCCTCGACCCATCGGCCAACGCCCTGGCCCAGAAGGCGAAGCCCCTCCTGGACGTGCGTCATGAACGAGTCGAACTCGGTGGTGTCGAGCGCTCTGCCCATCCGCTCACCGAGTTCATCGAAGAACGCGGCGACCCCGTCTGCGACCTTGCCCAATGCGGTTGCTCCGTTGGACATGTTGACCATGAAGCGGCCCAGGGCCATGACCACCACATCGATCCCGCGGCCCATCTCGCGGACGACTCCGCCGAACTTCTCGCCGTTGGCGGCGAAGAGCTGAACGAAGTTGCCGAAGGTTCGTCCGAGGCCGATGAAGGTGTCCTTCAGGGCATCGGCGAAGGCCACCATCCCCGACTCTTGAAGAGCGCTTGTGACTCTGGGGAGTACCTGGTCGACAAAGCCTGTCAGCGAATCGACCAGTGGCTGAACGAACTTGGACCCGGCGTCGAAGAACTCCTCCAGTTCCGGGCTGATCTTGTCGAGCCACTTCACGATCCCGTCGAACGCCTTATCGAAGGCGTCGAACATGCTCGACGCGGCAGGTCTGACCTTGGACTCAAGGACCGACTTCAGTTCCTTGAACTTCTCCTTCACCTTGTCGGTGTTGAGAAGCATCAGGCCCAGCGCACCGACCATCGGCAGCAGTGGAACCGTCGCCAAGGCGAGCGCAGCCGCGCCGGCCGAAGCCATCGCAAGGGCCATGGCGCCCAGCAGGCCGACGATGCCGACCGCCGCACTGATCATCGAGGCGAGGGCGGCACCCAGCGCCGAGATGACGCCGACCAGGGCGCCGCCCGCGAAGACCACCAGGCCGAAGGTCGAGGCCAGCACGACCAGCGTGATGACGAGCTGGGGGATGCTGGAGGCCATCGAGACGAACGCCTGGCCCATCTTGCTGGCGAACCCGGAGGCCGAATCCGCCATGCCCGCCAGTGATCCGGTAATCCGGGCCGACATCGCGGCGAAGGCTCCTGACCCCTCAGCCGCCGCGGCCGTCGCGGAGGCTCCCACTTTCAGCAGGCCGGCGCCCAGAGCCGCCGCCACACCGATCACGCCGGTCAGGACAGCGCCGAGACTCTTGAACGCCAAGGTGCCTGTACGCCAGAGCGAGTTGAGCATCCGGGCCGCGGTGTAGATGAAGTTATTTCGGATGTTGGTGGTGATGACCACCTCGCGCCGATGCGTCAGCCACGCGAGACGGGCGGCCACGGCAGCCACACGAGCGTTGTCGAGGTCGGGATTGATGTCCACCTCTCGCCGGCGCTCCAGAGCCTTGAGGGCGGTCCTCGCGCGGGTCGCGTCCAGGTTTGCCTGGATGTAGACGTTCCGGTGCCGGTCCTCCCCGCCGAGCGCCGCAAGGCGCATGCGTGCACGGGCGTCGTCCAGCTCGGCCCGGAGCTGCACGTGACGGTCGCGGACCAGGCGGTCAAGTTCGAGCTCGGCCTTGACCGCATCGACCTCCGCCCGGAGAGCGATCTCCTCGTTCTGCAAGGCCCGACGGATCTTGCGCTTGAGGGCAGCGTCATCAATGTCGACGTCGAGCTTGTTGTCCTTGATCACCGCGTCAACGGTCATCGTCCGATCTCGTGCCGCTGCCGCCAGCTTCGCCTTGGCCGCAGTGGTGTCCGCATCGACCTTGACGTTGATGCGCCGATCTCGCGACAGGGCTTCGAGTTGGCCCTCGACCTTCGCTGTGTCAGCGACGACTTCGAGCTTCAGCTTCTTGCCGTTGAACCAGGCGATCAGCTTCGCTATCTCACGCTTGAACTTCGAGGTGTCGGGAACGACTCGGATATTGACCGCACCAACGGTCTTGCCGCCAGGTCCGTCAGCCATGGAACCTCCCTAACTTACTTTGAACGGGGCCCCCTTCCCTTCTGTCGAAGAGGAGCGGGCCAGGATTGCAGAGGGAATGGCAAACGTTTTCTGGCCGCTTTCGCCGTACAGCTCGCGATCCTCGGACGGGTCTGGAAGCTCGTCATCGAGGGCGTTGGCGAATGGGTTGTACTTCTTCTCGTTCTCCTTGGTGGCACCCGGACGGCGGTATGGCTCGGGCTGTTTCACGCTCCTCGGGTTCTTTACCTTGGAGCGGATAAAGGAGGTATGCATGGACTGAATCGCATCCAGCATCTCGGCCAGGATGAACGTGTTGCGGTCCCAGCCGAAGTCGGAAACGCCTCCCTCGCAAAGCGCCCTGCTCTTGAACGCAGACTCCAACGGCAAGTGCTCGATGAGCGCGAGGCAATAGCGGGGAGGCAGCTCTCCAGTGAAGAGGCCGTGAATGTCGATTCCGTAGAACCGCATCAGGTCAGCAGCTATCTCTCCGCCGAACTCGTCAAGGGCTTTGCGGAGGCTTAGGAGTTTCCCGCTTCGCCCTCCTCCATCCAAGCCGTGAAGACCTGATTCCGAGCCGACATCGGCAGCTTATCGAGTGCATCGCGGAGGCCGTCCTTCTTGTCGGCCGCAGCAACCAGGCACTTGTCCATGGCATCGATCTTGCCCTCTTCGGAAACCTTCTCGCTCTGGATGATGTCGATGTACTTGAGGACCGACTTGAAGTCGGCACCCGGAAGGTTCTCGAATCGCCGCAGCTTGATGGTCTCGCCCTTGAGTCCCTTCAGCTCAAGGGCCGGAGCCTTCTCCGCCTCGGCCAGCAGTGCCTTGAAGTCCAGAATCGCCATAGTCTTTCTCCCTTTCAGAAAGTCGAATGTGAATGCCTCCCTTTCGCCTGGTGAGCGCAGGCCGAAGAAACCCCCCGGAGCGGAAAGGGAGTAAACACTCCGGGGGGTTGGTATTAGAGGTCGCGGTCCGCCGTGATGCGGACCTTCGGGAACACGCGTCCCAGGCCGTCTCGGTCAGAACCGGGGATAATCTTGTTGTCCTTGTCCAGCTCCAGGTAGGCCCGGCCCTTCACGATGGAGGCCCGAACGGGAACCTCGGTAAGGGCGGACGGGTCCAGCGTGATGCTGTCGGCGCCGATCAGACGTACCGAGGGGTAGTACCAGGCCACGACGTGCTTGCCGTCCGTGCCGATGATGTACAGGGCCTTGTCGGTCGTGGTCGGAGTGTTCGGGATGACGAACTGGCCATCCACAACAGCGGAGTCGCCGGCGCCGTAGTAGAGCTTCAGGGTCTCCAGGCTGATATCCGCCAGGTTCATCGTCATGGAATAGGACTTGGGCGGCGAAGTCACCTCAAGCGCCGGCACCTGCCAAGTGCCAAGAGTCTCGGGGTCGTCACCCTCGACGGCCATTTCGATGCCGTTCTCAAGAGAGGTGTTGCCGATGGAGACCCACTTGGCCGCGATCTCCTTCAGGCCGTCCTTGTAGGTGAAGGAGATGTCCCTGCCGGTCGGCTCGAAGGGGAACGTCGGAGGAGCGGGTGTATCGACCGGCGCGACGTAGACGTAGCCGGTCTTCGGGGCGAGAGCGTAGTGCTTCGGCTTCAGCTCCTCGGGGGTAGGCATGTTGCCTCCTTTCAGCCCGTCAGGGCATGGCAAAGGGGCCGCCCATCAGGACGACCCCTTAGTTAGTTATTTGGATACCTGGAGGAGCCCCCCTCACCGGTGGCTGTGGACGATGTAGCTCGCGACGAACCGGTGCACGTCGGGGTGGTTGAGCTGGGTGTCGCCAGGCGAGTAGAGGGGCCCCGTCACTTCCTTGAAGTGCGAGAGGCCGGGATTCCCGGGCTCGGACTTCGACCGGAAACGTTCAGTGCAAGCGGCCTTGAGGGAAGCTCGGACCTGACGAGCGAGCAGTGACGCTTCCCGCCGCGAGTTGTGGAAGGCGTGGACCGTGAAGACTCCCGCGTCAAGGTGGTTGGAGTCGCGGGCCGTGCCGGAACTCTTGCGGATCATCACGAGCGGAAAGAGGTCGTACCAATCGTTCGGCATGGCCACCCGGATCGTCGGCTTTACGCCGAACTCCTTGTCCAGGTAGACGCCGACAGCTTCGATGACGATTGCCTCGGAGTCGGGGAGGAGGTAGGCGGTCAACTCAATCCCTCCTCGATGATGTGGATTCCCTCGACCCACCTGAGCTTGGGGCCGCGCTTGGTCTCGCGTAGCCAGTGGCCGTAGTTGATGCTGATGATGTTCGGGTCCGTGAAGACGATCGCATAACCCTTGTTGTGGCGCCGGATGTCGATGTGATTGATCAGCCAACCCGAATCGACGTGCCCGGCCGCCTTGGCCATGACCTTGGCCTTCTGCCTCTCCGCAGCCTCCTTCAGGGCTGCGGTGACACCGGGGAGGCCGGCCACGATCTCGTTAGTCCTTGGATCGACCCATCCCATGGCCGCCTCTCCTCTCGATGACCGCCGTAGCGAATTCAGTTCGCCTCGAACCTCGGTGTTTGCGTGGATACTCGCTCACGGTCCACGAGCGGCCTTCGAACTCGACCTCCGCCCACCTGTACGTGGGGAAGTCGCGTGCGATGAGCTTGTACCGGCCAGGTTCCGACCATCCCTGGGACGCGTTGTCGTCGGCGTCGATGGGCTGGGCGAACACCCGTAGGACGTGGGTCTTTCCGCGGCCCGGGAGCTTTCCTCCATACCCGTCGTCCTCCTCGGCGTGCTCGTGCACCACGATCTCGACAGGAGGGCGATTGAAAATTCCCATAGCCCTCCTTGCTATTCGGTGTCGAGGACGGTCTCAACGTTCTCGTCGTACGGGTATGCCTTGCGCTTGTTGATCTGGACGGCTCGAATCACGTCCAGCGTGCGGACGCCGTACTTGTTGGCCAGTTTCTCGATGAGCATGACCTCGGCCTTCGACGGAGCAAATCCGTTCGCTCCCTGTTCCGCGTAGCGGTACTGGTATTCACCGGCGCCCTCGGACACGAAGTTTTCGGGGTTGCGCATTCGGCGCTCGGCCATGGCCAGTGTCACCGCCCGGACTGCCGGAGGAGCGGGGACCTTTCGGCCTCCGTCCTCGCACCCCCAGTGGGGACTTCCGTATGCCCTGACGATGTCCGACGCGTCAGCCAGGGCGGCTTGCGCCTGGGCGCGGTCGGCGTCGTCCGTGAACGGCTTCCCCATGCGGGCTTCAAGGTCTGCCAGCTTGCCCAGAGGTTCACACATAGATACCTCCTAGGGGTCGAAGGGGCCCCGAAGGGCCCCTTCGCCACTGGTTACTTGGGGGTGGCCGCAGTCTTCGGCTTCAGCTCGACCTTCGCCTTGATGCCGCGGATGACCTTCTTGGTCGGCTGGACCTTGCCGGTCTTCTTGTCGCGGTAGATGTCGTCCACGACCGCGACGCCCGCGTAGGCGGAGAAGAAGGAGCGCTCGGACGCGGTCTCGCTCATGTAGTCGCGAATCCAGCGGAGCGCGTAACCGCCCTGGGCCTGGGAGGCTCCGAACGTCACACTCGGGGGAACGATGGGAGCGCGGGTCACGAGCTGCACAGCAGAAGGGTGGTAGGCGTAGAGCGAGTCCGGGTCGATGTGGTTCGACTGGATCAGGGTGAAGCCGTAGAGCTTGCCGATCACCGCCTCGCGGAGTGCGGTGTCCGTGCCGGCCTCGGAGACCCGCGTCAGGTTGGGGTCGTTCATGAGCAGGCCGGCGACGTTGGCGCCCAGGACCAGGAAGCGGCCGGAGCCCGGGACGTTGTTGGCGGTCAGCTCGGCGGCCATAAAGGAGATCTGGAAACGGATCTGCTGGGCGATGTCGATGTAGTTGCCCGGCTCGTGCTCGATGGTGAGCTTGCCCGCGGTGGTCTTCTCGGCGGCAGAGAACTGCTCCAGCGCGCCAGCGACGATCCGCTCCAGGCGGTTCACGACAGCGTCGGTCTGCGGAAGCGCGACCTGAGTCGCGAAGTCCTCGATCTCCAGGGAGAGTTCGGCGTCAGAGAGCTGGATCGCACTGTAGACGTGCTTGTTCAGCTCGACATTGAGGACGGACTCCTTCTTCGACTCGACGGCGATCCTGCCGTCGGTCCGCTCGCCAGTGCCGGGAAGAAGACCTTCCTGGTTGCCGTCGAGCATGAAGGGCCGGCGGATCGCGACGGCCTGGCCGACGGTGCCGTCGAACTGGTCGGCGCTCTGCTTCTGGACGGTGGCCGCAAGGACCGTCGCCGCTTCGAGATTCGCGATCGATGCGGAGACGAGCTTGTCTGCATTGATGAACTGTCGATCAGCGGTGGAGCTAATAGCCAAGGGGTTACTCCTTCTGTAAGAGGACATGAAGAAGCCCCCTGTCGACAGGGGGCCGCGTGTGGATGTGAAATTTGGTTATGTGGATGTCAAGTGCGAGATCTGTTAAAGGCCGCCGTTGACACCACGGCGATACGCCTGGACAAGGCCCTTCGGGTTGAACGGCTTCTCGGACGGATCGAGGCCGCCCTTCCCCAGTCCGCGCGGAGCGTGCACGATCGCGGACAGCTTCTTGGCGTCCGTTGCAATCGACTCATAGTCGGCACCCTGAAGGCGCTCAACCAGCTCGGCAGGCAGAGAGAACTCGTTGGCGATGGTCTGCCGAAGGAGCTTCTGCTCGACCTCGGCGACACG
This sequence comes from Streptomyces mobaraensis NBRC 13819 = DSM 40847, assembly GCF_017916255.1. Lineage (NCBI taxonomy): Bacteria > Bacillati > Actinomycetota > Actinomycetes > Kitasatosporales > Streptomycetaceae > Streptomyces > Streptomyces mobaraensis. Next base: position 6,765,364 of record NZ_CP072827.1, read on the forward strand.
GCCGGTGGCCGCGTCCAGCTCAGCCCGGATCTTGTCCGCCTCGTCATTGCTGGACGTATCAGAGAACTTCGACTTCAGGGACTCGAACTCGGCCGCCAGGGCCTCGTACCGCTCCTTGAAATCGGCCTCGGAACCAGCGCCGGTCGCGATGGTCTCCTTGACCTCTTCAGCGACCTCAGCAGGAGACTCCGGCTCTGCCTCGACCACGTTCGTCGTCTCCTCGACGGGCGTGGTTCCCTCCGCGACCTCCGGCACCTCCGCCGGAGTCTCGGAGACCTCAGTGACTTCCTGAGTCATGTTCTTCTCCCTTTCGTTCCTCTTCGATGTAGCGGTTGAAGTCCTGGACGCTCGTGGCACCCGACTCCTCCCAGAGCCTCTTCGCTTCCTTCACCGCGTCAGGGTCGTCGTATTTGTTCGAGAAGATCGGAGCGACCTCGCACCGGCAGTGCGGATGGAACTCGCCGCCCTTGATGCCTCCGCCAGACCTGGCCGAGGCGTACACCGCCCCTCGCGAGGCCACCATCAGGCAGAAGCCACAGGCGCCGGCTTCCGGCACCCGCATCCAGCGCAAGGCCCGCGGATCGAGCCGCGTGGCATCCACGACCGCTTCCCGCCCGCCGTCGCTGACAGCCTTCTGGGCATCGCCCTGCACGCCGGTCGCGATGCTCTCTAGGAGGTCGTCCAGCTCATCCAGCGACTCCAGCGACAGCACATCGGAGTCCGGGTTCTTGCGCTGAGGCTCCCGCTGGACCTTCTTGATTTTCTCGACCACAGGCTTGGTGATCGACTCCTTGATGTCCTCCCGCGAGAACGGGTCCTTGTGCGCCCACGGCGCCGGACCCTCATCGACCTCAGCCGGTACGCCGCCGCGCTGCGGCTTTTCCAGGCCGGCACCCTCGTGGAGCCTGTCCCAGAGGTCACCCGATGACCACCGCGTGCCGTACCCGTCGTCCAGGACCCGGCCCGTCCAGATCAGCCGGAGAAGCTGATAGAACGCGATGGCCAGGGTCTTCGACTGCCCCCGCAGGTCAGTGATCTGTGCGTGGAAGTCGCGTGTGAAGCCCTCTGGGTCACACATGATCGCGCTCGGCCTGGTACTCATCACCGTCATGTATGCGGCCGTCTTAGCGCGCAGGCCGAGGCGATCCTGGCCTTCCTGGTACAGCTTGAGCGCCTTCTCGGTATCAAGCTGTCGGCTCATTCGCCTTCACCTTGCCCTTCGGCGTGCGCGGCGTGCGGCCGGGGCCAGCCGCACCCTTCCGGGAGCCTGGACCAGTCGGGGCCTTCGGCTTGCCACCCGGGGCGGGGGCCGGCGCTTCGTTCTTCTCCGGCTTCGCCTGCTCCTGATCAGCGCCGCTCAACTTCGGCTTCGAACCTTCGGCCTGCCCCTGGGGCGACAGCAGGGCCTCGCCCAGGCGCTCGCGGACGAGGTCAACGTCCTGCTGGCTGAAGCCCGGGATCTTGGTGAGGACGATATCCACGGGCACGTTCATCTGGGTGAGCTTGAGGCCGGCATCGACGGCCTGGGCCAGCGAGCGGTTGCCCTTGTCGGCCCACTGCACCTGAGTGTCCTCAACCTCGTAGCCGGTCTGGTCGCCGGAGACCAGCGCGCACAGTCGGAGCACCAGCTCCCAGGACTCCCCGAAGGAGTTGCGGATCTCGTCGATCTTCCGCTGGAAAGCCGACTCGGCCGCGGCCAATGCGTCGGCGGAGAGATTCGCCAGCTTGCCCGACAGCAGGTAATGAGGCGGGGTCTCCGTGACCGCACACATGTGTCTTACGGTCAGCTCGATTGCCTCAAGGAAGTCCCCGGTGGGGGCTGCCGGTAGCTGCCCGAACTGTGTGTCGGGGCTGGGGCTCACCAGCATGGTGCTCGGGTCCAGGACCGGCGGGACGAAGGTGGGCTGTCCGTCCGCGTCCAGGATCGGCATGCCGTTCTCGTCCACCCGCTCGACGGGAGCGAGGCCGGTGGCTGTCCTGATCGCGAACCCCGTGTAGTGCTGCGCGATCAGAAGGCTCAGGTACATCTGGTTCAGCTTGTCCTGATAGCGGATGATGCCCTCGACCATGCCGGTCACCCGGCCGTTGAGGTCCATCTTCGGCGTGAAGCGGATGACCGGGCAGACGCCCAGGCCGTGAGCGCGCTTGTTCACGATCTGCGGCTCCTTGCCGCCAAGGACCAGGTCGTACACCATCTGGTCGTCCCAGAAGCGTGCCCGCGTCGGCTCCTTCTCGGAGTACGTGTTGCTCTCGATGTAGAGCGCGTACATGGGGAACGGGTCGAACACCGGGTCGTCGTAGCCGGCGAACACCTTCATCGAGTGGTAGGCCCGGATCTCCGGCACCTTCGGGTCGATGAGCCCCGGTGCCACCGACACGTACGCCTGACCCGTCTCGATCGCCGTGCGGTGCACGAGGGCCTGGCGCTGGTCCATCCGATTTTTCTGCCAGAACTGCCACTCTGCCGGGTTGCCCGTCACGTCCGGCCGGCGGTAGCCCTCGACCGACAAGGCGTTCGTCGGGGCGTCGACCAGTAGCGGGATGATGTTGTGGATTGCCCTCTTGACGAGTTCCTTGAACTCCGGGTTCGCCTTCCGGGGAACATACGGGGCAGTGTGGAGACCTCGGGTGTACCGATCGATGAGGGACAACTTCTTGTAGTCCTTCTCGATCTGCTTCAGTGCATGCTCGATGCGCTCGTTGAAGTCGGTTATCTGGCTTGGGAAGACGACATCTTCCTTCTTCTTCTGAGCCAAGTGTTAGTGCCTTCCTCTAGAAACCTCCGATCGTCTGGAGAGTTGCTACAGGCTTAGGCACCGTGTGCTTCCCGGACTCAACCAACCGCGTTCGAGCGATGAACGAAAGGAGAGTGGCCGCGTAGGCGTCCACCTTGTAACTGGAATCGCGAGACGCCTTGCCGAAGCTCACGCCGAACTTGTTGTGTCGCTTCTTGGCGTTCTCGACATGTCGCTTCAGGCCGAAGTGACCGCTGTGGGAGACCTTGCCGTTTTCGACGGCACCGACAAAGGCCATGTTGGAAGTCGTGATCTCCCGTTGGTTGCCCCGCATGTCGTAAGCGACGTGGGACTTGCCGCTGGGCTTCACGACGAGGCGAGGACCGTACTGCTCGGACCACTGGTTGACGTAGGTCTCCCAGAACGCCGTGTCGCTGAAGAACGCCTGGACCTTGTAGGTACGGAACACCCAGTCGACCATGTCGCTGACTTCGTCCTTGTCCACCTTCCAGACCTGGCCTTCAGGTCCGTCGGGCTTCTCCCATATCGCGATGGGCTGGACGAAACAGTCCCGCACGCGCATGGCCACGATGGCTGTCGCGTCGTCCGCCTCACCGCCATCCAGGCCCAAGGTGATCTGGTCGCCGGCACGCAGCTCGGTGTCTGCCTTGCACTTGCCCCAGGCCACTGGATCGATCAGCGCGTCCTCCGCGGCAGTTACGAGGTTGCAGTACTTCCGAAGGATCTCCTCGTACGTGATCACGCCGCTGTAGCACTGGTCCACGATCGCGTCGAAGTCCGCCCAGTACGCATCTCCGTAGGCCGCCTTGATGGCCTCGCGGAGCTGGTCCTCGTTCTCGATGTCGAAGTCGGGGTGCGCGCTGCGGGCCTCGTAGTAGAGACCGGTCTTGCGCTGCTTCCCGTCCTGCTGTCGCTGCCAGGCGGTGTGTACGCGCTCAGCCACCGAGTCTTCGCCGACGATGTACGCGTTCGTCGCCATGAGGATGCGACCGCCGACCTTGGCGGCGTTGGCCGAGGCTGTGTTGAAGACGTTGTGGCCTCCGTTGGACTCGTTCCAGTGCCACGTTTCGTCCATGAAGAGAGCCGATGGCCGCCCGCCTTCCGCGGAACGGTACGAGGCGGTCTTCGCCTCCAGGAGGCAGAACGTTCCGTCCGCGTGCCGGGCGTGGTACCGCTCCTGACCCGGGTCGATGCTGTATCGCTCGATCGCGTCCGGGTGGAACAGGGAGTGGAGCGTGAGCGTCACGTTCTTCACCTGGTCGATGTTCACCGCGTACAGCTGCACCCAGGGCTCGTCGGCGTGCTTCCCGATCGCGCGGCCGGCGTCATCGAAGTGGCTGAACCGGCACGGTCCAAGGAACTCGATGGCGGCCAACGTGGCGAAGAAGGGGCCCTTGCCGGTGCCCTTCGCGAGCTGGAGACAGCCTGTGGTCCAGACGAACTTCCCGCGGTCATCGACCTCGTACCAGCGAAGGATCGTCCGCACCTGAGAAGGCGTGTACTCCCAGTCCTCGCGGAAGTTCTCGCGGGTCCAGCGGAGGATTTCCCAACCGAGCGTGCGGTGTTCGCACATCCGGTTTCCAAAGGTTGCACAAGGACTGCACTGGGGAACGTAGTCGTCCTTGATAGTCAGGACGGCTTCCACGTTCCTCCTATCGGTACAGGGCCCGGACCAGCTTCTCCGCCAGTTCCTTGGCCGCGTTGATGTTCTTGTCTCGGTCGCCCTGGTCGCGGACGAGGATCACCGACTCCTTGAAGGGAGGGGCGAAGCCGTCGTTGTGGAGGATGACCTCCGTGCCGTAGTCGAGGACGACTGCTGACGCGACCCGGATCTCGTTGTCGGGCTTGATGTACAGCACCCACTTACGAGCGAAGACGGTGCTGTCCTGCCTCCAGTCGAACGTGCCGTCCCATGCCATCAGACCTCCTAGATCGCGTTCGCGTACTTCTCCATGAGTGCGGTGATGTCCGCGTCGATGTCCCGCGACTCGACCTTGGTCAGTTCCATCTGCGCGATACGCCGACTGGCCTCCGTGGTCAGTAGCAGCGAGCACGCCTTGATGACGACCGAGAGCATCCGGCCGGACATGTGGACCCCGGCGTTCAGGTGCCGGTTCATCGCCTCAGCGACGTAGACCGCGAAGGCCACGTCAGTCCGCTGATAGAAGGCGCTCTGGCCGCTCTCGCGGAGGCTGAGGAACCACTCAGCGGTGATCTCGCACCAGTGGTCGAGCGGGGCGGGCCAGTCGACGGGGCCGGGGTCCACGCTGACACGCACGCGGCGCCTGGTGGCCTCCGTCGTAAGGAAGTCCTCCAGGGCCTGAATCACGCTCGTGAGCGAGTCGACGCTGATGCGGTCCTCGTAGCGAGTGAGGGAAGCGTGAGCGGCCTCGATGACATACCGGAGCTGTGCCCAGTCAGAGGGCTCGAAGTAGAACGCCTGCGGTGACTCCCCGAACGCCCGCCAAAGGCGCTGGGCGATCGGGTGCCACGTTTCATCCAGCCCGTCACGGGCCGCTGCCACGTTCCGGTAGTGCTTCGGTGCTACCTGGACCTCGACGTCGTCCTTGTTGCGCCGGCGCCGTTCCTCCGGCCGCTTCGGGGCCGGACCGCTGTACCCGCTGCGCGCCATCAGCTCTCCTCGTCCAGGTCTTCACACAGCCGGGTGCAGAGGAGGCCCCCATCCTGTGTGGCTACGCAGTCCGCGCAATCGCCGTTCCAGAATTCGTCAGCGCTCAGAGCGTCGTCATCACTGGTGAACGCGTCGTCGTAGTGACCCAGGAACTCTTCGAACTCCCGCTGACGACGGGTCTCGACTCGCTGAAGTCGATCGGCCCGCTCTTCGAACGCAGACCTGAACCGGCTCTTACTCATTGCTCACGAATTCCATCCTTGATAGTTCAGCGGGAAGCCCCCGGGAGTGGAAGCTCAACCGGGGGCCTCAACCGCAGCATCGAAACCCAAAAGGGTTCGGTTGGGGGCGAGTGTCTGACGAAATCAATCCGGACCTCGCCCGCCCTCGGAAAGGAACTGTTTCCCCTCACTTATATAGAGGGGTTACATCAGAGCTTTCGTAACTCCACTTGAATGTGAACCAGGCCATAGGAGCTATTTGAGGCTCCCGGGGACACGGTTCCCTCGCCTTGGCAGCGCACGGGCCGAGCGGGCTCTCCTCCTGCCCTCCGCGGACTCTTGGGCAGTCTTCTTGGCATGGTGGAACTGGCAGAGCACCTGAACGTTGTCCAGGCGGTTCAGACCGCCCTGCGAGACGGGCACGATGTGGTCTACCGCGGCGCCGGCCACGAGGCACGGCAGACCAGTGTCGTACCTGGTGTGCTGGCACAGGCCGGAATCCCGCCGCCAGGCCGAGGAGCGGAGGCGGGGCCAGTTGCCTCGGTAGGAGCTGCCAGTGCCGGCTTCCCAGCCACAGGTCTTGGTGGAGTCTGGTGGAGTCCAGGTCAAGAGACCTCCAGAGGGTTAGTTAGTTATTGAGATCTTTAGGCGACCCCTGTGGGTAGGGGTTTCTTTTCTTTGGATCTGCGACTCATGGGAGCAGATCTTTCTTTTCTTCCCAGAGGCAGCCTTTGAGGGCTGCCTTTAGATCTCACTCACGAGCAGGGCCGCCTTTAGGGGCGGCCTGATCAGCCTCAGCGTTCGTCGTTCGCTCGCTGCGCTCACTCTCTCCTCACTTAGGTAGAGGTGTTACGCAGATAAGGCACGTAACAGCACACACGAGAAAGGTGACTCACCTCACATGTATAGGTATGCTCTGCTGCTCGGCCTGGGAGTCGGCACAGCTGAAGTCGCCACCAGTGATCACGGGGTAATGCTGGGGGCAGGGGCGTGAAAGTGGGCCTGCGGTTTCGCTGAAGTGAGCCAGCCTGTGCGCAGAGAGTGAAGAACGCCCACCCTCTGCGTTCCTGGACCCGTACAGGATCGGAGGCCCTATGACGCCTCGGTCTCTCTATATATGCGATCGGAGGCACCCCCCTCTCCATCCCCAGCCGTTGAAATAAAAATTTTCTGAACCTCAAAGATGAAGTTCTCGAAATGTTTTCGTTTGAACTTTTCATCATTGAATTGAATCGCGAACATTCGATCAATCGAAAGAATCGAATTGCATTACGTTGCACACCTATGCACGCCATCCATGCCCGTGCACTCACCACGTGCCGCACTGTGCGCGCGTGCACTGCACTACTGGCGACGTGCGTTGTTGAGCTCAGCGCAATGCCCACCACGTGACGCCCACTGTTCAACGGTTGAGTGCATCAAGTGCCGTGCTGTCGAGTGCGGCCGTGCACTGCGATGCACCGTGCCCACGATGCGGGCCCGATGACGCACTCAGACCCGACACCGACGGACGTACGACGTGCCCCGACGCCCGTCAGGCGGCCCCGTCGCAGTGCCCCATAGCTGCACCCCGCACACTGTGACCCAGTGCACAAGCAGTAGGTAGTGAACGGTTCTGACCTGCGGTTTCATGGAGCGCCGCACAACACATGGGTACCCCCCACCCCCATCTGTTCACACGTCTGGACTTGTCATCCACAAACCAACAGGCGTAATGTTCAGGTCGTCAGCAGGACACGACGACAGCCGCCCGAAGCGGCCGAGTGACCATCGCCGACACAGCGCATAGCTAGTGCGCATACAAGGACGGAAACGCGTCAGAAGCGACCGCACACCTTTGACCCCCGCTCACGATCGGGAGGTGGTGATGGTATCGGACCGACTACGCCCGTGGGTTCCCGGCAAGCCCTGTCAACCGGTGTAGCGCACTAGAAAGCGCTGCTTAGTAGCTTGGACAGCTACTCGGGAATACCTCTCGGGTGGCTGTACTGGCCGCTAAGCGGCTTGACATCCACAAACCAAAAGTTGGTACGGTGGATACACGACAACCCGCACCGAATGGAGCGAACAACGTGATGATCTACGGTGACAAGGGCCTGATGGACCTGAGCGCGAAGCTCGCCGAGCGGACTCCGGCGCACGACATCATGATCGAGCGCCACGAAACCGCGTGGGGCGAGAAGTACAAGATGGCCAAGTACACCTGCCAGGAGACTGGCGAGACCCTGGCCCACGTGGAGTACGTGGATCAGGACACCGTCGAGGATGCGTGGGCCGAGGCAGTGAACGACCTGCTCATAGACCGCATCCAGGAGAAGCTGAACGTGCCCATGCCTGGCGTCTCTCTCGCTAAGACTCCGGTCACCCGACTGCGTACGTCTCTGGCGAAGGATCTTCGACGCAATGACCTGGACTCCCTTGCGGACGCGTTCTCACCGAGCATCCGCACCCTTCTCGCGGCCTAGCACTTGTCATCCACAAACCTGAAAGGGTTGTTTGGAACGTGATTACGCTTGAGTACATCGCTGCTGAGACGCAGGTCAGTGGAGGTTTCTCCTGGGCCAGGAACCAGAGCAACCCGCACTTCGGGTACATGGTGGCCACGCCCGGACATGAACAGGTGATACGGGGCTGGGACGGGAGTACTGGGCAGATCGCATCCTTCGTGGCCGAGCACATCTTGAGGGTGGCGGCCAGCGACAGCCTGTGGTTCGGGTCCTGGATGGAGAACGGGGATCTGTACCTAGACCTCTCGGAGAACATCATCGACCGGGAGAGGGCTCTCCAGGCTGGCCGGGAACGCGGGGAGATCTCCATCTGGGACTGCGAAGCCGGAGAGGTTGTGTACCTCTGATGGGGAACGAGCTGAGCACCGTTGCGGGGATGTACAAAGGCTTGCTTCACGGGGTGGACCGCCACGGATACGCCGACGTGGAATTCCCCAACGCCCACAAGGCAACCGCCTTCGCTGCGGGGTTCATCAAGGGGCAGTCGATGATGCGCCAGGAGTGGGCGCCAGGGGTGGACGGATACAGCGTCAACCTTGATCACCCAGTGGTCTTGACCTTCAATCTCTCGTCCTTCACCAAGTCCCTGACTTCCTGACGATCTTTGATCGGACACCCGCTGTGCGGGTGGTCGGTCATGGACTGTCAGTCCAGCTCCACACCTAACAAACGTGAGGAATGAACCATGCCGTTTGCTAACGAAGTTGAGTGCAAGAGCTCCGTCTTCATCTGCCCAGACCCCGAGTGCGAAGGAGTCATGGAAGCGAACGCGATGGGCTGGCTCACCCTGGAAAAGGGCTCGGACGGCAAGCCGACGCTCTCGGTTTACGGCTTCTCTGAAGCGGACTACGCGGTCACCTGCTCGGAGTGCGGGAGTGACGGAGACGCGGAGCTTGAACAGGCCGTGGGCCAGATCATCTACGGCGATGGCACCACGGGGTGGTTCCGTGGCTGAGTACATCGTGACGCTGGTCGAGACAGCCTCGTACGAGGTGCGGGTGACGGCGGAAGACCGCGACGAGGCGCAAGAGCTGGCACTGGAAGAGTTGTGCAGCGCCGACCAGATCAACGACTACTTCGACGAATCAACGGGGTTCGAAGTGGACGGGGTTAAGAAGATCAAGACGAGGATTTTGGTGGCGGCCTGATGCTTCGGATCATGCACCTGTCGGACGTGAAGGCCGACCCCGGAACTCCCGAATGGAACCACGGGTACAGGAAGACCCGAGCCAACTTGACTCAATGGCTGGGACGGCCTGAGTCGTCGTACGACATGGTGGCTGACGCTATTCGGTGGGAGTACTGGGGTGCTCACGACGGTCGTGAGCGTGCAACGATCGCCAACACGGCCAACGCTCTCTGTCGACTCTTCAGCTCGGCGGACCCGAAGTTCGGGGACTGGGAAGCTGTCCGTTTCATGTGCCGGGCCTACGACGAATCTCGCTGCTCCCATGAGGGACGCCACGTTTGTGTCGAGCAGCTGGAAGCAGAGAAGCGAGAAACGGCGGAGCTGAGTCATGCGGCTTAACGAATGGTCGGGGACCGTCCTGTGTAGCGGTTGCAAGATGGACTTGCACGCCTACCCGGAGGACTACGAGGCCGACATCACATCGGATGTGTACTGCGGGCACTGCGAGAACGAGCACCACGAGTGTGAGGTGCCGGAACCGGTGGCCGCACTCCTCCGGGAAGCTCTGAAGCTGCACCGGGCGCGGATGAACGACGAGTACGACGATCTCAACGACCATGACGATGCGTGTGTGGAGCTGGTCTCCCAGCTAGCCGAGTACGTCTTGGAGCGGCGCGAGGCGACCGCCCACAACTAGGGACCAAGGTCCCCGCCGGCCTGGGGTGGAGTGCATCCACCGCGGGGCCACCAACGACGCAACGGAGTATGACTGTGGGACGCATGAAAGACATCGTGATCTTCGCTGATGAGCATGGCTACGACGAGGATGACGTTAAGGACTTCGCTTACGAGTGGGTACCTGTAGTCGAGACCGACCGGCCACTGTGGGCTGTGCTCAACTCGTACCGGGTTATGGATGAGCGTGATATCCACGACGGCGACACTGAAGCCTTCATGGACTACCTCCCCTTGTGTCAGTGGGATGTTGAGGAGGCCGGGACCACTTTCAAGGACAGGTACCACGGGCAGTGGGAGTCCCTGGAGGAGTACGCCCGACAGTCGCTCGATGACACTGGATTCATGGCACTGAGGACTGAGCGGACAAGTGCGTTCAGGGAAGACGTGTGGCTCTCCTATCGGGACGTGCTCAGGTTCTGCCGAGAGAACAAACTCCAGAAGCCGCCGATAGACGTAGCAGCTTGGGAGAGGCACTACAGCATCAGCCGCAATGGGCACGTCTTCCAGGCGGCAGCGTGACGGACTACGTCTTCGTGTTCATCGCCAGCAAGAACACCGCACCGCCGAGGACGCGAGTCCTGTGGCGGGTGACCCGCGACGAGGCCAAACTGATCTGCTCCGACCCTCGGACGGCGGCCAGGCTGCACATGCTGTGTTGGACGGCCAGGCCGGGGATCTGGCGGGAGGACTGGGAGTGGGTGAAGGACAACGGCAGGTACGACGATGTCCTGAGTGACCTTGGCGTTGAGCCCGCGAATGAAATGAGCTTGGCGTGAAGAAGAGCAACGCAACTCAGGAAGCGTATAGGAAGCACGAGACGACTTTGAATCAGCTGTGGATACGCAAGGCCAATCTGCCTGACTGGAAAGAGCAATTGGCGGCTATGAGTCAGCCAGCCGAGCACGTGATTGAGGAGGGTGAGGGAGAAGATGAGGGCCGCAGCCGAGAATTCTGGGTGCGGACCGTGGCTGACGGACACCGTTACACCCTCTCCTTTGAGGCTTCTCCCCGAGGTGTCGAGGTGCTGTGGTACGTGGACTCCCCTGAAGAATTCGACGGGTTCGAGGCATCCTTTTCGATGGAGATCACACGCCAGGACGCCCGTCACCTGTTGGCAGTCGTTGAGCGGGAGATCGGGCTCGGCCAGTGAGCGCGGAACGGATCGCTGAGTTCAACCGGATCTGTGACGAGCAGCGGGAACACCTCAACCGGTGCACCGAGTGCGATGTGGCGGTCGGACGCCTCTGCAAGGTGGTGCACGGTCAGATCGGTGATCTCGCCAAGCTGATCAGGTCCTTCACGGATGAGGAGTACCGCGAGGTGTTTGGGAAGGACCGGCGTCAGTGAAGGGTCGGCCGCCGAACCCTCGGCGCATCCGGCACGGGGTGCGCGTCAAGTACAAGAGCTACAGGTGGACCTTCGACGGAGTGGTCATCGGAGCTGTCTACTCGGACAACCCGATGAAAAAGGATCACATCACGGCCGTGGTGATCCAGCCGGAGCGATACGGCCTGAAGCGCCATACGTTCGAGGAAGAATGCAAGGACATGGAGATCGTTCCCATCGAGCGCGTACGGATACGGAGGGACTGAGGTGTTCACCTTCAAGCGGGAAGTGGAGTGCCGGGGTTTCTACGTGATGAAGCAGGGCTGGCGATGGCCCCGGCACTCGGTGGCGTGGTGCCCACCGGGGCCCGCTGGCCTGGCTGAGGCCCAGAGGATCGCAGGAGCCATCAACGCCAGGGGCGATGTGGTGGCGTACATCGAAGCGGATGTGAGGCAGTCATGAGCAGGTACAGCGGGTTCGCCGCTTGGGTTCGAGAGATGGCGATTGAGGTCGGGTACGCACTCGATGTTCCGAGGTCTGGAGCGGTGAATGATCTCGGCGAAGCTGTGGGAACCGCCTGCTACAACGTGTCCCGTGTCCTATCAGGCCGTCGTGTCCCTACCTACAGCTCCTGGCCGGCATGGGCAGACGCTCTCGGTGTCACCGAGGAGTTGTTCCGGAAGAAGGCGAAGGATGCGATCTGTGGGCGGTGACGCTGACACGCAGCGATGTCGGAAGTGCCAGCGTGAGATCGCGTCCGGCTTCGAGGAGCACAGCTTCGATTGCGTGCCCTGGTTCACCCAGGCCCTGAGCTTCGAGGGCCTGGTGCCCGGAGACGTGGTCAACGTGGCGGTGACGGAGAAGAGCCCGTGGTTCAGGGCCACGGTGCGAACCACCCACCCCGCTGGCGCCCTGGTGGACGTCGAAGGCTCGGTGATCACACAAGGAGATCCTGAGCTGGTCGTTGCGGACTGGACCCAGTACGTGACCCAGAAGAGCCGAACAGGAGAGGACGTTTGGTACCGATGACAGAACAGCAGAACACGGTGAATGTCGCAGAGTTGCAGGTCGGGACCCACATACGGGTCGTAGGCCGGGATACCCGCGGTTGGACGGTCGTACGTGAGGGCTACCTCGTGGCTGAGCCGAAGCACACGACTGCGCAGTGGGACCTCAAGCGCCGGAGAGTGGTCCGGCTGCATGTGGACAAGGAGCCGGACGCCTTGCCGAGCCGCCAGAACTGGACGACGGTCCTTCCCGATGCCACTGCGGTGGTGGACTGAGCGTGGGCAAGGGGACGACTAAGGGGTCGGTGACGCACACCCGGACCCTCGACGACGGGCGCGTGGGCTGCTACCTCCCATGGTGCGGTAAGCCGGCCACGCGATGGATCGACATGGAGCGCTGGGGGATCAAGCGTTGGCTGACCACGTCGTATTGCGACGACCACGGCGAATGGGAGCTGGACAGCTCGGATTCAACCATGAGGGAGCGCAAGATCCAGTGATAGTTGAGTACGCCGTCGTGATCATCGCTCAGGCTGAGGACCGGCCGACTCGCGTCACGGTCGAGGGCGAGGAGGTGACGCTCCTGCTGGATGCGGTCCTCCACCGGGCCAAGCAGCTCAACGCCCAGGGCGACTACTACGGCGCCGAGCCGTACGTGGACCTGCACACTGACCTGATCAAGCAGATCTACGGAGTCAGCTTCTAAGGACGACCGCGGGGGGTGGCACACGTCACCCCCCGCTCATCTATTTGACATCCACACGCCTTATCCATAGCGTAAGAAGTGAGCGGGGCAGTGAGAGTAGCGATCCTCGTTGATCAGCAGAGCCACCTCCGAGATGAGGACTGGCGCTGTCGAGTTCGAGTTCATGACTGGCGTTGTCGAGATGTGTTGAGGGAAGCTGTTGAATTCCGGGACACGCCTTGGGTTATCGACGTCGAAGATCGGGAGGAGGCTAACCGTGTTATCTGGGGCGAGCTCGTGAGCGACCGTGTGGGACCTGGGACCGTCACTCATGCCGAGTTGGTTCAGGAGTACGTGGATCACGACACGACGTATCTACCTTGCGTGAATCTGAGGGAGTAACAGTTGACCTTTGCGTTTCCAGCGATGGAGGCCGTTCCGGTAACTGTCCTGACAGCAGCGGCTTTCCGCGGGCACGAAGTGGAGGGCGAGACCATCGTTGCAGCGCTGATCGCGACCTGGATGCTCGGAACTGCGTGCTTTGCTGTGTCCCACATAGCTGGACTTGTGCTCACGTTGGGTGCGATCGGAACAGCCTGCTGGACGAAGGTAAGACCCTCCAGCGGTGACTAGCCGTGATGCCTTCACTTGACAACCACACGCGTGAAAATTACGATCAAGGACATGGCAGAGAGCAATGAGGCGCGAGAAGAAACTCTCGCGCGACTCAAACGGGAGGGTCCGAGCCCGGAGAGCATCAAGTACCTCCGGAGCATGAAGGACCCGCTGACCGTGGCGCAGATCGCTGAGCTTTTCGGTATCACTCGCCAAGGCGTCTACCACCACATCGGCGGCAAGACTGAACAGCTTGCCCAGAAGGATCGCACCAACATCAAGGAGTTGCGTCCCTTCACGGTCCCCTCTCATCAGCAGGCGTGCACGCTGTGGAACAACATCACGGCGACGATCAAGTACGCGCTCGACCCGACGAGCCTGAGTGACACCCGGCTGCGGGTGATGAAGAACTGGTGGCGGACGCTGGACAAGAACCTCGTGATCGTCGCGGACAAGGACGAGGCCGGCAACTACCTCGCGAAGTGCGGTGGGTGGCGCCTGGAGGACCGGGTCCCGAGCGACGGGGACATGATCGTCCGCCCCCACACGGAGCCGACGGAGCAGCAGCGCCGCGTGCTGAGCTGGAAGATCATCGAAGAAGCTTTGAAGAAGGACGCTTAACCGGCCGGCAGGGAAGGTGAGCCCCCAGGGGGCTCACTTTTTTCCTGGCCACTTGACATCCACACAGATTGACTGGAGGTTGCCCACTTGAGCACGACCATCGAGGACCGGGCGGAGGCGTACAGGACGAAGCCGCGGTCCGTGTCGCAGGTCAAGCAGTACGAACAGTGCCCCTATGCGTACTACCTCGCCAGGATCGCGCGCGAGCCCGAGCTACAGGCGGCCTGGCTCGCTCAAGGTGTGGCCGTTCATGCCGCCGCCGAGGAGTGGGAGAAGAGCGAGAGGACCATGCCACTCACTGAAGTGCAGGCGGTGTTCGGGCGGGTCTACACGCGCATGGCCAACGAGTCGCTGGCAAAGGAGCCAGCCGAGGAGAACTGGCAGGCCAGTGGACAGTACGCCGGGTTCACGGACCTTGAGCGCCGTTGGCACCTGGGCAGGGAACAATGCGAGAAATATGTGAACTGGTATGAGAAGAACCCCGCCGAGGCCATCTGGAAGTCCCCTGACGGCATACCAGCCATCGAGCAGCGCTTTGATATTGAACTCGATGGCGTGAAGGTGATCGGCTTCATGGATCAGGTGATTGATCATCCCAAGCACGGCCCCCTCGTCCGGGATATCAAGACCGGAGTCGTACCCAAAATGGACGATTCATTCCAGCTTGAGACATATGCCATCGCTTTGGAGCAGACTCACGATGTGGAATGCGTAGCCGGTGACTACTGGTCAGGGAAGACTGGACGGCCGAGCCGGGTGAGGAAGCTCGTCGGCCGCGCGGCAGTCGAGGACCGGTTCAAGCGCATGGACGAAGGGGTGAAGGCCGGAGCCTTCACCCCCACGCCGGCGCCGGAGACCTGCTCCAGGTGTCCAGTGCAAAGGAGCTGCGCCTTCGGCTAAGCAGCGAGGCTGTCTCGGCACTCCGTGAAACGGGAAAGCGAATCACGTTCGGCCGCGGTCAGGCGCCGGACCCGGCCCTGTGTCGAGTCGTAGGCAGCCATGAGCGTGCTCGCCTTGAGATAGGTAGCCTGATCGTCCTGGATTTCGCATTCCAGGGAAAAGGAAACCGCTTTCATGCCGGTCACTCTCGCGACGATCGCAACCGGCTCGGTGCGGTAGACCAGCGGCTGAAGGAATTTCATAGTCTGTTCGGACACAACGAAATTCTGCCGCAACCGTTCTTGCGGGTCGCTGGGGACCAGATCCGCGAACATGTTCACTCGCGTCTCTTCCAGGTACCGTGCGTAGACCGCGTTGTTGACATGTCCGTTCGCATCCATATCGGACCAGCGAATCGGGCATTCGAAGGTAAAGAAGGTCACGCTGGTTTCCTTGTGTCCGTATCGTTCGGCGGAACGATGAAGCCGCTGGGGCTCTCCCCCTCCTGGGGCCAGGTCATGATGACGAGGCGGAGATCGTCGAACCGTGCAGGAATAAAGACCTGCGAGATGAAGTCGAATTCCCGCTCGAACTTCTGGATGTAAAGCCGAAAATGGTGTCCGTCGCGGTTTGCGACGACGGTCGTGTCTTCGTCCCAGTAGCTCTTGATGAGTGGGTCCTCAAGAGCCTTTTCCAGGATCTCCGGGAGGATGCTGTGAGGCCGTTTGCGGGCCAATTCCAGACGGATCATGCCGAGGTAGACCCGTGCGTGAGTTTCCCAACTCGCCAACTGCTCACGGGACTCGTGACTGATGAGACCCCAGTGCATGATGTTCGCCCCGTCCGTGCGGACATACGGGAACCACTCGCCCGCGGGACGGTTGTAGGCGACGATGCGCCAGTCTGCATCTGATACGTAGGCCGGCTGCTGAGTCTGGTCAAGGACCAGCTGAATCGCACGATGCTCGGGCGAGTTGTAATCATGAGCGGCTGTCACGCCCGCTGGTGGATTGCAACCGATCGTATAGAGGAACAGCGTCAGGCGCTGATCGGTTTCCAGTAGGAGAGCGTCAGCAAGGCGCTCCATGGCGTCACGGTCAGGTTTAGGGGCGTATCCCTTTTCCAGGTCCCGGTACCACCGCTCGCTCATGCCGCAGCGTGCGGCGACGAGGGCCTGTGGCATCGGCTTGCTCTGCCCCATTTTCCGGCCTGCTGCTGCCCGCCATGCCCGGAGGAACCTGGGAAGCCCGGATATTTCGTTTTCAACTTCCGACTCGGAACGAAGGTCCCGGTCGTCGCCATTGCCCTGCACTTGCTCTATGTCCCTTCACGGCCCTGCACTTACCCGAGCGTAGGGCAGCGCCGAACAAGATCGCAATGTGGACTTATGGGACATCACGGAGGGTATAGCCAGGGTTGAGGCATGGTATAGGGGACGTAAAGCGCTAGTGGTGGGGCTCTTGTGTATACATACCGGCAACGTCGTTCCGGTCTTGCATGGGTGAGAATCAGCAGCGCTGACGGGCGAGCGGCCAGCCGGCCCCTGTAGCCCCCCAGTTGAGGCCGGGACATCTCGTACCGGACCCAAGCTCAGGCGGTTTGGTGCACCCCTGCATGTCGAACCGCCGCGAAGAACCCCTTGAGGAGTCGACAGCGAATGATCAAGAACTTCGTGCATCACATCACCTCCGACATGGTGACGACGTGCGACACGGAGTCGGCAGCAAATACGGCGTGGGATAACTGCCCCAACGCCGACGAGGTGGTCACGCACGGCGCGATGGACGCGGAACATGCGCGACTGCTGGTCTGCGTCCAGGCGGACATGGAGGAACAGATCCGCGAGGTCGAGCAGGCGGTGTTGGAGACCTGCGGGGTCAGGCACTCGAAGGTCGCAGACATTGCGCGGAAGTTGGTCGAGCGTGCGAACACCGCGGAACTGGAGCGGGCTCTGCTCAGGCGTATGGTGCGCTCCTTGGAGCGGCGGAACGAGGAGATCTATCACCTCCTGGAGGTGCGGACCGCGACGTTCAACACGACCCTCGCCGAGCTGCGCGCGGAGCTCGCTGCATCCAGCTCCCGGACGCGCCACCAGGCCGACGCAGCCTGAGCAGCGCTGCACAAACGTAAGGAGAGACTTGTACACACTCAGTCAGTCCATCCGGGCCAAGGGCGACTCGGGCGATCCGCTGCCCCCAGCCTTCAAGAGCATGGACAAGGCCGGCACCCGCTACATCCGAGGGCAGCTCAGCCTCACGGTGGCCGGCGGTGGCACGGGCAAGAGCGCCTACAAACTGAGCCGCATCCTCAAGGCCGAAACCCCCATCCCCACCATCTACTTCTCCGCCGACTCGTCGGCGGACATTCAGCTGTCGCGCGCGATCTCCATCCTGACGAAGATCGACATGGCGGAGTCCGTGGCCGCAGTCCGGCGCAACGACATCAGGGCCTACGCCCCCCTGCTCGATGGACACCCGGTGCGCTTCGACTACGGGGCCTCGCCCACGATCGACGACATCGAGACCACCGTGAACGCCTGGTACGAGCTGTACGGCGAAGACGCCCACATGATCGTGCTCGACAACATCACGAACATTCGCGGCGGAGGGGCAGGGAACGACGAGGACCCGTTCCAGGGCCTCGAATCCCTCATGGACTGGGCCAACGACATGGCACGCACGACAGGTGCCCACGTCGCCGGCCTCCACCACACGACGGGGCCGCACAACGACGGCAACAGCCCCATCCCGATGTCCGGGGTGAAGGGGCAGATCACCCGCGTGCCGGCGCTGGTACTCACCCTGCACAAGCCGGACGAGAACACCCTCGCGGTGAGCACGGTGAAGAACCGGGCAGGCCGGAGCGACCCCAGCGGGAACACGTTCGTGGAACTCGGCTTCGACGGCAACACCATGCAGATTACCGACGACAACTTCTCGACTGTGAGCTACTGATGACGGCATGTAAGGCAGGTTCACGGAAATGCGTCAGGTGCGAACGGTGTCGGGCTTCCCGCTTCTACTCGGGGCCGAGGGGCCGTGTGTGCCTCACATGTCAGAAGAAGGCTCGCTCCAGGGCATCGCACGAGTCACGCGTGCAAGCTACCTATGGGCTCGGGCCCGGCGAGTACGAGAAGCTGCTCCAGGCGCAGGATGGCCGCTGCGCGATCTGCCGACAGACACGGTCCACACGCCTTGACGTAGACCACTGTCACAAGACCGGAGTGGTCCGCGGACTGTGCTGCGCGAGGTGTAACAGGCAGCTGCTCGCAAGAGGGTTGAGGGACGACCCAGAGGTAGCAAGGAACGCAGCTGACTATCTGGAGAACCCTCCTGCTGTCCGAGTGCTGGGGCAGCGTTTTTTTCGCAAGTCAACTTGACATCCACACGCACTGGAGGCATAGTGATGATGAAGGCAACACCGCGAGCAAGCTTCGTAGTTGGCATCGAGAGCGGCCTGAGTGACGAGAAGGCCGACGAGATCGTGAAGATCGTGCAGGCCATCGTGAAGGGCATGGCCGACTCGCCGGTGAAGATCTCCTTCCAGCGTCACTTCACGTACCAGGATGAACGGCCGACGGGCCCGTTCTCTGTTTCGTACTGACCCAGACTTAACATCCACACAGGAGGTGTGATGCAGGATGAGGCCAACGGCCCCGCCCGGACCGGCAGTAGCCAGCGGTGCGACCGCGTGCCGGCCAGGTTCTTGGACCCGACATGGACCCTCATGAGCCAGGCTCACCGCAGGTTCCCGGTGATAGTTAGTTATCTGGATTCCTGGCATGGCCCGCTTCGCGAGCCGGAATGACGACATCGGACCTGGCCCGATCCGACAGGTAGTCATCCACTACTTCCCGCACTGGGATGCGCCGAACTACCGCTCAGGCTGGGTGAAATGCCTGTGCCCCTCGCACGACGAGGGTGACCCGTCGGCGAGCGTCAACTACGACCAGGGCTGTATCAAGTGCCAGGCGTGCGGCTTCAAGGGAAGCGCCTACTCGATCATCATGAAGGAAGAAAGTTGTACGTTCGGTGAGGCTCAGCGAAGAGCGGAAGAGCTTGCTGCTGGGAGCGGCCAAGACATTCCACGACCAGTTCGGGGGCAGTCCGGCCGAAGAGTATTTGGTCAGTCACCGCTGCCTGGACACGGAGGCGATCGACAAGTTCAGGCTGGGGTACGTCGGCGATTCGGTTCCTAGCGGCTTCGAGCAGTACAAGAACACGATCGCCGTCCCCTACCTCCGCAGGAGCGCACTCGGCAACTGGTCGGTGATGTCCATCCGCTTCCGGTGCGTCCGGCCGGAGTGCGTGAAGAACGAGGACGGCACCTTCCGTGATGACGAGGTGCACGTCGGCCACGGCAAGATGCAATCGATGGCGGGCGACACGCATCGCATCTACAACACGCTCGCCATCCAGGAGAACGCGGACGAGATAGCCGTCTGCGAGGGAGAACCGGACACCTGGACGACGGTTCAATGCGGACTCCCCGCGGTGGGCATCCAGGGCGTCAACGGTTGGAAGCCGCACTTCGACAAGCTCTTCGTCGGCTACAAGCGCGTGTGGGTCCTGGCGGACGGGGACGACGCCGGCCTGGAGTTCGCCGAGCACATCGCCAACAGGATGCCGACAGGGCTCGTCGTCCCCATGGGTGCCGGCCTGGATGTGAACAAGACGTACAAGACCCTCGGTCGCGAGGCCGTACTCAACAAGGTAGGTAAGTAATGGCCTTGACCGACGACAACGGAAAGCCCCTGACCCGAGCGCAGGAAATCATGAAGCTCGCGTTCAAAGAGCAGGGTGACACCCTCGCCGGCAGAATGCACGAGAAGCGCAAGGCGTGGGGCCCGGCCTGGGAGGCCGGTCTCGAAGCGGCACAGGACTTGACATCCATACGGAATGCAGGCGAAGACGTGGTGAATCACCCCCGCCACTACACCAGCCACCCAAGCGGGATCGAGTGCATCCAGGTCACGGAGCACATGACCTTCAACCTCGGCAATGCGGTGAAGTACATCTGGCGCGCTGGGCTGAAGGACTCGGACAAGACCCTCCAGGATCTGAGCAAGGCCAAGTTCTACATCGAGCGAGAGGCCGCGAGGCTCGGGCGCCCCAAGTGAGCCACCCGAGCCTGTTCTTAGCCACCACTCTTTACATCCACACAGGAAGACAGTTTATGACGCATGCCGAGATCACTGCCGACGAGTGGGACAAGCTGTACGCCGCAGCCATCAAGGCGGGTCTGATCGTCGCCAAGAAGTACCCCGGATCGATCGAGGCCGACGACATCACGCAGGGCATCATGGAGCGCTTCAGCGAGTGCGAAGGCGCCGCCCGCAAGCTGCTCGACTCCGGGGACGCGGCCGGGGACCGGACCATCTTCAAGGCCCTGCTCATCATGGCCAATCAGGTGGCATCCGCCGAGATCAACCGGCACCGCCAGTTCCACGGCAACTTCAGCTACACCACAGACCACGTACGCAAGCTGCTCGCCGCCGGCCTCCTCGTCGGGCAGGAGGAGGGCAACATGTTCGACGCCCAGCTCAACGCCCTCGCCACCGGCCGACGCTCGAAGAAGGACTTCACCACCCGCGTCAACGTGGACGACAAGATCGACCTGGAGCGCGGCTTCACGCAGCTCAACCCCGAGCAGCGGCGCATCCTCACCCACCGATACGTTCACGGCGAAACCCTCGCCGACGCGAAGGACCGGGTCTACCTCGGCCGAGCCATCGAGGCACTGACCATCCGCATGAACGGCAGCGCCGCCACCAGTCAGGCCGAACACGACGGCCCCGGTAGCCGACGGGCGGTTGCCAACGCCAGCGCGCGAGCCATCACCGGGAACAGCTATGACGGCTGACCTCTGGCTCACCCCCTGGGGGGACCTCAAGGACCCCGACGACTACGAATACCGGCAAGACACCCAGCAGGAAGAGAACCCCGCATGAAGTTCACCCAGACCGGCCGCGACGTGTTCAAGCGCACCTACGCCCGCCCCCTCCCGGACGGCTCCCTTGAGGACTGGAGCCAGACCGTCGAGCGCGTTGTGCGCGGCAACACCGAACTGGTGGCCGCCAAGCACATCGAGCCCGGCGAGGTCGAAGCCCTGACCGAGATGCTGACCAACCTGGAGATCGTCCCGGCAGGCCGGCACCTCTGGGCCTCCGGCGTCGCGGGCCGCCAGTTCCTCTACAACTGCCACGTCGCCCCCTGGTCCGGCGGCCTGGCCGATCACGTGGAATTCACCTTCATGCGACTCATGGAGGGCGGCGGAGTGGGCGCACGGTACGGCCGCGACGCTCAGCCCGAAGAGCCCGTCATGAACGAGCTGGACGTACACATCGTCTGCGACGAGCAGCACCAGGACCACGCCGCCATGAAGGAGGCTGGCTACCTCTCCGCGGAGTACGGGCACGAGTGGCCCGGGGCGTACACCGTCGAGGACTCCCGGGAGGGCTGGGCACGAGCTCTGGTCGATCTCATCGAGACCTACCTCCGTACCGACGTGAAGAACCGCAGGCGCGTCTACAACGTCAGCCGGGTACGTCACGCCGGCGCTCCGCTGCGCACCTTCGGTGGGACTGCTTCCGGGCCCCTGCCCCTGGCGAAGCTCCTGATTGAGGTCGCCCGGGTCATGAACCAGGCCGGCGCCTTCAAGCGCCCCGTGTCCGGCCTCGAAGCCATGGAAATCGATCACCTTGTGGCGGAGTGCGTAGTGTCCGGCGGCAACCGCCGCAGCGCACGCATGAGCATGATGCACTGGACAGACCCGGAGATCATGCAGTTCATCAACGCCAAGAAGGACGGCGGGATGTGGACGACGAACCTCTCGGTGATCACGGACAGCGACTTCATCAAGGACATCGACGGATCGACCGGAATCGAGCACGCCACCCAGGTCTTCGACGCGGTGGTGGACGCGATGTACGTCAACGGGGAGCCGGGTTTCTGGAACGAGGAACTGTCCAACCGGGACGAGCCGAACCTGACCGTGGCCACCAACCCCTGCGGGGAGCAGCCCCTCCCCGAGATGGGCTCGTGCACCCTCGGGCACGTGAACCTCGGCGCCCTGTGGAAGCCCGACCAGGAAGACCGTCTCTTCGAGGCGCACCGGCTCATGGTGCGGTACCTGATTCGTGCCACCTTTGGCGACATCACATACCCGAAGCAGCAGCGTGTGATGGAACGGGACCGTCGAATCGGGCTCGGCCATCTGGGAGTTCAGTGGTTCGCCAACCTCAACGGGCTCAAGTTCAGCGAGATGCCCGACAGCTGGATGGCGGGTCTCCTCACGGCCCTGTACGAGCACGTGGAGGAGACGGCGCAGCAGTACGCCCGCGAGATGCGAATCCCGGTCCCGGTCAAGCTCACGACCATCGCCCCGACAGGCTCTGTGTCCAAGCTCAGTGGTGTCAGCGAGGGCCTGCACCCGATCTACGCGAAGTACTTCAACCGGCGAATCCGGTTCTCGTCCATCGACCCGAAGCAGATCGAACAACTTAAGAACTATGAGGAGCAGGGGTATCACGTCGAGGACTGCGTGTACGCGCCGTTCACGAAGGTGGTGACCATCCCGACCGAGGACACCCTGATCCAGGAGGTGAACAATGCGGGCATCAACGCCGGAGGGGCTGACCGTGTGGTCGAGTGCGCCGACGACCTGTCCGTGGATGACATGTTGGCCGTCCAGGCGTTCTATCAGGAACACTTCGTGGACTCTGCGATCAGCTTCACGGTCAACTTCGACCCGAACAAGGTGAGTAAGCAGGCTCTTCGTTCAGCGCTGCTCAAGTACATGCCTGACATCAAGGGAACCACCGTGCTCCCCGAGGGCAGTTACGCCCAGGCGCCGTACGAGCGCATCACCAAGGAGGAGTTCGATGCCGCGTCCGCCAAGGAATCCGGTGACGCTGTGGATATCGACTGCGCCAAGGGCGCATGCCCCATCAAGTGACCTCTCACGAGATCTTCGACTTGACATCCACACGGCCGGCATGAGACCTTGAAGGTGAGGGGGATGAGGCGTGTGCCGCTCGAATGTTTGGCGCCCCTGTGCGCGGGATGCGCATCAAGCCCCACCCCCTCCCTTTTCTTTGCCTGCCGACTTTACATCCACACGGAAGACGATGAGCGCCGAACACACTCCGACCGTCATGGTCATGGTCAAGCGCGGCAATGGCGACTGGACGGAGATGTCCGGGGAGGAGTTCATCGCGCAGTTCACGCCCAACGAAACGGAGACCGCATGACCTTCGACCCCTTCGCCAACCACCCTGCCTCCCAGGCCAAGACCCCGACCGAGGGCGGCCCGGTCAACTCGGCCCCGTCCACTGCGGCCTTCAGCCCCACCACTGACAACAAGGTGACGCTGACCTTCAAGGCCGGCACCGGCTACGAGGCTCCCTGGATCGTCGTCCACGGCGCCAACATCGATGACGCCTACGAGCAGATCGAGGGCAGCGGCGAGAAGCTGGCGTCCCTCATGGACAAGGTCGCGCGAGCGGCCAACTACTTCCAGACCAACTACCAGCCCCCGGCCAAGCCGCAGGGCAAGCCCAGCTTCCAGGGCGGCAAGGTGCAGCAGCAGGCCCAGCCCTCCGGAGACGGCTACACCTGCGAGCACGGCGCCCGGAACTACAAGAACGGCGGATCGTGGGAGGCCCAGTTCTGCGGCGCCCCACAGGGCGTTCCGAAGTCCGAGCAGTGCCCTCCGCTGTGGAAGCAGAAGGACGGCAGTTTCAAGGCCAAGTAGCCCTCTCTCGCTGACTGTTCTCGTGGCCCGGCCCGACGCCGGGCCCCTTCTCACTGAAAGACATGCATGACTGAGATCGAATTCCGTTCGGACATGGACGTCGAGCTGGTGGACTCCATGGGCGGAGACCACAGCATCGTCCGAGCGGCCCGGGTGTCCTCCGGCACCGAGGCAGGAGACCCGGCCAAGGACAAGGGCCTGATCAATTTCCTGGCACGCGACCGACACGGGAGCCCCTTCGAGGCCACGGTGTTCCAGTTCAAGGTCACCGTTCCGTTGTTCGTCGCGAGGGAATGGTTCCGCCACCGGATCGGCTCCTTCAACGAAGTCAGCGGCCGGTACAAGGAGATGGAGCCGGTCTTCTACGTCCCCGACGAAGGCCGCCCGCTCAAGCAGATCGGCACTCCCGGCAAGTACACCTTCGAGGCCGGGAGCATCACACAGGGCCGGCACACCCGGACAGCACACCGGCAGGCCGCTCAGACTGCCTGGGACGCCTACCAAGAGCAGCTGGCACTCGGCGTCGCTCGGGAAGTCGCCCGCAACGTCCTGCCCCTGTCCCTGTACACGTCCTTCTACTGGACGGTGAACGGCCGCTCGCTGCTGAACTTCCTCAGCCTGCGGCGCGTCACCGCGGACACCACCGTCCCGACCTTCCCCCTGTGGGAGATCGACCGGGCAGCCGGCCAAGTCGAGGAGCTTGCCCAGCAGGTGACTCCCGAGGCGTTCGCCGCCTTCAACAAGCACGGGCGAGTGACCCCGTGAACTGGTGGATCGAAGACGAAGATGACTGCCGCGACTGCGGCGGCACCCGATGCATAGACGACAAGGAGACCAAATGATCAAGTTCTACTACCTCCCCGACTGCGCCCCTTGCGAGGCGACCAAGCCGCGAGCCATCCAGGCCGCGCAGCAGGCCGGGAAGGACATCCTGTTCATCAACGCGCAGACCCGTGCCCCCGAAGACCTGCACGCCGAGGGCGTCACGATCGCCCCCACCATCAGCAACGGCGTCCGGAGCATCAAGGGAGAGCAGACCTTCGAGCGCCTGGTCCGCTTCTTCGAGGAGGCCAACTGATGGAGACCGCATCGGCCATCCTCATCGGCGCCAACGCTGCCTTCCTGTTCCTCTTCGTCACGGTCGCCGTCCTCGCGGCCCGTAAGGGGAAGGAATGAGCTTCAACAACGTGATCCCCGGCTGGGTCGCCGCCCGCATGGCAGAGATCACAACCGAGCGGACCCTGCTCCACCAGGGCGCTGTGGCCGGCCCCCGGGAGGACCCGGACGGGAACCCGACCGTGTTGCTCACCGGCACCTACTACGAGGAGCGATGCGAGAGGACCGGCAAGGTCACCTCATCGCACTCCAACACCCTGCACCTGACGTTCGAGGCGGCCGTGCTCCTGCGCGCACACCTTGACGAGGCCATCAAGACCCACCGCATTTACAAGGAGTTCAAGCGTGCCTGACTACGGGGCCATGCCCGACCCGGATGAGTTCGCTCAGTACCTGAAGGACTCCGGATTCAACACCCTCGATGCCCAGATGAACGAGGCCACGGAGACGATCGCCAAGGTCATCACGAAGGGGGCCGAGTTGAAGAAGCACGCCCAGGCCAACGGCTTCAGTGAGGCCGTGGCAGAGGAGATCGGATTCGTCTTCATCGAGCGGCTGATCTCGAACGAGGGCGGCTCGAAGTGACGGACGCTCTGATCTTCGTCGAGTACCCGGACAGCTCCGTTGACGAGTTCACCGGAGAGGTCGTCTACGAACGGGACTGTGTCCTCATCTACGAAGAGGGCGGCACAAGTCACCGCATCAACCACCACCACACGCGCGCCGTGCACGTGCACCCGATATCTCAGGAGGTCTAACCATGTTCGTTCTCAAGTCCCGACTCGTCGCCGCAATGCGGCTCATGGTCGAGCAGGAAAAGGAGCTGGAGTTCCGCGCAGACGCGTACCTGAAGCTGCTCCAGAAGAATGCCGAGCTGGAGACTAACTACTCGAAGCTCGAAGGCGAGATCCGCGAGCTCAAGCTCTCGCTCCCCGCCCGTGACGCCCAGGGGCGCTTCTCTAAGCGCTGACACTTGACATCCACACGATAGGGGCCCGCTTCGGCGGGCCCCTCGTTTGTTTTACTTGGAGGACTTCCCTAGATGATCCGAATGTGCGTAAAGATTGCTGGCGCACCAGTAGTGATCAACGTACTGGAGGACTCTGGGGACATCCCCGAGTTCGTTGAGTGGGTGAGGCGCAACAGGAGTGCGCTCGGCTGTGACACCGAGACCACCGGGCTTGACTGGTGGGCCGACGACTTCCGGCTCCGCCTCGTCCAGTTCGGGAACCATGACGAGAGCTACGTACTCCCCGTCGAGCTGAGTGACGAGCTGCTGGGCGCCGCCGTGGGCGCCATCAGGTTCGTGAACAAGTTGATCTTCCAGAACGGCAGCTACGACCTGTTGGTCCTCGACGCCACGACCGATCTCACGATGGAGGAGATCTGGCCGAAGGTACTCGATACGAAGATCCTCGCCCATCTCGTGGACAGCCGCGGCGAGGCGGATGCTGGAATCGGTCACAGCCTGGCCTCCCTGACTAAGCACTACATCGACGACGGTGTGGCCGCGAAGATCAAGGGCTCCATGGCGGAGATCGCCCGGAGCCTCAAGACCACCAAGGCCAGGGTGTGGAAGCTGGTCGCCTGGAATCACGGCGGCTATCTCACCTACAGCGGCCTCGATCCGATCCTCGCCTTCCGTCTCGGCCGCATCCTGATACCGAAGCTGCCCCGCACGGTCTACCGGAAGACGGACATCGGGCCCGGCATCCCGCCGATGAACCTCATCGAGTTCGAGCACAAGGTCGCGGAGATCTGCGCGCTCATGAGCCGTCCAGGCATCGCGCTGAACCGGGACTACGCCCTTCGCCTGGAAGCCCGCCTGGCGCTCGAAGAGCACCGCTGGACCGCACGGGCCCAGGAACTCGGGTGCGAGAACCCGTGGTCGACTGAGCAGTGCGCCGACGCCTTCGAGGCGCGCGGTATCACCGTGTTCGACACGACACCGACCGGCAACCGGAAGGTGGACAAGGTCTTCCTCGCCGATTGGAGGGCGAGGGGTGACGAGCTGGCCGAGGCGATCTATCAGGCCAAGGCCGCGCGCAAGAAACGCAACACCTGGCTGCGCAGCTTCCTGGAGTCCGTGGACTCCAACGGCCGCATCCACCCCAGCATCAACAGCATCCAGGCCCGCACAGCCCGCCAAAGCATCCAGGGGATTCCCGCTCAGACCCTGCCCTCCGGCGACTACGAGATCCGGGCGTGCTTCGAGGCCAACGAAGGCCACATCGTGCTCTCGACGGACTACTCGAACATGGAGTTGAGGTTCTTGGCGGCCCACTCCGGTGACAAGCGGATGCTGCGCGCCTTCCGCAACGGCGAGGACTTGCACCAGGTCACCGCGACGGCCGCCGGCGTCTCCCGCAAGCTGGGCAAAATGACCAACTTCTTGATCGTCTTCGGAGGCGGTCCGGAGGCGCTTTCGTCGCAGGCCGGCATCCCGGTCCACGAAGCGAAGCGGATCATGGACATCTTCATGGAGACCTATCCGGGTGTCGAAGCCTTCATGAAGCTCAAGACCCAGGAGGCCCGGCGTCAGGGGTACGTCACCACGCCAAGCGGCCGGCGCCTCTACGTCGAGAAGAAGTTCGCCTTCCGCGGTACCAACTATTTCGTACAGAGCGGGAGTAGGGACATCACTTGCCGGGCCCTGGTCCGGCTGCACCACGCCCATCTCGCACAGTTCGCTCTCCTCCCGATCCACGACGAGATCCTGTTCTCGGTACCGATCGAGCACGCCGACACCGCCGCCAAGATGACCGACGAGCTGATGAAGGAAACCGTCCTGGGCCTGGAGATCCCGACCGATCCAGATCGCGGTGGAAAGTCGTGGGGCTCGCTCTACATGAAGGGTGTCGAGAACCTGACGAAGCTCGATGACTACTACCGGGACAACCCCGAACAGGCCCTTGCCGACGACAGGCGCCGGAACCCAGACGACCACGCAGCAGCCGCTTGAGCGGCGCTGAACAGGAAGAAGACATGCCGCTCACCGAATACCACGTCACGCACGGCACCCGCTGGCCCGGCAGGAAGGCCCAGCCTGCTCGCCCCGACTGGGACACGTACTTCATCGAGGGCGCCAAGTGGGCTTCCACCCGCGCCGACTGCACCCGTTCACAGGTCGGTGCCCTCCTCGTGGACGGGAACAACGAGCTAATCAAGTCCGGATATAACGGAGCACCCGCCGGGGTACCCGGCTGTGCTTCCGCCGGCGCCTGCCCGCGCGGGAAGCTGAGCGCCGAAGAGTGCGCCCCCGACAGCGACTACAGCAACTGCATCTCGGACCATGCGGAGCGCAATGCGATCCGCAGGTGTCCGCCGCATGAGCTTCCGAACGCGACCCTGTACTCGACAAGGCGGCCGTGCCCCGCTTGCTGGACGCTCATCGAAGCAGCCGGTATATGCCGTGTTGTCTGGATCGAAGAAGACGGTGAAGTAACTTCGACATCGCTGATCTAGCTTTACATCCACATCACTTGCCGAGTGACCTTGGTTCTATGTAGAGTCTTCTTCGTAAGTTCACATAGGAGGGAGTTCGAGGATGGCACTCAAGACATCTAAGGTCACGCTCGTAGAGGCAACCGTAGATGGGGTGAACTACTCGGGGAACGTCGAACTCACGCCCGCAAAGATGAAGGGCCTGGAGGCTGACGCCGAGGCGTACGAGGCGGCCGAAAAGGAGTACGAGGGCCAGGTCGAGAAGCTGAAGAAGGCTCGCGACACGGCTGCCGAGAAGTTCAAGAAGAGCCTGGAAGCCGCTGGTGTCCGTCCGATCGAGCCGAAGAAGCTCACCCCGGACGACTTGAAGAAGATCCGGCTGTGGGCGTCCCGAAACGGCCACACCATCAACCCCAAGGCCCGCATCCCCGGCACGATCCGCGCGGGGTACGACAAGGCCGCGGCCGAGGGCAAGCTCCAGGACGACGAGAAGATCTAGATCAATCACATGGCGGGGGCCGCACTGGGCGGCCCCTTCCAGGGAAGTAGTGCGTGAACAAAGTAGTAGTCATACCGGCCAACCTGGGTGCTCCGATCGAGGAGCTTGAGTGGCCGAAGGATCATGGCGAGCGCTTGGCGCTCGTACGCGAAAAGGTACAGCCAGCCGGTGACCTGATGCCCGTGTACGTCCCCGAGGCGTTCAACGGGTACCCGCTCGTGCTGTACGTCTGCGAGGAAACGCAGACCACCGGCCCGTGCGAGGGAAACCTCCGGGCCTCACTGATGATCACCCGTATCACGGACGAGCTGTTCCCGATCTACGGAAACACGCTGGGAGTACTGATCGGGCCTGGCGGCACGGAGCTGGGCTTCGCTGACGACGAGATTCAGCAGCTCAGGCGGCTCGCGGCGCCGTAACTATCTGACGGATCGTCAGCTTCTCTTGATCCAGCGACGGATGCCCCTGGAGCGCTACAGGGGCATCTGCTTGGGGTCAAGAGCGCCTGCGTCGTACGCTCGTGATATGACGAGCGCTGGTGAACGACTCAAGACGGTACGCAAGCGACGTGATTTGACCCAGCGGGAGCTGGCAGACGCTTCCGGGGTCTCAATCTCCACCCTCCGCCGCCTCGAACAAGGCGAACAGGAGACGGCCCGGATGGAGACCTGGCGGAAGTTCGCCGCGGCCCTCCGGGTGCCCACCATGACCCTCGTCGGTGATCGGGAGCAGGGGCCGGACGAGGCGGGGGAGCCTTGGGAAGCGGTGAAGAAGGCACTCAATACGCCTGCGGCACTCCTGGAGAGCGACGACGACGCCCCCACCGTGGAAGGGGTAACCGGAGCCCTCGACGACCTAGCGCGACTCGTCGCCCGCGACAAGTACCAAGACCTGGCCAACATCCTCCCAGCGCTACTTCGAGACGCTGACGCCCTCGGCACGGACGGCCGAGAGCTGCGCGTCCGTGCACTTCAGCGCGTCGGGTGGCTGCTCATCCACACCCGCCAGTTCACGGCGGCCGAAGACGCCCTGGCGCGCTCACTGGAAGAGGCCACCGACAGGGTTCAGGCCGCCGTGACGGTCGACTACATGTGCTGGTTGCTGCTCCGTCAAGGCAAGCTCACCGATGCCCGCGAGCTGGCCACCCAATGGGCCGACGACACTGAACCCGTCCGCCTGACCAGGGCCACCCCTGTGGAGCTGGCCTTGTGGGGCACGCTGCTGCTGCGGCTCTCCGGTACGGCGATCCGGGACAACCGGAGCGGAGAAGCCGAAGACGCCTTGAGGTACGCACGAGCTGCTGCTGAGGCGCTGGGCCGCGAGTGGCGATTCCCGCCGAACATCAGCAACTCCACGTTCGGACCGGTGACCGTTCTGCTCAAGACCGCCGAGAGCGCCGGCATCGTCGGGCAGCCGCAAGGAGTGCTGCGGATCGGCGACAAGGTGGAGAAGATCAGGAAGGCCAAGAGCCCGCGGTTCCGGGTGCAGATGACATCCAGCGACTGGAACCGTCACCTTCTCGACGTGTCCGACGCCCATGCCCGGACCGGTAACTACGGCGTGTGCGTAGGGAAGTTGTCGGAGATCAACCGCAGTGCGCCCGAGTGGCTGCCCAATCAGCCTTTCGCCCGGGACATCCTCGGGCGAGTGATCGAAGAGCGCCGGAAGTTGACGCCAGAGATGCGCGACCTGGCAACTGCCGTACGTCTGCCGCTCTAAACGATCACTCCGGGTACTTTCGTCGCGTGGGTATCGAAAGTACCAACGACAGGCGGCCTGGCCCCTCTTAGCGTGTCTCGACACACAGCACACGAGGGGCAGGCGAAGTGTAGTGAGACAGAGGAGTGACACCCGCGCGGGCCTGGGTCGGATGATGGCCCAACGCGACATGAACGGGGCATTACCGGTTTCGACGACCACCCCCACCCCCTTGTCGGTCGGGTGCGCCGTTCGCGCCCCGGGCGAGTCGGCCGACGGGGCCGACCTTGCCCCGGGGACCATGCGCTACCCCGACTGCACCTGCCGCCAGCACCGGGACGGCAGGGGAAAGCCGGACTCGTCGGTCCGGCTGCTGGCCAGTGGGGGTGCTCGATGACCGCAAGCCGCCCCGACGCCCCGCCGCAGCACGAGAAGCCGATCGACCTGCTGGAGATCGCACGCACCGTGAGCCGGGCCCTCAGTCCAGTGGTGAGCGTCCCGCCCAACGTGGAGACCTTCACCGACCAGCTTCGCGGGCATGTGCACTCCTTGCTCGTGGCGATCGATGAAGACGGAACCAACCCCCAGCGGCTCCAGCTGTTCACCGACGCCTACCGGCTGATGGAACTCACCCGCACCCCGGCGGCGACGCCGTTCTACGCCTGGGAGCGGATGCGGGGACTGGCCGAAGTCGCGCAGAGGCTCGCGGGGCTGTACGAGCTCCGGAACCCGACCGCCCGCCCGGCCCCGACTTCAGAGCCGCTGCCGCCCCGGGAACCCGCGAGCCGGCGCCCGATGCGCAGACCTCCGCGCGGCAGGATGTTCGTTGCCCCGGCCTCGACCGGCGAGCGACCCACCCAGGTACTCCTGGAGCAGGCGGAGGCACCCGCGGAAAGCGGGCACCAGAAGTCCTCGCCCCGGCTGGCTGCCTGTGAGGGGCAGGGCGACCGTGAGCCGTCGTGACCCCGAGTGGACTACGACGGAGGACCCGGGGATTTTGCAGGAGTTCTCCGTCGAGTGCACTGAGGAGGGCTGCGGGGCCGAGTTCGACATGAAGGGCGGGGAGGCCCTGGTCGAGCGCTGGAAGTGCCGCCACATGGACCGGACGGGTCACCGGCGGTTCTGGGAGACCTGGGGGCGCGCCACGATCCTCGCTCCGCCGCCCGGCGCGGTCGTCGCGAGCCAGATCGTAGGCCACCGGGCCCCCTAGAACTCCTGCCTCTCCCCTTGTGTCCCCCTCGGGGAGAGGCGGGTTCTCCAACTGGTCGCGCACGGCCCCATCTACCGTATTCAACAAGCCAGTTCGACTACTCTTCGTGAAGCCTTGGTCCACGTTAGGTGTCCTAGACTCGGGGCTTCGATCACACCAG
Source organism: Streptomyces mobaraensis NBRC 13819 = DSM 40847 (assembly GCF_017916255.1). Lineage (NCBI taxonomy): Bacteria > Bacillati > Actinomycetota > Actinomycetes > Kitasatosporales > Streptomycetaceae > Streptomyces > Streptomyces mobaraensis. Next base: position 6,797,361 of record NZ_CP072827.1, read on the forward strand.
CACAGCTCTCTGAAGCAGCTCAGGGAAGGAAAACTGCTCCATGACCGAAGCAACCGCCGAGTCCGAGCGCGCCGCAGAACTGCGAGGTGCCGTCGTGGATCGGCTCAAGGAGGACGGCACGATCGTGTCGCCCGGCGTCGAGGCCGCCATGCGCAAGGTCCCGCGTCACCTGTCCGTCCCGGAGGCGTCGCTCGAAGACGCCTACAACACCTACGACGCCGTGATCACTCAGAAGGACGAGCACGGCAATCACATCAGTTCGGTGTCCGCTCCGCAGATCCAGGCGATGCAGCTGGAGCAGGCCGGCATCCGCCCCGGCGACAACGTGCTGGAGATCGGCACCAACGGGCCGAATGCTGCCTACATCGCGGAACTGGTCGGCCCCACGGGGCAGGTCACCACCGTCGACATCGACCCCGCGCCAGCAGCCCGCGCCGAGCAGTTCCTCAACCAGACCGGCTACACCAACGTCAACGTGGTCGTTGCCGACGGCGAGGACGGTTTCCCCAAGAACGCCCCCTTCGACGCGATCGTGGTGACCGTCGGCGCCTGGGACATCCCGCCCGCCTGGGTTGACCAGCTCAAGGACGACGGCCGGCTCGTCGTGCCGCTGCGCATCAACGGCCTGACCCGCACCTACGGGTTCCTCCGGCAGGGCGACCACCTGGTTGCCACGAGCGCCCACGTGTGCGGATTCGTCGCGGTACGGGGCGCGGGTACGCACCACCAGCAGTCGATGCAACTGCCCGGAGACGAGGGCGTCACCCTGCGCTTCGACGAGGGACCGCCCGCCGACCCTTCGCTACTGGCTGGCGTCCTGGACGGCGCCCGCGCCGAGACGTGGACCGGGGTGACCGTCGCCAACCAGGAGCCCATCGGCACCCTCCAGATGTACCTGGCGACGCACGTGCCGACGTATTGCAGCATGTCCATCGACCCCGAACAGACCACCGGCAAGATCGGCCCCACCAACCTCGGCTTCTCGATGGTGGCGATCGACGGACCGAACTTCGGCTACATCGTGGTGCGCCGCAACACAGAGAAGAAGAACGCGGAGTTCGGGTTTCACGCTTTCGGCCCTGACGGGGCAGGATTCGTCGAGCGGCTGGCCGACATCGTCCGCGCCTGGAGCAAGCACCACCGCAGCGGGGACCCGCACATCGCCGTCTACCCGGCGGGCACACCCGATGACCGGATCTCCGGCGACCGGATCATCAACAAGCAGCACAGCCGGATCTCGATCTCCTGGCCGACCACGTAGAACGTGGCGCCTGGCCAGGTCTCTCGCACCATCCCATCGGATAGAGAGAGTGATCACATGACCACTGCCGTACTCGACAGCGTCACCGCTCCGATCGGACTCCCGGCCGGGGATCTCACCGACGAGGAATTCCAGCTGGAGGTCCGCGTCGTCGTCGCCGAGAGCCCCGTCTACAACTTCGACTGCCCCACCAGCGACGGCTGCGGCAACACCTGCGCCAACGGGGCCAGCTCCTGCGTCTCCACCATCGAAGACGCTGCCTGACGCATCCCTGTCGCCGGGGCGGTAGCCGATCGTGGCTGCCGCCCCGGCGCCACCTATATGCACGCCCCCATACGAGAAGAGGGGTACCAGTGGCATACGGATCACCCATCACGTACCGGTGGCAGCCAGGAACACTGCTACGCGCCTCCACCGCCTCTCGACAGATACCCGTGCCGGACCTCGACCTGTACGGCGACGACGTCACCGCTCAGGGCTGCCAGTGGCTCGCCGAGGTGTGGCGCGACCCGATACCCGACGCGCTGGCCGCCGCCAGCCCCGTCCTGTGTCAGCGCGTCGCCGAGATCCTGGACGGTGCCCCCAGCGATGCCCGCCGAATACGCCGGGTCGTCCGGTCCGTGGCGGCCTATCTCCTGCGCTGGAACCACCGGCCCACACCGTTCGGGGTGTTCGCCGGGGTGGCCCCCGCGGTGCCGGCTCACACAGCCCGGGTCCAGTGGGGAGACCGGTACCGGACGGTGCTCCGGCCCGATTCCGACTGGCTGACCGACGTCATCACCCAGCTGGAGGCAGACCCTGCTGTCCTTGCCCGGCTGAGCGTCGTCGCCAACAACACGGGCCGCTCACGCGGTACCCGGCACGTGGTGGACGGAATGCCGACCGACGCACGCACTGCTGGCTATGCCCCGGTCGAGCTGTCAGTCCGCCGCACCCGGCCCGTGGCGGCCGTGCTCGCCGCCGCCCGCACCCCGATCCCGTACGACGTGCTCGTGCACTCCCTGACCGAGCAGTTCCCCAGCGCGCGCCCCGATCAGCTCACCGGCCTGATCGCCGACCTGGTGAGCAAGCACATCCTGATCAGCTCTCTGTGGCCCCCGATGACATCGGTCGACACGCTTCACCACCTGTGCAACGAGCTGGAGAAGGCCGGCACCGCCAGCATCGCGGAACTGGCGTCCCAGCTCGCGTCGATCCGTGACGGCTTGAACCATCCCGATGCCGACGCCCCATGGACGCCCGGCGCCCGGCTGTCGCTCAGCATGCAGCGCGTGAGCGCTACCGGTCGCGTTCCGCTGCTGGTCGACGCCGCCCTGGACTGCGCCCTCCAGGTTCCCGAAGCCGTGCTGAACGAAGCCGCCGAAGCGGCTCAGGTCATGCACCAGCTGTCGCCCTACCCGTACGGGTATCCGCAGTGGCGCGACTACCACCAGCGGTTCCTTGACCGGTACGGCAACGATGCCGTCGTACCCGTGCTGGATCTGGTCGCCGACAGCGGACTCGGGATGCCGGCGGGGTTCCTGGGCTCGGAGCGCACCCGGCCGCCGTATCAGGTGACCGACCGGGACGAGAAGGTCATGCGTCTGCTCCAGGAGGTGATACTCGACGCCAGCGGTGAGCTTGTCCTGACCCGGGCGACGATCGCCGACCTGACCGCCGACCACACGGAACCGCTCCTGCCCGTGCCCCGGGCGGAGATAGCCGTGGAGATCCACGCCCCCACCGTGGAAGCCGTAGAGCGCGGCGACTACCGGCTACTGGTCACCGGAGCGCCCCGCCCCGGCAGCAGCATGTTCGGCCGGTTCGCGCACCTGCTCCCACCGCCCGCGCGGGCCGCGCTCACCGACTCGTACGCGACCGCGAGCCCCGGCGCGATCCCGGCACAGTTGTCGTTCGCCCCTCGGCGGCGCCGCAACGAGAATGTATCCCGCACCGCGCAGGTGCTGCCTCACATGATTTCCCTCGGCCAGTACCACGAGCCCGGCCCCGGCGTGATCCCGCTCGACGACCTGGCGGTAACCGCGGACGATCGCCGGTTCTACCTGGTCCGCATGTCGACCGGACAGCACGTCGAACCCCGCGTTGCCCACGCACTCGAAGCATCCGTCCACACGCCGCCGCTCGCACGGTTCCTGGCGGAGATCAACACCGCCCGCAGCCCTGCCTATAAGACGTTCACCTTCGGCGTCGCCAACACGCTGCCCTACCTGCCACGCGTCCGGTATAAGCGGGCGATCCTCGCGCCGGCCCGATGGCTGCTGGAAGCCGAAAACCTACCCACCCGCTCCGCGCCCATGGCCGACTGGAACAAGGCCCTGGACCGGTGGCGCGAACGGCTCCACGTCCCCGACCACATTGCCCTGGTCGAGAACGATCAGCAGCTCCCCATAGATCTTGATCAGCAGATTCACCGGGCCCTGCTCCGATCCTGTGTGGACCGGACGCGCCTTGTCGAGGTACGCGAAACCACGACCCCGCAGGACCGGGCTTGGATCGGCCGTCCTCACCAGATTCTGATCCCCCTGGCGAACTCAACCCTTCCCGATCTGACGCATCGTCAGATAGATGTCGCTGTCACCAGCCCCCTGATGCCCGGCCGGTCCCCCGTCCTGTACGCCCGCCTGTTCGCACACCCACAGCGGTACGACGAGATCCTGACCGGCCACCTGCCCAGCCTGCTCGACCAGTTCGCCACCGTGCCGCCTTGGTGGTTCCGGCGTCACCGCGATGCGGCCCACCCGGACTCCGACCAGCGCCTAGACCTTTACCTGCACCTCCCAGGTCCGGACACCTTTGGCCCGGCCGCTCAGCAGGTCCACGGCTGGGCCGACACCCTCCACCGCCAGCACCTGGCCTCACACCTAGAGCTGTCCACCTACCTGCCACAGGCCGGCCGCTACGGACACGGCTCCGCCCTGGACGCCGTGCACCAGGTCTTCGCCGCGGACTCAGCCGCCAGCGTGACCCAGATCCGTGCCGTCGCGGATGATGTGGCTACGGGGCAAGCCCTCACCGCTGCAAGCATGGTGGACATCGTCATGCAGTTCACCGGCGGCCCGGAACGGGCAGCCGACTGGCTGACCCACGCCTTGCCCCGCGAACACGGTCCGCTCTCCCGAGACCGGACTGCGCTTGCCCAGGCCCTGGCCGACCCCGCCCGCACCGCCCTGCTGGCCTTACCCGGAGGGCCGGACATCGCGGCCTCCTGGCAACACCGCGCCGCTGCCCTGCGCGCCTACCGCGACCAACTGGCCGCCGAGCGCGACCCCGACACCGTGTTGCGGTCGCTACTCGATCAACACTGCATCCGGGCTTTACCCGTCGACCCCGACCACGAACGCGCCGTCCGCCGACTCGCCCGAGCCTGCGCCCTGCGACACCGGGAGCGGCAGCCGTGATCACCACGACCAGCCCGGCCTTACTGGCGGACGCCTTCGCCAGGCACCTGGCCGTCCCCGCTCCGCCGCCCGAAGACCGGCCCTGGGCAGCGCAAACCCTGGCTACCGGCGCCGCCGGGACCGCCCTTCTCCACATCGAGCGCGCCCGCACCGGGCACGGCACCTGGCACCAGGCCCACACCTGGGTCAAGATCACCGTGGCCACCGACATCAGCGCCGCCGACACCAGCGGCCTGTACTTGGGAGCGCCCGCCGTCGCGTTCATGCTCGACTGCGCCGTCACCGCCGACGCAACCCGCTACCAGGACGCCCTGGCTGTCATGGACCGACACGTCATCGACCTCGCCCACCGGCGAGCGGACGCGGCTGAGGCCCGCATGCACGGCAGAGGCCCGGCCAGCTTCCACGAGTACGACATCTTCTACGGGCTGACCGGCGTCGGCGCCTACCTGCTCCGCCAGAACCCGTCCGGCCCTGCGATGGAACGCGTCCTCAACTACCTCGTTCGGCTGACCCGACCCACCCGGGACCAGGACCACGGGGAACTGCCCGGTTGGTGGGTCGGCCACCGCCCCGACCTCACCCCGGCCACGGTCCCCACCGGACACGCCAACCTCGGCACGGCACATGGCATCACCGGGCCGCTGCTGCTCCTTGCCCGCGCCCTGCGCCAGGGCGTCACCGTCGACGGCCACGGAAACGCCATCGACACCATCCTCGACTGGCTCGATGCGTGGCGGCAGGACGGACCAGCAGGACCCTGGTGGCCTGAGCACCTTCACCTCGGCGAACTCCGCGCCGGCCACCCCGCCCAACGGGGACCGGCCCGACCCAGCTGGTGCTACGGCACGCCCGGCATCGCCCGCGCCGGACAGCTCGCCGCCCTCGCTCGCCGCGACATCGCACGCCAGCGCCTGTTCGAGGACGCCATGGCCCGATGCCTGACCGACCCGGTGCAGCTATCCCGGCTTACAGACGCGGGCCTGTGCCACGGATGGGCAGGCGTTTACCAGACCGCATGGCGCGCGGCACACGACGCTGCCACCCCGGCCCTACGTGCCACCCTGCCCGGATTGGCCGCCGCCCTGACCCAACACGCTCGCCCCGGCCACGATCCGGGCCTCCTGCAAGGCGACGCCGGCACTGCCCTCGCTCTGACCACCGCAGCCCACGACACCGCGCCGACCTCGGGATGGGACGCATGTCTACTGATCGACTAAACCGACCCGCCCATCTGGAAGCGACCCTGCACGCCGTGCTGGAGGTCCTGACCGGCGCCAGCACGGACACCGCCGCAGCCCACGCAGGACTCGAACCCGTCGACCTGGAGGCCGCAGTCGCCGTCTACCAGCAGGCCGGGCAGCAAGCACTCGCCCAGCAGACGAGGCCCCCAGCGTGGCGTCAGCTGTACATCCAGTTCACCGACTGGGACAAGGCTGAGCAGACCGCCACCGACCATATCGCCCCCGTCCTGGAACTGGCTCAACAGGACAGGCTGATCACGGGCTGGTGGTTCATGCGCAAGCACCCATGCTGGCGAATGCGACTGCTGCCAGCCCCCAAGGCGCAGTTCCCGCCGGCACTGGCCGACACGCTGGACGCACTCACCGCCGACGGGAGAGTCCACCGATGGTGGCCCGGCATCTACGAACCCGAAAGCGCGGCGTTCGGCGGTGACACCAGCATGACCATCGCCCACACCCTGTTCCACTCCGACAGCCGCGCCATCCTCACCACAGCACGGGGAGAACTGGGCCGCCGCGAGTTGTCACTGCTGCTGTGCGCCACCATGATGCGCGCCGCCGGACTGGAGTGGTACGAGCAGGGCGACGTCTGGCACCGCGTCTCCCAGGAACGGCCCCTGCCCCCAGACGTGCCGGTTGCCAAAGTCCAGGCCATGGCCGGGAGCCTGCGGCATCTACTCCTCGCCGACACCAGCCCCACCAGCACGATGCTCCAGTCGGACCGGACGCTCAAGCCTGCCATCGACTGGGTCCGCGCGTTCCGGGACGCGGGGAAAGACCTCGGCACAGCGGCCCGTGAGGGAACCCTCGACCGCGGCCTGCGCGAGGTCACGTCTTACCACGTGATCTTCCACTGGAACCGGATCGGACTGCCGGCCCGCACTCAGAGCGTTCTCGCTCACGCGGCACGTACCGCGATCCTGCACACCGCTGACTCCTCGGAGAGGCTGATGCCGTGACCGCGCAACATCCGGAGGAGGGGCTCCACCGGCTCGCCAGGCGGTTTCCGCTGGTCAGCCGCTCCCACCTCGTCTATCCCAGCTTCACCGCCCGCATCGAAGAGGTACGCGCCTGCGCAGAGGAGTCGACTCAGGACAAGCCGCTTCTCGACCGGATCAACCTCGCGTGCGCCACCTGGAATCTGTCCGCACTGATCGCCTCCGACTGCGGCCTCACAGACTTGGCGACAGACCTGTGCCTGCGGCAGCTCCGCCTCTTCCAGGCAGCATGGCCCGTCACCGGGGACACCGCCATCGCCTGTCTCCAGCCGATCATCAACCTCGTACGCCTGACCGCCCGAGCGGCAGACCCGCATGCCGCCTATCAGCAGCTGATGAGCGTGTACCGCGCCGTCCATGACGGCGGCACCGTGATCATTCACGGTCATCCCATCGACCTCACGGGCTTCACCACCGACGCGACCCGGGACCACATCGAGCCCTGGCTACGATCCGTCCTGCTCGAAGACGGCACACGCCTCCTGGTCGCCACCGATCAATGGCCCCAAGCAGCAGAGCACGCGACCGTTTACGACACGGCGCCCGAACGACTGCACGACGGTAGGCAGGTGCATGTCATGGCAAGCCTGCACGCCGCCGACCCGGACGTCGCCAATTCCCTGATCGAGAAGGCCACGATCACCGAGCCATGGGAGAAGGCCGTCGCGAAGATCCTCCGTCATTACGCCGACCACCGTGCGGGCTGCGTCACGGCAGAGGGGTTCACGGCGGTGACGGGTGCTGTGTGGGATGCTCTGGAACCGACTCCACCGCACCTGCGTATGTTCCGGGTGAGGCTGGTCCTGGCGGCGGCCGAGCTGGCATCAGAAGGCTGCGAAGCCCAGGTGGCCCCCCTGCACAACGCGATCGTCATCGACACCACACAGTCGAACGACGCGTACGCTGCGCGCGAGATCCTGCGCCGCTCCGTCTTGCCGATCAGCGAGCGGCCACGTCGTGAGCTGGAAGCGATCGTCTGTGACGGCGGACTCGGCCGGGGGGCCCTGCCGGAGACGTCGCTGTCCACGCTGATGCAGGCTGTCAGCATCGCCGAAGCGAGCCTCACTCATTGTCTTGCCGATGAAGAGGCGGTGAGGCCGCTGGAAGCTCCATCATGTCCAGCGTCCAGTGCACCGTAGTGATCGGCTCTGCATCGTCGAGCTCCTAGCCGTGATGGACGACCTCACCCTGCTGCATGACGCCTACCTCTCCACCCTCGATTTGCCGGAAGCATGATCAGGTCTTGGCAACCGCCGTCGAGCGGGGTGAGATGGCCCTACGGGGCCGATCACTGGGGCAGGGGACGCAATGGCGCTGGCAGACTGGGGTCACATTCAGTTCTCGGGCGAAATCACGATCACCAGGTACGTGGGAGAGATCGGGGACGACCTGCGCGAGCCCCTGCACTGCCCAGAGTGCGGAACGGCAGAACGGCTCACCCTCGGCACACAAGGGGATGAGGGCCTGGTCGTGTGCCCCATCTGCGGCCACGAGTGGACAGATAGCCGGGTCACTGCACGTGACGTGAGGCAGATGCTCCACCTCGCCGCCATGGGACAGCCGTCGGCCTTCCCGAATGGTCAGATGCAGACCGTCGTCTTTCCCCCGCTGGACGAAGATCGGACCCTCGCTCCGCAACCGGAGTGGGTCGATGACGACCCGCGGGTCCGGTGGGAACTCGGCTGCTTGATCTCCACAGGGACGATGTTCACCCACTGCCTCCGCGCCGCCCGGCATCTGTCTTCCTTCGCCATCGCCTCGGACACAGGTGTCTACACCCGTCTCTATCCCCAAGCCGGCGGCAGCGCTGTCGACGCCCACATGGCAACGGTGCTCGTAGCCCTGTCTCTGTACGAGATCGCGTTCCAGGCGCGAGCCACGAAGATGTTCGAGATCCGGCTGGCGCAAGCAGTCAGCGCACTCGGCCCTGAGCGCGCTCGCAGAGTGAAGGACCTGCGGCCGATCTTCGACTTCGACCCCGACGCACCGTGCCATCTGCGCGTGACCGACGCGAACCGCATGGACACGGCCGAAGCGCACGATTGGGAGCGATGGCGCAGGACCGCCGTGGAGATCCTGGAGTTCAGCATCCAGGACATCGTCAACCACTCACACCTGTCGAAGTCGGCCGACGAGGTACGTGCTAGCGATCGGGAACGCCAGTGGTACCCGGATGATCTGACCTGGTACACGGGGAACCGGGTTTAAGTAAGGAAAAGCCCCCTGTTCCTATCGCGTGGGAACAGGGGGCTCAAGCTGCCCGCCTCGACTCGCGCCGCCCCCCGGTTCCGTGCACTGTGGATGCATCGGAACGAAGGAGCGGCCGACATGGGAGACCACGTCTACCGAGTCACCGAGATCGTTGGATCATCCACCGAAGGAATCGACCCAGCTATCCGGAACGGCATCAACCGTGCCTGCCAAAGTCTCCGCGAGGTCGATTGGTTCGAAGTCACCGAGATCCGCGGCCACGTCGAGAACGGACAGCTAGCCCACTTCCAGGTCGGCCTGAAGGTCGGCTTCCGTCTGGAGGACTCCAGCGGCTAGGCAGTGAGCTGCATCGCAGCCACGATCTTCTGGAACTCCTCGACCTTCTTGAGCCAGACCTCCTGGTTCAGGGCATCCACGATGCCGCCGGCCGCGTGGTGGGCCTTCTCGACCACGTCGTCGGGGTGCACGAGGAAATACAGGGGCTTCTTCGTCGTGCCAGCCGAGATGAAGCGGACCCCCAGGCCCTTCAGCAGCCAACCTCGCTGTTCCCAGTCCATCTCGCCCCAGCGCTTCCCGAAGGTCACGCCGGTCCCTTCTTCGACCCATCGAGACGGAACCACGGGGTTCTTCTCCAGTTCCTTGAGCGTTGCTGTGTGCTCTTCGAGAAGCTTCTCAGCCGCAATGTACCGAGGGTCGTCCTCATCGAACTTCAGGAGGCGACTGGTCAGCCGGTCCACGCCCTTCTTGACCTCCTCAATCTGCGGACGGTTGTCCACGCCGGGCTTGAAGGACTTGTGCTTGATCTCGATGCTCCCGAGGCGGTGCAGGAACGCAGACTCCAGCTCGGCCTTCACCTGCTCCTGGGGCCAGCAGAGTCCGAAGCGGCAGGCATCCATGTTGGTTGCAGGCTTCGTGGCGCACCAGAAGTAGGCGTAGTAGTTCTTGATCGCAGGTTGTGTCTTTGTAGCCTTCTTCTGGCTGTACAGCTCGTGCTGCTTGCGACCGCACAGGCAGTAGAGAACCCCGGTCAGATCACCGGACCCCACCTTCTCCTTCCCGCGGTACCTGTCGCCCCGCGCCTTGAGGATTGCCTGGAGAGCGTCAAACTCCGCCTGCGTAAGGATCGGGTCGCAGAACTTCTGCGGAAGACCATCGGGGCCCATGATGACCTCGCCCTTGTGGACCCGTTGCCCGATGAGCTGCTTCTTCGAGAGCATCTTCGTCATGGATCCGTGGCTCCAGAAGGTCCCCTTGACCTCCACATCCACGTTCTCGCGACCTTCAAGCGCGTTGACGTGGCGCTGGTAGTCGCGGGCGCTGAGGATCTTCCGCTTGTTCCAGTCCGAGACCAGACGGCCAGTTGTCCAGCCCTGCTCAACGATCCTGGAGTACGCCTCACGAACCAGCTTGCTGGTCACGGGGTCAATGACAAGCTTCCACCGGAACTTCCCAGAAGGCTCATGGAAGAACTTCTCGGTCCGGTATCCGAAGGGCCAGTTCCCACCAGGCCAGAGCCCGTTTTCGCGGAAGTCTTGAACCTGGTCGCGCTTCTTCTTCTTGATCGAGTCCAGGTACTCCGAGTCCTTGTACGACCGGAAGTGGGACATCATCCGGGAGCTGCGATCGTAGAGGTCGAAGCTCGGCTCTTCGAGGATGATCACGTGCTTGCCGTGCTCGCGGCACAGCAGCAGGAAGGCCATCCACTCCCAGTCGTCACGGGTGATTCGATCTTGAGCCGTGACCATGAGCGCTTCCCACTCATGGATCTTGGGAGAGACCATCCACTTCCCGAGCGAGGGGCGGTCTGCCAGGTTCACTGAACCGGAGACTGTGGCGTCTTCAACGTCGCCGACCATGTGGAAGCCGAAGCGCTTCTCAGCTGCGTCGTGCTCCTTCTTCTGCCGAACGAGGGCGGAGCTCGCCTCGGTGTCGTGGCTGATGCGTCGAACGCCAAGGACCCGGGTGCCGGCGCCGGGCTTGGGTGGTGCTATCTGCATGAGAGGGTGCTTGCCTTACGTCTCTGATCACACCCCCCGCCCGCAATGGTAAAGGACCGGTCAAGCGGGGAGGGGTTTTGTGATCTGTTCCTCCGACCAGTCGAGGTTGCGCAGCGTCTGCGACGCGCGGGACAGGCCGTTGCGGATGGCCTGGTCGACGCCCTCGGGGGACGAGCCGACGATCTCGGTCACGCGGTACGTGTGGTTCGTCATGGGTGGGGGTCCTCCCGGCGGCGCGCGTGCTGCTGACCCCACCACCGTCCGGCACACCGCGTGTCCGCGCGAGGCGGGCGCCGCCGTTGGCGTGGTCGCGAGTCCGGGGGGTGCGGCGGCGCCGGGTGGGGCATGGCGGGGGCAGCGGCCCCCGGGGCGCGTCCGGTCCGTCACCCCCGCTCGGTCACGTCCGGTGGAGGCGGCGGGCCGTGTGGTGGGCCCACCAGAGGTGTGCGGCGCCCGCCGCCGCGAGCCAGCCGGCCACGGCCGCCGGGGCGGGGCCGCGGTGGAGGAGGACGAGGGCGAGCGCCGGTCCGGTGGTGACCAGGGCGCCGAGGGGGCCGCGCAGATACCAGCCGGCCAGCTGGAACATGGCCGTGTTCCCGAACGGAGTGTCCGTCCCCACCACCGCCTGCGGCGGCAGTGCTCCCCGGTACGCGCTGACCAGGGCCGCGCCGACCAGGGCGGGGACACAGCCGACGAGCACCGCGAGACCGGCGCAGCCCCGGCCGGCCGCCACCGCCACCGCCGCGCCCGCCGCCAGCCCGGGGACCAGCAGGGCGGCCGGGACGACGGCGTGCCACAGGGCCAGGGCGCCGGAGGAGTACGGGAGCTGGACGCGGCGGCGGAGGTCGTCGCTGTCCAGGCGGGCGGGCTCGACGAGGTGGGCGGCCGACAGGTACGCGGCGGTCAGCGCGAGGACGGCCAGGACGACCCGCGGGGTCGTCCGCGCCGCCGGGGCGAGGGCGGTGAGGGCCACCGCCGCCGCGAGCCGGACCAGCGCCCGTACCGGCCGGGCCGGCGCCCGGAGCAGCCCCGTCGCGTCCCGCCACGGTACGAGCAGCCACCGCCGGCGCGGCACCGGCAGCCGCAGGACGGGGCGGGAACGGGTCGCCGAGCGCCCGCCGCGCGTCGCCAGCCGTGCCTGGCGCAGCTCCAGGGAGAACACGGACGCCGTCATCCGCTCGGCCACCGTGGCCCGGGCGCGCAGGGCCGACGCCGGTATCGCCGGCACCGCCCGCGCGCCCGCCACCAGCACCACCGCCGTCGAGACCACCGACAGCGCGAGGGCTGCCGGCCACCCCGGGGCCGGGCCGCCCACGGCCGCCACCAGCGGCTGCGCCGGCCAGCCCCACGGACCCGACCACAGGAGTACCCGCCCGGTCCAGGGGCTCGCGTCCCTGTCCACCGCCGTCACGACGGCCAAGGCCAGTCCCGCGAGGACCGCCGCCGAGGCGACCGCTCCGACGACGCGGGAACGGCGGCTCTCCGACCGGCCCTGCCCCCGGCCGTCGTACCGTTCGACGAGCGCGCCGCAGCCCGCCGCGGTGAGCGCGACGGCCGCGCCGCTCCAGGCCCCCGCCGCCGCGGCCCACGCCCGGCCGGCGGTACCGGATCCCGGCGAGAGCGTCCCGGCCGGCAGCCCCAACACCGCGCCCGCCGCCGCGCCGACGGCCGCGGCGAGACCGGCGGCCCTCGCGAACCGGGGGAGCAGCAGCCGGCCGCGGTCCACGGGCAGCGGCAGAGCCCACCGGACGGTGGGCAGGTCCACCAGGACCGGTCCCCGCCAGGCCGCGCTGCGGACCAGCGCGTGGAAGGCGGCGGCGCCGAGGGCCGGGACGGTCACCGGCAGGGCGGCCAGGACCCGTTCCGCGGGCGCGCCCTGCGGGGACGCGGCGTTCACGGCCCGGGCGACGGCGATCAGCGCGGGCACCCACACGACGGCCGTCAGCGCGACGCCGTACAGCGTCACGACGCCGTCGCGCCGCCGTCGGCGGCTCTCCTCGCGGCGGGCGCGGCGCAGGAACTCCAGCGCGGCGCGGGAGGCGGAGGGACCGGCCTCCGCGGCCGGTTCCCCGACGAGCGCGTCAGCCACCGGTCACCGCCTCCGCGGCGGCGCGGACCCTGCCGGAGGCCAGGTCCAGGACGTGGTCGGCCACCGCCGCCGCCAGCTCGTCGTCATGCGTGACCAGCAGGATCGCGGCGCCCGCCGCCTTGTGGGCGCGCAGTCGCCGGGCCAGTCCGGCGCGGGCCGCGGTGTCCAGCCGCTGCTCGGGCTCGTCGAGCACCAGCAGGTCGTGCGGGCGTACGAAGGCCGAGGCCAGCAGCGCCTGCTGGACCTGTCCCGACGACAGCGCGTCCGGCAGCGCGTCCGCACGCTCCGCCAGCCGGTGGTCGGCGAGGACCCGCGCCACCGCGTCCTCCGCCGCCCGGCCCAGGCCGTGCGCCAGCGCGACGAACATCAGGTGCTCACGGACGGTCAGGTCCGGGTAGAAGGACGCGGCGTCCATGACGGCGGCGAGCCGGCGCCGCACGCCGGGGTCGTCCTCGCGCACGGGCACGCCGTCGAACAGGACCTCGCCCGACGTGGGCCGTTCCCGGCCGGTCGCCAGGCGCAGCAGCGTCGACTTGCCCGAGCCGTTGGGGCCGGTGACGGCGAGGCACTCGGCGCGCGCCAGGGTCAGGGTGACGGAGCGGAGTACGGCGCGGTCGCCGTAGTCGCGGCCGACGTCCGTCATCCGGAGGAGCGGTGTCCCGGACGGGGACTCGGGCATGGCGGGGTTCCTCCCCTGGGTGGTGCTGGTGGTGCTGAACGTCCGTGGGGGACGGGGGTGCCTACGGGACCACCGTCACCGGCCACCGGCCCGCCTTCACCAGGCGGACCGCGACCGAGCCGACGATGCGGTGGCCCGCCTGTTCCGACGCGCCGACGACGACCGCGTCGGCCTTGAGGTCGTCGGCCGCCTGCACCAGGCCCGAGTACGGGTCGCCGCGGAAGGTGTGGAACTCCCAGCGCATGGCGTGCGGGTAGAGGCCGCGCAGCCGCTCGGTGGTGGCGCGGATCTCCGCGAGCAGTTCCTCGGCGACCTCCTCGGTCACCTCGGCCACCGGAGCCCCGAACGCCGCGCCGCCCACCAGGACGGGCTGTACGTAGACGATGGCGAGCATCGCGTTCTGCCGGCGGGCCAGCCCGGCGGCGTAGGCGGCGGCACGCCAGGAGGACTCGGAGCCGTCCACCCCGACGACGATCACCTTGGGGCCGTCGGTGCCGCGTTCGAAGCCGGTCGGCAGGCTGCCGTGTTCGGGGGTGGGCTGCTCTTGGTTCACGGGGTCAGGTTACCCGGGGGTTGGTTTCGCCCCGGTCCCTCCCCCAGAGGGGCACCCCCAACGGGCTGATTCCAGCCCGTCCGGCGTTTGAGGACGAGCGGCGGAGCCGCGAAAAGGGGCCTGGGGCGCAGCCCCAGGAAGCGGCGAAGGGGCGGGACCGGGGCACCAGCCCGCCGCAGGCGCCCTACGGCACCGACAGCGACAGCGCGAAGCGCCCCGCGTCGTCCGTCCACCACCGTCGCAACTCCAATCCCGCGGCGGCGAGTTCCGACCGTACGCCCTCCCGTCGGAACTTCGCGGACACCTCCGTCCGCACCTCCTCGCCGGCGGCGAAGTGCACCGCCAGGTCCAGCGCCGGGATCTTCGCCAGCACGGCCCGCCGGGCCCGCAGCCGCATCTCGATCCACTCGTGGTGGGCGTCCCACAGGGCCACGTGCGCGAAGTCGGCGGGATCGAAGTCGGCGCCCAGCTCCCGGTTGACGACCGCGAGGACGTTCTTGTTGAAGGCCGCCGTCACGCCCCGCGCGTCGTCGTACGCCGCGACCAGCACCCGCTCGTCCTTGACCAGGTCCGTGCCGAGCAGCAGGGCGTCGCCGGGGGCCATGCCGGCCCGCAGGCCGGCCAGGAATTCGGCGCGTTCCGCGGGCAGCAGGTTGCCGATGGTGCCGCCGAGGAACGCGAGCAGCCGCGGCCCGGGGGTGTCCGGCAGGGCAAGGCCGTACTGGAAGTCGGCGACGAGGGCGTGCACCCGCAGCCCGGGATATTCGCCGAGCAGCGTCGCGGCGGCCCCGGACAGGGCGCTCTCGCTGACGTCCACCGGCACGTAGTGGTCCAGCAGGGGCAGCGCCCGGATGAGGTGGCGGGTCTTCTCCGAGGAGCCGGAGCCGAGTTCGACGAGCGTGCGGGCGCCGGTGGCGGCGGCGATGGCGGCCGCACGGGCGCTCAGGATCTCGCGTTCGGCGCGCGTCGGGTAGTACTCGGGCAGCAGCGTGATCTCGTCGAAGAGGGCGCTGCCCCGCGCGTCGTAGAACCACTTCGGCGGGAGCTCCTTGGGCGACCGGGTCAGCCCCTCGGCGACGTCGGCGCGCAGGGCGGCGGCGGTCGCGTCGGACGGGAGGGTGCGGGAGAGGACGAACTGGCTCACGGGCAGGGCTCCTTGCGCGTGCGGCGGGGCAGGGGAAAGGAAGGCGGAGCTCGACAGGGGACTCGAAAGGGGACTCGAAAAGGGAGGGGCTACAGGGACGTGAGGGCGACCCGCGCGCGGTCCGCCGACAGCAGCGTGCCGTCGGGCACCTCGGTCCAGCGCGGATCGTCGTCGTACGGCTCCGACGCCACCGCGATCCGCTCGCCGGGCCCCGCCAGGTACCACAGGGTGTCCCCGTGCGCGGTGGCCGTGACCGAGGCGCCGTCGGTGAGCAACAGGTTCAGCCGGGAGCCGGGCGCGGCCTCCGCGAGGGTGGTGACGGCGCCCGCGAGCGCCCGCCCGGGCGGATCGCCCTCGTCCAGCAGCCGGTGCGCCACCAGCGCCCAGACGAACGCCGCGTCACAGCGGGCCTCCAGCCGCAGCAGGGCGGCGGCGGGCAGCAGCGGGACGAGGGGCGCGGCCGAGCCGGGCCAGCCGGTGAGCGCGCCGTTGTGGCTGAACAGCCACGGGCCCGCGGCGAAGGGGGCCGCGGCGGCCTCGCCGTCGGCGCCCGGCCCGGTCGCGTCCCGCACCGCCGCCAGCAGCGCCCGGCTCCGGACCACCCGGACCAGGTCGGCGAAGGACGGGTCCGCCCACACCGGCCCGGCCCGGCGGTACCGGGCGGGCCGCGGGTCGCCGTCCGCGTACCAGCCGATGCCGAACCCGTCCGCGTTCACCGTCCCGTACCGCTGCCGGCGCGGCGCCCACGACTGCCGGACGAGGGAGTGCGGCGGGTCGGCGACGGACGCGCCGAGCGGGGCCTCGGGACCCAGCACGGCCAGGTGCCGGCACATCAGCACGGCTCCGGGTCGCGGGCCGTGCGGAAACCGGCGAAGATCTGCCGGCGCACCGGCAGGTCCCAGTTGCGGAACGTGCCCCGGCAGGCGACCGGGTCCACCCCGAACGACCCGCCGCGCAGCACCTTGTACGCGCTGCCGAAGAAGACCTCCGAGTACTCGCGGTAGGGGAACGCCCGGAAGCCCGGGTACGGCAGGAAGTCGCTCGCCGTCCACTCCCACACGTCGCCGATCAGCTGCCGGACGCCCAGCGGGGACGCGCCGCGCGGATAGGCGCCGACGGGGGCCGGGCGCAGGTGGCGCTGGCCGAGGTTGGCGTGCTCGGGGGTGGGGTCGGCGTCGCCCCACGGGTAGCGGCGGGAGCGGCCGGACGCCGGGTCGTACCGGGCGGCCTTCTCCCACTCCGCCTCCGTGGGCAGCCGCCGCCCGGCCCAGGCGGCGTACGCGGCGGCCTCGTACCAGCCGACGTGCAGCACCGGCTCGTCCGGCGGCACCGGCTCCACCACGCCGAAGCGGCGCCGCAGCCAGCCGCCCGGCGACCCGCCGTCGCGCCGCCAGAACAGCGGCGCCGTCAGCCGGTGCCGGCGCACCTGCGCCCAGCCCTCGGGGTGCCACCAGCGGGGGTCGCGGTAGCCGCCGTCCTCGACGAAGTGCAGGTAGGCCCGGTTGCTCACCGGCAGCGTGTCGATGAAGAACGGGGCCACGACGCGTTCGTGCGCGGGCCGCTCGTTGTCCAGCGCCCACGGCTCGGTCGAGGTGCCCATGGTGAACGGGCCGCCCTCGACGAGGACTTCGACGGGCAGCCCGGCCGTGTCCGGGGCGGCGGGCGGCGGCTCCGGAGCGGTGAGCGCGGCCGGGCCGGCCCGCAGCTGGTGGGTGATCAGCATGGTCTCGTCGTGCTGCTGCTCGTGCTGGGCGATCATCCCGAAGGCGAACGCCGCCCGGACCAGCGGGCCGCCGCCGTCTTCTCCGACCGGCGCGCGGTCGAGGACGTCCAGCGCCCGGCCGCGGACGTCCGCCACATAGCGGCGGGCCTCGTCGGGGGGCAGCAGCGGGAGCGAGGGGCGTTCGGCGCGCGGGTGCTCGAACGCGTCGTAGACGGAGTCCAGTTCCGGCCGCAGCGCCGCGTGCCCGCCCACGGCGCGCAGCAGCCACAGCTCCTCCTGGTTGCCGATGTGCGCCAGGTCCCACACCAGCGGGGACATCAACGGCGAGTGCTGGGCGAGGAGTTCGGGGTCCGGTACGCAGCCCGTGAGCGCGGCGGTGCGCTCACGGGCCGCCAGCAGGGCCTCCCCGGCGCGCCGCCGGAGCGCGCCGGGGTCCGTGCCGTCGTACTCCGGTCGGGGCTCCGGCCGGGTCTCCCGTCCGGTCCCTGGTCCGGTCTCCCGGCCGGTCTCCGGGCCGGTCTTCCGGCCGGTCTCCGGGCCGGTCTTCCGGCCGGTCTCCGGGCCGGTCTTCCGGCCGGTCTCCGGGCCGGTCTCCCGGCCGGGGGCCCCGCGTCCCGTGGCCCCGCGTCCCGTGGCCCCGCGTCCCGTGGCGGTCACGGCCCGCACTCCGTGCCCTCGGGCCGGTCCGCGACCAGGTCCAGCAGGTCGTCGGCGGGGCAGCGGCCCCGGTCCACGTACCGGGCGGTGAACGCGTCCACCGCCTCCAGGACCCGGGGCGAGGCCCCGAGCCGGGGGAGCGCCTCGCGCGCCGCCGCGAAGCAGCCCACCGCCGCGGCGTGCAGCTCCGGATCGGACAGGCCGTGCCGGGCGGCCCGGCGCCACAGCGGGTTGCGCGGGGTGGGCTCCCCGCCCGCCGCGTCGGCCAGCGGCTTCACCGCGCGGTACGCGGTCTCGGCGGCCGTCGGGTCGTCGAACAGCGCCGCCGTCACGGCGAGCGGCACCAGCCAGCCGTCCTCGCCCGGCTGCGCGTCGATCATGCGCATCTCCAGGTGGCCGCGCGGCCGGATGGGCGGGAACAACGTGGTCAGGTGGTAGATCACATCGCCCGCGGTGACCGGCCGCGGCTCGCCCGTGCGCAGCCACTCGCGCAGCGGCAGGCCCTGTACGGGCTGCCACGGTCCTTCCTCGCGCCGGATGAACATCACCTCCGCGTCCAGCGCGTACTCGGCCCAGGCCGCCCTCGGCTCCAGGTGCTCGGCCGGGGCGAGGGTGCGGCCCGGGTCCATCCGGGCGTAGGTCGCCTGGCGGGTGGAGCGCCAGCCGGTGGGCCGCCCCAGGTGCAGCGGCGAGTTGGCGAACGCGGCGGCCAGCACCGCGCCCAGCAGGTGCGCGTACCGCCAGCGGCGGTCGAACCCGAGCGGACCCGGGCCCTCGCTGCCGGCGTCGACGCAGACCTGGACGGACGCCGTCCGGCACATCACCGTGCGGCCGGCCCCGTTCCAGCGGTCGTAGTAGACCTCCATCGCGCTGTAGCGCCGGGTCTCCACCACCCGGTCGGGATGGGTCCAGGGCTCCTTGCCGTAGCCGGCGAGGAAGAGCCCGATGTCCTTCAGCTCGGCCCTGGCCAGGTCGAGATCGGCGGCCACCTCGTCCACGCAGGCGGTGAGGGAGGTGGCGGGCTGCGAGCTGAACTCGATCTGGCCGCCGGGCTCGATGGTGAGCAGCGAGCGCAGTGGAAGCTTGCGGAGCCGGTCGGCGGCGGCGTTGAGCCGGGCCGCTTCCACCGGGCGGGTCGGTTCGCGCAGGTCGTGGACGAGCCATTCCAGCTCGACGCCGAGGAGGCGGGGCGGGCCGGTCTTGAAGCAGATGCCGCGGACCAGTGCCGCCGCCTCGTCCATATCGACCGTCCGGGTCGCGCCTTCGCCATAGGCGATGCTCTCGTCGGTCACTCCGGGTGCCCTCCTGTCGGTCAGCCCCCTTGCCCTGTACCCCCAAACGGAGGGCCGAACGCGTGTCCCTGCGCTGGGAACCGGTCATGCCTGGAGGGCGCGCGGGGAGCCGCCCGGGAAAGGCGTAGACCATTGGGGCGGAGGCGACGGGCCCGTCCGGACCGGTCACCGCGGGGGAGGCGTACGGGCCCGGGGCGGCGGTCGCCCGGGCCCGGAACGGTGGGCACGCGGCCGGGCGCTGGGACGTCGCGGGCGCGGACGCCGTGCCGCCCCCGGCCGGCGCCGTCACGGATGGAGGGGGCGGAGGGGGCGACGCGGCGTACGAGGGACGGCCGGCGGAGTCTGGCCGGAACCGAGCGGCGTGCCCGTCAGACGGCGAACAGATCGGTGAACGCGTCGGTGGTGTCACCGACGTAGTGCCCGAAGGGGGCGTCGAAGTCCCAGATGAGGAAGAGGAGGAAGGCGATCAGCGCGCTGTAGAGCCCGGCGAGGAGCAGTTCGCGCGGCGACCGCCGGATCTGCAGGGTGTAGATCAGGCCCACGGCCACCAGCGCCCCGCCGATCAGGCCGAACCACACCACCCCCGGCATGGTGTCCCCGGCGCTCTGCGCACGGGCGTTGCGCGCCGCGTCCGCCGCCCCGGCCTGGTCCAGCAGCGGCTGGTACGACTGGCTCTCGCGGTCGTTCCTCGGCTCGTAGGCGGTGATGTCCGCCCGCACCTTGTCGAGCAGTTCCTTCCCCTTGTCGGTGAGCTGCCCGTCGTCCAGCATGCCCGGCCATTCCTTGTGCACGACGTACTGCACGTAGGTGTCGACGTCCGCCCGCACCTGTTCCCGGGCGGCCGGCGCGAACGCCTGTACGCGCTCCTGGATCTCGTGCAGCGCCTGCGCCTCGGCCTGCACGGTCGCCTGTGCGGAGTTCCTTGCCTCCCAGACACCGGCGATGGCCAGCCCGAGGACGATGGCGTAGACCACGCCGATCATCATCGTCATGTACTCGATCACGTCGGGCGTCTCGGAGGGATCCTCGCCGGCCCCCACCCGCCGCCCGCGCAGCAGGATCACGGACACGACGACCACGATCACCGCGACCATCGCGAGGACCAGCACCACCCACTCGTCCACGGCATCCTCCGGATTCGCCCCAACGGCGCGAGGGCGCGCGCCACCGAGATACTGCGGTGTGTGTCACCCGTTCAGCCGAGATGCGGGGTGGTTTCCTCCGATGGGATGAGGGCGTTCGAGGGGGCGGAGCGGATGTTCGGACGCACCGGTCCGGGCCGGTCGGCGTCGGTCGCGAAGGCGGACGCCAGAGCGGCGGCGCTCGCTCCCGGAACTCCCCCGACCCCACCGTGACAGCCGAGCCGCGACCCCGAGGAGGGGGCCGCGGCTCGCGCGTGCGCGAACATGCTGAACGCTGAGTCTGGCCACGCACGTCTGCAAGACGGTTAGGGACGACGAGGGCCGGGCCGTACGCGGCTGTGGGACCGCGCTCCGCGAGTTCCAGCGCCGGCTCCCGGCGTCTAAGTGCCCTCCGGCGCGGCGTCGAACCGGTATTCGTAGCCGATCACGTGCCGGTAGGGCAGGCACCACTCCCCGTACTCGATGATCCCCTCCCTGTCCCAGAGCCGGTGGGCGCCGGCGAGAATCGGGGTGCCGGTCTTGAGGCCGAGGAAGTCGGCTTCACGTGCGTCGGCGTCCCGGGCGTGCATGTCGTCCCGTCCTTCGACGGGGCGGCGGCCGGTGGTTTCCATGATGCGAGGGAGTAGCCCGGGGGCCTTGCCGGGGGCGGTGGACAGCAAATCCGGGACGGCCGCGGCGAACTCGGCCGGGTACCAGGTCACCGCGAGCATGAGCCGCTGGTGGCCGCGGCCGGTGTGCCACTGGCGGCGTACGACTTGGTCGCCTTCGTCGAGGTCGAAGAGGTCGGCGACGTACAGGGGCGGGACGGTGAGGGTGGCGTCGGTGACGATGACGCTCTCGCCCTCGCCGAGGACGCTCCCGGTGCGCAAGACTCGGGTGATGCGGTCGTACCCAGAGGACCCGGCCCGGGGCGCGTTGGCGATGAAGGTGCCTCGCTGGCTGGTGCGGATGTAGCCCTCGACTTGGAGTTGCCCGAGGGCCTTTTGCAGGGTGGCGACGGCGACACCATGCTCGGCGGCGAGGGCGCGGTGATTGGGGAGCTTGCCGCCTTCGGGCAGGTCACCGTCGAGGATGCGGCGGCGAAGGTCGGCCGCGAGGCGCATGTAGGGGTGGCGGGGCTCGGCTGGTTCGTGCGAGGTGGCTGTCATGGCGTGCCTCCGAACAGAGGTGTGACCTAGGCCAGTTGAGCGTACTAGGTCACTCTGCACTCTTGCTTGAGTCGACCTATGCCACGCTATGATGTGGCATAGGCCACCCAGATGTCTGTGTGGCTTACCTGCCTTGCTCCCCACATGAGCAGGTCGGCCGGACCGTCAGGCGCCACGCGTCTCCCGTGTCATCCCACACAGGTGGCTGCACGTCACCGTTCCGGAGGTTGCCATGGAAGTGCCGCTCACCCTCGGCTCACCGGCCCCTTCTCCGACCACCGACTGGACCGCCTTGCGCAGCTTCGCCGCCCTGCGTGGCCAACTGCGTGTGTCCTTCGGCCCCGCCTGCAACATCGCTTGCTGGTTCTGCCACGACGAAGGCGACATCCCGCCGGGACTGGCCCGGCGCGACCCGACGAAGAAGCAGCGCCCCCGCTCTCTGTGCGCGGGCCACTACCTCACAACCATCACCGCGTTGATGGAAGCGGGCCTGAAGCGGGTGTACTTCACGGGCGGTGAACCGCTTGCCTCGCCCCTGGCGCGGCCCGTGCTCCAGCGGCTCCCCGCCCCGGGTCCGGACGCCTCCTACACACTGATCACCAACGGCACCCGTGTCCGCGCCAGCCAGACGTGGCTTGCGGATACGCCCCTGAACAGGGTGAAGGTCTCCCTGCACTACTTCTCCGACGACACGTTCCGGGCCATCGCCGCGACCCGCCTCGGCATCGTCGCCGTCCTCGACGGTATCGAGGCGGCGCGCGAAGTGTTCGACCGTGTCGAGTTGAACTGCCTGTTGCTCAACGACAACGCCCACGAGATCCGGCCGATCCTCGACTTCGCTCTCGCCCGTCGCCTGCCGGTGCAGTTCATCGAGCTGGTCGGCACCGACTTCAATGCCGATCGCGCCGAGTCGGCCGCGCCGGCCGATGACGTCGTCGCCTATCTGCGGACCCTGACCGTCGAGGAACGCACCGAGATCGCCGGTGTCGGCCAGGGGCGGCGCGTCTTTCGCGTCGACGGCGTCGAGGTCGAGGTCATCCACCGCGGCCTCGGTCGCTACCATGTCGGCCAATGCGGCACCTGCGCGCTGCGCTCGCGTTGCGTCGAGGGATTCTGGGCCTTGCGCCTGGACCACGACGGCGGGCTGCAACCCTGCCTCCTGCGCGGCGATCTCCGCGCGGACGTCAAGGACCTGCTGCACGACCCCGTCCGCCTCGCCGAAGCGGTCGCCCGCCACGTCGCCGCCTTCACCGAGGGGACGCTGTGACGTTGCAACCCGCATACGAAGCGGATTCGTATCGGACGCCTCGAACCTCCAGTCGCTCATCGAAGTCCTGGTGAGGCGGACGCCCTCCACTAAGCTCACGCGCCATGAGCGACGACGAGCACCGACGAGGCCCGGCCCGCGACGCCGCCGTAGTGGTGGCCCGAGACGGCCAGGGCCTCGCCGCCGTTCTCAGCGCCCGCTTTCCCCGGCACGGTGGCGAGTATCTGTTCCTGCCCGGCGGCCGGCGCGAAGACGGTGAAAGCCCCGAAGAGTGCGCACGGCGTGAGCTTCGGGAGGAGGCTGGTGTCACCGCCCGGCGGTGGCGCGCCCTCGGCGCGTACGCCATCAGCCTGGAGTCCACCGCCCGCGTCTTCCTTTTCGAAGCCCGCGACCTGTCCCTCGGGCAGCAGCAACTCACCCCGGCCGAGCAGGACTTCAAACTCTCCTGGTGGCCCATGAGTGACGCCATCGCCGCCGCACGGGAAGGCAGGTTCCTGCTCCCGGCCGGGCCGCTCGCCCTGTTCCTGTCCGATCGGCTCGGCTTCGGAACCTGACAGGCGCGCCCGGCGGACCGGGGTCCTACCCCGCGTCCTTCACCACCGCCCGTTCCAGTACCCCGCCCAGGTCCGCGCCCGGGGGGAGGGTGCCGAAGGCGCCGCCCCAGTCGCCGGCCAGGCGGGAGGCGCAGAAGGCGTCGGCCATGGCGGGGGTGGAGTGGCGGACGAGGAGGCTGCCCTGGAGGACGAGGGTGAGGTGTTCCGCGAGGCGGCGGGCGGTGAGTTGGGCGCGGTGGGGGTCGTCGAGGGTGGTGAGCAGGGTGCGCAGGCGGGCGGTGGCGGCGTCGAGGCGGGAGTCCGCGCCGGCGGCGGCGTCGATTTCGGCGAAGTAGGCGTCCAGCGCCTGGGGTTCGCGGGTGAGCGCGCGCAGGACGTCCAGGGCGGCGACGTTGCCGGAGCCCTCCCAGATGGAGAGCAGCGGCGCCTCGCGGTAGAGGCGGGGCATGCCCGACTCCTCGACGTAGCCGTTGCCGCCGAGGCACTCCAGTGCCTCCGCCGCGTGTGCGCTGCCGCGTTTGCACACCCAGTACTTGCCGGCCGCCAGCGCGAGCCGGCGCAGGGCGCGTTCCGCCTCGTCCCCGGCCTCCGACCGGTCCAGGGCCGTCGCCAGGCGCATCGCCAGGGCCGTGGCCGCCTCCGACTCGACGGCGAGGTCCGCCAGGACGTTGCGCATCAGCGGCTGGCCGATCAGCTCGGCGCCGAAGGCCCGGCGGTACGTGGTGTGGTGCAGGGCCTGCCGCAGCCCGGCGCGCATGCCGGCGGCCGAGCCGATGACGCAGTCGAGCCGGGTCATGTTGACCATCTCGACGATCGTGCGGACGCCGCGCCCCGGCTCGCCCACGGGCCAGGCGACGGCCTGCTCGTACTCGATCTCGGAGGAGGCGTTGGAGCGGTTGCCGAGCTTGTCCTTCAGCCGTTGCAGACGCATCGCGTTGCGGGTGCCGTCGGGCAGGACGCGCGGCATGAGGAAGCAGGTCAGGCCCTGCTCGGCCTGGGCCAGGACCAGGAAGACGTCGCTCATCGGGGCGGAGGTGAACCACTTGTGCCCGGTGATCACGTACGTGCCGTCGCCCGCCGGGACGGCCGTGGTGGTGTTGGCCCGGACGTCCGAGCCGCCCTGCTTCTCGGTCATCGACATGCCGGCGATCAGGCCGCGCTTGCCCAGCGGCGGCCGCAGCCCGTAGTCGTACACCGGCGACGCCAGCAGCGGCTCGTACACGGCGGCCAGGTCGGGCTGGGCGCGCAGGGCGGGGACGGCGGCGTTGGTCATGGAGATCGGACAGCCGTGGCCGGGCTCGGCCTGCGCCCAGACGTAGAACTTGGCGGCGCGGATCAGGTGCGCCCCCGGGCGGCCGTCCGCCCAGGGCGCCGCGTGCTGGCCGCTCTCCACGGCCGCCGCCATCAGGTGGTGCCACGCCGGGTGGAACTCCACCTCGTCCACCCGGTGGCCGTACCGGTCGTGGGTGCGCAGCACCGGCGGGTACGCCTCGGCCTGCCGCGCCCACTCCTGCACCTCCTCCGAACCGGCCCGCACCCCCAGAGCGCGGACCTCCTCCTCGCCCCGGCCGCCGCCGTCCCGGCGGAGGGCCTCCAGCAGCGCGGGGTCGTCGGCGGTGGTGAAGCCGGTCAGGGGCGGGGCCTGGTTGAGAACCTCGTGCGTGCTGCTCATGGCGACCTCCGGATCGCTGGTGATCGTGCAGTCGAGGGCTGGAGGGGGCTCGGGTCGCGGGCTTGATCATGGGCTTGATGGCGTACGGACAATCGGCTGGTCATTATCCCGCCCAGGCCCGCACGGCGGGGCTTCTCCGGTGAAAAAGTCGAGGCAGGAGAGGCCACAGGGGCCTCAGGTGAATATGAGCAATCGGTGACAGTTCCCCGGACGGGGTCCCATCCGGCGCGTCGGTGTGATGATCGGATCGATACTGTCCCTATGTCACGCGTGCTTCTGATCGAGGACGACCGAGCGGTACGGGAAGGGGTCACCCTCACCCTGCGCCGTCGCGGCCACGAGGTCGAGGCCGCGGCGACCGGTGAGGCCGGGCTCGCCGCGCTCGGCGCCTTCCGGCCCGACCTGATCCTGCTCGACCTGATGCTCCCCGACGTCAGCGGCTTCGAGGTCTGCCGCCGGATACGCGCCACCCAGCAGCTCCCGATCATCATGCTCACCGCCCGCGGCGACGACATCGACGTCGTCCTCGGCCTGGAGGCGGGCGCCGACGACTACATCGTCAAGCCCGCCCGCGGCGAGGTCCTGGAGGCCCGCATCCGCGCGGTCCTCCGCCGCGCCGCTCCCGCCGACGGCGGTCCCGAGGCCGCCGCCCGGCCCGCCGAGGTCCACGGCGACCTGGTCGTCGACCGCGCCGGCCTGGTCGTCACCAAGCACGGCAAGGACCTCGCGCTCGCCCCCTCCGAGATGAAGCTGCTGCTCCACCTCTCCGCCACCCCCGGCCGCGTCCACAGCCGCCAGCAGCTCCTGGAGCACGTCTGGGAGCACAGCTACCACGGCGACGCCCGGCTGGTGGACGCCTGTGTGATGCGGCTGCGCACCAAGGTCGAGGACTCCACGCGCTCGCCCCGCTACATCCAGACCGTGCGCGGCTTCGGCTACCGGTTCGGCCCGTTGTGAGACGTTTCGGCGCGCGCCGGCCGGACGATCGGCGGCGCCCCGCCGGGGCGCGCAAGCCCGCCCTGCGCACCCTCGCCCGCGGCCTGC
Organism: Streptomyces mobaraensis NBRC 13819 = DSM 40847; assembly: GCF_017916255.1. Classification (NCBI taxonomy): domain Bacteria; kingdom Bacillati; phylum Actinomycetota; class Actinomycetes; order Kitasatosporales; family Streptomycetaceae; genus Streptomyces; species Streptomyces mobaraensis. The sequence continues at coordinate 6,823,434 of NZ_CP072827.1, forward strand.
GCGCCCGGCTCGTGGTCGCGTTCCTGCTCGTCGCCGCGTTGAGCGCGCTGGCCACCGCGGCGCTCACCTTCCGCGAGGCGCGCACCGCGATCCTCCAGCGCACCCAGGACACCGCCGTCAACGCCCTGCGCGGCCAGGTCAACTCCCAGGCCCCCGACCTGTCGTACCCGCCCGGTACGGCGGGTCTCGCCAAGTTCGCGGCGAACCTCAACCGGGCCGGCGAGGCCGCCCAGCACTGGGTCGTGCACGTCCGCTACGGCGACGGGCCCATGGTCCCGTCCCTCCGCCCCGGCGAGGACGCCGCCATCGGCACCGGCGTGCGCAAGAAGGTCCAGGCCGGGATCGCCGCCGTGCAGCGCGTCGAGACCGAGGGACGCCCCTGGCTCGTCATCGGCCTCCCCGTCACCTTCAGCAACAACACGAAACCGTCCGGCGTGGAGGTCTTCGCCCGGGTTCCGCTGCGGGAGGACGAGGCCAACGTCCAGGCCCTCGTCGACGCCGCCCAGAGCGGCGCGCTGCCCGCCGTCGCCCTCGCCGTGGTGCCCGCGCTCATCGCCGCCGGCGGCGTCCTCCGGCCCGTACGCGAACTGCGCCGCGGCGCCCAGCGGATCACCGAGGGCGCGCTCGACACCCGTCTCAAGGTCACCGGCCGCGACGAACTCGCCGAACTCTCCCGGACGTTCAACGGCATGGCCGCCGCCCTGGAGGAGAACGTCGCCGAACTCCGCCGCATGGAGGCCAACGCGCGCCGCTTCGCCGCCGACGTCTCGCACGAGCTGCGCACGCCGCTGGCCGCCATGACGGCCGTCGTCGACGTGCTCGACGAGGACGCCGCCACCCTCGACCCGGACACCGCCCACGCCGTCCGGCTGATCAGCGAGGAGACCGGCAAGCTCGCCCGCATGGTCGAGGACCTGATGGAGATCTCCCGCTTCGACGCGGGCGCCGCCGCGCTCCACCTCGACGAGGTCGACGTCGCCGAGACCGTCCGCAAGACCCTCCAGGCCCGCAACTGGCAGGACGAGGTCGAGGCCGACCTGCCGGACGGCGTCCGCGCCCGGCTCGACACCCGGCGCATCGACGTCGTGGTGGCCAACCTCGTCGGCAACGCCCTGCGGCACGGCGGCGCCCCCGTCCACGTGGCGGTCCGTGCGGACCGTACGGCGGAACGGCTGCTCATCGAGGTCGCCGACCAGGGCCCGGGCATCGACCCCGAGGTGCTGCCGCACGTCTTCGACCGCTTCTACAAGGCCGACGCCGCCCGGGTCCGCTCCGAGGGCAGCGGCCTCGGCCTCGCCATCACGCTGGAGAACGTCCGGCTGCACCACGGAACCATCCGGGCCGCCAACCGGCCCGGCGGAGGCGCGGTGTTCACCGTCGACCTCCCCCTGCGCACAGGAGGTGACGAGGAGTGAGGGCACGACGCGTGTCGGCCGCGGTGCTCCTGCTGGGCACGCTCGCCGGCTGCGGCATCGAGCCGACGGAGGTCATCGAGTTCGGCCAGCCGGCCACCGGCGTCCGCCAGCCGGGCGCGCCCGGCTGGGAGGCGCGGCTGTACTTCGCCGTGGTGACCGGTGTCATCGGGACCTCGCGCCCGGCGGACGGTCCGGTGACCGCGGAGGACGCGGTACGGCTGATGCTGAAGGGGCCCAACGAGGCGGAGCGCACGCGCGGTCTCTACAGCGACATCGGCATCCGGCCCGAGGCGGGCGTGCGCGTCACGACGGAGTCCGGGCGCGTCGAGATCGTCCTGCCGCTCGACGTCAGCCGCCTCACGCGGACCGCCCGCACCCAGCTGGTGTGCACCGCGGCCCACAACCAGGTGCCCGGCGGGCTGCCGTGGAACCGGGTGCGGGTGGAGCTGTCCGGCGGCGGGAAGCGGCTGGGCCCGCTGGAGTGCGATCGCGCGTAGGACGCGGGACCGGGCTCGGGGCGCGCTCAGGGGTGGGGACGGGCCTGGGACGTCCCGCCGTGGACGACGACGACGGTCCGCGCGGCGTCGCCGTCCGCCGGGCGGTCGCCCTGGGCCCGGCCGGCCGGGCCGGTGCCCGCGCCGGTCTCCGCCGGCAGGCCCGCCGCGGCACTGCGGCCGACCGCCTCGGCGGTGACCGCCGCGGTCAGGGTGCCCGCGAAGCCGAAGACCGTGACGGCGACCAGCGCCGTGATCCTGTTCCTGTACAGCTGGGGCAGCGCCATGGCGTCGCACCCTCCCTGTGCTCGTGCGTGTCCGTACTCGTCCGTTCTCACCAGGGGAGACGCGCCGGGCGGTGCGGGGGATCCCGTTGTTACGGATTCATCACGAGGACGACACCGAGCGGTCGCCGAACGGACGGTGATCGTCCGCCCGGCGACCGCTCGGTGTCGCGCGGGGCGCGGCCTCACTCGGCGGCGCGGAAGGTCCGGAGCCGCAGGCTGTTGCCGACGACGAAGACCGAGGAGAAGGCCATCGCCGCGCCGGCGATCATCGGGTTGAGGAGGCCGGCCGCGGCCAGCGGAAGGGCGGCCACGTTGTAGGCGAAGGCCCAGAACAGGTTGGTCTTGATGGTGCCCAGCGTCTTCCGCGAGAGCCGGATCGCGTCCGCCGCCGCCCGCAGGTCGCCCCGGACGAGGGTGAGGTCGCCGGCCTCGATGGCCGCGTCGGTGCCCGTGCCCATCGCCAGCCCGAGGTCCGCCTGGGCCAGCGCCGCCGCGTCGTTGACGCCGTCGCCGACCATGGCCACCGACCGGCCCTCGGCCTGCAGCCGCTTGACGACGGCCACCTTGTCCTCGGGCAGCACCTCGGCGATCACCTCGTCGATGCCCACCTCGGCGGCCACGGCCTCGGCCACCGCCCGGTTGTCACCGGTCAGCAGGATCGGGGTCAGGCCCAGCTCGCGCAGCCGGCGCACGGCCTCCGGGCTGGTCTCCTTCACCGCGTCGGCGACCTCCAGCACCGCGCGCGGCGCGCCGTCCCAGGCCACCAGGACCGCCGTCCGGCCGGCCGCCTCGGCGGCGTCCCGCGCCGCCGCCAGCTCCTGCGGCAGCGACATGGCCCACTCGGCGAGCAACTTCTCCCGGCCCACGAGCACCGCGTGCCCGTCCACCACGCCCTGCACCCCGAGCCCGGGGACGTTGGCGAAGTCCTCCGGCACCGGCAGCGTGCCGACCCGCTCGGTCGCGCCCGCCGCCACGGCCCGGGCGATCGGGTGCTCGGAGGCGTGCTCCAGCGCCCCGGCCAGCCGCAGCGCCTCGTCCTCCGCCGTGCCCGCCGCCGCGGTGACGGCCAGCAGGGTCATCCGGCCGGTGGTGACGGTGCCCGTCTTGTCCAGCACGATCGTGTCCACGCCACGGGTGGTCTCCAGCACCTCCGGGCCCTTGATCAGGATGCCGAGCTGGGCGCCGCGCCCGGTGCCGACCATCAGCGCGGTCGGGGTCGCGAGCCCGAGGGCGCACGGGCAGGCGATGATCAGGACGGCCACGGCGGCGGTGAACGCGGCGGTCAGCCCGGCGCCGCTCAGCAGCCAGAAGGCCAGCGTGCCCAGGGCGAGCGCGATGACGACGGGGACGAAGACGGCGGAGATCCGGTCGGCGAGCCGCTGCGCCGCGGCCTTGCCGTTCTGGGCGTCCTCCACCAGCCGGGCCATCCGCGCCAGTTGGGTGTCGGCGCCGACCCGGGTGGCCTCGACCACCAGTCGGCCGCCCGCGTTGATCGTGGCGCCGGTGACCGCGTCGCCCACGCCCACCTCGACCGGCACCGACTCACCGGTGAGCATCGAGGCGTCCACGGCCGAACCGCCCTCGACCACCGTGCCGTCCGTCGCGATCTTCTCGCCGGGCCGGACGACGAAGCGGTCGCCCACGGCCAGCTCCTCGGTGCGGATCAGCACCTCCCGGCCGTTCCGGAGGACGGTGACCTCCTTGGCGCCCAGCTCCAGCAGCGCCCGGAGCGCCGCGCCCGCCCGGCGCTTGGACCGGGCCTCGAAGTAGCGGCCGGCCAGGATGAAGGCGGTCACGCCCGCCGCCGCCTCCAGGTAGATGTTCTCGGCGCCGTCGCCCCGCGCGATCGTCAGCTCGAAGGAGTGCGTCATGCCGGGCATGCCCGCGTGCCCGAGGAACAGCGCCCACAGCGACCACAGGAACGCCGCCGACGTGCCGAGCGAGATCAGCGTGTCCATGGTGGCCGCGCCGTGCCGGGCGTTGGTGAACGCGGCCCGGTGGAACGGCCAGGCCGCGTAGGTGACGACCGGCGCGGTCAGGGTGAGGCACAGCCACTGCCAGTACTCGAACTGCAGCGCCGGGACCATCGACAGCACCACCACCGGCACCGCCAGCACCACGGCGGTGATCAGCCGCTCGCGGAGCGGGCGCAACTCGCCGTCGGCCGCCCGGCCGGCCGTGTCCTCGTCGCCCCCGTCGGCGGGGCGGGCCGGCGCGGGCGGCGCCGCCGTGTACCCCGTCGCCTCGACCGTGGCGACCAGGTCGGCCACCGTGACGCCGGCGTCATAGGTGACCTGCGCCTTCTCGGTGGCGTAGTTGACGGTGGCCACCACCCCGTCCATGCGGTTGAGCTTCTTCTCGACGCGGGCCGCGCACGACGCGCACGTCATGCCGCCGATGGCGAGTTCGACGCGGTCCGTACCGGATGTCCCGGTGGTGGTGCTGGGCATCGCTGCTCCTGTGACTGGAGGTGTGGCCGGGGCGGGCCCCGGCGAGGCTGGGGACTCGGGGGACGGTCAGACGCGGCCGGCGAGCTCGTACCCGGCGTCGTCCACGGCCTCGGCCACCGCCGCGTCGTCCGGCTCACCGGCCGTGGTGACGGTGACCCGCCCGGCGGCCACGTCGACCTTCACGGCCCGCACGGCGCCGAGCGCTCCGACCGCCTCGGTGACGGCGGACTCGCAGTGGCCGCAGCTCATGCCCGTGACCGCGTAGGTGGTGGTGACGGTGGGGGCGGTGGCGTTCGGCGTCGACATGGGGTGCCTCCTGGTGCGCGGCTTGGACTCTGTGGGGATCTTATACCCCTGGGGGGTATCCCTCGAACGTCTCTATGTATACCCCCAGGGTGTATGACGGGCAAGGGTTCGGGAGCGCTTTCGTGCTACCCCCGGGGGGTATGTCGGACAAATCCGTGAACGGATCCGTGAAAGACCCCCATCGGTGGCCGCCCAAGGCACGCGTCGCTTCGCCCGCGGCCCGGAAGACGGCGAAGGCTCCGGTGCCGCCCCATGAGCGGGGGCGGCACCGGAGCCGGAACCCGGGCCTCGGGCCCTCAGGGCGCGCCGGGGAAGCGCAGCCGTCCGTCGCGCACCTCCGCGACCCGGTCGGCCGCGGCGAGGTGGGTGCGGTCGTGGGTCACCAGGACGGTGGCGGTCGCGCGCCGACGGGTGAGGGCGGCGAGCAGGTCGATGACGGCGGCGCCGCGCTCGTGGTCGAGGGCGCTGGTGGGCTCGTCGACCAGGAGGACGGTGGGGTCGTTCATCAGGGCGCGGGCGATGTTGACGCGCTGGCGCTGCCCGCCGGAGAGCCGGTTCGGACGGCGGTGCGCGACGTCGGCGAGGCCGACGGCGTCGAGCAGCTCCATGGCCCGGCCGCGCGCCTTGGCGGGGGAGCGGCCGTCGAGATGGGCCATGACCTGGAGCTGTTCGACGGCGGTCAGGGAGGGCAGCAGGTTGGGCTGCTGGAAGGCGATGCCGATCCCGCGGCGGCGCAGCGCGCCGAGCTCGCCGCGGCTCAGGCCGGCGGTGACGGTGCCGTCGACGGTGACGGTGCCCGCGTCGGGGGTGACGAGGGTGGCGGCGACGGCCAGCAGGCTGGACTTCCCGGAGCCCGAGGGGCCCACCACGGCGGTCAGGCTGCCCCGGGGCACGTCGAGCGTCACCGCGTCCAGGGCGGTCAGCCGGCCCTGGCCGTCGGGGTAGGTGAGGGTGACATCGGTCAGCGTGAGGCTCATCGGGCGCTCCCCAGGGCGATCAGCGGGTCGACGGAGGTGAGACGGCGGACGGACAGGGCGGCCCCCAGCGCGCCGAGCGCGACCAGCACCCCGGCCGGCGGCAGCAGCGTGGACGGCGTGAGGACGAACGGCACGTCCGAGCCCGCGACGACGGCGCCGACCGCAGCCGCGATCCCGGTGCCGATCAGGGTGCCGACGGTCAGCAGGGCGAGCGCCTGCCCCAGCGCGTCCCGGAGCAGACCGGCGGTGGAGGCGCCCAGCGCCTTCAGGACGGCGACGTCGCCGCCGCGCTGGATGGTCCACACCGTGAAGAAGGCCCCGACGACCAGGGCGGAGATCGCGAAGAGGAAGCCGCGCATCAGTTGCAGCGAGCCGTTCTCGGAGGTGTACGAGCCGATCGCGGACAGCGAGTCGTCCTTGGAGACCGTCCTGGTGCCCGCGGCCTCGTCGGCGGCGGCGAGGCGGGCGCCGGGGGCGGTGCGCAGGGCGACGACGGTGGCGGTCGCCCCGTCGGCGGTCCCCGAGGGAGGCGCGGCCTTCCGCCAGACGTCGAGGGAGGCCCAGACGACCGGCGTGTGACTGAAGGAGGCGTCACCGCTGACGGCGGCGACCGTGACCGCCTGCCCCGCCAGGCTGACCGTGCCGCCCGCGGCGACGCCCAGGTCGTGCGCGGCGGAAGCGGACAGGACCACGGCGCGCCCGTCGATCCTGCGGCCCTCCGGGGCCAGCGCGGAACCGGGCCGGACGCCGAACACGGACACCGCGGCGCTCCGCTTCCCGGCCCGCGCCTTGGTGGTGGCGATGCCCAGGGGCTCGGCGCTGCGCACCCCCGGCGCCCCGGCCAGCGTCCGCCACTGCCGGGCCGTGACGGTGGAGTCGGAGTACGACGGGCCCGACCCGTCGCCGGGCGCGCCGAAGGCGATCCGGTCGGCGGGCAGCGAGGTGATCGCGGAGGTGTTCTCCCGGCCCAGACCGGCGGTCAGCCCCGACAGCAGCCCGATCAGCAGGGTGATCAGCACGATGACGGTGCCCATCAGGGCGAAGCGCCCTTTGGCGTACTTGAGATCTCTCCACGCGACGAACACGGCTGCGGCCTGCCTTCAGGGGGTACGGAGGGGCTGGGGACGGGGTACGCACCACTGTCGCCGCCGGTCCCGTGCGCGGACATCCGGCGGGGGAACACACTCCGCGGGCCGAAAGACGGCCCCCGTCTTGCACCTTTCGACAGAGGCGGGCCGGGGGCGGGGTTCCTTAGGCTGGGAGGACTGTGAACACCGTCGCCCCCGCTCCCACCCCCGTCACCCGGACCCTGACCTGGTGCCTGCACCTGCTGGTCGTCGGCCTGCTCCTGCTGGCCGGCGGCCGGGCCGTGGCCGACGGCGGGCCGCACGCCGGATGGACCGTCGCCGTCGCGGCGGCCTGCGCCCTCGTGTACGCGGCCGGTCCGGTGCTGTGGGGGACGGCGCTGCGGGGGAACCGCCCCTCGCGACGGGCCGCCGCACTGTGGCCGGCCGCCCTGGGCGCCGTCTGGCTGGTGCTGCTGGCGCTGTCCGCCGACGCGGTGTGGGTGGCGTTCCCGCTCTACTTCCTCCAGCTCCACCTGCTGCCCCGCCGCGCCGCCCTGGCGGCCGTGGCGGCCACCGCGGCGGCGGCCGCCGCCGGTTTCGCGGCGCACCGGGGCTCGTTCGGCGCGGCGATGGCCATCGGGCCCGCCCTCGGCGCCGCGGTGGCCGTGGCGGTGGTGTGGGGCTACCAGGCCCTCTACCGGGAGAGCGAACAGCGCAGGCGCCTGATCGAGGAACTCACCGCCACCCGCGCCGACCTGGACCGGGCCCAGCACACCGCCGGCGTCCTGGCCGAGCGGGAACGCCTGGCCCGCGAGATCCACGACACCCTCGCCCAGGGCTTCTCCAGCATCCAACTGCTGCTGCGCGCCGCCGAACGCGCCCTGCCCGACGCGCCGGAGACCGCCGCCCGCCACGTCGACCAGGCGCGCCAGGCCGCCGTCGACAACCTCGCCGAGGCCCGCCGCCTCGTCGCCGCCCTCGCCCCGCCCGCCCTGGAGGGCACGACGCTGGCCGACGCCCTGGACCGCCTGTGCGCCGCCACCGGCGCCCGGCACCGGCTCGCCGTGCGCTTCCGGCGCACCGGCGGACCCGCCCCGCTGCCCACCGCGTACGAGGTGGCCCTGCTGCGCGTCGCCCAGTCCGCCCTCGCCAACACCGTCCGCCACGCGGGGGCCACGACCGCCGAGGTCACCCTCGACCGCCCGCGCGACCACGTCGTCCTCCGCGTCGCCGACGACGGGCGGGGGTTCGACCCCGGGCTGCTGCCCGCCCCCGATCCGGAGAACGGCGGGTTCGGCCTCGCGGCCATGCGCGCCCGCATCGACGAGCTCGGTGGTGACCTGACCGTCGCGTCCACGCCCGGTCAGGGCACCGTGCTGACCGCCAGGCTCCCCCTCACCCCGCCCACCGGGCACGGAACCGAGCCCGTGGCCGCGGCACGGACCGAACCCGAGACCGAGTACAAGCCCGAACCCGAGACCGTGACCGACCCCGAGGCCCGTCCATGACCGACACCCCCATCCGCCTGCTGCTGGCCGACGACCACCCGGTGGTACGGGCCGGGCTGCGCGCCGTGCTGGAGACCGAGCCCGGCCTCGTCGTCGCGGCCGAGGCGGCCACCGCCGAGGAGGCCGTCGCCCGCGCCGCCCTGGGCGGCATCGACGTCGTCCTGATGGACCTCCGGTTCGGCAAGGGCATGAACGGTGCCGAGGCCACCGCCCGGATCACCGCCCGTCCCGACGCCCCCCGCGTACTGCCCGACGCCCCCCGCGTACTGATCGTCACCACGTACGACTCCGACGCCGACACCCTCCCGGCCATCGAGGCCGGCGCCACCGGCTACCTCCTCAAGGACGCACCGCCGGAGGACCTGGCCGCCGCCGTACGCACCGCCGCCACCGGCCGCGGCACCCTGGCCCCCGCGGTCGCCGACCGCCTGATGAACCGGTTGCGAGCCCCCGGCACGGCCCTGACCCGCCGCGAGACCGAGGTCCTGGCACTGGTCGCGGAGGGCTTCTCCAACCAGGCCGTCGGCGCCCGGCTGCACCTCACCGAAGGGACGGTGAAGTCCCACCTGGCCCGCGTCTACACCAAGCTGGGCGTGGACTCGCGCACGGCGGCGGTCGCGGCGGCGACCGACCTCGGCCTGATCCGCCGCTAGGCGGCGGGCGCCACCGGGCAATTCGGTAGGCACCACCAGAGCACCCCCCGACCCCTCACCACCCCACGACCTTCACCACCTCCCGGGCGATCTCCCGCACCCGCCGCCCGTCCGTGGCCACCCGGACCGTGTCGGCCGGGGCCTCGGCGTCCAAGCGCCGGGCGGCGGCGTGGCCGCGGCGGATGTGGGCGGTGAGCCCGCCGCCGGATTCGCGGCGGGCCAGGCGGGCGGCGGCGGTCTCGTCCGAGGCGGTGAGGAGCACGCGGACGAGGCGGAGCGAACCGCCGCCCAGGGCGCGGCGGAACAGGCCGTCCTCCAGCACGCTCGCCGTGTTGGTGTAGATCAGCCGGCGGTGGCCCAGCGCCGCGAAGTTCGCCCACACCGCCGCCAGGTTGCGCTCGGTGAGGGCCGCGCGGTGCGGGTCGTCCGGCGGGGCCGGGCTCACATGGCCCAGGTAGTCGCCGTCCACGACGCAGTGCGGAACGCCCGCCTCCTCCAGCAGCCCCGAAACCTCCCACCCCACCGTCGACTTGCCGACGCCGGAGCGCCCTCCGATCAGCAGTGCCTCGTAGTCCGTCATGGCGTGATCGTGACGTCGCCGGCCGGCCCGGCGCACATAAATTCTCCGTCGGCGCGCTCGCTCAGCGCGCCGCGGCTTCCGGCACCGGCAGGCCGATCGGGTTCGGGTAGCGCAGCACCTCCGCGCAGGCGCGGGACAGCGGGGTGAGGGCGTCCGTCAACTCCCGGAGTTCCCCGGGGTCCACGGCCTGCCACGGGCGGGCCGCCGCCCGGTCCGTCGCCGCCTCGACGGACGCGTACAGCAGGCGGCCCTCGTCCGTGGCGGTGCCGTCCGGGGCGAGGAGACCGCGGGCGGCCAGGCGGCGGGCGGCGGCGTCCCACTCCTCGTCCGTCCAGCCGCGGTACGGCTGGAGTTCGGAGCGCGGGGTGTCGAGGCCGGCCCGCAGGACCAGGGACTCGCAGCCGTCCAGGCCCGCCGCGACCAGCGCCGCCACATGGCCGTCGCCGCGGTGCTCGCGCAGCAGGGTCGCCGCGTGCCACAACCGGTCGAGGGGATCCACCGGGAAGCCCAGCGCCATGTTGGCGGCGCTGAGCACCCGCCCGCCGCAGTCGAGCGCGCGGACGCGCTCTGCGAGCAGGCCGGCGGCTCTGCCCACCTCCTCGTCCCGGCCGGCGAGCAGCCGGCGCAGCGCGTTCCGGGCGCCCGCGCGCCGCAGTTCGAGGGCGCGGCCGGGGGAGACGATCTCCCAGACGGACGGCAGCGCGCCGGCGACCGTCGCCGGGGCGAAGCCGAAGAAGGAGGCCGCCACCGGCTCGGGGCCCACCGGGCCGAACGGGGCGGCGCGGCCCGCGAAGTAGCCGCGCCGCCAGCCCCGCAGCCCCGCGTCCTCGTAGGCCGCCCGCGCCTCGGGCGTGAAGTAGGTGACGGCGTGCACCGGTTCGGCCAGCCGCCACAGGGCGCGGGCCGTGCTCTCCGGCGCAGTGGCCGCTGCGTCGTTCATGGAAAACCTCCGTACAAGGGGGAGATGTCACGCGGGGCGGGCCGGCCTGGCGGAACGCCCGGCCGGCCCGCCGCCAGGGCCCCCTACCCCGATCGGTCCGTCAGGAGACCACGTCCTTCGCCCGGAAGTGCCGGAACGCCAGCGCGAACAGGACCAGCGCGTACGCCACCGACACCGCCGTCCCCTTGATCATGCCGCCCCACTCGGCGTGCGGCTGGAGGACGTCCGCCCAGGCGTACTGCCAGTGCGCGGGCAGCAGGTCGCGCCAGTGGCCGAGCGCGGTCACCGCGTCCAGGACGTTGCCGAGCACGGTCAGGCCCATCGCCCCGCCGACCGCGCCCAGCGGCGCGTCCGTCACCGTCGACAGCCAGAACGCCAGGGCCGCCGTGACCAGTTGACTGACGAAGACGTACAGGACGACGGCCGCCAGCCGGGCCACGGCCGTGTCCGCCGGGAGCGTCCCGCCGGTGGGGAGCCGCAGCGGCCCCCAGCCGTACGCGGCCGAGCCCGCCGCCAGCGCCACCAGCGGCAGCAGCAGGATCGCCGCCGCGCTGAACCCCAGCGCCACCGCCAGCTTGCTCGCCAGCAGCCGCGTCCGGGGCACGGGCGCCGCCAGCAGATAGCGCAGCGACGACCAGCCCGCCTCCGACGCCACCGTGTCGCCGCAGAACAGCGCCACCGGCACCACCAGCAGGAACCCGGCCGAGACGAACAGCGCCGTGGCCGCGAAGTTCACCCCCGAGGCGGTGGCGGTGTCCATCAGCGTCACCCGCCCGTCCCGGCCGCCCGGCCGTCCGCCGATCGCGAACGCCGCGATCAGGACGAACGGCAGGACCGCCAGCACACCCCCGACCACCAGCGTGCGCCGCCGCCGCGCCTGCCGCGCCGCCTCGACCCGCAGCGGCAGGGTGCGCCCTGCGCGGTACCCGGGCGCGGCCGGGGACGTCCTCGTGCCCGCACTCATGCCTGGCCTCCGATCAGGGTCAGGAACGCGTCCTCCAGCCGCCGGTGCGGGCCCACACCCGTCACCGGAATCTCCAGCCGGACCAGTTCCACCAGCAGTTCAGGGGTGCTCGCGCCGTCGAGCCGGACCAGCAGCCCGCTCTCCGCGCGGACGGCCGACGCCACGCCGGGCAGCGCGCCGACCTTCTCGGTGACGGCCTCGGACACCTCGCCCGCCACCCCGACCAGCAGCGTCTCGCCCGAGCCGGTGATCTCCGCGACCGGGCCCGCCGTCACCAGCCGCCCCCGGTCCATCACCACGAGGTGGGTGCAGCTCTGCTCGACCTCGGCCAGCAGATGGCTGGACACGATCACCGTGCGCCCGGCCGCCGCGTAACGGATCATCACCTCGCGCATCTCGCGGATCTGCGGCGGGTCGAGCCCGTTCGTCGGCTCGTCCAGGATCAGCAGGTCCGGCAGGCCCAGCATGGCCTGGGCGATGGCCAGCCGCTGCCGCATGCCCTGCGAGTACGTGCGGACGGCCCGGTCCAGCGCCGAACCCAGCCCGGCGATCTCCAGGGCCTCGTCGACGTGCGCGTCCTCCGCCGGGCGGCCGGTGGCCCGCCAGTACAGGTCCAGGTTGGCCCGGCCCGACAGGTGCGGCAGGAAGCCCGCGCCCTCCACGAACGCCCCGACCCGCGACAGCACGGGCGCGCCGGGCCGGATCGCGTGCCCGAAGACGCGCACCTCGCCGCCGTCCGGCCGGATCAGGCCCATCAGCATCCGCAGCGTCGTCGTCTTGCCCGCGCCGTTCGGCCCGAGCAGGCCGAGCACCTGGCCGCGTTCCACCCGGAACGACAGGTCGCGGACGGCGTACCGGTCCGCCGACTTGGCGTACCGCTTGCTCAGCCCGTCGATGACCAGCGGGACGTCCGCGAGCGCGGGATCCGGCGCGGGGACGGGACCGCGTCGGCGGCCGGTGAGCAGCAGCGCGAACGCGATGACCAGCCCGCCGGCCGGCAAACCCCACGTCCACCAGGGCAGCGCGGACGAACCGGTGCGCACGCCGGGCGCGGTGGGCACGCTCAGCTCGCGGTCCGCGAGGGAGACGGTGTACGCGGCCGGGGCCGCCGGCGAGGCGTAGCCGAGGTCGGTCGAGGAGAGGACCAGCCGCATCCGGTGGCCGGCCTCGAAGACGTGGTCGACCGCGGGCAGCCGCACCTCCACCGTCCGGCCGCCCTTGGCGTCCGTCACCCGCAGCGGGGTGACCAGCTGGCCGGGCAGTTGCCGCCGCCCGTCCGGGCCCACGTCGTACACCTTCGCGAACAGCACGGCCTCGCCGCTGTCCGAGGCCACCCGCACCCGCGCGGTCGGCGTGCCGGTGACGCGGACGCTCTCGGTGAGCTTCGGGGAGTCGAAACGGGCGTACTGGCCCGGGAAGTCGAGCGACACCCCGACACCCAGGCCGGAGAGGCGGGAGAGGCCCCCGAGCCCCGGCACGGCGGACACCGCGGGCGGCGAACCGCCCGCCGGGTTGCCGAAGCGCTGCTCGCGGCCGGTCAGCGGCACCGGCCGGGTGTCGCCGCGCAGGCCGGGGTAGCGGTCGGCGGTCGCGCCGCGCAGCCGGGCGCTGCCGTCGGTGGTGTCCAGGCCGCCGGTCCTGCTGATCCGGAACGCCGGTCCGGTGCCGGCGCCCTCGTCCTCCTTGAGGTACCGGTCGAACCAGGCGCGGGTACGGTCGGCGACGCGGCCCTCCTCGTCGGAGCCACCGGTGTCGTGGCCGCCCGCGATCCAGTCGACGGCCACGGGCGCGCCGTTGCGGGCCAGCGCCTCGGCGGCCCGGTCCGACTCCGTGAGCGGGAAGAGCGAGTCGCTCTGGCCCTGGATCAGCAGGGCCGGCGTTCTGATCCGCCCGGCCACGGCCGCCGGGCTGCGGCGCTCCAGCAGCGCGCGGGCGCTCGCGTCCGGCCGCCCGGCGACGGCGACCCGCTCGTACATCGCGCACAGCTCCGGCTCGAACCGGCCGCAGCCGCCGCCGGAGCCCTTCGCTCCGGAGGTGGTGGAGGTCGAGCCGGTGGTGAAGAAGACGCCCGTCCACAGCTTCTTGAACACGTCGTTCGGGAAGAGGGCGCTGTTCAGGTCCCAGTACGTGATCTGCGGGGCGATGGCGTCGACGCGCTTGTCGTACCCGGCCGCGAGCAGGGCGACGGCGCCGCCGTACGAGGCGCCCGCGATGCCGACCCTGGGATCGCCCTCGCGGTCGAGCCGCACCTCCGGGCGCTTGGCCAGCCAGTCGATCAGGCGGCTGACGTCGGCGACCTCGCGGTCGGGGTCGTTGAGGCCGATGCGGCCGGTGGAGTCGCCGAAGCCGCGGGCGGACCAGGTGAGGACGGCGTAGCCCCGGCGGGCCAGCTCCTCGGCCTGGCCGCGCACGTCGTCCTTGTCGCCGCCGAAGCCGTGGGCCAGGAGGACGGCGGGTCTGCGGGCGTCGCCGCCCGCGGTGAAGAACGACGTGTCGATGCGGACGGCGGCCTCGGCGCCGCCCGTTGACTCCGGCATCGTCAGGAACCGGTCCTCGCGGTGCACCGGGGAGTCGCCGCCGGTGGCCTCCGCCGCTGTCCAGGTGCCGGCGCCGGCGAGGACGGCCAGCGCGGCCAGGGCGGCGGTCAGACGGCCGCGGCCGCGGCTGGGGAGCCGGGGGCGGGGCAAACGCAGCTTCATGTCGCGAATGGTATGCGGGGCGCTGCGCCTGCCGGGCGGATGGGGGTTTGCCCCGGTCCCTCCTCCAGAGGGACATCCTTAACGGACTGACACACGGCTCGCCCCTCTGTTAGCTTGATCCGCATGCAGCGCGCCCATCACCACCTGACGACGACGCCGGATCCGTCCCGGCGCGCTGACAGCTGACATTGTCCGAAGCCCCGGGGCGAGTGCCCCGGGGCTTCGCACTGCCGCGGTCACTCGCCTCACCACCCCGAGGAGACCGCCGTGCACGACCACCGCCGACTCGGCCGTGAGCTCGACCTGTTCGACACCGATCCGCTGATGGGCGCGGGCCTCCCGTACTGGCTGCCCGACGGGGCCGCCGTGCGGCACGCGCTGGAGGAGTACATCCGGGAGGTCGAACGCCGGGCGGGGTACCGGCACGTGTACTCCCCGGTGCTGGGCAAACGCGAACTCTACGAGATCTCCGGCCACTGGGCGCACTACGACGACGACATGTTCCCCCCGATGGACCTCGGCGGCGAACAGGTCGTGCTGCGGCCCAGCATGTGCCCGCACCACGCGCTCATCTACCGCTCCCGCTCGCACAGTTACCGCGAACTGCCGCTGCGCGTCGCCGAGCTGGGCGGCATGTACCGGTCCGAACTCTCAGGCGTCCTCGGCGGACTCACCCGGGTCCGGGCGATCCAGCTCAACGACGGGCACATCTTCTGCACCCTCGACCAGGTCGCCGACGAGGCCGCCGGAGCCCTGGAACTGATCCGCCGGGCGTACGAGGCGATGGGCGTCGTCCCCGTCCGCTACCGGCTGTCCCTGCCCGGGCCGGGCGGCAAGTACGTGGCCGCGCCCGAGCTGTGGGAGCGGTCCGTCGCCCTGCTCACCGACGTCCTGGACCGGTCCGGGCTGCCGTACGAGGCGGCCGAGGGGGAGGCCGCGTTCTACGGGCCGAAGATCGATGTGCAGATCGCCGACGCGGCGGGCCGGGAGTCGACCCTGTCCACCGTCCAGATCGACTTCCACCAGCCGGAGCGGTTCGACCTGCACTACATCGGCGCGGACGGCGCCCGGCACCGCCCGGTGATGGTCCACCGCGCGGTCATCGGCAGCGTCGAACGGGCGGTGGCCCACCTCATCGAGGCGCACGGCGGCGCCTTCCCCGCCTGGCTCGCCCCCGTGCAGCTGGTCCTCCTCCCCGTCTCCGAGGCGGAGCTGCCCGCCGCCGAGGCGATCGTCCGGCGCTGTCCGGAACTCGGCCTCCGCGCCGAGGCCGTCGCACCCGACCGCGGCACCCTCGGGGCACGTATCCGAGAGGCCCGGCTCGTCCCGTACCAGGCCGTCCTCGGCCCCCGGGAGGCCGCCGCCGGGCAGCTCGCCGTCCGGCTGCGCGACGGCCGCAGGCTCGCGCCGCTGCCCGCCGACGCGTTCCTGTCCCGGGTCCGGGACCTGGTCCGGGCACACCGCACCGACCTGTGGGACGAGCCGGCGGCCGGGTGACGGTCAGAGGGCGTACGGGTACAGGGCCACCCGCGCGGCCGGGCACCGCAGTTCCACCCACTGCCCGTCGGCGCCGTCCGGCAGCGGCCCGGTGACGTCGAGGAGGACGGTCGCCGGGCCCCAGGCGAGCCACGCCGTGCCGTCCCCGTCGGCGTGGAGGCGTCCGCGCAGCACCACCCGGTCGCCCTCCGGCCACAGGCCCGGCGCGGACACGGCGGCCGGGCGGGCGTTCCGGCCCCAGACGACGTCCTCGTCGACCGTCCACTCCACGGTGTGGACGCCGTCGGCCGCGCCGGGCGGGCCGCACCAGCGCACGACGGCCCGCCCCCAGGCCGTGCGGACGCGCGCCCGGGGAGGGCCGTCGCGGAGGAGTCGGACGGCGGCGCGCACGCCCCGATCATGCCGGACGCCGCCGGCACCCGCCGCGCGGGGGAGCCGCGTTCCGCCGCGCGGCGGAGGAGCATCGGCTCCGGGGACGAGGTGCCGCCCGGGCGGGCGGCGGCAGAGTGGTGTCCGGCCGGGGTAGCCCCCCGGCGGACCGCCTCACCACCCGTCAGGAGAACCGACATGCCCCGCGCCCGCCGCCCCTTCACCGCCGTCGCCACCGCCCTCGCGGGCGTCGCTGCGGTGGCCCTCACCACCGGCGCCGCGAGCCCGGCCGCGGCCGACGGCTCCGGGCGGCCCGCCGCCGCCCGGACCGCCGACGAGCCGTCGCTCACCGGCACCGGCAAGCTCGCGCGGAAGCCCGGCGACGACGTCCACTTCACCTTCGACGCGCACGGCTTCCTCGACAAGGCGCACGGCACCTTCCGGGTGAGCCACCGCTACGGCCCGAAGTGGAGCGTCTCCTTCAACGGCCGTATCGACTGCCTGATCACCGGCGGCAAGGCCGCCGTCGCCACGGGCGTCGTCACCGACTCGCACGTCGTCGACGCGCCGGGAATGCCGAAGGTCCGGAACCTCAAGGGCAAGCGGTTCGGCTTCACCGTCCTCGACGAGGGCCGCGAGGACCGGCTCGGCTACAGCTGGGCCCTGGACGGCCTGCCCACCAAGAGCGTGCCCAAGTGCCTGGGCAGCGCGCCCTTCGAGACCGTGGAGAAGGGGGACTACAAGGTCCACCACTGGCTCCCCCGGCGCTGACCCCGGACCGGCGTCCGGGCGCGGTCCCCACCGCGGGGGAGCGGGGACCGCACCCGGGCGCCCCACGCCCTTGTCACCCCGGCACCGAAGTGCTGGCATGGAAGCCGGCCGCGCGCCTCCGCGGCAACCTGCGGGTACCCCCTCACGGACCACGGCGAGGTTCCATGGACACTCCGTCAGCCCCGCCCGCGGCGGCGCACTGCGCCCACGACCGCGGACACGTCGTCGACTCCCTGTTCCACGGCAACGCGTACGGCACCCCGGCCAGCCGCCGGATCTTCTGCGACCGCTGCCGGCTGCAGCGGTGGCTGTACGTGGAGGCGGTGCTGGCCGCCAGTCAGGCCGAGGTGGGGATGCTGCCCGCCGCGACGGCCGAGGAGATCGTCCGGGCCTGCGCGCCGGGCCGGGTCGACCTCGACGCGCTCGCGCCCGAGTTCCGGCGCACCGGGCACTCGCTGGTACCGCTGCTGCGCGGTGTGGAGGCCGTCTGTACCGGGGGCCGGGGCGAGATGGTGCACCTGGGGGCCACCACCCAGGACATCCAGGACACCGCCCAGGCCCTGGAGATGCGCGACGTCCTGGACGAGGCCGACCGTGAACTGGCCGCCATGGTGGCACGGCTCGCCGACCTCGCGGAGGAGCACCGCGACAGCCTGATGACCGGGCGCAGCTACGGGCAGCCCGCCGTCCCCATCACGTTCGGGCTGAAGGCGGCGGGCTGGCTCGACGAACTGCTGCGGCACGCCGGGCGGCTGGCGCGGCTGCGCGAGGAGGCGCTGGTGGCGCAGCTGTTCGGCGGGGCCGGCACCATGGCGGGGTTCGGTCCGTACGGCGGGGCGCTCCTCGGCGTGTTCGCGCGGCGGCTCGGTCTCGGCGTGCCCGCCGTCAGCTGGCACACCGCGCGCGACCGGCCGGCCGAGTTCGGCACCGTCCTGGCCCTGCTCGCGGCCGGTCTGGCCCGGGTCGCCAACGAGGTGCACGAGCTGTCCCGGCCGGAGATCGGGGAGCTCGCCGAGGGCTGGGAGCACGGGCGGGTCGGCAGCAGCACGATGCCGCACAAGCGGAACCCGGAGCGCTCCGCGCAGGTCGTCGTCCTCGCCCGGCTGGCCCGGGCCAACGCGGCGCTCGGCATCGAGGGCATGCTCCAGGAGCACGAGCGCGACGCCCGGGGCCTGCGCGTGGAGTGGGCCGCCCTCGCCGACGTCTCCCACCACACCCTCGCCGCCCTCGCCGCGCTCAACGCCGTCCTCGCCGGCCTGCGGGTGGACCGCGAGCGGATGGCCGGGAACGCCCGGCGGACGGGCGAGCAGCTCTGCAGCGAGACCCTGATGCTCGCCCTCGGCCGCGCGATCGGCAAACAGAGCGCCCACGCCCTCGTCTACGAGGCGAGCCAGCACGCCCAGGACGACGGCGGTTCCCTGCGGGCCGCCCTCGCGAAGCACGACGTCGTCGGCCGGTACGTCGACGCCGCCGCCCTGGAGGAGTACCTCGACCCCGCCCGCTACCTGGGCGCCTCCGGTGAACTCACCGACCGGACCGTCGAACGGGCGCGGCGCTGGCTGACCGCCGCCGCCCCGGCCCCCGCCCACCGCTGACGACCCGGAGGCCCGTATGACCGGCTACCTGCGCTTCGACGGCGAACGCGCCACCGAGGCCGACGCCGAGGCCCACACCCCCGAACTCACCGGCCAGCGCGCCCACCTGCGCTCGCTGCTCGCCCTCCGTCCCGGGGAACGCGTCCTCGACGCCGGCTGCGGGCCCGGCTACCTGCTGGAGGAGATGGCCCGCGAGATCGGCCCGGACGGCGTCCTCCGGGGCGTCGACGTCAGCCCGTCGATGCTGGACCTGGCCCGGCGGCGGTGCGGCGGCGACGGCCGCGTCGGCCTGGAGGAAGGGCGGTGCGAGGAACTGCCGTTCCCGGACGGCTCGTTCGACGCGGTCGTCTCGTCGCAGGTGCTGGAGTACGTGGAGGACGTCGAGGGCGCCCTCGCCGAGTTCGCGCGCGTGCTGCGGCCCGGCGGCCGGGCGGTGGTCCTCGACACCGACTGGGACTCGCTGGTGTGGCACTCCCGCGACCGCGCGCGGATGCGGCACGTGCTGCGGCTGTGGGACGACCACGTGGCCGACCCCCGGCTCCCCGAGCGGCTGGGCCCGCTGCTGGCGGGGGCGGGGCTGCGGGAGGAGCGGCTGACCACCCTGACGTTCGTCAACCGCGACTGCCACCCCGGCGTCTACAGCCACTGGCAGCTGGGCTTCGTCGAGGCGTTCCTCGCCGGGCACCCCGAGGCCGACCCGGGGACCACCCGCGCCTGGGGCGACGAACAGCGCGAACTGGCGCGCACCGGACGGTTCTTCTACAGCCTCGGCCGCTACGCCTTCACCGCCGTCCGGCCCGCCGGCTGACCCTCATCCGCGGGTGCGCTCGTACTCGCGGAGGAAGCCGGCCAGGGCCCGGACGCCGGCCGGGGGCATCCCGTTGTAGACCGAGGCGCGGACGCCGCCGACGCTGCGGTGGCCGGCGAGCCCCCGCAGCCCCTCCGCGTCCGCCCGGCGCAGGAAGTCGGCCGTCGCCCGGGCGTCCGGCAGCCGGAAGGTGATGTTGGTGACGGACCGGTGGGCGGGGTGCGCGGTCGGGCGGTAGAACGCCGACCGGTCCAGCTCCCGGTAGAGCACGTCCGCCTTGTCCCGGTCGGCGCGCTCGACGGCGTCCAGGCCGCCCTGCTCCCCGACCCAGTCCAGGACGAGGGAGAGGACGAACAGGGCGAAGGTGTTGGGTGTGTTGTGCAGCGACCGGCTCTCGGCGTACACCGCGTAGTCCAGCAGGAGCGGCGTCCCGGGCAGGGCGTGGCCGAGCAGGTCGTCGCGGACGACGACCAGGGCCAGGCTCGACGGCCCGAGGTTCTTCTGGAAGCCCGCGTAGACGACGCCGAAGCGGGAGAAGTCCAGCCGCCGGGAGAGGACGTCGGACGTGGCGTCGGCCACCAGCGGGGCCGGGAGGCCGTGCGGGAAGGAGTGCCAGCGCGTCCCGTACACCGTGTTGTTGCTCGTCAGGTGGACGTACGCGGCGTCCGGCGGGCAGTCGTCCGGGTGCACGGCCGGTATCCGGTCGAAGCCGGTGTCCGCGCTGCTCGCGACCACGGCGGCCGTGCCGTAGCGGGCTCCCTCCGCCCGGGCCTGCCGGGCGAAGAAGCCGGTCTCCACGTAGCCGGACGTACGGCTCGGCGAGCGGGAGACGAGGTTGAGGGGCACGGCGGAGCACTGCATGCGCGCCCCGCCGTGCACGAACAGCACGTGGTGGCCGTCGGGCACCCCGCACAGCTCCCGGAACCGGGTGACGGCCGACTCCAGCAGCGCGGTGAACCGGGGGCTCTTGTGGCTGATCTCGACGATCGAGGCGCCGTCGTCCGCGTGCGCCGCGAATTCCTCGCGGACCCGGCGCATCACGGACCGGGGCAGCGTCGCCGGCCCCGCGCAGAAGTTGTACGCGTACCCGCCACCGGTGTCCCCGCCCCCGGCCATCGCGTCACAACCGCAGCCGGTCGACGAGCGCCTCGACGCCGTGCCGCTCCAGGCAGGTGACGGTGTCGGCCGACGGGCTGGTGCGCTCCGCCAACCGGCGTGCCAGCGGCGCCAGTTCGA
Organism: Streptomyces mobaraensis NBRC 13819 = DSM 40847; assembly: GCF_017916255.1. Lineage (NCBI taxonomy): Bacteria > Bacillati > Actinomycetota > Actinomycetes > Kitasatosporales > Streptomycetaceae > Streptomyces > Streptomyces mobaraensis. The sequence goes on from NZ_CP072827.1 coordinate 6,844,050, forward strand.
CCGACGGCGCCACCGGGTCGCGCCGCAGCGAGCGCTCCGCCAGGTCGAACGCCGCCGCCCCCCACTCGGGGAGCGGCCGACCGCGCAGCCGGGCCGACCAGCCGTGCGCCAGGACGTCCTCCGTCGCCGACCGGACGTCGTCCAGCGTCCACTCCGCGGTCAGGTCGCGGCAGCCGTCCGGGTCGCCCAGCCAGCCCAGGAACATCGCCAGCCAGGCGAACGTCTCGGCGCGGCCCATCGTCGGCAGGTGCCGGATCTCGACGAAGCAGCCGCGCCCGCCGTCCGCCAGCACCTCCTCGGCCCGCCCGGCCGCCACCGCCGCGACGATGTCCGGCACGTCGAGCGACTCGTCCAGGCGCACCCGGATCCGGACGGCCGGCCAGTAGTGGACCAGTCCGGTGGCGAGGTCCGCGGACGTGCAGCGCAGCGTCCGCTTCACGCCCCGCTGGTCCACGAAGTCCGCCCGGCCCGCCGTGGCGAACTCCGCCGTGGTCAGCCCGGGATCGACCGGGGCGTGGACCGCGCCCTCCCGCTCGACCTGGAAGACCGGCCGCGCCCACGCCTCCCGCACGTAGTCGGACAGGTCGCGGTAGAGGTGGTGGGGGAGGAGCAGGCGGTGGGCGAAGAACGGGTTCGACGCGGCGAGTTCGGTGTAGCCGCGCAGCCGGAGGGAGTGCCACGGCCGGACGGACCCGCCGAAGACCGCGTCGTTGGAGCCCCAGGCGAAGACCAGCGGGGTGAGCTTGATCAGGGTGTCGCAGGCGGTGACGGCCGCGTCGAGAGGGACGTCGACGTTGAACTGGACGGCCGCGAAGCCGGGCCACGCGTCGGCCGCGTAGTGGCCCGGGTACCGCTCGGCCCGCTCCAGCCAGAGCCGGTAGTGGGCCTTGTCGGCGAGCCAGGGGGCGCCCAGGGTCTCCGTCCGCGGCTGGCAGCCGTGGCCCAGCGCCGACAGCCCCTCCGCGGCGAGCGCCGGCAGCAGCACGTCGTCCAGGCAGGCGTGCCACGCCGCCTTGGCCCGGGCGAAGTCCTCCTCCGGCGGCAGGGCCGCCTCGACGGTGCAGAACCCGTAGTCGGTGCCGATGTCGAGCGTCCCGCCGGGGAGCGCCGCCCGGACGCCCAGGGTCTCCCCGCCCGGCCGGTCGGCATACGAGCGGAAGCCGTCCTGCCCGGCGAGGCGGCGGAACACGGCCCGTACCGCCTCCCGCCCGGCCGCGAAGCCGTGCCGGTCGACCACGGGCAGTTCCGACTCGATACCGATCTTCATCTGGGCGGGCCTCCGTCGCGAGGAGTGGCGGGGGTGACGGGGGACACGCTAGGTGCGGCGGGAGTGGAGCGCTCGTCGATGAGCCGGTCTTCACACTTGACGGTGACCTCCAGGCCGGCGCCGACGGACACCACTTGACTCCGGGCGTCGGACAGCCCGGCGAGGTGCCGCCGGTACCCGGCGATCACCGCCGCGTTCTTCTTCGGGGTCAGGATGTTGTCGGCCACGACCAGCCCGCCCGGCGCCACGGCCGGCCAGCACGCCTCGAAGTCGCGCACGTACAGCTCCTTCCAGTGGTCCAGCAGCACCAGATCGAGCGGTGCGGGCAGGGCGGGGACCAGCTCGGGCGCCTCGCACGCCGTCAGCTCGACGACGTCCTCCAGCCCGGCCGCCCGCAGGTTCGCCCGCTGCTCGGCCCGCTTCCCGTCGACCGGCTCGATGGAGTACACCCGGCCGCCGGTCGCCCGGACCGCCTCGGCCAGCCACAGCGTCGAGTAGCCCACCGATCCGCCGACCTCCAGCACGGTCCGCGCCCGGGCGGACCGCACCAGGGTGTTCAGGAACAGGCCCGACTCGGGGCCGACGTCCAGCATGAACTCCGCCGCCCGCCCGCGCAGCGCGCCGACCGCCCGCAGCGCCTCCATCTCCGCCCGCTCCTTGTCCGACCGCTCCTCCAGGGCGCGGAGCACCGAGGCGACGCGCGGGTCGAGGCCGGACGTGACGGCGGCCGTCTCCGCCGGATCGCCGGTCACGGGACGGCCGGGTCTTCGGCGGCGGCACCGTAGAAGCGGCGGGCGTTCTCGTACAGGATCTTGCGCTTCTGCTCCTCGCCGACGTCCTTGCGGTCCGTCAGCCCGGTGACCGCACCCGGGAACGTGGCGTCGAAGTGCGGGAAGTCGCTGGCGAACAGCAGGTTGTCCTCCAGCCCCTGGTCGATCAGCATCGGCAGCAGCGGGTCCTCCGGCTCGATGCCGAGGTAGCACTGGCGCTTGAAGTACGCGCTCGGCGGCTCCGGCAGCGGCGGCCGGTCCTTGGCGAACTGCAGTACGTGGTCGTCCATCCGGTGCAGCCAGAACGGCGCCCAGCCGGCACCGCTCTCCATGAAGGCGAGCCGCAGCCCCGGGAAGCGCTCCAGCACCCCGCCGGTGATCAGCAGCATCACGGCCGTCATGTGCTCGAAGGTGTGGCTGACCAGATGGCCTTGCATCGTGTCATGCGTGCGCTCCGTCCCGATCCGCGGGATCTTCGCGACCCCGAACCCCTCGTGGAACGCCACCGCCGTGCCGTGCCGCTCGCACTCCTCCCACAGCAGGTCGTAGACCTCGTCGTCGACGTTCGTGCCCGCGACCGTGTTGGGGCGCAGGATGACGGCCCGTACGCCCTTGGCGCGCACCCGCCGCAACTCCTCGACGGCGAGCACCACGTCGTGCTGCGGCAGCACGGCCACCGGGACCAGCCGCTCGGGAGCGGCGGCGCAGTAGGAGACCGCGTAGTCGTTGTACGCCGCGGCGAGCGCGGCGGCGAAGGCCGCGCTGCGCAGCGCGGGCAGCAGGCCGAGGACCTTGGACGGGAAGACGAACGCCTTGTCGATGCCCTCGTGGTCCATCGCGGCGATCCGGTCGCGCGGATCGAGCCCCCCGCGTTTGAGCGCGCTCAGCACCTCCACCACGGCCGGCTCCTCCAGCGCCCAGCTGCCCGGCGTGTAGGTGGCCCCCTGGGTGGTGCCGAACCAGGCCGCCTGGGTGGGACGGCCGTGGAAGGTGGGCGACGGTGTCTCGATGATCCGGCCCTCGGCGACGAGCACGTCGTCCTCGTAGCGGGGCATCCACGGCGCGTACTTCTCCGGAAGGCTGTCCCGCCACCAGGCGTCGGAGTCGGGGAGCACGATGTGGCAGTCGGCGTCGAGCACAGGATGATCAGGGCGTGCGGTCATGGCACCACTCCAGGAGGTCTCTGCGCTGATCCCGGGACTCTCTACCCGGTCTACCCGGGTAGACCACCCGGAACGCGGGGATCCGTCCGGGGTTCCGCGACGTTGGCGCGAACACGTGGGGCGGCGGCCACCGCCCCTTCTCCAGCGGAGTCCATCGCCCTACCTTCTCGGTGACACGACTGTGCGAGCCCCCGTCAGGCGGACGCCTCATGACCGTCACCCCGCACGGCAGCAGCCCTTCCCCGTGGTCCCCCTGGGACGTCGCCGCGGCGCGGACCGTCGTCCTGCCGCCCGGACCGCGTGACCGGCTGGTGGAGCACGCCCGGCGCAAGGTGACCGGACGCCACCTCCCCGGCGAGCCCCCGCAGCCGAGGGCGTTCGGCCTGCTCGCCGGCGACTGGCCGGAACCCGGCGTCCTCGCCGTGTCCGCCGTCTACCCGCTGACCCACAGCGTCCGGACCGACCCCGTCTACGCCGACACCGTCGACGAGATCTACCGCGAGCACGCCCGCCCCACCGCGACGCCCCGGGAACAGCGCGGCTGGGTGGCCCGCCCCGGCGATGTCCTGCGGGCCGAGGAGGACGCCGACGCGCACGGGTGGATCCTCTTCGGCAACTACCACACCCACCGGATCGCCTGGCCCGAGGACCCCGTACGCGACTCCTGCACCGCCTTCGACACGGCCCTGGCGCGCGGCAGCGGCATGTGGGTCCTCATCGTCTCCATGGTGGACCCGGACGTGCCCCGGATCCGCGCGTTCTACGAGGGGGACCCGACGCGGGAAGCCGTCCTCACCTGGTGACCCACGGCGCTCCGCCGGGCGTTGGGCCGAACGGGCGGTGTGCCGCGAACGCCGCCCGGCGCGTCGCGCGGCCTGCCTAGGGTGGGAGACGGCCGTCCCCTCCCCGCCTGGAGGCCCAGTGCCCGTCGAGCGGATCATCCCCCTGCGTTCGGCCCGCGATACGCGGGTGTCCGGTGGCGGACCGTTTCTCCAGGGCGCGGCGCACGCGCTCGGGGCCGCCGTCGGCTACCTGCCCGTCGCCGCCGCCTTCGGCGCCATCGCCACCCGCGCGGGCCTGCCGCTCTGGCTGTCGGTCCTGATGTCCGGATGGGTCTACGCGGGCGCGGCGCAGATGGCCGGGCTGCAGGCGCTGACGTTCGGGCAGCATCCGCTGCTCGTGGCGGCGGGCATGCTCGTCGTCAACCTGCGGCACATCCCGATGAGTCTGGCGGCCGGGCCGCTGCTGCGCCGGGCGCGGCCGGTGGGCCGGCTGGCGCTGGCGCACACCCTCACCGACGAGTCGTTCGCGCTGGACCTGGGCCGGCCGGACCGGCCCACCGGCTTCCGCTACGGCGTCCACGCCGCTTGCTGGACGGCGTGGGTCGGCGGGACGGCGGTCGGGGCGGCGCTGGGCCCGGTCGTGCCCCAGGACGCCACCGCCTTCGCGCTGCCCGCGCTGTTCGTCGCCCTGGCGGTGGACGCGCTGCGGGGGGTGGACGGGTGGGGGCGGGTGTGGGTGCCGGTCATGGGGATCGCGGTGGTGCTCGGCTGCCGTCCGGCGGGGGGCTTCGCCGAGCTGGTGGCGATGGTCGTCATGACGGTGCTCTTGGCGGTGGCGGACCGGCTCCGGGTGTCCGTACGGACCGGGGGCGGTGAGGCGGTGTGAGTTCCGCCGCCGCTCTGCTGGCCTCCGCCGTCGCCGGTGGCGGGACGCTTCTCATGCGGCTCGCGGGTGCGACGCACCTCGGCCGCCGTTTCGCGGACACCGCGTGGATGCGGCAGGTGCCGTTGGCCGTGCTGTTGGTGCTGGCGGTGTCCGCCGTGGCGGGGGGTGAGGTGGGGGTGCCGTCGCCCGCCGTTGTCGCGGGTACCGCTGGGGTGGTGGGTGCGGCGGCTTGGCGGGCGCCGTTGTTGGTGAGCGTGGTGGTGGGGTGCGGGGTGTACGCGGGGGTGGGGGCGTGGTGGACGGGGTGGTGAGGCGGGGCTTCACCCCGCGGGGGTTCGCCCCGGACCCTTCCCCGGAGGGGGCACCCCGACTGCGAAAAGGCCCCCGCCTGAGCTTGGCGGGGGCCGGGTGCCGGCCTTGACCGCGGACCGTTCCCACGTGGGTGCGGTCGAGGCCGGGGCTTGCGGGGGCTTGCTCACCTCACGAGGGTTGCCCTCCAAGAGCGGTGGATGATCTCTCGGTAGCCGATGTGGGAGGGGTTGCGCCCGGCGTGCCGAAAGGCCCAGTCTCGTGTCTTTTCGAAGTCCTCGCTGGTTCCGGAGAGGTCTCCACAGGTGGTGCATGCCATTTCGTGGAGGAGAGGCGGAGCCTCTGCCGTTGTGTCCGGGGTGATGGCCCAGTCGGCGTACCGGATCACGGTGTGTGCGCTCACTGGCCCCACCTCGGTCGGTTGTTCGCGGCTTTCACCTTGGCGCTCAGGACTTCTTCGAGGGTTGCCGGGCGCACGGTGTTCGGTTTGGCGTCCCATTCCAATCCGCCGTCGACCGGCCGGAGTTGGAGGAGGTCTCGGTCGTTGGCCATGACTTGGCCGATCTTGTTTCGTTCGGTGTCGGCGACGTACGAGCCGATCGCGGGGGGTTTGGTCATCGGTCCGTCTCCCCGGCCTGGGGCTGCCGGACGATGTTGATTCCGTGGACGGAGGGTACGAGGACGTAACCGTCGCGGGTCGGGGTGGGGACGAGTTGCCCGCAGCCGCAGCGGAGCTGGGGGGTGCGCACGGGGGGCTCTTGGACGGTCGGTGGGGTCAGTGCGGCCGGGGGGCTAACGGGAACCTCCGGGCCGATGTCGAGGAAGACGGCGTCCCTGAGCCATCGGAGCCCTCGGAAGATAGAGTTGAGCATGTCAGCGCTCCTATCCAGCGTTGGCCACGCCCCCGGACCGGTCGCACGGTCGCGGGGGTCCACTGCGTTCCTGTGTCCTACCGACGGGTGTAGCGGCGGGAGGAGTCCAGTAACGAGCTGTGGCTGATGCGTAGTTGAACCACAAGCAGCGTGACCTACGTGACAGCTAGTTGGCAAGCGAGACGGTGAAACTGGCAATTTTGCCAACCCAGCGAGTGATCCCTCTGTGCGAGCATGCTCGGGCAGCACGGCCTGAACAGCGGTAGCGACGGGAGGTGGCGCGGGATGGCAGTACCAACCGTGCGGCGTCGGCGACTTGGCACCGAATTGCGACGCTTGCGTGAAGGGTCCGGCTTGACCCTGGATGAGGTTGAGGCCCGCTCAGGGATCAGCACCTCAAAAGTGTCCAGGATCGAGAGTGCAACGCGGGGCGCCAAGCCAGGCGACGTGGAGCGGCTCCTTGACGTCTACGGGCTCACCGATGACGGCGCTCGGGATCTATTGCTCAAGATGGCGCGGGACGGAGGTCGGCGGGGATGGTGGCAGACGTACGACCTGTCTCCTGCGTACTCAGATCTGATCAGCATGGAGTCGGACGCCTCATCGGTGCGCACCTACGAGCCGTTGGTGATTCCTGGCCTCTTTCAAACCTCCGCATATGCACGTGCGGTGATCACCGCACACAGCATGACAGTCTCAGCCGAAGATGTGGACGCGCTTGTCGAGGTGCGAGTGGCGCGGCAGGCCGTACTGACGAAGCCGGACCCATTGCGGCTTCGAGCGATCATCCACGAGGCGGCATTGCTGGCGAGTGTTCCGGGAACGGGAGTCATGCGGGACCAACTCCAGCGCTTGCTGGATGTCGCCGCATACCCGCATGTAACCATCCAGGTTCTCCCCCTGGATGCGGAGCTACATCCGGGCGGAACCGGCGGGTTCACAGCCCTCGGGTTCAACCAGCCTGGCATGGAGGTGGTCCTGTTGGAGAACCTGGAAAGCAGTCTCTACGTAGAGGAACCCGCGAACGTGGCACGCTACACGGAAGCGTTCGAGCGGCTTACAGCCGCAGCGCTTCCATTCGAGAGATCACTTTCCCTCATCACCCGATTGAAGGAAAAGGAAAAGTGAGCAAGCCTATCTATACACCCCCCAATGCGGACGCTGGATGGTTTAAGTCCAGCTATAGCGCAAGCAACAGTAATTGCGTCGAAATGAGTATGCTCATGCCGAACATAGACATAGCGATACGTGATAGCAAAGAGCCGCGACGCCCCTTCCTGCGTGTCACGGAGAGGGCATGGAGTCGGTTCATATCGGAACTAAAGAGGAACCCTTCGCTATCTAGTGCCGTGACTGCATAGGTTGGCCGGTTTCGTGGTCAGGCTTCGGGTCGTAGTGGCCTGCCACCCCAGCGGATTCCCTTCTCGCTGCGGACGCGTGCGCGTTCGCGTTGTTGGGCGGTCAGGACGTCGGGATGCCGCGCGTTCTGATTGCGCCAGTGGAGGTAGGCGTGCAGGGCCCGGGTCTGGGCGGTGTGGTTGGGGGTGGTGGGAGTTAGCGAGGGTGAACTGCCGCAAGGGTCCGAAGTGGGCTTCGATGGGGTTGGCTCAGGACGCGTAGGTCGGGGCGCCGTCCGGGCGGGCCGCGCGGGCCGACCGCTGGGCAGCCCAGGTATGGCCGGTGCCCTTGTGCCGCCGGACCACGCCCCAGAGCCGGTCGTCACCGACCGAGTGACAGCCGTGGGAATAGGTGACGCCCTGAGTGCGGCGGTAGATGGCGGGCAGCCGGTCCGGGGGCCGGCCGGTGCCCAGTACGAGCCGTCGGTCGGGCGGATGCCGAGTGAGCCGAACTCGTCGAAGGCGAACGTGCGGTCCGGGCGTTCGGTGATGGCGTACTCGATCCGGTCCAGCTTGGCGTCGAAGGATGGTCCGGGGACTCCTCCCAGGTCTTGGTCCGCTGGAAGGAGATCCCGCGGCGGACCGGCAGGCCGCGAAGGGCTTCACGGCCGATCCGGACAGGACGGGCGATGTTGCCGTGCAGGTGCTCGACGAGCTTGCGGAGCGACCAGCGCGTGAACGGTTTGTCCAGCGTGGTTGGGCGGGTGGTGGCCGTCTGGGCGACGAAGTCCTCGTCGTCACGGGTGAGCAGGCGGGGACGGCCTCCTGCCCACCGAGGGTCCAGACAGGCCAGCCCGATCTCGTTGAACCGGTGGATCACGTCGCGCACGGTGTCCTCGTCCGCCTGGACCAGACGCGCGAAGACGGGGACGGTGTTCTCGCCGGCCGAGGCGAGCAGCATCATCGCCCGCCGGAACCGCACCGCGCTGGTGGTGCCTCGCCGGACGATCCGCTGGAGCTTCCGGCCTTCCTGCTCGGTCAGCCTGCGGACCCTGACTGGTGGTGCCATCCCCGCCCCTCGTCGGTCGTTGCTTCCGGCCAGTCAACGAGCAACCCGGCCAACCAATGCGGTCACAGCACGAGTTCCGAAAATGAGAGCACCCTCAGCCGGAATGTCTGGCCGGGGGATGTGCGCTGAAACCCTCAAGGCTATAGCGGGCAGCGGCAGTTACGGGGTATTCGCCCGGATCAAGGAGGCTGTTTTTACCCCCGATATGAACTCATCCCATGCCTCCGTCTGAATGCGCAAACGGATACCGATCGGCTCTTTACTGTCGCGGACGACAGCAATTTCCCGTGCGTCTGCGTTCACCTCAACACATTGACCGTTCCCGCTACTGTGAGAACTCTTGCGCCATGTGATCTCGTGGCGATCCGCTTTACTCACCTCTGATACCTCTTCTCTCACTGCATTCCTTGGGCCAATTCGGAAATCAGGTTCAAATTTCCCTCATTTCTTGCTGGGGCTGCGCGCCCGCACCCCCAGCAGCGGCTTCGGCGCGCGTCCTCAGACGTCGGACGGGCTGTCGCGGCGCGCCCGCAGTGTCACGATCTCGAAGGGCCGGAGTTCCAGGGACACCCCGTGCTCTGTCGACTCCACCTCCCCCAACGGCCGTTCCAGCAGGTCGCAGCGGTGCACGGTCGTCGTCGGGAAGTCGAACGCGACAGCCGTCCGGGCCCGGCCGCCCAGGGACTCGTACAGGCGGACCACGACGTCACCGCTCCCGTCGTCCGACAGCTTCACCGCCGACACCACCACCGCCTCGTCGTCCACGCGCACCAGGGACGGCGTCCCGCGGTCGCCCGGGACGCGGCGTTCCGGGATGCCGACGCGGTGGCCCTCGCACACGGCGTCGTCGATGCGGGCGCCCGGCACCAGGGCGTAGCCGAAGCGGTGCGCGCCCTGGTCGGTCCGGGGGTCGGGGAAGCGGGGGGCGCGGAGGAGGGAGAGGCGGAGGGTGGTGGTCGCGCCCGGGGCGGACGAGTCCGGGGTGCGGGCCGTGCGCGTCACGTCGTAGCCGTACGTCGAGTCGTTCACCAGGGCCACGCCCCAGCCGTGCTCCTCCACGTGGACGAAGCGGTGGGCGCACGCCTCGAACTTGGCCGCCTCCCAGCTCGTGTTGGTGTGCGCGGGCCGGTACAGGTGGCCGAACTGGGTCTCGGCGGCCACCCGGTCGGCGTGCACGTCCAGCGGGAAGGCGGCCTTGAGGAACTTCTCTGTCTCGTGCCAGTCGACCTCCGTCGTGAAGTCGACCCGCCGCAGTCCGTCGGGCAGCGCGATCCGCTGCTCGGCCCGGGACGCGCCGAACGCGCGGACCACCCGGACCGCGCCGTCGTCCGTGAGCTCCATCGACTGCACGTCCGTGAGGTCGGTGACGGTGTTGCGGTAGAACCGGTCGACGTCCCAGGCGTCCCACATGTTCGGGAAGTCCTGGTGCAGTTGGAGGAGGTTGGCCGCCGCGCCCGGGGGGATCGTCTCCCGGCGCGTCTCCTTGTCGATGACGGAGACGACGAGACCGCGCGCGTCGACCTCCACCCTCAGCAGGCCGTTCTCCAGGACGTACCCGCCGCTCTCGCGGGCCGTGGCCGTCGTCGGCGCCGGGCGCGGCAGCTCGTCCGCCGGCCGGGCGGACCGGGCCGCGACGCAGGCGCGTCCGTGCGGCGCGGCGTTGAAGACGACCGTGCCGCCGGCCGAGCCGTCCCCGGCGAGCGCCGCCAGCGCGTCCGCGACCAGCGACTCCAGCTCGGCGGCGACCGCCGCGTAGGTGGCCGCCGCCTCCCGGTGCACCCAGGCGATCGACGTGCCGGGCAGGATGTCGTGGAACTGGTGCAGAAGCACGGTCTTCCACAGCCGGTCCAGCCGCTCGTACGGGTACGGGAAGCCGGTGCGCACCGCCGCCGTCGCCGACCACAGCTCCGCCTCGTACAGCAGCCGTTCCGCCCGGCGGTTGCCCTGTTTGGTGCGGGCCTGGCTGGTGAGGGTGGCGCGGTGCAGCTCCAGGTACAGCTCGCCGGCCCAGACCGGCGCGTCCGCCGCGTACTCGGCGTGTGCCTTCTCGAAGAACGCCGACGGCCGTTCGAACACCACCCGGGCCGACCCCTCCAGGTCCGCGAGCCGCCGGGCCCGCGCCAGCATCTCGCGCGTGGTGCCACCACCCCCGTCGCCCCAGCCGGTCGGGGCGAGGGAGCGGGTGGCGCCGCCCTTCTCCCGGAAGTTGCGCACGGCGTGGGCCAGTTCCTCGCCGGAGAGCTGGGCGTTGTAGGTGTCGATGGGCGGGAAGTGGGTGAAGACGCGGGTGCCGTCCAGGCCCTCCCACCAGAACGTGTGGTGGGGGAATGTGTTCGTTTTACTCCAGGAGATCTTCTGGGTCAGGAACCACTTCGATCCCGACAGCCGCACGAGTTGCGGAAGCGCGGCCGAGTAGCCGAACGAGTCCGGCAGCCACACCTCCTCCGTCTCGATCCCGAACTCCTCCAGGAAGAACCGCTTCCCGTGCGTGAACTGCCGGGCCAGCGCCTCCGACCCGGGCATGTTGGTGTCCGACTCCACCCACATCCCGCCGACCGGCACGAACCGCCCGTCCGCCACCGCCTTCTTCACCCGCGCCCAGACCTCCGGCCGGTGCTCCTTCACCCACGCGAACTGCTGCGCCTGCGACATCGCGTAGACGAAGTCCGGCTCCTCATCCAGCAGGGCCGTCATGTTGGACGTGGTCCGGGCCACCTTGCGGACCGTCTCGCGGAGCGGCCACAGCCACGCCGAGTCGATGTGCGCGTGGCCGACGGCGCTGATCCGGTGCGCCGACGCCTGCGCCGGGGCCGACAAGGCGTCGGCGAGCAGTTCGCGGGCGCGGGCGGCCGTGCCGCCGACGTCCTGGAGGTCCACGGCGTCCAGCGCCCGTTCCACCGCCCGCAGCACCTCCCAGCGGCGCGGCGACTCCTCGGGCAGACCGGTCATCAGCCCGTCCAGCACCTCCAGGTCGTGCACCAGCTCCCACACCACGGCGTCGAACACGGCCAGGTCCATACGGCCCAGCCGGTAGCGGGGGCGGCGGTCGGCCGTCGCGAGGTCACCCAGCTCGGTCGGGCGGAACGGCTCGTAGTCGAGGATCACCGGATTGGCGGCGGCCTCGACGTGCAGCCGCACCTCCTCGCCCCCGGCCACCGGGGCGCCGATCCGCACCCACTGGTTGCGCGGGTTGAGGCCCTTCACGGGCGAGCCGTCCGCCCGGTAGACCAGGCCCTCGCACTGGAATCCGGTCAGGTTGGGGTCGAAGCCGAGGTCCAGCAGGGCCTCGACGGTCCGCCCCGCCCACGCGGCGGGCACCGTGCCCGTCACCGTGAACCAGCTCGTCCCCCAGGCCGGGCCCCAGGCGTCGCCGGGCCCGATCGGCTCGCGTGGCGCCGCCAGGCCCTCCGCGACGGGCACGGGTTCGCCCGGGGCGTGCCACACGCCGACGGTCAGCGGCACCGACTCGGGGTACACGGCCGGACGGATGCGCTCGTCCAGCACCCGCCGCAGGCGGTCTTCGGTGGTCGTGCGGTCGTTGTGCATCAGGTGTCCTTACCGATCGGGGTCACCGGGAGTTCGTTGCCGGGCGTTCCTTACGGGGTGTTCCTTACGGGGCCTTCCCTACCGGGAGTGCGGGTCCGGCCGGCGGAACCGGACGACGGCGGGGGCCGAGGAGGCGTACAGCTCGTCCACCGCGCGCACCTCGACGCGCGTGACCGCGTCGCCGGCCGTACGGCGCAGCTCCGGAACGTAGAAGGCATGCCCACAGGTGCCGCCGAGGAAGCGGACGCCGCCGTCCGGCAGCCGCTGGTGGAGGAGGTAGTGGCGTACGGCCGAGGGCGACGGGTGCCAGGCCAGGCGGAGGGCGGCGGTGCCGTCGGGGCGGACGTCCGCCGCCGTGACCGTCGGGCGACCCGGAGGGGCCGGCGGCTTCGTCACGCCGTCCCGGACGGCCAGCCGGCCCAGCCGCCAGCGCACCGGCCCGCCGTCGGGCGCGCTGAGGCGTACGCCCAGGGTGCGGAGCGTGCCCCGGGCGCGGCCCCGCAGTAGAGCGCCCGCCCGGACGGTCACCGTGCTCCACGCCGGGCCGGCCCGCCCGGCGGCCAGGACGCCGGTGTGCCCGTCCCCCGCGTCCGCGGTGAACTCCACCCGCACCGGCGCGCTCCCCGCGTCCGTGCGGTACGTCAGCTCGACGACCGTGGACGGCGACAGCGGCAGCCGGGCGGCGTACAGCTCCACCGTCGCGGGCTCCGGGAGCGGGCCGGCCACCAGCAGGCTGCCGCCGCCGTGCCAGGCGTCGGCGAAGTCGTAGCCGACGGACGGGGCCGGGTCCGGGCCGGCGGTCACCCGGCGGCGGCCGGGCAGCAGGTCCTGGAGGCCCAGGTGGTGCCAGGGGCCGGACGGGACGGGCCGCCCCCGCTCGTACCAGCCGAGCCCGTGGCCGGTGTTGAACACGGTCGCGAAGGGGAGGGCGGTGAGCGTGGAGCGGTCGGCGACGGACGCGGCGGGGGCGCGCCAGGTGCCTCCCGCGCCGCCCGTGCCGGTCCAGAAGCGGTCGTCGCGGGCGTGGAAGGCGGCGGGGGAGCGGTCGGCCGCCTGCTTCCAGGTCCACTCCGGGTGGTACAGGCCCAGGGAGGTCACGTGCGGGCGGTCGGCCGGGAGGACGGCGTCCCAGTCGACGGGCGTGTCCCAGCCGCGCGCCTCCACGTCGACGCCGGCCCACAGCTCGTACCGGTCCCGGCCCATGGCCTCGGCCCGCTCCCCGGACGACCGCAGGCCGCCGCGCGTCCAGCCGAAGTTGACGAACATCGTGCCGGCCGCGCGGAAGAAGGCGTCATTGTGCTCGTTCAGCTCGTTCTGCCACGCGACGTCCCCGGAGATCGCCAGCGCGTCGTACCAGGTGACGCGGAGTCCGGTGGCCCTGAGGTGCGCCACGAAGTCGCGCATGTCCGCGCCGAGCCGGGCGTCGCCGCCCTCCGTCTCGGCGTTGAGGAACCAGCCGTCGAAGCCGTACGCGCGGGCCACCGCGGCCAGCCGGCCGGCCAGCGGGAAGCCGCCGTCCGGCGCCCGGCGCAGCAGGTCCCGCGTCCACTCCAGCCGGCCGCCGAAGGCCGCCGGGGGCAGGAACACCGTGCCCAGGACGGGGACGCCGTGGCGGTGGGCGGCGTCCACGACGGGCGCGGTGGGCGCGAGGACCAGGCCCTCGCCCGAGGAGCCGCCCCAGAACACCAGCTCGTCGAGGTGGGACCAGTGGGTGAAGGCGTAGTGGTCGGCGGTCGGGCCGCCCTGGGAGGGGTGTCCGGAGGTGGGGGCGAAGGAGACCAGGGCGCTGATCCGGGCCTGCCCGGCCCGGGCGCCGCCGCGCGGTGGGGGAGTGAACCGCGGGGCGAGCGGGACGGACGCGCGGTTGAAGGGGAGATCGGGGTCGTCCTCCGGTCTCCACCGGGCGAGGCTCCGCCAGACGACACCGGGCGGGGGCGTGCCCGGGGGCGGGGTGTCGGGGAACCAGTAGGCGGCGTACGGCCGGAGGTCCGGGGCCGCGTTCCCCGCGGCGCCGCCCGCCGGGGCGTCCGCCCGACCGGCGGCCCGCGCCGCCGACGGCCGGGCGAGCGGCGTGGCGAACGCGGTCGCGAAACCGGCGGCGAGGACGGTACGGCGTGCGAGCCCGGCGGCAGGCGCGCGGCGGGTGGTCCCGGCGGGAACGGACCGGTGGGTGGATCCGGCGGGTACGAGGGTGCGGGCGGGCGTAGGCGGGACGGATCTGTCGGCGGCTCCGGCGGCTCCGGCAGCTCCGGCGGCTCCGGTAGCTCCGGCAGTCCCGGCGACATCGGTGGCCCCGGCGGCCGCGGCGCGACCAGTGGTATTGGCGCGATCGCCCGGCCGGGCGGATCCGGCGGTCCCGGATCCGTGGGTGGGTCCGTGCATGACGCTCCTCCGAGGGGATATGCGGAGGGACAGCCCCGGCCCCGGGGATCGCGCCCTCCTCGTTCGGCTCCGGGGTCCGCGGGCGGACCGGGCCCGCGGCGGTGTCCGGCGGTGGTCAGGGAAGCCGGTCGGCGGCGATCGTCTCCTCGATGCCCCGGGCCGCCAAGTGGCCCGGTTCGGTGATGCGTTGGGCGAGCACCACGGCCGGACGGACCCCGTCCGCGGCGTTCCGCATCCACGCCTCGAAGAAGGCGCCGCCCGGTGCGCACAGCGGTCGCAGCGGCGCGCTCTCCACGTCGCCCGCGTCGAGGATCAGCGCCGTGCGCCGGGGCGCGGGCCCGTCGTACGCGCCCGCCCGGCCCGCCGCGCTCTCCTCGAACTCCCTGTACTCCCGTACCACCCGGGCCAGCGCCTCGCCCGCCGGTTTGAGCCGGCGGTCGTTGGTGAACAGCCCCAGGTCGTACTCCAGCGCCGGGAAGTCGGCCAGGGCCCGGTCCACGTCGTGCGAGCACCACCAGGTGACCCCCCACAGCCCGGGGCAGTCCAGTGCGTTGCGGAGGGTCGTGCGGGTGAACTCGGCCGCCCGCGCGGGCGGTATGTGCGGCGCGGGCGCCCCGACCTCCTGGAGCCACACCGGGCGCGCCGGATCGTCGGCCCACGCCTTGGACAGTTCGATCAGGTACGCGGCGTGCAGCCCGGTCGCCGCGCCGTCCGGGCCGTGCCGCTGGGCGGTGCCGTTGAACACCCACGAGTGCACGGCGGTCATGGCGCCGATCCGGGCCGCGTGCGCGGGTGTGAAGGGGTGCGTGCCGTCGTACCAGGCGGCGTCGTACGCGGCGTGCAGATGCGTCCGGCCGGGCGCGGCCCGTTCGCACGCCTCCGTCATCCGGCGCAGCCAGCGGCCCGCCTCGGCGGTGGTGACCCGGTCCGGGGCGGGGTGCGGGTCGCCGGCGAACTGGTTGGTCTCGTTGCCGACGGTCATGCCGAGGAAGTTGGCCCGCCCGGCGAGCGCCCCCGCCAGCGCCGCGAGGTAGCGGGCCTGGGCGTCCACGACGTCCGGGTCGGTGAACAGGTTGCGGCGGTGCCAGGTGGTCACCCACGAGGGCAGGAAGTCGAAGCTCGACAGGTGCCCCTGCAGCCCGTCCACGGCGACGTCCAGGCCGCGTTCGCCTGCCGCGTCCACCAGCCGGACCAGCTGCTCGACGGCGCGCGGCCGGATCAGCGTCCGGTTGGGCTGGAACAGCGGCCAGAGCGGGAAGACCCGGATGTGGTCCAGGCCGAGGGACGCCACGCCGTCCAGATCGGCGCGGACGTCGTCGAGGTCGAAGTCCAGCCAGTGGTGGAACCAGCCCCGGCTGGGGGTGTAGTTGACGCCGAAACGCACGCTCATGGAGCTCCTCTCCGGAACGGGGTCCAGGACGTTCAGCCCTTGACGGCGCCCTCGCCGGCCCCGCGGAAGAAGTACCGCTGGAGGCAGGCGAACAGCACCACGAGCGGGGCCACCGCGATGACGGTCCCGGCGGCGACGAGCCGCGGGTCCTGCTGGAACGTGCCGTGCAGGAAGTTCAGGCCGACGGTCAGCGTGTAGCGCTCGGAGTCCGACAGGACGATCAGCGGCCAGAGGAAGTCGTCCCAGGCGCCCATGAACGCGAAGATCGCGACGACGGCGAGCGTCCCGCGCACCGACGGCAGCGCGATCCGGGTGAACCGCTGCCAGGTGTTCGCGCCGTCGACGACCGCCGCCTCCTCGATCTCGCGCGGGACACCGGCGAACGCGTTCCGCATGAGCAGCACGTTCAGCGCGCCGACGGCCCCGGGCAGCACCACGGCGGTGAGGGTGTTGTTCAGGTGGAGGTCGCGCATCATGGTGAACTGCGCGATCACCAGCGACTCCGCGGGCACCAGCAGCGCCGCCACGAAGGCCAGCCCCGCGAGCCCGCGGCCCCGGAAGCGCAGCCGGGCCAGCGCGTAGCCCGCCGTCGACGCCCCCGCCAGGTTGGTGAGCACGCTCGCCACCGCCACCGTCAGCGAGTTGAGGGCGTAGTCCCAGACCGGGACGATGTCGGCCACCTCGGCGTAGTTGTGCGCGGTGGGGTGCGCGGGCAGGAAGCGGGGCGGCGAGGTGTAGACGTCCTCGGTCGTGCTCTTGAACGAGGTGGACAGCTGCCAGAGGAACGGGCCGACGGTCAGCGCCAGCACCACGAGCAGCAGCACGTAGCGGAACACCTTCTCCGCCCACGACGTCCTGGTCACCGGTGCCCCTCCCGGTCCGCCGCGTTCCCGCCCCGGCCGGCGCGCAGCACCAGCAGCATCAGCAGCAGCGCGATCACGAAGACGACGAGGGACAGGGCGGAGGCGTAGCCGACGCGCCCGTCGAGACCGGTGCCCGTCCGCTGCACCAGCATGACGAGCGTGGTGTCCTCCCCGGCCGGCCCGCCGGTGGGCCCCGCCAGCAGGAACACCTCTGAGAAGACCTTGCACGCGGAGACCGACGACAGGGCGCCGACCAGCACCATCGTCGAGCGGACGGCCGGCACGGTGACGCTGGCGAAGCGGCGCAGCGGGCCGGCGCCGTCGACCGCCGCGGCCTCGTGCAGCTCGCGCGGGACGTTGGCCAGCGCGGCCAGGTAGATCACCATGTAGTAGCCGAGGCCCTTCCACACCGTCAGCGCCATCGCGCTGAACAGGAGCAGCCAGGAGTCGCCGAGGAACGACACCGGCCCGGCGCCCAGCGCCTTGAGGATGCCGTTGACCAGCCCCCGGTCGTCCAGCATCCAGGACCAGATCAGCGCCACCGCCACCACCGAGGCCACCACCGGGGTGTAGAACGCGGCCCGGAAGAAGCCCATCCCCGGAAGCCTCTTGTGCACCAGCAGCGCCAGCAGCAGCGGCAGCAGCACGGTGAACGGGACGACGAGGACGACGTACAGCGCGCTGTTCCGCAGGGCCACCCAGAACTGCTCGTCACGCAGCATGTCCCGGAAGTTCCGCAGCCCGACCCAGTGCCCGGGGACGAGCGTCCGGGCGTCGGTGAACGCGTCGCGGACGGTCGTCAGGAACGGGAACAGGCTGAACGCGGCGAGGACGGCGAGCCCGGGGAGCAGGAGCAGCCAGGGGGTCACGGGGTGGTGGAGGCGGACGCCTCTGCGGGCCAGGTCTCCGCGGGCGATGTCTCGGCGGCGGGCGATGTCTCCGCGGGCCACGTCTCTGCGGGCCACGTCTCTGCGGGCCATGGCCGGATCACTTCCGCCGCAGCAGCCGGTCGCTCTGCTCCACCGCGTCGTCGAGTGCCTCCTTCGGCGACTTCTTTCCCTGGAGGGCCTTGGCGACCTCGTTCCGCAGAATCGTCTTCATCTCGTCGCTCATCACCACGGGCGTGTAATTCACGGCGCCTTTCAGCGCTTTCGCCGAGGCGACCCGCACCCGGCCCTCGTCCGTCCCGTCGTCCTTCGTCCAGTACGGGTCGTCGAGCGAACCCTTCGTGCTCGGGAAGACGGCGACCCGGTGCGCGAACGCCTCCTGGTTCCTCCGGTCGGTCACGAAATGGGCGAAGGCGATGGCCGCGGCCTTGTGGTTGCTGTTCTTGTTGACCGCGAGGCCCATGACGTACATGTTCGGCTTCCCGGTGTTGTTCGGGGCGTCGGTGATTCCGAGGTTCCGGTACAGACTCGGCGCGTTCTTCCGGAAGTTCGCCAGGTCGTTCGCGCCGCCCGGATTCATGGCGACCTTCTGCTCCAGGAATTTCCGGCCCGCCTGTTCCGGAGTGCTCGTGAGCGCCTGCGGATCCAGGCCGCCGTCGTCGTGCAGCCGCTTGTAGCGGGTCAGTAGCTCGACGCCCTTGGACTCGTTGTAGGTGAACCGGGTGGCGTCGTCGTTCATCAGCCGGACCCCGTACCGGCCGAAGTCCTCGATCGCCGGGGTGCCCGCCAGAGTGGCCGTCCGGCCGCCCGACCGGCGGGACATCTCCGCGGCGGCGGTGAACAGCTCGTCGTAGGTCCGCGGCGGCTTCTCCGGATCCAGACCGGACGCGCGGAACAGGGACTTGTTGTAGAACAGCGGGCCCGTGGTGAGGTACCAGGGGAACGCGTACGCCCCGTCCAGCCCCGGCAGGGTGTTCCCCCGCCACGCCTCCGCCGTGTACTCGTCCCGGAACTTCGCGGCCACCGGCTCCTTGTCGAGGTTCAGCAGCACGCCCGCCTTGGCCAGCGGATAGGAGAGGTCCGGGGAGACGTTGACGACGTCGGGCAGCGTGCCGGCGGCGGCGTCCGCCCCGAGTTTGTCCGCGTAGTGCTCGGCGGGCTGGTCCAGCCATTTCACCGTGACATCGGGATGCCGTTTCTCGAATTCCTTCGCCAGCGACTCGAAGTAGTCCTTGTAACCGGCCCGGAGATTCCAGGTCTGGAACGATATCCGGCCCTCGATCCGCCCGTCCGCCGCCGACCCGCCACCCCCTCCGCCGTCCGAACCGCAGGCGCTCAGCGCCAGCGCGAGGGCGAGCAGCGGAACGGCCGGCCGGACGGTTCTCCGGACGACTCCACGGGACGGGTGCATGGCCGGGCTCCTTCGGTCGGGCCGGAAGGTGGCGGTCCAAAAGGTGCACCCGGCAAGGGAGTCACGTCAATACTTCCGTCAACGACTAATGCGCTTTAGTGTGTTGGGGCCCGGGCCGGTGCCGGGCCCGCTCCGGACGCCCGAGGAGACCCCATGCGCCGCCTGCCGGCCCGCCGCCCGACCATCCGCGACATCGCCCGCCGCGCCGGGGTGTCGGAGAGCGCGGTGTCCTTCGCGCTCAACGGCCGCCCGGGCGTCTCGGAGGGCACCCGCGAGCGGGTCCGGCGCGTCGCCGAGCAGTTGGGCTGGCAGCCCAGCACGGCGGCCCGCGCGCTGTCCGGCGAGGGCTCCGCCACCGTCGGCCTGGTCCTCGCCCGGCCCGCCAGGACCCTCGGCGTCGAGTCGTTCTTCCTCCGGCTCGTCTCCGGCGTCCAGGAGGCCCTCGCCGCGCGCGGCCTCGGCCTGCTCTTCCAGGTGGTCGAGGACGTGGCCGCCGAGTGCGCCGTGCACCGCCGCTGGTGGGCCGAGCACCGCGTCGACGGCCTCCTCGTCGTCGACCCGCGCGCCGACGACCCCCGGCCCGCCCTGCTCGCCGGGCTCGGCCTGCCCACCGTGGTGATCGGCGCGATGGACGACCCCGCCTGGGAACCGGCCCCCGACGGCGCGCTCTCCAACCTCTGGGCCGACGACGCCGAGGCCATGGACTCCGTCGTCGCCCGGCTCGACGCCCTCGGCCACCGCCGCGTCGCCCACGTCGCGGGCCTCGGGGAACTCGCCCACACCCTGCGCCGCGCCGCCGCCCTGCGCCGGGCCGCCGAGCGCCACGGCCTGCACGTCACCTCCGTGACCACGGACTACTCCGACGCCCAGGGCGCCGAGGCCACCCACCGGCTGCTCGCCGCCCCCCGGCCGCCCACCGCCGTCGTCTACGACAACGACGTGATGGCCGTCGCCGGCCTCGCCGCCGCCGCCCGCCGCGGCCTGGCCGTCCCCGCCGACCTCTCCATCGTCGCCTGGGACGACTCCGTCCTCTGCCGCAGCACCCACCCACCCCTCACCGCCCTCGCCCGCGACACCGCCGCCTTCGGCCGCCGCGCCGCCGAGGAACTCGTCGCCCTCCTGGACGGCGCCCCGGCCCGCCGCACCCGCGACGCGACGCCGCTGCTGGTGGAACGGGGGTCGACGGGGCGGGCGGCGGCCACCTGACACACAGCTCCCACCTCGATCATGACCACTCCGCGCCGTGCGATTTAATTGCGAGGTATTCGCAACAGCAACCGAGAAGTGAACTGGGGTGGAGGGCATGACGGCCCGGTCCATACGGGTGACGGCCGCCATGGTCGCGGCGGGCGTGCTGGCCACGGGCGCCGCCGCCTGCGGCAAGCCCGGCGGCGGGAACGGCGGGAACGGTTCCGGCGGGGTCAGGGACTCGCTCGTCGTCGGCATCGCGAACGAGCCGGAGACCCTCAGCCCCCTGCTCGGCTACGGCAAGGACGGCAACTCCAAGATCTTCGACGGCCTGCTGCGCCGCGGCGCGGACATGAAGCTCCGCCCCGCCCTCGCCGCGTCCTTCCCGAAGGTCACCGACGACGGCCGCACCTACACCTTCCCGCTCCGGCACGGGGTGACGTTCAGCGACGGCAAGCCCTTCACCGCCGAGGACGTCGTCTTCACCTACCGGACGATCCTCGACGAGAAGACCAACAACGCCGACAAGGGCGAGCTCGCCGCCGTCGACAAGGTCACCGCCCGCGGCGACGACACCGTCGTCTTCTCCCTGAAGTACCCCTACGCGCCCTTCGCCGAGCGCACCGTCCTGCCGATCGTCCCCGAGCACGCCGCCAAGGGACAGGACGTCAACACCGGCCCGTTCAACACCAAGCCCATCGGCACCGGCCCCTACGTCCTCACCGGCTGGAGCAAGGGCGAGAAGCTGACCTTCAAGGCCAACCCCGACTACTGGGGCGGCGAACCGAAGGTCAAGAAGCTCACTATGGCCATCATCAAGGACGACGACGTCCGGGCCACCCGGCTGCGCAGCGGCGACCTCGACGGCGCCATCCTGCCGCCCAACCTCGTCAAGGGCTTCCAGGGCGACGACTCCAAGACGACGATCACCGCGAAGACCACCGACTTCCGCGGCGTGACCCTGCCCACCGGCAACAAGGTCACCGGCGACACCGCCGTCCGCCGCGCCCTCGACCTCGCCGTCGACCGCGACGCCATGGTCAAGAGCCTGCTGGAGGGCGCGGGCCGGGCCGGCTACGGGCCCGTCCCCACCGACAGCGAGTGGTTCGCCAAGGGCACCGAGCGCCCGCACGACCCCGAGAAGGCGAAGAAGCTGCTGGATGACGCGGGCTGGAAGCCCGGTGCCGACGGCATCCGGGAGAAGGACGGCGAGCGCGCCGAGTTCACCCTCTGGTTCCCCGCCGGTGACAAGCTCCGCCAGGAGCACGCCCTCGCCTTCGCCTCCGACGCCAAGAAGATCGGCATCCGGGCCAAGGTGCAGAGCGGCACCTGGGAGGTCATCGAGCCGCGCCTGAAGGACGACGCGGTCCTCGCCGGCGGCGGCAACCCGGCCGACCCCGACTTCGACCTCTACAACCTGCTGCACTCCTCCCTCGCCCTCGACGGCTTCAACAACATGGCCGCCTACAAGAACCCCGAGGTCGACAAGGCCCTGGAGGAGGGCCGGCGCAGCGGCGACAAGGCCGTCCGCAAGGCCGCGTACGACAAGGTCCAGCACGCCCTCGCCGACGACCCCGGCTACGTCTTCCTCACCCACGTCGACCACCTCTACGTGATGAGGGACAACTGGAAGGACCTCACCACCCAGGTCGAGCCGCACGACCACGGCCTCGGCGCCGGCCCCTGGTGGAACGTCGAGGACTGGCAGCCGAAGCGGTGAGCACCCGCGGTACCCGCGGGACGGCCCTGCCCTGGGGGCCGATGGCCCGCATGGCGGGACGGCGGCTGCTCGCCGCCGTCCCCGTCCTGCTCGTCGTGACCTTCGCCGTCTTCGCCGTCGCCGCCGCCTCCCCGTTCGACCCCGCCCGGGTCTACGCGGGCGGCGGCGCGCCCGGCACCGGCCAGGACGTCCTGGACCAGCTCCGGCACAACCTCGGCGCCGACCGGCCGTTCGCCGCCCGCTGGTGGGACTGGCTGACCGCCGCCCTCACCGGCGACCTCGGCGTCTCCACCACCCTGCGGCAGCCCGTCGCCCAGGCCATCGGCGAACGCATCGGCTGGTCCGTGCTGCTCTGCGGCACCGCCTTCGCCGCCGCCGTCCTCGTCGGCACCGCGCTCGGCGTACTCGCCGCCCGGCGCCGCGGCGGGCTCCTCGACCGGGCCGTCACCTCCCTGGCGTACGTCCTGGAGGCGGCGCCGCCGTTCTGGCTCGGCCTGCTGGCCGTCTGGTTCTTCGCCCTCAAGACCGGCGCGCTGCCCGCCGGCGGCCTCACCGACACCGGCAGCGACACCGTCACCGCCGGACAGGTCGCCTCCCACCTGGTGCTGCCCGCGGCCGTGCTCGCCGTCACCCAGCTGCCGTGGTTCGTGCTGTACGTGCGCCAGGGCGTCGGCGACGCGCTCGACGAGGACCCGGTACGCGGCGCCCGCGCCCGCGGCCTCTCCGAACGCACCGTCCTGCTCGGCCACGCCCTCCGCTCGGGACTGCTGCCGGTCCTCACCCTGATCGGCTCCCGCGTCCCCGAACTGATCACCGGAGCCCTGCTCGTGGAGACCGTCTTCAGCTGGCCGGGCATCGCCTCCGCCACCGTCGACGCCGCGACCGGCGTCGACTTCCCGCTGCTCGCCGCGCTCACCGTGCTGGCCACGGCGGCCGTGCTGGTCGGCAATCTGCTGTCGGACCTGCTGTACGGGCTGGCCGACCCGAGGGTGGGCTTCGATGGCTGAGCTCGCGATATCCGCCCGGCGCCTCCCCAAGGGCGCGGTGAGCGCCGCGCTCGTCGCCGTCACCGTGCTGACCGTCGTCCTGGTGCCGCTGTTCGTCCCCCTGGACGAGCAGGCCGTCGACCTGGCCGCCAAGCTCCAGGCGCCGAGCGCGGCCCACCCCTTCGGCACCGACGAGGTCGGCCGCGACCTGCTGCTGCGCTCCGTCTACGGGCTGCGGGTCTCGCTGCTCGTCGGCGCGGTCGCCGCCCTCGTCGCCACCGTCGTCGGCACGGCGGTGGGCGCCCTGGCCGGGGCGCTCGGCGGCTGGGCCGACCGTGTCGTCATGCGCGTCGTCGACCTCTTCTCGTCCGTGCCGCACCTGCTGCTCGGCATCTTCGTGGTGGCGATGTTCCGCCCCGGCGTCGGCCCGGTCATCGCGTCCATCGCCGTCACCCACTGGCTGTCCACCGCCCGGATCGTCCGCGCCGAGGTGCTGTCGCTGCGCTCCCGCCCGTTTGTCGACGCGGCCGTCTCCGGCGGCTCGTCGCGGCTGCGGATCGCCGTACGGCACCTGCTGCCGGGCGTCCTGCCGCAGGCCGGGCTGGCCGCCGTGCTGATGATCCCGCACGCGATCTGGCACGAGTCGGCCCTGTCGTTCCTGGGCCTGGGCCTGCCCACCCACCAGGCCAGCCTGGGCAACATGGTGCAGGCGGCACGCGGTTCCCTGCTGGCCGGCGACTGGTGGCCGACCCTGTTCCCCGGCCTGTTCATCATCGTCCCCACCCTGGCCGTCGCGGGTCTGGCGGCCGCGTGGCGCGAACGCCTCTCGCCTCGGCGGCGATCGGAGCTGACGCTGTGATGGTCCCCACCCCGCCCCGACCCGATTCTCGCGGGGCGGAGCCCCCGCGCGCCCCCCAGGCGACCGGGGGCTCCGCCCCCCGACCCCCGCAACCGCGCTCCGCGCGGACGTCCTCAAACGCCGGACGGGCTGGATCGGCCGAGCGGCGCAGCCGCGACGAAGCGGGGGCTTGCGGGGGCGCGGCCCTTGCGGAAGACGGGGAGGGGCGGGGCAGGAGCGCGGTTCCGCGGGAGGTCTCCCTCGCGGAGTCGGCCCGGCCGGCGTTGGAGCCCGAGCGGCGCAGCCGCGACGAGGCGGGGGTGCGTGGGGGCGCATCCCCCGCGAGAAACGGGAAGGGGCGGGTCCGGGGCACAGCTCCGCAGGACGCCACCCCCCTCCTGGACGTCCAGAACCTTTCCGTCCGCTTCCGTATGCGCGGCGGCCGCGACATCGCCGCCGTCACCGACGCCACCTTCCGCCTCCACCGAGGCGAATGCCTCGCCCTCATCGGCGAGAGCGGCTGCGGAAAGTCCGTCCTCGCCTCAGCCCTCCTCGGCCTCCTGCCGGGCAACGCCCGCACGGAAGGCCACGCCTGGCTGAGCGGCGACGACGACCGGCTGGACCTCCTGACCGCCGACGAGCGGACGCTCGCCCGCACGGTCAGAGGCCGCCGCATCGGCCTCGTCCCCCAAAGCCCCGCCGCCCACCTCACCCCCGTCCGCACCGTCCGCTCCCAGCTCCGCGAGACGATCCGCGAGCTGACCGGCCGGCGCGACGGCGAGGAAGCCGCCGCCGCGCGCGCCGCGTTCCCCGCCGACCACCTCACCCCCGTCCGCACCGTCCGCTCCCAGCTCCGCGAGACGATCCGCGAGCTGACCGGCCGGCGCGACGGCGAGGAAGCCGCCGCCGCGCGCGCCGCGTTCCCCGCCGACCACCTCGACCGGCACCCGCACCAGCTCTCCGGCGGCCTCGCCCAGCGGGCCGCCACCGCCCTCGCCCTCGTCGGCGACGCCCCGCTGCTGCTCGCCGACGAGCCGACGACGGGACTGGACCGCGCGCTCGTGGACCGTACGGTCGACGAACTGCGCGCCCAGGTCGACCGCGGCCACACTCTCCTCGTGATCACGCACGACCTGGCGGCGGCCGAGCGGATCGCCGACCGCGTCGCCGTGATGTACGCCGGCCGCATCGTCGAACTCGCCGACGCCGAAGCCTTCTTCGGCGCCCCGGGCCCCCGCCACCCCTACGCCCGCGGCCTGCTCGACGCCCTGCCCGAACGCGCCTTCACCCCCATCCCCGGTATGCCCCCGGAACTCGGCGACCTCCCCGCCGGCTGCGCCTTCGCCCCCCGCTGCCCCCGCGCCGCGGACGCCTGCGCCGCTGTCCCGCCGCTCACGGACGGCGTCGCCTGCCACCACCCGAGGAGCGCCCGTGCTTGAGCTGCGCCACGTGACCGCCGGCTACGAACCGCGCCGGCCCGTCGTCCGCGACGCCTCCCTGACCGTGGCCGCGGGCGAGGCCGTCGGACTGCTCGGCCCCAGCGGCTGCGGCAAGTCCACCCTGGCCCGGGTCGCGGCGCTGCTGCACCGCCCCGACGCCGGCACGGTGACCCTGGACGGCGAACCCGCGCGCGGCTGGCGCCACCGCGCCCCCCGCGCGCAACGCACCGCGTTCGGCGTCGTCTTCCAGCAGCCGCGCATGTCCGCCGACCCCCGGCTGCGGCTCCACGACCTGATCGCCGAACCGCTCCGCGCGACCGGCCGCCGCGCCGAGGCCGCCGACCGTGTCCGCGAACTCGCCGCCGCCACCGGCCTCACCCCCGACCTGCTCACCCGCCGCCCGCACGAGGTCAGCGACGGCCAGCTGCAGCGCGCCTGCCTGGCCCGCGCCCTGGCCCTCCGGCCGCGCTGGCTGGTCTGCGACGAGATGACGGCCATGCTCGACGCCTCGACGACGGCCGCCCTGGTCGCCGTCGTCGAGGACTACCGCCGGGAGACCGGCGCCGGCCTGCTGGCGGTGGGCCACGACCCCGCCCTCCTGAACCGCTGGTGCGACCGGACGGTCCACTGGGAGGCCGTGGCGGCCGCCCCGGCCGACACGGCCCCGGCCGACACGGCCCCGGCCGACACGGCCCCGGCCGACACGGCCCCGGCCGACGGCCGCCCCTGCCCACCTCCCGACCACCGAGGACACCGATGAGCGCCCCCGCCAGGAAACGCACCCGCCGCGCCGACGCCGCCGCGCCCGCGGCGGACCGCTGCACGGTCACCGTCTGCCGCGGCTGCTGCTGCGGTACGCCCAAAGTCCCCGGCGTCGACCACGCGGCCCAACTGCGCGCGCTGCGCCAGGCCCTGGACGGTACGGCCGCCGTGCGCGTCACCGACTGCCTGGACGCCTGCGAGCAGGCGAACGTCATCGTCGTGCAGCCGTCCCGGGCCGGCCGGGAGGCCGGTGGACGGCCCGTCTGGCTGGGGTTGTGCAACGACCCCGACGTCCCGGCCGACGTCGCCGCCTGGACGGAGGCGGGCGGTCCGGGGCTCGCCGACCCGCCGGGCGTCCTCGACCTCTACGTCTTCACGCCCTCCCGGCGCGTGCGCGAGAACGTCAAGGACTGACAGTGAGGATGTGACGTGGCTTCTCCGACGGGTCTGACTCACGGACTGACCGACGTCTCGACTGTCTTGTTTGGGATTTGTCGATCCGCTCGGAGGAGCCGCCTCGCACGCGACCGGACGGGCGACCGTGACCTTATAGGAGCTTGGTCAAGAAGCCCCGCCACTGTCTTGTCCGCCCGCCCGGCCGGCGCGTGCCGCCCTACCGGGATCAGCGAGAGGACGGCAGTGACCAGCATGACGGACCAGGCCCTGGAAGTCACAGGCGGCATCGACACCCACGGCGAGACCCACCACGCCGCCGTGGTCGACCGCCTCGGCCGCCACCTGGCCGACCAGGAGTTCGAGGCCACCGGCCCCGGATATCGCAAGCTCCTGGCCTGGCTGCTCGCCCAGGGCACCGTGACGGCCGTCGGCGTGGAAGGCACCGGCGCCTACGGCGCCGAACTCGCCCGCGTTCTGCGCGAAGCGGGACTGAAGGTCGTCGAGGTCGACCGGCCGGACCGCAAAACCCGCAGGCTGAAGGGCAAGTCCGACCCGATCGACGCCTACGCCGCCGCCGTGGCGGTGGCCTCCGGCAGGGCGAGCGGGACCCCCAAGACCCGCACCGGTGTCGTGGAAGCCGTGCGGGCTCTGCGGGTGCCGCGCCGTTCGGCGGTCAAGTCCCGTACCCAGGCAGTCAACCAGGCACGGCAACTGCTGGTCACCGCGCCCGAGAGCCTGCGCGCCCCGCTGCGCGGGCTGACCGCCGCCCGGCTGGCGAAGGCGTGCGCGCGGCTGCGGCCGGGTGACGATCTCGCCGACCCGCTGCACGCGGCCAAGGCGGCCCTGCGCCGGCTGGGCCGGCGGATCCTGGCCCTGACCGAGGAGATCGACGAGCTGGAGGCGGAGCTGAAGACGCTCACCGCCCAGGCCGCCCCCGAGCTCCTGGCCCTGCAAGGAGTCGGCGCGGACGTGGCCGGGCAGCTGCTGGCCACCGCCGGTGACAACCCCGACCGGCTGCACTCCGAAGCAGCCTTCGCCCACCTGTGCGGCGTCGCTCCCATACCGGCCTCCTCGGGCCGCCGGGACCGCCACCGGCTCAACCGCGGCGGAGACCGGGCCGCCAACCACGCCCTGCACACCATCGTGCTCTGCCGCCTGCGCTGGGACGAACGCACCCGCATCTACATGGAACGGCGCACCCAGCAGGGCCTGTCGAAGAAGGACATCATGCGCTGCCTCAAACGCCACGTCGCACGCGAGGTCTACCGCGTCCTCATGCGATCCCTCGACCACCGATCCACCAGCCGACAAACGACTCAAGGCGACCTCACTGAAGCCGCTTGACATCCATAGGAGCATCCCGCCGGCGGGCGGGCGCCCTCACCGGTGCCGCACCAGCGGGAACGGCAGCGTCTCCCGGATCGACAGGCCCGTCAGGAACATCACCAGCCGGTCCACCCCGATCCCCAGCCCGCCCGTCGGCGGCATCGCGTACTCCAGGGCGCGCAGGAAGTCCTCGTCGAGCTCCATCGCCTCCGGGTCGCCGCCCGCCGCCAGCAGCGACTGCGCGGTCAGCCGGTTGCGCTGCTCGACCGGGTCCGTCAACTCCGAGTATGCGGTGCCGAGTTCGGTGCCGAACGCGACCAGGTCCCAGCGCTCGGCGAGCCGCGGGTCCGCGCGGTGCGGGCGGGTGAGGGGCGAGACGTCGGTGGGGAAGTCCTTGTAGAACACCGGCAGCGTCGTCCGCTCCTCGACCAGCCGCTCGTACATCTCCAGGACGACGTCCCCGCGCCCCTGTTCCGGCCGGACCGGCACCCTCGCCGCCGCGCAGTGCCGCCGCAGCTCCGCCTCCGGGGTGTCCGCCGACACCTCCTCGCCGAGCGCCTCCGAGAGCGCGCCGTACACCGTCCGCACCGGCCACACCCCGGAGATGTCGTGCTCGACGGTCTTCCCGGACGCCTCCGTGCGCACGGCCACCGCCGCGCCGTGCGCCGCGACCGCCGCACCCTGGATCAGCTCCCGCGTCAGGTCGAGCATCACGTCGTAGTCGGCGAACGCCTGGTACGCCTCCAGCATGGTGAACTCGGGGTTGTGCTTGTAGGAGACGCCTTCGTTGCGGAAGATGCGGCCCAGCTCGAAGACCTTCTCCAGGCCGCCCACGCACAGCCGCTTCAGGTACAGCTCGGGGGCGATGCGCAGGTACATATCGAGGTCGTAGGCGTTGATGTGGGTGGTGAACGGGCGGGCGTTCGCGCCGCCGTGCACCTGCTGGAGCACGGGCGTCTCCACCTCCAGGTAGCCCCGCTCCAGCAGCCCCGCGCGCAGCGCCTGCACGGCCGCGCTCCGCGCCCGTACCGTCCGCCGGGCGTCCGGCGAGACGGCGAGGTCCACGTAGCGCATCCGCACCCGGGCCTCGGGGTCGCTGAGGCCGCGCCGCTTGTCCGGCAGGGGGCGCAGGCACTTGGCGATCAGCCGGGCCCGGGTGACGAAGAGGGTGAGCTCGCCGCGGTCGGTGGTGCCGATCTCGCCCTCCGCCTCGATGTGGTCGCCGAGGTCGAGCCGGGCGAAGCGGCGCAGCAGCTCGGGACCCGAGCCGTCCCGGGTGATGGTGAGCTGGAGGTCGCCGGACCAGTCGCGCAGCACGGCGAAGGCGATCCCGCCGTGGTGGCGCAGCAGCAGCACCCGGCCCGCCACGGCCGCCCGCTCCCCGGTGCGCGCCCCGGGCGCGAGCCCCGCGTGCGCCGCGCGGACGGCGCCGGCCGTGTGCGTCCGGTGGGCGTCCGGCGGGTACGGGTCGATGCCCTCCCTGCGGAGCCGCTCCAGCTTGCGGCGGCGCACCCGCACCTGCTCGGGCAGCCGCTCCAGCTCGTCCCTGACCAGGTCGCCGCCGGCCTCCGGGCCGAGGCCCAGTTCGGACAGCGGCGGCAGACCGGCCGTCGACGCCGGGCGGGCGATGCCCCGCGCCCGCCCCCGGCCCCACAGCTTGCCCAGGCTGGGCACGGAGACGAAGCCCTCGGCGATGCCCGAGGCCAGCCCGATCCGGGCGAGGGCGCCGGCGTCCGCGTAGCAGAGGAAGCGCGGGTGCCACTCGGGGTTGTACTTCACGTTCGACCGGTAGAGCGCTTCGAGCTGCCACCACTTGGAGAAGAACAGCAGCAGCTTGCGCCACAGCCGCAGCACCGGGCCCGCGCCGATCCGGGCGCCCTCCTCGAACGCCGAGCGGAACACGGCGAAGTTGAGGGAGATCCGCTTGATCCCGAACCGGCCGGCCTGCGCGCACAGCCGCGCCACCATGAACTCCATGACGCCGTTGGGCGCCGCCCGGTCGCGCCGCATCACGTCGAGGGAGACCCCGTCCCGCCCCCAGGGCACGAAGGACAGCAGGGCGATCATCCGTCCCTCGCTGTCGAACGCCTCGACCAGCAGGCAGTCCCCGTCGGCCGGGTCGCCCAGCCGCCCCAGGGCCATCGAGAAGCCGCGCTCGGTCTCGGTGTCCCGCCAGGCGTCGGCGCGCCGGATGACCTCGCGCATCTCCTCGTCGGAGAGTTCGGCGTGCCGCCGGATCCGGACGGACGCGCCGGTGCGCTCCACCCGGTTGACGGCCTGCCGGGTCACCCGCATCTCGCGGCCCTCCAGGTCGAACGAGGCCACCTGGAGGATCGCCTCGTCGCCGAGCTGGAGCGCGCCCAGGCCCGAGCGGGCGTACGCGCGGGCGCCCTCCTCCCCGGCGCCCATCACCGCCGGCTGCCACCCGTACCGCCCGGCCAGCTCCAGCCAGGCGTCGATGGCCGGGGTCCACGCCTCCGGGTCGCCCAGCGGGTCGCCGGAGGCCAGGCAGACGCCCGCCTCCACCCGGTAGGTGACGGCGGCCTTGCCGCTGGGGGAGAAGACGACGGCCTTGTCCCGGCGCGTCGCGAAGTAGCCGAGTGAGTCCCGGCCGCCGTACCGGGCGAGCAGGGCGCGGATGCGCGGCTCCTCGTCGCCGTGCAGCGCGGCCTCCAGCCGCTGCGAACGGAACAGCGTCATCGTCGCGTTGAGCAGCGCCAGCGCGCCGAACAGGCCGAGCAGGAAGTACACCGGGTGCGGCGGGTGCCCGGTGAAGTGCCGGCCGCTGACCAGCCCGCCGCACACCTTGTTGGCCACGAACAGCAGCCGGTTCCCGCCGCCGCGCTCCAGCGTGCCGGGGAACAGCTCCACCAGCCCCCAGCCCACCAGCGTGCCCGCCGCGAGACCGGCCACCAGCACCAGCAGCGCCCGGGCGAACGCGCCCCGGCGCACCTGCGCGTAGAACTCGCGGCGCGCCAGGACCAGCAGGACCATCGCGGCCAGGGACAGGACCAGCGACGGGATCGTGTCCCAGTAGCCGACGGCGAGCAGCAGCGCGTCCGCCAGCACCAGCAGCGTCAGGTAGGCGAGGACGAACCAGAGCGCCGGCCGTTTGCGGGCGGCCGTCGCGGTGGCGAGCAGCAGCAGGAAGACCGCGTACGCCAGGTTGGGCGCCGTGGGCACGGTGAGCGTGTCCAGGGCGTTCGTCAGCGGGTGCGCCGCGCGCCGCAGCGGGGGGATCAGCGAGGTGAGCGCGCAGAACACGCCGAGCAGGCCGAAGAAGAGGGCGAAGCCGCCCGGCACCCGGCGCAGCGGGCGGCCGGGGGCCGGTCCGGCCTCCTCGGTGCCCCGGCCGCCGGTGTCGTGCGTGGTCCCCTGCTCCACCGCGGTGCGCCCGCGCTCCCGGCCTGTGCGGCTCATTCCGTCAGCCTAGGCAGGCCCGGAGCCGCACGCCCGTCGAACACCCCTGGAACGTAGACACGGGACGTCACCCGTCCCGTGGCGTGGCTCGGCCCGCCCACTGACCCGATCGGTAGTTTGTCACCCGAAGGGAGGACATGTGCCATGCCGGGGCACTTGGCGCGATACGCGAGACTTGCGAACGACCGAAGCTCCGCCGAGGAGGCAACCATGGCCGTTTCCATCTCCGTGATCCTGCTTCTCGTGATTCTGGCCGTGGTGTTCCTGCGCAACGGGGGCCTGCGGGCCTCCCACGCGCTGGTCTGCGTCCTGCTGGGGTTCATGCTGGCGAGCACCAGCATCGCCCCGACGATCTCGCACGGCATCACGGCGACCGCCGATCTGGTCGCCAGCGTGCGGCCCTGACCCGGGGCGGGACAGCGTCGCATCGACGCGGCACCGCGGTACCGAGGCGCCGTCCGCTCCGGACGGCGCCTCGCCGCTGCCCGGGTCTACTTGACGAAGACCCCGATCCCGTTGGGCACCGCCCGCTCCGCGCCGCCCGACGGGTGGTTGCGCACCGCCGCGCGCCCCCCGGAGCCCCGGGTGACCAGCGTGCTCGACCCGCCGCCGTCCAGGTTGAACGCGTCGACCGCGCCCAGCTTCCGCATGGCCGCCGCCAGCTCGGCCAGGGTCAGCCCGGCGCGGTACTCGGCCCGGCCGTCCAGCGCCAGCAGGTAGAGGCGCCGGCCGTGGTCGGCCACCCCCGCCGCGGTGCGCACCGCGGCCGTCGCGGCGTCCAGCCCGCCGAGCGCGCGGCCGTCCCGCAGGATCGGGAAGCCGCCCAGCGCGAAGCTCACCGCCCCCTCCCGCGAGCGCAGCCGCTTCGACACCTCCACCCGGTCGCCGACCTCCAGCCGGCTCAGGTCCCGGGCCCCGCCGTCCCGGCCCAGCAGCACCACGGAACCCCGGGGGATCGCCCCCTTGCCGGGCCGGCGCGACACCGCCGCCACCCGGCCGTCGCGGACCGTGACCTCCAGCGTCGTCCGGCTGCACGGCGCGCCGCGGTCGGTGTCTGTACCGCAGGTGGCACGCAGCCGGGACGCCGCACC
Source organism: Streptomyces mobaraensis NBRC 13819 = DSM 40847 (assembly GCF_017916255.1). NCBI lineage: Bacteria > Bacillati > Actinomycetota > Actinomycetes > Kitasatosporales > Streptomycetaceae > Streptomyces > Streptomyces mobaraensis. The sequence goes on from NZ_CP072827.1 coordinate 6,876,150, forward strand.
CCAGTCCGGGGTGTACGCCCCGACACCGCCGACCGGCAGCGCGTACTGGTTGAAGCCGCTCAGCTCCAGCTCGTCGTCCCCGGACCGGACCACCCCCTCGAACCGCAGCCGGTCCAGGCGCGCCACCCGGTCGGTGCCCACCGCGAGGACGTCCTCGGTGGTGACGCCGCGCGGCATCGCCGGGCCGAAGCGCTGGCCGTCCGGGACCGCGGACTTCAGCGCCCGGCCGCCGGCGACGGCGGGACCCACCGGGGCGCCGGTCGCCTCGACCCCCGGATGCTGCTCCTCCGCGATGTTGAAGAAGTCCCCGTTCACCCCGCCGACCGCGCCCCGCCGGTCCGCCAGCCGGGAGACGCTCTCCCGCGCCCCGACCACGCCCGGGTACAGCAGGTCCACGGAGACCCGCTTCTCCCGCAGATCCACGGTCAGCAGATGCCCGTGCGCGGGCCCGTGACCGCCCTTCAGCGAGAACTCCCGGTAGCCCACCCCGGGCGCCACCGCCGCCGGAGCGCCCAGCGACAGGGCGTCCGGCGCACCGCTCCCGGCGTCCGGCCCGGCCCACGCGGTGGCCCCGCAGGACCCCGCGACCAGGGACGCCCACGCCACCAGTCCCGTCAGCACCGCGCGCACGCGGTATCCGCGTCTACTCACCGTCACCCCTGAAGACCCGTCGACTGCACCACACCACAAGGGGCCCTATCCCTGCCCCGGAAGAACGGCGGCGAAAGCACCGGCGTCGAACCCGGCAACTCTCGGCACGTCCCTGCCGAACAGCCCTTCGGGCACCGATACTTCACTGACAGCAACACGCGCAGCACAGGCGTATCGCGCACGCGAAGAGCGTGCGCGTCCCCCGAACACCCGCTCCCCTGGAGGGACCGTGACCCCGTCCGTCTCCGACCGCCCCGGGCCGTCGCGCCACACCCGCCGCGCCGTCGTCGTCACCCTGGGCGCCGCCCTGGCGGGCACCGTCGCCCCGCCCGCCCTCGCCGGCACCGCGCGCGGCCGGCACACCCCGCCGCCCCTGCGCCGCGCGCACGCCCACAACGACTACGAGCACCCGCACCCGCTCACCGACGCCCTCTCCCACGGCTTCGGCAGCGTCGAGGCCGACATCTGGCTCGTCGGCGACCAGCTCCTCGTCGCCCACGACCCCGCCGGTCTCGACCCGCGGCGCACCCTCGCCGCGCTCTACCTCGACCCGCTGCTGCGCCGCGTCCGCGCCAACGGCGGGCATGTGTACCGGGGTTACGGCAGCTCGCTGCAACTGCTGATCGACATCAAGTCCGCGGGCGACGCCACGTACCGCGTCCTGTCGCGGGAACTGCGCCGCTACCGGGAGATCCTCACCGGCTGCGCGGACGGCCGGGTCAGACCGGGCGCGGTGACGGCCGTGGTCTCCGGCGACCGCGCGGCCCGCGGGCCGATGGAGGCGGAACGGGTGCGGTTCGCCTTCTACGACGGGCGGTTGACGGACCTCGGTACCGCGGCACCCGCCTCGTTCCTCCCGCTCGTCAGCGACAACTGGGGGCAGAACTTCCGCTGGCAGGGCGTGGGGCCGATGCCCGCCGGGGAACGCGCGGCGCTGCGGCGGATCGTCCGGCGGGCGCACGCCGAGCACCGGCGGGTGCGGTTCTGGGCGACGCCCGACCTGCCCGGTCCGGCGCGGGAAGCGGTGTGGCGGGAGCTGCTGGCGGCCGGTGTCGACCACCTCAACACGGACGATCTGGCAGGTCTGGAGGCGTTCCTCCGCGCAGCTCGCTGAGCACCCGGCGGAACGCGTCCTCCGGCACCCGGGGCAGCAGCAGGGACACGGCGTGGAGGAGCTTGCCGAGCAGGAAGGTGGTGTCGGGCGTGGACCGGACCAGTTCCCGGACCGCGTCCGGGTCCTCCCGCCACACCGATTCCAGCAGCAACGCGACATCGGGAGCCGCCTCCTCGTCCGTCCGGACCCAGCCGGGCTCGTCCGGCGACCGGCCGGCGAGGTGCCGCAGCACCCGGTCGGCGACGCCGGGCCGGTACACCTTGCGGACCGCCTCGTTGGCGATCCAGACGAGGGCCGCGACGAGGTACCGGGCCTCGTCCGCCGCCATGTCGCCGGGCAGGCCGTCGTCGAAGGCGCGCTGGTTGCCGTGCCGGAAGGCCAGCAGGAGGCAGGCGGCCCGCGCCTTCGCCGCGGTGACATTCTGGTGCATATCGACCGTCATCCGGAAAATCGTACGGTCGCATCGTCGGTACGCCGGGCTCCGCCACGCGGGCCCGCGGCGCCGCGGCTGACGGAATGTCATGCTCCCGCGCGGACCGTGTGACGGTCCTGTCGGCCCCGGGTGGCGGTGGCGCCTGGGGGAGGACGCTGGACGCATGGCCACCCCGCCCCAGCCACCCCGCGACCGCCCGCCTCCCGGTGCGTTCGGCCCCGCGCCCCCGGGCTGGCCGCCACCGCCGTCCGGGGATGGTGAAGGCGGCGGCGGCCGACGCCGACGGTGGCTCGTCGGCGGGGTGCTCGTCGGGCTGCTGGTGGGCGGCGTCGGCCTCGCGGTCGCGCTGGTCTCGAAGGACGACCGCGACCGCCCCGCACCGGACGCCACCCGGACGGCCCGCGCGACTCCCTCCCCGCCCGGCGGCCTGCCGACCGCCCTCCCCAGCGGGCTCCCCACGTCCCTCCCGTCCCACCTGCTGCCGTCGGGCTTTCCCACGGAACTGCCGACCCGGCTCCCACGGTTCCCGACCGCGCTTCCGACGGCCCTGCCGACCGGGCTGCCCGGCGGGGTGTCGGCGGTGGGGACGCGCTGAGCGGGTGGAACGGGAGGGCACGGCCCGGGGGTGACGTGCCGGGATGGGTGGGCAGGCTCGCCGACCGGTCACCTGCGGGGCGGAGGCGTCAGAGGAGGGAGCGTCAAGGAGCCTCAGGGGCCGTCAGGGGCATGGCGACCGGAGGGTCACCAGCTCGGCCAGTTCGGCGTCGGTCAGTTCCGTCAGCGGGGTCGCCGCGTCGTCCCCGGCCGTCAGCACCGCGTCGGCCAGCGCCTGTTTGCGGCGCAGCAGTTCCGCGATCCGGTCCTCGACGGTGCCCTCGGTGACCAGCCGGTGCACGCGTACGGGCCGGGTCTGCCCGATGCGGTGGGCGCGGTCGGTGGCCTGGGCCTCGACGGCGGGGTTCCACCAGCGGTCGAAGTGCACGACGTGCTCGGCGCGGGTGAGGTTCAGGCCCGTGCCGGCGGCTCGCAACGACAGCAGGAGGACCGGCAGTTCACCGCCCTGGAAGCGCCGGACCAGCTCCTCCCGGCCGGCCACGGGAGTGCCGCCGTGCAGGAGGCGCGCGGGCACGCCGCGGTCGGCGAGATGCCGTTCGAGGAGCCGGGCCATCCGTACGTACTGGGTGAAGACGAGCACGCTCGCGTCCTCGGCGAGGGCGGTGTCGAGCAGCCCGTCCAGCAGCTCCAGCTTGCCCGAGCGGCCCGCGAGGCGCGGCGCTGCGTCCGCTGCGTCCTCCTTGAGGTACTGGGCCGGGTGGTTGCAGATCTGCTTCAGGCTCGTCAGGAGTCCGACGACCAGCCCGCGCCGCCGGGGCCCGTCGGCCTCCGTGATCTCGGCGAGCCGTTCGCGCACCACCGCCTCGTAGAGTCCGGCCTGTTCGGCCGTGAGCGCGGCGACGCGGTCGGTCTCCGCCTTGGGCGGGAGCTCGGGCGCGATGCCCGGGTCGGACTTACGGCGGCGCAGCAGGAACGGGCGGACGAGCGCGGCGAGGCGGCGGGCCGCGTCCGGGTCGGTGCCGGACTCGACGGCCCGGGCGTGGCGGCGGCGGAACGCGTCCAGCGGGCCGAGGAGGCCGGGCGTCGTCCAGTCGAGGATGGCCCAGAGCTCGGTGAGGTCGTTCTCCACGGGGGTGCCGGTGAGCGCGACACGGGCCCGCCCGGGGATCGCGCGCAGCCGACGGGCGGTGGCGGAGTGCGGATTCTTGACATGCTGGGCCTCGTCGGCGACCACCAGGCCCCACTCGGTGTCCTTGAGGTCGTCGGCGGCGCGCCGCATCGTGCCATAGGTCGTGAGGACGAACTCGTCGGCCGACAGACCGGTCAGGGAGCGGGACGTGCCGTGGAAGCGGCGGACGGGAACGCCGGGGGCGAAGCGCTCGATCTCCCGCTGCCAGGTGCCCAGGACGGAGGCGGGGCAGACGACGAGCGCCGGGCCCGCCGCGTCCGGCCGGGTGCGGCGGCGCAGGTGCAGGGCGATGAGGGTGACGGTCTTGCCGAGCCCCATGTCGTCGGCCAGGCAGCAGCCGAGCCCGAGCGAGGTCATGCGGTCCAGCCAGGCGAGGCCGTGGAGCTGGTGGTCGCGCAGGGTGGCGGCGAGGCCGGCGGGGTGGGGCACCGGCTCCCGGGCGGCACCGGGGTCGGCGATCAGGTCCCGGAGGCCGGCCAGCCGGCCGGTCGGGCGGGCCGCCACCGTCTCGTCGCGGCCCGTTCCGGTGGCGGCCCGGCCGGTGAGGGCGATGCCCAGGGCCTCGACCGGGGCGACCGGGCGGGGGCGCCGCTCCCGGGCGCGGCGGACGGCGGCCGGGTCGACCAGCACCCACCTGTCCCGCAGCCGTACCACCGGGCGGCGCGCCTCGGCGAGCCGGTCGAGGTCGGCGCGGCTCAGCTCCGTCCCGCCGAGGGCGTGCCCCCAGCGGAACTCCATCAGCGAGGCGGCGGAGAAGGCGGGCGGCCCGGACGGGCGGCGGTCCGGGCGCGCCGGCCCGTCGTCGCCCTCCGGCGGACCGACGACGGCGTGCGCCGTGAGGGTACGGGCCAACTCGCGCGGCCAGTGCACCTCGACGCCGGTCGCGTCCAGGGCCGTGGCGGCGGGGCCGAGCAGCTCGACGGTCTCCGCGTCGGTCAGCTCGAGCGCGTCCGGGGCGGCTGCCGGCAACAGCCGCTCCAGGACGGGCCAGGCGCGGGCGGCGCGGCGCAGGGCGAGCCGGACGCCGGCCCGGACGCCCGGGCCGTGGAGGGACGCGGCCGGAGAGGTGCCTGACCACACCTCTGCGGCGTCGGCGACCAGCGCCGGGTCGGCGAGGTCGTGCACCTGGACGACGGCCCGGAGACGGGGTCCGGTGTCGTGGTCGCCGGTCGCCGTCAGGCCGTGGGCCTCGACGCGGAGGGAGAGCCGGACGGCCGTGGGGGCGGTCTGCGGCGGGGGTTCCGGGGCCGCGGGGCCGGGGGCCGGCCGGTGCCGTGGTGCGGGTACGGCGGCGGGGGAGCGGGGGAGGCCGTCGGCTACGGCGTCGAGGAAGGCGAGGACCAGCCGCTCCGGAGCGGGTGAGGGGTGCGGGCCCGCCGCGGGCGGCATGGTGGCGGCCAGTTCGCCGACGCGTCGGAGGTCCTCGGGGGCGAGGGGCGCGGCGTCGCCCGCCCCCGGGAACAGCCTTCCGCGCGCGGCCAGTTGCAGGGCCAGAACGGCGGCGGTTCCCCAGAAGGCGGCGGTCTCGCCGGCGCCCGACGCGCGGGCGCGGGTGAGGGCGGGCAGGGCGGCGCGTACGGGCAGGACCAGGGCGCTCACCTCCGTCGGGGCCGCGCCGGAACCGACCGTCACCTCCTCCACGGGGCCGCGCGCGTCGGGAGCCGTACCGTCCGGTCGCCAGAAGGCCACGCGGCCCGCGCCGGGCGGCTCGGCCGGCAGGAAGGCGGCGGAGCAGCGGGCGAGCAGGGCGGCCTCGACGGCGGTCGGGGTGGGGGGAAAGGTCACGGGGCGGTGCGTTCCTCGGGGCGGTGTGGTGCGGGGCGGGCGGCGGTGGTGCGGCCGGGGGCCGCCGAGGGTACAGGGCGGGCGGCCGGGACGGTCGGCGAGGGCGCCCGATCACCGCCGCGGGGGCACACTGGAGGCGGGAACCGGGTGCGGACGCCGGGCGTTGTCCGGGCGTGGGGCCCGGTCGGAGCGCGACGCGAGCCGAGCACGGGTCGAGCGCCCGTCGAGCAGGCGTCGGGCACGCGTGGAGCCCGAGTCGAGCGCGAGGAGGCACGGAGATGAGCCGCAGGGCGAAGGTCGCCGCCGGTGGTGTGGCGGTGGGAGCGCTCCTCCTGCTGGTGCTGCCCTTCTGGTTGGCGGTGCTGGTGATGGTGGGCGTGCCCGTCGGCGCGTACCTCCTGCTCGACCCCGCGCAGCGCAGGCGGCTGCGCCGGGTGTCGCGGAAGGAACTGGGGCGTTAGATCCCGGCCGGGTCGCCGGGTCGCCGGGTCGCCGGGTCGCCGGGTCGCCGGGTTGCCGGGTTGCCGGGCTGCTCGTTCGCGGGTTGCCGGTCCGTCGGCCTGCGGGGTCCGTTGGTGTGCCGGTCCGAGGGCCTGCCGGTCCGCAGGTCCGTCGGATGCTCCCCGGTTCGCCGGCTGTCCGGTCTGCTTCGCCGGCTGTCCGGTCTGCCGAGTCTCCCGGGTGCCGGGTGGTGGCGCGCGTGCTGCCCTGCGGGCGCCGGCCGTCGTCGGTGCGCTCCCAGCCCGTTTCAGTGGTCGCGTTCAGCGGTCCCGTTCGGCGGCGGCCCTGCCCAGTGGTCCGTCAGCCCGCCTGCTGCCGGCGCACGTCGCTGTCCTGACGCAGCCGGTCCGTGTGCCGGGTGACCTCGTCCACGCGCGCGGCGAGCTCCGGGTGGTCCGCGCGCAGATGCGGACGGGTGTCGGCCAGAGGGCCGACGAGGTGGGCCGCGTCGTCCTGGGCCAGGGCACGGGACAGATGGCCGATAGGGGCCGCCGCCTCGGCGGGAAGGCCGGGCAGGGACGTGATCTGACCCGCGAGCCGCCGCAGGTCGGCCGCGTTGTCGCGGGCCCAGGCGATGACGCTGCGCTCGGCCGCGCGGCGGTCGCGGGTGGCCTTCACCCGCTCCTCGCCGGTGGCGCCCGTGACGTCGGGGCGGAGCCGCAGGTAACGGCGCTCGGCCGCCTGGCGGCTGGTCACGCCCAGCGGGCGGGCGAGTTCGGCCCAGCTGGCGCCCGCCTCCCGGGCCGCCTCGATGAGGCCGGGTTCCCACTCGGCGAGCTGGTGGCGTACCTCGCGCAGCAGCAGAAGTGTGGCCAGGGCCTGTTCGACACGGGTCGCCCCGGCGCTCGGATCGTCCGCGCCCCCGTCCTCCCGCGCCGCCGTACCGGCGCCGCGCACGGCCCGGTCGATGGTGCTGAGGGCCGCGGCGGCGGCCAGGAGTGAGGCCGGCCCGGGGGCCGGGGACGCTTCGGGGCGGTCGGCTGGTTCGGACACTGGGTCTCCCTCGGTCTCCCTCTCGGATGTCACCCTTTCGACGACATCTGGGTTGTCATCGTTCCGATGACATGCTACAACAGGAACAGGTGAAGCGCATTGGCAAGTGCCCGAACCAGTGGAGGTGTTTCCCGATGTTGATGCGCACCGACCCGTTCCGCGAGCTCGACCGGCTCACCCAGCAGCTCCTGGGGACGACCGGTACGTGGTCGAGGCCGTCCCCGATGCCGATGGACGCCTACCGCGAGGGCGACGAGTACGTCATCGCGCTGGACCTCCCGGGTGTCTCCACGGACGCCATCGACATCGACGTCGAGCGGAACATGCTGACCGTCAAGGCCGAGCGGCGGCCCGCCGTGAAGGCGGACTCCGTGCAGATGGAGCTCTCCGAGCGGCCGCTGGGCGTCTTCTCCCGCCAGGTGATGCTCGCCGACACCCTCGACACCGAGCACATCAAGGCCGACTACGAGGCGGGGGTGCTGACCCTGCGCATCCCGATCGCCGAGCGCGCCAAGCCCCGCAAGATCACCATCTCCGGCGGGGAGCAGCCCAAGCAGATCAGCGGCTGAACCGGAAGCACCGCGTACAGCGCGCGGCGGGCGGGGCCCGACCCGCCCGCCCGCCGGGCGCGCGCACCCGAGGAGGCGGCGGTGACGCACATGAGGAACGACGCGTTCCTGGAGGCGGTCCGGGAACGGGGCGCGTACGCGTCGCGGCAGGAGGCGGACCGGGCGGCCCGGGTCGTCCTCGCGCTGCTCGGCGCGCACCTCGTGGGGGAGGAACGGAACAGGCTGGCCGCGCGGCTGCCCGAGACCTACGCCCTGATCCTCCTCAATCCACTGCCGGCCGCCGAGCCGCTGAGCGCGGAACGGTTCGTCCGCGCGGCGGCGGCCTGGATCGAGGGGGCGACCGAGGAGACGGCCCTGTGGGACACGGGCGCCGTGCTCAGCGTGGTGGCCGAGGCCGTCGACGCCGACCTGATGCGGCGGATCCTGCTACAGCTCCCGCCGGGCTACGACCTCCTCTTCGGCCGCCCCGGGGAGGCGTGACCACCCGGCCGCCCCGCCCGGCGCCGCCCCCGCCCGAGCCCCGACCCCGAACAGGACCGTGAACAGGACCGTGAACTGGAAGGAATCGGAACGCATGACCTGGCACGACCTCGTGCGGCGGATACGCGCCGCGGGCCGGTACACCACCGACGGGGAGGCGGAGGACGTCCTGCGGGCCGTCCTGGCCGTCCTGGGTGGACACGTCACCGGTGAGGAACGCTGTGAACTGACGGCGCTCCTGCCCCCCGAGGCCGGTGCGGTCCTGGCGGGCAGCATCCCGCTCACCCAGCCGCTGACCGCCCCCCAGTTCGTCGAGGCCGTCGCCACCGCCCTGGACACCGCCCCGCCGTCCGCCCGGTGGGCCACCGGCACCGTCCTCACCGAACTCGCCCAGACGGCCGGGGAGGAGCTCACGGGCCGGATCCTCGCCCAGCTGCCCCGGGGCTACGCCCTCCTTTTCGGCCGCGTCGAACTGGCGCCCGCGGCTTGAGCGTTGCCGTCCGGGCGCTGCCGCCTGAGGGCCGCGGCTTGGAGCGCTGCCGCCTGAGCGCTGCGGCCTGGGCGTCGCCGCCCGAGCCCTACCGCCCGGGCGTCGCCGCCTCGGAGCCGCCGGACCGGCGCGCCCTCGTCGGCGTCACCCCCGCCGCACCGGCGTGAACGCCGGAGCCAGGGCCGCCTCCATCAGCGTCCGCGGCCGTCCCGACCCGTCGGCCGGCACCGTCCACAGGTCGGAGCCGTAGTCGCCCGGCAGGGAGTACACGAGGGTGTGCCCGTCCCGCCAGACGGCCTGATCGTCGATGTTCCGCCGCTCCGCCGTCGCGGTCTCCCGCAGGGTGCGCAGATCGAGTACGTACAGCCGCCAGGGTGCGTCCGACGACGCACCCGCGACACGCTTCTTGTAGGCGACGCGGGTGCCGTCGGGGGAGAGCGACGGGCACTCCACGTTGGTGTGCAGCGCGCGCAGGGTGCCGGCGGCGCGGTCGCCCCGGACGAGGTGGGTCCGGCCGCCGGTGGCGACCGTGGCGTAGAAGTGGTCGTCGTCGGCGAAGGTGACGCCCCAGACGTTGAGGTCGGCCGCCCGGTGCTCCTTGCCGTCCAGGAAGAAGCGGTACGTCTCCAGACTGCGGTCCAGCCTTCCCGACCGGAGGTCCAGGATCGACGTGCGGGTGGAGAAGGAGCCGCCGGCGTACGAGTCGCCGCTGACGAAGACCGTCCACGCCACGACCCGCCCGCCGGGCGCCACCCGGGCCCGGCTCGGGATGCCCGCCAGCGCGTACCGCCGGAGCTCCCGCAGGTGCGCGTCCAGGACGACGGCGCGGTAGCCGTCCCGGAGAGCTCCGTGCACCGCCTGGAGGCAGACGCCGGTGCCCGCGTCGGAGTGGAACCGCAGGCACCGCACGCCCGAGGCGGTGCGCGGACCGGACGGGTCCGCCTCCGGCACGGAGGTGAGTTCGTCCCGGTGCGGCCCCCAGGCCATGTTGCGGAAGACCGCGCGGCCCGGTGTCCCGAGCACCACGTCGCCGGAGCGCACCTCCGGGCCGCCGGCCTGGACGCGGTCCTTCTCCGCCGCGCGGTCCGCCGCGTGCAGGGTCGCGCCGAGGGCCACACCGCCCAGGACGAGGACCGCGACGAGCAGTACGACGATCCGGTGCGCGCGCCTCACCGGACCGTCCCCCTCGCCCCGTCGGCGTCGCCCGGCGCGCCGGGCCGCAGCAGGCCCGCGCTCGCCAGCGCCGACACGGCCAGCCCGACGGCCGCCAGGCCCAGCGCCGTACGGTCGCCCCAGGCGGTCCAGGCCGCGCCGAACGCGATCGAGCAGACGAACCGGGCCCCCGCCTGGCCGGTCTGCACCACGGCCAGGCCGCTGCCGCGCACCGCCTCGGGCACGGCGTCGGCCGTCGCCGCGGCGAGGACGCCGTCCGTGGCCGCGTAGAAGGAGCCGTGCAGCAGGAGCACCACTCCGGCGAGCGCGGAGGAGTCCCCGAGCGGCGTGACCAGCAGCACGTACGCCCCCAGCAGTGCCAGATGACCGCACAGGAAGCACAGCCGGCGGCCGAACCGGTCGGCCAGGATGCCGACCGGCACCGCCAGCAGCAGGAAGGACGCCGCCGTGCCCAGCGGCAGCAGCGGGAACCAGGACTCCGACAGGTCCAGTCGGCGTTGCAGCGTCAGATAGAGGAACGAGTCGCTGACCGTTGTCAGCCCCAACAGCGCCGCGCACAGGGCAAGTCGGCGGACCGCGGACCGTTGCAGCAGCGCGCGCACCGGCGCGCGTGGCGCCCTCCGCGCCGCATGGTCGGACGCCCGCTCCGGCGTACCGGAGCGTCCGGGGACGAACAGGAGCAGGACGAGTACCCCGAGCGCCGCCACGCACCCGCTCACGGTGAACACCGCGTCGTAACCACCGGCCGCGACCCGGAGGATGAGGAACGCCGCCACCGGGCCGAGCAGCGCGCCGGCCGTGTCCATCGCCCGGTGCGCCCCGAACGCCCGCCCCCGCTCGGCCGGTTGGCAGGCCAGCGAGATCATGGCGTCGCGCGGCGCCGTGCGCAGCCCCTTGCCCGTGCGGTCGGCGGCCAGGACCGCGCCGATCAGCGGCACGGTGTGGACCGCGAGCAGCAGGGGCTTGCAGAGCGCCGACAGGCCGTAGCCGGCGGCGGCCACGGCCTTGGGCCCCGCGCCGCGGTCGGCGAGCCCGCCGCCGAGGAGCCGGACGAGGGCGCTGACCCCGTTGTAGACGCCGTCCAGGAGACCGAAGCCGAGCGGGGAGAGCCCAAGACCGGCCACGAGGTAGAGCGGCAGGACGGCGGTGACCATCTCCGAGGAGACGTCGGTGATCAGGCTGACGGTCCCCAGGACGAGCACCGTGCCGGGAACGGCCGCGTACCGCCGCCCCGGCCGGCCGGGGCGGTCGGCCGGGACGGCGGACGCGGGGCTCGCCGGGGACGTACGGCTGTCCGCGAGGTACACGGTCAGCTGTTCCAGACGCCGGTGATGTCCTGGCCGCTCGCCGCGTTCCCGGCGTGCGCGGTTCCGTACATGTCCTCGATCGTGCGCAGCACGTCGTAGTGGTTGTACGTGGTCGCGGACGTGGAACCGGCCTTGACCGGCTGGCCGTAGAGGACGGTCGGGATCCGGTTGCCGCTCAGCCGGTTGTCCTCGTCGAAGGTGACCAGCAGCAGGCTGTTGTGGGTCTTCGCCCAGTCCGCGTAGCCCTTGAGGTTCTTCTTCAGCCAGGTGTCACCGGTGGACACCGAGCAGTCGTGCATGTCGCTGCACATGTTCGGGACCACGAAGGACACCGTCGGCAGCTTGGTGTAGTCCGTCGGGAAGGCGTCGAAGGTGTGCGCCGTGCTGGTGGGCACGTTGCCGAAGCCGAACCACGGGTTGTGCTTCTGCCGGTACCGGCCGCTCGAACAGGTGGTGGAGCCCTCGGCGGGCAGGGACTCGTTGTAGCTGGCCCAGGTCCTGCCCTTGTCGGCCAGTTCGGTGGCCAGGTTGGGCGCGTCGCTGAAGCCGATGTCCACGCAGCTGTCGTCGGTGACGCCCTGGGTGTCCCCGGAGAAGAGGGCGTAGTAGTTGGGCTGGCTGGGGTGGGTCTCGGCGTAGGACGCGGTGAGACTGGCGCCGCCCGTGGCCAGGGAGTTGAGGTAGGGGGCGGAGGAGGAGCCGATGACCTGGTCGTACGCGTGGTTCTCGAACACCACGACCACGACGTGGTCCGGCGTCGGGACCGCCGCCGCGGTGGACGCGGAGGAGTTGGCCGACCAGAGGCCGAGGGACCCGGCGGCCAGCCCGAGGGCGGCGGCGAGGGCACCGAGGTGACGTCTGCGGGGGAGCGCGGCGAGGGGCACGGGAGCCTCCGGTGTGGGGGTGTGGGGCGCTGCGGTGACGTGGTGCGGTGGTACGGAAGCGGGGTGCGTCGGCAGCGTAGAGCCGCGCCGTGGCATGAACACGACTTCGCGGTGACGCTCCGGGGAACGGTCGCCGGGGTGGGGGTGGACCGGGTGGGGGTGGACGACGTGCGGGCCGCGCGGTGGCACGGTCCGGCGGGGCTCCGGCGGGGCTGCCGGGCCGAGGCCCGCCTTCGGCTGTCAGGCGCTGTCCGGGCCGACGGGGCGGGTCGCCGATGGATCGCCGGTGGGCCGCCGGGTACCGGGGATCAGGCGGCCGGGAGGCCGAGCAGGCTCCGCGCGACATGCTGCGGCGACGTGCCGCGCTCCCGCGCGAGCGCGACGAGGGCGCGGCAGGCGAGCTCGTTCACCCCGAAGCTGAGCGCCTCCGGGGAGACCCAGCGCGCGGCCTCGGCGCTCCGGTCGGGATCGTTCTCGGCGCAGGCCGCTACGTAGACGGCCGCGGCCTCGAACAGGTTGTGCTGCCGGTCCGGTGGGCGCCGCGCGGGCGCGTTCCCGTCCCGTCCTGCCGGCCGTATGTGCCTGCGAAACCTTTCGAGCACGCGGATCACCTGCCCCCATGAGCGGCTCTTCCTGCGGTTGTGCAAGTGTGCCCGGTTCACGGGGTGTTGAACCCGTGGGCAGGGGAGGAGGGTCCGTCGCGGCGGCGCGCACGCGCGGGCCGGCCGTCGTCCTTCCGTCTCGCTCGCAGGGAATAAGGCGGATGCGAGATATGTCGAATCGATCTATCCTCTCGGTCGTCGCCACCGAACGGTGGCCTCGGGCGACCCAGGGGAAGGGGACAGTGATGGCGATGCGGGAGACGGAGTTCACCGCCGGCGGGGCGCGGATCCGGTGGACGGAGGCGCGGGGCGAGGGTGCGCCGGTGGTCTACGTCCACGGGCTCGGCGCCGCCTCCGCCGTGTACCACGCCCACATCGCCGCGCACCCGGCCCTCGGCGGCCGGCGCTCCCTCTTCGTCGACCTGCCCGGCCACGGGACGAGCGACCGGCCCGCCGACTTCGGCTACACCCTGGAGGAGCACGCCGACGCGCTCGGGGCCGTCCTCGACGCGGCGGGGGCCGGCGGTGCCGAACTCGTCGCGCACAGCATGGGCGGAGCGGTCGCCGTCGTCCTCGCGCACCGCCGGCCCGGCCTCGTCTCCCGACTCGTCCTCGCCGAGGCCAACCTCGACCCGGACCCGCCCGTGACCGCGGGGAGCAGTGGCATAGCGCGCTACACCGAGGAAACGTTTGTGCGGGGCGGCGGTTTCGAGGAGACGCTGGACCGGGTCGGGGGCGCGTGGGCGGCGACGATGCGTCTGGCCGACCCGACGGCGCTGCACCGCAGCGCCACCTGGCTGGTGCGCGGCACACGGCCGACGATGCGGAGGATGCTGATGGGTCTGCGGATCCCACGGACATATCTGCAGGGGGAGTTGAGTGGTGAACTCGCGGGGCGGGAGGGGCTGGAGGCGGCCGGTGTGGTGGTCCGGACCGTTCCGGGGGCCGGTCACGTGATGATGTTCGACAATCCGGACGCCTTCGCGGCGGCGGTCGCCGGGGCTCCGGAGGATGGAGGCGAGGAGGGCGTCCGGATTGCCGATGGCGCCCGCGCGGGCCGCTGACCGCCGCTCCGGCCGCGCGGACGCGGCCTCCGGTCGCCAGGGTCCGCCCGGGATCGCGTGCTTGCCGACCGTCGACGGGTGAGCGAGGCTTGCACGACACTGCCGGGGAAGGCGGAGCGGGAGGCGGCGCATGGGGCTCGGCAAGGGGTTCGAAGCGATACTCGACGACCTGACGCGGCGGACCGAGGGCATACGGCATGCCCTGGTGCTGTCCAACGACGGCCTGGTGACGGGCGCCAGCGAAGGGCTGACCAGGGAGGACGCCGAGCATCTGGCCGCCGTCGCCTCGGGGTTGCACAGCCTGGCCCAGGGCACCGGCCGGCAGTTCCGGGCGGGCCGGGTGCGGCAGACCATGATCGAGTTCGATGGCGGCGTCCTCTTCGTGACGGCCGCCGGGGACGAGAACTGCCTGTGTGTGCTGGGCAGTGCGGCGGCGGACGTCGGGGACATCGCCTACGAGATGACCGTGCTGGCCGAACGGGTGGCGGCGCGGGCCGCGGAGCCGGGTGTGACATCCGAGGGGCCGGGTTCGCAGCACGGTCCGGGCGACCCGTGGCAGGACCCGGGGGAGCGCTGCGACCGGCCAGGGTGACGGGGGTGCGGGCCGGGTGGTACGGCCGGTGTGCCGACCTGGCGTGAGAGCGCGATGCCGTGACGGGAGCGACGCCTGAGGCGTTGTCCGACCCCTCCTCTACAGTTGTCACTGAGAGTAGTCGACGAGTGGCGGGAGAGTGTCATGGCGGATCGGTACGGGGCCGGAAGCGCGACGGAGAGCGGCGTCCCCTTCGGGCGCGCGGCGCGGGAACTGGGCTTGAAGATCGGCGAGTTGGATCTTGCCGTGCAGATGGGCCAGGTGCGGACGGTCACGTCCGGGCCGGAGCGTACGGCGGGGTCGACGGGGCCGATGGGGCTGATGGGGCCGCGGCGGATCCGTGGGGAGGACATCGAGCGGCACCGGTCGGCCGAAGGGTTTCCCGACACCCTGCGGGCGCGGCTGCGGACGGTCGGCATGAAGGAGGGCGCCGAGCTGGCGGGCGTCGCGCCGGCCCGCTTCGTCCGGCTGGCCCGGGGCGGCCTCCTCGTCCCGGTGCGGTTCTGGATCAACCGCTATGGGGCGGTCGTCTGGCAGTACCTCGCGTCGGACGTCGTCGAGTTCGCCGAACGCAGGCCGGACCTGCTGACGGGCAGACTCCCGGCCGACCTCCGCGCGGCATCGGACGACGGCACGGACCGGCGGGGCACGCGCTGGCGCGCTCTGCGCGTGGAACAGCTGGAGACCCAGGCCGGGGACCCCTGGCAGCGGGCGGCGGCCGCCGCGGCCGTCCTCGCTCCGGCCCAACTGGTCCCCGCCGTCCCCGACCCGGCCGAACGCGCCTGGATCGGCGCCCTCCGCCCGGCGCTGACCTCCGCACGACCGTCGGCCCCCGCCGGACGCGCGGCGGTGGAGGGGCTGGTGTTCGCCGACGGGTCCGACGAGGTCGCGCACTACCAGGCGCGCGTGGCGGCGTTGACCGCCGTGGCCCGGGGAAGCGGGACGCCGCCCGGGCCGGAGGGTGCCGGGGCGGGAGGCGCCGAAGGCGGGGTGGTGACGGCAGTAGGTGGCGGGGCCCGTCCGCCGGTGCCGTCATCGGGCCTGCCCCTGAGCACGGAGGAGGCGGACAGGGACACCATCGGTGCCGCTGCGGGAGATCGGCCGCCGACGGCGGGCGAGCCGGGCGCGGTCGCAGGGCAACGGGCGACCGTGTCCTCGGCGGCCGGCGGCGCGGCCTCGGATCCACCCCCGCCCCCGAGCGATCCAGGTGACCTGTCGGCGGAACGCGACGCGCTGGGCGTCGGCGCCCCCGCTCAACCGCCCGCTCCCGGTGGCCTGCGCGCTGTACGGCGGGCTCTCGACCGGCTCCTCGCACGAGGCGGACGGCCGGGCGCGGTGGGCCGCCGGGAGCGTTCCGCCGGGTGGCCGCGCACCGTGCCGGGGCGCCGACGGCACCCCGTGGACGCGGGCACGTGGAGGAAGCTTCCGTCCGACCGGATCAGCGGACGACCTTGATGCCGAAGGGGGCGCCGAAGCCGAGGGCGAAGCCGATGGCGGAATGCATATGGGCGTACATCTCCATGCCGCGGGCGGAGACCAGCGGGCCCAGGTCGAGGATGTCGGTCCAGCCATAGGCCCGCAGCAGGTCGATGACGGCCGCCTTCGCGTCGGCGTGGTCCCCCGCGACGAACATGGTGTGGTCACCCCCGTTGACGGCCCGCGGGTCGACGACGGTGTCCTGCTCCTGCGTGACGAACGCCTTGACGACCTTCGTCCGCGGCAGGGCGCGCTGGATCCGCTCGGCGAGGCTGTCGGTGTCGCACGGGTCGAGTCTCGGCATCGTGCCCCAAGGCGTGGGCCATGGGTGTTCGACGTCGGGGTTGTAGAGGTACGGGACGGCGTAGTCGGCGAGCGTCTTCCCCGCCAGTTGCTTCTCGGCGGCGGACAGGGCGGCGACCGCGTTGCGGCCGTCGATGCCGTTGACGACCAGATCGGGTGCCCGCGCGGCGGCCTCCGCGAAGGTGTGCAGCTCGACGCCCGGGTGGACGGCGAGCCAGGTGCCGAACGGCGGGTTGCCCATCATGTCGGGCTCCGTGCGGGCGAGCGTGGCCTCCGGGTCGCGCGTGCCGACGTGCACGTCGTGCCCGAGCCCGGCGAGCCGGGCGATATGGGCCCGGGCACCGCCACCGGTACCCAGAACAGCGATCTCCACTGGGGAATCCTCCCGTTTTGTTCCTTTGGGTGATTCCCACGGTAGGAAGGAAGTAGGACAGTGGATGTCCTTCGCGGCAAGCGGAGTAAAGATCATCGCGAGCGGCGCGATCGCCCGCCCCCTGCCCGGGCGCGCCACCGACGCCCGGATCCGGCCCCTCTCAGGCCGGCATCCGGGCAGCGGGGGCGGCGGGTGTCAGAGCTGGCCCACGTCCATGACGCGGATCACCGCGCGGCCCTCCTCGTCCGACGCCGCCAGGTCCACCTCGGCCGAGATGCCCCAGTCGTGGTCGCCGTTCGGATCGGCGAAGGTCTGGCGGACGCGCCAGAGGCCGTCCTCCGGCTTCTCCTCGATACGCAGCAGCTTGGGGCCGCGCGCGTCGGGGCCGGTGCCCAGTTCGTCGTACTCGTCCCAGTAGGCGTCCATCGCGGCGCCCCAGCGCTCCTCGTCCCAGCCGGACTCGGCGTCCATCTCGCCGAGTTCGCCGACCCGGTCGAGCGCGGCCAGCTCGACGCGGCGGAACAGGGCGTTGCGGACCAGCACCCGGAAGGCGCGGGCGTTGGCCGTGACCGGCTTGACCTGGTCGGCGCGGTCCTGGGCCTCCTCGGCCGTCTCCTCCTCCGGGTTGGCGAGCTGCTCCCACTCGTCCAGCAGGCTGGAGTCGACCTGCCGCACCATCTCGCCCAGCCAGGCGATCAGGTCCTCGAAGTCGTCCGACTTCAGGTCGTCCGGCACGGTGTGGTCCAGCGCCTTGTACGCGCTCGCCAGGTAGCGCAGCACGATGCCCTCGGTGCGGGCCAGGTCGTAGTAGGAGGTGAACTCCGTGAAGGTCATGGCCCGCTCGTACATGTCGCGGATGACCGACTTGGGCGACAGCGGGTGGTCGCCCACCCACGGGTGGCTCTTGCGGTAGACGTCGTAGGCGTGCGTCAGCAGCTCTTCGAGCGGCTTGGGGTAGCTGACGTCCATCAGCCGCTCCATGCGCTCCTCGTACTCGACGCCCTCGGCCTTCATCTCGGCGACCGCCTCGCCGCGCGCCTTGTTCTGCTGCGCGGCGAGGATCTGCCGCGGGTCGTCCAGCGTCGACTCCACGACCGAGACCATGTCCAGCGCGTAGGACGGCGACTCCGGGTCCAGCAGCTCGAACGAGGCGAGGGCGAAGGTGGACAGCGGCTGGTTGAGGGCGAAGTCCGACTGGAGGTCCACCGTCAGCCGGACGATGCGGCCCTCGGCGTCGGGCTCGTCGAGCCGCTCCACCACACCGCCGTCCAGCAGCGAGCGGTAGATGGCGATGGCCCGGCGGATGTGCCGGAGCTGGTTCTTCCGCGGCTCGTGGTTGTCCTCCAGGAGCCGACGCATCGCCTCGAAGGCGTTGCCCGGCCGGGCGATGACCGCCAGCAGCATCGCGTGCGTGACCCGGAACCGGGAGGTGAGCTGCTCGGGCTCGGAGGCGATCAGCTTCTCGAAGGTGTTCTCGGTCCAGCCGACGAAGCCCTCCGGGGCCTTCTTGCGGACCACCTTGCGGCGCTTCTTCGGGTCGTCACCCGCCTTGGCCAGTGCCTTCTCGTTCTCGATCACATGGTCCGGGGCCTGGGCCACGACGAAGCCCGCCGTGTCGAAGCCGGCCCGCCCGGCGCGGCCCGCGATCTGGTGGAACTCGCGCGCCCGCAGCGTGCGCACCCGCTGTCCGTCGTACTTGGTGAGCGCGGTGAACAGCACCGTGCGGATGGGCACGTTGACGCCCACGCCCAGGGTGTCCGTACCGCAGATCACCTTCAGCAGCCCGGCCTGCGCCAGCCGCTCCACCAGCCGCCGGTACTTCGGCAGCATGCCCGCGTGGTGCACGCCGATGCCGTGCTTGACGAACCGGGACAGGTTCCGGCCGAACTTGGTCGTGAACCGGAAATTGCCGATCAGCTTGGCGATCTCGTCCTTCTCCTCGCGCGAGCACATGTTGATGCTCATCAGCGCCTGCGCCCGTTCGACGGCCGCCGCCTGCGTGAAGTGGACGATGTAGACCGGTGCCTGCCGGGTCTGGAGGAGTTCGGTCAGCGTCTCCGTCAGCGGCGTCGTGCGGTACTCGTACGACAGGGGGACGGGCCGGGTCGCCGAGCGCACCACCGCGGTGGGCCGGCCGGTGCGCCGGGTCAGGTCCTCCTCGAACCGGGAGACGTCACCCAGCGTCGCCGACATCAGGACGAACTGGGCCTGGGGGAGCTCCAGCAGCGGGATCTGCCACGCCCAGCCGCGGTCCGGCTCCGCGTAGAAGTGGAACTCGTCCATCACGACCTGGCCGATGTCGGCGTCCTTGCCGTCCCGCAGGGCGATGGAGGCCAGCACCTCGGCCGTGCAGCAGATCACCGGGGCGTCGGCGTTCACCGAGGCGTCGCCGGTGAGCATGCCGACGTTCTCGGTACCGAAGATCTTGCACAGGTCGAAGAACTTCTCCGACACCAGCGCCTTGATCGGCGCGGTGTAGAAGGTCACCTGGTCGTTGGCGAGCGCCGTGAAGTGCGCTCCGGCCGCCACCAGGCTCTTCCCCGAGCCGGTCGGTGTGGAAAGGATCACGTTCGCCCCGGAGACCACCTCGATCAGCGCCTCTTCCTGGGCGGGGTACAGCGTGATGCCCCGCTCCTCGGCCCAGGTCGAGAAGGCCTCGAAGAGGGCATCGGGGTCGGCATGGCTCGGCATCTGATCGATAAGGGTCACACCCCCATACTGCCTGGCCCCCGCCCGGATCAGGGAACCGGCCGGTCGAACGATGATCATCCGGGCATTACGCTGAGTCGCCGACACGGCGTCAGGAAGGGAAAGGCGCCGGCGGTGAAGGGGCGGAACGACCATGATGGGACCGGCGCACTCGCTCTCCGGGGCCGCGGCCTGGCTGGGGGTGGGAGCCGCCGCCGCGGGCGCCGGGCACCCGATGCCCTGGCCGGTGCTCGCCGTCGGCGCCCTGATCTGTGCCGGAGCCGCCCTCGCCCCGGACCTCGATCACAAGTCGGCCACGATATCCCGTTCCTTCGGCCCGATATCGCGCGCCCTCTGCGGGGTCATCGACGCCCTCTCCCACAGCGTCTACAAAGCCACCCGCGGCAAGGGCGACCCCCGACGCAACGGAGGTCACCGCACCCTCACCCATACCGCGGTCTGGGCGGTGCTCATCGGTGTCGGCACCTCTCTGCTGGCCGTGGAGGGCGGTCGCTGGGCCGTGCTCGGCATCCTCTTCGTCCACCTGGTGCTGGCCGTCGAGGGGCTGCTCTGGCGGATGGCCCGGACCTCCAGCGACGTCCTGGTCTGGCTGCTCGGGGCCACCAGCGCCTGGATCCTCGCCGGAGTGCTCGACCGGCCCGGCAACGGATCCCATTGGCTCTTCACCGACCACCCCTACCTCTGGCTGGGCCTGCCCATCGTGCTGGGCGCCCTCGTGCACGACATCGGGGACGCCCTGACCGTCTCCGGCTGCCCGATCCTCTGGCCGCTGCCCATCGCCCGCAAGCGCTGGTACCCGGTCGGACCGCCGAAGTCGATGCGGTTCCGGGCCGGCAGCCGGGTGGAGGTCAAGGTGCTGATGCCGCTCTTCATGGTGCTCGGCGGAATAGGCGGAGTCAGCGCGCTGAACCTCTTCTGAGGCCCCGGTGGAAGAGGCCCCGGTGGAAGAGGCCCCGGCGGAACGGCCGCCGGGCCGTCGCCCGGCACCGCGCACGGAACTTGACGCCCTGTCGGACGGTCCCCCTACGGTGGCCGCATGCCTGCCGCCGCACCGATCCCCTCCCTGCTGTACTACGCGGACTCCTACGACCTGGTGAAGGAAGTCGCCACCCGGCTGCGCCTGATCACCGGCCCCCGCGACCCGCTCCCCAAGGGGTTGTGGGAGAAGAGCCGCGCGATACGCCGGCACGCCCGGGAGGCGGCCGAGGAGGAGAAGCGGACCGAGCGGCACCGCGCGTCGTTCGAGGGGCTGATGCACGACCCCGCCCAGGAGTGGGCGCGCGCGTCGACGAGCTTCCGCCCCGGTTCCCTCGCGGGGTTCTTCGCCGGGGCCGGAGCCGATCTTCCGCCGTTCCTGGCCGCCTGGCGCGACGGCGAGGCCGCCTGGCCCTTCGCCGGCGCCCCCTTCCCCCGCGACTTCCTCCACTCCACCCACCCGCTGCTGCGGCTGCGCGCCCTCCTGCCCGACTGGCCCGAGCCGGGCTACGGACGCGACCGCGTCCACCTGGACGCCGAGGAACAGGCGGCGGCCGGGCTGCTGCTGGCCCGCGCCGACCGGTACGACCTGCTGGAGCAGGCCGTGGCAGCGGGCGGCCGGGCGCTCCTCGCCCCGGTCCGCCCGGCCTTCGAGGCATCCCTGCGCGAGCGGAGCGTACGGGCGCTGCGCACGGCCCTGGCCGCCGAGCGCCGCCGCGACCGCCTCTTCCGCCGTTTCGCCGCGGAGGACGACCCGGAGCCCGACGAGCGGTGGATCGCGATCGACTGGGACGCCGTCCGGCGGGCGGCGGACGCCGAGGGCCCGCTCCTGCGCGAGCAGGCCCCCGAGATCGCGGCCCACCCCGCCTGCCCGATGGATCTCCGCGTCCTGGTGGCCACGCGAGGAGCGGACCAGTTCGTGTGGTCCCGGCTGCTGTCCGACCGCCCCACGGGCCTGCACCTGCTGCGCACCCTGCCGATGCGGCCGGACCGTTCCCTGGCGGTGCCCTTGTCGTACGCGGGCGAGACCGGCGTCGGCGTCGGCGACCTCCTCGACCTCGCGCACCCCGCCGACCTCCTGCTGCGGGACGCGGCGGGGCTGCCCGGGATCGTACGGTGGCACCCGATGAAGTGCGTGATCACGGAGGACGACGAGCGGGGGCCGCGGCGCCTGGCCCGGGGCATCACGGAGGCGGCCGACCGCCGGCTCGGCGACGATCCCGGCGCCTGGACCATCGGCTGCCGCCTCGTGGCGGGCAGCCGCTTCACCGGCTCCGTGAACGACCTGTTCGCGAGGGCGACCGCGTACCGGCCCCGCCCGAGGACCGGCCGCGACGACGACCGCGTACCGATGACGGGAGGCGCCTGACCCCGGGCGGAGCCCGGCACCGCGAGAGAGCCGGGCACCGGACGGCGCACCGCCGCCGCGCGGACCTTGCGACCGGCCACCAAGGGCGGATCATGGACCTCATGGCGGGTGCGGGCCACGGCCGGCGCCCCGCCGGCCCTACCCGAGCGGAAGGACCGCGGCATGCCCGTACCGGACGACGCCGGGACCGAGACGGACGTGCTGATCGTCGGGGCCGGACCGGTCGGGCTCACCGCCCGCGCCCTCCTGGAACGCTGGGGCGTACGGACGCTGCTCGTCGAGAGGCACCGCGCGCTGTCGCCCTTCCCGCGCTCCCGGCTGGTCAACGTGCGTTCGATAGAGATCTTCCGCGGGCTCGGGACGGCCGCCGGGATCACCGACGTCGCGTTCCCGCCGGAGTACGGCCGGATCCGCTTCCGCGACACCCTGGACGGCCCGGATTTCGCGTCCGCGGCGATGGCCGGGATCGACGCGCGGGTTCCGGAGAGCCCCGTACGAGGGGTGGTCAGCTCGCAGGACCGCCTGGAGCCCCTCCTGCTCGGCGCGGCCGGCTCCCCCGTCCGGTTCGGGACGGAGCTGACCGCCCTGACCGAGGACGACGAGGGCGTCGAGGCGCTCCTCGCCGACCGCGGCGGCGGTGCCGGGACGCGCGTCCGTGCCCGTCACGTCCTCGCCGCCGACGGCGCGCACTCCACCGTCCGGCGCCTGCTGGGCATCGGCACCACGGGCCCGGGAGCCCTGGGGGACATCACCACCGTCGTCTTCGACGCCGACCTCGGCCGCTGGTGCGCCGACCGGCCCGCCGGGGTCTACTTCACCGCGCACGGCTCCTTCCTCCCGCTCTACCCGGAAGGCGGCTGGTCGTGGTTCGCCCCCACCCCCGACGACCCCGAGCACGCCGACTGGGCCGCGATCGTCGCCCGTGCCCTCGGCCCCGGCGTCCAAGCGGGGGTCGAGGTGCTGCGGGTGCAGCAGTGGGTGATGCGGGCGTTCGTCGCCGAGGAGTTCCGGCACGGCCGCGTCCTACTGGCCGGCGACGCCGCGCACGCGATGCCCATCATCGGCGGCCTGGGCATGAACACCGGCGTGGCCGACGCGCACAACCTGTGTTGGAAGCTCGCCGGGGTCATCCAAGGATGGGCCTGCCCCTCCCTGTTGGACACCTACGCGGCCGAACGCCGGCCCGTCGCCCAGCGGACCCTCCGCCAGACGGTCGCCAACACGCGGCTCCTCCAACAGGTGCAGCAGCACCGCCGAGAGCGGATCACAAGCGGCGAAACGACCCCGAAAGAGGCCGAAGTGCCCTGGTCGGAGCAGTACTTCGCACAGCTCGGCCTCGTCCTCGGCGCCGCCTACCGCTCCGCCGCCGTCCTCACCGGCCACGCCACCCATCCGAACCGCCCGATAGCGGCACGGATTACGTTCCCACGGCGGAGCCGGGCCACCGCCTGCCGCACCGCCGGCTCGCCCCCGGACGCTCCACCCTCGACACGCTCGGCGAGTGGTTCACCGTCCTCACCCCGGACCCCGCCCGCTGGGCGCCGCGGACCGCGGCCGCCGCGCCCTGGCCGCTGCGTGTCGAGCCCCTTCCGCACGAGCACCTCGGGCCGTACGGCCTCGGCCCGCACGGCGCCCTGCTCGTCCGGCCCGACGGCCACATCGGCGCCCGATGGAACGACGCGCCGCCCGACGGCGACACCCTCCGCCGCGCCCTCGCCGCGATCACCGGCATGGCACCCGGCTGACGGGCCCGGCACGGGCCGCGCCTACCGCTGCCAGGACCGCCACAGCCGCGCGTACGTCCCGTCCGCCGCCACCAGCTCGTCGTGGCTGCCCAGTTCGCTGATCCGCCCGTCCTCCGCGACCGCGATCACATCGGCGTCGTGGGCCGTGTGCAGCCGGTGGGCGATGGCCACGACCGTCCGGCCGTCCAGCACCCTGGCCAGGGAACTCTCCAGGCGCCGCGCCGCCCGCGGGTCCAGCAGGGACGTCGCCTCGTCCAGCACCAGGGTGTGCGGGTCGGCCAGGACCAGCCGCGCCAGCGCGATCTGCTGGGCCTGGGCCGGGGTGAGGGCGAGGCCGCCGGAGCCCACCTCGGTGTCCAGCCCGTTCTCCAGCGCCCGCGCCCACTCCTCGGCGTCCACCACCTTCAGCGCCGCCCACAGCTCCTCGTCGCCGGCGCCGGACCGGGCCAGCAGCAGGTTGTCGCGCAGCGAGCCGACGAAGACGTGGTGCTCCTGGTTGACCAGCGCCACATGCCGCCGCACCCGCTCCGTCGGCATCCGGGACAGCTCGGCGCCGCCCAGGGTCACGGTGCCGGAGCCGGGCGCGTAGATCCCCGCCAGCAGCCGGCCCAGCGTCGACTTGCCCGCGCCGGACGGGCCGACCAGCGCCACCCGCGTACCGGGCGGCACGTCCAGGGACACGCCGTGCAGCACGTCGTCGCCGGGGGCGTAGCCGAAGCGGACGGCGTCCGCCCGCACGGCCCGGCCCTCGGGCCGGACCGCCTCGTCGCCCTCGGCGGGCTCGATCTCGCGGACGCCCACCAGACGGGCCAGTGACACCTGGGCGGACTGGAGCTCGTCGTACCAGCGCAGCACGATGCCGACCGGCTCGGTCAGCATCTGGGCGAACAGCGCGCCGGTCGTCAACTGCCCGACCGAGATCCACCCTTGGAGGACGAAGACCCCGCCCAGGAGCAGCACCGAGCCGATCACCAGCGTGTGCGTCATGTTGACCACGGGATAGAACACCGTGCGCAGCCAGAGCGTGTAGCGCTCCCAGCGCGTCCACTCCAGGATCCGCCGGTCCGACAGCGCCACCCGGCGCTCGCCCAGCCGGTGCGCCTCGATCGTGCGCCCGGCGTCCACCGTCTCGGCCAGGGACGCGGAGACCGCGGCGTATCCCGCCGCCTCCGAGCGGTAGGCGCGCGGGGCGCGCGGGAAGTACCAGCGGCAGCCGACGATCAGCAGCGGCAGCGCCACCAGTACGGCCAGGGCCAGCGGCGGCGCCGTCACCGTCAGCGCGCCCAGCAGCAGCGCGCCCCACACGACGCCGATGGCCAGCTCGGGGACCGCCTCGCGCATGGCTTCCGCCAGCCGGTCGACGTCGGTGGTGATCCGGGACAGCAGGTCGCCGGTGCCCGCGCGTTCCAGGACGCCCGGCGGCAGCCGTACCGCGCGGACGAGGAAGTCCTCGCGCAGGTCGGCGAGCATCTCCTCGCCGAGCATCGCGCCGCGCACCCGCGTCATGCGGGTGAACAGCGTCTGCACGGCCAGGGCCACCGCGAACAGGGAGATCACCGGTCCCAGATGGACGGCCGCGCCCTCCGAGAGGTCCTCGACCAGGTCGCCGAGCAGGTACGGGCCCACCATCGAGGCCGTCACCGCGACGGCGTTGACCGCCACCAGCAGGACGAGCGCCGACCGGTGCCGCCGCGCCAGCTCCCGTACGCAGCGGCGGACGGTCGCCGGGCCGCCGACCGGCAGGGTGGTGACCGACTCCGGCGCCGCCGGGTCGTAGGAGGGTGGTGCCACACCGATCATGCCGAGTCCTCGATCCGTCCGTTCGCCGAAGCGCTTTCCGCGCGACGCCGCCCCGCCTCGGTGAGCACCGGGTCCGGGGCGCCGGCCCCTTCATCCGCGGCGCGGGTGACCGTGGCCCGGTAAGCCCGGTCGGTGCGCAGGAGTTCGTCGTGCCGTCCCACGGCCACCACCTGTCCGTCCCGCACCATCACCACGCGGTCCGCACGGTCGAGCAGCAGCGGACTGGTGGTGAACACCACCGTCGTGCGCCCCTCGCGCAGGGCGCGCACGCCCTCGCCGACCCGGGCCTCGGTGTGCGCGTCCACGGCAGACGTCGGCTCGTCCAGCACCAGCACCTCCGGGTCCGCGAGCAGCGACCGGGCGAGCGCCAGCCGCTGCCGCTGGCCGCCCGACAACGACCGGCCGCGCTCGGTGATGTAGCCGGCCATGGCGCCGGCCGATCGGTCGGCTGACGAGCGCTCCAAGGAGTCGAGGACGTCGCCGCAGCACGCCGCCGCCAGCGCGGCCTCCGGTGACACCCGCCCCGACGACGGCACGTCCAGCAGCTCCGCCAGGGTGCCGGAGAGCAGTACCGGGTCCTTGTCCTGCACCAGGACCGCCTCCCGGGCGGCGGCCTGCGGCACCTCGTCCAGCGCCACCCCGCCGAGCAGCACCGACGGCGTCCCCGCCGCGGCCTCCGGCGCGTGGCCGCCGAGCCGGTCGGCGAGCAGACCGGCGGCGTCCGGATCCCCGCACACCACCGCCGTCAACTCCCCGGCCCGGGCCCGCAGTCCCGTCACCGGGTCGCGCAGGTCACCGACGGGCACGCGCCCGGCGCCCGCGCCGGCCGGTTCCACCGTGCGCCGCAGCGCCAACAGCCGGGCCGCCCGATCGGCCGACGGCCGCGAGAACGAGTAGGCCATGGCCGCCTCCTCGAACTGCCGCAGCGGGAAGAGGAGGAACGTGACCACCCCGTAGACGGTCACCAACTCGCCGACGCCGACCTGTCCGTCGCGTACCAGCCCCACCCCGATCCACACCACCGCGATCATCAGCAGCCCCGGCAGCAACACCTGTGCCGCCGCGATCAGTGCCCACATCCGCGCGCTGCGCACGGCGGCCCCCCGCACCCCCTGCGACGCCCGGCGGTACCGGGCGAGGAACAGCTCCTCGCCACCGATGCCGCGCAGCACCCGCAGCCCCGCCACGGTGTCCGACGCCAGCTCCGCGGCGTGGCCCGCCAACTCCCGCTGCTCGTCCGCGCGACGCGTCGCCGGCGGCAGCAACGGCAGGACGGCCAGCACCAGCAGGGGCACTCCGACCGCCACCACCGTGCCGAGGACCGGCTGGTAGAACACCAGGCTCGCGCAGACGGCGAGCGTGGTGACCGCCGCGGAGAGGAACCGCGACTGGGTCTCCACGAACCAGCCGATGTGCTCCACGTCCGCCGTCGAGACCGTGACGATCTCCCCGGCGGCGACCCGCCGCGTCAGGGCGGAGCCCAACTCCGCCGCCTTCCGGGCCAGCAACTGCTGCAGCCGGGCGGCGGAGGTGATCCAGTTGGCGACGGACACCCGGTGGAGCATCGTGTCGCCGAGCGCCGTGAGCCCGCCCAGCAGCAGCATCAGGCCGCCCGCCAGCGCCAGCCGGGACCCCGACCGGTCGACCACGGCCTGCACCGCCATGCCCAGCGGCAAGGGGAACAGCGCCACGGCGGCCATGTGCAGCACCCCCCACCCCAGGGCCGCCGACTGCCCGCCCAACTGGCGGCGGCTCAGCCACAGCAGCAGGCGGGGGCCGGACCGGGTGTCCGGCACACCGGGGTCGGCATAGGGGAGATCGCGAATACGCATGACGTCCCAAGGGCGCGAAGGGGGAGGGGAGAAGGGGATCCGGAACAGCGTCGCCTTCCCGGCGCGCCGAGTTCAACCGATTTTCCGGCGCCCCGGCCTCGCCACACCACGCGAGCATCAGGCCAAAGCCCTACTGGTGCGCCGTGCGACGACGCGCTTCACTCCTGCCGCATGAGACAACTGTTGCGCGCACTGTGCGCCGGGGCCGCCGCCCTGGCGTTGGGCGCCGGCCCCGCCCTGGCCGCGGGTTCGCCGGAACCGCCCGCCGAGTTCGGCACCGACTGGCACGACCCGGTCACCGCCGCGCCCCCGGTGTCCGTACCGGACACCACCTCCTGCACCGTCACCCTCGCGGACACCGAATTCCGCGATTACACGCCCTACAAGAGCACCTATACGCCCCCCAAGGGCTGCGGAACCCGCTGGAACAAGGTCGTCCTGCGCCTCGACGGCTCCGTCGCCGGACGCCAGTACGACCGCCTCGGCTATCTGCGCGTCGGCGGCGTCGAGGTGCTGCGCACCTCCACCCCCGAGCCGTCCCCGGACGGCATAGCGTGGAAGGTCGAGAAGGACGTCACGCGGTACGCCGCCACCCTCCGCTCCCCGCAGCCCGTCGAGATGCTGATCGGCAACCTGGTCAACGAGACGTACACCGGCGTCATCAAGGTCAAGGCGACGCTGACCTTCTACACCGCCGAGGGCCGGGCGCGCCCGGCCGCCGTCCCCGACCGGGTGCTGACGCTGGACGGCGCCCACGAGGCGGGCACGGCGTACGAGGGCACGGTGATCACGCCCCGCAACAGCGAACGGATCGTCGCCGAGGTCTACGCGACCGGATCCGGCGGCGGCTGCGAGGAGTTCTGGTACCTCACGGTGCCGGACGCGGCGCCCTATTCCTGCAAGGCCGCCGACGGCCCGTACCGCGAGGTCCGGGTGGCCGTCGACGGCAGGCTCGCGGGGATCGCCGCACCTCACCCGACCATCTGGACCGGCGGCTGGTCCAACCCCTTCCTCTGGTACGTGATCCCGGCCCCGCGCGCCTTCGACGTGCGCCCGCTGGAGTACGACCTCACCCCGTTCGCCGGACTGCTGAACGACGGCCGGCCGCACCGGATCACCGTCTCCGTCGCCGGAGTCCCCGCCGGGCAGAGCGGCTGGAGTACCCCCACCAACATCCTCGTCTGGCAGGACGCCAAGGCGTCCCGCGTCACCGGCGCGCTCACCGGGCACACCGAGAGCACGCCGGAGAACTCCACGGCGTACACGCCCGGCGCGACCCACCGGTTCACCGCGGAGGGCGGCCACTCCCTGACCGTCTCCGGATACCTCGACACCTCGCACGGCAGGGTGGCGACCACCGTGCGCCGCACGGTCGCCGCCTCCTCCGCGCACCACTGGACCGGGGGCGAGGCGACGGACGGGCTGCGCGCCCGGTGGACCGACGACGAGACGGTCACCGTGCGCGGCCGCGGCCCCGCCACGACCACCCGCACCCAGCGCGCGTACACCCTGGACGGCGAGATCACCGGAGCCACCGGACCGCGCCTGCGGACGGTGCTGACGACGGGCGACCGCGCGGAGAGCGTCACCCTGCGCGGCGGGGTACGCACCGGCTGGTCGCGGCTGGACGACACGTACACCGGCGACGCCGCGTACAACCAGAACGTGCCGCGCGACCAGCGGCACGCCACCGGCGTCTCGCGCGAGCGCTACCGCCTGACCGGGCCCGGCCTCTGCCACGACCGGACGATCGCCACCGCCCAGGGCACGCTCACGGAGGACCGGAACCGCTGCTGAACGCGGGCCGGCACTACGGGTGACGGGGGAGCTGCCCCCGCATGAGCTCGCCCAGCAGGCCGCCGAGCAGATCGCGCTGCTCGGCGGTCAGCGGGGAGAGGATCTCCTCCACCGCCGCGCGCCGCGCCTCGCGCATCGCGCGCAGCGTCTCCCGGCCCTGCTCGGTGAGCTCGATCCTTATCACCCTGCGGTTGGACGGGTCGGGGACGCGGCGCACCGCGCCGTTCGCCTCCAGGGCGTCGACGAGGGTGGTGACCGCCCGGGGCACCACCTCCAGCCGCTCGGCCAGGTCGGCCATGCGCGGCGGCTCCTCGCAGTGCGCGACGGACCGCAGCAGACGGGACTGGGCGGGCGTGATGCCGACCGGGTCCAGATAGCGCTTCTGGGCGCGGTTGAGCCTTCGGGTCAGCCGCAGGAGCTGCTCGGCGAGCTGTCCGGACGTGTCGGGGACGGTCATCGGGCCACATTATCAAGAGCAAGTGCATTGTGAGCATAGGTAACAGTGAGCTATGCTCTCTTCGAGGGTGGGCGACCGCCCTCGCGGGACCGCCCTCACCGGATCGCCATGCGTCGAAGGAGCCCTTTGCGTCCCCACGAACCCGAATGGACCCCACCACCCCCCGACCCCGAACGCCCCGCCCAAGTCCGGCGCATCCTGCGCCTGTTCCGCCCCTACCGCGGCCGCCTCGTCTTCGTGGGGCTGCTCGTCGCCGCGTCCTCCCTGGTCACCGTGGCCTCGCCCTTCCTGCTGCGGGAGATCCTGGACGTCGCCATCCCGCGGGGCCGCACCGGACTGCTCACCCTGCTCGCCCTCGGCATGATCGCCGCCGCGGTCGTCACCAGCGTCTTCGGCGTGCTCCAGACCCTGGTCTCCACCACGGTGGGCCAACGGGTCATGCACGACCTGCGGACGGCCGTCTACGCCCGGCTGCAGAGCATGCCCCTCGCCTTCTTCACCCGGACCCGCACCGGAGAGGTGCAGTCCCGGATCGCCAACGACATCGGCGGCATGCAGGCCACGGTGACCTCCACCGCCACCTCACTGGTCTCCAACCTCACCAGCGTGGTCGCCTCGGTCGCCGCCATGCTGGCCCTCGACTGGCGGCTGACCGTCGTCTCGCTGCTCCTGCTGCCCGTGTTCGTCTGGATCAGCCACCGCGTCGGCCGGGAGCGCAAGAGGGTCACCTCGCAGCGGCAGAAGCAGATGGCCGCCATGGCCGCCATGGTCACCGAGTCGCTCTCCGTCAGCGGCATCCTCCTGGGCCGGACCATGGGCCGGGCCGACTCGCTCACCGCCGCCTTCTCCAAGGAGTCCGAGCGACTGGTCGACCTGGAGGTCAAGGCCAACATGGCCGGCCGCTGGCGGATGTCCACCATCGGCATCGTCATGGCCGCCATGCCCGCACTCCTCTACTGGGCGGCCGGCATATCCCTGGAAACCGGCGGCCCCGCCCTGTCGATCGGCACGCTCGTCGCCTTCGTCTCCCTCCAGCAGGGCCTGCTGCGCCCGACCGTCTCCCTGCTGTCCACGGGCGTCCAGGTGCAGACCTCGCTCGCCCTCTTCCAGCGCATCTTCGAGTACCTCGACCTCCCGGTGGAGATCACCGAACCCGAGCACCCGGTACGCCTGGAGAAGATCCGCGGAGAGGTCCGCTTCGAGGACGTCGGCTTCTCCTACGACGGGCCGGACGCCGCGCGCTCCACCCTCACCGGCATCGACCTCGTCGTCCCCGCGGGCGGCAGCCTGGCCGTCGTCGGTCCGACCGGCTCCGGCAAGAGCACCCTCGGCCATCTGGTGCCCCGGCTCTACGACGTCACCGGCGGCCGGGTGCTCATCGACGGGGTGGACGTCCGCGACCTCGACTTCGACACCCTCAGCCGCGCGGTGGGCATCGTCTCCCAGGAGACGTACCTGTTCCACGCCTCCGTCGCCGACAACCTGCGCTTCGCCAAACCGGACGCCGACGACGACGAGATCCGCGCCGCCGCCGAGGCCGCCCAGATCCACGACCACATCGCCTCCCTGCCCGACGGCTACGACACCCTCGTCGGCGAACGCGGACACCGCTTCTCCGGCGGCGAGCAACAGCGGCTGGCCATCGCCCGCACCATCCTGCGCGACCCTCCCGTCCTCATCCTGGACGAGGCCACGTCCGCCCTGGACACCCGCACCGAACAGGCCGTGCAGAAGGCCATCGACGCGCTGTCCGAAGGCCGTACCACCATCACCATCGCGCACCGCCTGTCCACCGTCCGCGACGCGGACCAGATCGTGGTCCTCGACGGCGGACGCATAGCCGAGCGGGGGACGCACCGCCAACTCCTCGCCGCCGACGGCCGGTACGCGGCGCTGATCCGCGGCGACGCCCGGCTCGCGGTGCCGGTCTGAGCGGACCGGGCCGAACGGCCGCAGACGCCGAACGGCCGCGGGCCGCGAGG
Organism: Streptomyces mobaraensis NBRC 13819 = DSM 40847; assembly: GCF_017916255.1. Lineage (NCBI taxonomy): Bacteria > Bacillati > Actinomycetota > Actinomycetes > Kitasatosporales > Streptomycetaceae > Streptomyces > Streptomyces mobaraensis. Next base: position 6,907,350 of record NZ_CP072827.1, read on the forward strand.
CCGTTCGACAGGCCCCGCCCGCCGAGGCGGTCCCGAGGACGGCCCCGCCGCCGTCAGAGCGCGGCCAGGTCCACCGCCTCCGCCATCACCCGGTACCCCGCGTCGCCCGGGTGCTTGCGGTCGCCCGAGTCATAGGCGGGTGACAGGACTTCGGGGTCCTCGGCCGAGGCCAGGACGGCATCGAAGTCCGCCACAGCGTCGAACTCGCCCGAGCCGCGCATCCACTCGTTGACCGCCAACCGCTTCGCCTCCGCCCGGGGCGTGTGGTACTCGGAGCCCTTGAAGGGAAGGATGGTCCCACCGATCACTTTCAGGCCGCGCTCGCGAGCCCGTCGGATCAGCTCCCGGTACCCGGCGATCAGTTCCTCGGCCGACACCTCGACCGACGGCTTGTACATCGGCAGATCGACCTCGCTGAAACCGATGTCGTTGAGACCGACGTGCACGATCACCGCGCGGACCCCCGGCTTGTCGAGCACGTCCCGCTCCAGCCGCGCGGAAGGCCGCTCGCCGAACCACGGGGAGTCGTGGAGCAGCAGATTGCCGCCGATCCCCGCGTTGAGGACGGCCCACGACCGGCCCGCCGCCGCCAGCCGCTCGGCGAGGGCGTCCGGGTAGCGCCCGTTCGCCCCCACGGACGACCCGAAGCCGTCCGTGATCGAGTCGCCCAGGGCCACGACCGCCCCCTCCGCGGCGCCCTCCCCGGACAGCTCGACGTCGGACAGCAGGTACCAGGAGTGCGTGACCTCGTCGAAGTCCGCACCGGAAGCGTCCTCCGTCCGGTTGCCCGCAGCGCGGTAGCTGTCGGCCCACGCCTGCGAGTGGAAGGTCACGGGACCCGTCGGACCGTCGAAGTACAGCGTCAGGGCCAGGGAGTCGAACACCGCCACCCGCAGCTCCACGGGATCGCTCACCACCTCGCCGCCCGCCGGTATCCGCACCGACGGCGCGCCGCCGAAGGTGAGCGCCCGCCGCGACTCCGGCCGGACCGCGGCCCCGCCCGCGCTCAGAGCCAGGGCGGCGCCGTCGACGGTCAGTGGCCCGGTGCCGTAGCGGTGGGACAGCCGGATCCGGACCGACGTACCACCGCCCGTCACCCGGACGACCTGGCGCACGGACTGCCGGGTGAACCCCGACTCGGACCAGTTCTCCCCGAAGCCGGCGCTCGGCCGCTGCACCGCGGCCGACCACCCGGCAGCCCACGCCGTCCGCGTCTCCCCGCCGGCGGAAGCCGTTCCCGTGTGCTCCGCTTCCCGAACCGTCATGGCCTTGCTCCTCGTTCGCGTGATCTCCGCTGACGAGGAAGAGCCTGCCGGTCCGGCGGCGGGCCACCCAGACCCCGCCGCTTCGTACGCGGGCCGTGCGTACCACCGCCAGGGTCACCCTCGCGGCGGCTCCCCGGGAATACCGTGGTCCCCTGCGACCAGCACGACGTCCAGCACGCGCGGCCCGTGGACGCCCTCCACCCGGTCCAGCTCGATGTCGCTCGTCGCCGACGGGCCCGAGATCCACGTCAACGGCCGTACCGGGTCGAGACGTTCGAGGGCCTGCGGGACGGAGTCCACGAGCTGGTCCGCCGTCCGCACCACGCACACGTGGTGGTCGGGGACCAGCGTGACGCGCCGCCGCCCCTGCCCTGGGCCCCCGTCGAGAACGACCGTCCCGGTCTCCGCGATCGCCAGCGCGCACCCCGTGACCACGCTGTCCACGGCGTCCAGCGCACGGACCGTCAGCTCGGGGGAGTCGACGACCACCTCCACGTCCGCCCCGGCCAGCCAGTCCTCCGGCAGCCCGGCGGGAACGACCACCCGACGGGCGCCCCGGCGGGCCAGCACCTCCCGGAGCAGGGCCGGCAGCCCGTCCGCGCCGGTGCGGTGCACCGTGGCGCGGTAGTCGGTCAGATGCGCGGCCAGCAGCGCCGCCGCCTCGGCGGGCGTCCGTCGCCCGTGGACGCGCAGGTAGTCGCGGGGGACGGGGTGGTCACGCGGCCGCTCGTACGCCGGGACGTCGGCGAGGGCGCGCCGTACGCGCCCGAGGATCCGCGCCCGGCTCGCGTCGCCGTTCATCGGCCGCCTCCGTTCGGGGACTCCTGTGCTCGCGTCCGCGCCCACCAGTCGCGGAACGACTCCTCGGGAATCTCGGGCAGGTCCCGGCCGTCCGTCCACGCCCGGCCCGGGCCAGGGAGCCGCCGTGGCGCGTACCGGGCCGCCCGGCCCACCAGCCGCCGGCCGCGGCGGAGCAGTTCCGGCCGGTCCAGGGCCCAGGCCGCGCCCGCCACCACCTGCCGTTCCAGGGCTCGCCGCCGGGCCGGACGCACCACGGCCCGCGTGCCCCGGACGGTCGCCTCGCCGCCCTCGGCCACCCGTTCCCGCAGGTGGACCAGGACCTCGGGGATGTCGATGGCCACCGGGCACACCTCGTAGCAGGCCCCGCACAGCGAGGACGCGAAGGGCAGCGACTCCTCCAGCGGGGCGGCGGTGCCGCGCAGTTGCGGGGCGAGGATCGCCCCGATGGGGCCGGAGTAGGGGGAGCCGTACGCGTGCCCGCCGGCCCGTTCGTACACCGGGCAGACGTTGAGACACGCCGAGCAGCGGATGCACCGCAGCGCCTGGCGGCCGACGGTGTCGGCGAGCGTGTCGGTCCGGCCGTTGTCGAGCAGCACCAGGTGGAAGGCGCGCGGTCCGTCGCCGTCCGTGGTGCCCGTCCACATCGAGGTGTAGGGATTCATCCGCTCGGCGGTGGAGGAGCGGGGGAGCAGCTGGAGGTAGATCTCCAGATCCCGCCAGGTGGGCACCACCTTCTCCAGGCCCACGACGGAGATCAGCGTCTCCGGCAGCGTCAGGCACATCCGTCCGTTGCCCTCGGACTCGACGACCACCATCGTCCCGGTCTCCGCGACCATGAAGTTGGCGCCGCTCACGGCCACCTTGGCGCGCAGGAACTTCTCCCGCAGGTGCAGCCGGGCCGCCTCGGCGAGGTCGGCCGGGCGGTCCGTCAGCCCCTCGGGCGCCGGCCGCCCCCAGTCGCCCATCCGCTCGCGGAAGATCTCCCGGATCTCGTCCCGGTTCCGGTGGATGGCCGGGACGAGGAGGTGGGACGGCAGGTCGTCCCCCAACTGCACGATGAGTTCCGCGAGATCGGTCTCGTACGCCCGGATGCCGGCCGTCGCGAGGGCCTCGTTGAGGCCGATCTCCTGCGTGACCATGGATTTGACCTTGACGACCTCCCGTTCGCCGGTGGCCCGTACGAGCTCGGTGACGATCCGGTTGGCCTCCGCCGCGTCGGCCGCCCAGTGCACCGTCCCGCCCGCCGCGGTGACGCGCTCCTCCAGGCGGACGAGGTAGTGGTCGAGGTGGCGGAGGGTGCGGTCCTTGACGGCCGCGGCGGCGGCGCGCAACTGCCGCCAGTCGTCGAGCTCGGCCACGGCCGCCGCCCGCCGGGCCCGGATGGTGCCGGTGGCGTGCTTCAGGTTGGCGCGCAGCCGCGCGTCACGTGTGGAGACGGCGGCGGCGCGGGGGAAGGAGGGCATGCCGAGGGGGACCGGTCGGCTCATGAGGCGGCTCCCTCCGGCCCGATGGCCGTCCCTGGCCCGGTGTCTTCCCCCGGTCCGGTGGCTTTCCCCGGACCGGTGGCTTTCCCCAGCCCGGGCGCGGTCCTCGGCCCGGGGGCGGTCCCCGGCCCGGACGCCGTCCCCGAGCCGGCCACCGCCCCTGGCCCGACCGCCGCCTCCGGCTCCGTCGACGCCAGGATCTCCGCGATGTGCACCGGCCGTACCGCCGCTCCCCGCCGGGTGAGGATGCCGCCGATGTGCGCCAGGCACGAGTTGTCCGCCGCGCAGAGGGCCCGTGCGCCCGTCGCGACGACGGCGCGGGCCTTGTCGGTGCCCATCGCGACCGAGACGGCGGCGTTCTTGACCGCGAACGTCCCACCGAAGCCGCAGCACTCCTCCGCGCCCGCCAACTCCCGCAGTTCCAGCCCCTTCACCCGTTCCAGCAGCCGCCGCGGCCGGTCGCCCAGGCCGAGCGCGCGCAGCCCGTGGCAGGTGGGGTGGTAGGTGACGGTGTGGGGATAGTAGGCGCCGACGTCCGTCACGCCGAGGACGTCCACCAGGTACTCCGTCAGTTCGTAGGTACGGGGCACGACCTCGGTCACCGCCGCCGCCAGCCCGTCGTCGCGGCCCTCGGCCGCCGCCCGGGCCGCGATCCGCGGGTACTGCTCCCGGACCATGGCCGCGCAGGAGGCGGACGGCGTGACGATGTGGTCGTACCCGCGGAAGGCGGCGGCGTAGCGGCGGACCAGCGGTACCGTCGGCCGCCGGTAGCCGGTGTTGTAGAACGGCTGGCCGCAGCAGCTCTGTGCCATCGGGAAGTCGACGCGGACTCCCAGCCGTTCCAGCAGGGTGACCACCGCCCGGCCGGTGTCCGGATACACCATGTCGTTGACGCAGGTCAGGAAGAGGCCGACCACCGGCACCCCCGGGTCTCCGGGAGGCCCCGGCGCACGGCGGGGAGCGTGGGAGCCATGAGAACCACGAGAACCACGGGAGCGTCGCAGCATGAGACGCATGCTACGGACCGGACCGCGAAACGGGCACGGCCCGTGGCCTTGACGGCCTTTACGCTCCGGCGCGCGAGGCGCCGGCAATGGATTCCCCCGCCTCACCCCACCGGGGCGACCACCCGCGCGGACACCGCGTCCGCCCCGGTAAGCAGCTCCCGTATCTCCCGCACCGCGCTCCGGCCCGCCCGGTTGGCACCGATGGTGCTCGCCGACGGTCCGTACCCGACGAGGTGGATCCGCGGATCGCGGACCACCCGCGTGCCGTCGAGGCGGATGCCGCCACCGGGCTCCCGCAGCCGCAGCGGCGCCAGGTGGTCGAGCGCGGCCCGGAACCCGGTGGCCCACAGGATGACGTCGGCGGAAACGGTCCTGCCGTCCGCCCAGGCGACGCCGTCGGGTGTGACGCGGTCGAACATCGGCAGCCGGTCGAGGACGCCCGCCGCCCGCGCCCGTTCCATGGCGGCCGTCATCGGCAGCCCGGTGACCGACACCACGCTGCGCGGCGGCAGCCCCCGGCGGACGCGGTCCTCCACCAGCGCCACGGCGTCCCGGCCGCGCCTCTCGTCGAACGGCCCCTCCCTGAACAGCGGCGGGCGCCGCGTGACCCACGTCGTGGCGGACGCCGCCTCGGCGATCTCCAGCAGGTGCTGGACGGCCGACGTGCCGCCCCCGACGACCACCACCCGCAGGCCCGCGAACGCCTCGGGGCCCGGATAGCGGGCGGTGTGCAACTGGCGGCCCCGGAACAGCTCCTGCCCGGGATAGCGCGGCAGGAACGGCCGGTCCCAGGTGCCGGTGGCGTTGACCAGCGCCCGCGCCGACCACACCCGCTCCGACGTCCCGACACCCTCCGACGTCTCGCCCCCCTCCGACGTCTCGCCCCCCTCCGACGTCCCGACCCCCTCCGACGTCTCGCCCCCCTCGGGCGTCCCGGCCCTCTCCGACGTCTCGACGAGCAACCGCCCCGCACCGTCGTCGCGCACGGCGCGCACGGAGACGGGCCGCCGCACCCGCAGGCCGAACTCCGCCTCGTACGCCGCGAAGTAGCCGCCGATCACCTCGGACGACGGCCGGGCCTCGTCCGCGTCCGTCAGCGGCATCCCGGGCAGCGCGTGCATCCCGTGGACCTTGCCGTACGTCAGCGTCGGCCACCGGTACTGCCAGGCGCCCCCGGGCCGCGGCGCGTGGTCCAGTACGACGAAGTCCCGGTCCGGCTCGTAGCCGGCGCGGCGCAGGTGGTAGGCGGCGGACAGGCCCGCCTGCCCGGCGCCCACGACCACGACGTCCACCGCCCGCACCACCGCTATGTCGTTCATGTTTCTACTAACGGCACGCCCGGTGGATCTCTTCCCCCGGGGCGTCAGCACCGGGAGGCCAGCGCGGCCAGGTAGTCGTCCAGCAGCTCGGTCTGGCGCTCGGGTGGGAACGCCGTCGCATCGAACAGGGCCTGCACCACCAGGCCGAGCGCGAAGCCTTGGGCGCCGGCCGCGATCCGGTCGGGATCCCCGGGAGGCAGCTCGCCCAGTTCCTGGGCCGCGGCGACCAGCTCGCTCAGCCTGGCGCGTCCGCGCGCGTACCGCTCGGCGTGGCCGGCGCTCAGCTCGGGGTCGGCGAGCGCGGTGTCCCACGAGGACACCCAGACGCGGTTGCCGGCCGTGGCGGCCGGGGTGAGCGGCAGGATGTCGAGCAGCGCGGCCCGCACGGCGGGCAGGCCGCGCGGTGCGACGCGCCGCGGCCGGGCGGCGCTCCGCCGGTCGAGCAGGTCGAGGGCGTACGCCAGCAGATCCCGCTTGGCGGGGAAGTAGTGGGTGAGCAGGCCGGTGGTCGCGCCCAGTTCAGCGGCGACCGCGCGCAGGGTCAGCCCGTCGAAGCCGTGCGCGGCCAGCACCCGCCAGACCGCTTCGGAGACCTCGCGGCGCCGGGCTTCATGATCACCCTTGGTTCGTGGCATGCTGCCACCGTACATAGCCATAACGCTTGTTGTGTGAATGGGGTCATCATGTTCTCCCTCCCGCTGCGGAACGACGCCGTCCTGCGCCCGCTGGAGATCTGGCACGCCGAGGAGTTCGCCGCCCACCTGGACCGGGCCCGCGAGCACATCAGGCCGTGGGTCGGGCCGGCGTTCGTCACCGACGACCTCGACGGCGCGCGCGCCACCCTGCGCCGCTACGCCGAGCGCCGGGCCGGGGACCAGGCCGGCCTCTTCGGCATCTGGCGGGACGGCACCCTGGTCGGCGGGGTGATGTTCGTCGACTTCAACACCGCTCTGGGCTCCTGCGAGATCGGCTGCTGGCTGGAGCCGGCGGGTGAGGGGCACGGCCTGATCACGGCGGCCTGCTCCATCCTGCTCGACTGGGCCCTCACCACCCGCGGTCTGCACCGCGCCGAGTGGCGCTGCCGCGCCGACAACGCCCGCAGCTCGGCGGTGGCCGAGCGGCTCGGCATGACCCTGGAGGGCGTCCAGCGCGAGTACTGGCCCTACGGCGGCGCGCGCTACGACAAGCAGTACTGGGCGATCCTCGCGCCCGAATGGCAGGCCCGCCGCGCCTGATCCCGGGGTCCCGGGGCACGGCCTACGACGGCGCCTCGGTTTGCCGATCTCCGGCCGCTGCGGGTAAGGGGTGGTGCATGACCAACACCTTCACCACCCGCACGGTGGACATCACGACCGGCTCGACCGAGACCGTGTACGACCTCACCGACCACTGCGCCCACTTCTTGCGGGAGGTGGCGGCAGGCCGGGACGGACTGCTCAACGTCTTCACGCCGCACGCCACCGCCGGCCTCGCGGTGATCGAGACGGGTGCGGGCAGCGACGACGACCTGCTGGCCGCGCTCCGCGACCTGCTGCCCAAGGACGACCGCTGGCGGCACCGGCACGGCAGCCCGGGCCACGGCCGCGACCACGTGCTGCCCGCCTTCGTCCCGCCGCACGCCACGCTGCCGGTGGTGGGCGGGGAACTGGAGCTGGGGACGTGGCAGAGCGTCGTCCTCGTCGACACGAATGTCGACAACCCGCACCGCAAGGTGCGGCTCTCGTTCCTCGGCTGAGCCGAAAGGACCGGCGAACCGAGCGCCGGGCCCCCGGCCGGGACGGCTCGCGGTGGCGGTCCGTCGTGGACCGCCGTACGCGAACCGGCCGGCCGGGGGCGGTGGCTCAGTCCTGCTGGGCCAGGCTGGGCAGCTGACGCAGCTTCACCTTCGAGGTCGTGTCGAACGACCAGTCCAGCATCTTCACGGCGTCGGGGTAGCGCTTGGTCGGGTCGTTGAGGATCACGCCCACGACCGTCCGCTTGCCGCGCTGCGCGGCGAACACCAGGCACGGACCGGCGGCCGTGCCGGTGCCGGTCTTGATGCCGACGGCGCCCTTGTAGGACCCCAGCAGCTTGTTGGTGTTGTACCAGGTGTACGTGCGGTTGACGTTCGTCGCCTTCTGGCGGGTGCTGGCCGCCTTGACGACCGTGGTGAACGTGCTGTTGCCCATCGCGTGCCGGGCGAGCTTGGCGATGTCGCGCGGGGTGGAGTGGTTCGTCCCCGCCTGCGATATGCCGTCGAAGGAGTCGTACTTGGTGTTCTTCATGCCGAGCGCCGCGGCCTTCTTGTTCATCTGGGCGACGAACGACTTGGTGCGCGCGGCCTCGGTCTTGCCGGTGCCGAAGTTGTCGGCGAGCGCGTACGCCGCGTCGCACCCGGAGGGCAGCATCAGGCCGTAGAGGAGCTGTCGGACCGTCAGCTTGTCACCGACGCGCAGGTCGGCGGTGCTCGCGCCGTTCTTCGCGACGTAGTCGCGGTACGACTTCTTTATGGTGATCTGCTTGTTCAGGTTGACGCCCCGGGTGTCCAGGACCACCGCGGCCGTCATGATCTTGGTGGTGCTGGCCATCTGGCGCGGGGTGTCGGCGTCCTTCGCCCACAGCTGCTTGTTGGGGCCGCTGTCGAGAAGGAACGCGCCCTTGGCGGCGATGCCCGCCGGGCCGGTCGCCGCCTCGGCCGTGGCCGCGGGCACGGCGACCGCGAACGCGGCGGTCGACGCGGTGACCGCGGCTCCCCACCGGCGGGCCCGTCTTCCCCCAGTCTGCTGCATATTACGTCTCATTCCTCACGAGTTGTCCCGGATATCTCATGGCCGGGTGGAACCACCAGATCCTCCCACCCTCCCACGGCCCGTACGAAACCCGGGCGGCATATGCGCGGCGGCCGACGGCGGGGACGGGACGCGGTGCCCGCGGCGGGACATGAGGGACGGTCAGGCGGCCGGAGGCGGTACGACCCTCAGACGCCCGCGTCGGCCGCCGGGGCGGTGGAACGGCCTCGGGAACGGCCCTTGTCCTTCCGCCGGACGTCCTGCTCCACCGCGCGCAGCAGCCCCGTCATCCGGTAGGGGACGCGCTCCCGCAGCGCCATCTCGGTGCGGGTGCGCACCACTCCCGGGAACTGCACCAGCCGCTGGATGACGTCCTCCAGGTGAGCGGCGTCGCGGGCGACGACCCGCGCCATCAGGTCGCCGCCGCCGGTGATGGAGAACGCCTCTATGATCTCCGGCACTTCCGCCAGCGCGTCCGCCACCGGATCCAGGTGGCCCTGGGTGACCTCGATGTGCACGAAGGCCAGGACGGGGTGGCCGAGCGCGGCGGGGGAGAGCCGGGGGCCGGTCCCGGTGATCACACCGTCCCGTTCCAGCCGGTCGAGACGGGCCTGGAGGGTGCCGCGCGCGATGCCCAGCAGGCGCGCGTACTCCCGCGCACTGGTCCGCGGCTGCTCCAGCAGGAGGCGCAGGATCCTGGTGTCCAGGGCGTCTACAGCCATCGGCTGACGCTCCCTCGTTCTCGGGGGCCGGGCCGTCACTGTACCAATGGCCCAGTCCGCGACCGATGGCTGGGCGCGGACCGGTACGCGGAGTGGTCAGTCGGTCCGGTGGGACGTGCTGGGGGCGTCTGCGCGGCGGATTGCACGCGGCGGGAGGCAGCGGGTGGCCAAGCGGTACACGGCGGAAGGTGGCGGGCGGTGCGCGACCGGCATGGGGCACGCGGTCAGGCGGTACGCGGCGGCGGTAGGCGATCGGGTCGCGGCGCGCGTCAGGCGGCGGTGGTACACGGCGGGTGGTACGCGGCCGGGACGCGGCGGCATCCGCGGACGCCGCGTCCGCCAGGGCCGGCGGGTTGCCGGCCGCCGGCCGACCGACGCCCGCGTCATTCGACTGCCGGGCGTCGGCGGATCGCAGGGGCCGGCGGACCGTCGGGCGTCCGGGGTCGCCGGGGCCGGCGGACTGCCCGGTGTCAGGGAGCGTCGGGCGTCCGGGGATCGCCGGGATCGGCGGATCGTCGGGCATCAGGGGGATCGCCGGGGCCGGTGGTCCGCCGGGCGCCGGGCGTCGGCGGACCGCCGAGGCGGCCGGCCGTCGGGCTCAGCCCTCCGGCAGGGGTGAGCGCGGGCTGCTCAGGACCGGGCCGGCGAGGCCGGCGACCGCCCGTTCCAGGTCGTGCAGGTGCGCGAGGGCCCGTTCCGCGCCCGGGTGGTGCTGCGGGGCCGCGAGGCCCAGGCCGGTGGCCGACGCGGGCGCCTCCGCCGCGGGCAGCAGGGCGCGCAGGGCCGTCTCGACGCGCTGGCAGGCGGCGGTCAGCCGGGCGTCGTGCGAGGCGTCCGGGTCGGCGGCCACCTCGGCCAGGCCACGGGCCTGCCGTACGCAGTCGTCCAGGTGCGCCGTCACCTGCCGGGCGCGCTCCTTGCGTGCCCGCAGCGGGCTGAGCGGGTGCAGCAGCGGGGCGAGCGAGACCCGCACCCGGGCGAGGAGGAGTTCCAGCTCGGCGACGTACGGCGCCGGGTCGGCGGACGCCTCCCCGGCCAGCCGCCGCGCCGACTCGGCGGTGCAGTGCCGGACGGCCAGCATCGCGCGGCGTATCCAGGCGTCGGTGGCGGCGTGCGTCGTGACGGGCAGCACCAGCGCGACCGCGAGCGCCGAGGCCGCCGCGCCCACCAGCGTCTGCTCGAAGCGCAGGAGCAGCAGCCCCGGGTGGAGCACGCCCAGCAGCCCGTACAGCAGGGACGCCATGACGGTCACGAAGAACATCATCCAGCTGTAGGAAGGAGCGGCCGTGTAGAAGATGCCGAAGACGCAGAGCGCGACGAGGGCGGCGGTCGGCGCGGGCGCGCCGTGCAGCGGCACCGCGACGACCAGGCCGGCGGCGATGCCCGCCACCGTGCCCACCACCCGCCGGAAGCCCCGGACCAGGGTCTCCCCGCGCGAGGCGGTGTTCACGAAGATCCACCACGCGGTGCCGACGGCCCAGTACCAGCGCTGGTCCGAGACCAGGTGGCCGACGCCCAGGGCCAGGGCGCACGCGAAGGTGTTCTGGAACGCCTGCCGGGTGGTCGGACGCTCCAGGCCGCGGGCCGCGAAGGGCGCGGGGGCGAGGACCTGCGGCAGCCGCCGCTCCCAGCACCAGAGCCCGAAGCGGACCAGGGACGACGCGGCGAGGGCGAGCGCCATGGCCGCGTACAGCTCCGCCAGCCCCTCCGGCACGGCGTGCAGGAACTGCGCCATGAAGAACATCATGAAACCGAAGATGCCCAGGGCCTGGCCCCGGGGGCCCCAGCGCCGCGCGTACACCCCGGCGAAGACGACGCCGAGGAACGCCGCGTCCCGCGCCAGGGGAAGGCCGTGCAGCGCCGTCGCCAGCGCGAGCACCGGGACGCCCACGACGGGCAGCCACGCCGTCGTGACCGCCTGGTCGCGGACCCGGGCGTCGGTGACGGTGAAGAGGGCCAGCAGCGCGGTGAGGCCACCGGCGATCGTGGCGCCGATCGAACCGGTCGCCAGGTGCGAGACCGCCACCGCGAGCCCCACGCCCAGGACCGCCCGGGCCGCGTTCCGCAGCCGGACGCGCCCCGGATCCGGAGCCGCGAACATCTTCTTCAGCTTCACCGACCCTCTTTCCGATCGCGCGCACAAAAGAGGCGCCGCGGGTTCCCGCAGCGCCATTGACTGGTTCATCAAAACATCCGGAGGCCAGATGGCTCAAGAGAAGCCCGAAAAGATGAGCCAACGGCCCGGTTTTACCGCACGGTAACCCATGGTGAGCAGGGCCAACGGATCAGCGTGAGGCCGTCTCGCCCGGGGTGCGCGCCGGGCGTTGTCAGTGGCGGGCTGTAGCGTCTGGACCATCGACGTGATGTCGGCGTGATGGCCGATGTCGGCCTGATGACATATGTCGGATGGGGACGTGATGGGGAGGAGAACGCGATGACGACCAGCGGACGGCGTGAACGGCGCGCCTACATCGGCTCGTTCACCCGGGCGGGAGGCCCGGGGATCACCGTGGCGCACGTGGACGGCGAGACGGGCGCGCTGACCCCCGTCCACTCCACCGCCGTCGCGGCGGACCCCTCGTTCCTGGCCCTCTCGGACGACGGGAACACGCTGTACGCGGTGGGGGAGACGGAGCCGGGCACGGCCACGGCGTTCTCGCTCGCCGACCCGGACCGGCCGGAACCGCTCGGCCCGGCCGTGCCCGTCGAGGGGGACGCGCCCACCCACCTCGCCCTCGCCGGGTCCTGGCTGTTCACCGCCAACTACCGCTCCGGGAGCGTCAGCGCCCTGCCCGTCGCCGGTGACGGCGGCCTCGGCAAGTCCCCGGTGGTGCTGCGCCACCAGGGCGGCGGTCCGGTGAGCACGCGGCAGGCGGGCCCGCACGCCCACGCCGTGGCGCCCGACCCCACGGGCCGCTGGCTGCTCGCCGCGGACCTCGGCACCGATTCCGTGTACGTCTCGGCGCTCGACCCGGAGACGGGCGAACCGACGCCCCACGGCGAGACGCGCCTCCGGCCCGGCAGCGGCCCCCGGATGATCGTCTTCCACCCGGACGGCCAGCGGGCGTACGTCCTCAACGAACTCGACGCCACGGTGACCGTCTGCCGCTGGGACGCCGGCCCGGGCGTGCTGGAGCCGCTGGAGACGGCGACCGTCGTGACCGCCGGAGCGGTCGACCCTACCTACCCCTCGACGCCCGTGCTCTCCCCGGACGGCCGGTTCCTGTGGGCGGCCAACCGTGGCGACGACACCCTCGCCACCCTCGCCCTCGACCCCTCCGGGGACGCGCCCCGGCTGCGCTCCACCGTGAGCTGCGGCGGGCACTGGCCGCGCCACCTCGCCGCGCATCCGGACGGGGGGCTGCTGTACGCGGCGAACGAGCGGTCGGGCGATGTCACGTGGTTCACGGTCGATCCCGATACGGGCATACCCGTCCGGGCCGGGTCGGTCGCGGCCCCGGCCGCCTCGTGCGTGGTCTTCCGCTGAGCCCGGCCGGCGTACTCCGGGGGTCCCGCACGCGCGGGCTGGACCCCCGGGGATGAAACGCGGGAAGGGCCTCATCAAGAGGCCCTTCCCGGCGGTCACGCGGTCGTGCGGTGCTGCGGCGGTACGCCGTGCGGTGGTCCTCAGCGCATCGGCACGGGCTGGGCGGCGATGCCCAGCAGCTCCGTGTACTTGGCGAGGACGAGCTTGCCGATCGCCGGGTAGGCGCCCAGCGGCTCCGCCGCCGCGCAGCCCGCCTCCTTCGCCGCCATGGAGGGCAGCGCCTCGTCGGCCTCCGGGCCGATCAGGCACGGTGCCAGGGCCAGGTTGCGCGAGCCGGAGGAGCGGAGCTCGTCGGCGGCGCGGGCGACGGCGCCCTCCTCGTCCAGGCCGGCGGCCAGCACCGGCACGGCCAGGCGCGCGGACAGCAGCATGCCGGTGATACCGGCCGCCTGCACCGCCTCGGGGCCGCCGACCGTGGCCAGGACGATCCCGTCGGCGGCGGTTGCGACGGTGAACAGCCGGGCGCGGTCGGCACGGGCCAGACCCGCCTCCGAGAGACGCACGTGCAGGGCCTCGGCGAGCAGCGGGTGCGGACCGAGCGTGTCCGTCAGCTCGAAGGCCGAGCCGCTGCTGACGACCGACTGGCGTATGCGGCGCAGCACGGCCGTGTCGGGACCCGCCAGCAGCGGCACCACGACGGCGACGGGGCCCTGGGCCCAGGCGGCGGCCTCCTCGTCCGAGGCGCCCTGTGCTTCGCTCGTGCGAGCGGTGTGCTGGGCGGCGGCGTAGCCGAGGACGGAGTCCAGGGCGGGGTACCCGCCGGCGTCGCCCTCGGCGTCCACGTAGCCGATGCGCGCGTCGAGACCGGGAAGCTCGGAACGGGCGATGCTCAGGGTCTCCTCGGCCAGGCGGCGCGCGGCCGGACCCGGGGCGCCGGGCACCGCGAGCACCAGCGGGGGCGCGGCCGTCGGCGCGGTCACGGGCTCCGGCCTCCGGTGCCGTCCGGACTGGCGGGGTCGTGGCATTCGTACAGGCAGGCCGGACGTGGGCCCTGTGGGGGAGCTCATGGCGCCGCATGTTATCCGGTCGGGAACGGGCCTGTTTGGGTGGGGGGCGTTTGAGCTGGCTCTGTCCTGATTTATTCGGTGGCTGATCGGATCACCCGAAGGTGTGTCCGGGTGACGCGGCGGACGGCGCGCCGGACACGACGTCCAGCAGCGATCCGTCCACGGGCAGCAGCAGACGGTCCGTCACCAGGGCCGCGGCGATACGGGACGCGCCGTCCAGCGGCGACCCGGCCGCGGTCATCTGACGGACTGCCGGAAGTTGCTTTCGCAACTCCTGACGGAGCGGCAGCAGCAGCGGGGGACCGATTCCCGCCAACCCTCCGGTGAGCGCCATGACGGGGGCACGCCGCCATGCCTCGCCCACCCGTTCGCCTTGGCTGCCCGGGCCGTGACAGGTGTCCGCCTCGGCCGTTCTGGCGCCGTCCCGGTTGCCGGGACCGTGGGGGCCGTCCGCCTCCACAGCCCCGCAACCGCCCCGGGCGTTCGCGCGAGAGCCGTCCGCCTCGGCCGTCCCGGCGTCGCCCCGGCTGCCCGGGCCGCGGGAGCCGTCCGCCTCAACGGTCCTGGCGTCGCCCCGACTGCCCGGGCCGCGGAGGCCGTCCGCCTCGACGGTCCCGGTGTCGCCCCAGTTGTCCGTGTTGTGGGGGCCGTCCGCCCCGCCCGTCCCGGCGCCGCCCCTGCGGTCCGGACGGTGGCGGCCGTCCGCCTCCACGGCCCGGGCGTCGCCCCTGCGATCCGAGCCGCGGGGACCGCCCGTCTCGCTCGTCCCGGCCTCGCCCAGGCTGTCCGGCCCGTGAGGACCGCCCCTCTCGCCTGTCCCGGTCTCGTCACGGATGTCCGGGCCATGGGAGGCGTCCGCCTCGCCCCTTTCGGCGCTCTCGACTCTCCCGGCGCTCCCGGAGCCCGTGCGCCCGCCCCCGTCGGCCGGAGGGCAGGCCGCGGCGGCGGCCTCGGCGATGTGCCGGGCGGCCCTCCGCAGGATGTCCGCCGCCACGGGGCACACCGCCGCGCACCGGCCGACCTCCGGGGCGAACGAGGCCAGCACGGCCGCCCGGTCCGGCCGGGGGTACAGCATCCCCGGCAGATCCGGCGCCGGCCCGAACACGGCCTCCAGCCGGCCGAGCAGCGCCGCCGAACCGCCCGCCCGCCCGTCGTACGCCCGCAGCGCCGCCTCCAGCCCGGCCCGGCCGATCCAGGCGCCGCCCCCGCAGTCGCCCAGCAGATGCCCCCAGCCGTCCGCACGCCGCCAGCCGCCGCCCGGAGTCAGTCCGGTGCCGAGCGCGACCAGCCCCGTCCCGGCGGCGACGACCACGCCCGGACGCTGGCCGAGGGCCCCGGCGTACGCCGTCACGGAGTCGGAGGCCAGCGCGAGCCGCCGTATGCCGAGTTCGGCGCGGAGCGCGCCCGGCAGGACGGCCCGCAGGTCGGCACCGAGCGTCACCATGCCCGCCGCGCCCACGCAACAGGCCGCGAAGCGCTCGGCCCCGGCCCGGCACAGCAGCCGCCGGGCGGCCGGAAGGATCCGGTCGAGCAGGACCCGCGCGTCGATCCCCCGATCGCCGACGGGCACCGGTTCCGGGGAGGACCAGGTGAGCACCGGTCCGTCGCCGTACGCGGGGGAGACGGCGATCCGGACGCCCGAGCCCCCGGAGTCGACCGCCAGGACAGGGGCGGGGCTCCGCATCGGGCGCCGACGCGACGTCAGTTCCATGTCAGTTGCCCGGCGCCGCCCGGACGAACGCGTGAACCGTCATGGCCGGCACCCTACTCCGGGGAAGCACCCCCGGTCAGGGTGGCCGCCAGTCCACCGGCGCCGAACCCTGCCCGGCCGGCGGGTCGTTGGCCCTGCTGAAGGGCCGCGAACCGAAGAAGCCCCGGTCCGCGGACATGGGCGACGGATGCGCCGGCTCCACGCACGACACACACCGTCGGGCAGCGGGCGCGGATTGCGCGCGTCCCGCCCCCGGAGGATCGCCACCAGGGGTCGGCCACGCGCGACGAGCGCGCGGCATCGCCTGCTCCGTGACCTTCTCCCAGCCCTCAGCCCCGGTGGGCGGCGGGCTTCCGCGGGGCGGTCGTCAGAGCCTCCTGTCGAGCAGCCGGACGCCCTGCCGCGTCCACGGCGTCAGGTCGCCATTGGACGACCTGAGCAGCCGAGGCCCTGGTGGAACTCGCGGTACATGTTCTCCAGGCGGCCGGGCGGCGGACGCCTGGAGGGCGCGACGGAGAAGCCGAGGCCCACGGCGTGCGGATGCGGTCTCCCGACCGAGGGGCCTGACCTGCTCGAGGCCGGTACGACCGGCCGTCCCGGGGCCGGTGGGCACGCTGTCCGGTCGGTGGGCGTGGTGCGCCGACGGTCGGATTGGTGGGCGCACGGTACATGCCGATAAGGTAACGCGCTGTGGCAGCACGACCGTTGAGTGAACTTGTCGAGTCCGGGTGGGCGCATGCGCTGGAGCCGGTGGCCGGGCGTATCGCCGCGATGGGCGATTTCCTGCGCGCGGAGATCGCGGCAGGGCGCACCTATCTGCCCGCCGGGGCGCATGTTCTGCGCGCCTTCCAGCAGCCCTTTGACGAGGTGCGCGTCCTGATCGTGGGCCAGGACCCCTACCCGACCCCGGGAATGGCCATCGGGCACAGTTTCGCGGTGGCGCCTGAGGTGCGCCGGTTGCCCGGCAGCCTGGAGAACATCTACCGCGAGCTGCAATCCGACCTGGGGCTGCCCCGGCCGTCCAACGGCGATCTGACGCCGTGGACCAGGCAAGGGGTGCTCCTGCTCAACAGGGCGCTCACCACGGCCCCGGGCAAGCCGGCCGCGCACCGCGGCAAGGGGTGGGAGGAGGTGACGGAGCAGGCCATCCGTGCCCTGGTGGCGCGGGGCAAGCCCATGGTGTCGATCTTGTGGGGGCGTGACGCCCGTAACCTGCGGCCGTTCCTCGGAGGCTTCCCGGCGATCGAGTCCGCGCACCCCTCGCCCATGTCGGCGGACCGCGGGTTCTTCGGTTCACGGCCCTTCAGCCGTACCAATGACCTGCTCGTCCGGCAGGGAGCCCAGCCGGTCGACTGGCGACTGCCGTAGTTCGGCTGCCGAGGTCGCCGGGGGCGTGATCCCCACGGGGGCTGCCAGGCGGGCCGGGCTGCCGGCGGGGGCCGCTGGGACCGCCTGGTCAGAATCATCCCCAGCCTGCTCGGCGTGCTGGAGGCCATCGAGGACAGCTCACCACTGGGTGCCTGGGCCCTGGACCGTCTCGGCCACCTCACCACCCTCCTCGAGCTGTCCTCTCTCACCCGCGGCCGCGTCATGCACTACGCCATCCCCGAACAGCTGAAGAAGGACTTCGGTGTCAGCGGCAAGGTGCCCGCCACCCAACGCTGGACTCCCCCCGCACCCACCTTCAGCCTTCTTCCGGAGACGGGCGGGGAGCGATCGGCCGCGCCGGCCGGTTCGGGTGGGTGTGGCGGGGATTGAGGGCGGTGGTGAGGTGCCGGCGCAGGAGGCGGCCGAGGGGGCGGTCGACGAGGCGGTTCAGCGCGGCGGCCAACAGCAGCGAGAGGACGAGCCCGAGGCCGATCGAAGGGAGCAGGCCGAGGCCGGGGACCGTTGAGAGGATGCCGCGGGTGAGGGGTATGCCCAGGCTCTGGTGGACCAGGTAGAAGGGGTAGGTCAGGGCGCCGGCGTAGATCAGGGGGCGCCACCGGAGGTGCCGCAGCGGTCCGGGGCCGGCCAGGGCGAGCAGGGCGAGGAAGCCGGTGAGGGCGGCCGCGCTGACCGTCCAACTGGTGCCGGGGTGTGTGCTGACGCGGTCGTCCAGGACGGTCAGGGTGTAACACCAGGCGAAGCCGGCCAGGAGCCACAGGAGCAGGTTGGGCCCGAAGCGGTGCATCAGGTAGAGCGCGATGCCGGCCACGAAGAGCCCGGCGTACCGGCCGAGCAGGAGTTCGTCGAGGACGGTGGAATGCAGTTCGCGGCCGAAGGACGCCAGGACGAGCCAGAGGAAACCGAAGGCTATGGCGCGCCGGTAGGTCAGGCCGATGAGCAGCAGCGCTCCCATGAGGAGGTAGAAGCGGGCTTCCACCCACAGCGTCCAGGCGACGCCGGCGGTGAGATCCAGGCCGAGCGGGCTGGGGATCATGGTCAGGTTGCCCAGGGTGGTGCGCAGGTCCGTGGGCGCTCCTGACCGCTGTCCGGCGAGCACGGTGACCGTACCGGCGGCGACGATGATCAGGACGACGGCCCAGTACAGCGGGAAGAGCCGGGCGATACGGGAGACGGCGAACTGCGCCGGGGTGCGGCCCCAGCAGCTCATGCAGACGACGAAGCCGCTGATCAGGAAGAACGCCTCGACGCCGAGCCAGCCGTAGCCGCTGATCGCGTGCAGCAGGGGTGCTTCACGCGGGAGGTCGTGGGCCTCGCCCCAGAAGCGGGGTGTCGGGGTGCCGAGGTAGTGGTAGGCGGCCACGGCCGCGGCGGCGAGCAGTCGCAGCCCGTCGACCGCGGCCAGGCGCCCGCCACCGGCCGATGCGGGGGATGTTCGCTGCCCGGCGGCCCGGAACAGGCCGCGGGCAGCTCGGGTGGGTACGGAGAGGGGCATGGAAAGTCCTGTGGCCGGGCGGCCGATCGACGAAGGCCGGCTGTAGGGGAAGAGAGAGGGGGCTTCCTGATGGCCGGGCGACAGCGGAAGGCGGGGCGGCCGGTTCGTCACGGCCCGCCCCATCGCGTCCCGGCGGTTCGGCGCCCTGTGCTCAGGTGGGGGTCACCGTGCCGGAACCCCCGCCACGCCATAGCCGCAGGGCCGGGGCGGCGACGGCGAGGGCACCGAGGAGCGCCAGGATCTCCTCGCTGTCCACCCATCCGGTGAAGTGCATCGTCAAGACGAACGGCGCTGCCGAGCAGGCGAGTTGCGGGGTGGTGCGGATGGCGGCGAAGGCCCGGCGCCCCGCCAGGGACAGGGCCGCGGCCATCGGAACGCCGAACAGCCAGGGGAAACGGCCGACTCCGGGCGGGTTGATGACGGCGACCGCGGCCACGAGGAGAACGGCCCACGCCGTCAGCGCGAGCATGCCCGCCAGGCCGCGCACCCGCCGGGCCGGGCGCAGGTCGGGTGGGCAGGCCAGCGGCAGCGCGGCGACCAGGACCGGCGTGAGCAGGAACCCCGCGAGGTCCCACCGTGTTCCGGGCGGCAGGGGCCAGATCCAGAAGAGGAAGGTCGCAGAGCTGCCCACCGCCCCGGCGACCGCGCACAGCAGCCCGGGGAGGTGCCGTCCCGCGAGCGCGACCACCGCTCCGATCAAGGTCAGCAGGTGACAGCCGTTCGTGAGCGTCGGGAACGTCCCGAAGTCGTCGGCGGTGCCCGCGGTGTGCATGGCGTACCAGTCGGCGGCGGACACGATGAGGTTGAAGGCGGCGTAGGTGGCCGTCGCGGCCAGGGCGAAGGGGGCGGTGACGGCGGCGAGCCGTCCGCCCGGGTGCGCGGAGCCGAGGCCGAGGCGCAGTCGCACGGCGTGCGCGGCGATGTCGGCGGCCTCACGCAGACGGGCCCGTCGGCCCGCTCCCTCGGTCGCTTCCCGGTAGGACTCGGCTATCTCGTCGCCGAAGGCGCGGCGGAAGCCGGCCGGATACAGGCGCAGCAGCACGGGGTTCACGCGGTGGCCGCCTTGCCGGTGACACCCAGGCGCCGAGTGGCCTCGCGCGCGGTGGCCGCGATCCGCTCGGCCTCGGTGGCCAGGGCCGCACGGCCGGGATCGGTCAAGGTGTAGGTGCGCCGCAGCCGGCTGTCGACGACCTCCTCCTTGTGCACCTGGACCAGCCCCTGCTGCAGCAGGCGCTCCAGCGCCCCGTACAGCGTGCCGGTCCGCATCTTCACCCGTCCGCCGGAGATCGACTCCACCTCGCGCGCGATCGCGTAGCCGTGCCGGGGCTCGTCGGCGAGGGCGGTGAGGAGGAGCAGGGTCGGTTCCTGCATCGCACGGTCAGTCATGCCGCCACCATATGTCACTCACCGGCATATGATGAAAACCGTCCGGCTCAAGAAGGACAAGAGGGGCGAAGTCGGCGATCTGGTCGATATCGCGATCCGGACCGGGCCAATGGACTCAGACGACGCAGATGAGCCTGAAGAGGGTGAGGAGGCATGGGTGCCGGCCGGGCCCGGACGAGGTGGCGGCGGGCCGGGCGTGTGCGCGCAGCCCGCCGAGACCGGGCACACCGGCGGCCCGCACGGGTGTGGCGAGCAGGGCGGCGGTCGCGGCGATCCCGAGCAGGACGGCGACGGCGCCGCGCATGAACAGCCCCCTCACAGCGGGCGGTTGCGGATACGCCGAACGTTCCCGGGCCGGTCCTCGCCATGCGCTTCTTCACCCGTACGGGAGGGAGGGGAACGCGCGTCCGGTGGCGCGTTCCCCGGGAGCGGCTAGTCGGCGGGTTTGCGCACCGGCTCGGCCCCGGTCTCCATGAGGAAGTCGACGAGCAGGCGGGCGAGTCGCTCCGGCTGGTCCTCGGGGATCAGGGTGGACGAGTCCTCGATCTCCACCAGCCGCCCCCGCGGGTAGAGTTCCGCCAGCCGAGGGCCGTGTTCGCGGGGCATCAGCCGGTCCTCGGTGGCCCAGACGACCAGCACCGGGCGGTCGAACGCGCGGAGCCGCTCGCTCCAGCGGAGCAGGGTGCCGCGGTCGGGCGCCGACGTGGCGAACTTGGCGAAGTCCCGGCGGATCTCCTTGCTCCGGGACGCGGGCCCGAACCAGTCGGCGACGAGTTCCGGCGGGAGCCCGCGCCGGCTCATCCCGCCGTAGCCCCTGGGGTGGTCGCGGAAGGCCGGGACGCTCATCAGCCGGGTCAGCAGCCGGACGCCCCCGGGCAGGCGGCATACCGTCGACAGCGCCTTGGCCGGTCCCGGCGGGAAGTTGTCGAACGCCTCGCACGCCACCAGCACCAGACGCCCCAGGCGTCCGGCCCGTCCCTCCGTGATCATGAACTGGCCGCCACCCCAGTCGTTGAGCACCAGCGTCACGTCGTCCAGGTCCAGCCGCTCCATGAACTCGTCGAGCAGCCGAGCGATGCCGGTGTGCGAGAGGTCGGCGTTCGGGCGCATCGGTCTGCGGTGGCCCCCGAGGGGCAGGGTGGGAAGGACGCAGCGGTAGCCGTCCAGCAGCGGCACCACCTTGCGCCACTGCCTGCCGTCCATCGGCAGCCCGTGGGTCAGTACCAGTACCGGCCCGTCGCCACCGGTGTCCTCGTACTCGATCGTTCCGGAAGAGAGTTCGATCAGCAACGTCCCACCCCCACACGGTGATTGGCGTCCTCAGTCAAGCACGTGCCGTTCGCGCGCCGACGGGCGGCCGGTGGCTCCTCCGCGCGCCGCCACCAGCAGCCCCTCCCAGTCCGGGATCTTCACCGGGCCCCGGCCCAGGTCCCGGCCGAGCGCGGTCTCCGCCGCCTCGATGCCCAGCCAGCCGGGCCACTCCACCGGTTCGGCACCCGCCGCGCGCAGCGCCGCACGCGGGTCACCGGCCGGCTCCCGGGACGCGAGCAGCGCCGGGGCGTCGGCGAGCAGGGAGGCCACGGTCTCCTTCGCGCAGGGGCGGTTGGTGCCGATCACCCCGGTCGGGCCGCGCTTGATCCACCCCGCCACGTACTCCCCGGGCGACGGGACGCCGTCCCGCAGCACGCGGCCCGCCTCGTGCGGCACGGTGCCGTTCTCGTCGTCGAACGGCAGCCCGCCGACGGGCACCCCCCGGTACCCCACCGACCGCAGCACCAACTGCGCCTCGATGTCCTCGAACTCGCCCGTCCCCGCCACCCCGCCGGAACCGTCGGGAGCGGTCCGCTCGAAGCGCACCGCCCGTACCGCGTCGTCGCCGAGCAGGGCGACGGGCCGCAGGAAGAAGCGCACATGGATGCGGCGGCCGGCCTCCGGGACCGGCCGCCTCGACCACTCCCGCAGCACCTCCACATTGCGCCGGCCCACCGCCGGCAGCCCGGACGGGTCCTCCCACGCCGGGTCCAGCGCCGCCTCGTCGGCCCGCACCAGCGTCCGCACCCCGTTCAGGCCGCCGAGCTCGCGCAGCTCCTTGGTGGTGAACTTGGCCTGCGCCGGGCCGCGTCGGCCCACCATGTGGACGTCCCGCACCCGGCTCGCGGCCAGCGCCGCCAGCGCGGCGTGCGGCACGTCGGTCGTCCGGAACTCGTCCGCGCCCCGCGCCAGCACCCGGGCCACGTCCACGGCCACGTTGCCGACCCCGATGACCACGGCGGACCGGGCGGGCAGCGCGAACCCGTCCGGCGGCGCGTCCGGGTGGGCGCTGTACCAGGAGACGAACTCGGTGGCCGACCAGCTCCCCGGCAGGTCCTCGCCGGGGATCCCCAGCCGGCGGGCGGACGCGGCGCCCACGCAGTACACCACCGCGTGGTAGAGCTCCCGCAGCCGCCGCGGCGGGACCTCGCCCGGCCCCTCGCCGGCCCGGACGTTGCCCAGGAAGGAGATCCGCGGATGCTCCAGGGCCGCGCGGAGGGTGTGCTGGAGCGACTTGATCTTCTCGTGGTCCGGGGCGACCCCGTAGCGCACCAGCCCGTACGGGCAGGGCAGCCGGTCCAGTACGTCGACCGTCACCCCCGGCACGGCCTCCTGCTGCACCAGGGCCTGGGCGGTGAAGACCCCGCTCGGCCCGGAACCGACGACTGCGACGCGAAGCACGGAGGTTCTCTCCTTCCGGCGGCTGCGTCCAGCATCCCACCGGTGCCCGCGCGCGGCAGCCCCTTGAGCGCCGCTCGTGCACCGCAGGGCGCTCCCGGCGCCGGTCGCGCCCCTGTCACACGCCGGGCGGGGGCGGCTGCGCGCCGGGCGGGCGGCCGAGCCGCCAGTCCAGCCCGTACCGCTGGAACAGCTCCGACCTGAGCCGCTCCGCCGGCATCGGCGCCCCCGGCAGCAGGATCGCCACCACCGCGCCCATCATCAGCGCCCGCAGCAGCCGGTAGTCCGTCTCCGGGTCGGCGGACCCGTACCGCTCGACCGTGTCGCGGAGCAGGGCCGCGAGCCGCTGCTGCTCCGGGCACTGGATGAAGCCCTCCGACTGGAGGATGCCCGCCATGTGCGTACGCATCAGCCGCGGCCGGTCCCGGGCCAGGCCCAGCACCGCGTCGATGGCGCGCGCCAGTCGCTCCCGCCCGTCCTGGCTCACCGGCTCGCGCTCCAGCGCCGCCGCGAGCTCCATGTGCATCAGCCGGTGCACCGCCGACTGCAGCAACTGCCGTTTACCGGGGAAGTAATACGAGACGAGCCCCCGCGCGGCGCCGGCCCGGCAGGCGATGTCCGCGAGGGTCGTCGCCTCGTAACCGCGTTCGTCTATCAGCTCGACGGTTGCCTGGAGGAGCCGCTCGCGCGACCTGCGGCGCAACTCCTCATTGACCGACGCACTGCGGGGCGACATGCTGTAACTCCTGCGTTGACTGGCTCCGAGCCAATATACTCAGGAGCATACCGGTCGATTGCCCCGCTGAGCAGGGAGAACCCGGTATGACCGCTGATTCGGGCGACGCGGGGGATCGCCCGAATCAGCGGCTTCCGCGTGCACGGCCGCGCTGCCGCGCGGGGCGCGCGCACGGCGGTGAGCGGCCCGGCAAGGGCGCCGCACCGGCCGGGCCCCCGCCGCCGCCAGGCCGTTTCCCACTCCGGTGCCCGCCACGGGTCGCCGCGGCGAACGGCCGGCCGCGTACCTGGTGGGGCGGCCCGTCCGGCGGCACGCTCCGTTCCAGCGGGTACGAGCCGGAGGCCCCGGAGGGCTGCGACGGCGACTCCGACGACGGATACGAGGACGGGGAAGAGCCGTCCGCCCGCCGGCCGGAAACACCGGCCTGCCCCGGCTGCGGCCGGCCGTGCGAACCCCGCCCGACGGACACCGGGCACTGGATCCTGCTGCTCGAACCGGGGACGGAAACGGTCGCCCAAGTGACCGGGGCACGGCGCCGGTTCGACGCGGACGACGGCAGGGCGGTCGCCCACGGACGCGGCGTGCGGGCACGGCCGGGCGCATGCGGGGTCGCCCCCCCGGCCCGTCCGCGCCGCCCGGGAGTTCTCACCCCACGGGAGACCACCGCGCACCGCGCTCTGGTGCCGCACCGGACGACGGTCGGCCCGGGTGCGGTGGGTGGTCGTCCGTCGGGGGCGGCGGCGGGGTGCCGGTCGCCCGGTCACCGTCCCCGTCCTCGCCGAGCAGTCGTGGCGCGAGTGCGGCGGCGAAGGTCGCGGCGGCCGAGGTGCCGAGGACGGTGCCCCAGGCCACCGGGCCCAGCGGGCAGCAGCCGAAGAAGTGGCTGACGCCCGGGGTCTGCACCACGCCGACCAGGGCCAGCGCGGACAGCCCGGCCGTGGTCAGGACGAGCGGACTGCGCCAGTCCGTCGTCAGGGTCTGGCCGAGCTGGGTCAGGACCAGGGCGGCCAGCCCCATGGTGCTCGCGCGCCCGGCCCGGCCGGTGGCGCGCCCGCACTGCCACGCCGCGGCGGCGCCGAGCGCGGTGGCCGTGCCCCGGACGGCCAGGGCGCGTGCCAGCTCGCGGCCCAGCGGCGCGGGCACCGGGCCCGCGGCCAGGTCGTCGTCCTCCGCCGCGCCGGTGCGGGCGACCGCGATGGCCAGCGCGGGCAGCATGTCGGTGAGCAGGTTGACCAGCAGGAACTGCCGGGTGCCCAGAGGCGCCCGGCCCGAGAGGGCCGTGCCGAGCACGGTGAACGCGACCTCGCCCGCGTTGCCCCCGACCAGCACGGCGACCGCGTCCCGGACGCTCCGCCAGAGCGCCCGCCCCTCCAGCAGGGCGGCCACGATGCGGCGCGGATCGGGTTCGGCGAGGACGAGGTCCGCGGCGGCCCGGGCGGACGTCGACCCGTGCGCGGACAGGCCGATGCCCACGTCCGCGAGCCGGATGGCGGCGGCGTCGTTGATCCCGTCCCCGGCCATGGCGACCACGCGACCGGCCGACCGCAGGGCGTGCACGATGCCGGCCTTCTGCTCGGGAGAGACGCGCGCGAACACGGTGGCCCCGGCGACCCGGGCCGTGCGCGCGGGCTCGGGGAGGGTGTCGAGCTGCGGGCCGGTGACCACCTCCCCGGCGGGCACGCCGAGTTCGCGGGCCACGGCGGCGGCCGTGGCCGGATGGTCACCGGTGATCATGACGACGCGCGTACCGGCCTCCGTCAGCCGCCGGACGGCCTCGGCGGCGCCTGGACGCGGGGTGTCGGCGAGCGCCAGGAAGCCGAGCAGGGTCAGGTCCCGGACGAGCTCCGTGAGTTCGGGCTCCGCGCCGCCGCCATCGGCGCCGCCGGGTTCGGCCGCGTCGCCCGGGCCGGTGGCGGCGGTCCGCGCGTCGTCGCCGTCCGGGTCGGTTCCGGCGCGCCCGGCCCCGCCGCCCGGACCGGCGGCGGCCCGGCTCGCTTGGCCCCTGGCCATGACGGTGGGCCGGGTCTCGGCGCATCGGGGGGTGGCGAGCTGTGCCCCGCCCTCCGCGCCGGCGGTGGCGGCGTGCCGGCTGCCCACGCCCGCCGCGTCGGCGGACCGGCCACCGCCGGGCACAGCCGTGCCCGCGAGCCTCGCACCGTCACCCCGCCCCCGCCCCGCCGACGGACCCCGGCCGTCCCCGGCGCCCGCCGGCCGGGCTTCCGCGACGGCGAGTACCCGGAGCCCGTCCCGGGCGAGCTCCTGCACGGACTCCTGGGCGGCCCGCAGCCGTTCCGCGTCGAGTGGGGCCGTGGTGCCGTCGCCGGTCGTCACCGTCGCGCAGCGGGCGAGCACCGTCTCGGGGGCGCCCTTGACGACGAGGAGCGGCGTGCCGTCGTCGGTGCCGAGGGAGGCGGAGTAGCCGCGGGCGGTCTCGAAGGGGAGCTCGGCGGTCAGGCGCCAGGCGGCGTCGGGGGTGCCGTGCGCGGTGGCGGCGTCCAGGACGGCCCGGTCGGTGGCGTGCGGCGGCGGGCGGTCGGGTACGGGCGGCGGGCAGGCGCGGGCCGCCGTCCGCAGGAGGCGCCGGGCGGCCGGGTTGTCGAGGGGTGGCGGGTCCTGGCCCGGGAGGGCCACGCGGGTGACGGACAGCCGGCCGCGGGTGAGGGTGCCGGTCTTGTCGAAGCACACCGTGTCCACGCGCCCCAGCGCCTCCAGGGCCCGCGCCGAGCGGGTGAGGACGCCGTGCCGCGACAGTCGCCGGGCGGCGGCCGACTGGGCGACGGTCGCGACGAGCGGCAGCCCCTCCGGCACCGCGGCCACCGCGATGGCAACGCCGGAGGCGACCGCCTGCCGCAGCGGCACGCCGCGCACCAGCCCCAGGAGCGTCACCGCGCCGCCGCCGACGCCGACGGCGGGCAGCGCGGCCCGGGTCAGGGCGGCGAGGTGGGCCTCGATGCCGGGGGCGGCGGTGGCCTCCCCGACGAGGTCGGCGGCCCGGCCCGCCTCCGTCTGCGCGCCGGTGGCCGTCACCACCGCGTATCCGGAACCGGCCAGCACCGTGCAGCCCTGGTAGACCATGCAGGACCGGTCGGCGAGGTCGGCGCCGGGGGTGGCCCGGGTGTCCTTGGGGACGGGCGCGGACTCGCCGGTGAGCGGGGACTCGTCGAGTTCCAGCCGGTCGGCGGCGAGCAGCCGGGCGTCGGCGGGTACGACGTCGGTGGGCCCCAGTGCGACGACGTCCCCGGCGCGCAGTTCGTCGGCCGGGACCGTCCGGACGGGCGCCGCGGCCATCGAACGGAGGAGTGCGTCCGGCGCGGCGCCGGACGGCCCGGGGGACCAGGACAGCCGGTGGGCCGTGGGGCGTTCGGCGAGCAGCAGCCCGCTCAGCGCCCGTTCGGCGCGCAGCCGCTGCACCCCGCTGATCAGGGCGTTGCCGGTCATCACCCCGCCGACGAGCGCGGAGTCCACCGTCGAGCCGACGGCGACGGAGGCGGCGGCGCCGAGGGTGAGGACGGGCGTCAGCGGGTCGCGGAGCTCCTCCCGGACCGCGCCCAGCAGCCGGCCGGGCCCCCGGGCGGCCGCGGTGAGCGGCACGGGACGGCGGGCGGGACGCGGCGGGGCGGGCCGGTCGAGACCGTCCGACGCCCGCAGCATGGACAGCGTCTCCCAGGCCCCGAGCGCGTGCCAGGTCCCCCGGACCCGGCCGGGCGGCAGCGGCCGGCCGGCCACCCGGCGGGCGGCCAGCACGCCGCCCGCCATGGCCAGCAGGGCGGCGCCGTGCACCGGCGAGGTGGCGAGCCCGGTCCGTCCGCCCCGCGCCCCGCCGGTGGCGATCAGCGCCCCGAGCAGCGACCCGCCCAGGGACAGCCGGGCGGAGGCGGCGCTGACCTCGCGGGCCGGTTCCAGCGCCGCCAGGGTCCGCCAGACCAGCGCGGTCCCGGGCCCGCAGACGAGGTCGGCGGACCAGCACGGCCCGCCCGGGGCGCCGGCGCGCGGCGGCACGGTGACGGTCACGTCGGCGGCGGCCGCGTCCTCGTCCCGGCAGGCGTCGCCCCGGGCGACGAGCAGCACCACCTCCCCGTCGCGCTGGAGCCGCCGCACCTCCTCGCACAACGGGACCCTGGCGGGGACCGTGCGGTGGGCGCGCGGCAGCAGTTCGGCGGCGCTGACGTGTTCGGTGAGCAGGACCCGGCGGGTGGGGCCGCGGGCGACGGCGAGGAGGGCGTCGGCCAGCGGGTCCAGCGCGCAGCCGACCAGGACCCGGCCCGCCCGCGTCCCGTCCGGGCCCCACAGGTCCAGGGCCAGGCCCCCGGCTGCGTCCGGGCGTCCCGCCGGGGCGTCCCGGGCGCGTACCAGCCGCCAGTCGCCGGCCGCCCAGGGGCCGGGCCCGCACAGCTCGGCCACCGCGAACCGGGCCAGGACGCGGTGGGCGGCGCTCCACAGAGCCGCCTCGTCGAGTTCCCCGGTGGCGACCGCCGACAGCAGGCGGGGCCGTGGGGCGCACAGCACCGGCGCGTCGAACAGGACCGTCGTGACCCGGTCGAGCCGGCGCAGCGCGCCCGGGTCCAGGGGCAGCGCTCCCGCCCGGGCCAGGTCACGGCCCAGCCGGGCGGCGAACGCCTCGCGGCCGGCCTCGGCGGCCTTGGGCGCGGTGGACACGACGGTCCGGGCGGCCCGCTCCGGGTCGCGGGTCCAGGCGAGCAGCCCGCCCGCGCCGAGCAGGGCGGTCAGCGCCGTGCGCCGGCCGCAGGACTCGACCGGGCCCTCCGGCAGCGGCACCGGCCGGCCGGTCCGCTCGGGCGCCCGCCGGGGCAGGTCACCGCCGTCGCCCACCAGTTCGGGCTCCCGCAGTGCCCAGACGTCCTGCCGGGCCCGGATCTCGGCGAGCCGCCAGACCCGGTGCACCAGGTCCAGGCCCAGCGGGCCGACCCCGCGGGTCAGCGCGTGCGCCGCGGCGTTGGAGGCGGCGAGCAGGACGTCGGCGTGCTCGCGGCCGAGCCGGTCCTCCAGGAGGCGGCGCAGCCGTGGCTGGGTCTCGGCCAGCACCACGGGCAGCCGCAGGGCGGGCGGCAGGGCCGGGAGCGGCGACAGCCGGCGGGCGGTCGCGCACACCAGCCCCACGCAGTCGGCGGCGAGCGCCACCTTCGTCAGCGTCGCGGGCACCGTGTCGAACGGAGGACGGGGACGGTCGGCGTCGAACGCCCCGGCGGCGAGGTGCTCCTCCTCCAGCCCCTCCACCAGCTCCAGCACATCCGCCGGGTCGAGGCGGTCCTCGTCGGCGTCGATCACCAGGTGCCCCAGGACGGCGTTGACCTCGGCCCAGTTCACCCCCTCCAGGCGCTGCAGCGCCTCGCACAGGGTGGCGGCGAGCCGGTCGTGCCGCTCCCCGCGGCCCAGGCCCCGTACCTCCAGGTGGATACGGCCGCCGCCGGTCCACATCCGGCGCCGGGTGCGGTCCCGGCCGCCCTCCGCGAGCGCGGCGCCGGCTTCCGTGAGACCGGCGGCCACGGCGGTGGTCAGCGAGGAGAGCGCTTCACCGGCCGTCCGCCGCCCCCAGTCGAGGGCGCCCGCCGCGGTGTCCCATGCCCGTACCGGGCCCGCCCGCAGCGCCGTGCCGACGAGGGCGGGCACCAGCGCGCTCCACGACCCCACCGGTACCTCCTGCACCTCGGAGTGGACTTCCGGGCCGCGCCCGTCGGCCGGGGAGGCGAGAGGCGCGCACACTGAAAATGAACATAATGAGAAAAGTGCATGAATGCCGGTATTTCCGGCAGGGCCATTGGAGGGACGTCCGTGAGCCACCACACCAAGCACGCCCACAAGCACTCCACCCGGCAGCGGCACGCCGCGGAGCACCGCGAGTCCGCCGCCCACGAGCAGCCGCCGGACGACCGCCCCGAAGGCGGCGCGGACGAGCGCAGGCCCACCGCGGGCGTCGTCCACCGGGACGGCGGGCGGACGGTGACCGTCACCATCCCGGTCGACACCATCGCCGGGGTCGCCGTCGAGGCCGTCAAGCTGCCGATCACCGCGGCGCAGCGGATCCTCCCGGCCAAGGGCGGGCTGCCCCTCTACCTCGGCGTGGGCGCCCTGGGCGTGGCGGGCGTCCTGGACTGGCCGGTGGCCGCAGGCATCGGCATCGGCTACGCCGTCCTCCGCAAGGGCGGCGACCTCAGGCCGCCGCCGTCGCACCGGGAGGACACCGCCCACGGCCGCCCGGCGGGCCGGGCCGTGACCGGCGGCTGACCGGCATGCGGTGTGGCGGCCCGGGTACTCGGGTGGTCCACGCACAGCGCCGCGGAAGGGACAGCAGCATGAGCGACACCACACCGTCGCAGGCCGAGGGGGAACGGGACGACGAGCCCCCGGAGCGGGTGCATCCCGACACGCCGCACACCACGCCGTCCCAGGCGGAGGGCGAACGGGATGACGACGACGAGGAACCCCGGAACGGCTGACGGCCGGACGGCCCGAGCCGTCGGGGTCAGGAAGGCCGCTGCCGGCCCGCCGCGAACGCCCGGCCCCGGCGACGCCAGGCCACCAGTACCGCCGCCAGGCCGGTGATCGCGATGAACGCCACGGCGGCGACGAATGCGGGGGACCCGGGCGACGCGGCATGGCTGCCGGCGATCACGTACGCGGTGGTGCTCGGCGCGCTGCCCAGCGCGGTCGCCAGCAGGAACGGCCCCCAGCCGACGCGCGAGACCGCCGCACAGTAGTTCGCGGCGGCGAAGGGCACTCCCGGGAAGAGGCGCACCGCCAGCATCGAGCGGAAGCCGTGGCGGCTGAGCTGCCGGTCGGCCGACCGGAGCCAGCGGGCGCGCAGCAGCGGGCGCAGCGCGCGCTGTCCGAGCAGCCGGGCGAGGCCGAACGAGGCCGCCGAGCCGAGGACCGTCCCCAGCAGCGCCGCCACCGCGCCGGCCTGGGTGCCGAAGAGGGTGCCGGCCGCGACGCTCAGCACCGGCCGGGGGACGAACGCCGCCGTGCACAGCCCGTACGCACCCGCGAAGAGGACGAACGCGAGACCGTACGGCATCCCCGCCGGGAGGCCCTCGCTCAACAGCCGTTCGGGATGGCAGGCCAGGACGGTGGCCACCGCGCCGGCGACGATCAGCACCAGCAGGGTCAGCCGGGACCAGGGGGAGGCGAGGGCGCGCACGAGGCGCCGCTCGGCGGGGCCGGGGGCAGGCGCGGCGGATTCGTGCACCGAAGGAGCGTAACCGACACGGCGGCACGCGCGGTGTGATCGGCGGATGAAGTGAGGGGCGCGTCGGGGCACACAACGACCGACACGGCCGGCGGGGCCGGGCGGGAAGGGGCGGGGGAGACGGAGCGCCGGAGGGCCGCTGGGCAGGCTGTCGCCGGATGCTTCAGGTGCCGGCGGGTCGTGGGGTCGGACGGCCGCGTTGGTGGGACGCGAGGTGATCGCTGGGACGCGAGGTGATCGGGTGTCGGCGAGGATCTCGGGCACTGCGGGCGGGGCGTCGCCGGGCGACTCAGGCGTCAGCGGGCCCCCGGGGCGTCACGCGCCGGAGGCGGTTTCAGGCGCCCCCGCGAGCCGTAACCCGGCCGCGCGCCCGGCCCGTGTAGTGCTCGGCGAAGTCCGTCGCCGCGGCACGGGAGGTGACCAGGTGTCGCAGGCGGGCCCGGCGCAGTCGTGCCTCCATCGCGTCCTCGCCCGGATGCGGGTGGAACAGCCGGGTCAGCCATGCCGAGAACTCCTGGGCCTGCCAGACGTGCGCCAGGCAGGTCCGCGTGTACGCGTCCAGCGGCTCGCGGTCGCCCCGGCCGTACCAGGCGGCCAGCGCCCGGGCGAGTACGACGGCGTCCGCCACCGCCAGGTTGAGGCCCTTGGCGGCGGTCGGCGGGACGATGTGGGCGGCGTCGCCGGCGAGGAACAGCCGACCGTACTGCATCGGTTCGACGACGAAGCCGCGCATGGACGTGATCCCGTGCCGGCTGAGCGGCCCCTCGTGCAGCGGCTCGCCGGCCGGGCACAGCCGGGTGCGCAGCTCGGCCCGGATGCGGTCGTCCGGCCATCGGGCCAGGTCCTCGTCGGGCGCCACCTGGAGGTAGAGCCGGCTGACCGTGGGGGAGCGCATGCTGTGCAGGGCGAAGCCGCGGTCGTGGACGGCGTAGATCAGCTCCTCGCCGGCCGGCGGCGCGGCGGAGAGCACGCCCAGCCACGCGAACGGGTACGTCCGCTCGTACTGGACCGGCCGGCCGGCGGGCAGGCCGCGGCGGGTCACGCCGTGGAAGCCGTCGCAGCCGGCGACGAAGTCGGCGCGGACGACGGTGGGTTCGCCGTCGAGGGTGCACCGCAGGGTGGCGGCGACCCCGGTGAGGTCGCCCAGCGCGATGTCGTCCACGCCGAAGTACGGGGGCTCGCCCGCCTCCGTACGGGCGCGGATGAGGTCCTTCACCACCTCCTGCTGCCCGTACATCGTCACCGTCCGGCCGCACAGCTCCGCGGTGGACAGCCGGTGCCGCTCCGCGTCGAAGCGGAGCTCGAACCCCTCGTGCACCTGGCCCTCGCGGTCCATGCGCCCGCCCACCCCGCTGTCGCGCAGCAGGTCCGCCGTCCCCTGTTCCAGCAGCCCGGCCCGTACCCGGCCCTCGACGTACCGCCGGTCGCGCCGCTCCAGGACGACCGAGCGGACGCCGTCGAGGTGCAGCAGGTGGGCCAGGACGAGGCCGGCCGGGCCCGCGCCGACGATCGCGACCGGGGTGCGCAGCGTGCGCATCGCGTTCCCTTCCTCTGGTCGTGATGGGGTGTCAGCCGGTGACGGCGGGCCGGCGGCCGGGGAACCCGGCGCCCAGCAAGCGCAGCAGCGGGGTGGCCTTGACGGCGGTCTCCTCGAACTCGGCGGCGGGGTCCGAGAGTGCCACGATCGCCCCGCCGACGCCGTACGTCACCCGGCCGGGGGCGGCGACGG
This sequence comes from Streptomyces mobaraensis NBRC 13819 = DSM 40847, assembly GCF_017916255.1. Taxonomy (NCBI): domain Bacteria; kingdom Bacillati; phylum Actinomycetota; class Actinomycetes; order Kitasatosporales; family Streptomycetaceae; genus Streptomyces; species Streptomyces mobaraensis. The sequence continues at coordinate 6,939,626 of NZ_CP072827.1, forward strand.
CCGTGCGGATGACGATGCTGAGGTCGGCGGCGCCGGACAGGGACAGGTAGCCGATGGCGCCGGAGTACACGCCGCGTGGCCCGCCCTCCAGTTCGTCGATGAGGCGCATGGTGCGGATCTTCGGCGCCCCGGTCATCGAGCCGCCGGGGAACGCGGCCCGGACGCAGTCCACCGCCGAGCGGCCGGGGCGCAGCCGGGCCCGGACGGTGGAGACCAGTTGGTGGACGGTGGCGTAGGTCTCGACGGCGAACAGCTCGGGTACGTGGACCGAGCCGACCTCCGCGCACCGGCCGAGGTCGTTGCGGACCAGGTCGACGATCATCAGGTTCTCCGCCCGGTCCTTCTCGCTGGTGCGCAGGTCCTCGCGGAGCAGCGCGTCCTCGGCGGCGGTGCCGCCGCGCGGCCGGGTGCCCTTGATGGGCTTGGACTCCATCAGTCCGCTCGCGGAGACCCGGAGGAAGCGTTCCGGGGAGGTGCTGAGCACCGAGAGGGAGTCCAGGAGGAGCAGCGCGCCGAAGGGCGCGGGGCTGGTGCGGCGCAGGAAGCGGTAGGCGTCCCAGGGGACGAGGGTGCCGTCGGCGCGCATCATGTTCGTCAGGCAGACCTCGTACGTCTCGCCGCGGCCGATCGCGTCCTGGCAGGTGTCGATGGCGGTGAGGTAGGCGTCGCGGTCGTGCCGCAGCCGTGGTGCGGAGAGGCGGCGCTGCGGCGCGGGGGCCGGGTCGGGGCGGCGGCCGGCGAGGCGGGCCAGTTCGGCCCGGGTGCGGTCCAGCCAGGCGCGGGCCGGGCGTTCGTCGCCGGGTGCGGCGAGGGCGAGGAGGTGGGTGGTCGAGGTGAGGTGGTCGAAGACCACGGCCCGGTCCGCGTAGATCATGACCGCGTCCGGCTCGGTGGAGCGGTGGGCGCGGTCGCCGCCGCACTCGGCCTTGAGCTCGTACCCCAGGTAGCCGACCCAGCCCAGCGTGAACTCGAACGGCAGCTCGGGGACGTCGACTCGGCGGGCGGCCAGGTCGCGGTCGAGCCAGTCGAAGAACGGGCCGCCGACGATCTCCACCCCGTTCGCGGAGGTCACCGTGACCGTGCCGTGCCAGACGTCGGCCGAGACCACGCGGGCCAGCGGCCCCTCGGCGTCGCCCATGGCGGAGAACCGGCCGAGGGAGGTGTCCGTGGCGCTGCTGTCCAGCCAGAACGCGTGCCGGGAGGAGCGGAAGAGGCGGTCGAAGACCACCTCGTCGGGGACGCGGGTCGGTATTCGCTCGGCGAGCACGCGCCAGCGGGGGCCGGGGGCGGCCGTGGCGGGAGTGTTCGCGGAGGCGGACGGTGAAGGCGCGGCCGGGGTGGTGAGCGCGCGCCAGGGCGCCGGGCGTGGGCGGCCCGTGCGCCGGTGCCAGTCCGCCGTCAGATCGCGGAAGTTGCCCAGCAGCCGGTGGCCGTGCTCGGTGCACACCGACTCCGGGTGGAACTGCACGCCCCACAGCGGCCGGTCCCGGTGGCGTACGCCCATCAGCACGCCGTCCGGCGTCGCCGCGAGGGCCTCCAGGTCGGGCGGGAGGTCGGTGACGGCCAGGGAGTGGTAGCGGACGGCGTCGAACGGGGACGGCAGCCCGGCGAACACGTCCGTCCCGGAGTGCAGGACGGGCGAGACCCGGCCGTGGCGGACCTCCGGGGCGCGGCGCACGGTGGCTCCGGCCAGATGGCAGATCCCCTGGTGGCCGAGGCAGACGCCGAGCAGCGGCAGCCGGCCGTGCTCGACGAGCTCGCGGCATATGCCGAAGTCGGCGGGGCGCTCCGGAGTTCCCGGGCCCGGGGAGATCACCACGTTGTCGAAATTCCGCAGTTCCCCGGCCGACGGGCAGGGATCGTCATTGCGGAGCACCACCGGCTCCATGCCGTTCACTTCCGCCAGGTAGTGGAAGAGGTTGTAGGTGAACGAGTCGTAGTTGTCGACGAGTAGCGTACGCACCGTTGTTTCCCCCGTAATTCCGGCGGGCCGCGGCATGCGCCCCCGGTGAAAGCGGCGTGCGCGGCCCGGCGCCTCGCGCTCCACGGATTCCCGCGGTATTTCCCGGCATTCGCGCCGCCCGGTTCCTCGGTGGATTCCCCGGCGGCGAACAGGAACGCGCGGGCCGCTGCCGTGCCGATGATCGCGCGTGGAAAGTGTGCAGGTTCAGCGTTCCGCGGCGCGCGGCGCGAACGGGCCGGGGCGGCGCGGCCGGCCGCCGGCCCGGGCCGCGGCCCGGACATCCCTCATGGCAGTCCCCCCGTGGGCCGCTGCTCGGGGCGGGCTCCGCACCACGCGCCCTCGGATGCTCAGCGGCCTGTCAAATGACAGGATGTGGGCGCCAATGACCCGATGTCAAGGGCGTTCCGGAAGCCTTATCCGTATTTCCTTTCGAAAGCGGCCGGCCGGGAAGCTGATCGATTTCAGGGGCGCGCGACGCCGATGGCGACGGGTGCGCGTCCGGGTAAGGCGTACGCAGTCGAACAGCCTTGACGCCGCGTGGGCGCTGCTGCTCTGCTGAAGACGGCCGGCTCGCGCGGACCGGCTTTTGTGGCACTTTCTGATGCCACATCAGACGAACGGGGGAGCGCCGCCGATGGAGGCCGGAATCAATTTCTTCCCGGATGTACACCACCGCGACAAGGCGGCGGACCGGTATTTCGCCGAGTGCCTCGAGCTGGTGGAGCTCGCGGACGGGCTCGGCTACCACCACATACGCATCGTGGAGCACTACTTCCACCAGTACGGCGGCTACTCCCCGAACCCGATCGTGTTCCTCGCCGCCGCCGCGGCCCGCAGCCGTAACCTGAGGCTGATCACCGGCGCGGTGCTGCCGGCGTTCAACCACCCACTGAAACTCGCCGGGGAGATCGGAATGCTCGACGCCATCTCCGGGGGACGGCTGGAGGTGGGCTTCGCCCGGGCGTTCCTCCCGCACGAGTTCCAGCGGTTCGGGGTGGACATGGACACCAGCCGGGCCCGGTTCGACGAGGGCGTGGACGCGGTGCGGCGGCTGCTGACCGAGGAGGACGCGGCCTTCGACGGCCGCTTCCACTCCTTCCCGTCCACCACCTCCCTCCCCAGGCCGACACAGCGACCGCACCCGCCGCTCTGGGTGGCCGCCCTCTCCAGCGAACAGAGCTTCCGGCGGGCCGGCGAACTCGGCTGCGGCGTCATGGCCAACCCGCTGGCCGCCGACACTCTGCGGACGTACCTGGAGATCTACCGCACGGCCTGGCAGGCGGCCGGACACCCGGGACGCGGGCGGGTGATGCTCGCCTTCCACATGCACTGCGCCCCCGACCGGCGGACCGCCGAGGCCCGCGCCGAGGAGCCGGTCAACGCCTATCTGCGCAGCCTGGCCGCCGCCGCCTCGGACTGGACCAGCGGGGCGTCGAGCGCCGACTACCCCGGCTACCGGCAGATGATCGAGAAGTTGGCGGCCGACGACTTCCACTCCGTACGCGCCCGCTCGGCGGCCCTCGTCGGCACGCCGGACGACGTCGTGGACCGGCTGTGGGAGGTCCACGACCGCTGCGGTGGCTTCGAAGTGGCCAGTCTCCAGGTCAACTTCTCCACCCTGGACCCGGTCCTGGCCGCGGAGTCGGTCGCCCTGTTCGGCGAGCGGGCGCTGCCCCGGCTCCGGGCGGAGCGCGGGCCCGGCCCGCGGGCGGCGTGATGGCGGAGCACCCCGCACCGCGTGCGTCCCTGGACGGACCTGCCCCCGCCTCCCCGGTCACCGACTACCGGAACTCGCTGCGCCGCAGCCGCGAAAGCCGCGACCGCCGTGACCGGCCGGCGGAGTTCCGGCTCGCGGGCCGCGACTGGACGCTGCTCGACGACGTCTTCCCGCCGGTCTACTCACCGTCCACCGGCACGTTCCTCGACCTCCTCACCCGCCTCGGCCCCCGGGGCTTCCCGCGCGGCGGCACGGTGCTGGAGGTCGGCTGCGGCGCCGGCGTGATCGCCGTCAGCGCCGCCCTCGCCGGCTGCGCGCACGTGGTCGCGACGGACGTCAACCCGCACGCCGTACGCAACACCGCGCTCAACGCGGCCCGGCACGGGGTGGCGGCCCGGCTGCGGTGCCGGGAGAGCGACATGTTCGCCGCGCTGGCCCCGGACGAGACCTTCGACCTCGTCTTCTGGCACGCCAACTTCGTCCTCGCCCCCGAAGACCCCGAGGACCTGCCCCCGCTGAGCCTCCACGACCTCGCCTACGTCGATCCTGGCTACCGGGCCCACCGGGCGTTCCTGCGGGAGGCCCCGGACCGGGTGCGCCCCGGCGGCGCCGCGCTCCTGGGGTTCGGCAGCCGGGGCGACGCGGAGGCGCTGCGCCGGCTCGCCGACGCGGCGGGCGTCACGCTGACGGCCGTGGCCGCGCGGGAGGTACGGGAGCGGGACGACGTGGTGGAGTACCGGCTGCTGAGGCTGGACCGGGGCGGCCCGGCGGCGGGAGGAGCGGCCGGGTGAGCGGACCGGAGCGGGAGCCGCGCGCCGGCGGGGGAGCGGTGCTCGCGGTGTGCGTCCTGCTGGTCGGGGAGTTCCTGGCCATCTTCGACGTCTCCGTCGTCAACGTGCTGCTGCCCGTGGTCCAACGGGACCTGGGCGCGGGCGACGCGCAGACGTACCTGGTCGTCGCCTGCTACGGAATGGCCTACGCCAGCCTGCTGGTGACGGGCGGCCGGCTGGGCGACCGGTACGGGATCCGGCCCCTCTTCCTCGCCGGTACGGGCCTGTTCGGCCTGGCCTCCGTGGGCTGCGGACTGGCTCCCTCGATCGAGGTGCTGGTCGCGGCGCGGGCGGCCCAGGGCGTCGGGGCGGCGCTGCTGTTCCCGCAGGTCCTCGCCGGCATCCAGACCGTCCTGCCGCCCGCCCGCCGGGGCGCGGCGGTCGGGGCGTTCGGCGCGGTCCTGGGCGCGGGCTCGACGCTCGGCCAGCTCGGCGGCGGCGTGCTGACCCGGCTCGACCTCGCCGGCAGCGGCTGGCGGTCGGCGTTCCTGGTGAACGTGCCGGTCTGCGCGGCCGTGCTCGTCGCCGGCCGCGCGCTGCTGCCCGGCCACCGGCCGCGGGCCGGCACCGGACGGCCGGACCTGCCGGGGGCCGCGCTGCTGGCCGTCACCGTGGCCGCGGCGGTGCTTCCCTGGTCGCTGCCGGGGAGCGGGCCGGGCCGCAGCGTCCCCGCGCTCCTGGTGGTCGCCGTCGCGGGCACCGCGTTCGTCCGCTGGGAGCGCCGCCTCACCCGGGCCGGCGGCGCTCCGCTGCTGCACACGGCGCTGTTCCGGCGGTGGACGTTCGGCGTGGGGCTGGTGCTGTGCCTGGTGTTCTTCGGTACGCAAGTGCCGTTCTATGTGGTGCTGTCGCAGACGGCCCAGGACGGCGCCGGGCTGAGCCCCCTGGCGTCGGCCGGGCTCTACGCGGGGCTGGGCACGGCGTTCCTCGCGGCCTCGGTCGCCGCGGGGCGGGCGGACCCGCGCCGGGCGGTCCTGCTGACCACCTGCGGCCCGGCCCTGATGGCCGCCGGCTACCTGGGCCTGTCCACCCTGCGGGCCGACCAGCTCCACCCCGCCGACGTACCGGCCACGGTGTTCCTGGTCCTCAACGGCCTCGGCGCGGGCGTCGTGGCGCCCACCCTGATCCGCTTCGTCCTCACCGGCGTCGACGCCCCCCTGTCCGGCGTCGCCTCCGGACTCCTCGCCACCGCACAGCAGATCGCCAACTCCGTGGGCGTGATGATCGCCGGTGCCCTCTTCCGCGCCACCCGCGGTTCCGGCGGCTCCGGCGGCTCCGGCGGCTCCGGTGTTCTGTCCGGCTTCCACGGCGCGCTCTGGTACTTCACGGCCCTGGCGGCCGTGACGGTGGCGCTGGCCGTGGTGGTGGCCCGGGGGCAGGAGGGGGAACGGGCGCGTCGTGAGGCGGTGGAGACGGCGCAGGCGGTGGGGGACGCGCGGGCGGCGGGCCGGGAGCGCTGAACACGGGCGGATGCGGCGCGCCGTGGGTTCGAACGGGCGGCAGGCGGCCCGTACCGCGGCCTCGGGGCCGTGCCCGGGGACGGGCGCGGAACGGCCCGTCGTGAACGCCCCGTCAGGTGTCCGATCGTCGGCGCCCGCCGTGCGCCCCACCCCGGCGAAAACCATTCGACGCCTCCCACGGCGTGAGCGAGCATCAGAAGCATGTTCCGGCCCGCCCCTCGCGTGAAGACGCCCGCTCCCGCGGGCGCGCTCGGGGCCGGCCTGTCCGGTGACCCGGCCCCCGCGTCCATGCCCTCCGGCATGCCCGTGCCTCCCGGCGCGCCCGTCGGCGCGCCCACGCGGACGCGACGCTGACCCTTCCCGGATCGTCCCCGGCGGCCCCGTACGGGGAGGGTCGGCCAGGCCGCGGGGCCCACGACGATCCAGTCCGGCACAGCACCGGAGAACCGGAGTCCGCAGCATGTCCCTGTCCCAGCAGGCGTCCACCCGTACCAAGCCGCACCTCAACATCGGCACCATCGGCCACCTCGGCCACGGCAAGACCACTCTCACCTCGGCCATCACCAAGGTGCTCGCGGCCCGCGGCACCGGGACGTTCGTCCCCGTCACCGGGCTCGACCGCGCGCCCGAGGAACTCGCGCGCGGCGGCACCGTACGCGCCGCGCACCTGGAGTACGAGACCGACGTCCGGCACTACGCCCACACGGACCTGCCCGGGCACGCGGAACGCGTCACCCGGGTGGTCGCCGGGCTGGCCCGGCTGGACGGGGCCGTCCTGGTCGTCTCGGCGGTCGACGGCGTGGAGCCGCAGACCGTCGAACACGTCCTGCTGGCCCGGCGGATGGGCGTCGAGCACCTCGTCGTGGCGCTGAGCAAGACCGACGCCGCGCAGCCGGAGCTGACCGAACTCGTCGAACTCCGGGTCCGCGAGCTGCTCTCCGCGCACGGCTACCCCGGGGAGCTCACTCCGGTCGCCCGGGTCTCCGCCCTGGGCGCCCTGTCCGGCGACCCGCGCGCGACCGCCGGTATCGAGGCGCTGCTCGACGCCGTCGACACCTACCTCCCCGACCCGGCGCGGTGCGACGACGCGCCCTTCCTGCTGCCGGTGGAACGGATGCTGGTGCTGCGCGGGGTCGGCGCCGCCGTCACGGGCACCGTCGAACGCGGCAGCGTACGCCTCCGGGACCTGGTCGAGGTGCCGGAGGCGCTGGACCTCACGGTCGTGACCGGCCTGGAGAGCTTCGGCCGCCCGCTGGAGACCGCCCGGGCCGGCGACCGGGTCGCCCTGCTGCTCCGCGGGGCGCAGGGGCACGAAGTCCGGCGCGGGGACGTGGTGGTCGCGCCGGGTAGCGTCACCGTCCACCGGCGCTTCACGGCGCGCCTGCGGGTGCTCACCCCGGCGGAGGGCGGCCGCCGTACCCCGCTCACCACCGGCTGCCGCGCCACGTTCCACTTCCGCACGGCCGCCCTGACCGGCCGGCTCGACTTCGACACCCGCGGCCTCGAACCGGTCGGCCTCGAACCGGCCGGCATCGAACCGGTCGGCATCGAACCGGTCGGTCTCGAACCGGTCGGCATCGGCTCGCACGGTCTCGACCCACACGGCCTCGCCCCGGACGTCCCCGGCTCACACGGCCTCGCCCGCCCCGGCGAGACGGTGGGCCTCACCGCCGTCCTCGACCGCGGGACCCCGCTCGAACCGGGGCTCGCCTTCGCCCTCCGCGAGGGCGGACGCACCGTCGGCACCGGCACGGTGACCGCCGTGGCGGACCGGCCGGCCCACGGCGCCCGGCAGAATGGGGCACGTGGATGAACGGATACCCGTGACCCGGGACGTGGCCGGTGGCACCGCCAAACTGCTGCCTGACGTCGACCGCGAGCGCGCCTGGCTGCTGACGGTCGACGGCGCGCCCCAGTCGTACGTCGACCTCGGTGACCCCGAGCACCTGGAGTTCGAGTACGCGCGGCGGATCGGGCACGTCCTCGACACCGCGGCCGACCCGGGCCGCCCGCTCGACGTACTGCACCTCGGCGGCGGCGCCCTCACCCTGCCGCGCTACACCGCGGCCACCCGGCCCGGCTCCCGGCAGCGGGTGGTGGAGGCCGACCGCGGGATCGTCGACCTCGTCGCCGAACACCTGCCGCTGCCCGCCGGTTCGGGCGTCACCGTCCGCGCCGAGGACGCCCGGGCCGCCCTGGAGAACGCCCCGGACGCCTCGGCGGACGTGATCGTCGCCGATGTCTTCGGCGGCTCGCGGGTGCCCGCGCACCTCACCTCCGTCGAGTACGCCGGCTCGGCCGCCCGGGTGCTCCGCCCCGGCGGCCGGTACGCGGCCAACCTGGCCGACGGGGCGCCGTTCGACTTCCTGCGCTCGCAGGTCGCGACGTTCGCGGCGGTCTTCCCCCGGCTGTGCCTGATCGCGGAGGCGCCGGTGCTGCGGGGCCGCCGGTTCGGCAACGCGATCCTCGTCGCCTCCACCGCGGAGCTGCCGCTGGACGCCCTGGCCCGGCGCGCCGCCGCCGACGCCTTCCCGGCGCGGGTCACCCACGGGGACGCCCTGGCCCGCTTCGCGGCGGGGGCGGTCCCGGTGGGCGACCGGGAGGCGGTCGGGTCGCCGGAACCGCCGGGCGGGGCGTTCGGGATCGGGTGACGCGGCCGGTTCCCCGGAGGTCGCTCAGGAAGCGGACGGCAGCGGGCGCATCGAACTCATGATCTTCTTGATGACGTCGTCCGGCACCTCGTCCTTGACGCCCTTGGCGGAGTACAGCACCCATGTGACCAGGTCGTTCTCCTTGTTCTTGAACGTCAGGGTGAACGCCTTGCCGTCCGTCGCGCAGGCGTCGGACTTCGCGACCCCCGTCACCGTGGCCGACGAGGTGTAGCCGCTGACGCCGTGGTCACTGGTGAACGGCTTGGCCTTGGCGCCCGCGAAACGGCCGGTCTTCTTCTGGTCGAAGGCGGCCCAGACCCAGCTCAGCGCCTCGGTCTCGGCGGCGTCGGCCTCGCTCTTCGCGCCCTGCGCGCCCTTGGTCCCGGTGCCGCCCAGGCTGTTGTCGGCCTTGCACGCGCCGTCCTTGTAGCTGGCGACGGAACTCATGCTGATGACCGACTTGCCCTTGTCGTCCAGGAAGCCGGACGACATCCCGGGCTCGACCTTCCAGTCCGGCGGGACGTCGAAGACCGCCAGCCGCTTGGTGCTGATGACGGGCTTCCAGCCGTTGATCACCGGCTTGACCCCGTCGTCGTCCCCCCGGCCGCCGCCCGACGGGTCCGGGGTCGACGAGCCGCTGGTGGACGGACTCGGCGACGCCGAGCCGGACGCGGGCGCCGAGGCCGGCGGCTTGGGGTCGTCCTGCGCGGAGGTCTTCTCGCCGTCGTCCTTCAGGACGACGAAGCCGGTGACCACCGCGGCCGCCACCACGGCCAGGGCCGCCGTGACCGCGATGACGGTGGTGCGCCGGCCGCCCCCGCCCGTGCCTCCGCCTCCGCCCGACGGCGGCATCGGGGGACCCGGCGGGGCCTGGGGAGGCTGAGGCGTCTGGAGGGTGGGAGGTACCTGGGGTGCCTGAGGCGTTTGATGTGCCTGAGGCGTCTGCCACTGCGGCCCGCCGGGCTGCCCGGCTCCGGATCCGCCTCCGACCGGCTGGGCGTAGGGGTTCTGCTGGGGGGAGCCCGGCCCCGGCTGCTGGTACGGATTGGGCTGCGGGTACCCCGGCTGCTGGTACGGGTTCGGCTGCTGCGGGTTCTGCTCGCCCCCGTTGGCGGGCTGCTGTCCTGGCCACATGGCCGACAACGATAAGGGGCCCAGGTGACAGGTATCGCCGCCGACCCTTTCCGCCCACCCCTACCGGCTGGTAACTTCGCCGCATGTCTGACACGACCCAGCCCTCGATCGGCGATCTGCTCGCGGCCACCGTTCCGATGGTCCGCACCCTCAACCTCGTCTACGAGGTGACGACCCCCGAGCGGGCGGTGCTGCGCCTGCCGGACCAGCCGGAGTACCGCAACCACGTGGGCGGCCCGCACGCCGGCGCCATGTTCACCCTGGCCGAGTCGGCGAGCGGGGCGATCGTCCTGGCGGCCTTCGGTGACCACCTGTCGCGGATGACGCCGCTGCCCGTCCGGGCCGAGGTCGCCTACAAGAAGATCGCCAGGGGCGAGGTCACCGCCACCGCCGTGCTCGGCCGGCCGGCGGACGAGGTGCTCGCCGAACTCGACGCCGGCGGGCGCCCCGAGTTCCCGGTGCGGATCTCCCTCACCCGTGAGGAGGACGGAGCGGAAACGGGCGAGATGTCCGTTGTGTGGACACTGCGTCCGAACAAATAGCCGTTCCCCTCAACCGCTCGCCCCGGAGTTGAGTCCTTACCTCCAGTAGGCTTCCCGGCGTGCGCCGTCTCGGCGCACGCCGGGAACAGGTCGTCAACCGGGGAGGAACCGGCGTTGCACATCCAGGAGTGGCTCGAATCCGTACCGGCGGTCGCCGTCTACCTGCTGGTGGGCGGGGTCATCGGGCTGGAGAGCCTGGGCATCCCGCTTCCCGGCGAGATCGTCCTCGTGAGCGCCACGCTGATGGCCGCCACCCAGGACCACATCAACCCCTACATCCTCGGGGCCTGCGCCGTCGCGGGCGCCATCATCGGCGACTCGATCGGCTACCTGATCGGCCGCAAGGGCGGCAAGCCGCTGCTCGACTGGCTCGGCCGCAAGTTCCCCAAGCACTTCGGCCCGCACCACGTCGCCACCGCCGAGCGCTCCTTCCAGAAGTGGGGCATGTGGGCCGTCTTCGTCGGCCGCTTCATCGCCCTGCTGCGCATCTTCGCCGGCCCGCTCGCGGGCGTGCTGCACATGCCGTACTGGAAGTTCCTCATCGCCAACGTCCTCGGCGGCATCGTCTGGGCCGGCGGCACCGTCGCCCTCATCTACACGGTGGGCAAGGCGGCCGAGGAGTGGATCGGCAAGTTCTCCTGGGTGGGCCTGCTGGCCGCCGTGCTCTTCGGGGTGGGCTCCTTCGTCGTCATGCGGATCAAGGCGAAGAAGGCCAAGGCCGAGAGCGAGGCCGCACCGGCTACCGAGCAGCCGGAGGCGGTCCCGGCGGGCGACTGACCCGCTCCGCCCCCGTCGCTTCTGTGATCTTCACCCCATCCGGCCCCGACGCCTCCGCGCGTCGGGGCCGTCGGTCTACCGTGCCGGGGACGACGGCGACTCCCTGACGACGGCGAAGAGGAGCGGATCATGGCGACGGAACGGGCGCTGATCACCGGTGTGGGCGGCAAGGAGCCGGTGGTGGACCCGGCGGCGTTCACCGCCCCCACCTCCGTCGTCCTCGGCGACGTCACCCTCGCCCCCGGCTCCGGCGTCTGGTACCACGCCGTCCTGCGCGCCGACTGCGGCCCGATCACGCTGGGCGCCGACAGCAACATCCAGGACAACTGCACCGTCCACGTGGACCCCGGCTTCCCCGTCGCCATCGGCGAGCGCGTGACCGTGGGGCACAACGCCGTCCTGCACGGCTGCACCGTCGAGGACGACGTCCTCATCGGCATGGGCGCCACCGTCCTCAACGGCGCCCACATCGGCGCCGGTTCCCTCGTCGCCGCCCAGGCCCTCGTCCCCCAGGGCATGCGCGTCCCCCCGGGCTCCCTGGTGGCCGGCGTCCCGGCGAAGGTCCGACGCGAACTGACCGCCGAGGAGCGCGAACACGTCCGGATCAACGCCGTCATCTACGTGGAACTGGCGAAGACCCACCGCGAGGCGCTGGGCGGTTGACGGCCCGTCGGCCGGCCGCCGGTGGGGGCAAGATCACAGGGTGGGCCCAGGTCGGCGTGGGGTCGGCTGAGTACGGTGGGCGGGTGCCGACGTATCGAAACACGTTCTCGTCCGGCGCCGCTGCGGCCTTCGGGGCCTGGCGGCGCCGCGCCGTCTCACGGGCGGTCCACCGCGGCTGGCGCTGGGTGCAGGACCGCGGCGCGGTGACGGCCGAGCGCCCGGGGCCGTACCGCTTCGGGAGGATCGGGGCGCACACGCGTCTCGCGTTCCCCTTGGGCACCGTGTTCGGGGAGCGGTGGATCGAGATCGGGGACCACTGCATCATCGGTGAACAGGTCACGCTGACCGTCGGCATGGTGCCCGGCATGGACCTCGGGCCCGACCCGCTGCTGCGGCTGGGCAACGGGGTGGTGCTCGGCCGGGGCAGCCATGTGATCGCCTCGTGCGAGGTGACCATCGGGGACGACGTCTTCTGCGGCCCGTACGTCTATGTGACGAGCGACAATCACTCGTACGAGGACCCCACGCAGCCCATAGGCCGGCAGTGGCCGCGCAGCGCGCCCGTCGAGATCGGCTCCGGCAGCTGGCTGGGCGCGGGGGCGGTGATCCTGCCCGGGGCGCGGCTGGGGCGGAACGTCGTGGTGGCGGCCGGGGCGGTGGTCCGGGGCGAGGTCCCGGACCACGCGGTGGTCGCCGGCGTGCCGGCCAAGGTCGTGCGGCGGTGGGACGAGGAACGGGGCTGGACACCGCCGATGCGGGGGGCGCCGAAGGCGCCGGAGGTTTGAGGGGGGGTGGTGCGGCGTGCGAGAGGTGGGGCGGGCGCCCGGCCGTGGTGGGGCGCCGGGCCACCGACGGGCGGAGCTGTGAGGCGCCGCCGTCCGGGGTGGGGCGTCCGGTGTGGCCCCCGGCCTCCATCGGTGCGTGGGCCTCTCGCCTCCACCGGTGCGGGCCTCCCGCCTCTACCGGTGTGGCCCTTCCGGCCTCCGTCGGCAAGGGGCTCCGGCGTCCTCCGCGTGGTCCGGCGCCGTCGGCCCCCAGTGCCGTCGGCCCCCCCAGCGCTGTCGGCCCCCGCGTTCCCGGCGCCGTCGTCCCCGCGCCCCCGTCGCCGTCGCGTCGCGCCCCCCGCGCCGTCGTCCCCGCGTCTGCGGCGTCGTCAGCCCGTCGCGAGCAATACCGTGCCGATGAGGGCCAGTCCGGCGCCCGACGCCTGCACCGAGCGGAGCCGTTCGTTGAGCACGCCCCGCGCGGTCAGCGCCGTCACCACCGGGTAGAGCGAGGCGAGGACGGCGGCGACGGTGACCGGGCCGCTGTGGGCGGCCAGGTTGTAGGTGCCGTTGGCGGCCACGTCGGCCAGTCCGACGAAGGCCAGCGCGGGCAGGGCGGGCAGGAGGGCGCTCCGGCCGCCCTCCGGAAGCACCGCGCCGCCGCGCCGCGCGGAGACCAGCAGGGCGCCGCCGCCGACGAGCACATTGCACAGCCGCTGCACGAACAGCGCCAGGAACAGGCCGGTCAGGGTGTGGGACGCTTCGGCGATCAGGGCCATCACCGTGCCGAAGCCGAGCGCCGCGACGAGCGTCAGCAGCAGGGTCTGCCGGCGCACCGCGCCGCCGCCCGGTCCGCTCGCGAGGACGACGCCGGCCACGGCGACCACGATGCCCGCCACCTGCAGCACCCCGGGCCGTTCGCCGGCCGCGAGGCCGACGCCGAGCGGGACGAGGACGCTGCCGAGCGCGGCGACCGGGGCGACGACGCCCATCGGGCCCTGGGCCAGCGCCCGGTAGAAGAAGAGCACCGCCACCGGACCGATCACGCCCGCGGCCACCGCGAACCACAGCCGGGGCGTGGCCTCCGACCAGCCGCCGGTGGCCACGACGATCGTGCCCAGCGCGGTCAGGGCCAGTATCTGCGAGACCACGACCACCGTCAGGGCCGGGATGCGACGGGTGAGCAGGCCGCCGCCGAAGTCGGCCAGCCCCCACAGGAGGCTGGTGGCCAGGGCGAAGATCGGTGTCATGGGGTGAACCTCGCAGTGCAGTACAGTGAATGGCGCGAACGGGCACACTGTAGTTCACTCCACTGAACCGCGTCATCGAAGATATTGGATGGAACGTGACGGACCTCGACCAGCTCACGCAGTCGCTCGCCCGGAACCTCAAACACTGGCGCGCCGAGCGGAACTTCACGCTCGACGCCCTCGCCGCCCGCTCCGGTGTGAGCCGCGGCATGATCATCCAGATCGAACAGGCGCGGACCAACCCCAGCGTCGGCACCACCGTCAAGCTCGCCGACGCCCTCGGCATCAGCATCACCACGCTGCTCGACTACGAGCACGGTCCGCGCGTCCGGCTCGTCCCGGAGGGCGAGGCCGTGCAGATGTGGTCCACCGGGGCCGGCAGCCACACCTCCCTGCTGATCGGCGCCGAGAGCCCGGGGCCGCTGGAACTGTGGGACTGGCGGGTCGAGCCCGGCGACGAGAGCGCCTCCGACCCGCACCCCGCAGGCACCGTCGAACTGCTGCGGGTGACCGCCGGGGTGCTCACGCTCGTCGTCGACGGGGAGGAGCACACCGTCCCCGCCGGAACGGCGGCGGCGTTCGAGGCCGACGTCCGGCACACGTACCGCAACGACGGGACGGTGCCCGTCAGGATGACGATGGTGGTGGCGGTGCCGCCGGTGGCCCGGAAGGAAGCGCGCCCGGACTCCGGTCACCGTGCCGGGGGCGGCTGTTAACGTGCCCCGCATGATCGCCCAACGAACCCCCATGGAAGCGTTCGACGACGTCCGCCCCGCGCCGGAACGGATGGACCTGCTGGTGCCGCCCGTCGCCGCCGCCCTCGGCGCCTGGCCCGGCCCCGGCACCGCCGACCAGGTGCTGCACGTGGACACGGCGCCCGAAGTCGCCGATACGGCCGTACTGGTGGAGCACTACGGGCCCTGGCTGCTGGAGCAGTCCGCCAACTGCGTCGTCGTCGCGGCCCGACGCGGCGGGGTGAGCAGCCTGGCCGCCTGCGTCGTCCTCGGCCACACGCGCGTGGACGTCAACGGCACCGTCCGGCGGCACCTCGGGGCGCGCAAGGCGTCCTTCGCCTCCATGGACACCGCTCTGGAGGCCACGGGCATGGAGTACGGCGGCATCACCCCGATCGGACTGCCCGCCGACTGGCCGCTGTTGATCGACGCGGCGGTCGTCGCGAGCCCGTACGTCCTCATCGGCAGCGGCAGCCGGCGCGGCAAGCTCATCGCCCCCGGCGCGGCCCTCGCCGGGCTGCCGGGGGCGACGGTGCTGGAGGGGCTGGCGGTGGCCGGCTGAGCCGCTCGGCGGCCTTCAGCGGCCGGACTGGGGGAGCGGCGAGCGCGAGACGTCGAGGGACAGCGCCATCGAGTGTTCGGCGAACCCCAGGGAGCGGTACAGCCGTTCGGCGTCCGGCGTCGCGTGCAGATCCACGCGCGTGACGCCCTGCGCGGCGAACCAGCCGAGCAGCGCCTCCGTCGTCGCCCGCCCGAAGCCGCGCCCCTGGTACCGGTCGTCCGTGCAGACCGTGAAGACGAAGCCGAACCGCCCGGTGGGATGCCCGGGCGCCGGCAGCCGCTGCTCGACCGTCCCGACGGCGCATGCGGCGAGATGCGGCGCGCCGCTCTCCCCGGCCGGGGCCCCGTCCACGACGAACGCCCCCATCCGCGGCGACGGGACCGACAACTGCTCCCGCACGATCCCCTCGGCGGCGGCCTCCCACGCGCCGGGGGAGTCGTGCCCGTCCATGGCGGCGAACATCCGGCGGCGCAGCCGCACTATCTCGGCCGCGTCCTCGGGGCGGGCCGCACGTGTCGTCTGGATCATGGAAGGACGTTAGCGGAGGCCCCCGCCGGCGGACAGCCGGGGGATCTCGATCGCCGGGCAGCGATCCATGACCATGTCCAGCCCCGCCGCTCGCGTCCGCTCGTACGCCGCCTCGTCGACGACGCCGAGCTGGAACCAGACCGCCTTGGCGCCGACGCTCACTGCCTCGTCCGCGACGGCGCCCGCGAGCTCCGACCGTACGAACACGTCCACGACGTCCACGGGAAACGGCACATCGGCAAGCGTCGCGTACCCCTGCTCCCCGTGCACCTCCTCCGCCTTGGGATGCACGGGCACGACCCGCTTCCCATACCGCCGCAACACCTCGGCCACGCCGTAAGCGGCACGCTGCCTGTTGTTCGAGAGCCCGACCACCGCCCAGGTATCGCCGGTCTCTCGGAGGATCTTCTCGATGATGCCCGGTTCCGCGTACATGCCCGGACAACGGCGGCGGGGGCA
This sequence comes from Streptomyces mobaraensis NBRC 13819 = DSM 40847, assembly GCF_017916255.1. Classification (NCBI taxonomy): domain Bacteria; kingdom Bacillati; phylum Actinomycetota; class Actinomycetes; order Kitasatosporales; family Streptomycetaceae; genus Streptomyces; species Streptomyces mobaraensis. The sequence goes on from NZ_CP072827.1 coordinate 6,955,660, forward strand.
CGGGCATTCCCGCCGGCTTCGAGGGGATTCGCGTGGCGGTTCAGTCCGAGAGGACGACATCTGGCGAAACGTCGAACCGGTTGAAAATCATCCACGCGCCGCTGTCGCCTCCCGAAGAAAGCCCGGACTCGAAGGCACCCCGATCCAGTCGACCGAAGTCGTACTCGGCGATCTCTGACAGCGCGACGAGGAACCCCTTGAGGTTCTCGCGCTTCAGCCATCCGTCCAGCTCCACGGTTCCCCTCCGGATCCGGCGGTGGGTCCGGCATGTCAGAGAAAGCTCAGCTCGACGTCCTTTGTCACGCAGACCCGCAGGACCGCGATGAGATCGCGAGCTTCGGCGATGTGCTCTCCGAGTTCGGGGTCCTGTGGTTCCTCTTCGAGCCATTCGGACAGTACGGCCTCAAGTCGTGGGAGGATCGCCCGGCATTCCTCGGGCGTGAGTGATCTTCCATGGTCGTCCGGGTGATTGAGCAGCGGTTCGAAGGCCGTGACGGTGTCAGCCCACGGCCGGTCTCCTCCGAACCCTTGCATCTCTTCGAGGCGGATCTTTTCGGCAAGGGCGAGCCGTCGACGGAACTGAGCGAACCCTCCGTATGAGAAGCACGCCTCCGGACCGTCGATCTCCCCGTCGGCCGGAAACAGGCACAGCCCCATGGCGACTCCCTCCTCGCTGCGATCCTTTGATAGCCGGCTGTCTGTCAGCCGTTCTGCGCGGACTCTATGGCGTGTGTGGTCGAGATCTCGGGATGACTTGCCACGGGATCCCCTTCTTCTCGAACCACGAGGTGAATTCCGGGGGGATGGGATTTTCGGAGATGATCCGGTAGTCGATCCCCCGCTCACGAGCCAGGGCGACCTTCTCGCCCTCGACTCCCTTGAACTTCTCCAAGCGTTTGGGGTCGGCCAGCGTGTCCTCCCAGAACCTTCCGGACTTCGCCTCGTACCACGTGCCGCGGCCGGTGGCGCTGTCGACGAAAGCGCCGTCGAATTGCCGCTTCCCCTCCTTGAAGCCTCCACCGCCCCCGAGTTGCTGTTGGAGGTCCGCTTCGTAGGCGTCGCCGGACTCCTGCGCCAGGCGGCCACCGCCGACCCTGTCCTTGCGATCGTAGGGCATCAACCCGAGCGGATCGGCGCAGATGTGCGGGTTGTGGACGTACGTCGCCGGGTTGGGGGCCGGGGTGAGGCCGAGGGGGTCCGGGGTGAGGTAGCGGGCTGTTTCCGGGTCGTAGTGGCGGTGGAGGTTGTAGTGGAGGCCGGTTTCCGGGTCGTGGTACTGGCCTGGGAAGCGGAGGGGGGTGTAGGTGGTGCTGGTGGTGGGCCAGGTGGTGGTGCCCCAGAGGGTGGTGCGGCTGTGCCAGGCCAGGGTGCCGGAGGCGTCGACGAGTTCGGTCGGGGTGCCCAGCAGGTCGGTGGTGATGGCGAAGAAGCGCTCGTCCACCGCCTGTTGGTCGTCGAGGAGGCGTTCGGTCTGGGCGAGGGGGTGGAGGCCCCGGTGGTCCCAGGTGAGGGCTACCGGGTGGGGGAGGGCGGGGGACGTGGCCGTCTGTTCGCAGAGGGTCGTGCCGTCCCAGGTGAAGCGGGTCTCCTCTCGCACAGTGTGGCCGTCCTCGGCCAGGCGCTGTTTCGCCGTGCGGCGTCCCAGCGGGTCGTAGCGGTAGCGCCAGCGGGTGCCGTCGGGGGTGGTGACGGCGGTGAGGCGGTCCTCCGGGTCCCACTCGTAGCGCCAGGTGTCCGGTTTCCTCGACAGGCGGTGCTTGCGGCGCAGCACCATGCGGCCGGCCGCGTCGTGGTCGTAGCGGACGCGGCCCGCGCGGGTGACGGTGGTGCCGGTGTACGTGCGCGGGCCGGTGGCCGTGGTGTCGGGGTGGCGGGCGGGCCAGGTGGCCCGGGTCTGGTTGCCCGCCGCGTCGTAGGCGTACCGCTCGTGCCAGTTCTCGGCGGTGACGTCGGTGACCCTGCCGGTCGCGTCGAGGGTGAAGCGGGTGGAGCCGCGCAGGGCGTCTTCGAGGGCGGTGAGGCAGCCGTCCGGGCGGTAGGTGTACGCGCGGTGGTTGAGGGTGCGGCCGCCGGCCGCGAGGTGCTGGGTGGTCAGGCGGCCCGTGGCGTCCCAGGTCGAGGTCACGGTCAGGGTGTCGGCCACGGCGCGGTGGGTCTCGCGGCCCGCGGCGTCGTGGGCGAAGGTGATCCGCCGGCCGCCGGCGGACAGTTCGCGGGCGCGGCCGGCCGCGTCGTGGGCGTACGTCGTGACGTGACCGGCCGGTGTGGTGCGCCGGGTGCGGCGGCCGGCGGCGTCGTACGCGTAGGTGGTGGCACGGCCGTCGGACAGTTCGGTCTTCAGGCGGCCGCAGCGGTCGTACCGGCGCAGGAGTTCGCCGTCCGGGCCGGTGGCCCGTACCAGCCGGTCGGCCGCGTCGTAGGCGTAGGTGGTCAGCCGGCCTTCGGCGTCCTTGCGGACCGGTCGGCCCAGCACGTCGTAGGCGTAGCGGACCGACTCGCCGAGCGGGGTGACGCGTGCGGTGAGCTGCCCGGCCGCGTCGTGCGCGTAGCCGGTGGTGCGGCCGTCGAAGTCGGTCTCGGCGATGAGGCGGTCGGCCTCGTCATAGGTGTAGGTCCAAGTCAGGCCCTGGGGGTTGGTCACGCGCGTCAGGCGTAACCGCGCGTCGTGGGTGAACGCGTAGCGGGCGCCGTCCGGGTCCGTGCGGGCCGCGAGGAGGTCGAAGTGGGTGTACTCGAAGCGTGTGGTGTGGCCGGCGGCGTCGGTGTGGCTGGTGCGGTTGCCCTCGCCGTCGTACGTCCACGACTCGCTCGTGCCGTCCGGCGCGGTGCGGCGGGCGAGGTCGCCGTCCACGGTCCAGGTCAAGGTCGTGACCGCCCCGAGCGGGTCGGTGATGCGCACCGGGCGGCCCCAGGCGTCGCGGTCGTAGCGTGTGGTGCCGCCGAGCGGATCCGTCACCACGAGCGGCAGCCCGGAAGCGTCGCACCGGACCGTGGTGACCGCGCCCAGGGGGTCCGTGACGCTCGTCAGCCGGCCCGACGCGTCGTAGGTGTAGCGGGTGGTGTGGCCGGCGGGGTCGGTGAGGGCGGTGCGATTGCCGCGGGCGTCGTGTTCCTGGTGCCAGGTGGCGCCGTCGGGTTCGGTGAGGCGGGTGATGCGGCCCGCCTCGTCGCGTTCGACGTGTGAAGCGCTGCCGTCGGGGCGGGTGACGGTGGTGAGGCGGCCGTGGTCGTCGTAGGTGTAGGTGGCGGTGCGGTCGAGGGGATCGGTGTGGGTGAGGAGGTTGCCGCGGGGGTCGTAGGTGAAGCGGGTGGTGTGGCCCAGGGGGTCGGTGGTGGCCAGGACGCGGCAGCCGGCGCCGATGAGATGGCGGGTGGTGTGGCCGTCGGCCGTGGTCAGGGTGGTGACGCGGTGGCCGGTGGCGGGATCCGGGTCGCCGTAGGCGAGGGTGAGGGTGAGGTGACCCGCCTCGCCGCCTTCCGCCACCGTCCGGTCCCACGCGTCGTAGGCGTAGCGGTAGCGGCTGCCGTTGGAGTCGGTCCAGGACGTGACGCGGTGACGTTCGTCGTAGGTGAAGGTGAGGGTGGCGCCGGAGGGTTTGGTGACGGTCGTCAGGTCGCCGGCGTGGTAGCCGTAGGACATCAGCGTGCGGTCCGTGCCGTTCTCGCCCGCCCCGGCCAGGGCCAGGGCCGTGATCCGGCCCGCTGCGACGCCGACGGTGAGGCGGTGGCCCGCCGAGTGCACCAGCGCCAGCGGGGTGCCGTCGGCCGCGCGGTCGACGGTGATCCTGTTGCCGTTGAGGTCCGCGGTCTCGGCCAGCCACGCCACACCGTCCCCACCGGGCCGCGTGCCGGCCGGGCCGGGGAAGTGCCGTACGAGGCCGGTGTCCGGGTCGGTGACCGCGTAGTCCCCGGCCGCGTCCCGCGCGAGCGTACGACGGCAGGTTCCGGTCAGCGGCAGCGTCGGGAGCCCCGGGACCGGGTGCGGGTAAGCGAGCAGCAGGCCGTCGGTGGTGACGTGGACGACCCCGGCCGCGTCGATCTCCAGACGCTCGTCGACCGTGGACGACCACGAGGGGCCGAAGAAGCGGCCGGCCGTGTACCCGGACTCCACCCGCCGGGTGAACACCAGCGGAAGATCCCCGTCCAGCGCCACATCCGTCTGCGGCAGGAACATCCGCCCCGAGGCCAGGTCGACGGGGTCGGTGCCCTTGGTGACGCGCTCGCGGCCGGGCCGGTCGTACGTGCCCTCCGGCGCCCTGTCCAGCAGGCCGCGGGCGCGCCTGGCGTCGGCGGCCAGTTCCGTGCCCTCCTTCGCGACCCGCGCCGCCTTCACACCGGCCCCCGCACCGCCCGTGGCCGCCGTCAGCAGCACGTCCGGGGCGAGGCGTCCCAGCCCCTCCGAGGGGTCCTTCGCGAAGTCGGAGATCATCCGCCCGCCCGCGCCCCAGGGGTCGTTGGCCACGCGCAGCAGACCGGTCGCGGTGCTGTTGAGACTGGTGAGGTACTCGGCCGGGTGCGTGATGTTGTACGGATCGGTGGGATTGACGCTGCGGACGAAGTTCAACAGCCCCGCCGTGCCCTTGAGGGCGCCACCCTCGAAGTGGTCGACCATCACCGGCACTTCCCGCACCCCGTCCATGGCCTGCTCACCGTAGGACGGCTTCGGCGGCGCCGCGTCCCGCGCCGCCCGCACCGCGGCCCGGGCCGTCTCCGCCGCCGCTTTGCGCTGCCGCCGCGCCTCAGCCAGGATCTCCTGCGCCTCCTTCATCCGCGCCGCACCCGGATCCGTGAACTCCCCCGGTTTCGGGGGCAGCGAGGAGGGGTCACGCCGGTCGGCGGGCTGGGCGTTGTAGTGCTCGGCGGCCTTGTTGTATGCCTCCACCTTCTCCCGATGCGCCTCCCGGGCCTCCTGCGACGCCTTCAGACCCGCCTTCCACTTCTCCACCGCCGCCTGCGCCTGCCCCTGCGCCCACTCCACCGTCCCGGCGAACGAGTCCAGCGCACCGGCCGCCTTCTCGAAGGCGTCCGCGCCCTTGAACCACTTCGGCGGCTCCACCGACACCGACTCCCGGAACGCGTCCGCCGTCCTGCCCCGCAGGTGCGCGGAGTCGAGACCCTGCAGCCCCTTGCCCACGTCGTCGAACGCCGTGTGCATGTGCCGCAGCCGGGAGGCGGTGGCCCGGATCTTCGACGGGCTGCCGTAGACGAGCTTGGTCTTGTCCTCGGTCTGGCCGAGGTCCATCTCGTCGGTCTCCGCGCCCATCCGGTTCGCCAGCGAACGCGACTGTTCCCGCACCCAGTCCGCGCCCGAGTCCCACCCCGCGTCCTCCAGCCGGTCCGCGGTCCAGTTACCGGCGTCCTCGACCCGGTCACCCAGCCACTCGGTCCCCTCCTCGACCGCGTCCTCGACACAGTCGGGGGTGATGTCCTTGATGAAGTCCTTGAAGCCCATGGCTCAGCCGCCGCCGTTCCCACCGCCCTGGTGCCGGGCCCGTTCCTCGGCAGACGGGCCGAACGCCTCGTCCACCGCGTGGTCGAAGCTCTTCCGGTCGACGCCGAGCGCCTCGTCCAGCACTCGGGAACGCAGGCCGCCGGTCCCTTCCGTCACCAGCGCCCGTCCGGTGTCCTTCCAGTCCTGCGCGATGTCCTCACGGGCCTTGCCGAACGACGCGGCGCTGTAGTCCGGGTGCAGGTAGCCCGGCGTGGCCACCTCCCCCCAGCTCTTTTCGGTGATCTCCGCTTCCGAGGCGTGGGGGTTGCCCACCACCGCGTTCACCCCGACCTTCAACGCGCCCTTGATGTACCGGTCCTCTTCCCAGTGCTTGCCGGCCGCCAGACCCAGCCGCTGCGCGATGGCGTTGGCGTCCTGGACCAGCGCCCGTACACCCCAGTCCCACCGCTCGCAGAAGTCCTCGAAGTCCTTGGAGAGGCCGTGGTGCCCGGCCTCCATCCCGGTCATCGACAGATCGGCCAGCCCCTTGCCGAGCACGGCCCCCGTGCCACCGCCGGCCCCCTTCAGCTCGCTCACCGCCGACCGCAGGCCCCGGGTGATGCGCCGGACGTCCTCCGGATCGATCCGCAGGTCCCCGCCCCCGCCCATCAGCCGCCGCCCTCCGCTCCCGCGCCGCGCCGGCCGCCCGGACCGGCGTCCGACCCCGGCGCGGTTTTGCCCTCGACGTGCATCCGCGTGTCGACGGCGACCGCCTCGGGAACGATGCCCTTCACCGGCGGGAAGAACATCGCGCCGTCCGGATCGGCGATGTCGACGGCCACCCCCGCCGGGCACCCCATCGACGGGACGATCTCGTCCAGCAGCCGGGCGCCGCGCAGCGCCGCGTACTCCCACGGCCGGGTCCCGGCGAGTCCGGCCCGCGCGTCCTGTACCCGGGTCGCCTCCGAATCCCGTACGCGGGCGAATCGGGCCAGGGCCGCCTCGTCCGTGAAACCGATGATCCACCGCACTCCGCCGAACGTCTGGGTCCACAGCCCTCCGGCCGTCAGGGGGACCAGCACCACCGACCGCCGGAACTCGCCCACCATGGCCTGTGGATCACCCGTCCCGGCCCGGCGTCCGGCGATCCGATCCGCCAGAGCGTTCCCTTCCGACACCCTCAACACCCCCGTTCCTACGGCACGTTGGCATATGGCGTCTACCGTAGAACAGGACGCTCCCCGCGGACCGGTGGTTTCGGCGGACCCGCGGGCCACTCCCGGCCCTTACGGTCCGGCCCTCTCGCCGCAGCGGCCGGCAGGGTGCTCGTATAGCCTGTTTCGGCAGGTCGGAGCCGACGGCCGGGAAAGGGCAGGATGCAGGACGCGTACCGGACCGTGGCCCGCGAAGGGGTGCACGAGATCGAGATCAGCAGGTCGCGCTTCATCTGCGCGCTCGCGCCCGCCGCCACGGAGGAGGAGGCGCAGGCGTTCATCGCCCGCGTCCGCAAGGAGCATCCGACGGCGCGGCACAACTGCTTCGCGTACGTCCTCGGGGCCGACGGGTCGGTGCAGAAGGCCAGTGACGACGGGGAGCCCGGCGGCACCGCCGGGGTGCCGATGCTGCAGATGCTGGTGCGCCGGGAGATGCGGTACGTCGTCGCGGTCGTCACGCGGTACTTCGGCGGGATCAAGCTCGGGGCCGGCGGGCTGATCCGCGCCTACGGGGGAGTGGTCGGCGAGGCGCTCGACGCGCTGGGGACGGTGACGCGCCGGCGGTACCGGCTCGCCACCGTCACCGTCGACCACCAGCGCGCCGGCAAGCTGGAGAACGAACTGCGGGCGTCGGGGCGTACGGTGCGTGAGGTGTCGTACGGGGCCGGCGTGACCATCGGGATCGGGCTGCCCGACTCCGAGGTGGACGCCTTCCGGGCCTGGCTCGCCGACGCCACGGCCGGGACGGCGGTGCTGGAGCTCGGGGACGAGGCGTACGGGGAGGCGTAACCCCGACGGCGGCGGGGAACCTCGGGCCGCCGCCCCCGTCAAGGCCCGCTGTCGCGTCGGGCCCGTCCCCGTCGCGTCGTCGAGGCCCTCCCCGTCACGTCAAGGCCGCCGCCGCGCCCACTCCCGCCGTGCCGGCCGCCGCGCACACGAGGGACCAGCGCACGTACACGTGCTTGCGCCAGGCGATCCGGCTCATGACGACCAGCTCGCGGCTCAGCGCGGGCAGCGGGTCCGCCTCCCGGAGGCGGTACTCCAGCGCGCCGGGCTCCCAGTGGCGCAGGTGGCCGAAGTAGACGAAGCGGTCCTCCGCCCGGCCCGGCACGTCCGCCCGCAGGCTCGGTGCGACCGCGAGGACAGCGCAGGCCAGGCCCACGACGAGGGCCGCGACCCCGGCCCACAGCAGCACCGCCGCCACCCCTCCCGCATGGCCGAAACCCCGGCCCGCCCCCGCCGCCAGCCCCAGCACCAGCAGGACCGTCGACTGCACGGTGAGCGCGAACGCCGCCTTCGCGTCCGCCTTGCCCGTCCAGTCGGACAGCGCGGCGTGCAGTCTCCAGGCGGTGTCCTGGGGGGATTCCGGCGCGGCCACCTCGCTCCTCTCACGTCCGGACGAGCGTCCCCCGGCACCGGGTGTTCCACGGGAGCCCCACGGGAAGCTGACCGAAAGGCCGCGGAGATCGGCAACTTTTCGCCTGTGGGCCTGTGGGCGCCCGCCCGCCTGTGCGGTCACCGGCGTCCGTACGGTCGCCCTCAGACGAAGCCGCGATCACGAGGTCCGAGGCCCGGGGTCCGGCCCCCGCGGCCGCCGCCGGATGCGACACTGTGGGGCGGCCCGGACCCCCGTGGCGGCCGGGGCCACGACAAGCAGCAGGAGCAAGGGGAGCCGAGGAGAACATGGGGACGGGAGCCGACGCGTGAGACTGCTGCATACGTCCGACTGGCACCTCGGCCGCTCCTTCCACCGGGTCGGCCTCCTCGACGCCCAGCGCGCGTTCCTCGCGCACCTCGTCGACACCGTGCGTGAACACGCCGTGGACGCCGTGCTCGTCGCCGGCGACGTCTACGACCGGGCCGTGCCACCGCTCGCCGCCGTCGAGCTGTTCGACGAGGCCCTGCACCGGCTGGCCGACACCGGCGTGCCGGTCGTCATGATCTCCGGCAACCACGACTCCGCCCGCCGGCTCGGCGTCGGCGCCGGGCTCCTCGGCCGGGCCGGCGTCCACCTCCGTACCGACCCCGCCGGCTGCGGCACCCCCGTCGTCCTCTCCGACGCCCACGGCGACGTCGCCCTCTACGGCCTGCCCTACCTCGAACCCGCGCTCGTCCGCACCACCCTCGACGCCCGCGGCGCCGGGCACGCCGCCGTGCTGGAGGCGGCGATGGACCGGGTGCGCGCCGACCTCGCCGGCCGGCCGGCCGGGACGCGGTCCGTCGTCCTCGCGCACGCCTTCGTCGCGGGCGGCGCGGCCAGCGACAGCGAACGCGACATCACCGTCGGCGGGGTCGCCGCCGTACCGCCGGAGATCTTCCACGGCGTGGACTACGCCGCGCTCGGCCACCTCCACGGCTGCCAGACGATCACCGACCGCGTCCGCTACTCCGGCTCCCCGCTCGCCTACTCCTTCTCCGAGGCGACCCACCGCAAGACCATGTGGCTGATCGACCTCGCCGCCGACGGCACGGTGACCGGCGAGCGGATCGACTGCCCGGTGCCCCGCCCGCTCGCCCGGATCCGCGGCCGGCTGGACGAGCTGCTGGACGACCCCGCCCTCGACCGGCACGAGGACGCCTGGGTCGAGGCCACCCTCACCGACCCCGTCCGCCCCAAGGACCCCATGACCCGGCTGGCCGCCCGCTTCCCGCACGTCCTCAGCCTCGTCCTGGACCCCGACCGCGCCCCGGAGGACCCCCTCGCCTCGTACGCCCTCCGGCTGCGCGGCCGGACCGACCGGCAGATCGCCGAGGACTTCGTCGCCCACGTCCGGGGCGAGGGCCCCGACGCCGCCGAGCGCGCCCTGCTGACCGACGCCCTCGACACCGTCCGGGTCGCCGCCGCCGAGGGGGAGCGATGAGCCCGCGCCTCCGGGAGACCGCCACCGGCCGGTACGCCGTCTCCGGTGAACCCGCCGCCGAGGGGGAGCGATGAGACTGCACCGCCTGGAGATCACTGCCTTCGGCCCGTTCGCCGACAGACAGCACGTCGACTTCGACGAACTCTCCGCCGCCGGACTCTTCCTGCTCCACGGCCCCACCGGCGCCGGCAAGACCTCCGTCCTCGACGCCGTCTGCTACGCCCTCTACAACGGCGTTCCCGGCGCCCGCCAGAACAGCGGCCCCGGACTGCGCAGCGACCACGCCGCGCCGGACACCCTCACCGAGGTCGTCCTCGAACTCACCGTCGGCGGGCGCCGGTTGGAGCTCACCCGGCGGCCCGAGCAGCCGCGCCCCAAGAAGCGGGGGAGCGGCTTCACCCGCGAGAAGGCGTACAGCGCCCTGCGCGAGTTCCGCGACGGGCGGTGGCACGGCCTCAGCCGCTCCCACCAGGAGATCGGTGAGGAGATCAAGCAGCTGCTCGGGCTGGACAAGGAGCAGTTCTGCCAGGTCGTGCTGCTCCCGCAGGGCGACTTCGCCCGCTTCCTGCGCGCCGACGACACCACCCGCGCCGGGCTGCTCGGCCGGCTCTTCGACACCGGCCGGTTCGGCGCCGCCACGAAGCGCCTCGCCGACCTGCGCGCCGCCGCCGAGACCCGGGTGCGGACGGGCGACGAGCGGCTGCTCGCGCTCGGCCACCGGATGCGGCAGGCCGCCGACGACCCGGCGCTGCCCGAGGTCGGCACCCCCTCGCCCGCCACCGCCGCCCCGGCCCGCGGCCGCGCCGGTGTCCCCGCCCCGCGAGCGGCCGAGCCGCCGCTGCCCGCCGGCGCCCCCGGGCTCGCCGCCGCCGTCCTGGAGTGGGCGGCACTCGCCCGTACCACCGCCCGCGAGCGCCGCGCCGTCACCGCGTCCGCCGTCCGGGCCGCCGAGGACCTGCACACCCGCGCGGCCGAACGCGCCGCCGAGGTCCGCGAACGGGCCCGGCTCCAGCGGCGGTTCGCCGACGCCCGCCGCCGCGCCGACGAACTGGCGGAGCGGCGCCCCGAACGCGACGCGCTCCGCGACCGGCTGGACCGGGCCCGCGAGGCCGCCGCCGTCGCCCCGGCCCTGGAACTCCGCGCCGAGGCCGAACGCCGGCACCGCGCGGCGGCCGAAGCCGAACGCCGGGCCCGCGCCCGGCTGCCCGAGGAGCACCGGGAGGCCGGCGCCGACCGGCTCGCCGCCCTCGACCACGCCCACCGCGAGGAGCTCGGCTCGCTCGCCGCCGCCCGCCGGGCCGAGACCCGCGCCGCCGAGGTCACCGCCGAGATCGCCGCCCTCGAACGGCAGGCGCGCGCCGACGAGGACGCCCTCACCGACGACGCCGACTGGCTGGCCGGCTGGCCCGCCCTGCGCGAGCGGCACCAGCGTCGCCTCGACGCCGCCCACGAGGCCACCGCCCGCGCCGAACAGCTCGGCGCGCGCGTCACCCCCGCCGAGGAACGCCTCGCCGCCGCCCGCCGCCGCGACGAACTCGCCGTCCGGGCCGCGACGGCGGAACAGGCGGAAGCCGACGCCCGCGACGAGGCCGCCCGCGCCCGCGAGCACTGGCTCGACACCAAGGAACGCCGACTGCGCGGCATCGCAGCGGAGTTGGCCGCCGGGCTCTTCCCCGGCGACCCCTGCACCGTCTGCGGCGCCACCGAGCACCCCGCCCCCGCCCGCGCCGCCGCCGGACACGTGGACCGCGCCGCCGAGCAGACCGCCGAGGCCGCCTACCGGCGCGCCGAGGCCGCCCGCGAGGAGGCCGCCCGCCGCCACGGCCCGCTCCGCGAGGCCCTCGCCGCCGCCCGCGCCGCCGCGGGTGAAGCGGCCACCGCCGAACTCGCCGAACTCGCCGACGCCGCCCGGCGCGCGTACGCCGAGGCGCGCGTGGCCGCCGCCGACGCGCCCGCCGCCCGGGCCGCGCTCGCCGAGGCCGAGCGCGAGTACGAGCGCCGCCGCGACGCCCAGCAGGCCGCCCGGCTGCGGATCGCCGCCCGAACCTCCCACCGCGACGACCTCGAACGCGAAGTGGCGGGTCTACGTGAGGAGTTGACACGCGCGCGAGGTGGTGAGGCATCCGTCGCGCGCCGCGCGGCGGCGCTGGAGGAGCGGGCCGGCCTGCTCGCCGCCGCCGCCGGGGCCGCGCGCGCCGCCGAGGAGGCGGCGACCGCCCTCAAGGCGGCCGACGACCGGCTCGCCGACGCCGCGTACCGCGCCGGCTTCGCCACCCCCGCCCAGGCGGCCGAGGCCCTCCTCGGCGCCGCCGAACTCCGCGCCGCACAGGCCAGGTTGGACGCCTGGCGGCAGGAGGAGGCCGCCGTCGCGGCGGCCCTGGCCGACGAGGAGACGCTTGCCGCCGCCGACCTGCCGCCCGCGGACCCGGAAGCCGCGGACGCCGAACTCGCCGCAGCCGTAGGGCGATTGCGGGCCGCGTCCGACCGCGATGCCGAGGCCCGGCGCCGCTGCGACGCCCTCGACCGGCTCTCCGCCGAGGCCGCGCACGACGTCCGGCGGCTCGCCCCGCTGCGCGAGGAGTACCACCGCATCGCCGGACTCGCCACGCTCGCCGCCGGCACGAGTGCCGACAACGAGCTGAAGATGAGCCTGGAGTCGTACGTCCTCGCCGCTCGCCTGGAACAGGTCGCCGCCGCGGCCACCGTCCGCCTGCACCGGATGTCCGCCGGCCGCTACACCCTCGTCCACTCCGACGCCCGGGGCACCGGACGCGGCCGTTCCGGCCTGGGGCTGCACGTTGTCGACGCCTGGACCGGCAACGAACGCGACACCGCCACCCTCTCCGGCGGCGAGACCTTCTTCGCCTCCCTCGCCCTGGCCCTCGGCCTCGCGGATGTCGTGACGGAGGAAGCGGGCGGCACCCGCCTCGACACCCTCTTCATCGACGAGGGCTTCGGCAGCCTGGACGAGCAGACCCTCGACGAGGTCCTCGACGTCCTCGACTCGCTCCGCGAACGCGACCGCGCGGTGGGCATCGTCAGCCACGTCGCCGACCTGCGGCAGCGTGTCCCGGCGCAGCTCCGGGTCGTCAAGGAGCGGTCGGGCTCGGCGGTACGGCACCGGACGGCCGGGGAGCGTCGGGCCGGCTGAACGCCCGCCGTTCCAGCGGCGACGAGTACACGACGCTCGTCGTCACCGACCCCAGCGCCCCGATCCGTCCCGCCACCTCCTCCAGGTGCCGCATGGACCGGGCGGCGACCTTGATGACGAAGCAGTCGTCCCCGGTGACGTGGTGCGCCTCCAGCGCCTCGGGGGTGGTGTCGAGGAGGTCGTGGAACGGCTTGTAGTTGCCGTTCGGATACCGCAGCCGGACGAACGCGAGCACCGGCATCCCCAGCCGCTCAGGCCGGACGACGGCCGTGTACCCCTCGATCACCCCCGCCTCCTCCAGCCGCCGGACGCGCTCGGTCACCGCGCTGGAGGACATGTTGACGATCCGCGCCAGCTCGGCGTACCCGACGCGTCCGTTCCGCTGGAGGGCGTCGAGTATGCGCCAGTCGGTGGCGTCCGGGGAATGCTCGGTCATGTGCGGTGTCTAGCAGGGAAACGCCCGGAAGATCAAGGGTTTCGCCGTGGAAGCGGAGACCGTGCTGTGCGTCCTCCGCGAGGCACGCGGGGTTCCGGCATGGGCGTGGGGCGCTGTGGGCAACAGCGTGGTGCTCACAGCGCCGTCGCGCGGTGTCAGCCGGCGGCCTGCTTGCAGGCGGTGGCGGTCCTGGCCGGGCCGACCTGGTCGACCTTGCTCATCAAGGTCTCGCACAACACCTTGCCGACGGCCGGGTTCGGGAGCCCGAGGGCGCCGACCCCGCAGGCGACGTCGGTGCCGAGGGTGCTGCGGGCGGGGTTGCCGCCCGCGAGGTAGTTGGCGCAGCCGGGGCCGTCGGCGTGGGCGGCGGGTGCTGCGATGACGGCGCCTCCGGCGGCCAGGGCGAGGGTGCCCAGGGCCGCGGCGAGACGGGTGCGGATGCTTCCGGTCATGGAGTGTCCTCACGGGGGGTAGTGGGGGCAGAAGCCGAAGCAGGTAACCGGATTATCCGAGTCCGGCCGCTTCGGACTGATCAACGGACCGGAGGGCTGCCGGTCACGCCCCCTTGGAGGGACGGGAAGTCGACTGTCGTTGCCCTGGGTGGCGGTCAGTCTGGCAACACGAACTTCACCGCCCGGAAGGTGACGTCGTCCGGCTCCGGGTTGCTGCCCGGCTTGAGTACGACCTTGGGGGTACCCGCGCAGTCGTCAGGCGCGAAGATCTGGGCATTGGCACTGGTGCTGGTGTTCTGAGGCGCGAATGCGTCCGCGTGCGGCGCTCCCGGCTCGAGTTCGGCGACTTGCTGGATGAGGAGGCATTCGTTCAAGGGGGGCTGTTCCGGCAGGCTCGCGCTCACCGTGTCCCCGGTGCTGGTGCTCGTGTACTTGAAGTTGAGTCCGAGATTTTCCTGCGCGTGCGCGGACGTGGCGGACGAGAGGGTCAGGACGAGGGCGCTCGCGAGGCGAACAGCGCAGGAGGGAGGCGCATGGCGGATTCCCTTCGATGGGTGCCGCGGGGCTGGTCGGCACCCATGATGCTCTGGTACCCGGGACGGGAATACGCCGATAGTGCCGTTCGTGACCTCCATCCACCCGCTGGGGTGAACTCGCTTTTGTCCAGGGGAGTTTGGAAGGACGAAGCATTGGCCAAGGTGTGTCAGTCTCCCCACGCGGACGGCAGGCAAGCCCCCGCTGCCCGCTACGAGTGCCGCCGGATGAACGGCGTCTCACCCGCCATCACATGCCGGAGGGATATCCGCGAAGAGGGCACGTGGTGCCTGGACGAGCCTTGGGAGGCGGAGTGCGGGAGTACGCGCGTCCCCGAACACCGAAAGCCGGATGCGTACGCCCGCGCCCCGCGCCCACGCCAGGAATTCCCGTCCGAATGGCCGTGGGGAGGGCGAATTCCGCCGCCCGGACGCCACTTCCCCCGATGCCGCGCCCTCGCCGTCGCCCGGGCCGGGGACCGGCACCGACCGGCGCCCGGACTGCCGACCGGACCGTGTTTTCGCTCGTTCAAGGGGATGAAACGGTGAACGGCGGGATTCCGTGCCACCGCGTTTCGCGGAGGGGCAGGCGCTCGGCGCCGGGCGGGCCACTCGTCCCCGTCGACGGCGGCCACCGAGCGGGCACCTTGGCGACACTCCGCGCCTGTGTCGTCACGATCGCGGATCCGGCGGCGGTGTGCCGAAGGAGCAGGGGAATCGGCGGCAGAGGGCGTGATGCGCCGGGGATCGGGCGTTCTCTGGCGGGTGGAGCCCGCATAGATTTCCCCGCATGACGATCACCGCCTTCTCCCCGCCCGCCGACTCCGCCGCCTACTTCGCCGCCCGCCTCGCCTTCCACACCGACGTCGCCGACGTGCACGCCGCGCTCGCCGCCGGGGCCGCGGACTTCACCGTCGTCGACTCGCGCTCCACGGCGGCCTGGGACCAGGGGCACGTACCTGGAGCCGTCCACCTGCCGACGTCCCACATTCCCCGGCTGGCGGGCGAGTTCCTCGATCCGGCGCGGCCCGTCGTCGTGTACTGCTGGGGGCCCGGCTGCGACGGGGCCGCCCGGGCGGCGCTGGCGCTCGCGACGCTCGGGTACCGGGTGAAGGAGATGCTCGGCGGGATCGAGTACTGGATCCGCGAGGGGTACGAGGTCGAGACGTGGGAAGGGAAGCGCCGGCTGCCGGCGGATCCGCTGACCGCGCCCGTGGACGGCGGGGACTGCGGCTGCTGAGGTCAGCCCCGCGCGAGGGCCGCGAGCAGCGGCCCGGGGTCGACGTCCCGCGGCAGGCCGCTCACCTGGCCGTCGCCGACCTCCACCACGCGCCACACCCCGTCCTCGCGCAGCGCCAAGTCCGTGGTGACGAAACGGCAGTCCAAGTCGGCGACGCACGGCGCCACCGCGTCCAGCGCCGGGGCCGGGAGGCGGTCCGGGGTGTCCGGGTGGGCGGTCGTCAGGACCGGGCGGCCGTCCAGCCACCACACCCGGGCCTCGCCCGCCGCCGTGAAGCGCTCGAAGGAGCGGAGGACGACGCCGCCCGCCAGGAACTCCCCCTGGAGTTCGGCGAACCGGCCGACGACCGCCGCCAGCCGGTCCGTGTCGGCGCGGTCGGGCACGTAACACGCCTCGTCCCACTCGTGCTTGCGGGACTTCACATAGTCCTTGACCACCACCGGACCACCGCCGCCCAGCAGGGCCGCCCCCGCCGCCAGCCGCTCCCGGTCCGGCGCCCGCCCGGCCTCCGCCGGGAACCACACGCTGCGCGGTGTCACCGGAGCGAACGTCCCGTACCAGCCCGGCAGTTCGTGCGCCCGCCGGTAGGAGGCGGGCGGGGTCAGCAGCGTCACCCCGCGCCCGGCCAGGGCCTCCGCCAGCTCCGCGTACCGCCCCGCGGGGATCATCCAGCCCCGGTACCACGCCGCGCCCGCGTCCCGCGGCACCCCCGCGACCGCCCCCGCCGCGTCCCCGGCGAGCAGCGCGTCGTGGTCGATCCGCGCGACCCGCAGCCCCCGTTCGCCCGCCGCCCGCGCCTCGGCGGCGAAGTGCGGGTCCGTACGGCGGGGGGAGAGCGGGTCGCGGCAGACGAGGAGCAGCGGGGTCATGCCCGGAACCCTACGCGAGGGCTCCGGGCCGCCCGTCCGCCGTCAGAGCGCCGACAGCTCCGCCACCAGGTCGTCCAGGCCCAGCGAACCCTGCGACAGCGCCGCCATGTGCCACGCCTTCGCGTCGAACGCGGCGCCGTGCCGCTTCCGGGCCGCCTCGCGGCCCAGCAGCCAGGCGCGCTCGCCGAGCTTGTAGCCGATCGCCTGGCCAGGCATGCCCAGGTAGCGGACGAGTTCGCTCTCCACGAAGTCCGCCGGGCGGCTGCTGTGCAGCCCGAAGAACTCCTGGGCCAGCTCCGGCGTCCAGCGCTCGCCCGGGTGGTACGGGGAGTCGGCCGGGATCTCCAGCTCCAGGTGCATGCCGATGTCGACGATGACGCGGGCGGCGCGCATCATCTGGGCGTCGAGGTAGCCCAGCCGCCGCTCGGCGTCGGTGAGGAAGCCCAGTTCGTCCATCAGCCGCTCCGCGTACAGCGCCCAGCCCTCGGCGTTGGCGCTGACCTGGCCGAGGGTGACCTGGTAGCGGGAGAGCCGGTCGGCCACGTGCGTCCACTGGGCGAGCTGGAGGTGGTGGCCCGGCACGCCCTCGTGGTACCAGGTGGACACCAGGTCGTACACCGGGAAGCGGGTCAGGCCCATGGTCGGCAGCCAGGTCCGGCCCGGGCGGGTGAAGTCCTCGGACGGCGCCGTGTAGTACGGGGCCGCCGCGCCGCCGGGCGGGGCGATCCGCGACTCGACGCGCTTGACCCGCTCGGCCAGGTCGAAGTGGGTGCCGTCCAGCGCCTCGATGGCCTCGTCCATCAGGCCCTGGAGCCACTCCCTGGTCTCCTCCACGCCCTCGATGTGGGTGCCGTGCTCGTCGAGGTGGGCCAGCGCCTCCCAGGGCGTCCGCGCGCCCGGCAGGATCTTCTCGGCCTCCGTCCGCATCTCCGCCAGCAGGCGGTGGAACTCGGACCAGCCGTAGGCGTACGCCTCCTCCAGGTCCAGGTCGGTGCCGTTCCAGTAGCGGGCCCACCGGGCGTAGCGCTCGCGGCCCACGACCTCCGGGGCGCCCTCGACGGCGGGGGCGTAGACGTCCCGCAGCCAGTCGCGGATCCCGGCGAGGGCGCCCGTCGCGGCCTCCGCCGCGCCGTCCAGCTCCGCCCGCAGCTCCTCGGGGGCGGGGGCCGTGAAGTCGCCGAACCAGCCCTTCCCGTCCGTGCCGATCCACTCGGCGAGCTGCTCCAGCACCGTGGCCACCTGCCGCGGGCCGCCCGGCAGTCCGCGCTTCAACCCCTCGGCCAGCGACGCCCGGTAGCCCTCCAGCGAGGCCGGCACGGCCCGCAGCCGGGCCGCGACCGCCGACCAGTCCTCGGCACTGTCCACCGGCATCAGCGTGAAGACCTCGCGCACCGAGTGCAGCGGCGAGTGGATGTTGCTGACGGCGCGGAGCGGCTCGCCCGCGTCGTGCACCGCGAGTTCGGCCGTCAGCCGCTCGCGCAGCAGCCGGGCGCAGCGCCGCTCGGCGTCGTCCTCCGCGCCGGGCAGCCGCTCGGCCTCCGCCAGCCGGGCCAGTGTCTCCCGCGCCAGGCCGGCCACCGCCTCCTGCCCCTCGGGCGAGAAGTCGGGCAGCCGGCGGGCGCTGGACGCGACGCCGAGGTAGGTACCGGTGATCGGGTCGAGCTCGATGTACGCGTCGACGTAGGCGTCGGCGACCTGGCGGGGCAGCTGAGTGCTGGTGGTGTTCGGCATGCGCCCATCCTCGTACGGTGGAGGGCGCCGCGTCACGCGGGATTCGCCGTGACCGGGACGCACGGGCGGCGGCCCGGAGTCACGGCCGGCGGGCGGGGGCCGCGGCGGCCGGGTTTCGCGGTCGTCGGCCGGGGTTCGTGGGCCGCTTGCCCGGTTCCGCGGTGTCGGCCCGGGCCCGGGGCCGGCCGCCGGGGTGCGCGGCGGCCGGACTCATGGGCCGCGGACCCGGATCCACGCCGTCGCCCGGGGCCCACGGCCGGCAGCCGGGTGTCACGGCCGGCCGGCCGCCAGGCGTGGGACGGCGGCCGGTGTGACGCGGGCGGTGATCACCAGCGTGCCCTCCTCGACCTGGTAGTCCAGCGGCAGGCCCAGCCCGCGCATCGCCGCCACCATGCCGGTGTTGGACGCCCGGGTGACCGCGTAGACGCTGTCGCAGCCCGCCTCGGCCGCCATCACCACCAGCCGGCGCAGCAGTTCGGCGCCGACGCCGCGCCGCTGCCACGCGTCCTCGACGAGCAGCGCCACCTCCGTCTCCTCGCCGTCCCACAGCAGGTGGCCGAGGGCGACCAGCCGGCCGGACGGCGCGTACGCGGCGAGCGTCCGGCCGAACCGCGGGCCGAGCAGGTGGACGAGGTAGCGGTCGGCGGCGGTGACGTCCCGGACCGGACCGTGGTAGCGCAGGGCGAGCGTGGCGGGGGAGCAGCGCTCGTGCATCGCCTTGGCCGCCGCGAGGTCGCCGGTGTCCGCCCGACGGACCGTCACCTCGTCCCCGGCGGGCAGCGTCAGCACGTCGTCGCGGCGCGGGAACCGCGGGCCCAGCCGCGCGTCCAGCTCGACGAGCGCCCGGGCGCGGGCGAACTCCGCCGGCGTGAACGGTAGATGGGGCCGCTCGATGGTGATCGTGCCGCCGGACGGGTCGCGCAGCCGCAGGACGGTCTCCCGCCACTCGCCCTCGGCCGGGACCTCCGCCGTGCCCGCCGCGCCCGCCGGCGCCGAGCGGATCGCGCACCGGCCGAGCAGCCGGCGCAGGGCGAGCGGCAGTTCGGCGGAGTCCAGGGCGGTGCGGGTGGCGAGGTCCAGCACCCGGGTGGGGGCGTCCACCAGGTCGTGGGCGTCGGCCCGCTCCAGCCAGGTCTCCCGGCCCCCGCCCGCCTCGGCGGCCCGGGCCAGCGCGTCGGCCGTGAGCCCGTCCGGCGCCCGCAGCAACAGCTCGTCGACCGTCCCCTCGGCCAGCGGGTGCGTCTGGAGGGCGAGGATGTCGACGCCCCGGCCGGCCAGGGCCAGGCAGAGGGCCGCGAGGCTGCCCGGTTCGTCGCGGACGGTGGTGCGCATCCGCCACAGCGTGCTGCCGGTGGCCGCCCCCGGCGCCGCGGCCGTCGGCGCCGGGGCGGTGGACCGTGCCCGCCGCCGCCGGTGCCACCAGGTGTGGAACCCGGCCGTGGCCAGCAGCCCGGCGGCGGACCCGGCGAGCAGGACCGGCCCGTCGGGACCGTGCACCACGGTGTCGGCCACGCAGTCGGCGGCGGCCACGGCGGTGAACAGGGCGGCGAGTTCCGCCAGGTCACGCCGCCAGTGGTGCGCGCGGCCGGGGGCGCCCGCGGGGGTCGCGTCGGTGTCGGTCATGGTGTCCACCCTGACGAAGCGGTGTTGCCCGATCACGAACACCTCGTGTCCTCCGGGTAAAAGACACCTGCGGCACGTTACGGACGGCTTCGCTCGGTTGGTCCCCGGCGGCGGCTCCCACCTGCGGCGACGGCGGCCGCCCGACGGGCCGTCCCAGGTCGGCGGCCGGGCGCCGGGGCGTGGATACTGGCGGGCATGCGCGTTGACATCGACATCGAATCCGCCGGCCGGGCCGCCGTCTACCGGCTCCTCACCTCCGTGGTCGTACCCCGGCCGATCGCCTGGGTGTCCACGGTCTCCGAGGACGGGACGACGGCCAACCTCGCCCCCCACTCGTTCTTCACCATCGCCTGCGTGGAGCCCCCGATCGTCCAGTTCACCTCGGTCGGGCGCAAGGACACCCTGCGCAACGTCGAGGCGACCGGGGAGTTCGTCGTCAACCTGGCCCCCGAGGGGCTCGAACGGCAGATCAACGAGACCGGCGCCGACTTCCCGCCCGGCGTCGACGAGTTCGACGCCGTCGGCCTCGCCAAGGAGCCGTCGCTCCTGGTGAAGGCGCCCCGGGTCGCGGACTCGCCCGTCGCCCTCGAATGCCGGCTGCACGGCACGCTCCGTCTGGGCGACTCCACCGTCGTCCTCGGCCGGGTGGTGCACGCCGTGGTCGGCGAGTCCGTCCTGGACGGCGACCACCCGGACATCGCCCGCCTGCGCCCGCTCAGCCGGCTCGGGAGGGACGAGTGGGGAACGGTCGACGGCGTCCGGTCCATCCCGCGCGTCGCGTACGCGGACTGGCAGAAGACCGCCGACGCGAACTGACGCGCGGGGGCGCCCCGCGCGCGGCGGCCGAACCGGCCGCCCGGGCTTTCGCGCCCCGGCCGGGGACCCACCCGAGGCACCCGGCCGGCGCCTTCCGCCGGGCCCGTCGGCAGTCGCGGTTCGCGCGCTGCGCCCGCCCCCGCCCCCTACCCTCCCTTGACCAGATCCCGCAGCGCGTCCTCCACCCCCCGGTGGAAGGTCGGGTACGCGTAGATCATGTGCCGCAGCGTCTCCACCGGCACCTCCGCCTGGACCGCCACCGCGAGGCCGTACAGCATCTCGCCGCCCGCGGGGCCGGCCGTCGTGGCTCCGACCAGGATGCCGCGGTCCACGTCCTCGACCAGCTTGATCACGCCCTGGTTGCCGGCCTTGTGGATCCAGCCGCGGGCCGAGGACGGCACCTTGGCCAGTCCGGTGCGCACCCGGAGGCCGCGGTCGCGGGCCTGGCCCTCCGTCAGGCCGACGGCGCCGATCTCCGGATCGGTGAAGGTGACGCGCGGCAGGGCCCGGTAGTCCGCCCCGGGCCCCGGTTCGCCCAGGATCTCGCGGGCGACGATCTCCGCCTCGTACATGGCCACGTGCGTGAACGCGCCGTGGCCCGTCACGTCCCCCGCCGCCCAGAGCCCGTCCGCGGCCCGCATCCGGCCGTCGGTGCGCACCCATCGGGCCGTCGGATCGAGGCCGACCGTCTCCAGGCCGAGGTCGCGCAGGTCCGCCCGGCGGCCGGTCGCCACCAGCAGCCGGTCGGCGGTCAGTTCCTCGCCGCTCTCCAGGACGAGGACGAACGCGTCGCCGTCGTGGCGGGCGGCGGCCGCCCGGGCGTCCGTGCGGATGGTGATCCCCTCCGCCGCCAGCACCTCGGTCAGCAGGGCGGCGGCCTCCGGCTCGTCCGCCGGGACGAGGCTGCCCATCGCCTCCACCACGGTGACGCGGGTCCCGAACCGGCCGTAGACCTGGGCGAGTTCGACGCCGATCGAGCCGCCGCCCAGCACCAGCAGCGAGCCCGGGGGCTCGGTCGCGGCGATGGCGTCCCGGTTCGTCCAGTACGGGACGGCGTCCAGTCCGGGCACCGGCGGGATCTGCGGCTTGGTCCCGGTGGCGAGGACCACGCCGCGCGCGGCCTCGAAGACGCCGCCCCCCGGACCGTCCACGGTCACCGTCCGGGGACCGGTGAGCCGGCCCCGGCCGCGGGCCAGCCGGCCGCCCTTGTCGCGGAACCGGTCGGCGGCCACCTGGTCGTTCCAGTCGTCGGTGGCCTCGTCGCGGATCCGCGACGCGACCGGCGACCAGTCCGGCTCCACCCGCGCCGCGCCGGCCATCCCGGGGATCCGGCGGGCCTCGGCCAGCAGACCGCCGGCCCGGATCATCATCTTGCTGGGCACACAGCCCCAGTACGGGCACTCGCCGCCGACGAGCTCCACCTCCACCCCCACCACCCGCAGCCCGGCCTCCGCCAGCCGCCCCGCGACGTGCTCGCCGCCCGGGCCCATTCCGATGACGACGACGTCCACTTCTTCGGCCATGCCACCGCACTCCGCTTCCTTGTGGGATTCCGACGCGGGATCCGACGGGATTCCGACGCGTCCGCCCACCCTGCCAGTGCCGGGGGCGCCCGTCACGGGTGACGCGCGCCGGGCGTACGGTCGGGTGGCGGACGCCTGGGCGAAGGAGGTAAAGGCACGTGGGACAGGACCGTTTCATCGTGGTGGAACCGCCCCGGGCGTCCGTGGGGGAGCGGGTCCGGTTCGTCACCGGGCGGGTCCGGGAGGGGGCCGGGAACGTGTGACCGGTTCTGCCCTTGGGGGTTTTGTGAAGGACGTGCAGAATTCCCCACCGTACCGCCATGCGTCTCGCGTCACGTCGGTTCACACCTGTGAGGAGAAGTCATGCGCTCGGTGAAAACGGTGCTCGCCCTCGGCGCCGCGGCCCTCGCCGCGGCCGGTGCGCTCACGACCCCCGCGGCGGCGGCCCCGCCCGCCCCCGACGCCAACGGCAAGGCCATGACCTGGACCCTGCTCGCCGACGGGCCCAGCGGCACGGTCCAGGTCGGCGGCGGCCCCCTGAGCAACCCCTACCAGGGCGACACCGCCACGACCACCGCGCTGCCGCTGCTCTGCCTCAAGGTCGACGGCCGTCCCGTCCCCGCGGGCATCACCCCCGGCTTCTACGCCGGCTGGGCGCGCGGCACGGTCGCGGCCACCGCCCCGATCCGCGGCAACCGCCTGACCGGCCGGGCCGTCGCCGACGGCGTCTGCGCCAACAACTTCGGCGCCGGCTGGCGCATGGCCGAGTTCCACGACGGCAGATACGGCACCAACCTGGAGAGTTCCGGCGGCTGGAGCTTCTGGGCCGACGGCGACGTACCCGCCGGCACCCGCTTCTGGACGGCGATCAACGACCAGCCGGCCAACCCCTGGAACTGATCCGCTCCAGGACGGCCGCGGTCACCCCGGGGTGACGAACCCCGACTCGTACGCCGCGATCACGGCCTGGGTGCGGTCCCGCGCCCCCAACTTGGCGAGCACCGCGCTGACATGGGTCTTCACCGTCTCCGTGCCCAGCACCAGGTGCTCGGCTATCTCGGAGTTCGACAGCCCGCGGGCCATCAGCCGCAGCACGTCCGTCTCCCGGCCGGTCAGCGCGGCCCGCTCCAGGGCCGCGCGGGCGCCGGGGTTGCCGTGCTCGGCGGCCAGCCGCCGCAGGGCGGCGGGGAACAGGAGGGAGGAACCCGAGGCGACCAGCCGTACCGCGTGCACGATCTCGGCCGGGTGCGCCCGCTTGAGCAGGAACCCGTCGGCGCCCGCGCGCAGCGCCTCGTACACGTACTCGTCGTTCTCGAACGTCGTGACCACCAGGATCTTCGGCGGCTCGGGGAACGCGGCCAGCACCGCGCGGGTGGCCTCGATGCCGTCCATCAGCGGCATCCGGACGTCCATCGCCACCACGTCCGGGCGGAGTTGCCGCACCAGCGGCAGGACGGCGGCGCCGTCGGCGGCCTCGCCGGTCACCTCGATGTCGGGCTGCGCGTCGAGGATGGCGCGCAACCCGGCGCGGACCAGGGGTTCGTCGTCGACCAGGAGGACGGAGAGCGGCATGGCGGCAGCCTAAGCCGTCGGCAGCCGGGCGCTGACCCGCCAGCCGCCCTCGTACGGTCCGGTCTCCGCCCGGCCGCCGAGCAGGGCGGCGCGCTCGCGGATGCCGCGCAGCCCGCTGCCCCGGCGCGGGGCGGCGGCCGGCCGCGGGCCGGGCAGCGGATTGCGGACGTCCAGTTCGACGGCGTCCCCGGTGACGGCGATCCGGACGGCGACGGGCACCGGCCCGGCGTGCCGCAGCACGTTGGTGAGCGCTTCCTGCACGATGCGGTAGCCCTCCCGGGAGACCGGCCCCGGCACGGCCTCCAGCGGGCCGGTCAGCTCGGCGGTGACCTCGGCGCCGGAGCCGTCGGCCGCGTCCAGCAGCCGCCGCGCGTCGGCCAGGGTGGGGCGGCCCGCCGGGTCCTGGGCGCCCTCGCGCAGCACCTTCAGGACCCGTTCCAGATCCTCCAGGGCGTGCCGTCCCGTCTCCTCGATCGCGCCCAGCGCGCGTTCGGTGAACTCCGGTGACCCCGCCGCCCGGGCCGCGCCCGCCTGCACCACCGCCGTGGTGAGCGCGTGGCCGATCGAGTCGTGCAGTTCGCGGGCCAGCCGGTTGTGCTCCAACAGCCGTTCCGTGCGCTCCTCCAGGGCCGCGATCCGCTCGGCGGCCGACGGTGCGAGCAGCCACCGGGCCGCCGCGGCGGTCAGCTCGCCAGCCCCCACGACCAGGGCCGCGAGGGCGGCCAGCGGCAGCGGCGCCAGCAGGGCGTACGCCCACTGCCGGTGGACGGCCAGGTCCACCGCCGCCGTCGGCAGCCACACCGAGGCGGCCAGCGTCACGGTCCCCAACTGCACCCGCAGCACCAGCCAGCCGACGGTCCGCCACCGGTCCGCCCATGACGCGGCGGGAGCGGTGGCGATGGCCGCGGCCTCCGACCGGTCCGGCCCGCGCGACCGCAGGCCGGGGACGAGCATCAGCCGCGCCTGCACGCCCTCGGCCACCCGCACCGCCGGCACCAGCCCGAGCACGACGAGCGGCGGGACGGTCGCGAGGGACCCCAGCAGCAGCGCGGACCGCCCGCCGCCCTCCCCGGGGTAGACGAACATGCACACCATCGCGAACAGACCGCCCACCACGAGGTGCAGCCAGCGGGTACAGGTGACGGTGCGGGTCAGAGGGCGGAACAGCCGGTGAAGCGGGTGCATGGGGAGCATCCTGGCAGCGGACCGGAGGGGCGGCCTCCCCCGGGCGGGGGAGATCGTTTCCCCTGGCGGGGGAAGCGCCGCCCCCGGCCCGTCGGCGAGCGTGGAGCCATGACCTCGATCGACATCAGGGACCTCGTCAAGGAGTACGGCACCACCCGGGCCCTCGCCGGGCTCACCATGACCGTCCGGCCCGGCCGCGTCACCGGCTTCCTCGGCCCCAACGGCGCGGGCAAGTCCACCACCCTGCGCATCCTCCTCGGCCTCGACCGGGCGACGTCCGGCACGGCGACCGTCGGCGGTCGGCCGTACGCCCTGTGGGACCGTCCGCTGCGGCACGTCGGCGCCCTGCTGGACGCGGCCGCCGCCCACCCCGCCCGCACCGCGCGCGGCCACCTGCTGGCCCTCGCCCACAGCAACCGCATCCCCCGCGGGCGCGTCACCGCCGTCCTGGAGGAGACCGGCCTCGCGGCGGTGGCGCGGCGGCGCGTCCGCACCTTCTCGCTCGGCATGCGGCAGCGGCTCGGGATCGCCGCCGCACTGCTCGGCGACCCGCCGGTGCTGATCCTGGACGAGCCCACCAACGGCCTCGACCCGGAGGGCATCGTCTGGCTGCGCGACCTGGCCCGCCGACTGGCCGGCGAGGGCCGGACCGTCCTGATCTCCAGCCATCTGATGGGCGAGGTCGCCGCCACCGCCGACCAGGTGGTCGTGCTCGGCCGGGGCCGGCTGCTCGCCGACAGCCCGATGGACGCCTTCCTCGCCGAACACACCCCGGCCCGGGTACGGGTCCGCACCACCGAGGGCGAACGGCTGCGCGCGGCGCTCGCGGACGGCGGGCTGCTCGCGGTGCCGGACGGCGACGGCCGGTGGACGGTCGAGGGTACGGAGGCCGCCCACGTGGGCGCCCTCGCCGCCCGGTCCGGCGTGCCGATCCTCGAACTCGCCGACGAACGCGCCTCCCTGGAGGACGCCTACCTCCGACTCACCGCCGGAGACGCCGAGTTCGCCGCCACGGCGACCCCCACGACGACCCTCACGACGACCCGAGGAGCCCGGGCATGAACGCCTCTCCTTCCGTGCGGTCCGCCCTCACCGCCGCCGCCCGAGCCGAGTGGGCCAAGACCGCCTCCGTCCGGGGCCTGGTCGCCGCGCTCGCCGCCACCGTCGTCACCACGATCGCCTTCGGCGCGGTGGCCTGCGCGGTCGCCGGGGACGCCACCGGCGAGAGCGACTTCGACCCGATCCGCTTCTCGTTCTTCGGCGTCGGCTTCGGGCAGATCACCGCGATCTGCTTCGGCGCCCTGGCGATGGCGGGGGAGTACACCCACGGCTCCATCCGCGTCTCGCTCGCCGCGGTGCCGCGCTGCGGCGTCTTCTACACCGCCAAGCTCGGCGTCGTCACCGGTCTGACGCTGGCGGCGGGGCTCGTCGCCGGGTTCGGCGCGCTCGTCGTCGGACAGCCGCTGCTCGGGGACGCCGGGGTGGGCGCCGGGGCGCCGGGCGCCCTGCGGGCGGCCGTCGGCTGCGGCCTCCACCTCGCCCTGCTCGCCCTGCTGGCCGCGGGCACGGCGGCCGTCCTGCGCAGCCCGGTGGGGACGCTGGGGCTGCTGGTTCCGCTGGTCTGCCTGCTCTCCCCGGTCCTGGGCCCCGACGCGCTGGGCGGCGCGGGGCAGTTCCTGCCCGACCGGGCGGGGCAGCAGATGATGGCCACCGATCCGGAGGGTGCGCTCGGTCCGTGGAGCGGGCTCGGCGTCGCGGCGCTGTGGGCCGTCGCCGCCGCGGCGACGGGCTGGTGGGCGCTGCGGCGCCGGGACGCGTGAGCGGGAGATGTGTGACCGGAGGCGTGTGAGCAGAGGGGGCGCACGGGGGGCGCGGGTCAACGGACCCGCGCCCCCGGCGCGTTCGGGCAGCCGACACGTTCGGCGAGCCGGTGCGGTCAGGCGGCGAGCCGGTGCGGTCAGGCCGCCGGGAAGACGAAGACGCCCTGGTCCACGGAGACCGCGCCGTGCCCGTCGGCGCTGAAGGCCGGCACCCGGTCGTTGTCGAGCTTCTTCGCCAGCACCTTCTTCGTCTTCACGTCGACGGCGATCGGGTCCCAGTACCCCTGCGTCCCGCGGTTGGTGTAGCCGTAGACCACACCGTTGCCGGCGGTCAGCGGCGAGAAGTCGTTCTCGTCCGGTCCCTGTGCCCAGAGCCGCTTGCCGCTCTTGAGGTCCCACGCGGTGGCCAGCCAGGGCTTGCCCATGCCGGGCTGCCCCGAGGTGACGACGGCGCCGGCCGCCGCGTCGTACGCGACCTCGAAGGTGGGGTCGGTGAGCGGGTTCCCGAAGTCGGTCCGGGAGCCGGGCGCCTCCGCCTCGACGACCGGGCCGGTGGCCAGCAGCCGGCCGGACTTGACGTCGTTCACGGACATCACCCAGGGCTCGGTCCCGGTGTGCTCGTCCCCCTTGGTCTGCCAGGCCAGGACGATCCGGTCGCCGACCACCGTCACCGGCACGACGTTCACGGCGTGGGACTTGTCCTCCGGAAGGGCCTGCGACGGCCGGCCGGCCTCGCTGGTCGTCCACGCCTTCCTGCCGGTCGCCAGGTCGGTGACCACGAGGTGCTTGGGGTGGTTGAACATGCCGCGCTCCACCTCCTCGTACGAGAAGGCGTGGTCCCCCGCGAACGTCCGCTGCTCCGGCGCGTACCGGTACAGGTCCTGGGAGCGGACGGGGCCGTGGATCCCCTGGAGGTCGCCGGACTTCTCCAGCTTGTTCGCCGTTCCGCCCTCGCCCCGCGCGACGGTCCCGTCCTTGGCGAGCCAGCCGTCCGAGAAGGAGGCCCCGTCCGCCTGCGGGGCGCTGCCGAGCTTGCCGCCGCGGCCGTCGTAGACCTCTTCGACGGTGGTGCTCTTGTCGGAGGTCATGCCGTCGGACGGGGTCTTGCTCGTCACGCGCACCCGCAGCGCCGGGGCGCCGTGCCAGGTGTCGGCCGTCACCCTGGCGTCGCCGAACCTCAGCGTCCTGCGGACGGCGCCGTCGCGCGCGTCCCGGAACTCGACGGTCTTGGGGCCCTCGCGCAGCGCGGGCCCCTTGTCGTTCGACAGTTTCTCCGCGCCGGGCGCGGAGACCAGGGCGAAGGCGTCACCGACCGCGAACACCGCCGTGCCGCCGGGCGCCGCCGGCGCGGTCCAGGCCGGCTTCGCCGCCAGCCCCGGAAGCGCGGCGTCCCGCCAGGCGAGACGGGCCGTCTTCTTCGCCGGGCCGTCGTCCTTCCCCGAACCCGAGCCGGAGCCCGAACCGGAGTCCGAGCCGCAGGCGGTGAGCCCGGCGAGGAGCGCCACGGCCACGGCGGCCGGGACGAGGACGGTGCGCGCGGTGGAAGCCACTGCGAATCCCCCAAGATCGTGCTGTCTGATCGGGAGATCCTATGACGGATGGATCACGCGCCTCTTCCGTCACACCGGTAACTCCTGTCTCGCTTCGGCTCAGCGCGCGGTGTCCAGTACCACCCGGGCGACGAGGGCCGGATCGTCGTTCATCGGAACGTGCCCGCAGCCCGGCAGCCGGACCAGCCGCGCGCCGGGGATCACCTGCGCGGCGCGGACCCCCTGCCGGCGCACCAGCACCCGGTCGCGGGTGCCCCAGGCGATGGTGACCGGCAGGTCCGGGAGTTCGTGCGCGAACAGCACCGAGCGCCCGGCGGCGAGGGTGGCCTCGAAGCCCACGGCGTCCCGCAGCGCGATCGCCTCCGCGACCACCGCGTCGACCGGGCGCCGGCCGGGACGGGCGTAGACGAGGCTGACCAGCGCGGCCCGGCCGGCGGACGTGGCGGCCAGCCGGGCCAGCCGCTCGGGCGGCAGCCGGCGGGCGCCGTTGCGCAGCCCGCGGAGGACGGTGAAGGCGTAGCGGCGCTCGGACTCCGTCCAGAACCCGGCGGGGGAGAGGGCGGTGACCGTCCGTACGAGCTTCTCGTGGCCCAGTTGCAGGGCGATCAGACCGCCCAGCGAGTTGCCGGCCACGTGCGGCCGGTCCAGGCCGAGCGCCTCGAAGAAGGCGCGGAGGACGGCGGCCGTGCTCGGCAGGTCGTACGGCACCGCGTCGGGCAGGGCGGGGGAGCGGCCGAAGCCGGGCAGGTCCACGGCGACGACGTCGTGTTCCGCGGCGAGTATGTCGAACACCGGGTCCCACGCCTGGAGATGGTGGCCGATGCCGTGCAGCAGGACGAGCGGGTCGCCTTCGCCGGCCCGCCGGTAGACCACCTCGGCCGGGTGCGGCCCGGAAGGGGTGTCGAGGGAGAACGTCGCGGTCTGCAAGGTGTCACCCATGAGTCGGCTCCTGCTGGTCCTCGGGGGGTCTTGTAGACAGGATGTCAGCAACGGTTACCGCCGGGTAGACCTGTGACGTGACCCTTTGCGCGGCGATTTCCCTGTCTCCCCCCACGGCGGGCTGCCCGGCGCTCGGGCGTCCCGGTGCGCGCCTCCGTGCGCCGCTCACCCCGCTTCTCCGGGGGCGCCGGCGACGGTTGGTGACGATGCTCCACGCGCAACGAGGGAGGAGGTTCGTCGGCGGTCACCGAGGGTGCCGGAAGGTCCGTACCACCTCGACGGATGCCGCGCATTGGTCTTGACCAAGTGCGCACACCGTCCTATGGTCACAGGCATACTGCAACAACCTTTAATAAAGAAGCGCGCGAAAAGCCTTTGCGGAGGATGAGGGTGGGGACGACGCAGCTGGAGACGGCGCCCGAGCCGAAGTACTGGCACCTGAAAACGGTGTTGAGCGATGCGCTCGACTCGGAGTTCGCGGTGGGGGAGATCCTGCCCAACGAGCGTGAACTCGCCGCCCGTTTCGGGGTAGCGCGCGCCACGCTCCGCCAGGCACTCGAACAACTGGAGCTGGAGGGCCGCCTCCAGCGCCGCCGCGGCGTCGGCACCACGGTCGCCCCGCCGCGCGTGGGCGTCGCCGTCGCCGACGCCGAACACGCCTGGCCCGGCACCA
Source organism: Streptomyces mobaraensis NBRC 13819 = DSM 40847 (assembly GCF_017916255.1). Classification (NCBI taxonomy): domain Bacteria; kingdom Bacillati; phylum Actinomycetota; class Actinomycetes; order Kitasatosporales; family Streptomycetaceae; genus Streptomyces; species Streptomyces mobaraensis. Next base: position 6,985,279 of record NZ_CP072827.1, read on the forward strand.
CCGAGGACGACTGGCAGCCGGTCGACAGCGCCGAGGCCGCCCCGCCCGCCGCCGTCGCGCTGCTCCTGGGCACCGGACGCGACGAGACCACCCACACCGTCCGCCGCACCCGCAGCAGCCACGGCCGGCCCGTCGCCACCGAACTCCTCTACGTGCCGGCGTCCGCCCTCGCCGGCCTCGACATTCCCGAGACCGCCCCCGGGCCGGCCCGCGCCCGCGCCGTCCTCCGCGCCCTCCACCGGCTCCCGCTGGAAGGCCAGGACCGTGCCGTGGAGCTCGGCTCCGCCCGCGCTGACGACGCCAAACAGCTCGACCGACTGCCCGGCGCGCCCGTCCTCCTGGTCACCACCCGCTACTTCGCGGAGGGCCGCACGGCGGCCGTGGCCGTCGCCACGTACCGGGCCGACACCTGCCGCCTCACGTTCGGGGACGGGGATCCGGTAGGACTGCTCGCGAGTTGAGCGCTTTTGGGGTGCCCCGGCCCCTCCCCCGAGGGGGCACCCCCATGTCACCGTTTCTCGCGGGAGTGAGCCCCCGCACCCCCGGACGGGCCGGTCAGCGCAAGCGAGAGCCCCGCCCGGCCGTCTCGGGGAGACGATCGGACGGGGGCCGTCTGACCAGGGCGCCTGTGTCCTCGGCGGGCCCTCGTCGCTGCGCCTCGTGACTCCGGGCGTGCTCCGCCCGCGTCCCGGTGTACCGCTCCCGCTCCACTCGAGCGCTGCGGCGCGTCCATGGGTCCGGAGCTGCGGCGCCCCGCTCCGTGGGCCGGACCGGGGCGCCTCACCGCGCGGTAACCGGCCGCTCCACCGCGAACAGCTCGCCCTCCACATGATCCAGCGCCAAGCGCAACGCACCCGTCGCCACCGCCGAGTCCCCCAGGAGCGAGAGGGCGACGCGGGGCGGTCGGAGGCAGTAGCGGGCCAGTTCGGTACGGAGGGGGTCCAGGACGCCGCCGATGCCGGCGGCCCAGCCGCCTACCACGACCAGTTCCGGGTCGAGAGCCAGGACGAGCGCGGCCACGTCGTGGACCAGGCGGCGCAGATAGCGGTCGACGGCGGCCCGTGCGCGTTCGTCGCCCTCTCTGGCCAGGGCGAACACCCGCACCACCTGGGCCTCGTCCAGCGGGTGGAGCGGCTCGTCCGTCGGGGACAGGACCTCTTCCGGGGTCGCCTCGCGGCCGAGCAGGTGCAGTGCGCCGATCTCACCGGCCGCGCCGCCGAAGCCGCGGTGCAGCCGGCCGCCGATCAGTGAGCCGGCGCCGGGACTCAGGCCCGCCAGGACGAAGACGACGTCGTCGACGCCGCGTGCCGCGCCCTTCCAGTGCTCGGCGACCGCCGCGGCGTTGGCGTCGTTCTCGACGAGCACCGGGCAGCGGAACGACCGGCGCAGCCGCTCCCCCAGGGGCAGGCCCGTCCATTCCGGCAGTGCCGTGCCCAGCCGGACCGTTCCGTCGGCCTCCACGATGCCCGGGCTGGCCACGCCCACCGCCCGGAGCGCGCCGCGCGGTACGTCCGCGCGGCGCAGCAGGTCGGCGACGGTCGCCCGGAGCCGTTCCAGCCGTTCGTCCGCCGACGCGGTCTCGGTCACCTCGGCCGCCGCCGAGCCGGTCACCCGGCCGCTCAGGTCGGACAGCAGGGCCGCCACCCGGTGCGGCCCGATCTCGACGCCGAGCAGGTGCCCGGCCTCCGCCCGGAAGCGGAACCTCCGCGCGGGCCGCCCCTGGCGGCGCGCCACGCCCTCCTCGGCGGACGCCTCCGCGACGAGGCCGGTGTCGATCAGCCCCTCGACCACGCCCTCCACGGTCGGCCTGGAGAGGCCGGTGGCCTTGACCAGGTCGGTGAGGGTGGGGGGCGAGGACGGCGCGGCGGCCCGGAGCGCGTGCAGGACCACGGCCGAATTGATCCGCCGCAGCAGGGACGGGTCCCCACCGGTGAGCCGCCCCAACGTCGCCGCCTCCCTGCCCTCGAACTCTTCCGCGTCCGCGCCGATCGCGTCCGCGTCTTTTGCGTCCCCTTTGCCGCCACCGGATCGTAGCCGGTGCGCCCGGGGGCGGCGAGGGCCGGTGCGCCCGGCCGTGCTCCACCCGGGCAGCTTTGACGGCGGTTCACGGGTGCGTGCGCCCGGCGGCCCCGGACCGCGCCCGCACAGTGGAGGCACCTTCGGGACCTTCGGCACCTCAAGGACCCTCGGGACCCCCAGGACCAGCGACCCGGCACAGGAGGACGAGCGCGTGAGCGATGTGCTGCGAGAGAAGTACGAACACCGGTTCCGCCAGCTCGACGTGGACGGCGACGGTTTCGTCAGCCAGGACGACGTCCGGGGCCGGGCCCGGCAGCTGGCCGACGCGCTCGGCGTCCCGCCGCACGATCCGCTGACCAGGGCCGCCGAGGACGCGGCCGACGTCTACTGGAAGGGCGTCGTCTCGCACACCCCCGACGGCGGCGCCCGCCGGGTGGACCTCCCGGCGTTCGTCGCCGCCCTGGAGGCCGCGCGGGAGGACGGGACGCTGCGCTCGATGGTGAAGCCGACGGTCCGCGCCCACCTGGCCGTCGCCGACCAGGACGGCGACGGCGTCGTCGACGCCGGCGAGTTCGCCGCCGCCCAGCAGGCGCTGGGCATCCCCGAGGACCGGGCGCGGGACGCGTTCACCGCGCTGGACGTGGACGGCGACGGCCGGCTGACCCTGGCCGAGTGGGAGAACGCCGTCTGGGACTTCTACACGGGGACCGACCCGGACGGCCCCGGCGGGCGGGTCCTCGGGCACCCCTGAGAGCCCGGTCAGCGGCTCCCGTCGGAGGCCGCCTCCCGCAGCCGTCCGAACTCCTCCGCCATCGTCGCGAGCGACCAGTGGGCGTTGAGGCCGCTGGGGTTCGGCAGCGCCCAGATACGGGTGGTGCCTATGGTGCGCTCCTGCGGGCCTATCCGGGCCTTCTTGTCGCCGAACGCCGTCCGGTAGGCCGTCACTCCGGCGACCGCCAGCCAGCGCGGCCGCAGCCGCTCGACCTTCTCGACGAGCAGCCGGCCGCCCTCGCGGAACTCCTCGTCGGTGAGCTCGTCCGCCCGGGCCGTGGCCCGCGCCACCACGTTGGTGATGCCCAGCCCGTACTGCGGCAGCAGGTGCTGCTCGGACGGGTGGAGGCGGCGCGGGGTGAAGCCGGAGGCGTACAGCACCGGCCAGAACCGGTTGCCGGGGCGGGCGAAGTGGTGGCCGGTGGCGGCGGACATCAGCCCGGGGTTGATGCCGCAGAACAGCACGTCGAGGCCGTCCGCGAGCACGTCGGGGACGAGCAGGTCGCGGGCGGCTTCGAGTTCCTCAGGAGTCGGTCGGGCCATGCGTCACAGGATGGCACCCGGCGCGTACGCCGCGGCCTCCGGGCGGGCCTTGACGATCTCCTCGACGCGGGCGGCCACGGAGGCGACCTGGTCGGCGGCGGCGCCGGAGAAGGACAGCTTGTCCGCCATCAGCGCGTCCAGCGCGGCCCGGTCCAGCGGGATCCGCTCGTCGGCCGCCAGCTTGTCCAGCAACTCGTTGCGCTCGGCGCCCTGCTCGCGCATGGCCAGGGCGGAGGCGACGGCGTGCTCCTTGATGGCCTCGTGCGCGACCTCGCGCCCGACGCCGGCCCGGACCGCGCCCATCAGCACCTTGGTGGTGGCCAGGAACGGCAGGTAGCGGTCGAGTTCGCGGGCGACGACGGCCGGGAACGCGCCGAACTCGTCGAGGACGGTGAGGAAGGTCTCCAGCAGGCCGTCGAGCGCGAAGAACGCGTCCGGCAGCGCGACGCGGCGCACGACCGAGCAGGAGACGTCGCCCTCGTTCCACTGGTCGCCCGCCAGCTCGCCGGTCATCGAGGCGTAGCCGCGCAGGATGACCATCAGGCCGTTGACGCGCTCGCAGGAGCGGGTGTTCATCTTGTGCGGCATGGCGGACGAGCCGACCTGGCCGGGCTTGAAGCCCTCGGTGACCAGCTCGTGCCCGGCCATCAGCCGGATGGTCTTGGCGAGCGAGGACGGCGCGGCGGCGAGCTGCACCAGCGCGGTGACCACGTCGTAGTCCAGCGACCGCGGGTAGACCTGGCCGACGGAGGTGAAGGCGGTGCCGAAGCCGAGGTGCGCGGCGATCCGGCGCTCCAGCTCGGCGAGCTTGCCGGCGTCGCCGCCGAGCAGGTCCAGCATGTCCTGGGCGGTGCCGACCGGGCCCTTGATCCCGCGCAGCGGGTAGCGGGCCAGCAGGTCCTCGACCCGGCCGTACGCGACGAGCAGCTCGTCGGCCGCGGTCGCGAAGCGCTTGCCGAGGGTGGTGGCCTGGGCGGCGACGTTGTGCGAGCGGCCGGCCATGACCAGCTCGGCGTGGTCGGCGGCCAGCTTGGCCAGCCGGGCCAGGACGGCGACCGTGCGGTCGCGGACCAGCTCCAGCGAGAGCCGGATCTGCAGCTGCTCGACGTTCTCGGTGAGGTCGCGCGAGGTCATGCCCTTGTGGACGTGCTCGTGGCCGGCGAGGGCGTTGAACTCCTCGATGCGGGCCTTGACGTCGTGCCGGGTGACTTTCTCGCGCTCGGCGATCGACGCGAGGTCGACCTGCTCCAGCACCCGCTCGTAGTCGGCGAGCGCGGCGTCGGGCACCTCGATCCCCAGGTCCTTCTGGGCGCGGAGCACGGCGAGCCACAGCCGGCGCTCCAGGGTCACCTTGTACTCGGGGGACCACAGGACGGCGAGCTCGGCGGAGGCGTAGCGGCCGGCCAGCACGTTGGGGATGCGGGGCTTGGAGGATGCGGAAGATGCGGGAGCAGTCACGTGACGTAAGTCTACTGGCGGAACGCGCAGACCCGTGCGGCGGCCCGGATGGTGCGTTCCTACGAGGAGCGGCCGGAATCGGAGGTTCCGTCCGCCGCCGGGGCCGCCGCCCAGCGCTGCCAGCCGGTGACGCAGCCCGGCGGGTCGGCCGCCGGCGTCACGAAGTACGCCTCCCCGAGCGCGGTGCTGAAGTGCGCGCCCGCCCGGCCGTCGCCCGAGGACCGCCCGGTGAGCCGGCGGCCTATCCATGGGCCGAGGTGCTCACGGGCGAAGCGGAGGTCGGAACTCCGCCGGGTGGCCCAGCCCGGGCGGACGGCGGGCGGCAGCGGGCGCCGCCAGTCGGACTCCGCGGGCAGGCCGAGCGCCTGCCAGACCGCCTCGGCGACCCGCCGGTGCCCCTCGGCGTTCAGGTGCAGCCGGTCCTCGGCCCACAGCCGGGAGTCGCCCAGCACCTCGGCGCCGAACAGGTCGACGACCAGGGCGCCGTGCCGCTCGGCGAGCTCGTCGACGAAGCCGAACAGCCGCTCCATCCGGGGGCGGAAGCGCTCCAGGACCGGGCCGCGCCGGCCCGGGCTGCGCATCAGCACCAGCTGCCGGCAGCTCGGCGCCAGCCGCTCCGCGGTCTCGGCCAGCCGGTCGCAGACCAGGCCGACGTCGCACTTGGGCCGCAGCACGTCGTTGAGCCCGCCGACCAGCGTCACCAGGTCGGCGCCCAGCGCGGCGGCGGGCGCCGCCTGCTCGTCGGCGATCTGCCCGATGAGCTTGCCGCGCACCGCCAGGTTGGCGTACCGGAAGCCGGGGGTCCGGGCGGCGAGGCGGGCGGCGAGCAGATCGGCCCAGCCGCGGTAGGAGCCGTCCGGCAGCAGGTCGGACATGCCTTCCGTGAAGGAGTCGCCGACCGCGACGAAGCTGGTGAACACGGGCGCTTCGGCGGGCCGGTCCGGCGCGGTGTGCTCGGGGTTCTCGGGGTGCGTGGCGTTCATCGGCATGGCGCGGCGATCCTACTCCCGTCGCTCGCCGCGCCCCTGCGGTCCCTCCCGTCCCGCGCCTGGCTCACCCCCGGCCGCTCACACCTTCCGTCCCACCAGCTGCCGGAGTACGTCCTCCAGCGTGACCATCCCGGCCAGCCGGTCGTCGGTGCCGAGCACCGCCGCGAGGTGGGCGCCGGTGCCGCTCATCGCGGTGATGACGTCGTCCAGCGGGGTGTCGGCCCGTACCTGCGCGATGGTGCGTATCCGGCGCAGCGGGAACGGGACGTCGCGCGGCGTCGCGTCCAGGGCGTCCTTGACGTGCAGGTAGCCCAGGATCCGGCCCTGGTCGTCGATCACCGGGAAGCGGGAGTAGCCGGACCGGGCGGACAGCGCCTCCAACTGCTCGGGGGTGACCCCGAAGCGGGCCGCGACCACCCGCTCGACCGGCAGCACGACATCGGCCACCGGGCGTTTGCCCAGCTCCAGGGCGTCCCGCAGCCGTGCCGTCGACCGCTCGTCCAGCAGCCCCGCGGCGCGGGCGTCCGCCACCATGCGGGCCAGCTGGTCGTCCGAGAAGACCGCCGCCACCTCGTCCTTGGGCTCCACCCGCAGCAGCTTCAGGGCACCGTTGGCGAGCTGGTTGATGGCGAACACCACCGGGCGCAGCGTGCGCGACAGGGCCACCAGGGGCGGGCCGAGGAACAGGGCGGTGCGCACCGGCTCGGCGAGCGCGATGTTCTTGGGCACCATCTCGCCGAAGAGCATGTGGAGGTAGGTCGAGACGGCCAGGGCGATGGCGAACGACACCGCGTGGATGCCGCCGGGCGACAGCCCCGCCGCGTGCAGCACCGGCTCCAGCAGGGTGGCGATGGCCGGTTCGGCGACCACGCCGAGCACCAGGGTGCAGAGCGTGATGCCGAGCTGCGCCGCCGCCATCAGGGCCGAGATGTGCTCCAGGCCCCACAGCACCCGGCGCGCCCGCCGGTCGCCCTGGTCGGCGTACGGTTCGACCTGGCTGCGGCGCACGGAGATCAGGGCGAACTCGGCGCCGACGAAGAAGGCGTTGGCGACCAGCGTCGCCAGTCCGATCAGCAGTTGCACGGCGGTCATCGGCCGGCCTCCCCGAGGCCGTCCGCCGCGTCCCCGTCGCCGTCACCGTCGGGGCCGCGGTCCGGGGCCGTGAGGCGTACGCGGGCGGCGCGCCGCCCCGAGGCGTCCGTCACCTCGATCCGCCAGCCGGCCACCTCCAGGGTGTCCCCGGCGGCCGGGATCCGGCCGAGGTCGGTGGCGATCAGGCCGGCCAGCGTCTCGTACGGGCCCTCGGGCACCCGCAGGCCGATGGCGTCGAGCTGGTCGGTGCGGGTGGCGCCGTCGGCGTCGTAGCGCTGCCGGCCCTCGGGGCCGGTGCCGGCCGGTGCCAGGTCGGGGCGTTCGACGGGGTCGTGCTCGTCGCGGACCTCGCCCACGACCTCCTCGACGATGTCCTCCAGCGTCGCGACGCCGGCCGTGCCGCCGTACTCGTCGATGACGACGGCCATGCTGCGCTTGGCGGAGAGCCGGTCGAGCAGCCGGTCGACGGTGAGGGACGCGGGGACGAGCAGCGGCTCGCGGAGCAGCGTGGTCACCGGGCGCTGGGGGCGCTGGTCGGCGGGGACGGCGAGGACGTCCTTGATGTGGGCGATGCCGACGACGGAGTCGAGGCTGCCCCGGTAGACGGGGAAGCGGGACAGGCCGGTCGCGCGGGTGGCGTTGGCCACGTCCTCGACGGTGGCCCGCTCGTCCAGCGCGGTGACCTGCACCCGGGGTGTCATCACGTTCTCCGCCGTCAGGTCGGCGAGGTTGAGGGTGCGGACGAACAGCTCGGCGGTGTCCGGCTCCAGCGCGCCCTCGCGGGCCGAGTGCCGGGCGAGGGCGGCCAGTTCGCGGGGGCCGCGGGCGGTGGCCAGTTCCTCGGCGGGCTCCACGCCCATCCGGTGCAGGACGCGGTTGGCGGAGTTGTTGAGGTGCCGGATCAGCGGCCGGAAGAGGGCGGAGAAGGCACGCTGCGGGCCGGCCACGGTCCTGGCCACCGGCAGCGGGCGGGAGATCGCCCAGTTCTTGGGGATCAGCTCGCCGACGACCATCAGCACCACGGTCGACAGCACGGTCCCCAGCGCCAGCGCCACCGACGACGCCACCGACCGGGACAGCCCGAGTGCCTGCACCGGGCCGGTCAGCAGGGTGGCCAGGGACGGCTTGGAGAGCATGCCGATGACCAGGCCGGTGACGGTGATGCCGAGCTGCGCGCCGGAGAGCTGGAAGGTGAGGCCGCGGACGGCCCGCAGCGCGCCCTGCGCCCGGCGGTCGCCGGACTCGGCGGCCCGCTCCAGTTCGCCGCGCTCCACCGTGGTGAGCGAGAACTCGGCGGCGACGAAGAGGGCGCACGCGAGCGTCAGCACCAGGGTGAGCACCAGCAGGAGCACTTCGGTCATCGGGTCACCTCCGTCCCATGATCGGGCACGGGCCGGAGGGGCGCGCGATGTCGGACGCCGGTACTGCCGGGAGGTTCGCCCATGGGGGGACGCTCACACCTTTCGTTCGCACGGAGGACGGTTCGCGGGGACTCACAAGGAGACGGATGCCCCGGGAACCGTGACCACCCATGGTAAAGGAAAGGCAAAGCGAGCGTTCCGGCTCACTTCAGGCGGGGCGGCGTCCACGTGGCGTGCCGCAGGACCGCGCGGACCGCGGTGCCGGACGGGGCCAGCCGGAACGCCGTGTTCCGGAGGGCGATGGCGAGCGGCCGGTCCAGCTGCGGGCCCATGCGCCCGGCCTGCCGGGCGGCGCGGGCGACGGCCTGGCTCCTGGGTCGACGCTCGGCGTCGTAGCGGGCCAGCCCGGACGCGACCGACGGCTCGGCGGCCAGGGCGGCGGCCAGGGTGACCGCGTCCTCCAGCGCCTGGCAGGCGCCCTGGCCCAGGAACGGGGTCATCGCGTGGGCCGCGTCGCCGAGGACGGCCACCCGGCCGGCGACGAAGGAGGGCAGCGGAGTCGCCAGCTCGTGGATGTCGTGGTGCAGGACGTCCTCCGGGCGGGTGGCGGCCAGCAGCTCCGGGATCGGGGCATGCCAGTCGCCGAAGCGGCGGCGGAGCGCGGCCAACGGGTCGGCGGGGCGGAGTCCGAGCGGCGCGTTGAGGACCGCGTGCCACTCGGCCCGGCCGTCGGCGAACGCGATGTGCCCGAACTCCGCGCCCCGTCCCCAGGTCAGTTCGAAGTCGGTCCGGAGGTCCACCGGGCGCTCGGTGACGGCCCGCAGCACCGTCGAGCCGCTGTACGCGGGGCCGGGATGCGTGGGGAACAGCGCGCGGCGCAGCCGGCTGCCGACGCCGTCGGCGGCCACGACCACGTCCGCCGTCCGCACCTCGTCGCCCCAGCGGACCCGGGCGCCGGACGGGTCCGTGTGGTCGATGCGGTCCACCTCCGTCACCTCCGCCCCGGTCACCAGCGCCCCCGGCGGGAGCGCGGCGCGCAGGATGCCGTGCAGCGTGGACCGGGGGATGCCGACGATCGGCGTGCCCAGCTTCCGCTCCAGGGCCGCGCCGTCCATCCGGGCCAGCCAGCGGCCGTCGGGGGTGCGCGTCCCGCCCGTGTACTGGAAGCGGGAGGCGGCGCGGAGCGCCTCGCCGACGCCGAGTTCGTCGAGGGCGCGGACGCCGTTGGCCCCCAGGGAGATGCCCGCGCCCGCGTCGCCCAGGACGGGGGCGCGTTCGACGACCGTCACCTCCCAGCCGATCCGGCGCAGCCCCAGGGCGGCCGCCAGCCCCCCGATGCCACCGCCGACGATCACCGCGCTGCTGCCCATGCCAGGCCCCTTCCCACGTCGCGCTCACACCGGACCTTCTACACCTGTAGAAGAACCTTGTGCCGGGATCATAGGCCAGAGGATCACCTGCGATAGAAAGGGGGGTGTGGCCACCGAACGACGCACCCTCATCGCCGACGCCGCCCTCGACGTCCTGGCCGACGAGGGCATGCGCGGGCTCACCCACCGCGCCGTCGACCGGGCGGCGGACCTGCCGCCCGGCACCACCTCCGCGTACTTCCGCACCCGCCGGTCCCTGCTCGACGCCCTGGTCCGGCGGCTGGTCGAGATCGACCAGACCGAGCTGCGGACGCTCGGCGCGGCCTTCCCGGTACCCCGGGACGCCGACGAACTGACCTCCGGCCTGGCCGCGTTCACCGAACTCCGCCTCACCGGCCCCGGCCGCCGGCGCACCCTGGCCCGCTACGCCTGCGCCGTCGAGAGCGTGCGCGACCCCGCGCTGCGGGAAGTCCTCGCGCCACGGGAGAACCCGGCCCGGACCGCCGTCCGGGACTTCCTCGCGGCCCGCGGCGTCCCGGACCCCGAGGAACGCACCGTCACCCTGCTCGCCTGCGTCGACGGCCTGGTCTTCGACCGCCTGGTGGCGGGCGGCGCGGTGCCGCGCGAGCACGTCAGGGGCCTGGTGGAGGCCGCGCTGCGCGGGCCCGACGGAGGCTGACGGCCGGCTCAGCCCGAACGGACCGCCACCCCGAGGACGCACGGGGACGACGGCAGTCGCAGGCCCGTCGCGGGCACCCGCACCCGGCGGACGGTACGGACGGTGAACCCGGCCGCGGCGAGGGCCCGCAGCGGATCCCGGCTCGTCCGGCAGCCGCCGAACAGCCGCGGCCAGAGGGTGCGGTCGGCCACGCGCTGGACTGCGGCGAACGTCCGCTCCTCGGCGCGGCCGTGCTCGAGGAAGCGGACCTCGGCGCCCGGGCGCAGCACCCGCCGCAGCTCACCGAGTGCCCTCGGCACGTCCCGCACCGAGCACAGCACCAGGCAGACCACGGCCGCGTCGAACGCCTCGCTCTTCACCGGCAGCGCCTCCGCCGCCGCCGGGACGACGTCCACCGGCACCCCGGCCCGTACCGCCGCTTCCACCGCCGCCCGCCGCAACCGCTGCTCCGGCTCGACCGCCACCACCTCCGACACGGCGTCCGGGTAGTAAGGGAAGTTCAGCCCCGGCCCGGCCCCGATCTCGATCACCCGCCCGGCCAGCCCGGCCGCCAACTCCCGCCGGTGCGCGGCCAGTCCACTCCGCGCGTCCAGGGCGGGGGCCGTGCGCGCGTAGAAGCGGGCGAAGAGGGGGTGGTGGACGGGGCCGGGGTCACGTGGTGGCCTGGAACGGTGAAGCGGCGGCATGGCACACCCCTTTCCGGGGACACGTCGGCTACCGCGATTGTTCCCCGTGCGGGGGGAGGTGAGCCCCGGTCCCTCCCCCGGAGGGGCACCCCCAACGGGCTGAAATCAGCCCGTCCGGCGCTTGAGGACTGGGGGCACCCCGTCTGGGGAAGCCCGAAGGGTGCTTCGGGGGTGCGGGGGCGGAGCCCCCGCAAGAAACGGTGAAAGGGAGGGACCGGGGCCTCTCAAACCAGATCAGCCGGCGACCACGTCCCGGAAAACTCCGGCCCCAGCCAACCCCCCGCACGGGCGCGGAAAACGCCCGGCGCCAAAGCACCCGCCCCAGCGGGCAGTGCGCCGACCAGCGGAACCCCCGCCGACTCCGGAAAGTCGGACACATTGCACCGCGCCGCCAGATCCGGCTCGGCAGGCCAACTGCCGACAACCACCCCCGCACAGACCAGCCCGCGCGAGCGCAACGCCTCCGCCGTGAGCGCGGTCACGTTCAGCGTGCCGAGCCCGGCCGCCGCCACCACCAGCACGGGAGCCCCGAGCAGCCGTGCCGCGTCCGCGAGCGTGCCCCCCTCGTCGTCCAGGCGGACAAGCAACCCGCCCGCCCCCTCGACAAGCACCAGATCATGCGAGGCGGCCAGCCGTTCCGCCGCCGCGGCGACGTCCGCCGGGCGGACGGGAGGCAGGCCGGAGCGCCGGGCCGCCGTCGCGGGGGCCAACGGCTCGGGGTAGCGGGCCAGTTCGAGGCCGGTGACCGGGCCGGCGAGGCGCCGGACCTCGGCCACGTCCCCCGGCTCGTCCGCCGCGACGCCCGTCTGGGCCGGCTTGAGGACGGCCACCGAGCGGCCCTCCGCCAGCGCGACCGCGGCGATCGCCGCCGTCGTCATCGTCTTGCCGAGCTCGGTGCCCGTGCCCGAGACGATCAGTACCGTCATGCCCGCTTCCCTCCCGCCGCCTCCGCGGCCGCGCGTACCGCCCGGCAGATCAGCGCCAGATCCTCGTCGTCGGTGACGAACGGCGGCATCGTGTAGACGAGGTCGCCGAACGGCCGCAGCCAGACGCCCTCGCGCACCGCCGCCTCCGTCGCCGCCGCCATCCCCGCCGCGTCGAGCGGCGCGTCCAGCTGGACGACGCCGATGGCGCCCAGGACGCGGACGTCCCGTACCCCCGGCACCCCGGCCGCCTCGGCCAGACCGTTCCGCAGGCCGGTCTCGATCCGTTTGACCTCCGCCTGCCAGTCCTGGCCCAGCAGCAGGTCCACCGACGCGCAGGCGACGGCCGCCGCCAGCGGGTTGCCCATGAACGTGGGGCCGTGCGCGAGCACCGGCACCTCGCCCCGCGAGATCCCGTCGGCCACCCGCGGGGTGCACAGCGCCGCCGCCATCGTCAGATAGCCGCCCGTCAGGGCCTTGCCCAGGCAGAGCACGTCGGGGGTGACGTCCGCGTGGTCCGCCGCGAACAGCGCGCCCGTGCGGCCGAAACCGGTGGCGATCTCGTCGAAGACCAGCAGCACGTCGTGCTCGTCGCAGAGCCGGCGCAGCAGCCGCAGGTAGCCGGGGGAGTGGAAGCGCATCCCGCCCGCGTTCTGCACCACCGGCTCGACGATCACCGCGGCCACCTCGTGCGCGTGCCGCTCCACCAGCTCCCGCAGGTGCGCCTCGTACGCCGGGTCGGGCTCGGCGTCGAAGCCGGGCGGCGGCGCGTCCGCGAACACCTGCTCCGGCAGCACGCCCGACCAGAGGCTGTGCATCCCGCCGTCCGGGTCGCAGACGGACATCGGCGTCCAGGTGTCGCCGTGGTAGCCGCCGCGCCAGGTGAGCAGCCGCCGCTTCTCCGGCCGGCCGGACGAACGCCAGTACTGGAGGCACATCTTGACGGCCACCTCGACCGAGACCGAACCGGAGTCGGCGAGGAACACGTGCTCCAGGCCCTCCGGCGTGATCTCCACCAGCCGGGCGGCCAGCCGGACGGCCGGCTCGTGGGTGAGCCCGCCGAACATCACGTGGCTCATCCGGTCCAGCTGGGCCCGCGCGGCCTCGTTGAGCACCGGGTGGTTGTAGCCGTGCAGCGCCGCCCACCAGGACGACATGCCGTCCACCAGCTCGGACGTGCCGTGCGCCGGCTCCGCCAGCCGCAGCCGGACGCCCGACGCCGACGCGACGACCAGCGGGTCGCGGCGGCCGGGCATCGGGGCGTACGGGTGCCAGACGTGCTGCCGGTCCAGTTCCAGGAGGCGGCGGGGGGTGAGGGGTTCCGCCCCTGGGCGGAGGAGAGGTTCAGGCATTGGGCGGCAGGTCCGTTCCCGCGCCCCGGCGGCGTACCGCGACCAGGTCCGTACGGGCCGCGCCCGGCTCGTCGGCTGCGGCCCCGGCCGGCTCGGCGGCGGCCTTCGCGGATCCGGCGATCTCCGCGGATCCGGCGATCTCCGCGGATCCGGCGGCCTCCGTCGGCCCGGCGGCGTCCGCGTCCCCACAGGGCCCGCAACTCCCGCCGCCGCACGCCTCCTTCCGCGCCCGGTGCGCGGGCAGCGTCGTCGTGCCCATGCCCTCCACCTCGAAGCCCGCGTCCGCGATCATGTCGAGGTCGGCCTTGCCCTCCTGGCCCTCACTCGTCAGGTAGTCGCCCAGGAAGATGGAGTTGACCAGGTGCAGGGCCAGCGGCTGGAGGCTGCGCAGGTGGATCTCGCGGCCGCCGGCCAGCCGTACCTCCGCGTCCGGGTGGACGAAGCGCACCATCGCCAGGATGCGCAGCGCCCGCTGCGGCGTGAGGTTCCACTCCTCGGCCAGCGGGGTGCCCTCGAACGGGATGAGGAAGTTGACCGGCACCGAGTCCACGTCCATCGCGCGCAGCGCGAACACGACGTCCACCAGGTCCGCGTCGCTCTCGCCCATACCCGCGATCAGCCCCGAGCAGGCCGACAGGCCGGCGCCCTGCGCCAGCCGCACGGTCTCCTCGCGGTCCGCGTAGGTGTGGGTGGTGGTGATGTCGCCGTAGGTGGCCTCGGAGGTGTTGAGGTTGTGGTTGTAGGCGTTGACGCCCGCCGCGCGGAGCCGCTCCGCCTGGCCCTCGGAGAGCAGCCCGAGGCAGGCGCACACCTCGACCTGCTCGTTCTCCTCCTTGATCGCCTCGATGGTCCGCGAGACCCGGTCGATGTCCCGGTCCGTCGGACCGCGCCCGCTGGCCACCAGGCAGACGCGCTTGGCGCCGCCCGCCACGCCCGCCGACGCCGCCTTCGACGCCTCCTCGGGCTTCAGCCAGGTGTACTTGAGGATCCCGGCCTCCGAGCCCAGCCGCTGGGAGCAGTACGAGCAGTCCTCGGGGCACAGGCCGGACTTCAGGTTGACGAGGTAGTTGAGCTTCACCCGCCGCCCGAACCACTTCCGGCGCACCCGGCCCGCCCCGGCCACCACGTCCAGCAACTCGTCGTCGGAGGTCGCCAGTACGGCCAGCGCCTCGTCGCGGGTCGGCGACTCGCGCCGCAGCCCCTTCTCCACCAAGGTGTCGATCAGGTCCATGGCCAGAGATCCTGTCCCACCGGAGCGCTCCGGGCCAAGGTAGGGATCTCACAACACCGCGTGTCCAAGCTGGGTGGATCACGACATGCTGATCATGCGCGGGAAAGGCTAGTTTGAGGGTCGGCCGTACTCGGCCCGGTGAAACGACCTCGCGGCGATTTATGTGAATCCCACAGATGAGCCCGGGGACGCACCCGGACCGGCACGGTACGCACACCCGAAGCACGTACCCCACAGGGACCGCACAGGAGCCGGGACGGCCGATGCCCCACGACAGCGCCCACAGTCTCGACAGCGTCTTCGACTGGATCGACGCGCAGCACCGGGCGCGCCGCGACGCCGGCCTCGCCCGCACCCTGCGCCCCCGCCCCGCCCGCCCCTCGGGCGACACCTCCACCACCGACCTCGCCGGCAACGACTACCTGGGCCTGTGCCGCCACCCGCGCGTCACCCGGGCCGCCGCCGCGGCGGCCCACCGCTGGGGCGCCGGCGCCACGGGCTCCCGCCTGGTCAGCGGCAGCACCGAGCTGCACGCCGAACTCGAACGGAGCCTCGCCGAGTTCTGCGGCTTCGAGGCCGCCCTCGTCCTCTCCTCCGGCTACGCCGCCAACCTGGCCGCAGTCACCGCGCTCGCCGCGCCCCCGGACCCGGCGGGCACCCCGTCGCTGCTGGTCTCCGACGAGGGCAACCACGCCTCGCTGATCGACGGCTGCCGGCTCGCCCGCGCCCGGAAGGCCGTCGTCCCGCACGCCGACCCGGCCGCCGTCCGCAAGGCCCTGACCGCCCACCCGGGCCGGGCCCTGGTCGTCACCGACTCGGTGTTCTCCGTGGACGGCGACGCCGCGCCGCTCGCCGACCTGGCACGGGTGTGCCGGGAGCGCGGCGCGGGACTGCTGGTGGACGACGCGCACGGGCTCGGCGTCCTGGGGGAGGGGGGCCGCGGCGCGCCGCACGCCGCCGGGCTGGCCGGGGCCGCGGACGTGGTGGCCACCGTCACCCTCTCCAAGTCGCTGGGTTCCCAGGGCGGCGCGGTGCTCGGCCCCGCGCGCGTCATCACCCACCTCGTCAACACCGCCCGCACCTTCGTCTTCGACACCGGCCTCGCGCCCGCCGCCGCCGGGGCGGCCCTGGCGGCCCTGGACGTCCTGCGCCGGGAGCCGGACCGGGTCACCCGCGTCCGCGCGGTGGCCGGCGGGCTGCACCGGCGGCTGACGGCCGCCGGGTTCACCGCCGTACGCCCCGACGCGGCCGTCGTCTCCGTCCGCGCCCCCACGCCGGAGGCGGCCGTACGCTGGCAGGCCGCCTGCCGGGCGGAGGGCCTCGCGGTGGGCTGCTTCCGCCCGCCGTCCGTGCCGGACGGCGTCTCCCGGCTGCGCCTGACCGCCCGCGCCGACCTCTCGGACCGCGAGGTCGAACAGGCGGTCGCGACGATCGTCCGGACTGCCCCGGCGGGCGCCCGGGGGCTCCGGCCGGAGCGGCGTCTCTAACGGGAGGGGCACCGGAGGGACGGGGCGTACCGCACGTCACCCGCCGCCGACCGGAGCAGGCTGACGAACGGCTTCCAGGCGGCGGATCCCACCACCACCCACGGGCCCGCCGGCCGCTTGGAGTCGCGCACGGCGAGGCCGCCGCCGGCCAGGGGAGCGGCCTCGACGCAGTTGTTCATGCCGGTGCTGTGGCTGCTGCGCCGCCACTCGGCCGCGCGCAGAACCGAACGAGAAGGTACGTACCGCGGTGGTGCGGACATGGCGCCTCCCTGCGCGTCCTCGTGTGGTCGGGCATCCCCGCGGGTCCGGGGCGGATCACCGGGTGCGGTCGCGGTCCGCCGCGACCTCGGCGATGTACTCCAGGGACTCTTCGTGCGAGAGGGCGTGCGCCCGGAGCGTGGTGAACGCGGCGCCGTACGCCCTGAGGTCTTCTTTCCGCTCCAGATAGAGGCTACTCGTCAAATGGTCGAGAACCACCACGTCCAGATCGGCGATGCGCGGAAAGGAGAAGATGACGAAAGGGCCGGTGATACCGATGTGGTTGCCCCGGGTGAACGGGAGGACGTGCAGCCGCACATGAGGCAGGCGTCCTGTGTCCAACAGGTGCCCCAACTGCCCCGCCATCACCTCGGGTCCGCCCACCTCGTGCCGCAGCACCGCCTCGTCCAGGATCGCGCACAGCTCCAGCGGCCGGGGCCGGCGCAGCACCGACTGCCGTGCCATGCGCACCCGGACGAGCTCCTCGACCTGCCGCTCCGGCGGGTCGCCCAGCGCGGCCCGGGTCACCGCCCGGGCGTACGCCGGGGTCTGCAGCAGGCCGGGCACCACCGTGGTCTCCAGCGTGCGCGAGCGCGACGCCTCCGACTCCAGGCTGATGAAGTCCAGGTAGGCGGAGGGCAGCAGGTCGCGGTACGCGTACCACCAGCCGCGCCGCGAGCCGGACCGGCCGTCGCCCGGACCCGTGGAGTCCGCGCCGCACAAGGCCCCGAGCAGGGCCCGGAGTTCGGGGTCGGAGACCCGGTAGGCGTCCAGCAGCCGGGTGACGTCGGCGGGCTTGGCGCCGCTGCTGCCGGTCTCGATGCGGCTCACCTTCGACTGGTGCCAGCCGACCGCATCCGCGGCCTGCCGGCTGGTCATCCCGGTCAGTTCGCGCTGGCGGCGCAGTTCGGCACCGAGTTTGCGACGGCGTACCGCCGGTCCGTACCGCAACGGCGGTCCCTCCCTCGTGCGTTGCACGTCCCGCCGCCCTCCCGAGGGCCGGCCGGGCGGGCGTGCGTACGTCCTCACACGCGTCTCCTGAGTCGATGCGTACCCCTGAGTCAATAGACCATCGATCCGCTCACATACGGTCTGCCGTCGCAGAGTTCACCGCTTCGAGCGACAGATATATGCACATCTCGGTGGATCGCACCCATCACGGGCGTTATCAGTGGCACTCTGACGTGAAGAGCCGCCCGTGGGCCTCTCCCGACCGGTCCTGTCACCCCGCGTGCCCGCACGCACCGCTCAGGGAGCCCGCCCTGGTGGGATCTGGTGGAACCGGATGGAACCCGGCGGAAAGGGTCAGTGACATGGCAGATCTCCAGGAAGCGTCCGTCACTCTGCCGAGCGCCCCCGCCTCGGTGTCCACGGCCCGCCGCTATGTCGCGTCCGTGCTGGCGGGGTGGGGTCTGCCGGACGGCACGGAGATCGCCGAGGCGGTGCGGCTGATCGTCTCCGAACTGGCCACCAACGCCGTGCAGCACACCCGCGGCCAGTCCCCCACCTTCACCGTGGATGTGCTGCTCGAACGGGACGAGGAGCTGCGTATCGGGGTCACCGACAGCCATCCCCGCCACCCCCGCCGGCTGCCCGCCGCGGTCCAGCAGGACAACGGGCGGGGGTTGGTGATCGTTCGCTGGCTCGCCGCCGAGCGCGGCGGCCGGTTCTGTGTCACACCGACCGCCGAGGGCGGCAAGACGGTGTGGATCCGCCTGCCGTGGACCGTGCCGGTGCGGTGACGGCGGGGGTCCCCCGCCCGACCGGCGGCCTCGGGTCGCTCGGCTCGGACCGTCCGGGTGGGACCGCCCGGCTGAGGTCATCCGGCTGAGGTCATCCGGCTCAGGTCACCCGGCTCAGGTCACCCGGCCGTACCAGACGCTGGTCGTCCAGATCCGCTCCAGGCGGACGACGGAACCGGTCTTGGGGGCGTGCCACATCTTGTCGCCCCCTGCGT
Organism: Streptomyces mobaraensis NBRC 13819 = DSM 40847; assembly: GCF_017916255.1. Classification (NCBI taxonomy): domain Bacteria; kingdom Bacillati; phylum Actinomycetota; class Actinomycetes; order Kitasatosporales; family Streptomycetaceae; genus Streptomyces; species Streptomyces mobaraensis. The sequence continues at coordinate 7,003,455 of NZ_CP072827.1, forward strand.
ATATCCCGACGTGGTAGACGCCCCGCCCGGAGTGGAAGAAGACCAGGTCGCCCTCTTCACGGGCGGACCGAGGGATGTGGCGGGTGCGGTTGTACTGGGCCGCGGCGGTGCGGGGCAGCTGCTTGCCGGCCCGCTTGAAGGAGTAGAGAGTCAGCCCCGAGCAGTCGAAGCGGTACGGGCCCGTGGCGCCCCACTGGTAGGGCGAGCCCTGCTTGGATGCGGCGATCTGCAGTGCCCTGACCGAGACGGATGCCGCCTCCGCCTTGGTGGTGCCGCCCGGCGTCAGCACCGTGACGCCGACGGCGGCGAGGGTCAGGGCCGATGCGGCCTTGGCTTTGGACAGCCTTGCGGGACGTTTGTGCGCGCCCATGCGCATACCCTTCGTCAGCCGCCTGTGAAGGATTGCCTGTCGGGTTCGGGCAGGCGAAGAATGCCCGGCCGCCTGGGCGGCTTCACCCCAAGGGGCGGCTCCGTGGGGCCGCCCCGCCGTGCTCGGGTCCTCCATCCCTGCCGATGCACTCCTCGTCGACCCGCCCCGGCGGCGGCAGGGTTCGGCGTCCGCCGGGACCGCCCCGCCGTGTGGCGGGGGCTTGTCGTCCCGAGGATCTTGACGCAGTCGCGGCCGGCTTTCCGAGCGGAACCCCGGTTATGTGAGCCTCGTCACCTGTGGGCAATTCAGGTGGACGCAGGGCGGTTTGACCCTCATGGGAAGGCCGTGCTGAGGCCGTCACCTGCGCCGGTTACGGATCACTCAAGCGCGGAGTGCGCGCGCCGCTGAGAGTGATCACCGCAGCGCGTCTACGATCGCGTCCGCTGTCTGGAGGAATCCTGTTGAAAAGCGTTTCCGCTTCTCAACTCGCGGATGGCGGCGGCAACATCACCCGGCGCGCACGGCGCTCTCCGCCGAGGGCGCGCAACGCGCGTGCCATTGTCCCCGTGTACACCTCCCGTTCACCCCGTTCGAACATGACCGTCAGGGCGTCCCGCAGTCCCGTGCTCGCGACCACCAGGGCCTGCGCGGCTCGTAGCCCTCCGTACGTGCCCTGTATCCGGGCGGGATTGATCCTGCCGAGAAGATCCAGTACTTCGAGGTACCGGTCCACCAGCTCGCCCTCGGCGCGGGTCAGGGCGGGCAGCGGGGGCGGGTCGGGGAAGAGGCCGCGCGCCCCGTTCGTCCCGCCTGTTCCGTCCGACACTCCTGACACCCCCGTCACCGCCCGGCCGTCGGCGCCGGCCAGGCGGCGCGGTTCTCGACGACCCGGTCGGCCAGGCCGTAGGCCACCGCCGCCGGGGCGTCGAAGACCGTGTCCCGGTCGGTGTCGGCCAGGATCCGCTCGACGTCCCGCCCGGTGTACCGGGCCAGCAGCTCCGCCTGCGCCAACCGCCGGCGCAGCAGTTCCTCGGCGTGGATCACCAGGTCGGAGGGGGTGCCGCGGACCGGCTCCGGCAGGGCCGGCGGTCCGATGAGCACCCGGGCGTGCGGCAGCACCGCCCGTTTGCCGGGGGTGCCGGCGGCGAGCAGCAGGGCGGCGGCCGGCCCGGCCTGGCCCAGGCAGACGGTCTCGATGTCGCACGCGATGTAGCGCAGGGTGTCGTGCACGGCGCACAGGGCGGCGAAGGAGCCGCCGGGGGAGTTGATGTAGAGCGAGACGTCCCGGTCGGGCGCCGCGTGCTCCAGGTGCATCAACTGGGCGATCACATCCGTGGCGGCGGTGTCGTCGACCTCCGTCCCCAGCATGACGATCCGCTCCGACAGGAGCTTGGAGTAGGGGTCGAGCGTGCGGCGGCCGTCGGCGGTGCGCTCGGTGAACTCCGGCAGGACGTGGCGGGACGTGTGCGGGGTCGCGGACGCGTACGGGATCACGGCTGGCCTCCAGGTGCGACGGGTGCGGGCGTACTGCGGTGGACGGCCCGCCGGTCATGATCGCGGAGCCGTCTGTAAAAAATGTACAGGATGTACGTACCGATAGAATGGGGTCATGGCCTACGAGATCCCTGTGACGCAAGCCCGAGCCGAGCTGGCGGAGCTGATCAACCGCGTCGTCTACGGCGGCGAGCGGGTCGTCGTGACGCGCCACGGGAAGCCCCTGGTCGCCCTGGTCTCCGCGGCCGACCTGGAACGACTCGAACAGCGCGCGGCGGAGGCGGAGGCGGGGGAGCGGCCCGCGGGCGAGCCGGTGATCAGCACCGTCTCGACGGTGCGGCACCTCCCGTCCGCTCCCGGCGAACCCGGCCGCTTCGGCATCGCCGCCGAGTACCGCGACCCGGGGAGCGAACCCCGACGCTGACGGGGGCGCGCGGAACGAGGGCGCGTGACAGGGTGGACCGCGCGCCCGTGCCCGAAAGAGGTTCCTCCGAAACGTCTTCCGGCACATGTGACGGGCATACTCATGCCCTCGAACTCGTGCTTGACGCCCGATCATCCACACTGCGAGACTGGTTGGGTCACTCACGCTCCACTGCAAGCTCCAGCATCAGAAGTGCACAACATGCACAGGGCGCATCGTGCGGAGAGAGACGAACCAGGCCCTCGCCACGGCCGGTTGGTCGACGGAAGACCGCACCGCAGCCCCGGCCGCCGCCGCCTTTCCGATGCTGTGACGGACTGCCGTGACCGTGACAATCGCTCACATGGTCACGCACGTTCCGCCAGTTCCGCGTAGTTCCGTGTACGGGTAATCCCAGGGTCGAGTTGGTCGGCAACAACTGACTGAGGCAGGGGTGCTGCTTGTTACGCTCCACGGAAAGGCCGGGTCCGGCGCCCGCCGTCGAACCCTTCGTCCTCGCCCGGCGTGAGGACGTCGCCTTGCGCCTGTTCGTCTTCCCGCACGCGGGCGGTGGCCCGCAGACCTTCCGCACTTGGCCGGCCGGGTTGCCGGACGACGTCGAGACGGTCTCCTACACCCTTCCAGGGCGTGGCAGGCGCCAGGACGAACCGCCCTACCAGGACTGGCCGTCGCTCGTCGCCGACCTCGTGCGCTGGGTCGAACTGCACGACGACGGCGCCCCGTTCGCCTTGTTCGGCCACAGCTTCGGGGCCCTCCTCGCCTTCGACGTCTGCCGGGAGCTGATCCGGGCGGACGGACGCCGGCCGAGCGCCCTCCTCCTCTCGGCCCACCGCGCCCCGCACCTCCCACCGGACACGGTCAAGCACTCCCTCCCCGAGGACGTCTTCACCGGCCACGTCCGCGACTGGGGCCTCGTCCCCGAGGACCTGCTCGCCGACGAGGAGGTGCTCCGGCTGCTGCTGCCCCCGCTCCGGGCGGACCTGCGGCTCGACGAGACATACCCCTGCCGCACCGGCGACGGGACCGGCGTCCGGCTCGATGTCCCCTGCGCGGTCTATGGCGGCACCGCCGACCCCACCGTCGACGCCGCGGAACTCCACGCCTGGCGCGCGCACTTCACCGACGACACGCCCTTCGACGTGGAACTCCTGCCCGGCGGCCACTTCTACCTCCGCGACTCCGAGGCCGCCCTGCTTGCCGGCGTCACCCGTCGCCTCGACCGGGTACGGGCCGCCGCCGGCCCCTCCGTCGCCCTCACCCCCCGCGCGTACCCCGCACCGGACCGCTCCCTGTGGGCCCGCTTCCGCGACCGGGCCGCCGAGCACCCGGACGCCCCGGCGCTGATCGACGGCGACCGGCGGTGGACGTACGGCCGACTCGCCGACGACACGGCCGCGTTCGCCGCCGACCTGACCGCCCTCGGGGTCGCCAAGGGCGACGTCGTCGGCCTGTTCCTCCCGCACTCCGCCGAGTACTGCCTCGCCCTGCTCGGCTGCTTCGGTCTCGGCGCCCCCGCCTGTCTGCTGGAGAAGAACTGGCCGGCCTCGCTGCTCGCCCGGTTCCTCGACAGCGCGCGCGTCCGCACCGTCGTCACCACCCCCGAACTCGCCGGCCTCCTGCCGCCCGCGTACCGCGCACCGGAGCGCCTCCTCGTGCTCGACGGGGAGCGGCGCCCCGGCGGACGATGTCCGGACGACCGATGTCCGGACGACCGATGTCCGGACGGCCGATGTCCCGGCGGACGATGTCCGGACGACCGATGTCCGGACGACCGATGTCCGGACGGCCGATGTCCCGGCGGACGATGTCCGGACGCCGTCGCACCTCCCGCCCTCCCGGACGTCGCCCCCTCCGACACCGCCCTGATCTCGATGACGAGCGGCACCTCCGGCACCCCCAAAGCCGTGCTCAACTCGCATCTCGGCTGCCTCTACTGCTTCGACGCCCGCCAGGAGCTCTACCCCTACGAGGAGACCTCCCGCGACGGCCTGAACGTCTTCTTCGCCTGGGAGTGCCTGCGCCCGCTCCTCCACGGCCGGCCGGCGGTGATCGTCCCCGACGACCACATCGTCGACCCCGTCCGGCTGGTCGACACCCTGCGGCGGCAGCGGATCACCCGGATCGTGGTCCCGCCCTCCCTCTTCGAGAGCGTCCTCGACCACCCCACCACCGGCCCCCGGCTGGCCGCCGAACTCGCCCATATGGAGATCGTCTTCCTGATGGGCGAGGTCGTGCCGGCCCGCGTCGTCGAGAAGGCGGTGGCCCTCCTCCCGCCGCACGTCCGGCTCGTCAACGCCTACAGCACCTGGGAGAGCCTGGACGTCTCCTACGCCGACCTCCTGCCCCGCCCGCCCGCCGCAGGTACCGCGCGCACACCCGCCTTCGCGCCGGTCGGCCGGCTCCTCGACGGCACCGCCGCCGTCCTCCTCGACGACCGGGGCGAGCCCGTCCCGCGCGGCGGTGTCGGCGAACTGCTCGTCGCCGGGCCCGGAGTCGCCGACGGCTACCTGGACGACCCCGCCAAGACCGCCGAACGCTTCGTCCCCTGCCCGCCCGCCCTCGCCGGTACCTCCTTCACCGAAGCGACGTTCTACCGCACCGGCGACCGCGCCCGGTTCCTGCCCGACGGCGGCCTGGAGGTCCTCGGCCGCGCCGGTGACGTCGTCAAACTCCGCGGCTTCAAGGTGTCGCTGCGCGCGGTCGAGAGCGTCCTGGAGGATCAGCCGGACGTCTCCCGGGTGATCGTCCGGCCCGTCCCGGACGAGCGCACCGGGCAGCCCGCCGCCCTCGTCGCGTACGTCCTGGGGGAGCGGGGCCGGCCCTCGGACACCGTCCTCGCCCGCACCCGCCGCAAGGCCGCGCGCGACCTCCCCGAGTACGCCCGCCCCCGGCACGTCCTCGCCCTCGACGCCCTGCCCCTCAGCGGCGGCGGCTCCCGCAAGCTCGACCTCGCGGCCCTCCCCGCGCCCCCCGGGGAACCGGGGTCCGCCACGGCCGGCGAGGCGCTCACGACGACGGAACAGCGCGTTGCCCGCGCCTGGTCGGAGGTGCTCGGCGTCCGTTCCGCCGGCCCCGACGACGACTTCTTCGCCCTCGGCGGCGACTCGCTCGCCGCCGCCCGCCTCTCCGGCCTGCTCGCCGAGCGGTACGGGGTCTCCCTCCCCGTCGTCGACGTCTTCCAGTACCCCGTGCTCCGGGACCTCGCCGCCCACTGCGCGGGCGGCCGGCGGGAGCGCGAACCCGCCCCGGAGCCCCGGCGCCGGACACCCCGGCCGCCGACCACCCGGCTCGCGATCGTCGGCATGGCCGGCCGCTTCCCCGGGGCACCCGACCTGGACGCCTTCTGGGACAACCTGCGCCACGGCACCGACTCCCTCACCACCTTCACACCGGAGTACCTACGGCGGAAAGGCGTCCCGGAGGACGTTGTGACCCACCCGCGGTGGGTCCCCGCCGCCCAACTCGTCGACGATGCGGACAAGTTCGACGCGGAGTTCTGGGGGATCGGTCGGCGCGAGGCCGTCACCATGGACCCCCAGCACCGCGTCTTCGTGGAAACCGCCTGGCACGCCCTCGAACAGGCCGGCTACGCCCGGCGGAACAACCCCTACCGCCGGCGCACCGGCGTCTTCGCGGCCTGTGGCATCGACGGCTACCTGGTCCACCACCTCAAGGGCGGCGGACTGACTCAACCCCTGGATCCGGCAGGGCTGTTCCTCACCGAGATCGGCAACGAGAAGGACTACATCGCCACCCGCGTCGCCTACCTGCTGGACCTCGGCGGCCCCGCCGTCACCGTCACCTCCGCGTGCAGCAGCGCCCTCGTCGCCGTCGCCCAGGCCGCCCAGTCCATCGTCTCCGGCCAGTGCGACATGGCCGTCGCCGGCGCCTCCGCCCTCACTTTCCCCAACTTCGGCTACCGCTACGAGGAGGGGCTGGTGGGCAGCGCGGACGGCCGCGTCCGCCCGTTCGACGCCGACGCGAGCGGCACCCTCTTCGGCGACGCCGTCGGAGCCGTCGTCCTCAAGCGCCTCGACGACGCCCTCGCCGACGGGGACCACGTCTGGGCCGTCCTGACCGGCTTCGGCGTCTCCAACGACGGCCGGATGAAGGCCGGTTACACCGCGCCCAGCGCACGGGCGCAGACCCAGTGCGTCTCCGACGCCCTCACCATGGCCGGGATCGACTCCGGACGCCTCTCCTACGTCGAATGTCACGCCACCGCCACCCACGTGGGCGACGCCATCGAACTCAAGGGCCTCCACGACGCGTTCGAACGCCACCGGGACGACGAGCGGCCGCCGCGCACCGGCGGCTGCGCCCTCGGCAGTGTCAAGGGCAACATCGGGCACGCCAACTGCGCCGCCGGCATCACCGGCCTCATCAAGACCGTGCTCTGCCTGCACCACCGGGAACTCGTGCCCACCGTCCACCACGACACGCTCAACCCCAAACTGGTCGACTTGGTGGACTGCGACGGCTCGCCGTTCACCGTCCGGCGCACCCACGGGCCGTGGACCGTCGCCGACCCGGACACCCAGCTCCCGCGCCGCGCCGGGGTGTCCAGCTTCGGCATCGGCGGCACCAACGCCCACGTCATCCTGGAGGAGGCGCCGCGGCCCGCGCCGGACGAGGAGCCGGAGCCCGCCGCGCCCGGCACCCCGCACCTGCTGACGGTCTCGGCCCGGAGCGCGTCCGCCCTCCGGCGCAACGCGGACGCCCTGGCCCGGCACGTCGAGGGGCTGCCCGACGGGGAACTCGCCCCCGCCGTCCGCGCCCTGCACCTGACCCGGGAGTCCCACCCGCTCCGCGCGACCGCCGTGATCACCGAGGGCGCTGCCGACGGGCTCCGCCGGCTGTCCGCCGAACCGCCCGCCACCGCCCGCCGGGGCCGCGCCGCCACCGTGGCGTTCTGCTTCTCCGGACAGGGCTCGCAGACCGCCGGCATGGCCCGCGGCCTGTACCGGGGGCACGCGGACGGCGGCCGGTTCCGCCGCCACTTCGACGCGGCCTGCGCGAGCCTGGCCCGGCACCTGCCCGAGGACCCGGCCGCCCTCGTCCTCGGCGCCGACGACACCTCCGTGACCCGGCCGGTCACCACCCAGTGCGGGCTGTTCGCCGTGGAGTACGCCCTCGCCACCACGCTGACGGAACTCGGCGTCCGGCCCGTGGCCGTCGCCGGCCACAGCATCGGCGAGTACGCGGCGGCGGCGCTGACCGGGCTCCTCACACTGGACGAGGCGGCGGAACTCGTGGCCGTCCGCGCCAGGGCGACCGAGGAACTGCTGCCCGGCGAACCCGGCGGCATGCTCGGCGTCGTCGGCGACGAGGAACGGCTCGCCCGCTGGCTGGAGGGCCGCACCGGCCTCTGGCCGGCCGCCGAGAACGCGCCCGGCCGCGTGGTGCTGTCCGGCACGCCGGACGCCCTGCGCCAAGCGCGTGAGGAACTGCCCGCCCTCGGCCTCACCTGCCGCCCGCTCCCCGTCTCCCACCCCTTCCACAGCCCGCTCATGGCCCCGGTCGCCGCCCGGCTCGACGCCGCCGCGGCCGGCCTCCCGGCCCGGGTCCCGGCCGTGCCGACGGCGAGCAACCTCACCGGCACCTGGCTCGACGCGGGCCACCGGCCCGACACCTACTGGGGCGCCCACCTCACCTCCACGGTCCGGTGGCGGGACGCCGTCGGCACGCTGCTCCGCTGGGAGCCGGACCTCGTCCTGGAGATCGGCCCGGGCCGCGTCCTGACCACCCTCACCCACAAGTGCCTGGACGCCCGTGCCGAGCCGGGCCCGGTGCCGCTCGCCACCATGCCGTACGCCGCCGACCCCGGCCGGGACGACGGCACGGCCTTCCTCGAGGCGCTCGGCGACCTCTGGCGGCACGGCGCCGACGTCGACCTCGCCGCCCTCCACGAGGGCGAACGCCCCCGGCACCGCGTCCTGCCCGCCTACGGCTTCGACCGCGTCAGCCACTGGACGGACCCCGACGCCTCGCCGTACGTCGACGGCACCCCCGAGCCGGAGCCCGCCCAGGACGGCCCGCTGGTGCGCTTCGCCGCCAAGCCGGACGCGCGGCTGCGGCTGTACTGCCTGCCGTACGCGGGCGGCGGCGCCGACGCGTTCCGCTCCTGGGCGTGTACCGCGCCCCCGTGGCTGGACGTCGTCGCCGTCGAACTCCCGGGCCGCGCGGGCGACACGGCACAGCCGCTGCCGGACGACGCCTTCCTGGCCCGGCTCGCCGACGCCGTCCGCGCGGACGCCGGCCCGGCCCCGGTCGCCTTCTGCGGCCTGAGCCTCGGCGCGTCGCTCGTCGTCGACCTGCTCGGCGGCCCGCTCGCCGACTGGGCCCGCGACGGCCGCGTCACCGCCGTCTCCGTGGTCGGCCGCGCCCCGCTCGCGCCGGACGCCCCGGCGGACGCCGCACCGCCGGAGAGCTACCTGATGGCCCCCGACGAACTGCGGGACGACCCCCGGTGGCGCCGTGAGGTGCTGCCGCTCCTCCAGGCGGACCTCGCCCTCGACGCCCGCGCCGAACGCCGCGCCGCCGGGCGGCGGGAGACCGGGGGAGCGCCGCTCGACTGCCCGCTCCAGGTACAGGCCGGCACCGACGACCCGTCCTTCCCCGCCGCGGCGGCGGTCGGCTGGGCCGCGTACACCACCAGTCCGATCGTCGAGACGCAACTCCACGAGGGCGCCCACGACTTCATGCTCCGGCACCGAGCGGACGTCCTCACCCGACTCACCGCCTTCCTCGACCGCCTCCTCCCCCACGACACCCCGGGCACGAGCCGGCTGCACGAGGTCCGCTGGGTGCCGCTCCCACGGCCGGCGCCCACCGGGGCGGCCCTCGCCGCCCCCGGGCCGGCGCCCGAGGCCGCCGTCGGCGGCATGGCTCCGGCCGTGCCGTCCGCTCGCTCGGCGCGGGACGGACAGTCCCCGCGCACCGGCCTCGCCGAGGGCGGGTCCGCCGAAGGCGGCCCGGCCGGGCTCCCGGTGGACGCCGTCGGGGCCGCGCGCACCGAACTCGACGCGGGCTGGGCCGCCGAAGCGGTGCGGCCAGGGGGCTCCTCCCCGGCGGGAGTGGCGGCCCAGACCGCCGCAGACCGTCCGGCCGGGCCGCCCCGGCCGCCCCGGCCCCCCGTGGAGCCCGGCGCGATCCCGTGGACCGTGCTCGACGCCGACGGGCCCGCCGCCGCGGCGCGGTTCCTGCGGGCCGCGCTCGTCGGGGCGGAGGCCGAGGCCGCCCTCGTCTGCCGGGCCGGGGAAGAGGACGACGCCGCCCGGCACTGCGCCGAGCTCCGGGACGTGCTCCTCTCCCTCGCGGACGCCGGGGCGCGCGGGCGGCTGACGGTCGTCCTGCCCGCGCGGGCCGCCTCCGGCCTGGCGGCGGGGATGACCCGGGCGTTCGCCCTGGAGGAGCCCGGGCTCGCGGTGCGCCGGATCCACGTCCACGCGTGGCCCGACGACACGTCGTCGTGGCCGGACGGGCTGCTCCGGCGGGCGCGGGCGCACCTCGAGGAGACCGACCTGCTCCACCGGCGCGGCCATCTGCTCGGCCGGCGGCTCGTCCCCCTCGACCTGCCGGAGCTGCCTCCCGGCACCCTGGGCGCCGCCGACGGGAGCTACCTCCTCACCGGCGGCACCGGCGGCCTCGGGAGGGCCGTCGCCGACTGGCTGATCCACCACCAGCGGGTCGCCCCGGAGCGGGTGGTCGTCACCGGGCGGACGGACCCCGGCGACCTCCGTCCGGGTGTCCGGTTCCTGGCGGCGGACCTCGCCCGGCCGTTCGACGCGGCGGCGCTCGCCGCCCGTACCGGGCCGCTCGCGGGCGTCCTGCACCTCGCCGGCGCCCTCGACGACGGGATCCTGCGCAACCTGGACCCCTCCCGCTTCCCGGCCGTGCTCGCGCCCAAGCTCGCCCTGGCCCCGCTGACCGAACTCGCCCGGCACGCCGGCGCGCCCTGGATCGTCGCCTTCTCCTCCACCAGCGGCCTGCTGGGCGCCCCCGGCCAGGCCAACTACGCCGCCGCCAACGCCTGGATGGACGCCCACGCCACCTGGCGGACGCCCGGCGGCGGGCCGGCGGTCGTCTCCGTCGGCTGGGGTACCTGGGGCGACACGGGCATGGCGGCGCGCGACGCGAAGGCGCTGGAAGGGGCGCGGGCGGCCGCGGAGACGCCGCTGTCCACCGGGACCGGGCTCGCCCTGCTCGGGAAGGCCGTCGCCGCCCTGCTCTCCGGGGACACCGGGCCGCGCCACCTCGCGGCCTGCGAGGTGGACTGGGCACGGTCCCCGTGGGCCGGGACCCCGCTCGTCCGGGGGCTCCTGCCAACCGAACCACCAGAGCCCGCCGCTCCGGATCCGGCGAGGCCGTCGGACACCGGCCCGCGACCGGAGGACGAGGACGGCGTCCGCGCCTTCCTCAGCGGCTACGTCCACCGCTGGGACGCCTCCGAGCGCCTCGCGGACCTCGGCCTGGACTCCCTCGACTTCGCCCGTATGCGCGGCGACTTCGCACGCCGGTTCGGCAAGGACGTGCCGCTGGCCGACATCGCCCGGCCCGACCAGCGCCTCGGCGAGCTCCACGCGTACCTGTCGCAGCGCTGACCGAGCCGAGCCCACACCGTACACACGCACAGGGGGACACGAGCACGTGACGCCGACCGCCGCCCGGACCCACGACGACGTCGTACAGGAGATCCGCGACTGGAGCACCCGCCCGCCCGGGGCCGGCATCGGGGCCGCCCTCGCCTTCCTCCTCTCCGACCGAGCGCAGACCGCCCTGCACGCCCTCCGCACGCTGGGCGACGAGCGGTTCGACGCGGTCGCGGCCCACCACCGGGAGGCCGTCGACGCGCACCTCGGACCGGTCCTGCTGCGGATCGCCGAAGGCCGGCCCGTGGGGGAGGAGGCGTTCCGCGCGCTCGCCGCCGCGACCCGCGACGACCCCCTCCAGGCGGTGTTCGCACCGGCCCGGAACCCGGTCCCGCCGGAGGCCGTCGCCCTGGAGCGGATCCGCCTGCTGCGCCGTGTCTGGGAACCGTTCGCCGCTTGGTGGAACGGCTACTTCACCGACGCCGAGCCGCCGGTCGCCGACCTGTGGCGGCTGTACCTCCCGTTCGCCCGGTGGATCGTCCGCGAGAAGCGGATCCGCCGGTCCGGCGAGCTGTTCGTCGTCGGTTTCAACGGCAGCCCCGGCGCCGGCAAGACGGTCCTGACCAACGCCCTCGCCGTCGTCCTCGACCACCTGCTCGACCGGGGGTCCGAGGGCCGGGCCGTCGCCCGCAGCGGCGACGACTGGTACCTCGGCCGGGCGGCCCGCGAACCCCTCCGCCGGCTCGGCTACGACCCCGGCGTGCCCGGCGTCCCCAACCGGTCGCTGCCCGGCACCCACGACCTCGGCCGGCTGCTGGCCGACCTGCGCGCCATGGAGCGGAGCACCGAGCACGGCACCCTCCGGCTCCGCGGCTTCGACAAGCGGAACGACGACCGGTCCACGGACCCGGACCGCTGCCTCGAAGTCCGCGGGCGGGTCGGGGTGTTCCTGTTCGACCTGTGGTTCGCAGGCGCCGAGACCGACGTGGACCCGGCCGCCCTCCCCGACGGCCTGCCCCGCCGCGTCGCCGAGCACTTGCGCGGCTGGCGGCCGGTGTTCGACCGCATGGACGCCCTCTGGGCCTTCGAATGGCCGTCCTTCGAGCAGATGGTGCGGGAGCGCGAGGCCCAGGAGCGGCTGGCCGAACGGCGGGACGGCGGACGCGGCATGGACGGCGAGCAGATCAGGGCGTTCATGCGCTACATGACCGAGCGGAGCTGGGACCGGCGGACCACCTCGCCGGTGCCACCGGACGCGGCGATCACCTTCCGCGCCTGGCGCGATACGCGCCACCGGGTGATCGCCGTGCGAAGAGGAGGACGAGCATGAGGCGGACACCGTGGCGGCGGGCCCGGAGGACGGCACCCCCCGGCCCCCCGGTCGCGCGGACCTTCGCGATGACGGACGTCGTCCGCTGGTTCCGGGAGCTGGCAGCCGAGCAGGACGAGGACCCCGGCCTCGTCCACGACACCCTGATCATCGGCGGTGGCGCGGCCGGTGCCGGCGTCCTCCGGGACCTGGCCTCCCGCGGCGACGCGAGCGCCCTGCTGGTCGACCGCGGCCCCTTCGGCGGCGAGACGTCCAGCAAGACCGGCAAGGCCGTCCACCCCGGCATCCGCTACCTGAGGATGGCCTTCCACCGCGGCCTGCTCGCCTTCCGGCTGCGCGAGGACCCCAAGATCCGGCAGACGTTCGCCCAGAACCTGCGCGGGGCCTGGCTCGACCTCCAACTGGTCTGGTACGGCACCCGGGAGCGCAAGCTGCTGATCGAGACGGGCGGCGGCACGGTCGAGGAGATCCCCAACATCGTCTTCGTCCTGCCCGACAGCCCCGAGAAGAAGTGGGCCGTCTTCTTCGGCATCTCGCTCTACGACCTGTTCACCACCCTGTGGGCCTGGTGCGGCCTGTCCCCCCGCTTCAGCCGCGTCCGGCTGTTCCGCGACCGCGAGGCGCTCCGCCGCGAACTGCCCCACCTGGACTCCGACGACGTCCTCGGCGGCATCCTCTACTGGGACGGACGCGCCAACAACGACAAGATCCTGGTCCTGAAGGCGATCCGCGACGCCTGCCTCCGCGGCTCCGAGACCTTTCCCGTCCGCGCCCTGAGCCACGTCGAGGCCGTGCGCTACGAGTGGGTGGAGGACGGCGGCGGGCACTTCCTGGTGACCCTGGCCCGCCGCTTCGAGGCCGACGACCTCCCGGAGACGGTCACCGTCAAGGCCCACACGCTCACCAACGCGGCCGGCCCCTGGATCGACGAGGCGCGCAACCGCACCCCGCGCCCCGACGGACGCACGTCCGTGGTCTACAGCCGGGGCTCCCATCTGGAGGCGACCAACGAGCGCATCCACCGGCGGCTCTCCGCGGACCCCCGGCTCCAGGTCGGCCTGGTCCCGCTGAACGCCGAACGCCAGCACTACCTGCGCCCCTTCCACCAGCACGGCCTGTGGTACATCCAGTGCACCACCACCGACCGCGCCCACACCGACCCCGACCTCGTCGTCCCGGAGGAGGACGAGATCGAGGAGCTGCTGCACTCCTACAACGCGCTCGTCGGCGAGGAGTGGCGGATCGGGCGCGAGGACGTCTTCAACGTCTTCTGCGGCATCCGGCCGCTCGCCGCCGACGACGGCGGGAGGATCGCCGTCCAGGACATCTCCCGGATGTTCCGCGTCAACGAGCGCCCCTGCGGCGGCGGAACCGTCTACGACATGGTCAACGTCAAGCTCACCGAGTTCCGCTGGGCCGGGCGGGAGGTGGCCGGGCGGATCGCCCGGGAGGTCCGCCGGAAGACGGGCCGCCGGCTCGGCCCGTCCACCACCCGCAGGCTGCCGTTCCTGCCCGTCCGCGACGAGGAGCTGTTCGCGGTCCACCGGGCCGACGCGCCGCGCCGGGACCCGGAGTTCCTCCGCGAGAAGGTCCGGCACCACGTCCGCCACCAGATGGCGAGCGCCTACGCCGACTACCTCCTCAACACCGGCGGCATCAGGGACGCCGTCGTCTTCGACGCCACCGGCCGCTGCGACGTCGACACGGACGTCCTCGACCTCGTCCTGGACGAGATGGCGGCCCTGCTCGGCTGGGACGACTCCCGGCGCCGCGCCGAGTGGGACGCCTTCGCCGAGGTCTACTGCCGGAACATGACCTTCACCGAACTCGGCGACCGGGTGCGCAAACACGCCCCGGCGCCGGTTCCGCCCCCTGCCCGGAGCACACCGCACGTCCGACCGCATTCCGCCTGAGAGGGGCCGCCGCGTGTACTTCGACAAGGACGCCAGTCCGGACGACATCGAGGGCGAGACCGTCGCCGTCGTCGGCTACGGGATCCAGGGCAAGGCGTTCGCCGCCAACCTCCGCGACAGCGGCGTCCGCGTCGTCGTGGGCAATCGCGACGACGCCTACCGGGACGCCGCCGTCGCCGACGGCTTCGACACCCGGCCGATCGCCGACGCGGTCGCCGAGGCGTCGATCGTCCTGCTCCTCATCCCCGACGAGGCCCACCAGGAGGTCTACACCGCGCACATCGCCCCGCACCTGGCCGACGGCGACCTGTTCGTGCTGGCCCACGGCTTCTCCGTCCGCTACGGACGGATCGACCTCCCGCCGGGCGCGGACGTGGCCCTCCTGGCCCCCAAGATGTTCGGCAAACCGATCCGGCAGCGGTACCTGGACGGATCCGGGGTGCTCGCCTTCGTCGACGTCGTCCAGGACGCCACCGGGCGGACGCTGCGCCGCATCCTCGCCGTCGCCCGCGCCGTCGGTTTCACCCGGTACGGCGTGCTGCCCGTGCCGCACGCCACCGAGACGGAACTCGACCTGTTCCAGGAGCAGTTCCTCACCCCGCTGCTGCTCGACGCGTTCCGGACGGCGTTCGAGGTGCTGGTCGAGGGCGGCTACGACCCGGTGCCCGCGCTGCTCGACATGCACGCCTCCGGGGAGATGGCGGAGATGCTCGTCGAGGCGGCCGACACCGGACTGTACGAGGTGGTCGAGCAACAGGGCTCGCCCACCTGCCGGTTCGGAGTCCAGCGCTACCTGGGGAAGCTCCTCGGCGACGAGGTCCGGGACAAGGGCCGGGCGATCCTGGACGACATCAGGAACGGCGGCTTCGTCGAGGCGCTGTCCAAGGAGGCCGAGGCCGACTACCCGAGCCTCGCCGACTACACGGCCGCCTACCGCGCGGGCGCCCTCACCCGCGCCCACGACCGCTACCGGGCCGTCCTCGAAGGCCGCTGAGCCGGGCCGCCGGAAAACGAACCGAACGGAAGGAGCGGACCAGTGCAGCACGAGATCAGGCAGGACGACGGCGAGGCGCTCGTCGCCAAGGACGCGCGGCACGTCCTGCACCCCTGGGCGGACCTCTCCGCCCTCGGCACGGGCACGTCCCTCGTCGTCACCGAGGCGAGCGGCGTCGAGGTCGTGGACGCCGCGGGCCGCAAGTACCTGGACGCCATCGGCGGCATGTGGTGCGTGACCGTCGGCTACGGGCGGCAGGAGCTCGTCGACGCGATGAGCGCCCAGGCGTCGCGCATGCCGTACTTCACCCCGTTCGCCGACGTCTCCAACGAGCCGGCCGCCGAACTGGCCGCCACGCTGGCCGAGCTGTCGCCGGGCGACCTGAACCGCGTCCACTTCACCACCTGCGGCTCCACCGCCGTGGACTCCGCCGTCCGGATCGCCCACCTTTACTTCGCCGCCCAGGGCCGCCCCGAGAAGCGCCACGTCCTCTCCCGGACCGACGCCTACCACGGCAGCACCTACCTGGGCGCCTCGCTGTCCGGCAAGGAGGCGGACCGGACGCGCTTCCACTACGAGAACGAGTGGGTGCACCACCTCGAGAGCCCGGGGTACGACCCAGACACCTCGCCGGTCACCGCGGCCGAGCGGCTGGCCGGGCTGCTCGAGGGAATGGAGGCGGCCATCGCCGCCCTCGGGGCCGACACCATCGCCTGCTTCGTCGCGGAACCGGTCCTGGCCTCCGGCGGCGTCCTCGTCCCGCCGCCCGGCTATCACGAGGCCACCCGGGAGCTCTGCCGGCGCCACGACATCCTCTACATCTCGGACGAGGTCGTCACCGGCTTCGGCCGGCTCGGCCACTTCTTCGCCTCCGAGGCCCGCTTCGGGATCGTCCCCGACCTGCTGGTCACCGCGAAGGGGCTGACCTCCGGCTACCAGCCGCTGGGCGCCGTCCTGATCTCCGACCGGATCGCCGACGCCCTCGCCCGCACCGCCGACCCGGCCAAACCGGTCTTTTCCAACGGCTTCACCTACTCCGGCCACCCGGTCGCCTGCGCCACCGCCCTCGCCAACATCGAGGTGATGCGGCGCGAGGACGTCTGCGGCCACGTCCGGGACGTCGGCCCGTACTTCGTCGGCCGGCTCCGCGAACTGCGTGCGTCGCCGATCGTCGCCGCCGTGCGCGGCGACCACCTGATGGCCTGCGTCGAGTGCCACGTGCCCGGCGAGTCCGGGCCCACCCTGCGCAACCAGGCCCTCGCCGCCCGCGTCGACCGGCACTGCGAGACCTCCGGGCTCCTCGTCCGGCCCTTCGAGAACCTCTGCATCATGTCGCCGCCCCTCGTCGTCACCAAGGGCGAGATCGACCGGATCGTCGACATCATGGCCGACGCGCTCGCCCGCGCGGAGCGCGACCTGCGGGACGAGGGGATCGGCTAGCGGCGGAGGCGACGGCGACCACGTGCCACGACCCCCGCCCGGCACCGAAAGGTGACAGCGAAAGTGACAGCAATGGAAGCACCCCCCGTCGTCCTGGACTGCCGCGGCCTGCCGCCCGCGCTCACCGTCCTCCGCGTCAAACAGGCCGTCTGCGCCGGACCGGCCCCCGACGCCCCGCTCGGCGTCGTCCTCGACCCGGAGTGCGGCCGGGACCGCCTGGCCGACGCCCTCGGCGCGGCGGCCGCGCGACGGCTGCGTTACCTGCCGCCGAGCGCCGTCGACGGACCGGACCCGGCCGCCGCCCCACCGCCGGCCGCCTGGTGGCAGCGGCCCGACCTCCGGCACACCGACGGCCGGCTGCACCTAGGCCGTACCGACCTGGAGGCGCTGGCCGCCCGCACCGGCACCCCGGTCCACGTCCTCAGCGCCGACCGGGTACGGGAGAACGTCCGCCGGCTGGCCGCCGCGCTGGACGCGGCCGGCGTCGACCACCGCATCCACTACGCGATCAAGGCGAACCGGTCCACCGCCCTCCTGACGTACCTGCGGACCCTCGGCCTCTGCGGCGTCGACGTCTGCTCGGCGGGGGAGTTGCGGCACGCCGCGGCCTGCGGGTTCCCGGCCGACGCGATCTCCTTCACCGGCACCTCGCTCTCCGCCCAGGACATCGACGTCCTCGCCCGCTTCGACGGCCTGCGGATCAACCTCGACTCGCGCTCCTCCCTGGACGCCCTGGGCCGCGCCCGCCCCGGCCGCGAGGTGGGCCTGCGCGTCAACCCGGCCGCCGGCGCGGGCTACCAGGGCGATCCCCGGCTGAGCTACAGCGGCGCCCCCACCACCAAGTTCGGCGTCTACCGCGAGCACCTGGACGACGCCAGGGCCATCGCCGCACGCCACGGCCTGAAGATCGTCCGGCTCCACTTCCACGTGGGCTGCGGCTGGCTCGACCCCCAGCTCGGCGAGCTGGAGGACGCCCTCGACGCCGCCGACGCGTTCACCGCGCACTTCCCCGACCTGCGCGAGGTCAACATCGGCGGCGGGCTGGGCGTCCCCCACACCCCGGCCGACGCGCCCCTCGACCTGGACCGCTGGGCCGCCGCCGTCGCCCGGCGGTTCGCCGGCCGCGGCCTGACCGTCGCCGTCGAACCGGGCGACTACCTCGTCAAGGACGCCGGGCTGCTCCTCACCACCGTCACGTACGTGGAGCGGCGCCGGGACGTGCTGTTCGCCGGGCTCGACGCCGGCTTCAACCTGGCCATGGAGCCCGTCTTCTACGGCCTGCCCTGCGAACCCGTCGCGGTCACGCCCCGATGGGACGAGGGCACCGAGACGTACACCGTCGTCGGCAACATCAACGAGGCCCTCGACCAGTGGGCCGTCGACCACCCCATGCCCCGGCTGCGCGAGGGCGACCGGGTGGCGCTGATCAACGCCGGCGGCTACGCCGCGTCCATGCGCTCCGACCACTGCCTCCGGGAAGCGGCCGGGGACGTCCTGCTGATCGACCAGTAACCGGGCGGGCGGCGCCCCGCCCGCCATCACCGGGAGGTTTGATGACATGCCGTCCGAGCACACGATGTTAGCCCCGGCGCCCGCCCCGGCCTCGGTACCGGACCCGGCCCCGGCCTCCGTGCCGAGCTTCACCTTCGACCCGTCCGACCCCTGGACGGTCACCTTCCAGGCCGGTCTGGAACGCGCCGGACTGCGCGGCCGGCGCGTCTACGAGGTCGGCGTCGGCAGCGGCGCCAACGTCCTGCACCTGCTGCGGCGGTGCGGCGCCGCGCACGTCACCGCCAGCGACCTGGATCCCCGACTGCCGCCCCTCGCCCGGCGGTTCGTCATGGACGCCGCCCCCGGCCTCGCCGGCCGCTGCCGGTTCATCGAGGGATCCGTCAGCCTCGTCGACGGGCCCGCGGCCACGGAGGCGGTCGTCGCCGCGGACACCGTCGTGGCCTGCCTGCCGCAGGTGCCGGACCCCGGGGACGCGATGTACACCCGGTTCCGCGCCGCCCATCTGCGGACCGGCCCCGAGACCGGCGGCCCGCTCCGGATCACGGACCACGCGGCCCACTACTACCCGTGGTCCGCCTTCGACGACCACCCGTTCAACGCCGTGGGCCTCGGCCTGATCGAGGCGCTGCTCCGCCGCGTCCGCGCCCGCGCGCCCCGGGCCGAGGTGGTGCTCAACCTCGGCTGCCGGATCGGCAAGGACGTCCTGACGCGGCTGTTCCGCGCGCACGGCTACCGCCCCGAGGAGCTGGCCTCCCGCGTCGTCCCGCAGGACGGCCGCACCGACATCACCTTCTTCGCCGCCCTGGAGGCGGCGCTGCGCGGCACCGGCCACGAGAAGGACTTCACCTGCTCCTTCTCCGCCGACCCCGAGGGCCGCCGGCCGCTCTCGGCCACCGAGGCCGCCGACCGGCTCGCCGCCGACCCCGGGACCCCGGTCTTCCACGAGATCTGCGTGCTGCGCGGCCGGCCCACCGCTTTTGACGACGTCCCCGACGAGGAGGACCGGCGATGACGACCGAGGCGACCGCTCCCGCCTTCCAGCGCGTCGGACTCGGCGCGTCCTTCCGGCTGCCGGTCCGCGGGCGGAGGTTCCTCGCCGGGTCCGCCCACGAGAGCTTCCCGGACAGCGTGCCCGACGCCAACGGGATGATCCCGGCCTTCGCCGTCGCCGACCCGGCGTCCTCCGGGCTCACGGCGGCGGTCCGGGAGCTGATCGACGCGACGCTGCCCGCGTCCGGCGGCCTCCTGCTGCGCGGCCTGCCGCTGACCGGCAAGCCCGGCTTCGAGCGGCTGGTCGCGGATCTGGGATACCCGCCCATGGGCTACCGCGGCGGCATCGCCGTCCGCCGCAACGACACCGGGGCCGCGCTCGCCACCAGCGACGAGGACCCCCGCATCACCCTCTCGCCGCACAACGAGATGGCCTACCTGTCCGACCATCCGCGCAAGGTCTTCTTCTACTGCGAGACCGCGGCGGGCGAGGGCGGCGAGGTCCCCGTCAACGACATCCGCGAGACCGGCCGGATCCTCCCCGAGGGCCTCCGCGCGGAGTTCGCCGAGCGGGGCGTGCGCTACCACCGGAGACTGGCACGCACGGCGACCGCGGGCGCCATGGGCTGGACCGAGACCTTCGGCACCGAGAACAAGGACGACGTCGCGGAGCACCTGGCCGCGTCCGGCCACGTCTTCCGGTGGGGCCCCGGCGACGAACTGCACTACCACTACCGCCGCGACGCCTTCACCACCCACCCCGAGACCGGCGAACGGCTCTGGTTCAACCAGATCACCGAACTCCACAGCTCCTACTGGCGCGCACACCCCGACTTCCCCACCGACCTCCCTGACCACGCCTACCCCGCGACCACCAGCTACGGCGACGGCGAGCCCATCGACGAGGACACCATCGCGTTCCTCCGCGGCCTCCTCTGGCGCACCACACACGCCGTACGAATGCGGCCGGGGGACGTCCTGGTCCTCGACAACCAGGTGCTCCAGCACGGGCGGTTCGCCTTCACCGGGCCGCGCCGCCACTTCGTCAGCCTCACCCGCTGACCCCGCCCCTCGTGCCGCCGTCCGTCGGGCCCCGCGCCCGGCGGACCCGCCCTCGTGTACCGGAAGGACGAACGCCCGTGCGGGTGTCGAACCCCCTGTCCAAACCCGCCCTCAAGCCCGAACGGCCGTGGTTCTCCTCCGGCCCCTGCGCCAAGCCGCCCGGCTGGGACCCCGGCGATCTCAAGGGCGCCTTCGTCGGCAGGTCCCACCGCCACCCCGAGGGTCGCGCGCGGCTCCGCGAGGTCATCGAGACCTCCCGCCGGCTGCTCGGCCTGCCGCCCGACCACCGGCTCGCCATCATCCCCGGCTCCGACACCGGCGCCGTCGAGACCGCCCTCTGGAACCTTCTCGGGCACACCGGCGTCGAGGTGTGCGCCTGGGAGAACTTCGGCCTCACCTGGCTCCACGACATCGTCGAGCAGCTGCGCGTGCCCGACGTCACCGTCCACTGCGCCGCCTCCTACGGCGGCCTGCCGGACCTGAGCGCCGTCGACTTCTCCCGCGATGTCGTCTTCACCTGGAACGGGACGACGTCCGGCGTCCGCGTCCCCGACGCCGACTGGATCCCCGCCGACCGCGACGGACTCACCATCTGCGACGCCACCTCCGCCGTCTTCGGCATGGACGTCGACTTCGCCAAGCTCGACGTCGTCACCTGGTCGTGGCAGAAGGCGCTGGGCGGCGAGGGCGCGCACGGCATGCTCGCCCTGTCCCCGGCCGCCGTCGAGCGGCTGGCGGTCTTCCGGCCGGACCGGCCGATTCCCAAGGTGTTCCGGATCGCCCGCGACGGCGCGCTCCTCGACGAGGTGTTCGACGGCTTCTTCGTCAACTCGCCGTCCATGCTGGCCGTCGAGGACGTCCTCACCGCCCTCGACTGGGTGGAGCGGATCGGCGGGACGCCCGCCACCGTCGCCCGGTCGCGCGCCAACCTGGACGCCGTCGCCCGCTGGGTGCGCGCCACCCCCTACGTGGAGTTCCTGGCCGAGGACCCGAGGACCGTCTCGCCCACCAGCATCTGCCTCCGCTTCACCCACCCCCGCTTCACCGCCCTCCCGGCCCCGGAACAGGCCGCGTTCGCCCGCCGGGTGTGCGCCCGGATCGAGGAGAACGGCGCCGGGTACGACATCGGCGCCCATCGCGAGGCGCCCCCCGGCCTGCGGATCTGGGGCGGGCCCACCGTCGACACCGCCGACGTCGAGGCCCTGCTGCCGTGGATCGACTGGGCGTTCGCCCAGACCCTGGGGGAGTACGCGTGAACCCGGCACCCGACGCTCACGCGGCCGAACTCCTCCGCTTCGCCGAACGCCTCGCCGACGAGAGCCGCGCCGTCCTCGCCGCGGCGGCGGCCGAGGTGACGCGGGTCGACGTCAAGGCGGACAACAGCTTCGTCACCGCCACCGACCGCGCCATCGAGGCCCGGCTGCGTGCCCGCATCGCCGACGCCTACCCCCACCACGGCGTCCTGGGCGAGGAGTTCGGGTCGCACGGCCTCGACGCGGACGTGGTCTGGGTCCTGGACCCGGTCGACGGCACCGCGCCGTTCATCGCCGGGATCCCGGTGTACGGCACGCTCATCGGGGTGGCCCGGGGCGGCCGGCCCTGGCTGGGCGTCCTCGACTACCCCGCGACCGGGGACCGCTGGGTGGGCGTGGACGGCGTCCTCGCCGAACGCAACCGGGTCCCCGTCCGCACCCGCCCCTGCCCCCAACCCGCCGCCGCGCTCGCCACCTGCTCCAACCCCGACTTCTTCGGCCCGGACGAGCGGCCGGCGCTGGCCCGGGTCCGGGACCAGGTGCGGTACACGCTGTACGGCGCCAGCTCGTTCGCGTACGGGCTGCTCGCCGCGGGCCGGACGGACCTGGCCGTCGACAGCGGCCTGAAGCCCTACGACGTCTTCGCGCCCGCCGCCGTCGTCGGGGGCGCGGGCGGGGTGCTGACGGAGTGGTCGGGCGCCCCGCTCGGCCTGGACACCCACGGCCGGGTCGTCGCGGCGGGCGACCCGGAACTGCACCAGGCGGCCCTGGGCCTGCTGGGCGGGGAGGGCCCCGGGGTCTGGCATGATGCCCCCGCCGGACTGCCGACGGGAGAGACAGGCGATCGATGGCCTCCGAGGACATGTACCGCAAGTTGATCGCCCTGCTGGACGAGCGGGGCGCCACCTACCGGGTGATCGAACACGAGCCGGAGGGGGTGACCGAGGCGGTCAGCCGGCTGCGCGGCCACGACCCCGGGCAGGCCGCCAAGTGCATGGTCGTGATGGTCAAGGTGGGCAAGAAGGTGACCCGTTACGCGGCGGCCGTCATCCCGGGCGACAAGCGCGTCGACTTCGCCAGGATGAAGGCCCTGTACGGCGGGACCTACGCCGGGTTCGCGCCCAAGGAGGTGGCCGAGGAACTGGCCGGGACGCCGGTGGGGACCATCCCGCCGTTCTCCTTCGACGAGCGGCTGCCCCTCTTCGTCGACCCCGAACTCTTCCGGCACGACGAGCTGTTCTTCAACGCGGCCCGCTTCGACCGGACCATCGCGCTGGCGACCGAGGACTACCGGTCCATCGCCCGGCCCCGTGCCGAGCGGATCGCCCAGCCCTGAGGACGGGACGGGCCCGCCGTCCGCGTGACGGCGGGCCCGTCCGGGTCCCGGAACCGGCCGCCGTGGGATGGGATCAGCCGAAGACCGCGCTGGCGAGCAGCACGTGGACGACGGTGCCGGCGAGGACGGACAGCAGGAGGTTGCGCCGCCACAGGTGCAGCGCCACGGTGAAGGCCAGCGCGATGACGGTCGGCCAGGCGCGGTCGGGGACGTGCGGATCGAAGTCGCGCAGGGTGTAGACGGCGAGGACGACCATCACCCCGACCGGCATCGCCTTCCTGAGGTAGACGACCAGCGGGCTCGACCGCAGGGGGGCCAGGGCCGCGAAGGGGAGGGCGCGCAGCGCCCAGGTGACGGCGACGGCGGTGGCGACCGCCGCGATCAGGTATCCGGTGTCAGGCACGGGCCCGCTCCTTCCGGTCCTGCGGATTCTGCCGGTCTTTCCGGTCCCGCCGCTCCTTCTTCGAACAGGCGTAGCGGGCCAGCAGCCCCGTGGTGAACAGCGCGAACCCGACGAGCAGCATCTGCCCGGGGAACAGGAACCGGGCCACGAGCGCGCAGGCCAGGGCCAGCAGCGGGGTGGGGATGTCGCGGCGGGCGCGGAAGGCGTCGATGGCCAGCACGGTGAACAGGGCGGTCACCGCGAAGTCCAGCCCCTTGACCCCCTCGGGTATCACCGAACCCAGCAGGGCACCGGTCGTCGCCCCGCCGGCCCAGTAGCAGTGGATGAACACCTGGAGCCAGAGGATCCGCCGGCTGGGGTAGTGCTGGGCGGCCTCGCCGGCGGTGACCGCGTACGCCTCGTCGGACAGCGCGAAGGTGCTGTACACCTTCCCGAGCCGCCCCCGGACCCGGTGCAGCGGGAAGGACAGGGCGTAGAAGACGTGCCGGAAGTTGACCAGGAACGCCGTCACCGCGATCGACGCGAGCGGCGCGGTCGACAGCACCAGGCCGAGGAAGAGGAACTCCAGGGAACCGGCGTAGATGAAGCCGGAGAAGACGCTCGCCCACCACCACTGGAGCCCGGAGTGGGCGACCAGGACGCCGAAGGCCACGCCCATCGGATAGGCGCCCAGGCCCACCGAACCGGAGTCCTTGAGCGCGCGTCGCAGGTCCGTCCGCAGCCCTTCGCGGGGGGCCGGAGGGGAGGGGGCAGTGCCGGTGCCGACGTGTTCGGCCGGGAGGGTCGCCATACGGCAATCCTAGGATGTATGCCGACTTATATGGTTTCGAAATATGACCGTAGGGTGGGCGTATGAGTAACAAAAGTAAAGTCGACCAGGTTGATCGTGACATCTTGTATCACCTGCAGCAAGACGGGCGGCTGACCAACGTCGAACTGGCCCGGCGGGTCGGCCTGACGCCCCCGCCCTGCTTGCGCCGGGTGAAGCGGCTGGAGGAGGCCGGGATCATCACCGGCTACCGGGCCAGGGTCAACCACGAGGCGGCCGGGCGGGGGCTGGAGGTGCTGGTCTCCATCGAGGTCTCGGTCAGCGACCTGAAGACACTGGAGGGGCTGGAGTCGACCATCGCGGCGTACGAGGAGGTCGTCGAGTTCCGGCGCGCGTTCGGTACGCCCGACTACCACCTGCGGGTGCTGGTCGCCGACTACGCCGCCTACGAGGCGTTCCAGACCAACAAGATCATCGGTATCCCCGGCGTCGCCCGGGTCATCTCGCAGCCGACCATGAAGAAGATCAAAGTGATCGACTGACCGTTCCCGGCACGTCCGTTCGCCATGGTGACGCAAAGCGGCGGTTAACACGGTGGAAAAGGTTGCGCAGTAACTTGCAATCACCGGCCCCCGGGCGGGTCCGAGCCCGTCGGCACCGTGCTGAACTGGGGTAACGTCCCGCTGCGTTCGGACGACAGTGAGGTGGGACCTGTGCGACTGACCCCGCACGAGCAGGAGCGGCTGCTGATCCATGTGGCCGCCGACGTCGCCGAGAAGCGCCGGGCCCGCGGGCTGCTCCTCAACCACCCCGAGGCCGTGGCCCTGATCACCGCGCATGTCCTGGAGGGCGCCCGCGACGGACGGACGGTGGCCGAACTCATGGCGTCCGGACGGAAGGTGCTCACCCGCGACGAGGTCATGCCCGGCATCCCCGAGATGATCCCCGACGTCCAGGTCGAGGCCACCTTCCCGGACGGGACCAAGCTCGTCACCGTCCACGAGCCCATAGCCTGACGAGGGGGAACCCATGACCGTCGACGCCCTGATCCCGGGTCAGGTCTTCCACGCGGACGAGCCCGTCCGCCTCAACGAGAACCTGCACCGCACCCGGGTCACCGTGCTCAACGCCGCCGACCGGCCCGTCCAGGTGGGCTCGCACTACCACTTCGCCGAGGCCAACCCGGGGCTGGACTTCGACCGGGCCGCCGCCCACGGCAAGCGGCTCGACATCCCGGCCGGCACCGCCGTCCGCTTCGAACCGGGTATCCCGGTAGAGGTGGACCTCGTCCCACTGGCCGGCAAGCGGATCGTTCCGGGGCTGCGGGGAGCCTGCGGGGGCCAGCTCGATGGCTGACTCCCCGGCCGGCGGGCCGCTCCCCGGGCCGCCCCGGCTCGACCGGGCCGCGTACGCCGCCCTCTACGGCCCCACCACCGGCGACCGCATCCGCCTCGCCGACACCAGCCTGCTGATCGAGGTGGAGGAGGACCGCTGCGGCGGGCCCGGACGCGCGGGCGACGAAGCGGTGTTCGGCGGCGGCAAGGTCATCCGCGAGTCCATGGGCCAGTCCCGGGCCACCCGGGCCGAGGGTGCCCCCGACACCGTCATCACGGGTGCGGTGGTCCTCGACCACTGGGGCGTCGTCAAGGCCGACGTGGGGATCCGCGACGGCCGGATCACCGGCGTCGGCAAGGCCGGCAACCCCGACACCATGGACGGCGTCCACCCCGACCTGGTGATCGGGCCCGAGACCGAGATCATCTCCGGCAACGGGCGCATCCTCACCGCCGGAGCCGTCGACGCCCACGTCCACTTCATCTGCCCGCAGGCCGCCGAGACCGCCCTCGCCACCGGGATCACCACCCTCGTCGGCGGCGGCACCGGCCCCGCGGAGGGCAGCAAGGCCACCACCGTCACCCCCGGCGCCTGGCACCTCGCCCGGATGTTCGAGGCAATGGAGGCGTACCCCGTCAACATCGGGCTGCTCGGCAAGGGCAACACCGTCTCGTACGACGCGATGCGCGCCCAACTGCGCGCCGGCGCCGTCGGATTCAAGATCCACGAGGACTGGGGGGCGACCCCCGCCGTCATCGACGCCTGCCTCTCCGTCTGCGAGGAGAGCGGCGCCCAGCTCGCCATCCACACCGACACCCTCAACGAGGCCGGGTTCGTCGGCGACACCCTCGCCGCCATCGCCGGGCGCTCCATCCACGCGTACCACACCGAGGGCGCGGGCGGCGGGCACGCACCGGACATCATCACCGTCGTCTCCGAACCCAACGTCCTCCCCAGCTCCACCAACCCCACCCGGCCGCACACCGTCAACACCGTCGAGGAACACCTCGACATGCTGATGGTCTGCCACCACCTCAACCCCGCCGTCCCCGAGGACCTGGCCTTCGCCGAGTCCCGCATCCGCCCCGGCACCATCGCCGCCGAGGACGTCCTCCACGACCTCGGCGCCATCTCCATCGTCTCCTCCGACTCCCAGGCCATGGGCCGCATCGGGGAGACCGTGCTGCGCACCTGGCAGACCGCGCACGTGATGAAGGCCCGGCGCGGCCCGCTGCCCGGCGACGGCCCGGCCGACAACCGGCGGGCCCGCCGCTACGTCGCCAAGTACACGATCAACCCGGCCGTGGCCCAGGGGCTCGACCACGAGATCGGCTCGGTCGAGGAGGGCAAACTCGCCGATCTGGTGCTGTGGGAACCGGCGTTCTTCGGCGTCCGGCCGCTGCTCGTGCTCAAGGGCGGGCAGATCGCCTGGGCGCAGATGGGCGACGCCAACGCCTCCATCCCCACCCCGCAACCGGTGCTGCCCCGGCCGATGTTCGGCGCGGTGGGCCGCGCCCCCGCCGCCACCTCCCTCAACTTCGTCACCCAGTGGGCCCTCGACGACGGCCTCCCCGAACGCCTCGGCCTCGGCAAGCGCTTCCTCCCCATCCGCGACACCCGGGGCGTCACCAAGGCCGACATGCGCGAGAACGACGCCCGGCCGCGCGTCGAGGTCGACCCGGACACCTTCACGGTCACCGTCGACGGCGATCCGGTGGAACCGAGCCCGGTGGCGGAACTCCCGATGGCCCAGCGCTACTTCCTCTTCTGATGGCTCCTCCGATGACGGCCGTCGACACCACTGCCCTCGGGGCCCTGCTCGTCCTCGCCGACGGCCGGTTCCCCGCCGGCGGCCACGCGCACTCCGGCGGCGCGGAGGCGGCCGTCGCGGCGGGCCGTATCCGGGACGCCGCCGACCTGGAGGAGTTCTGCCGCGGCCGGCTGCACACCGCCGGGCTGACCGCCGCCGCGCTCGCCGCGGCCGCCGCCGCCGGCGCGGACCCGCTCCTCCTCGACGAGGCCGCCGACGCGCGGACGCCGTCCCAGGCCCTGCGCGCCACCGCCCGCCGCCTCGGCCGGCAACTGACGCGCGCCGCGCGGGCGGCCTGGCCCTCACCCGCCCTCGACGCCCTCGCCGCGGCCCGCCCGCGCGGCGCCCACCAGCCCGTCGTCCTCGGCCTCACCGCCCGCGCGGCGGGCCTCGGACCGGCCGCCGCCGCGTACGCCGCCTGTTACGAGACGGTCGGCGGGCCCGCCACGGCCGTCGTCCGGCTCCTCGGCCTGGACCCGTTCGACGCGACGGCCGTCCTGGCGCGGCTCGCCCCGGAGCTCGACGCGGTCGCGGCGGCGGCCGCGGCGGTGGGGGCGCGGGTCCTGGACGAGGGGACGGAGGTGTTGCCGGCCGCTTCGGCGCCGCTGCTGGATGTGATGGCGGAGGTGCATGCGGGGTGGCCGGTGCGGCTGTTCGCTTCGTAGAGGGTGCCCCGGTCCCGCCCCTTCGCCGTTTCCTGGGGCTGCCGCCCCAGACCCCGCTTGTCGCGGCTTCGCCGCTCGTCCTCAAGCTCCCCCAGAGGGGGCACCCCCAACGGGCTGATTCCAGCCCGTTCGGCGCTTGAGGACAGCGCGCGCAGCGCGCTTCGGGGGTGCGGGGGCGGAGCCCCCGCAAGAAACGGTGAAAGGGCGGGGCCGGGGCACCCCAAAAGACCGCAACCACCCACCCAAGGGAGACCCGACCATGCACCTCGACCACCCGAACACCCCCTACCCCCACCGCCACACCTACTCCGCCCAACCCGCCCTCCGGGCGAACGGCACGCGCCGAGCGCTCCGCATCGGCCTGGGCGGCCCGGTAGGCACCGGCAAGACGGCGACGGTCGCCGCCCTCTGCCGAGCCCTCCGCGACGACCTCTCGATCGCGGTCGTGACCAACGACATCTACACCCGCGAGGACGCCGAGTTCCTGCTCCGCAACGCCGTCCTGCCGCCGGAGCGCATCACGGCGGTGGAGACGGGCGCCTGCCCCCACACCGCGATCCGGGACGACATCTCGGCCAACCTGGAAGCCATCGAGGACCTGGAGGAGGCCATCGAGGCCCTCGACCTGATCCTCGTCGAGTCGGGCGGCGACAACCTCACCGCCACCTTCTCCAAGGGCCTCGTCGACGCCCAGATCTTCGTGATCGACGTGGCGGGCGGCGACGACATCCCCCGCAAGGGCGGCCCGGGCATCACCGGCGCGGACCTGCTGGTCGTCAACAAGACGGACCTCGCCCCGTACGTCGGCGTCGACCTCGACGGCATGGCCCGCGACGCCAAGGCCCAACGCGGCGACCTGCCGGTGGTGTTCACCTCCCTCGCCACCGAGGGCGGCGTCGCGCCGGTACGGGACTGGGTGCGCGAGCGGCTCACCGCCTGGAAGCGGGCGTGACCGTCGGCGTCGCCGCGCGCACGGAGACGGCCGCCGTCCGGGCCGCCGCCCGCCTCGTCGCGGCCCCGGACGGCCGCGGCGGCACGGCGCTCCCCGTCCTGGCCGGCGAGGCGCCGTTCGCGCTCCGCAGGACCGGCCCCCGCGGCGCGGTGGCGCACGTCGCGCTGGTCGGCGCGATGAGCGCGCCGCTCGGCGGCGACCGGCTGACGCTGGCCGCGACCGTCGAACCCGGCGCCGCGCTCCGCTTCACCACCACGGCCGCCACCCTCGCCCTGCCCGGCCGGACGGGCGCCCCGGCCGCGTACGACATCCGGATCACCGTCGGGGACGGCGCGACGCTCCACTGGCTCCCCGAACCGCTGATCTCCGCCGCGGGCAGCGACCTGCGCACCACCACCCGCGTCGAACTCGCCCCCACGGCCCGGCTGCTGTTCCGCGAGGAGCAGGTGCTCGGCCGCGCGGGCGAGCCGCCCGGGCGGCTGACCGCCCGGCTGACCGTCCACCGCGCCGGCCGCCCGCTCTACGACCAGGAGCTGGCCTACGGGCCGGGGGCGCCCGGCTGGGACGGCGGCGCGGTCCTCGGCGGCCACCGGGCCGTGGGGCAGCTCCTCGCCGTCGATCCGGACTTCGGCGACGCGCCGCCGGTGCCGCCGCCGCACACGGCCGAGGGGGCGGTGGCCGCCGCCATGCCGCTCACCGGCCCCGCCGTCGCCGTGAGCGCCGTGGCCTCCGACGCGCTCCGGCTGCGCGCGCTCCTGCGCACGGCGGAAAGGGCGCTGACGCACGGGAGTGATGAAGGACGCCTCAGGAGGCATCCGGCATGACGTCATCCTTACGGATTAGTAAAGATTCACCCGAACAACCTGTCCATCTTGGTACGGGAGACGGAATCATCCCTGGTGCAGCTCTGTGATCATCGCCGTCCCGATCCGAGGACGGCGTTCCCAGCAGGGGGATTCCCACGTGAGACCTAAAGCGATACTCGGCGCGGCCACCGGCACCGTGATGACCGGCGCCCTCGTCGCGGGCTTCCTGGCCGCTCCGTCGGCCGGCGCCACCGAGCGCGTGCCCGGCGGCGCCGCCGAGGCCAAGGGCGTGCAGGCCGCTGCCGCGAAGGCGGCCAAGACGGGCATCAAGTGGCAGGACTGCCCCGCCACCTGGGGCCTGGAGAAGCCCATCCAGTGCGGTTGGGTGACCGTCCCGGTCGACTACGCCAAGCCGAACGGCCCGACGATCAAGATCGCCGTGGACCGTGTCCGCTCCACCGGCACCGCCAAGGAGCGCCAGGGCTCGCTGGTCTACAACCCGGGCGGCCCGGGCGGCTCCGGCCTGAAGTTCCCGCGCAAGGTCACGACGAAGAACCCCATCTACACCAAGGTCGCCAAGGCCTACGACTTCGTCGGCTTCGACCCGCGCGGTGTGGGCAAGTCCGCCCCCATCTCCTGCGTCGACCCCAAGGAGTTCGTCGCGGCCCCCAAGGCCGACCCGGTGCCGGGGAACGAGGCGGACAAGCTGGCCCAGCGCAAGCTCGCCAAGCAGTACGCGGACGGCTGCGCCAAGCGCAGCGGCAAGATGCTGCCGTACATGACGACGATGAACACCGCCCGCGACCTCGACGTCGTGCGCGCGGCCCTGGGCGAGAAGAAGCTCAACTACCTGGGCGTCTCCTACGGCACCTACCTCGGCGCCGTCTACGGCACGCTGTTCCCGGGCCACGTCCGCCGCATGATCGTGGACAGCGTCGTCAACCCGGCCACCAGCAACATCTGGTACGACGCCAACCTCGAGCAGGACATCGCCTTCGAGGGCCGCTTCAAGGACTGGGAGCAGTGGGTCGCCAAGTACGACTCGGTCTTCCACATCGGCAACAGCCAGGCCAAGGTGCACGCCCAGTGGCTGAAGCTGCGCGCCGAGGCGAAGAAGAAGCCGATCGGCGGCGTCGTCGGCCCGGCCGAGCTCGTCAACTTCTTCCAGAGCGCCGCGTACTACGACTCCTCCTGGATCCCGGTCGCCGAGACCTGGGCCAAGTACCGCTCCGGTGACAAGAAGGCCCTCGTCGAGGCCGCCGGTCCGGACCTCGCCGGTGCCGTCTCCGCCGAGAACGGCAACGCCGTCTACACGGCCGTCGAGTGCGCCGACGCCAAGTGGCCCACCAGCTGGAAGAAGTGGGACCGCGACAACACCCGCATCCACCGCCAGGCCCCCTTCATGACCTGGGCCAACGCCTGGATGAACCTCCCCTGCGCCACCTGGAAGGGCCCGCAGGGCACGCCCCTCGAGGTCAAGACCTACAAGGGCCTGCCGCAGACCCTCATCGTGCAGTCCACCCGCGACGCCGCCACCCCCTACGCCGGCGCGGTCGAGCTGCACAAGCGCTTCCAGGGCTCCCGCCTGATCACGGAGAAGGGCGCCGGCTCGCACGGCGTCACCGGCCTGGTCAACCCCTGCATCAACGACCGGGTCGACACCTACCTGCTCACCGGCAAGGTCGACGCCAAGGACGTCACGTGCACCCCGCACGCCGTCCCGGCGCCGAAGGCCGCCAAGTAGGCGCGTAAAAGCACTGGTACCGCAGGTCAGCGCCCTGGAGCGAACGCTCCAGGGCGCTGCTGTGTGCAGGCCGCGAGAGTCGGCGGGGTGGGTGGGCCGCAGACCATAGGGTCACGCTGGGTTCGCCCAGGTCGGGGCTTCAACTTTCGGCGCTGAGGATGGCGACTAAGCCCCGGCCGTCTCGGGCCACCACGGCGGTGGCATCGCGAGCCGGACGTCGGCGGTGCTCGACATGGGGCACAGCAGAGTCCTAGCCGGGGACCGCGCCGGTGCGCGCGGCGAATTCGCGGACGCCGGGGAGGCGGACGGGGGTGTAGACGAGGTCGGCGGTCAGGGCGCGCACGGACGGGCGCCGTGCTTCCTCGGGCGCCTCACGTTCGATGGAGCGCAGGGCGGCGTAGGTCCGCTGGTGGTTGCCAAGCTGGTGCCACATGCGGGCGGTGTCGGTGTAGTACCGGGCACGGCGCTCGGCGGTGGGGAACGCGGCGGGGTTGATGCGCTGCATGGGGGCGATGCCGTCGTCGGGCCGGCCGAGGGCGTTGAAGATGGAGATGCGCATGCCGTCGCATTGCTCGGGGGTGTCCTGGAGGGTGAGCCGGTGCCCGGCCCCGTGACGGCGACCGATGTCTTCGGCCTGGTCGACGAGGTCAAGCGCCAGGGCGCGGTCTCCGGTGTGCGCGGCCGTGTAGCCGCCCGTCAGCAGAAGGGACGCCCGGACGCCCTGGGCATCGGCATCGGAGGCGTCGTCGAGTTGCGCGCAGGTGCGGGTGAGCAGGTCGAGGGCTGCGTGGTGGCGGCCGGCGTGGCGCATGGCGACTGACAGCATGCGGGCGGCCTCGCCGATCGCGGGTGCGTGGCCGGAGGCGCGAGCGGCGGTGAGGGCGCGGTCGGCGGCCACCCAAGAGGTCTCCGAACGCGATTTGATGGCGAGTTCGCAGGCCAGGGAGTAGGCGCGCGCCGCGACGGCGTGGGCCTCTTCGCGGGCGTGGCCGGTCAGAGTATTGCGGGTGGTGTCGACGGTGGCCAGCAGCGCGGGCAGGCGGGCGGCGAGGTGCCGGTATTCGGCGCGGCGGAAGTCCTCGCGGGCGCCGTGGAGGGCCATGGTGAGTCGTGCGACGGTGGAGGGCGCGGCCGGCGGCGGCTGGAACAGCGCGGTTTCCAGGGCGGTGCCCGGATCGGCGGCTCGTCGGGGGCCGGCGGCGGCCGTTCCGGCCAGTGCGGCGGAGCCGATTCCGACCGCGCCGGTGAGAAAGTACCTGCGGCGCACAGCGTCCTCCTGCTCGCCCTCGACATCGTCTCTCGCCACCGTAGCCGCCCGGGAGGGGGTTGTACGGGGGCTCGCGAGATCCGTGCCGATGACTCGCCGAGGAGGGTGAGCCGCGGCGAGCAGCTCATCGGTTGGGATGCCCAGCGCGGCGGCGATGCGCAACAGGACGGGCACCGGCGGGACGAGTTCACCGGATTCGACACGGCAGACCCAGGACGCGGAATAGCCGAGCACCGCACCCAACTGGGCCTGGGTCATGCGGGGCCGCAGTGCGTGGCGGCGGCTGCGTACGAGTGCACCGATATCGCGTGCGGGCGGGGCGGTGGTGGTCTGCATGAGCACCTGCCTCCTGAGGGCCCGAGGGCGCCCATCACCGTACTCGGGACCGCCCGCGCCGGTAGGCCGATTCGGAAAACTTGCGGATTCCTCAACGCAGTTGCGTACCCGACGGCGGGCCGTACTCGGCGGCCGGTCGCGGGGGGACTCTGGCGTGGTCGGACTCCCACCACAACGGAGGTCAACATGGCGAACACCGACAGCACCACCAGCGCGGCGGCCGGGCTGCTGCGGTCGAAAAACCTGATCAGCGCGGCCCGGGGCCGCAACGTCGTCCCGTCGGACGGCGGTGGCACCGGCAAGAGCGACAGCAACGACTGACCGGGGGAATCGTCGCGATGACGTCTGTGCGCATCGCGGAGCGCCTGGGCGAGGACTTCCTCGCCCAGGCGTTGCACCGCGAATTCCGCCACGTGCCCGCCGCGATCGACCCGTCCGGGCTGCTGACATGGGACGACCTGAACCACATCCTGGCCGGCCACCGCCTGGACCCCCCGCGGCTGAGGCTGTCGCAGGACGGCGAGACGCTGCCGCAGCGCTCCTACTGCGAGTCGGTCACCACCCGCCGGCACACCGTGTGGCACCGCCTCCACCCGGCCCTGCTGCACGCCAGGCTCGCCGAGGGCGCGTCCCTCGCACTGGATCAGGCCGACGAACTGCACCGTCCGGTCGCTGCCCTGGCGGAGGAGTGCGAACAGCTCTTCCGCACCCGGTTCCAGGCCAACGCCTACGCCTCCTGGACAGCCACAGAGGGGTTCGGCACCCACTGGGACGACCACGACGTTCTCGTCGTGCAACTCGAAGGGGCCAAGCACTGGAAGATTTACGGCCCCACCCGTCCGCACCCGCTCTACCGTGACACCACCGAACCGCAAGCGCCCCCGGCGGATCCGATCGCCGACCTCGTGCTGCAACCCGGGGACCTGCTGTACCTGCCCCGGGGCTGGTGGCACGCGGTGACCGCCGACCAGGGAGTGTGTTCCCTCCACCTGACCTACGGGTTCCAGACGCACACCCCCTCGGACCTCCTCACCTTCGTGAGCGATCAGCTCCTCGGCCACGCCGAGTTCCGCGCCGACCTGCCGCTCCTGGCCGGCCGGGAAGCCCAAGCCGCCTTCGTCACTCGGATCGGCAGGCTGGTGCGGGAACAGCTCGCGGATCCGGCGTTGCTGACGAGGTACGCGGAGTCGATGGACGGCAGGGACACGGGCCGGATGACGCCGAGCCTGCCGCACCTGACGGCGGTGCCCGCCGACCCGGACATCCGGGTACGGCTGACCACCGCGCGCGCCCTTCTCACCACCACCGAGGACGGGGTGCACCTGGCGGCGGCCGGCCACAGCTACGAGTTCGCCCCGGCCGCCGGGCCCGTGCTCGCCAGGCTCGTCTCCGGCGGTGAGCACCGTGTCGGGGACCTCGCACGGGCGGCCGGCATCACCCCGGCCGAGACGGCCGACCTGGTCCAGGTACTCGTAGATGGGCAGGCGGCCACACTCACCCGGGCGACACGGTGAGCGCCGTCCTGGGACTGGGGACGTATCGCGTGCGCGCCGCCGACCAGGCGGCGCGCACTGCCGTCGAAGGCGGCGCCATTTGGGTGGACGCCGCCCCGAACTACGGCGACGGCCACACCCATGCCGCTCTCGCCCCGGTGCTCGCCGACCACCCGAAGACCCACCTCGCGACGAAGACGGGTTTCGTGGCCCCGGGGCAGCGGTGGGCGGCGGTGGCTCAGGGCGTTCTCAGCGAGGGCCAGGCCGCCGCCGGACACAGCCTCGACGGCGGCTTCGTGCGGTGGCAAACCCGTCAGTCGGTGGCCGACCTCGGCCGAGTCGATCTTGTGTTCGTCCACAACCCGGAGAGCACTGCACGCCACCGTCCGTGGGTCCATGCCCGCGTCCGCGGGGCGTTCGCGGCCCTGGAGGAGTGCGTCGACGCCGGGCTGATCAGCGGCTACGGCGTAGCGACGTGGACCGGGTTCGGCGCTGGGATCTTCACCGTGCCCGAGCTGCTGGGCCTCGCAGCGCAGGCCGCCGGCGGCGACCATCACCTCGCCGCCGTGCAATTGCCGGTGAGCCTGGTCATGGATGCTCCGATTCGGCAGGCACTGAACGGTGGGGGCCCCTTGGTCGAAGCCCGCGACGCCGGCCTGCTCACCTTCGCCTCCGCACCGCTGCACGGCGGTGAACTCCCGGAACTCGTGACGCCGGAATTGGCCGCGCTGATCCGGCCCGGCCTCTCCTCGGCCGCAGCCTGCCTGTTGGCGGTCGCGTCAACCCCATGCCTGGACGTCGTCCTGCTGTCCGCCAGCACTTCCGAACACTGGGCCTCAGCGCGCGATGCCGTGGCCCTACCGTTGGAGGGCCGCCGACTTCAGGAGATCATCGATGTACTCGCCGCCTGACTCCTCGACCGCCGAGCGCATGCGGGCCGCACACCGTGATGCCGCCGGAGCCCTGGGCATCGACGGTGAGGGCGAGGAATTTTGGGGGTGGGCCGGACGCACCCTCGGCCGGCCCGGGACCGCCGCCGGTGGTCGCAGGGTCTGGCTGCGGCTGGTCACCGCGCCCGCCGAGAAGGCGGAGGGGAAGCTGTGGGAGGGCGCAGAAGCGGCGCAGCGGGCGTTCGCCGACCTCGGTGGGCGCCGCCCGCAGCTCCTCGCCCTCCACGAGAGAGTCGCGGACGGCGTCGCCTACCGGGCCGAGTTGAGCGAGTACGTCGACGGCGCCGTCATCTCTGCCGACCCGATCCTGCAAGGTCCCGTCCACGTGCCGGCCGGCTGGTGGAGCGATCTCCGGGATGTTCTGCTCACGATCACCGGGGCGGACACGGACCGCGTCGCCGTCCGACGTGCGTACCTCGAGCGCGCTGTGCCCCAATACCTCGACACCGAACTCCCCGAGCACATCCGGTGGACGACAGCCCACGGCGACCTGCACTGGGCGAACCTCACAGCCCCCAGCCTGCGCCTCCTGGACTGGGAAGGGTGGGGCCGGGCTCCGTACGGATACGACGCGGCCACGCTCTACGCCTACAGCCTGACGGACCCAGGTACCGCCGCCCGCGTCCGTGACGCATTCCCCGAACTCGGCACACCCGATACGTGGGCGGGCGAGGCCGCGATCGTCGTCGAACTCCTGCAGACCACGGCCCGGGGAGACAACCAGGCTCTGATCGGCCCCTTGGAGACCTGGGCCCGGCGCCTGCGAGCGACCGCTCAGCACGTCAGCCCGTCCCCCCGGGCGCACTGGACCGCCTGCGGCGTCAGGCGGCACTTCGGGCGGTGATCGGCAGTCGCCGAAGCTCCTGGAATCCCATCTGAGCACCGCAGGAGGCGCAGTGGCGGCCGGGGTGGAAAGGGCGCCGCAAAGGAGCGGCTCCAGGAGGACGGGCACCCGGAGGCCGCCATCGAGGCCAGGATGGGGCACGAGATCGCGGGAGTGCGCGGCCTGTACGGCAACGTCACATCCTCGATGGAAGTGGCCATCGCCCAGTCGCTGCAGGAACGTAGGGAGAAATTCGCCGGGCAGGAGGGTGGTGTGTGGATGCCACCTATTCCCAGTCCTCTCCCAGTTGATCACCGAGAAGGGGTAGAACCGCAGGTCGATAGGTGTATAGCCTGACCGGGGTGGTCAACCCCTGCATCAACGACCGGGTCGACACCTATCTGCTCACCGGCAAGGTCGACGCCAAGGACGTCACGTGCACCCCGCACGCCGTCCCGGCGCCGAAGGCCGCCAAGTAACAGGCCGACGGACACACCACCTCCGCACCCCGGGCCGGACCACGGCCCGGGGTGCGGTCTTTTCCGGCTTTTCCGAGCCCGCCCCTGAAACGTAGGACAGGCACTCATGACAGCCTCCACGGCACCCACCGCCAGAGTCGTCGCACTGGCGTCCTATCCGGTCAAGGGCTGTGCGGGGACCGCCCCCGGGCAGGCGGTCCTGACGCCCGCCGGGCTCGCGCACGACCGGTCGTTCTTGGTCGTCGACGACGAGGGGGTGTTCCGCAGCCAGCGCACGGACCCGCTCCTCGCGACCGTCAGCCCCGAGGTCGGCGCGGACGGCGCGCTGCTCACCCTGCGGGCGCCCGGCACCGGCGAGGTCGTCGTCGAGGTGGACACGGCCGGGCCCCGGCGCGGCGTCGAGATGTTCGGCCGGCGCTACCGGGCCGTCGACCAGGGGCCGGAGGCCGCCGCCTGGCTGAGCGAGGTGCTCGGCGCGCCCAGCCGGCTGGTCAGGGTGCCGCCGGAGCACGGCCGCGTCACCGACGGCCTCACCCCCGGTACCGCGGGCTGGGCCGACGGCGCCGCCCTCCACCTGCTCTCCCGCTCCAGCCTCGCCCTGCTGGACCGCAGGCTGGCCGAACGCGGCGCGGAGCCGCTCCCCGTGAACCGCTTCCGCCCCAACGTCGTCGTCGACGGCTGGGACGAGCCGCACACCGAGGACCGGCTGCGCCGGTTCGCCGTCGGCGACGCCGAACTGGCCTACGCCAAGCTCGCCGTGCGCTGCGCGGTCACCATGGTCGCCCAGGAGAGCGGGACGAAGGCCGGCCCGGAACCGCTCCGCACCCTCGCCTCCTACCGGCGGGCGGCGGCGGGCGGCGTCGTGTTCGGCGCCAAGTTCTCCGTCCTGCGGCCCGGCAAGCTGTCCGTCGGTGACGAGCTGGGCGTGGCGGAGTGGGGCGAACCGGAGGGCTGAGGGCCCGACCGCGTCACGCGGTCCGGCAGGCGCAGCCCGCGCCCGCGCAGGACGACGGGACCAGGGCGCAGCGCGCCATCCCCGCGGCCCGCGCGATGATCTCGCTGTCGCCGGTCTCCGTACCGCCGACGCGCGTCGTGTAGACCGCGACGACCAGCGGGGCGCGGCCGGGCGGCCGGACGACCGCGATGTCGTTGGCGGCCCCGCGTTCGCCCGTGCCGGTCTTGTCCCCGACCAGCCAGCCGGCCGGCATGGCCTTGCGGATACGGGCGTCACCCGTACGGCACCCCTCCAGCCAGCGGTTCAACTGCTCCCGGTCGGGCGCCGCGAGGGCCGTCCCGACGGTGAGGGCGTACACGTCACGGGCCATGGCCGCGGGCGTCGTGGTGTCCCGGGGGTCGCCGGGGAGGTTGGTGTTGAGCGTGGGCTCGGTGCGGTCCAGCCGGGTGCGGCGGTCGCCGAGCGTCCGGGCGAACGCGCCGATCGCCCGCGGTCCGCCCAGCTGCTCCAGCAGCAGGTTGCCCGCCGTGTTGTCGCTCACGGCGATGGTGGCGTCGCAGAGTTCGCGGACGGTCATGAAGCCCCGGGACAGGTTGTCCTTCGTCACCGGGGAACCGTCGATGACCTCGGAGTAGCGCACGGGACGGTCCAGCAGGCCCGGGGCGTCCCGGCGCGCCTTGTCCAGGATCGCGGCGGCGGCCAGGAACTTGAACGTCGAGCAGAGCGCGAAGCGTTCGTGCGCCCGGTACGTCACCGACCGCCCGGAGCCGGTGTCGAACGCCGCCAGGCCGATACGGCCGTGGTACGCCTCCTCCAGGGCGCGCAGCCGTTCCGCCACCCCGCTCCCGGCGGCGTGCGCGGCCGGGGCGGCCAGGGCCGTCGCCAGCGGTACGGCGGCTGTCGCGGTCAGCAGTCTTCTGCGGGTTATCCCTGTGATCATGGTGGGCAGACTAGCCCGGTCACCCGAACACGGCGGTGAAGGCGGCCCGCGTCGGCGAGTCCGCCCTCCGGTCCAGCACCGCGAAGACGACGCGCCCGAAGTGCCCGGTGAACCGGCCCGTACCGGTCAGGTGGGCGGCGAACGCGGCGGCCACGTGCGCCGGTTCGTTGCGGAAGACACCGCATCCCCAGGCGCCGAGCACCAGTTGCCCGTAGCCGTGCGCCGCCGCGACCTCCAGCACCCGCCCGGCGCGCGAGACCAGCGCGGCGGGGATCCGGCCGGTGCGCTCCGGCGTACGCTGCGCGATCACGCCCGCGTTGGGGGCCGCCGAGGTCAGGAAGCCCGCCCGGAACGGGGTGTCGAGCAGTGCGGAGCGGTCGTCGCGGAAGACCGGCACGCCGGGGGAGTGGATCACGCGGTCGCTGTAGAACGGGCTGGGGTCGGCCCGGTGTTCCGCGTAGAACTCCGGCACCTCGCGCAGGCAGGCGTAGAGCGCCGAGCCGCGGCACACCGCTTCCTCCTGCGCCTGCGCGCCGTTGAGGTAACCGCCGCCCGGGTTGCGGGCGGAGGCGAAGTTCAGCACCGCGACCTCGCCGGCGGTCGCGTCCGCCGCCAGCCGGCGGGCCGCCGCCAGGCTGTCCTCCCCGGTCACCTCGAACTCCGTGGCCACCCCTGTGGTGCCGTGTCCGGGGGCGGCCACCGGCCCCGGCCCGTACAGCCGCGTCCCCGCGCGGGCCGCCGCGACCGCGTCGCCGATGTCCACCACCCGCCCGCCGGGTGCCGTGTACCGGCCCTCGGCGACGATCCGTTCCGTCTCCCGCGCGATCTCGCGCAGCCGTGCGCTCATAGGTCACTCCTTGTCATGCCGGTGACCCTATGTGCGCAAACGCCCGAGTGACCACGGGTTTTCCGTCCGTCCGGGCCACCCGGGCACGTCAGGCGCCGGCCGCGGCGGTCAGCGTTCCCAGCACCTCCCGCAGCCGGTCCCGCACCTCCGGATCGTCGACGAGACCGTCCGCCCCGATCGTCTCCCGCCCCACCGGCACGCGGACACAGGCCGCCTCGACGATGTGCGCCCCGGTGTACCCCAGCACCGTCCGCAAGGTGGCCTCCGCGCCCCGCCCCCGCCCGGGGGCCGCCGCGTTCACCCAGGCCGTGGGCTTGTCGCAGATCTCGGTCCCGCCCACCGTCCAGTCGAGGAGGTTCTTGAAGGAACCCGGCAGCGTCCCCGCGTACTCCGGCGCGCAGATCAGCACCGCGGAAGCGGCGTCGATCGCCGCGCGCAGCTCCACCACCGGAGCGGGCGGCGAGTCGGTGTCGTCGTCGGGGTTGAAGTGCGGCAGCGCCGCCAACCCCGGGTAACGCACGGTGCGTACGCCCTCGGGCGCGACGGCGTGGGCGGTACGCAGCACGGCCTCGTTCGAGGAGTCGCCCCGCAGGCTCCCGGACAGGAGCAGGACGGTCGGTATCAGTGGCATCCGCACAACCTACCGCCGCCGGACGGAAATCCCGGTGCGCGCCCACCCGCCCCTTGGTACCGTCGCCGGCATGTGCTTCCCCGCCGTCCAGGGCTGGTTCGTCAGGCCCCGCAGCGCCGCCTAGCGGCAGGCTGCGACCAGCGTTCCGTCAGCTTCGCCGCACTCCGGTTCCCCGCCGGTGCGGTGCCTCACGCTGCCCGGCTCCGACGAAGACGACCCACATCGCGGAGCATTTCCCATGAACGACCGCCATCACGACCAGCGCCACGACATCGACGATCTGCGCGATCTCCTTCCCGCCGCCGGGCCGACGC
The DNA here is from genome assembly GCF_017916255.1 of Streptomyces mobaraensis NBRC 13819 = DSM 40847. Taxonomy (NCBI): domain Bacteria; kingdom Bacillati; phylum Actinomycetota; class Actinomycetes; order Kitasatosporales; family Streptomycetaceae; genus Streptomyces; species Streptomyces mobaraensis. The sequence continues at coordinate 7,043,683 of NZ_CP072827.1, forward strand.
TGCCCGCCGCCCCGGCCGGGCTGGTGCGCTGGGTGACCGACAACGCCGCCCGGCCGGCGCCGCTCGGCCCGAGCGCGGATCCGGACGGCCCGCTCGACGACCTGGAGCCGCTGCGCGACCTCGTCGGCGGCGCCCGCGTCGTCGCGCTCGGCGAGAACTCCCACCAGATACGCGAGTTCGGCCTGCTGCGCCACCGCCTCCTCCGGTTCCTCGTCGAGGAACTCGGCTTCACCGCGCACGCGATGGAGTACGGCGCCGCCGAGGGGCGGGCCGTGGACGCCTGGGTGCAGGGCGGGCCCGGCGACCTCGACGGCCTCCTGGCCCCCGGCGGCACGGCGGGCGGCGTCCACCGCCTGGGGCTGCCGGCCGAGGTCAGGGACACCCTGCGGTGGCAGCGCCGCCACAACGCCGGTGCCGGGCGCCCGGTTCGCTTCCTCGGCTGCGACATCCCCGCGGCGGGCGGCTCGCTCGCGCCCGTCCTCGACCCCGTCGCCGCCTACCTGGCCGACGTCGACCCCGGCGCGCTGCGTTTCCTGGAGGCCGCCCGGGAGATCGCCGAGCCGATCGCCGGCGGGACGGTGATGGTTCCCGCCTACGCCCGCCTCGATCTGGCGGCGGCGGAACAGGACCGCCTCACCACCGCCCTCTCCCGGCTGCTCGGCCGCCTCACCGACCTGCGCGAGGTGCACACCGAGCGCTCAGGCCGCGCGGCGTACGAGACGGCGCTGTCCGACGTCCGCGCGGCGGTCGCCACCGACCGGGCCCAGCGGGCGATGGCCGAGGCGCTCGCGGGCGCGCCCGACGCCGCCGGGTTCGCCGCCCGGGAACGGTATCTGGCCGACACCCTGCTGGAGTTCCTGGACCGGTCCGGGCCCGGCACCCGCGTCGTCCTCATCGGGCACAACGCCCACATCCAGCGCTCCGCCGCCGGGATCGGCGGACCGATGGAGGTGACCACCATGGGCAGCCTGCTCGCCCGGGCGCTCGGCGCGGACTACGTGCCCGTCGCCCTCACCGGCAACGGGGGCGAGACGGTCGAGAACGTGCCCGACCGCGACCACCCGGCCGGGATGCGGTGGGGACGGGCCGCCGTGCCGGACGCCGCCCCGGACAGCGTCGAGGCGCTGTTCGCGGACGTCCGCGACCGGCTCGCCCTGGTGGACGCGCGGGCGCTGCGCGCGTACGCCCGCCGGCGCGGGCTGCCCGAGCCGGTCCGTACCCGGCTGGACACCGCCTTCGTCGAGGTTCCCGTCCTGGACGCCTTCGACGGGGTCGTCTGCGTACCGGACACCCGCGTCGGCGCCGACCTCCTGGAGTGACCTGTAGTCGAACGCCGTGCCCCGAAAGAGGGGCGAAAGTGGCGATACGGACCATGGCTGTGCGAGCATCCGGGGCCCCAGGCTCCTCGGAAGGCACAGCGATGTCCGCACCCCGCACCCTCACCGCCGCGGCGGCCGTCCTCGCGCTCGCCCTGCCCGCCGCGCCCGCGGCGGCCGTCGCGGAACCCGGGCCCGGGCGGGGCGAGTTGCTGCTCACCCTCTCCGGCGCCGACCACACCTGGATCCGCGGCGTCCGGCTCACCTGCCCGGACGCCGGCGGCCGGCACCCGCACGCGGCCGAGGCGTGCGCGCGCCTCGCCGAGGCGCACGGCCGGCCGGACGCCCTCCGGCGCCAGGACCGGCCGTGCGGCGCCGAACGGGAGCCGGTCACCGCGACGGCCGACGGCCGCTGGGGAACGGCCGACCTGCACTGGAAGGGCGCCTACTCCGGCCCGTGCGCCCTCGAAGCGGCGACCGGGCCGGTGTTCCGCTTCTGAGGCGGCGGGGGCGGGTACCGGGATGCCGGGCCCCCGCCGCTGCCCGGCGGCCCCTCACGTCCCCCGCGCCACCAGCGCCCCTATCGTCGTCAGCCCCAGCACGACCCAGGCGAACCAGAGCCAGCCGTTGCCCCCCAACGTCACCGTGTAAGCGGTCACGGCCACCAGGCCGCCCACGGTGAGCCAAGCCATCGTCTTCGTCGATCCGGGCACCCCGCACCTCCTCACGGCGGCCCCGCGCACATATGAGGCGCACATATGCGCGAGCCGCGGCCGGAGACCATCGTCTCCGGCCGCGGCCGTCAATGCCACAGCGCTGAAGGTGCTCGCCGTTCAGCGGCGTCCGAGCCGGTTCACCTGCCGCGCGCCTGGAGCGAGGCGAGGTACGCGTTGTAGGCCGCCAGCTCCTGGTCGCCGTCCCGGTCCGCCTGCCGGTCGCTGCGCCGCGCCTGCCGCTGCTCGGAGCGGTACCACTGGAAGGCCAGCGCCAGCAGCACCACCACGGACGGGATCTCGCTGAAGGCCCAGGCGATGCCGCCGCCCGCGTGCTGGTCGTCCAGGGCGTCGATGCCCAGCGACGCCATCGGGTGCTCGTACGTCCCGATCATGGGCTCGGACGACATCATCAGCGCGATGCCGAAGAACGCGTGGAACGGCATGCCCGCGAACAGCTCCAGCATCCGCATCACATAGCCCGGCCGGTGCGGGCCCGGGTCCACGCCCATGATCGGCCAGAAGAACACCAGGCCGACCGCCAGGAAGTGGATCATCATGGCGATATGGCCGGTCCGGCTCTCCATGAGGAAGTCGAAGAGCGGGGTGAAGTAGAGGCCGTAGAGGCTCGCGATGAACATGGGGATCGTGAACGCCGGGTGCGTGATGATCCGCATATAGCGGCTGTGCAGCAGCATCACGAGCCACTCGCGCGGGCCCTTGCGCCCCCGGCCCGCCGGGGGCAGCGCGCGCAGCGTGAGGGAGACCGGCGCGCCCAGCAGGATCAGGATGGGGGAGAGCATGCTGATCACCATGTGCTGGACCATGTGCACGCTGAACATGACCATGCCGTAGTCGTTCAGCTTGGTGCACATCACCAGCGCCACGGAGAGGACGCCGAGGGTGAACCACACCACCCGGTTCACCGGCCACTTGTCACCCCGGCGCCACAGCCGCACCACGGCCCAGCCGTAGAGGGCCAGCGCCACGGCGCAGCCGACGGTGAAGAACGGATCACCGCTCCACTCCAGACCCCGTCCGAGGGTGAACGGTGGCATGTCCATCATGTCCATGCCGTGCCCGCTGTGATCCATCCGCTCTCTCCCGATTAGGACCGATGCGCCGGATCCAGAGTAGAGGCGGCCCCCGTGTGACCTGCGCCCGGGGGCGTCCCCCGAGCGGCGGGTCAGAGCACGGCAGCGGCGGTTCAGAGCACGGCGTCGGCCTCGCCGTACCGGTCCTCCGGCACGGTCTTCAGCGACTCCACGGCCTCCGCCAGCGGCACCAGCGTGATCTCCGTGCCGCGCAGCGCGGTCATCATCCCGAAGTCGCCGCGGTGCGCGGCCTCGACCGCGTGCCAGCCGAAGCGGGTGGCGAGGACCCGGTCGTACGCGGTCGGGGTGCCGCCGCGCTGGACGTGGCCGAGGATCACCGGCCGCGCCTCCTTGCCGAGCCGCCGCTCCAGCTCGACGGCCAGCTGCCGGGCCACCCCGGCGAACCGCTCGTGCCCGTACACGTCCGTGCCGCCGGTCTCGAACGCCATCGAGCCCTCGCGCGGCTTGGCGCCCTCCGCGACGACCACGATCGCGAACCGCTTGCCGGCCTCGAAGCGCTTGCCGACCACCGCCGTGAGCTCGTCGATGTCGAACGGCCGCTCCGGCACCACGATCGCGTGGGCGCCGGCGGCCATGCCCGAGTGCAGGGCGATCCAGCCGGTGTGCCGGCCCATCACCTCGACGATCAGCACCCGCTGGTGCGACTCGGCGGTCGTCTTCAGCCGGTCCAGCGCCTCCGTGGCGACGCCCACGGCCGTGTCGAAGCCGAACGTCACGTCGGTGACGGCGATGTCGTTGTCGATCGTCTTGGGGACGCCGACGATCGGGATCCCGCCGTCCGACAGCAGCCGCGCCGCCTTGAGCGTGCCCTCGCCGCCGATCGGGATCACCGCGTCCAGACCCAGCGCGGCGACGTGCTCGCGGGCCCGCTCCACGCCGTCCCGCAACTGCTCGGGACGGACCCGGGAGGAGCCCAGGATGGTGCCGCCGGCGGCCAGGATGCCCGCCACCGCGTCCAGGTCGAGCGGCCGGTGGTCGCCTTCCAGCAGACCGCGCCAGCCGTCGTGGAAGCCGATCACCTCGTCGCCGTGGTCGGCGACCGCGCGGTGCACGACGGAACGTATGACGGCGTTGAGACCGGGGCAGTCGCCGCCGGAGGTGAGCACACCGATGCGCATGGTGGAAAACCTTTGTGACAGGGCCGACGACCGGACCCCGTCGTCCGGTGGAATCCCCGTCACCCTACCCAGGGCGGGTGACGGGGAACACCGGCGTCCGTCATGCAGACGGTCGAGCGGGACGGCTACGCGGGCTGCGTCGCCGCCGCGATCCGCTCGTTGCGCAGCGCGTCGTACCAGCGGTCGTCCACCGGCGGCAGCGCGTTGACGTCCAGCGCCAGCTTCAGCAGCAGGTCCGCGATGTGCGGGTTCCGCGCCATGACCGGGCCGTGCATGTACGTGCCGAAGACCGTCTCGTTGAACGCGCCCTCGGTACCGTCGCCCGTGCCGTTGCCGTTGCCGAAGCGGACCCGGGCGAACGGGCGCGCGGACGGGCCGAGGTGGGTGACGCCCTGGTGGTTCTCGAAGCCGGTCAGCGGCGGCAGGCCGAGCTGCGGGTCGATGTCGCCGAGCACGTCGCCGACGCACCGCTCGCCCTCGCCGCGGGTGCTGTACACGTCCAGCAGGCCCAGGCCCTGCTCGCGCTGGCCCAGGTCGTTGATGAACTCGTGGCCCAGGATCTGGTAGCCGGCGCAGACCGAGAAGACGATCGCGCCGTTGGCGACCGCCCGGTTGAGGCCGCCGTCGCGGCGCAGCCGCTCGGCCGCCAGCCGCTGCGGGCGGTCCTCACCGCCGCCGATCAGGTAGATGTCGCCCGAGGTGGGGATCTGCTGGTCGGAACGGACGTCCAGGCGCTGGACGTCCAGCCGGCGCTGGTGGGCGCGCCGCTCCAGGACCAGGACGTTGCCCTGGTCGCCGTAGGTGCTGAGCAGGTCGGGGTAGACCCACACCACACGCAGACTGTTCTGGCTCATGCTCATGGTCCTTTGCGGGTCAGTTGCCGACGCGGCGGCGGAGGTCCTGGAACGCGGTGTAGTTGGCGATGACCTCGATCCGGCCGGGCGGGGCCGACTGCACGGCCTCGTCCACGCTCTCGCAGACCCGGAAGTCCAGGCCCGCGACCTCCAGGCGCACCGCCAGGTCGAGCTTGCGGTCGCCGATCACGAAGATCGGGTGCCCCGCGAGCCGCGTGTAGTCGACGTCCCACAGCCACGAGGTGTCCGTACCGTCCGCTCCGCGCGCGTTCACCGACAGCAGCACCGGCGCGGGCGGGCCGTCGATCAGCGAGAAGGTCTCCAGCCAGCCGGCCGGGTTCTTCGCCAGCAGCAGCCGCAGCTCGCGGTTCATGAACGTCACCACGTCGTACCGGCCGGCCACCGCCTGTACCTGGTACATCCGCTCCAGCGCCACCTGCGGCGGGACCCCGAAGGTCGCGGCCACGGCGGCGGAGGTGGTGGCGTTCGCCTTGTTGGCCCGGCCCGGCAGCTGGAGGTGGATCGGCCACGCGGAACCGTGCGGGTCCAGCACGTAGTCGCCCGACAGCGCCCAGCTCGGCGTCGGCCGGCGGAAGCCGCACTCGCCGCAGAACCAGTCGTCGCCCGGGCGCTGCATCACACCGCCGCAGGACGGGCAGGACCAGGCGTCGTCCTTCCACTCCTGGCCGGCCGCCACCCACACCACGTTCGGCGAGGACGAGGCGGCCCACACGATCAGCGGGTCGTCGGCGTTGGCGATGATCACCGCCTTGGAGCCGGCCAGGCCCTCCCGCCACTTCTCGGCCAGCATGCGGGTCTCCGCGGCGCGGTCGAGCTGGTCGCGGGAGAGGTTGAGCAGCGCTATGGCCTTCGGCGAGACGTCCCGGGCGACCATCGCCAGGTACTTCTCGTCCACCTCGATCACGCCGAAGCGCGCGTCCGAGCCGCCGGCGAGGGCGGAGGTGATGCCCGCGGGCATGTTGGCGCCCAGTGCGTTCGACACCACCGGGCCGCTGGCCCGCAGCGCCTCGGCGATCAGCCGGGTCGTGGTCGTCTTGCCGTTCGTGGCCGAGACGAGGACCACGTCGAGGTGGGTCGCCAGCCGGGCGAGCAGGTCAGGGTCGAGCTTGAGCGCGACCTTGCCGCCGATCACCGATCCGCTGCCGCGCCCCGCGGCCCGCGACACCGCCGCCGCGGCCTTGCCCGCTGTCACGGCCAGCTTGGCGCGTGCGGACAGCGGCCCCGAGTTGCCTGCCATCGTCCTAGATCCTCCTTGTTCGGCGCCGTCGCCTGTTCCCTGGTCCGCCGGTGGAACGCCCCCTCCGCGCCGAATCGTCAGCCAGGAGGCTTCGGTCGGGGATCAGCCTATCGAGATCCGCCCGTGGGCCCGAAACCGTCTTCCGCGGGCCCGTAGGCTGGACCCATGCGAAGACGTGCCATTCCAGGAAGTTCCGGACGCGTGCGGCCCGTGCGGCTGCTCGGCGACCCGGTGCTGGCCGCGCCCTGCGCCGAGGTCGAGGACTTCACGGCGCCCGTCGAGGTGGACGGGGACCGCACCGACCTGGCCGGACTCGTGGAGTCGATGTTCGCCACGATGTACGCCTTCGACGGCGTCGGCCTCGCCGCCAACCAGATCGGCGTCCCGCTGCGCGTCTTCGTCTACGACTGCCCCGACGACGAGGACGTCCGTCACCTCGGCCACCTCGTCAATCCCCGCCTGGTGTCGGCCGCCGGGATGGAGGTGCGCGGCCCCGAGGGCTGCCTGTCGCTGCCCGGCCTCGAGGCGCCGACGCCGCGCGCCGACGAGGCGGTGGTCGAGGGCTTCACCCTGGACGGCGCCCGGGTACGGGTGGCGGGCACCGGCTTCTTCGCCCGCTGCCTCCAGCACGAGTGCGCCCACCTCGACGGCGGCCTCTACCTCGACCACCTCACCGGCTCCACCCACCGCCGCACTCTCCGCGCCGCCCGCCGGGCACCCTGGGCGGGGGCGGCGGTACGGCCGGTGCCGTAGCGCGCGGGCGCGCGGTGTGCCAGGGGCTCGCGCCGGGTGCGGCCCGCGCGGGCGCGCGCTCGGCGGATGGACGACGCCGGACGGTGGCGCGCGCCGTCTCGCGACCGGTGAGCCGTGCGGCTGCGGTCCGGCGACCGGCGAGCGCCGGCCCGTGGCCGACGGGCGTCAGGTCCGCCGCCCCATCCCCGGCAGGGTCAGGTCCGCCGTCCCATCCCCGGCAGGCGTTCCGCGCGTCGCCTCACGGCCGGTACGCGCACGCCGTCAGCGCCGCGTGCCGCTTCCAGCCCAGCGTCTCGTACAGCGCGCGCCCCTCGTCCGTCGCGCCCAGTACGCCCGTGAACGCCCCCTCGGCCAGGGCTCGTTCGGCGAGCGAGCGCATCACGAGGCGGCCCAGGCCGCGTCGGCGGTGCGCCTCCTCGGTCACGACGCGGTCGACGACCGCCACGTCCCCGACGATCGCGAGCTGCCCCTTGGCGGCGGGTCCGCCCGTCGCGTCGGTCACCCGGACGCGGTGGACCCCGTCGGTCTCGCCCACGGACACCGAGTAACCGGGCGGGGCCGGCGACGGGCCGACGGGCGGAGCGAGGTCGACGGCCATCAGATGGCCGGTGTCCTCCTCGTCCACCACCCAGCCCGGGGGAAGCAGCCGCCCTATCCGGTCGGGGTCCTCGGCGGCCTTGAGCCAGGCGTACGGTACGGGGCCGGCGCACGCCGCCCGTACCGCGTCCGGCTCCGGGGCGTACACGACGCGGCGCTCGGACTGCTCCGGCAGTCCGACCGTGATGACGCACCCCCAGGCGCGCGCGGCGGGCGGGGGAGTCCCCCGCGAGACGGCCCAGCCGGCCGCCCAGGCCGCAACGAGTTCCGGAACCGCCATATACCCCTCCAGAGTAATGCCTGCCTTGCGGCAGAGGACATTACGCCGGGGGAGGGGAGCCGGCATCCGGTTTTCCGTTCCGCCCGCCGGGGCCGCGGCCGGACGGCCGGATCGCCGGCGGCGGTCAGAACCCCGGACCGTCCGCCCGGTCGCCCGCCGTGGCCAGCCGGCCCCAGAGGAGGTCGGCGAGGTGGCTGACCAGGTGCTCGCGGGGGAAGGGGCGCTCGCGGAGCCACCAGTCGCCGGCCGCGTGCATCATGCCGACGATGCCGTGCCCCCAGGCACGGGCGAGTTCCGTCCCCTCCGGACCCAGCTCCACGCGCTCGGCTATCACCACCGCCAGCTCCTCGCCCATCCGCCGCAGCAGCGGCGCCGAGTGCCGGCCCACGTCGAAGCCGCGGTCGGAGGGTCCGGCGTCCTCGGCCGGGTGCATCAGGAACCGGTAGACCTGCGGCCGCGCCTCTATGGCGGCGAGGTAGGTGTCCAGGGTCGACTCCACGCGCCGCCGCCGCTCGGCCGGCGCGTCGAGCGCGGCCCGCAGCCCCTCCAGCAGCGCCTCGGTGTGCCGGGCCGCGAGCGCCCGGTAGAGGCCGCCCTTGTCGCCGAAATGCCGGTAGAGGATCGGTTTGGTGATCCCCGCCTCCGCCGCGATGGCGTTCATCGACGCCCCCGGCCCGTCCCTGAGCACCACCCGGTCCGCGGCCTCCAGCAGTTCCCTGCGCCGCCGTTCCGTGGTGCGCTGCTGGTCTTCCCGCTGACTGGTCGTCATGGCTGTGCCTCCCGCCCCCGTGTCTTCTCACATGCCTGCGCAACGTAACACCCGCGGCACCCAGCGGATCCGGGGGGAGAGGGGAGTTGACAGGTTCTACTGACCGGTAACAGACTCCTGTTACCGCAGGTAAGCAACGCTCGGGAGGGGCCATGGCGGGTTTCGGACTGGAGCTCGACGACGAACAGAAGGCCGTGCGCGACTGGGTCCACGGCTTCGCCGCCGACGTCATGCGGCCCGCCGCCGCAGAGTGGGACGAACGCGAGGAGTTCCCCTGGCCCGTCGTCCAGGAAGCGGCGAAAATCGGCCTGTATTCGCTCGACTTCTACGCGAAGCAGTTCTTCGACCCCACCGGCCTCGGCATCCCCGTCGCCATCGAGGAACTGTTCTGGGGCGACGCCGGCCTCGGCCTCGCCATCACCGGCACCGGCCTGGCGGCCGTCGGCGTCCTGACCAACGGCACCGACGAGCAGATCGGCACCTGGATCCCGCAGATGTACGGCGACCCGGACGACGTGAAGGTCGCCGCCTTCTGCTCCTCCGAGCCCGACGCCGGCTCCGACGTCTCCGCGATGCGCACCCGGGCCGTCTACGACGAGGCCAAGGACGAGTGGGTGCTCAACGGCACCAAGACCTGGGCGACCAACGGCGGCATCGCCAACGTCCACGTCGTCGTCGCCGTCGTCGAACCCGGCCTGGGCGCCCGAGGCCACGCCTCCTTCATCATCCCCCCGGGCACCGAAGGACTGTCCCAGGGGCAGAAGTTCAAGAAGCACGGCATCCGCGCGTCGCACACCGCCGAGGTCGTCCTCGACGGCGTCCGCGTGCCCGGCCACTGCCTGCTCGGCGGCAAGGAGAAGCTCGACGAACGCCTGGCGCGCGCCCGCGAGGGCAAGAAGAAGGGCGGCGAACGCGGCGGCAACGCGGCCATGGCCACCTTCGAGGCGTCCCGCCCCGCCGTCGCCGCCCAGGCCGTCGGCATCGCCCGCGCCGCCTACGAGATCGCCCTCGACTACGCCACCACCCGCGTCCAGTTCGGCCGCCCCATCATCGACAACCAGGGCGTCGCCTTCCAGCTCGCCGACATGCGCACCCGCATCGACGCCGCCCGCCTCCTCGTCTGGCGCGCCTCGGCGATGGCCGCCACCGGCAAGCCGTTCACCTCGGCCGAGGGCTCCATGAGCAAGCTCTACGCCGGCGAGACGGCCAAGACCGTCACCGCCCAGGCGATGCAGATCCTCGGCGGCAACGGCTACACCCGCGAGTACCCCGTGGAGCGGATGCACCGGGACGCCGCCATCTACACGATCTTCGAGGGCACCAGCGAGATCCAGCGCCTGGTGATCGCCCGGGCGGTCTCCGGGGTGCAGGTGCGCTGACGCGCGGGGTGCTGATGCGGGGCGCTGACGCGCGGGCCATGACGCGCGGGGCGCGCGCACCGGTGGGCGCGCGCCCTTGTGTCAGGGCACGCCGTACCCGTACCCCTGGCGACGTGTCATGTTCCCGGCCAGCCGGACCACTGCGTCGTACCGCATTTGCGGCAGCGGCTGGCACCGCTCCACAGCACCCACTCGTGGTCACACTCGTCACTCATCCCACTCTCTCCCCTTCTCCGAAGTCTCCCGAAGCCGCCGAAGCCGCCGAAGGCGACGGCGCGGCGGCGTCCGGCCGCCGACCGCGAACCCCACGCCGCCCACCAGTACCACCAGCCTGCACCAGCACGGGCCCGGCCGTGGCCGGGCGGGATCGCACTCACCCGCCCTCACTCGCCGTATGCCCCACCCGCACTGACTCCCCGCGGGCCGTGAAGGTTTACCGCCGACGCCGGAACTCCGCCGCGTTATGTGACGCGGGAGGCGGGACTACGGGCACAGATGCGCGAGGAACCCGTCCGCGACGGGATAGGGCCGCTCCTCGGGCAGCAGCCGCCCGGCGCCCTCCGGATCACCCTCGCGCACGCGCGCGTGCACGGCGTGGGCCAGGGCCGTGACGTCCGTGATGCCCACCGTCCACTCGTCCGCGTACCGACGGGACGCCTCGCCGGCCAACCCCAGCTGGAGCGAGCGGTACGGCAGCGCCCGCAGCCGCAGGTCCCGCTCCGGATCCCACTGCACCCGCGCCGGCGCCCGCCGCAACTCCCGCCGCCAGGCGTCCCGGCTCTCGTGCACGTCGGGGTCGTAGTGCGACAGGCACGTGTTCCGCAGCGCCCACTCGAACCCCTCCCGCTCGATCTCCACGGCCAGCACCGTCCGCTGCCCCTCCTTGGCACCCCAGCCGCAGCGGTACATCATCCAGAGGAAGGACGGCTTGATCCACGTCATGCGCTCCCGCTTCCAGGTGGCCGGGAACCGGCCGTCCCGGGCGGCGGGCAGGCCGATGGCCGGATCGTACGCCTGGTAGACGGTAATGGTGGACGCCGAGTGCAGTGCGCGGATCTGGTGTTTCTGAGGTGTCACGGACATCAGAGTGCGTCCGGCGCAGGTGTTCGGGCCACTCATTTACGCAACTCGGCACTTCGCACGCAGCGGGCACGCGATCGGCCCTGCGCATCGAGCGGGCGCCCGGCTACCGGAGGACGACCGGCGCTTCCTCCGCGCCCTCCACGCCGAGCTGCGCGGCGCGGTGACGGGACTGCGGTTCGGCTCGCCGAGGGGGTTCGTGCACGGTGACGCGCATGTGCAGAACCTCATGGTGGGCGGCAAGGGTCAGGCGGTCTTCATCGACTTCGAAGGCTTCGGCTTCGACCCGACGCTGCGCCGGACCCAGGAGTTCACCATGACCACCTGGCTCATGCGGAACGCGTCCACCGGCGGGCGACCGGCGGGGGAGTATGCCCGACGGATCGTCTCTCTGCGGGACGAGAAAGCGCCGCGCGACTGGCGGCCGTTGTGACGCTCGCTCCTCGTCGAGCCGGGCGAGCGCCTGGGCGATGTGAATCCCGGGCTCCGCGGGGGTGGCTCGTGTGCGCCGCCAGGCGGTCAACCCAGGTAGGGCTGGTCCTGGCCGTCCAGGAAGTGCCGGATGCGCAGTCGCTGCGTCCTGTGCATCGGGAGTGCCGGGGTCTCGTCAGGGTGGACGAACCGGAGCTCCGCGGATTCACCGGAGATCACGAGGTCGCCCCCGGTGACCCGTGCGGTGAAGCACACGTTGAACTGCCGTCGCACTTCGCCGTCCGAGTAGGCGATCACGTGGCGCGGATCGGTATAGGGGCCGACCAGCCCCGTGATCTCCACGTCCAGGCCGGTCTCCTCCTTGACCTCACGCACGGCCGTGCCGGGGAGGGAGTCGGTCATCTCCATGCCGCCACCGGGCAGGGCCCAGAGACCGTTGTCGCGCCGACGCTGCAACAGGACGTGGCCCCGGTCATCGGTCACGACCGCCGAAGCGGCGACGACCACGCTGTTCGGCTCGGGGGCGGCGGGATCGGCGTAGTACTCGGTGCGAGACATGACCACTCCCTTCTCCTGGAGGGGCGTTGCCGTCGCCCACACGGCGTCGAGACTCTACGCGTACGAGCCGAAGACGAGTCCTGCGAGCAGCGGCAAACGTCGGCAGCCGGGTGGAGACTGACCACTCCGCCCGGCATAGACACGGCCTTTTGGCGCCGGACTCCCCTCCACCCGGGAGGCCGTGCGCCTGGACCGTCGTTCGGGAGGTTGGCGCCAGGCCGCACCGGATCCCGGTCCTTCCTCGTCGCCACCTGTACGGGCCGGTGATCGAAATGCGGGTTCGTCTCCGCGAGACGGTGACGGACGTGACATTCCGCCTGTGCGAGTGGTGGTGGCGATACCTGTCCGGCCGGCGGATGTTCCGCGTCCTGGACGCGCAGCGCGATCACTTGACAGCCCTGGCCCTGGACGACGGCGTGTCCGGTGAGTCGCCGAATGCGGATTGCGCCGAAGTGGGGGCTCGTTCAGGTGACGTCTTGCATGGGGGACCGTTTCTGCTGGGCATGCCTCGCGCACGGCCACGAAATCCACCTGAAGGGAACATTCATGGGTGACACACTGCAAGTTGGCGATGAACTGGGTCTCGGTCAATCCCTGCAGGGCGGTGCCTACACCCTGACGCTGCAGGACGATGGCAACCTGGTGCTCTCCGAGCCGGGTGGCGTCGTGTGGGCCACCAACACCCACGACAAGGGGGTCGAGCGGGCCGTGCTCCAGGACGATGGCAACTTCGTGCTCTACACCGGCGACGGCGCGGTGTGGGCCACCGACACCAACGGCATGGACGCCGACCGGTTGGTCGTCCAGGACGACCGCAACGTGGTGCTGTACGGCAAGGACGACAGCCCGTTGTGGGCATCGGACACCAAAACCGACAGCACCGTCACCGCCGAGGAACCGGCGGCGGCCGCCACTGATGCGCGCACTTACACCGTCGCGCCCGGCGACACCTTGTGGGCCGTCGCGGAACGCTTCTACGGTGACGGCAACCGCTACCGCGACATCGCCGCCGCCAGCGGCATCGACAACCCGGACGTGGTGAGCGTTGGCCAGGTGCTGACGATTCCGTGATCCGGCGTCGCGGCGGTGAGTGGAACTCACCGTGCACCGCGCATTTCTGATGAAGCGTCATCGGAGCCGCAACCGGATCGCCGCGAGGGCGACCGTGCCATGAGACATGTAGGCGTGCTTCTCGAATCTGGTGGCGACGGCTCGGAAGCTCGCTCGCTTGATCCGCGACGGGGTGAGGGAGCCCCTTCGTTCAGGCACTTGTGCGGGGGCTGCAGCTGGACGGGCGGCGCGGCGCGGGTGCGCCGCCCCGGAGGGAGGTCCTCCTCGGGGCGGCGCGCGATGTCGTCCGACGCCGGGCCGATGACCCGCACGCGCCGCTGCCGCCGGCCGGACCCGGCCGCGACGCTTGCCGTCTTGCGCGTCGCGAATCACAGGCCCGTCTTCGCCTTGATCCAGTCGCGTGCCTCGGATACGCCGCCGGCGTTCTCGGAGCAGTTGACTCGGTCATCGTAGGGGGACGAAGGCTGCCAGGTGACGGCCGCTACCTTCGGCTTTCCATTGTAATTGTGCACTACTGGCCCACCCCAGTCGTCCGACCCCATACACCCTCCGTTTTTGCAGCCGCTTGCCGTGGCGAAGAGGGTTTGGGAAGAGTAGTCCGTCACCCTTACGTTGATCTTGTTCAGTGCATTGCCGTCCCAGCCGTAGGTGGTGTCCACGTCCCCGACCTTGGGGAGTGGGTCGGACTTGTCGGCCATCACCATGTAGCCGTTTGTCGCGGGGTCGGATGTCGACCCGGTGGGAGCGGGGATTGCTTGGGGGATGTGAACCACGGCCACGAGGACGCTTATCTCCCAGTAGATCGCGTCGGACTTGTAGGTGACGCCGTCGCCACGGTCGACCGTGGCGGCGTCCGTATAGCTGGCGCAGTCCCGTGAGGTCAATACCCAGTTCGGGCTGATGAGCGCGCCACTGCAGTAGAAGTCTCCGCCCCCTGTGTCGCTGAAGTGGAGGCGGACCGCCGCGGAGGGAGTCGGGACGGGGGTTCCGCCGATGATCGCGTGAGCGTTGGTGATTCCGGCGCACAGTGCGACGGCGGTGCCCACTGCTACGGCGGCGTTTCGGATCTTGCGCATGGCATTTCCTCCCGGATTCGGAGAGCTTTCGGTGGCTTCAGGGGGCTCACGAGAGCACGGTCCACCTCTGGGTGGTGTGCTGACGGTCCGGGTCCACCACTACCGTGGACCCCGCGACCCAGGTGCCGCAGCTGTCCAGCACGCTGCCGGTGGCCGCGCTGGCGATGGTCAGTACGCCGTTCGCGTCTTGGGTGACCTTCCATTTCTGCTGGGGGGTGATGTTGTTCGTATCCCTGTGGGTCAGGGTTGCCGCGCCCCCGGACTCGGTGGGGGCGGTCAGGGCCATGGACGGGTCGCAGCTGTCCTGGATGTTCGCGGTGCCGTCCGGGTTCAGGAAGAACTTCCACTTTTCGGAAGCGTGGCTCGGGTCATAGGTGTTGATGTCGGCATAGCCGGTCGGGGCGGCACACTGACCCTCCACTTCGAGCGCCAAGCGGCTGCCGCCGCTCGTGGTGCCGCCATTGGTGATGCTGTGATACTGGTTGTCGCCGACAATGGATGCCGGAGCGGCCGCGGAGTGACCGGCGGCCTGAGCGTTCTGAGCGGCCATCAGCAAGCCGGCCGCGAACACCGCCGCCAGGGCGCGAAGTTGCATGACATGTCCTTCCGTGAGGTGAGAGACCAGGCGCAGTCCGCTCGGTGAGTGGTGTCTCCGTGTAGAGCCCATGGAGTGGCAACGGAGCGCGGCGCCAGGAGAAAAGGTGATGCCTGTGGAATTTCGCAGTGCAATGGCGTCGAGTACGGCCACTGCGGCGGGTTCCGGGGATCTACCTTGCGCTCGCCGTGAGGCGCATAACTGGCTTCAGCCGTCCGTCGAGCGGTTCGCCTGTTCAGAGAAGCAATGTAAGAACAGCACTCCCATCGAATCCCGGAAAGAGAGTCCACACGCACTTCACCCGGACGGGTGCCAAGTTCGGCATAGCCGAATTCGGCTCCCTGTTGCGGGCGGGACGCACCCCGGAGGTGTACGGAAGGAGCGGACCTTCGCTCACGGACGTGCCAGGGCCCGGTCGCAGCGATCACGGGTGGACAACCGCGGGCGCACCGCGCGGAGTTGACCTTGTCGTCGGGATCTCCGTCGGCGCCGCTCCGACGGAGACTCGACGCGCAGATGTCTCCGCCCTGGCCATCGTTGTCACCTCCGGCATGGCGGCCCCTCGCTTCTCTTCCTTGCGGTGGGCCCCTACGCCTGACCTGGACTGCCCGCGTGCTGCCCCTGGGCGGACGCGCGCCGCGGAAAGTCGGCCACGGTGGCGGGACGGTCGAACGATCAGGCGCGCGTGTGCTTCCGGCAACCACGCATGTAGATCGGCCATGCTGTTTCGGTCTTGAACGTCACGGTCGGTGGGGTGTGCCGGGAGCCGCGTTTCCCGTCGTCCTGGGCCTTGGTGACGGATAGTGAGAAGCGCGTCCCGAATGCCGACGGGTCCGAGGGGTGCGGGCGGTGGGCGTTCCACGTGAGCTGTTGCCGGCCTCGGCGAGCACGGCGTAGACGCGTTCCGGTGCGGTGTCGTTGGGGTCTCGCGCCCACTCGACGGCATACGCCACGCTCCGCAGCGATCAGATCACGTGCCGACAAGCGGCCGTGGCGTGCCGGTGCCGTCGGGCTGGGTGCCTTTATCCCCGACTCGCCATGGAGGTCAAGCGGAATGGGGGAATCAAGGGCTGTTCCGGCACAACTCACTTACCTCTCCGGCAACTTCTGTTTGCATGCGTCCGGGGCCCCGACATGCGTTCCAGCCACAGGGCCCAGGAGAGGTGAGGTGTGTCCATGTCGGTTCAACGTCATCCGTCGCGTCGTCGGGTGCTCGGGGGTGGGGTCGCGTTGGGGGCCGCGGCGTTCGGCGGCGGGATTCTGTCCGGAGCGTCCGGTGCCGAAGCCGCCGAAGCCGCTGACGTCGCGCGGGACGGGGCGTTCGTGCCCGCCGTCGTCGTCGGGACCGGGTACGGGGCCGCCGTCACGGCGTTACGGCTCGCAGAGGCGGGGGAGCGGGTGTTGATGCTGGAGATGGGGCGGTGGTGGGACCGGCCGGGGGCGGACGGGCGGGTGTTCTGCGGGATGCTCGACCCCGACCGGCGGTCGAGCTGGTTCCGTACCCGGACCGCGGCGCCGCTCGGCTCGTTCCTCTGGCTCGACGTCGTCGACCGGAACATCGAGCCGTACGCGGGCGTGCTCGACCGTGTCGACTTCGGGTCCATGGCCGTCTACGCGGGCCGCGGCGTCGGCGGCGGCTCGCTGGTCAACGGGGGGATGGCCGTGGCGCCTCGGCGCGACTACCTCCAGCGGGTGCTGCCGCGGGTGGACGCGGCGGAGATGTACCGCCGGTACTTCCCGCGCGCCCGTGCCATGCTCCGCGTCAACGGCATCGACCGGACGTGGTTCGAGGGGACCGAGTGGTACCGGTATTCGCGTGTGGCGCGCGAGCAGGCGGCGCGGGCCGGGCTGCGGTCGGTGTTCCTCGACAACGTCTACGACTTCCGCCATATGCGGAGGGAGGCCGATGGGACCGCTCCGCGGTCGGCGCTGGCCGGCGAGCTGATCTACGGCAACAACCACGGCCGGATGTCCCTCGACAAGACCTACGTGGCCGCCGCCCTGCGCACCGGGCGGGTCACCATCGCACCCCTGCACCGCGCGAAGTCCCTCCGCCGCCGGCGGGCGGGCGGCTACGTCCTGACGGTGGAGCGGTCGGACGAGACCGGGCGCCGGACCGCCGTCAAGGAGATCGGCTGCCGGCGGCTGTTCCTGGGCGCAGGCAGCCTCGGGACCACCGAACTGCTGCTGCGGGCACGGGAGACCGGCGCGCTGCCGGACCTCGGCCCCGAGATCGGCCGCGGCTGGGGCCCCAACGGGAACGTGATGGCCGCGCGCGCCAACCACGGCACCGATCCCACCGGCTGCCACCAGTCCACCGTCCCCGCCCTCGGCCTCGACGACTGGGACGACCCGCGGCACCCGGTCTTCGCCGAGGTCACCCCGGTGCCGGCCGGCACCGAGACCTGGATCAGCCTCTACATCGCGATCACCCGCAACCCCGAACGCGGCACGTTCGTCTACGACCGCGCCACGGACCGGATGGGACTGCGGTGGACCCGGGACCAGAACCGGCCCGCCGTCGACGCGGCCCGCTCCTTCTTCGACCGCGTCAACCGCGCCAACCGCACCGATTACCGCTACGACCTCTTCGGCCCCCGCGCCAAGGCGTTCGCCGACGACTTCACCTACCATCCCCTCGGCGGCTGCGTGCTCGGCCGCGCCACCGACCCGTACGGCCGGATCCCCGGTCACCCCGGCCTCTACGTCACCGACGGCTCGCTGGTCCCCGGCTCGCTCGGCGTCAACCCGTTCCTCACCATCACCGCGCTGGCGGAGCGGAACATCGAGCGGATCGTCCGGCAGGACGTCCTCCCCGCGTCGGGCCGCTGACGTGACGCCCGTCAGACGTGACGCCCGCAGCACGTGACCCCCGCAGCACGTGACCCCCGTCGCACGTGACGCCCGCCGCATCAGGTGTGCGGCGCGGCCTTCCGGGGCACGTCTGACCTGGCCGTACCCGACCGGCCGGTGGGGGACCGGGACCTGTCATCGTGGTGTCCACCGGTCCGCGGCACCGCCCGGCAGCCCTTGGAAGGAAGACCCGTCCCGTGAACGACGTCCGTGGCATCACCGAGGAGAACACCCAGTGGATACGCAGGTTCGCGCCGCGCCCGGACGGTGACGTCCGGCTGGTTTGCCTGCCGCACGCCGGCGGCTCGGCGAGCTTCTACTACCCGATGGCGCGGGCGATGCCCGACTTCGCCGACGTCCTGTGCGTCCAGTACCCCGGCCGCCAGGACCGCCGGGACGAGCCGCTCGTCGACAACATCCCCGAGCTCGCGGACCGGGTCTTCTCGGTGCTGCTGCCCTGGGCCGACCGGCCGCTGGCCTTCTTCGGGCACAGCATGGGCGCCTCCCTCGCCTTCGAGGTCGCGCGGCGGTTCGAGCGCGAGAAGGGCATCGTCGCGACCGCCCTGTTCGCGTCCGCCCGCCGCGCCCCGTCGATCTACCGGGAGGAGACCGTCCACCTCCGGGACGACGACGGGATCCTCGCCGAGACCCGGCGGCTGAGCGGCACCGACTCCCAGGTGCTGGCGGACGACGAGCTCGTCCGTATGATCCTCCCGGTGCTGCGGTCGGACTACCGCGCCGCCGAGACCTACCGCTACGAGCCCGGGCCGCCGCTGCGCTGCCCGGTGGTCGCGCTGACCGGTGACGCGGACCCCAAGGTGTCCGTGGACGACGCGGCGGCCTGGGCCGGCCACACCGAGTCCTCCTTCGACCTGCGCGTCTTCACCGGCGGCCACTTCTACCTGACGGAGCATCAGGACGCGGTGGTGCGCGAGGTCGTGCGGCGGCTGCGGCCCGCCGCCTGAACGACCGGCCCCTGCCTGAACGACCCGCCGTCCGAACGGCCAGGCCCCGCCTGAACGACCGGTCCCTGCCCGAACGGCCCGCCGTCCGAACGGCCAAGCCCTACCCGAACGAACAGCCCGCCTGAACGACGACGGCCGCGCCGCCCGTCCCGATCCCGGGACGGACGGCGCGGCCGTCGTGTCCACGCGCCCCTACGCCGACGTACCGCCCTGCGACCGCCCGTCCTGCCCGGTCCAGGCCGTGAACGGGTACTTGCCCGACGTCTGCGTCCGGGCGCTGCTCAGCTTGCCGTCCATGCCGAGGACCACGACGGTGGTCCGGCCTCGCGCGTCCTGGGCGACGCCCGGCGTGGCGCGGTACGTCACGCCGCCGCCCTGCCAGGGGCCGGGACGGCCCGAGCCCTTCGAGAGCCGCACCCGGCCCCGGGAGTCCCGGGCGGCGAGGACCACGTTCCGGCCGTCCTGGGCCAGTGCCACCCTGCCGTACCCGCCGATCGGCGGCAGGTCGGCGGTCATCCGCCAGGGGCCGTTCGCCGGGCGCTCGGCGACCATGACCCGCGCGGTGGAGGGCTGCCGGGTGACCATCCGCATGCCGCCGCCCGAGAAGGCGGCCAGCGACAGCGGGCCGCTCGCGGTGGGCAGCCGGGTCGCCCCGGTCGGCTGCGGCACCTCGCCCTCGTTCTCGGACATCCAGTGGTAGACGGTCTTGCTGTCGGCGGCGACCACATGGACCCGTCCCCGGTCGTCCAGGGCGGCGTCCAGCCCGTCGAGGACCACCGGCGGCTGGTCCCCGTCCGACTCCAGGTGCTCCCAGTCGGTCCAGTCCGTGCCGTGCTCGCCGGTGCGGTACATCAGCCCGCCGGCCCAGTCGCGGACGAAGAGGAAGACCTTGCCGTCCTTGCCGGCGACGGTCACCGGGTAGCCGACCTCCATCGACCGCTCCGGGTCGGCCTCGGGCGAGCCGAGGGACTCCCAGTTCCCGAAGGACGGGAGGGCTCCCGGACGGGGCTTGCCGTTCTGCCGGGCGGTGACGATCTCCCGGTGGTGCGGGGTGCCGCGGGTCGGCAGGACCGTGCGCACGGAGAACAGCTGGAGGGTGCCGTCCGCGTGCCGCAGGACCTCCACCTGCCCCTCCAGCATCGACCCGCCGATCTTGGCGGGGCCGGACCAGGCGCCGGTCCCGGGCTTGGTCTCGGTCCAGCAGTGCACGGCGCCGTCGAGGAGCGCGAAGGCGGCGAGCCGGCCGTCGGGCAGCGGCTGCACCCAGCGCTGGGTGCCGGGCGCCCGGTAGCGGAGGTTGTTGGACCAGCGGACGTCCTTGGAGCGGGCGCCGACCTTGCGGTCACCGCAGCCGGCGGGGTCACCGCAGTCCTTGCCGTCGGCCCAGCCGTAGATGTCGAGGAGCTTCACCTTGTGCCGGGTGGTCGCCGCGTCGAGGTTGGACGGCAGGAGGGAGACCTCGTAGCCGACGTAGTTCTCGACCGCCGTGGGCCGGCTGTGCCGGCGTCCCCAGTACTCGGCCAGCGCCGCCTGGGCGAAATGGGCGGAGGTGGTGTGGTCCTGGTGGTCGTAGTGGGATATGCCCTCCAGCTCGTGCGCCACCCCGGGGAACTGCTGCTGGATGGCCCGGTGCGTCGGGTTGGGGTCGAGGGTGCGGACGACCGTCGGGCGGTACCGGTCCAGCACCGCCACCAGGGAGTCGATGACGTGCTTGCGCTCGTACAGGTACGTGCGCTTGACCGGGCTGTGCGCCGGGACGAGCGTCGTCAGCTTCGGCGTGACCCCCAGCCACAGCCCGCGCAGGCTCTCCTTGCGCGGCACCCGGATGAACCGGGCCTCCACCAGCTCCAGGAAGATCAGTTGGACCTGGGGAGCGGCCTTCAGGGTGTGCAGCTCCGCCTGGAAGCCGGGGATCAGCGTGGTCGTCTCCACCCGCCAGGGGCTGAGCCAGTCGCCGGTGGCCATCTGGGCGGTCGCCTCGCGCAGGCCGTTGATGCGCGCGCGGACGAACTCCGGCCGCTTCATGGGCAGCTTCGGGTACCCGGGCGTCTGCGAAAGGGCGTTGCGGCCGTCCGACTCACCGCCGGTGAGGCACACGGTGACGGTCGGGGCGCCGCTCCGGATGGACTGCTCCAGCTCCGGGTTCATGAAGTACAGCGAGTCGTCGGGGTGCGCGATGATGTGCACGAACGACTCGGTCGTCACCACCTTCGCCGGCTGCACGGGGAACTCGTCCTCGTGGCCGCTGCCCTGCGCCGAACCGGGGGCCAGCCACTGCCAGGCCCCGACCGTGCCCGTTCCGACGACCAGACCCGCACCGCCGACCTGGAGAACCCGGCGGCGGGACAGTCGTGATATTCGCCCCGGCACAGGGGTCTCCCATCTCCTGCGCCCAAAGCGCGGTTGAGCAAACGCGGACATGTCGGACAAAGTCGAACCAACCCCCCTTAGTTGACCGTAAGATCTTACGACTCGCGGGGCGCGGTTTTCCGACTGTCATGTAACAGCCGTGCTTCGGCGAACCATAGATTGCGATGCAATCGTGCGTCGTGAGCACGGGGAATGGCTGTGAGGCGGCTGAAAAGCCGTGGGGTCGGTGCGGTGTCAGCGCGGCTCGCGGTCGTGCAGGATCCTCTGAAAGAGGTAGTGGTCACGCCAGGCGCCGTCGATGTGCAGGTAGTTCCGGGCGGTCCCGAACCGCTCGAAACCGCACTTCTCCAGGACGCGTTGCGAGGCGGCGTTGGCGATCACCGTGCCCGCTTCGACCCGGTGCATCCCGAGATCGTCGGCCGCCGCCCGGCACACGGCCGTCACCGCGGCGGTGGCCAGCCCCCGGCCGGCCCGCCGGGCGGCGACCCAGTACCCGAGCGACCCGCTCTGGAAGGCGCCCCGCACGATATTGCTCAGGTTGACGATGCCGACGATGCCCTCCCGCTCGTCATCGAGCACCCAGGGCACCATCCGTCCCTCCCGGCGCAGCGCCGTCAGCTCGCCCAGCCGGGCCGTCTGACCCTCGGCGGTGAAGAACTCCGGGGCCCGGTGCGGCTCCCAGGGGCGCAGGTGGTCGCGGTTCTCGGAGTAGGCCCGGGCCAGGCCGGCCGCGTCGTCGAGGGTCGCGAGGCGGAGGACGACGCCGGGCGCGACGGTGCGGGGTTCGATGATCATCCCCGTAGCGTAGGACGGTCCGGGGCGGGACGGCGAACGGGCGTCCGCGGGATGGGCGTCCCGGGGGACGGGCGGGCGGGGGAGAGGCGTCCCAGGGGCGGGTGTCCCGGGGGCATCCCGGGGATTGGCGGGCGGCGGCCTTCCGTGACGGGACCCGCGCCGCGCACCTCCGCGCCGCCCCTACGACCCGCGCCGCGCACCCTGCGCCACCCCCTACCCAGGTATCACTCCCGACTTGGCCCCGGAGTGTGACGCCCGCCCGGGTACCGCCTCCTTACCTTCCCCTCGCACCACACGGAACGAGGGAGACCGCACCGACATGCACCGCTTCAAGCGCACCCTGGCCGCCGTCGCGCTCACGACGACCGTGGTCGCGGGAACGGCCGGCTGGGCCGCCGCCCACCGGGAGGCCGCGGTCACCGGCCCGCCGCCGGGCACCGCCGCCTGGCGCGCGGACCACTCCCTCCACCGCACCCTGCCCGACCCGGCCACCGCCTCGCCCGCCGAGGTCGCCCGCTTCTTCGCCGGCCTCCCGCAGGACGTCCGGCGGCGGCTCGCGGACCGCCACCCCATGGTCGTCGGCAACCTGGACGGCGCCCCGCCGGCCCTGCGGTACGCGGCCAACCGCCGCGCACTCGCCGCCGAACGCGCCGAGCGGCTCCGGCGGGCGGCCGACACCTCCCTCCCGGAGTACGAGCGCGCGGACGCCCGCGCCCTCGCCGACCGCTACGGGGAACTCCTCGCCCCCGGGCGGCGGATCCTCGCCTTCGACCCGCGCGGGCGCGGCCAGCTCGCCGAGGTGTACGGCGACCTGGCCGCCGCCCGGCGGACGGCCGTCGTCGTCCCCGGGTCCGACATCGACCTCTCCTCCTTCGACCGGCGCACCGACCCCTACGGCACCCCGGCCGGCATGGCCCGCTCCCTGCGCGCCGAGATGACCCGGCGGTCGCCCGGCACCCCCACCGCCGTCATCGCCTGGGCCGGCTACACCACCCCCGTCGGCATCGGCCCCGACGCGGCCACCGGCCGGCTCGCCGAAGCCGGCGCGCCCCGGCTCGACCGCTTCCTCGCCGGGGTGGCCGCCGCCGGGGCCGCCGCGCCGGCCGTCTTCTGCCACAGCTACGGCTCGGTGGTCTGCGGCCTCGCCGCCCACGCCATCGGCCGCGGCGAGGCGACCGACCTCGTCGTCCTGGGCAGCCCAGGCGTCCGCGCCGGCTCCGCCGCCGGCCTCCACACCACCGCCCGGGTCTGGGCCGTCCGCCGCAACGCCGACGACTGGATCGGGAACGTCCCCAACGTCGAGCTCTTCGGCCTCGGCCACGGCGCCGACCCCACGTCCGCGGCCTTCGGCGCCCGCCCCGTCTCCTCGACGGGCGCCCACGGCCACACCGGCTACCTCGCGCCCGGCACGGAGTCGCTGCGGCACTGCGCCGAGATCGCGCTGGGCGTCTATGACGCGGTGCGCTGACGGCATGTCAACGTCCCAACCGCCAAGGGTTCTTCGCGAAAACCTCTTTGCGAAGAACTCTTGGCGGTCTAGAGTGCCCACTCATGGCAGAGGAGAGCGAACTCGCGAGCGGCACAAAGGATTTGGGCCCCGACCCGCGGACGGACATGGTGCTGGACGCCAAGGGCCTCCGCGCCCTCGCCCACCCCCTCCGCGTCCGGCTGGTCGGCCTGCTGCGCACCCACGGCCCGTCCACCGCCACCCGCCTCGCCCAGGACCTGGGCGTCGGGTCCGGTGTGACCAGCTACCACCTCCGGCAGCTCGCCGCCGCCGGGTTCGTGGCCGAGGACGGCGAGCGCGGCAACGCGCGGGAACGCTGGTGGCGCGCGGCGCACGAGCGGACGTGGCTCCGCGACCGGAGCCTGTACGACGAGGAGCCCGAGGCCACGGCGGCGTTCCGCGGCTCCGTCGCCGGCATGCACGCCCTGCACACCCAAGTCGCCATCGGCCGGGCGCCGTCCATGCCCCGGCCCTGGCGCGACGTCCTGGAGACGAGCGACTGGCTGCTGCGGCTCACGCCCGAGGAGACCGCCGAGCTGTCGGCGGAGCTGCGGGCCGTGCTGGCCCGCTACCGCCGCTTCACGCCGGCCCTTGAAGGAGGGGGAGGAGGGGCAGGCGGGGCAGACACGGCGAGCGCCGGGCCCGCCGGCGCCGAGCAGGTGAAGGTCGTCCTGCACATCCTGCCCGACCCCAAGCAAGAGGTGACGGGGCAGGAACCGTCATGACGGGCGTCCCCGCGGCCAGTACGCGCCGGGGCGCGGGCCGTCGCCGACCGGATCGCGCCGGCGGCAGGCGCCCCCTCGTCGGGGTGCTGGCGTCCACGGCCGTCGCCCTTACCGCCACCCGGGTCTCCGCCATCGCCCTGCCCTGGTTCGTCCTGGTCACCACCGGCAGCGCCACCCGGACCGGGCTCGTCGCCTTCTGCGAACTGGCGCCCTATGTCGTGGTGAAGGCCCTCACCGGACCGCTCGTGGACCGCGTCGGCCCCCGCGTCGTCTGCTGGACGGCCGACACCCTCAGCGCGACCGCCGCCGTCCTGATTCCGTTCTGCCACACCCTCGGCGTGCTGCGGTTCTGGCTGCTGCTCGTCCTCGTCGCCGTGATCGGCGCCGTCCGCGGGCCGGGGGACCTGGCGCGGGACGTCATGCTTCCCGAGGCCGCCGACCGCGGCGGGCTGCGGCTGGAGCGGGCCACCGGCCTCGCGGGCGTCGTCGAACAGCTCGCCGCGACCGCCGGGCCCGCGGCCGGCGGCGCCCTCGTGGCCCTGGCCGGCCCGCTGCCCGCGCTGCTGGCCACCGCCGCCTGCTTCGCCCTCGGCTCGGTGATCATCGGGCTGGTGCTGCCGCCCGGCATGGGACGCCCGGCCGCGTCCGGCGGCACCGGCGGTACCGACAGCACCCCGGAGCCCGACGGCTACGGGCGGCGGCTGCGCGAAGGGTTCGCCTTCCTGCGCGGCGACCCGCTGCTGCGGGCCATCTGCGCCGTCGTCGGCGTCGGCAACTTCCTCGGCGCCGCCTTCGCCCAGGTCCTCGTCCCCCTCTGGGCCCGCGACTCCGGCGGCGGGCCGGCCGTCATCGGGCTCGTCAACGGCCTCTTCGGCGCCACGGCCGTCCTCGGCGGCCTCACCGCCGCGGCCGTCGCCCACCGGCTCCGCCGCCGCCTGGTCTTCTTCACCGGCTACCTGCTCAGCGACACCCCCCGCTACCTGGTCCTCGCCCTCGACGCGCCGCTGTGGCTGGTGGCCGTCGTCTTCGCGACCGGCGGCCTCGGCGCGGGCTTCCTCAACCCCATCCTCAGCGCGATCTCGTACGAACGCCTCCCCCGCCACCTCATCGGCCGGGTCCGCGCCCTGACCGCCGCCGTCGCCTGGGCCGGCATCCCCTTCGGCGGCCTGGCGGCCGGCGCCCTTATCGCCACCGCCGGCCTGACCCCGACGCTGCTGGCGGCGGGGGCCGCCCACCTCACGGTGGTGATCACGGGCGGGACGCGGGGTGCTTGGAGGGAGGGGCAGGAGGGGGAGGAGGGGCAGGAGGGGAGGGAGAAAAGAGAGGAAAGGGGGACGGAGACGCGTGGGAAGCCCGACCACGAGAGTGCCGCGCCGACGGATGCCGCGCCCGGCCGATCGACGCCCGTACGCCGGGCGCGGGGCCCGGCGGGCCGATGACTCCGACTTTCGGGCGGGGCTTCCCGGGCCGGGCACGCGCCCCGGCGACCCGGCGGCCTCGCCGGTGGGCGCTCCCGGCTCGACGGCCTCCCCGCGGACGTCGGCGCGCGGTGGCCGCCGTGTCGGGGGGGGTGCCCCTATCTGTTTCGTCAACCCTGGCGGGGCTGGTTCGTAGGGGTTCGTGCTGGTTTTCGGGAACGTCCCGCGAAGCGGGATGTTCCCGGCGGCTCGGGTGCGGTGCGGGCAGGGCGGTGGCCGGCGTGGCGGGGGTGGCCGTGCCGGTGACGGGATGGAGCGGGCTGGAAGAGGCAGGGGGTGGGGTGGGTGTCAGGCAGCGAGGTCGAGGGCGCGGGGTTCGTAGAGGGTGCCGTTGCGGATCATCGCGTGGATGACGTTCACGCGTTGCCGGGCCAGGCGGAGGATCGCCTGGGTGTGAGTCTTGCCGCGGGTTCGCTGGCGGTCGTAGTAGATCCGCGAGGACGGGTCGCTCTTGCAGCCGGTCGCGGCGAACGCGGCCTGGAACAGGGCGCGTTTGAGGAGCCGGTTGCCGCGGTGGGGAGCGTGCTCGCCGCGGATGGAGGTGCCCGAGGACTTCGTTGCGGGGGCGAGTCCGGCGTAGGAGGCGAGGTGTCCGGCGGTGGGGAAGCCGGTGCCGTCACCGATCGCGACGATCACCGCGGCGGTGGTCCTGACGCCCATGCCGGGCAGGGACGTCAGGAGGTGGAAAAGAGGGAGGGCCTCCAGCAGGGCGGCGATCTCCTGCTCGGTGGCCTGTCGCTGGGTGTGGGCGGCGGCGAGCTGAGCGGCCAGGCCCGGAACGATCAGCGCGGACGCCTCGGTGCCGGGAACGACGAGAGTCTGCTCGGCCAGCGCGTCGGAGATCTCCCCGGCCAGCTGCTTCGCCTTGCGCGAGCCGTGCGCTTTGAGCAGGGCCTCGCAGCGGGCCCGGCCGAGTCTCTTCAGCTTCGCCGGGGAGCCGTGCCGGGCCAGGAGGGCTTGGACGTAGGGGTAGGCCAGGCGCGGGCCGAGCACGCGTTCCAGGGAGGGGTGGATCTGGGAGAGCAGGCCGCGCAGCCGGTTGGTGGTGCGGTTCACCTCGCCGGCCAGGTCGTTGTCGTAGCCGGTGAGCATGGTCAGCTCGGCCAGTACCTCGTCGTCACGGTCCACCGCGCGCAAGGTGTGCGGCATGGTCCGGGCGGTCTCGGCGATCACGAACGCGTCGCGGGCGTCTGTCTTGGCCTCACCGGGATGCAGGTCGGCGGCCCGCCGCATCGACAGTCCCGGCAGGTAGGCCACCCGGCACCCGCTCGCGCGGGCCACCGTCAGCGGCAGCGCGCCGATGTTGGCGACCTGGTCCACGATCACCAGGACGGTACCGAACTTCGCCACCAGCTTGGTGAACAGCTCCAGCAGTTTCGGCTCGGTGTTGGGCAGCCGCTTGTCGTGCACGGTCCTGCCGTCCCCGGTCCGGCCGTGGGCGTGGTGGAACTCCTTGCCCAGGTCCAGGCCGAGGAAGAGATCTGTCGCGGTCGTGTCGACCATGTGCGCGTGCCCCTCGCCACTCGTCTCCCCAACTCCCGGCCGTCCCTGCGGCACCACACGCCGGCAACCACGTTACGCAGACATGCCACCCGTGAAGCGGTCCGGCATTGCGCCGAACCAGAGTGGTCGTCAGGCCCCTCATCAGCGGTCAAGCGGTGCCCCGAAGCCCGGCGGCAACACCCCCCAGGTCATGTACTTCGACAGGGGGCACACAGCCATACCGAGCCCGGGGGCCAGGCGCCCCGTTGCGGGGCCACGGAAAAGGTAACGGGGCGTCGTGCCGGAGAGCGCCGTCCGCCTTATGCCTCCTGCGTCCCCGCCGGCCTCTCGTCGTGACCACTGTGGCCATCGTGACCGCCGTGACCGCCGTGACCGTCCCGGCCGTCCCGGCCGTCCTGGCCGTCCCGGCCGTCATGGCCATCGCGGGATCCCGTTCCGTCCCGTTCCCCGGCGTCGTCCCCGCCCCCCTTCCCCTCCAGGCCGAGCCCGAGGCGCAGTTGGTGGGCGACGCCGGTGATGGTGCCGTTGCCGCTGAGCAGTTCCATGGGCGGGATGCGGACGTCGTACGTCTGCTGGAGCGTGGCGAAGAACTGGGTGCCCGTCAGCGAGTCCATGCCGTAGGCGTCGAGCCGGGTGTGCGGGTCCAGGCCGTCGGGGGAGGTGCCCAGGGCATCGGCGACCAGCCGGGTGAGTTCCTCGACGAGGAGGTCGAGGGCGGCCTCGGCGGGCATGCGGCGGAGGGCGTCCAGCCGCCGTTCGCGCGCGGTCCCGTCGTCCGCGGCGCCGGCGGGCACGAGCGCGCCGAGGCGCGGGCGGGTGGCCTGGGGCAGCAGGGCGGCGACGCGCGGCCAGTGGTAGCGGCCGGCGCCGACGACGTCGGTGGTCGCGGGCAGGCCCTCGGCGACGGCCAACGCCCGCCGTGACGTGAGCGGTTCGACGCCCACGGCGGCGAGGCCGTCGAGGAGGCCGTCGCGGGCGGCGTGGCCGGTGTCGGAGAGGGCGCCCCAGGCGACGGCGAGACCGGGCAGCCCCTCCCGGCGGCGGCGCCGGACCAGGGCCTCCACCGCCAGGTTCCCGGCGACGTAGGGGGCCTGGTGGACGTTCCCGAGCAGGGCGGTGCCGGAGGAGTGGCACAGGAAGAGGTCGCACTCCCGGTCCCGGGTGAGGCCGTCGAGCACGGCGGCCCCGGTCGCCTTCGGCGCCAGCACGGCGGCGGCCCCGGCCTCGTCCAGTTCGGTCAGCGGCGCGTCGTCGTACCGCGTCGCGGCGTGCACGACCCCGCGCAGCGGGAAGCCGGTGCGGTCGATCTTCCTGACGACGGACCGCATGGCCTTCGCGGAGGTGACGTCTGCGGCGTACGCGGTGGCCCGGACACCGCGGGCCGCCAGCGCGGCCAGGACGGCCGCCGCCTCCGGGGCCGCCGCCCCGCGCCGGCTCACCAGGGCGATGTGCCGGGCGCCGCGGTCGGCGAGCCGGCGGGCCGTGACGGCACCGAAGCCGCCGGTCCCGCCGGTGACGAGGTAGGTCCCGTTCGGGTCGGGGCGGTGCGGGCTCGCGGCCGGTTCGACGGGCGGGGGCTCGTCGTCGGGTTCGAAGGTGACGACGACCTTCCCGATGTGCCGCGAATGCCGGAGGAGGCGGAACGCCTCGTGGACCCGGGCGGCGGGGAAGGTGGTGTGCGGCAGGCCGTGGTAGGTGCCGTGACCCAGTTCCGCGATCAGCGCCTCGTCGATCAGCCGGGCGCAGAAGGCCCGGTCGGGGAGGAGGGCGGAGATGTCCAGGCCGAAGAAGGCGATGTTGTTGTCGAAGGGGTGCAGGGGCAGCGGCTTGTTCTCGTGGATGTCGCGCTTGCCCAGCTCCACGAACCGGCCGCCGGGGCGCAGGAGTTCCAGGCCGCGCACGACGGCCTCGCCCGCCAGGGAGTTGAGGACCACGTCGACGCCGCGCCCGCCCGTGAGGGCGCGGACCCGGTCGGCGAAGTCCGGGGCGCGGGAGTCCAGGACGTGTTCCATGCCGAGGGAGCGCAGGGCGGAGCGTTTGAGCCCGCTGCCCGCGGTGGCGATGGGGTGCGCCCCGTGGTGCCGGGCGTAGCGCAGCGCGGCCAGGCCGACCGCGCCGGCGGCGCCGTGGACCAGGAGGGTCTCGCCGGGGCGCAGCCGGGCGAGGTGGCCCAGCCCGTAGTGGGCGGTGATGAGGGCGATCGGCGCGCCGGCGCCCTCGGTGAAGGCGATGCCGTCGGGCAGCCTTGTGAGCCAGTGGACCGGTGTGACCGTGTGGGTGGCCAGGCAGGAGGGCGCGACGCCGACGACCCGGTCGCCCGGCCGGAATTGCGTCACGCCGGGGCCGCAGGCGGTGACGGTGCCGGCGCACTCGATGCCCGGGCCGCGCTCGGAGGGCGTGCCTTCGGTCAGTTCGCCCGGCAGCAGCCCCATGACCTGCATGACGTCCCGGTAGTTCAGCCCGACGGCGCGTACGGCCACCGCCACCTCGCCGGGGCCGGGCCGCGCGGGGACGGTCTCCGTCCACGACAGCCGGTAGGACAGCCCGGGGTCGCGCAGCCGCAGGCGGAAGGCGGTCTCGCCCGGCCGCATCCGCACGGGGGCCGTGCCCGGCCGTTCCCTGGGCACGAACCGGCCCTCGGGGGTGAGGACGACCTCGTCCTCCTCGTCGGGGGCGACGAGTTCGCGCGCCAGGCGCTCGGCGTCGGCGGCCGGGTCGCCGGTGCGGGACAGGGCGATCCGGCGGGTGTCCAGGCGCGGGTGCTCGTTGGCGAGGGTGCGGGCGGCGCCCCAGAGGGCGGCGGCGGCCGGGTCGGCGTCCCGTACCGGGCCCGGCAGCGCGTCGTGCGGGTGGGTGACCAGCCACAGCCGCGTCCCCGGGCCGGAGTCCCGGCGCGCGTGGGCGGCGGCCAGGGCGCCGAGCGCGGCGATGGTCCGGGCGGCGTGGGCGGTCGGGGCGTCCGGGCCGGTGCCGGCCGTGCGGCCGACGAGCAGGACGACGTGCCGGGTCGCCGCGTCGTCGGCCGGGACGGCGTCGAGCAGGGCCGTCCACTCCTCCGCCGTGCCGCCCGCGCGGCCCGTGGCCACCGCGGGCGCGCCCGGGCGGGTGAGGGCGGCGGCGAGGGCGGTCACCAGCCCGTCCTCCCGCCGGTCGGCGGTCACCAGGAGGAACGCCGCGTCCGGGGGCGTGGCGAGGGGTTGTTCGGGCCGGCGCGGGGTGGAGGGGGCGGCGCCGAGCAGGACGGTGTGCCCGTCGGTGTCGGCGCGGGCGACGTCGGTGAACCCGGCGCGCCGGAGCAGGTCCGGCCAGGCGTCGCCGTCCGGCGGCGGCCGGAGCGCGGGGCCGTCGGCCGGCCCGTGCAGCAGGTCGCGCAGCGCGGTGTCGTGCGCGAGCGAGGTGATCAGGTACCCGCCGGGCGTGAGGAGGGCGGCGGTCCGGCGGAGGGCGGCCTCGGGGTCGGGGCGGTCGCCCGGTGTGTCGTCGAGGACGATGTCGAAGTCCTCGCCGGCTTCGTCGGCCAGGGGATCCGTGAGCTCGACGACGGCGTCGTGGCCGAGCGCCGCGAGCCGGGCGAGCAGCGCGGGCCGGGCGGCGGGCGGCACGCCGGTGAGGCGGTAGTGGGTGCGGTCGGGAGGCAGGACGGGGAGCAGCGCGACGGCGGTGGCCCCTTCGCCGGTGTCGAGCACGCGCAACGGCCGTTCGGCGGGCCAGAGTTCGGCGACGCGGGAGAGCGCGGCGCGGAGCAGCCGGCAGCGGCGCCGCTCGGCGGGCAGCGTCTCCTGCACCAGCTCGGCCGTCTCGGTGTGGTCCGCGGGTGGGGCGTCCGGCGCGGCGGTCCAGTACCGGTCCGCCGCGGCGGCCAGGGCGAGGGCGGTGCCGAAGGCGGGGGCGGCGTCCAGACAGCGGTGGGCCGGCGCGGCGGTGTCGTGGTTGTCCGCGGTCAGCCGGTGGCGGCCGTCGCCGAGCGGCAGCGCGGTGCCGTGCCGGCACATCAGGTCGAGCAGCCGCAGGGCCCAGGCCCGGTGCCCGGCCGACGGCTCGGGGCCCAGCAGGTCCGTCACGGCGAACGGCGCGCGGGCGTCGGGGAGGAGCCGGGCGAGGGCGTTGGCGTGGTGCCGGGCGGCGAACTCGTCGAGGGCGTCCCGGGCGCGGCGCTCGTCGCCGGGGCGGAGCGGCGGTTCGGGCGGGCGGAGCGCGTCGAGGATCCGCCGCGGCGGGGGCAGCGGCGCGGGGGAGCCGGGCCGTCCGGGGCGGGGCGCCGCGCGGAGGGCGGTGTGGTGGACGGTGACCGGGGTGCCGCCGCCGACGGACGTCCGGCGCAGCCGGCAGCCCTCGACGTGCACGGTGACACGGCCGTCGGGGTCGGTGAGGGAGAGGTCCCACCGGACCTCGTCCTCGCTCCGGAAGAGTTCCCGGGCCCGGACGAATCCCGTCGCGGACGGGGTGTCCCACACCCGGACGGCCGCGATCGAGGCGGGCAGGAAAGCCTGCCCGGCGTCGAGCCGGTCCGCGAGCAGCTGCACACCGGCCTGCAGCGCGCCGTCCAGCAGGGCCGGGTGGACGACGTACGGCGCGCCCGGGGCGTCGTGCCGGTAGGCGGCCAGGACCTCGGCGGGGCCGGCGCTCAGTTCGGTGAGCACCTGGAAGGCGGGTCCGTACTCCAGGCCCGTCGCGGCCCGGTCGCGGTAGTAGTCGGCGGCGCGGACGTGCCGCGGGCAGCGCGCGCGGACGGCCGCCGGGTCCACCGGGGCCGGCCGGGGGGCGGTCAGGGTGCGGACGCGCGCGGTGGCGTGGACCCGCGGGGTGTCACCGGGACGGGCGGTGCTGGTGATGGTCATGGTGCCGTCGTCCGGGCGCAGGGACGACTGGAGCGCGAGGGCGCCGGGGTCGTCCCGGGGGATCACCAGACCGCTGCGGATGAGGAGGCGTCCGACGTCGAGCGGGCCGTCGCCCAGGGTGCGGCGGCCGGCCGCCAGGGCCATCTCGACGTACCCGGTGGCCGGTAGGAGGACGGCACCTTTGACGCGGTGGTCGGGGAGCCAGGGGGCCGCGACCGGCTCGACGGGGCCGTGCCACTGGGGGTGCGGGGCGGGTACGCGCTCGCCGAGCAGGGGGTGGTCCAGCACTCCGTCGCCGGGGTCGCGGAGCCACGAACGGGGGCCGCCCGTCCAGTGGCGCCCGCGCTGCCAGGGGTAGGCCGGCAGGTCCACGACGCGTCCGGGGCGGAAGGCGGGGCCCGAGGCGCCGGCGCCGGCGGCGATCAGGGCGGCCACGGTGGTGGCCAGGACCCGCGGCCCGGCGTCGGCGCGGCGCAGGGTGGGCAGCACGGTGACCGGCTTCCGGCGGTCCCCTCGGGTGCTCCTGCGCAGGTAGCCGGTCAGGACGGGGTGGGGGCCGAGTTCGAGGAGGACGTCGGCGCCGTCCTCGTGCGCGAGCGCCGCCGCGTCGGCGAAGCGCACGGGCCGGCGGATGTTGTGCCACCAGTAGTGCGCGTCCAGCTCGGTGCCGAGCAGTTGGGTCCCGGTGACGGTGGAGTAGAACGGGACGGTGGCGGGGGACGGTTCGAGACCGTCGAGCGCCCGGGTCAGCGGGGCCTCGCAGCCGTCCATGGCGGGGCTGTGGAAGGCGTAGTCGAGGTCCAGCTCGTGGAAGAGGACCCCGCGGCCGCGCAGCCGTTCCCCGAGGGCGGCCAGGTCGGGGGCGGGTCCGGCGACGGTGACGTCCCGCGGGCTGTTGATCCCGGCGAGCACCACGGTGTCGCCGTACCGGGCCAGGACGTCCGCCGCCTCCTCGGCGGACAGGCCGACGGCGGCCATGCGGCCGGCGCCGCGCGTCGGGGCCTGGACGGCGGAGCGTTCGGCGATCACCCGGGCGGCGCCCTCGGTGTCGAGCACGCCGGCGGCGTGCGCGGCGGCCACCTCGCCGACGCTGTGCCCGAGGACGGCGGACGGCGTGATCCCGTGCGCGCGCAGCACGGCGGTGGTCCCCAGCTGGACGGCGAGCAGCAGCGGTTGGGCGCACTCCGTGGCCTCCAGCCGCCAGGAGCCGGGCGGCCGGGTCAGGGCCTCGGCGACGGACCAGCCCAGCCGTGGGGCCAGTCGGGCGTCGAGCTCGTCGACCGCGTCCCGGAAGACCGCCTCGCGGGCGTACAGGTCGGCCCCCATGCCCGGCCACTGGGAACCGTTGCCGGAGTAGACGAACGCCACCCTGCCGCGCCCGGCGGCCTTCCCGACGGCTCCCTCGGGGGCGTCCGGTGCGGGGCCGTCGGCCGTCAGCGCACGCAGTGCGCGCGCCGCCTCGCGGGCGCCGGTGGCCAGGACGACCGCGCGGTGCTCGTGCCGGCCGCGCCGCCACAGGGTGCCGGCGGCGTCGGGGAACTCCCGCTCCGGGCAGGCGTCGAGGCGGTCCGCGAGCCGGGCGGCGGCCTCGCGGAGCGCCCGCGCCGAGCGGGCGCTCACCAGCACCGGCAGCGGGCGCGCGGGGGGCGCGGGGTCCGGCTCCGGCGCGGGGTCGGGCGCGGCGACGAGGACGTGCGCGTTGGCCCCGCCGAACCCGAAGGAGTTGACGCCCACGACCGCCCGCCCGGACGCGGTCACCGGCAGCTTCCCGGTGGCCGGGCGCAGCCCCAGCCCCGCGAAGTCGATGGCGGGGTTGAGCGGTTCGGCGTGCAGCGAGGCGGGCACCGTGCGGTGGCGCAGCACCAGGAGGGCCTTGCAGAGCCCGGCCATCCCGGAGGCGGGTTCGAGGTGGCCGAGGTTGGACTTCACCGAGCCGATGGGCAGGTCCCCGGTGATCCGGCGCATCCCCAGGGCGCGTCCGATGGCGGTCGCCTCGACGGGGTCGCCGACGTGGGTTCCGGTGCCGTGCGCCTCGAAGTAGACCAGTTCGTCGGGATCGACCCCGGCTTCGGCGGCCGTGCGGCGCAGCAGCTCTTCCTGGGCCTCGGTGCTGGGCAGGAACACCCCCGGGGTGTGGCCGTCGCAGTTGGTCCCGGTGCCGAGGATCACCCCGTGCACGCGGTCGCCGTCGGCGAGGGCGTCGGCCAGGGGCTTGAGCAGCACCACGCCGCCGCCCTCGGCGCGGACGAAACCGTCGGCGTGCGCGGAGAAGGCCGCGCACCTGCCGCGTGCCGAGAGCATGGACGCCTGCGAGAAGCCCACGAACTGCTGGGGATTGAGCAGGATGTTGACGCCGCCGCACAGGGCCGTGCGGCAGGAGCCGTCCCGCAGGGCGCGGCAGGCCCGGTCCAGGGCGACCAGCGCCGAGGAGCAGGCGGTGTCGACGGACATGCTGGGGCCGCGCAGGTCGAAGGCGTGGGAGACGCGGTTCGCGGCAAGGGCGAGCGCGCCGCCGACCATGGTGTAGGGGGTCACCTCGCGCGGCGCCGGCATCACGGCGTACGAGCCGTCGGAGATGCCGACGAAGACGGCGGTGTCGGTGCCGGCCAGCCGGGCGGGATCGACGGCCGCGTCGTCCAGCGCCTCGGCGGTCAGCTCCAGGAGCAGCCGGTGCTGGGGGTCCATGGCGGTGGCTTCCTTGGGCGAGATGCCGAAGTAGGCCGCGTCGAAGCCCGCCGGGTCCTCCAGGAAGCCGCCGGCGGCCGTGTAACTCTTGCCCGGCCGGGGGTGGCCGGTGTCGACGAACCGGACGGGGTCGAACCGGCCGGGCGGCAATGTCGTGATCATGTCACGCTCTTCTTCGAGAGCCGCCCACAGCTCCGCCAGGCCGCCGATGCCGCCCGGCAGCCGGCAGGAGGCCCCGACGATGGCGATGGCCGCACCGGGATCCCGGCCGGCGCCCTCTCGTCCGTCCGCTTCCATGTCCACGGCCCTCCCCTCGCGCCCGCCGGTGTCGAGGCCGCCCGCAGCCGTCGGGCCGCCCGCCGGTGTGCGCGCCGCCGACAGGCGGGGAGGCCGGCGACCGGCGGGCTCGTGTTATGTCTTCACGGGAAAAGGGCAGTTAAGCGCACTGGCGGGGGCATTCACCCGTCCAGGTGAAATCACCCCAAGAGGCGTGGCCGGACGGCCGGTTGGCAACAGCTATGCGGGGAGGGAGTACCGGAACCAGGCCCGGCTCGCCGTGCGTTCCGCGGCATTTCCCCACCCGCTGGAGAACCGGGTCCCGGTACGCCCGGACTGCCGGAAGGACGTCACCATGTCCGTGCTCATCACCGGCGCCACAGGGTTCGTCGGCAGCCGTCTGCTCCACCACCTCCTGAGCCAGGACGACGACACCCCCGTCATCGTCCTCGGCCGCGACGCACCCGAGGTGTTGCTCGACCGCATACGCACGGCCGTCGGCTGGCTGGACGTCAACGGGACGGTGCGACCAGGGGCGTTCGGCCGGCTGCGCTGCCTGCGCGCCGACCTGGCGGGCCGGGGGCCGTTCCCGGACGGCGCGGCGCCCGCCGGCCTCACCGCCGTCTGGCACTGCGCCGCCGCCACCACCCTGCGCGGGGACCCCGTGCCGGTGCACCGGGTCAACGTCATCGGCACCCGCCGCGTGCTGGAACTGGCCGACCGCGTCCCGGCGGCCCACCTCGTCCACGTCAGTACCGCCTACGTGGCCGGCCGCCGCGCCCACGGCGTCATCCGGGAGACGGACCTCTGCGACGCGGCCGGCTTCCACAACGCCTACGAACAGAGCAAGTTCACCGCCGAGCGGATGGTCCTGCGGTGGGCCCGCGACGCCCGGCGAACGGTCACCGTCCTGCGGCCGAGCGTCCTCGTCGACGACCGCCCCGCCCCGGAGGGACTGCCTCGGCACCCCTTCGCCGTCCTGTCCCGCAGCGTGCGCGCGACCCTCGACGAACGCGCCGCGCGCGCCTCCGCCGCGGCGCGCCCACCAGGGACGGCGCTCTCCCAGGGAGCGCTGCGCTTCCGCCTCCCGGGATCCCCGGACGGATCGCTCAACCTCGTCCAGGCCGACTGGTCCGTCCGGGCCATGGTCCGCGCCGTCGCCGCCCACCGGGGCCCCGGCGTGCTCACCGTCCACGTCACGCACCCGGACAACACGCCGGTGCGCGCCATCGCCCGGGCCTTCGAAGCGGTCCACCCGGGCCTGTCCGTCGAGATCACGCCCAGGATCGGCGATCCCACCCGGCTGGAGGCCGCCATGCTCGGCGACTTCGGCTTCATGACGGCGTACAGCGCCCAGCACCGCGCCTACGACCGCACCCACCTGCTGGCGTGCACGGGCGACCTGCCCGACCCCCGGCCTCTCGACGGCGCCTACCTCGAACGCGCCCTGGCCGTCCCCCCGCCCGGGCGGACGGCCGCAGGTTCATGACGGGCCGTCAGCGAACCGGCCCGCCCGGGGCGGCCGCCTCGCACAGCTCGCGCGCCGCGGCGTCGAACCATCCGGGGAGGCGGTCCAGTCCACCGACCTCCGGGCACGTCGTGAAGCCGACGCACACCTCGCCGCCGTAGTCCATGAAGGCGACCGAGAACGGGTGGCCCGAGGGCAGGAACAGCATCGGCACCACGTGGTCCACCCGGAAGCCCGGCGCCCCGAGACCCCCGGGCGGCCCCGGCACGTTCGACGCCACCAGTGAACCGACCCGCGGCCGGAGGCCACGCCACGACGTCCACGCCGCCAGGGCGTCGGGACACCGGCGCAGCAGTGCCTCCACGTCCGGACGCGCGGAGCGCCGCCGCACCGTCCGCGTCCGCGTCGCCACCGCGGCCAGCCGGCGCAGGGGGTCCGGTTCGCGCAGGGGCAGGAGCACCCGCGCGCCGACGAACCGGTTGCCGTCGGCGGGCCGGTCGGCGTCCTCGCGCAGGGTGACCGGCACCATCGCCCGCACGCCGCGCGGGACCCGGTCGCCCCGCTCCCGCGCCCACGACCGCAACGCCCCTGCCAGGCAGGCGAGAAGGACGTCGTTGACGCTCGCACCGGACGCGGACAGCAACGGGCGCAGCGGCGCGGTGCGGACGAACGTCCACCGGTGGAGCACGGGTGCCCCGGGAGCCCGGTCCGGCACCCTCGCCAGGCGCGCGGCCGGCGGGACGCCGAGGGCGACGTCGGCCAGGACGAGTGCCGCCCGGCACACGCCCCACACGCTCGCCGTCCCCCGGTCGTCCCCGGCGGCCGGAACGCCCGGGGCGGGGGCGGATTCCGGCGGCCGGGCGGAGCCGCCGAGCATCCGGCCGACGAGCGAGGTGACCGCGCTGCTCCCCACCCCGTCCAGCAAGGCGTGGCGGACGCGGGGCACCAGCGCGAACGCCCCCGGCGCGTACCCCGTCACCAGCCACAGGTCCGCACCGGTGGCCGGCAGCGGCGCGACGGCCAGCCGGCCCAGCACCGCGCGCAACCCCGCCTCACCCGAGCCGCGTTCGGCCCGTTCCTCGAAGACGTGCCGGTCCAGGACCTCGTCCGTCTCGGCTCCCTCGGGTGCCAGTTCCGGAAGCAACAGGGCTGACAGGCGCGCCATTTCGCGCAGTCGCGTCCTGGACGGGGCGATGCCCGAGCACAGGAACGCCTGCGCGATCACCGGTGGGGTGGTCGGGTGGCGGCGCTCGTAGGCGGTCCAGGTCCGCGCCCAGAAGTCGTACCTTCCGGGGCGCGGGGCGGGGGTATCGGCGGACAGGGGCACGGCGGTCCTCCTTCTCCGCGGGACGTGTTGCCGGAAGTGTTCCCACTTCGGCCGCCCCGTCGGCGGAGCGCGCGGAACTCCCCGCGCGGCGCCGCGGGACGACCCGTCCGCCCGGCACCGGACGGTGCGACGACGGCGTCCGCCGCGTCAGCCCGGCCCCGCCGCGAAGATCCGCTCCAGGTGGTGGTCCACCGTGCGCCGTACGTCGGCCACGCTCCGGCGCCCGTGCAGCACGTCGATGCTCAGCCCGACGACGCCGGACACCAGCAGGTCGGCCTCCCGCCGCGGGTCGACCGGCGGCAGCCCGGCGGAGCCGGCGGGAAGCCGGGTGATGAGCGCGGTGACCAGGTCCTCCAGGGGCTGGGCGTCGTGGAGGAACACCCGGGCGAGCGCCGGGTCGGTGAGGCTGCGGGCGTAGTACGCGGCGTGGACGCGCAGGGCGACGCGCCGCCACTCGTCCAGCGGCAGGAACTCGTCGAGGACGGCCCGCAGCAGCGCCTGTGGGTCGGACGGCCGGCGCAGGGCCCGGACCCGGGCGTCGGCCTGCCGCGCGCTCTCCTCGTGCAGCATGCGCAGCGCGGCGACGAGCAGGTCGTGCTTGCTGTCGAAGTGGTACTGGACGACGCGCAGGGACACACCGGCCTCGGCGGCGATCTCCCGCATGCTGGCCGCGTGCAGCCCCCGCTCGGCGGCGACGCGCCAGACCGCCTCGGCGATCTGCCGCCGCCGCCCGGACGGGGCCGGTGCCGGGGTCTTCGGAGCGGGCGGCGGCGGGTCCTTCCGGCGCCGGTAGGCCCGGGCCTGGCAGCCGCGCGAACAGTACACGGGCGGCCGCCCCCGGCCGGCCGGCGCCAGCGGTGTGCGGCACACGCGGCAGGCCGGCACCTGCTTTTCGTCACGCATGTGCCCAGGGTAGCCGCAAGAAAGTGTGATGTTACGGCGGAATGCCCTGCGGAACCCGGCCATTTCCGTCCCGCTCGTGGTTACGCTCGTAACGTCCCTACGGAGAAAGACACGACACGGCGGGAGCGGTGATGGACGAGGCCGGGTACCGGCTGGGCATGGCGGTGGCGTTCATGCTCGGCCTCTGGGAAGGGGTGATCGCGATCGTCTACCGCGCGTTCACCGACAAGGAGGCCGGCGTGATGACCGCGGTCGACTACCTGCCGAGCCCATGGTGTTACGTGGCCGGCGGGACGGTCGTGTTGGTCGCCGGTGCCGTCGTGGAGGCGCTCGACCGGGGCCGCAAACGGCTGCCGGCACGGCGGGAGTCCCCGGGCGGCTGACCGGGCGGCCGTTCCGGGTGGTGTCCCGTCCCGCACGACATGCGGGGCGGGACGGGACACCACCTGTTCCCCGTTACCTTTTCCGTGGCCCCGCAACGGGGCGCCTGGCCCCCGGGCTCGGTATGGCTGTGTGCCCCCTGTCGAAGTACATGACCTGGGGGGTGTTGCCGCCGGGCTTCGGGGCACCGCTTGACCGCTGATGAGGGGCCTGACGACCACTCTGGTTCGGCGCAATGCCGGACCGCTTCACGGGTGGCATGTCTGCGTAACGTGGTTGCCGGCGTGTGGTGCCGCAGGGACGGCCGGGAGTTGGGGAGACGAGTGGCGAGGGGCACGCGCACATGGTCGACACGACCGCGACAGATCTCTTCCTCGGCCTGGACCTGGGCAAGGAGTTCCACCACGCCCACGGCCGGACCGGGGACGGCAGGACCGTGCACGACAAGCGGCTGCCCAACACCGAGCCGAAACTGCTGGAGCTGTTCACCAAGCTGGTGGCGAAGTTCGGTACCGTCCTGGTGATCGTGGACCAGGTCGCCAACATCGGCGCGCTGCCGCTGACGGTGGCCCGCGCGAGCGGGTGCCGGGTGGCCTACCTGCCGGGACTGTCGATGCGGCGGGCCGCCGACCTGCATCCCGGTGAGGCCAAGACAGACGCCCGCGACGCGTTCGTGATCGCCGAGACCGCCCGGACCATGCCGCACACCTTGCGCGCGGTGGACCGTGACGACGAGGTACTGGCCGAGCTGACCATGCTCACCGGCTACGACAACGACCTGGCCGGCGAGGTGAACCGCACCACCAACCGGCTGCGCGGCCTGCTCTCCCAGATCCACCCCTCCCTGGAACGCGTGCTCGGCCCGCGCCTGGCCTACCCCTACGTCCAAGCCCTCCTGGCCCGGCACGGCTCCCCGGCGAAGCTGAAGAGACTCGGCCGGGCCCGCTGCGAGGCCCTGCTCAAAGCGCACGGCTCGCGCAAGGCGAAGCAGCTGGCCGGGGAGATCTCCGACGCGCTGGCCGAGCAGACTCTCGTCGTTCCCGGCACCGAGGCGTCCGCGCTGATCGTTCCGGGCCTGGCCGCTCAGCTCGCCGCCGCCCACACCCAGCGACAGGCCACCGAGCAGGAGATCGCCGCCCTGCTGGAGGCCCTCCCTCTTTTCCACCTCCTGACGTCCCTGCCCGGCATGGGCGTCAGGACCACCGCCGCGGTGATCGTCGCGATCGGTGACGGCACCGGCTTCCCCACCGCCGGACACCTCGCCTCCTACGCCGGACTCGCCCCCGCAACGAAGTCCTCGGGCACCTCCATCCGCGGCGAGCACGCTCCCCACCGCGGCAACCGGCTCCTCAAACGCGCCCTGTTCCAGGCCGCGTTCGCCGCGACCGGCTGCAAGAGCGACCCGTCCTCGCGGATCTACTACGACCGCCAGCGAACCCGCGGCAAGACTCACACCCAGGCGATCCTCCGCCTGGCCCGGCAACGCGTGAACGTCATCCACGCGATGATCCGCAACGGCACCCTCTACGAACCCCGCGCCCTCGACCTCGCTGCCTGACACCCACCCCACCCCCTGCCTCTTCCAGCCCGCTCCATCCCGTCACCGGCACGGCCACCCCCGCCACGCCGGCCACCGCCCTGCCCGCACCGCACCCGAGCCGCCGGGAACATCCCGCTTCGCGGGACGTTCCCGAAAACCAGCACGAACCCCTACGAACCAGCCCCGCCAGGGTTGACGAAACAGATAGGGGCACCCCCCCTCGGGCCGGATGGTTCGCGGGTCAGCGCAGGCGTCGGACGCGCAGGACGTGGTCCACGCGGAACCCCGCCTCGCCGTCCGGCCCGGTCGCCTCCGTCCGCAGCGACTCCCGGACCTCGACGCGCCGGTCCGGCGACGGCAGGCCCATCGCCGCGAGGAGTTCGTCCGCGGTGGGGAAGCGGACGTCCGCGTGGGCCTGCCGCTTCCAGGACGGGCTCTGGGCGTGCCCCACGAAGAGGAGGACGCCGCCGGGCGCCACCGCCGCCGCGGCGGACCGGACGATCCGCTCGACCGGCAGCTCCAGGGGCGAGTGCAGGAACTGGAGGGAGACGAGGCCGTAACCGCCCTCGGGGGCCTCGGGGAACGACGTGCCGAGGTCGTGCCGCCGCCAGCCGATCCGGTCCGCGACCCCCGCCTCGGCGGCGTGCGCGGCCCCCCGCTCCAGCGCCGTCGCCGAGACGTCCACGGCGGTGACCTGCCAGCCCCGCGCGGCGAGCCAGATCGCGTCGGCCCCCTCGCCGCATCCGAGGTCCAGGGCGGTGCCCGGCGCGAGCCCGGCCGCCTCCCGGACCAGCAGCGGGTTGGGCCGCCCGCTCCACACGCGGTCGTCGCGCCCGTAGAACTCCTCCCAGAAGACCTCGGGGGTGGGCTGCGGCCGGGTGTCCGTCATACGGGGTCTTCCTCACTCTGCTCACCGCGTCACCGCGGGGCCGGCGCCTCGGTGGCGCCCGCGTGCCGCCATGGTCGACGCCCGCCGGGCCGCCGGGCAAACCTTGTTGCGGAAACCGCAAATCCTCCGAGCCGGCGTTCCACGGCGGCCGTCCGGCGGCTCCGGCCGTGTCGAAGAGCCGGCTCGGCCACCCGCTGCCGCGCCGCGGCGGCGCCTGGTAACTTCTGGGAAGTTGATCATCCGTATGTCGTTCGAACGACGTTCAGGCGTACGGACGTCAACCGTTCAGTTCCGTACGGATCCCCGACTCCCCAGTCCGAAGGACGCAGCCTTGCTCCGCCGTTTACACCGCCTCACGCGCCGCGCGACGGTCTCCGCCGTCCTCCTCGCCCTCCTGCCGGCCGGCCCGGCGCTCGCCGCCGGGGACGCGCCCGGCGCCCCGCACCTCGACGCCGTCGAGCGGACCCTGCGCCAGGTGTCCCCCGGCCTCGAGGGCGACGTCTGGCAGCGCACCGAGGGCAACAAGCTCGACGCCTCCGCCGCCGACCCCTCCGACTGGCTGCTGCAGACCCCCGGCTGCTGGGGCGACGCCCACTGCGCGGAGCGCCCCGGCACCAAGCGGCTGCTCGCCAAGATGACCGAGAACATCTCGCGGGCGCGGCGGACGGTGGACATCTCCACCCTCGCGCCGTTCCCCGACGGCGCCTTCCAGGACGCCATCGCGGCCGGCCTCAAGGCGTCGGTGGCCTCGGGCAACAAGCCCCGCGTCCGCGTCCTCGTCGGCGCCGCGCCCCTCTACCACCTCAACGTGCGCCCCTCGGCCTACCTGGACGACCTCCGCGCGCGGCTCGGCACCGCGGCCGACGCGGTCACGCTGAACGTGGCCTCGATGACCACCTCCAAGACCGCCTTCTCCTGGAACCACTCCAAACTCCTGGTGGTGGACGGCGAGTCGGCGATCACCGGCGGCATCAACGACTGGAAGAACGACTACGTCGACACCGCCCACCCGGTCACCGACGTCGACCTGGCCCTGACCGGCCCCGCGGCCTCCACCGCCGGCCGCTACCTGGACACCCTCTGGGGCTGGACCTGCGGCAACAAGGGCAACATCGCCAGCGTCTGGTACGCCGCCTCCGCCGGCGCGTCCTGCATGGCCGATCTGGAGAAGGAGGCCAACCCCAAGCCCGCCGGACCCACCGGGAACGTCCCGGTGATCGCCGTGGGCGGCCTGGGCGTCGGCATCAAGGACAAGGACGCCTCCTCCGCCTACCGGCCGGAGCTGCCGTCCGCCCCCGACACCAAGTGTGTCGTCGGCCTGCACGACAACACCAACGCCGACCGCGACTACGACACGGTCAACCCGGAGGAGAGCGCCCTGCGCGCGCTGGTCGGCAGCGCGGAGAAGCACGTCGAGATCTCGCAGCAGGACCTCCACGCCACCTGCCCGCCCATCGCCAAGTACGACGTCCGGCTCTACGACACCCTCGCGAAGAAGATCGCGTCCGGTGTGAAGGTCCGCATCGTCGTCAGCGACCCCGCCAACCGGGGCACGGTCGGCAGCGGCGGCTACTCGCAGATCAAGTCCCTGACGGAGATCAGCGACGTCCTCCGCAACCGCCTCGCCCTCGTCACCGGCGGCCAGGACCAGGCGAAGAACGCCCTGTGCTCCAACGTCCAGCTCGCGAGCTTCCGGAGTGCCAAGAGCCCCACGTGGGCCGACGGTCACGCCTACCCGCTGCACCACAAGCTGGTGTCCGTGGACGGCTCGGCGTTCTACGTCGGGTCGAAGAACCTCTACCCCTCCTGGCTCCAGGACTTCGGCTACATCGTCGAGGACCGGACGGCCGCCGGGCAGCTCGACGCGAAGCTGCTGGCGCCCGAGTGGGAGTACGCCCAGGACACGGCGATCGTCGACTACCAGCGCGGCGTCTGCTCGCTCTGACCCCCGCGCCGTGCACCGAGGGGCCCCGGTCTTCCGCCGGGGCCCCTTCGTCGTACAACTCGACTGACGGGCACTCCAGTTCGGCATGCGGACGGACGGCCGTACGCACCCCTCACCCGTTCGTGGCGCGATTTCCGGTCGCGCGCGGCGGGGTGCGACCATGCGCTCCTCCCGAACCGAATCAGTGAGCAATCCTGGAGTTTCCATGCCACGACATGGGGGAAGCGCGGCCCGCCGCTGGGCAGCGGTACTCGCCGCGTCCGGCGCGGCCCTGGCCGTCGCGCTCCCGACCGCGTCCCACGCCGCCGACGGCCCCGCGGGCGTCGGCGCCAAGGGCGCGTACCTGCTCGACAGCGGCACCGGAAAGGCGCTGTGGAGCAAGGCGGCCGACGTCCGGCGGCCGATCGCCAGCACCACCAAGATCATGACGGCGGTGGTGGCCCTC
Source organism: Streptomyces mobaraensis NBRC 13819 = DSM 40847 (assembly GCF_017916255.1). Classification (NCBI taxonomy): domain Bacteria; kingdom Bacillati; phylum Actinomycetota; class Actinomycetes; order Kitasatosporales; family Streptomycetaceae; genus Streptomyces; species Streptomyces mobaraensis. The sequence continues at coordinate 7,087,540 of NZ_CP072827.1, forward strand.
GACGGGCGCCCCGCCGACCTCGACAAGCAGGTCACCGTCAAGCAGTCCTACCGCGACTACGTCACCCGTCACGGAGCCAGCACCGCCGACCTGCGGACCGGCGACAAGCTGACCGTGCGGCAGCTCCTCTACGCCCTGATGCTGCCCTCCGGCTGCGACGCCGCCTACGCCCTGGCGGACGCCCTCGGCAGCGGACCGGACGAGGCCGCGCGGACCCGGTCGTTCGTCGCGCGGATGAACGCCAAGGCCGCGGCGCTGGGCCTGCGGAACACGAAGTTCGACTCGTTCGACGGCATCACCGCGGGCGGCGGCTACTCCACCCCCCGCGACCTCTCCGCGCTCGCCCGGCACGCGCTGCGGAACAGCACGTTCACCACGGTCACCAAGGCGTTGAGCACCCAGCAGAAGGCGCTCAACGTCAACCGCCGGTACACCTGGTACAACACCAACAAGCTGCTCGGCTCGTACGAGGGCGTGTTCGGCGTCAAGACCGGCTCCACCCGCGCCTCGGGCCCCTGCCTGGTCTTCTCGGCCCGGCGGGACGGCCGGACGGTCGTCGGCGTCGTCCTCGACGACGCGGCGAGCCGCTACCCGGACGCCGCGAAGATGCTGGACTACGCGTACCACACGCACACCCCGCTGACGCTGCGCCGGCTCCCCGCGGCGGCGCACGAGGACTGACAGTGAGGATGTGACGTGGCTTCTCCGACGGGTCTGACTCACGGACTGACCGACGTCTCGACTGTCTTGTTTGGGATTTGTCGATCCGCTCGGAGGAGCCGCCTCGCACGCGACCGGACGGGCGACCGTGACCTTATAGGAGCTTGGTCAAGAAGCCCCGCCACTGTCTTGTCCGCCCGCCCGGCCGGCGCGTGCCGCCCTACCGGGATCAGCGAGAGGACGGCAGTGACCAGCATGACGGACCAGGCCCTGGAAGTCACAGGCGGCATCGACACCCACGGCGAGACCCACCACGCCGCCGTGGTCGACCGCCTCGGCCGCCACCTGGCCGACCAGGAGTTCGAGGCCACCGGCCCCGGATATCGCAAGCTCCTGGCCTGGCTGCTCGCCCAGGGCACCGTGACGGCCGTCGGCGTGGAAGGCACCGGCGCCTACGGCGCCGAACTCGCCCGCGTTCTGCGCGAAGCGGGACTGAAGGTCGTCGAGGTCGACCGGCCGGACCGCAAAACCCGCAGGCTGAAGGGCAAGTCCGACCCGATCGACGCCTACGCCGCCGCCGTGGCGGTGGCCTCCGGCAGGGCGAGCGGGACCCCCAAGACCCGCACCGGTGTCGTGGAAGCCGTGCGGGCTCTGCGGGTGCCGCGCCGTTCGGCGGTCAAGTCCCGTACCCAGGCAGTCAACCAGGCACGGCAACTGCTGGTCACCGCGCCCGAGAGCCTGCGCGCCCCGCTGCGCGGGCTGACCGCCGCCCGGCTGGCGAAGGCGTGCGCGCGGCTGCGGCCGGGTGACGATCTCGCCGACCCGCTGCACGCGGCCAAGGCGGCCCTGCGCCGGCTGGGCCGGCGGATCCTGGCCCTGACCGAGGAGATCGACGAGCTGGAGGCGGAGCTGAAGACGCTCACCGCCCAGGCCGCCCCCGAGCTCCTGGCCCTGCAAGGAGTCGGCGCGGACGTGGCCGGGCAGCTGCTGGCCACCGCCGGTGACAACCCCGACCGGCTGCACTCCGAAGCAGCCTTCGCCCACCTGTGCGGCGTCGCTCCCATACCGGCCTCCTCGGGCCGCCGGGACCGCCACCGGCTCAACCGCGGCGGAGACCGGGCCGCCAACCACGCCCTGCACACCATCGTGCTCTGCCGCCTGCGCTGGGACGAACGCACCCGCATCTACATGGAACGGCGCACCCAGCAGGGCCTGTCGAAGAAGGACATCATGCGCTGCCTCAAACGCCACGTCGCACGCGAGGTCTACCGCGTCCTCATGCGATCCCTCGACCACCGATCCACCAGCCGACAAACGACTCAAGGCGACCTCACTGAAGCCGCTTGACATCCATAGGAGCATCCGCGCCCGGAACGGCGAGCGGGCCGGCGTCCCCGAGGGGACGCCGGCCCGCTTCGCGTGTTCCCGCCGCTCAGTGCTCCCCGCCCGTGCGGGGCGCGGGCAGGGGGGCCCGCGCCACCCCGGCGCGGCCCCGGCCCCCCACGTGCTCCACCGGATGGCAGTAGTCGAGACCGGTCAGCGGCTCCCCGCCGAAGAAGCGCAGCAGCAGGTCGACGATCTCGGTGGGGCGCTCCAGGTGGACGAGGTGGTCCGCGTCCTTGAGCGCGGTGAACCGGGCGTCGGCGCACCGCGCGGACACCTCGCGGCTGAGCGCCGGAGTGGTCAGCGGGTCGTGCTCGCCCGTCGTCACCAGCACCGGGATCTCCACCGCCGGGCCACCGGGCAGCTCCGCGTGGTCCAGCAACCGCCGCGAGTTCTCCCGGTACTTGTCCACGCCCTCGGTGGTCAGCTTGTTGAGGGCCTGGGTGAGGCAGCGGATGACGACCGGCCGGCGCGCGACCGTGACCCGGGGGTCCCGGCAGACCATGGTGCCGATGACCTGGTCCACGAACTCCGCGTGGCTGCCCCGCTCCAGCATCCGGATGGTGAGCTCCACCTTGGCCCGGACGTGGTCCGTCAGCTGGGCCATCGTGCCCACCAGGGCCAGCCGCTCGGCCCGCCCGGGGTTCCGGCGCACCCACTCGTGGGCCACCGCGCTCCCGTAGGAGGCGCCCACCACGTTGACCGGATAAGGGGCGATCTTCGAGAGGAAGAGGTCCAGGGCGCCGGCGAGGAAGTCGATGCCGTGGTGGGCCGGGAGGCGGTCGGAGGTGCCCCAGCCCGGCAGGTCCACGGTGATGACGCTGGCCGACTCCAGGAGCATCCGCTCCAGCCTGCCCCAGCCGCCCTGGTGCTGGAAGGCGCCGCCGACCAGGACGATGGGCGCGATCCTCGGCTCCGGGTGGTGGACGATCCGGCCGCTGTACCCGAAACCGCCGTATGTAAGCGGAATGACCTCTTCCGAGAGTGCGGTAGGCGTCATCAGAGCCGGTCTCCGTTTCACGATCGTCGCCGCGCGGTGGGGGAGCGTTCCCGCGGCCCGCGCGGCCGGGATCTCGTGGGGTGCCATCCCAGTGAATGGGTGGGGAATGGGTGCCTTCACCAGAGGAACGAGAGCCGATAGGAGGACGTTACTCCTGACGGGCGTCCCATGGCCGGTGCGACCCGGTCGGTCACCGGCCCAGCGCGAGGATCTCCTCGCGCAGCAGGGCGGCGAGCCGGTCGGCGAGCGCGCGCCGGCCGTGATCGGTGATCACCGCGAGCGTCGCACCCGTCGTGTCCCGCGTCATGGTCAGCGCCAGCGGGTGCCCCGGACTCAGCGGCGGCAGCAGCGACAGCCCGGTCAGCCGGGCCGCGCCCAGCGCCAGCGGCCCGGTGCGCTCCGCCAGGCTGCTGCACAGCACCGAGGCGTACAGCGGGGAGTCGACATAGCGGCCGAGCGCGTCGCTGACGGGCCCGTGCCGCCGGGGCGCCGCCGCCACCGCGAGCGCCTGCGCCCGGGCCCGTTCACGCAGCGCCGTCCGCCGGGTGAAGCCGTCCACCGCGGCCAGCCGCCGCCGCGGCCAGCCGGCCACCGGCAGCGGGACGCGGACCGTCGCGTAGTGGTTGCCGAGCACCGCGGCCGCCCCGGGCGGCCGCACGTCCACGGGCACCATCGCGCAGACGCCCGGCAGGAACGGCAGCCGCCCGGTCGCCTCCGCCGCCCGCAGCGCCCCGGCCGCGCCCGCCAGGAACACCGCGTTGGCGGACGCGCGCCCCGACGGCGGCGCGTCCCGGGCCGCGTCCAGTTCGGCGCGGGTGACGCGGCGCCAGGCGACCGCCCGGCGGGCGTCCACCGGACCGTGGAACGGCAGCGGCCGCGCCCGGGGCAGCAGGTCGGACAGGGCGTGCAGCGGCCGGCGGCGCGGCGCCGGGAGGGGAGGGCCGGCCTGCCCGGGTGCGGCCGACGGGCCGTCGAGCAGGTCACGGACCAGGCCGAGCAGCGACCGGCCGTCGAGGAGCGCGTGATGGGCGCGGAGCAGCAGCGCGAACCCGTCCTCACCGGCTCCGCCCGGCAGGAGGTCCAGCCGCCACGGTGGCCGCTCCGGGCCGAGCGGCCGGGCCAGCAGCCGGGCGACGTGCTCCTCCGGCGGCCCGCCCGGCGCGACGGCGACGTGCCGGACGACGTCCGGCCACGCCACGGAGGTCCACCCCGGCCACGCCGGATGCTCCGCGTCCGCGACGGTGAGCCGCAGCCGGCCGTGCCCCGACCAGCGCTTCCCGACGAGCGACCGCAGGCCGTCCGGTGCGGGCGCGGGACCCGTGAAGCGGGCGAGCAGCGCCACGGTCATACAGACGGCACCGCTGCTCTGGTGCCGGTGCAGCCAGGCGTCGAGCGGCGGCATCGGGCTGCCCGCCGCGGCTTCCCGCCCCCTCACGGCGCCATCGCCGCCACCGCCCGCGCCACCGCGCCCGCGCCGTCCTCCCGGGCCAGCCGGCCCGCCAGCTCCGACGCCCGCGCGGCGAACCGGGGTTCGCCGGTCGCCCGGGAGAGCGCGTCCGCCAGCCGGCCGGCCGTCAGCGCGGACGGCGGCAGCGCCCCCGGGCTCACCCCGAGGCGCACCAGGCGCGACGCCCACCAGGGCTGGTCGGTCAGGTGGGGGACCGGGACGGCCGGCACCCCGGCCCGCAGCCCGGCCGCCGTCGTCCCGGCCCCGGCGTGGTGCACCACGGCGGCCGTCCGGGGGAGCAGCCAGCCGTGCGGCAGCGGTCCTACCGTGATCACGTCGTCGTCGTGCACCGAGAGCCCGGCCCAGCCGGCCTGCACGATGCCGCGCAGCCCGGCCCGGCGCAGGGCGCGGGCCATGACGTCCCCGAGCCGCTCCGGGTCGCCGGGCATCATGCTGCCGAACCCGACGAACACCGGTGGCGGCCCGGCCGCCAGGAAGTCCGTGACCAGGGACGGCGGTTGCCAGGACGGGCACTCGTGCGGCCACCAGTAGCCGGCCACCCGCAGCCCGGGCCGCCAGTCCGGCGGCCGGGGGACGACCGCGCGGCTGTAGCCGTGCCAGATCGGCCAGCGGCTCTTCTCCCGTTCCCTGCGCAGCAGATGGACGCTCCGGCAGGACAGGCCGAGCCGCGCGTGCAGCCGCCGGTTGGCCGCCGCGTAGAGCGCGTCGGTCACCGCGTTGACCGCCCGCGCCCGCAGCCGGTTGGCGTACCCGGGCGGCTGCCAGGGGAGGACGCAGGGCGGGAAAGCCGAGGTGGGGGCGTCGGGTTGGAGGAACACGCCCATGCTGCGCACCTTGTGGTACCGGGCCACCACCCGGCCGATGGGCGCGGCGAGGGTGGACAGCAGGACGAGGTCGGCCTTGGGGTCGACGGCCGTGAGCATCCCGTCCACCAGCCGAACGGCGGCCCGTTCGGTGGCGCGCGCGAGGTCGCGCAGGGCGCGCGGCGAACGGCGGCCGCCCTGGAAGGTGTTGTGCGCGGCGAGCAGGTCCTCGAACGGGTCCGGCTCCAGCGGCCGGGTCCGAAGTCCGCAACAGGTCACGGTGCCCGCGAATTTCGCGTGGGTGACGAGCTCCACCTCGTGCCCCTCGGCGACGAGCCGGTGCCCGAGGCCGGTGTACGGGACGACGGACCCCGTCGTGCCCGCGGTGATGATGTCGATGCGCAATGTTCCGGCCTTCCCTGCTCCGGGCCCTCGCCGGCCGCCGGGACGGTCCGGCGTGTCACGAGGCGTGTGCCTGCCGGAACAACGACGCGGCCCCCGGGCGGATACGGCACGGGTGCCACCCTGGGCGCAGGTGTGCGGTTTCCGCGCGCCGGGCGGAGGGCGGGGGCCCGTTGACCTGACATCTCATGACCCGAAGTTCCGCCGCTCGTGGGCCCGTCCGTGTCTCGCCAGTCCCGTCCCTCCCGTCCGTTCTTTCCCGTCCGCCGAATCCGCCGAATCCGCCGCGTCCGCCGCGTCTGTCGCGTCGGCCGCGTCCCGACCGTCCGTGTCACGACCGTCGGCCGCACGTCGGCCGGCCGGCCAGGACGCCGTCGAGCAGCCGCGACAGCGCCCAGGCGAAGTCGGCGCGGGGGTCGTCACCCTGAGGGTGTGCTGTGCTGGTGTGGCCGGTGGGGTGGGAGTTGAGGAGGTGGCCGAGGAGCAGGTTCCAGAGGACGCGGTAGGCGCGGGCGGCCTCGTCCGGCGGGAGGCCCGCCTCGGCGAGGGCGGTGAGGGCGCCGTCGGCGAACGGCGCGGCGGCGTCGACCGTGTGCTCGCCGTCGGCGATGATCCGGGCGGCCCAGGGGTGCCGGGCCAGGTGGTCGTGGGCCGCCAGCCAGTGCTCCCGGAGCCGCTCGTGGAGGTCGCCGGTGTCCGTGCGGCGCGGCAGCCGGACGGCCACGTCCTCGGCGAGCAGGGACAGCAGCTGGCCCCGGTCGGTGATGTGCCGGTAGAGGGACGCCTGGCCGGTGCCGAGCCGTTGGGCCACCTGACGGACCGTCAGAGCGCCGAGGCCGTCCTCGTCGGCGATGCGGCGCGCGGCGGCGACGATCAGGGCCCGGGAGAGCGGGCGCCGGCGGCCGGGGACTGGTGATGTCACGCCGTCACCTTACACAGCGGAGCGTGATGACCCGGGGCTCCGGAATCGCTTGCCCGCGCTATGTACTTAGCTTAGCCTTACCTGACGCGAACGGCGTTCGCATGTGCTCCACATCCCTGCCCCCTTCCCCCTCTTGAGGTATCCCTTGGCCACCTCACCCTCCCGCGGCGGCCCGGCGGGCAACGCGGCCCTCGCCGCGCTCGTGCTCGCGGTCCTCTCCTACTCGCTGGTCCAGACGATGCTGGTCCCCACCGTCGGAGTCCTCCAACGCGACCTGCGCACCTCACCGGCCGCCGCCTCCTGGGCGGTGCTCAGCTCCACCCTGCTGACCAGTGCCGTCCTCACCCCGCTGATCAGCAGGCTCGGCGACCGGCACGGCAAACGCCGGGTCCTCGTCGCCACCCTGACCGTCCATCTGGCCGGCACGCTCGGGGCCGCCTTCGCGTGGGACGTCGCCTCGCTCATCGTGCTCCGCGCGGTGCAGGGCGTCAGCCTCGCCCTGCTGCCCCTGGCCCTCGGGCTCATCCGCGACGTCATGCCCCCGCACCGGGTCGCCGGCGCCCTGGGACTGACCTCCGGGCTGGTGGCGGGCGCCGCCGGCGCGGGTCTGCTGGTCGGCGGGCTGCTGGTCGACCACGCCTCCTGGCGCTGGCTGTTCGCGGCCGGCGCGCTGCTCGTCGCGGCGGCGCTGGCCGCCGTCCTGCGCTGGGTGCCGGAAGGGCCCACGGCCCCCTCCGGGTCCCTCGACGTCCCCGGCGCCGCGCTGCTCGGCGGCGCCCTGGTCGCCGTTCTGCTCGGCCTCACCCAAGGGCCCGCCTGGGGCTGGGCCTCGCCCGCCGTGCTGGGCCTGTTCGCCGGCTGCGCCGTGCTGTCGGCCCTCTTCCTCGCGTGGGAACGCCGCGTCCCGCACCCGCTCGTCGACCCGGCCCTGCTGCTCGGCCCCGCCATCCGGACCGTCCACCTGGGCGCCTTCCTGCTCGGCGCGGTCCAGTTCGTCTTCTACGTGCTGATCCCCAAGCTGGCCGAGGCGCCCTCGGGTCCCGGGGTGCCGGGGGGTTACGGATTCGGCGCCTCCGTCACCGTCGCCGGGCTGATCCTCGTCCCCGGCACGCTGTGCGGACTGCCCGCGAGCGCCCTGGCGGGCAGGGTCGAGGGCCGCTTCGGCGCCCGCGCGCCGCTCGCCCTCGGACTGGCCGTGAGCGCGGCGGGCGGCGCGCTGCTCGCCCTCGAACACCACGCGGTCCGGCACCTCGTGCTCGGCTACGCGGTCATCGGCACCGGCTTCGGCTTCGCCATGGCGGCGTTGCCCCGGATGGTCCACCAGGTCAGCGGCCCGGACACCGGCGCGACGGCCAACGGCGTCAACACCGTCGCCCGGACCGTGGGCGGCGCCGTCGGCAGCCAGCTCGCCGCGGCGATCCTGGCGTCGCGGACCGTGCCGCACACCGCCGTCCCCGCCGCCCACGGCTACACCGTCTCCTTCTGGACGGCGGCCGGCGTCGCCGCCGCGGGGGCACTGCTCCTGCTCACCGGACGTCGGCCGGGCGGCTCCGGATTCCCCACCCCGACGGCGCCCGGCCGGACGCGACGCGCGGACGGAGCGCGGGCCCGGTCCGAGCCGTAGACCGGCCACCGGATTCCCCGCCCCGCCGGCGGCCGCCCGGAAGGACCGCTCTCCGGCCGCGACCGCCGGGCACCGACGCGCGAACCAACCGCCCGTCCGGCCCCGTTGGCCCCGCGGCGCGCTCCTCGCGCCCACCGGTCCGTACCCCGGCGGTGGCCCCGCGGACCCAGCGCGCGGACAACTGCCTGCGCGCCCCCGGCCGTAGACCCACTGCGGGTAACCGCGCCCACGGCTTCCCGCCCCCGGTGGCCGCCGGAGTCGGCGCGCGCGGCCGTCCGCCCGTCCCGGTGCGTGACCGGCGGCGTGTGCCCGGCGGCGGCGCCCGTTCCCGATGTGCGGGCCGACGGTTCGCCGGGAGCCGCGTATCGGCCACCCGGAGTCGGCGCGGGCGATCGTCGGCCCGCCCCGCCCCGGCCCGTGACCGGCGGCGTGTGGCTCGCGTCCACCGGCCCGTGCCCCGGCGGCGGCAGGCGGCCGGCCCCGGCGCGCGGGCCGACGGTTCGCCGGGAGCCGTTACCCCGACCCCCCGACTCAGCGCGCCGACGGACCGTCCGCCCGTCCCAGTCCGTACACCCGCCGCGCGTTCCCCGCGCCCACCAGTTCCGCGACCCGCGCGGCGTCCGCGGCCGACCAGGCGCCGTCGCCCACCCAGGTGGCCAGCAGCCGGTCCAGGCCGCGTCGGAACAGGGCCGCGCCCACCACGTACAGCTCCGGGAGGCCGTACGCATCGGTCGAGAACATCAGCTTGCCGAAGGGAGCCAGCTCCAGGGCCTCCGCCAGTACCGCCTCGGCCCGCGCGCCGCTGTACGACAGGGCCAGTCCGATGTCGGCGTACACGTGCGGGAAGGCGTGGGCCAGGTAGGCGGCGCCCCGGTGGTACGGGTAGCAGTGCAGCAGCACCAGCGCCGAGCCCGTCGGGCGGACCGCGCGGGCGAAGTCGGTGAGCAGCGCCGGGTCGCAGCGGTGCAGCCGCAGGTCGGGGTCGCCGAAGCCGGTGTGCAGCTGGATCGGCAGGCCCGTCTCGGCCGCGGACCACAGCAGGTGGCGCAGCAGCACCGGGTCGGCCAGCCGGTCGCCCGGGGTCCGGTGGGCCAGCCACCGGTCGGCCGCCATCCGCACCTCCGTCCGGCCGGGCGGATTGGGCTCGAAGTCCAGCCCGTAGCGGTACGCGGCCACCGACTTGAAGGCGACGGCCCGTTCGGCGGCCGTCTCCACCGCGTCCGCGAGGCGGGAGAGGAACCGCGCCGGGCCGTCCGCCGTGTCGGCGACGCGCTCGGCCAGCCGCTCCAGCCGGACCACCTCGTGCCAGGCGGCCCCGCCCATCCGGGCCAGTTCCTGAGGGGACGTCAGGTCGCCGGGGATGCCGGTGTCCACCAGGTAGTCGGTGATGCCGGTGGCGCCCAGCAGCCGCCGGGCCGACTCCGCCGGGCCCAGTTCGCGGCGGCGCTCCAGGTACTCGGCGGGCGCGCAGTGCGGGTCGAGGCCCAGCAGCGGCGGGCACCAGCGGCGCACCGCGTAGCCCAACTGGCTGTCGAAGAAGCTGGTGCCGGGCGCGGCGGGCGCGTCCGACTCGCTGAGGAAGGAGACGAACGCGTCCGGGCCGAGGTCGGAGCGGGCCACGCCGTGGCAGTGGTGGTCGACCAGGGCGGGCCGGGCGGGGGGCGGGACGGCCGTGCTCACCTCAGTACCGCCCCCTCGTCGCGGCGGCGAGTTCCTCCGCCGTCGCCCCTTCGTACCGCTCGATCTCGCCGCGCCGGACGGCGGCCACGGCCTCGAAGAGGGGGTCGCCGAGCGCCTCGCGGAGCACCGCGGAGCGGACGAAGCGGTCCAGCGCGGCGGCCGGCGAGTCCGGCAGCCGCTCGTGCCCGACGCCGTGCGCCGGGTCGCCCGCGACGGGCGGCGGGAGCGTTCCGCCGGCGGCGATCCCGGCGAGCCCGGCGGCGAGCACCGCCCCGGTCACCAGGTAGGGATTGGCGGCGCCGTCGAAACACTTCACCTCGGCGTTGGCCTGGTCCTCGGCGTCCGGCGGCCCCGGGATGAACCGGAGGGCGGCCTCCCGGTTCTCCGGCCCCCAGCAGGCGTACGCCCCGGCCCACCGTGAAGGGCGCAGCCGCAGGTGGCTGGCGGGGGAGGGGGCGCCCAGGGCCAGCAGGGCGGGGAGCTCGCGGAGGACGCCGGCGAGGAACGCGGCGCACTCCGCCGTCATCCCGCAGGGGCCGTCACCGCCCCGGCACAGGTTCCGCTCCCCGCGCAGCAGGCTCAGGTGCAGGTGCGCGCCGTTGCCGACGGTGTCCGGGGCGACGACGGGACCGAACAGGGCGTCGAGCCCGTGCGCGAGGGAGACGGCGCGGACCGTCTCCCGGACCAGTACCGCCAGATCGGCCGCGCCGACCGGGTCGGCGGGCGCCACCGACACCTCGAACTGGCCGGGCGTGTACTCCGGATGGAGCTGGAGCACCTCCACGCGCTGGGCGGTGAGGGCGTCGAGCACGTCCCGGAGGTAGTCGGACAGCTCGACCAGCCGGGCCATGCCGTAGGCCGGTCCCGCGCCGGGCGGCCCGCCCGGCCCGGACCCGTCGCGGCGGGCGACCACCCACTCGGTCTCGAACCCCATCCGCAGCCGCAGTCCACGCTCGGCCGCCCGCGCGGCCATCCGGCGGGCGAACCCCCGCTGGCAGCCGGCGTACGGGCGCCCGTCCTGCTCGAACCGGTCGGCGGGCGCCCAGGCCCAGCCGCGCCGGGCGCCCAGCACGGTCAGCCGGCCGAGGTCGGGGAAGAGACGCAGATCGCCGTCGGGACCGCCGGTGTACGGGCTGGTGACACTGGAGTCGTCGGTGAGGTAGACGTCGAAGACGGGTGACATCCCGACGCCCCACCGCGCCGCGTGCGCGAGCCGGGCGGTGGGGACGGCCTTGACGCGGGTGATGCCCGCGTTGTCCACCCAGGTGAGCGCGACGGCCTGCACCCCGAGCGCGGTGAGTTGCGCGGCCTCCTGCCGGGCTGCCGACTCCGCGCGTTCCCGTTCCGGCCTCTGCATGCTGGACTCCTCCGCCGGGGTGCTGAAGGTGGGGCAGGGGTGACGGCGCCCGGTCAGGGTCCGCCGCCTGGATCCTCGGCCGGATTCTTGCGTATTTCACCTCGGCGGGGGGCCGTTCGGGGGAAGCGGCCGGAGCGTGGCGGCCGGTCCGCCGCCCGGTGTGCGGCTCGCGGTCCTCCACCGGTCAGCGAGGGTCGGCGACGGTCGCCATCGGACGTCACCGGTGCGGTGGCCGATCGGATCCGGTCACCCGCCATCTGGCCCGCCCGTGCTATAAAGCCGCATGCCCAAAATCGTCGACCCGGACGAGCGCCGCCGCGCCGTCGCCGAGGCCGTGCTCCGCGTCGTCGCCCGCGACGGGCTGGAGAGCGCGTCGCTGCGCAACGTGGCCGCCGAGGCCGGGCTCGTCGTCGGATCGGTCCGGCACTACTTCGCCGACCACACCGCACTGATCATCTTCGCCATGGAGGAGCTCGGCCGCCGCATCGGCCGCCGCGTCACCGCCCGCGCCGAACCGCTCCTCGCCGCGGAACCCGGCGCCGACGGCGCGGCCCTCGCCGAGGAGCTGTTCGCCGAACTGCTCCCGCTCGACGAGACGCGCCGCCGCGAGGCGGTGGTCTGGCTGGCCTTCACCACCGCCGCCCGCACCCGGCCCGAACTCCGCGCCCGCGCCCGGGAGATGCACGACGGCCTGCGCGCGCTGGCCACGCGCGTGCTCACCGGGGCCCGGGACCGGGGCGCCCTCGCCGGCGGCCTCGACACCGCCACCGAGAGCCTGCGGCTCTGCGCGCTCCTCGACGGCCTCACCCTCCAGGCCGTCCTCCAGCCCGACAGCGTCACCTCCGACGCGATGCGCGCCGTCCTCCGCCGCCACCTCGACTCACTGCGCGCCGCCCGGACCTGAGGCCGCGACGGCCGCCGCGCCCCGGCGCGGTCCGGACGGCGGACCCATCGGTTGCGGGAGCGGATACCTGCCCTGAGGCTGGAGCCAAGATCACCGATCCAGCTCGGGTGCTTGTCCCGGAGCGGGGCTTCTCCGCGTCTGCGAGCACTGGGCGTGAGGTGCCGCACCGGCCGCCCGCCGCCGGCCCGCACCGTTGAGGAGTCAGCATGTCGGAAATCCGTGGCGTCCTCCGGCGCGGCCGCGGACGCCACCGGCGCCGCAAACGGGTGCCGTTGAAGACGGCCGCCGCCGCGGCCGTGCTGGTGGCCGGCTCGGCCTTCGCGGTGAACGCGGTGGACGACCGCCCGGAGTGCGAGACCCAGGCCCGGCCGGGCGGCGCGCACGACGACCACCGGCACGGCACGGCCATGGGCACCTGCGGCACCCGTCCCACCGCCGCCCACGACCACCGCCCCGAGGGCCACGGCGCCCCCGAGGGCGCCGGCCACCCCCCGGCCGGCGGCCGGCAGGCCCCGGCCCTGACCCCCGAACCGGCTGCCGGCTACGACCGGGAACGCTGCGGCAACACCTCCGGCCGGGTGCTGCTCTCCCTGGACGACTGGGCCTACAGCGACCCCGAACGGGCCACCCGCATCGGCGCCCAGCTCCAGGCCCAGGGCGTCCGCGCCGCGTTCTTCCTCATCAACAAGTACGCCTCCCAGTACCCGCAGATCACCGCGACCCTCCGGCAGCAGGGCCACTGGGTCGGCAGCCACACCTGGTCCCACCGCCAGCTCACCCGGCTGACCGACCAGGAGCTCCAGGACGAGCTGCGCAACGGCCTCCCCGGCAACTTCCTGCGCCCGCCCTACGGCGACGCCGGCCCGCGCGAGACGGAGGTCGCCGCCTCCATCGGCCAGCGGGTCTGCAACTGGACGATCGACACCTACGACTGGCAGCAGTCCGACGGCGCCTTCCGCGACGCCGAGGCGATCCGCACCACCGTCCGCGAGGCCACCGCCGAGGAGAAGAACAACGGGGTGATCCTCGGCCACCTCTTCAGCAACTTCCCCGACGCCCTCTCCGGCATCATCAACGACCTCCGCGACCAGGGCTACCAGATGTGCCGCAACACCGGCCCGACCACCGACCAGGTCCCGTACCCCCTCCAGTGCTGACCCCCTCGGCCATGGCCCCCTCGGCCACAGAAAGCGGCCGTCACACGGACGACAGCAGCAGGGCGCGCAGCGGACCCTTGCGCGCCCGCGCCACCCAGGGCGCGCCCCGCGCGGCCGACACGGTCAGCGGCGCGGCCAGGGCGACGCCGACCAGCGCGCCCGCCGCCACGTCGTGCGGGTAGTGGGCGCCCACCCAGACCCGGGAGGCGGCCATCATCACCGCGGCTGGGACGGCGCCCGCCGCCAGCACCCGGTCCACCACCCAGAGCGCCGCCGCCGCGGCGAAGGCGACGGCCGCGTGGTTGCTGGGGAACGACCAGTCGCCCGGCGCCGGACACGCCTCCAGCGTGAACCGGCCCGGCAGCGACCGGCACGGCCGGTCCTCCCGCACCAGCTCCTTGAGCGCCACGTTCACCCCGTACGCCAGGGCCACGACCAGTGGCACGGCCAGCGCCCGCGCCATCACCGGGGCGTCCGCCCGGCGCGCCCGCCACCAGGCCGCCAGCATCAGCGCGGCGAACGCCGTCAGCCCGAGCGTCGACCAGGCGGACGCGGTGTCGTTGAGCAGCCAGGGGGCGTCCCGCGCCGCCCGGGTGACGGCCGTGTAGAGGCCGCCGTCCAGGCCCGATCCGTCGAAGGCCAGCGGAGTGACCGTCATGTCCCCTCCCTCGTGGCTGCCGCCGTGCTCGTCCGCCCGCCCCTACCCGCTATCCGCGCCCGTCACCGCGCGGACCGGCCCCCGCCCGGCGGCGGGCGCGCAGCAGTTCCACGGCGAACGGCAGCAGCGAGAGCGCCACCACCGCCGCGACCAGCGGCAGCAGATACCGGTCGACGTTCGGGACGACGGACCCCAGGGCGTACCCCGCGAGCACCAGCCCGGCCGTCCACACCAGTCCGCCGGCCACCTGCCACACCAGGAACACGCGCCCCGGCACCGCCAGCGCCCCGGCCAGCGGGTTGAGCACCGTGCGCACCACGGGTACGAACCGGGCCAGCACCACCGCGCGGGCGTGCCCGTACCGGCCGAGCAGCTCCTCGGCCCGCGCCGCGCCGTCCAGCAGCCGCCGGTTGCGCGAGCGGGCCAGCAGCGTCCGGCCGCCGCGCCGCCCGATCAGATAGCCGCACTGGGCCCCGGCCAGCGCCCCGGCCGCCGCGCACACCAGCACTTCGGCGAGGGCCAGGCGCGGCCCGGTGTGCGCCCCCGGCCGGCACAGCAGTCCGGCGGTGAACAGCAGGGAGTCCCCGGGCAGGAAGAAGCCGATGAGCAGACCGGTCTCGGCGAACAGGACGACGGCCACCCCCACCGCCCCGAAGGACGACAGCAGGGAGGAGGCGTCGAGGAGGTCGACGGCGAGGGCGACGGGCGGAGCGGGGGCGAACGACACGGCTGAGCGGCCTCCGGCGGTCGAGGGCGGTGGCCCGCCCGTCGCGACGGTACGGGCCGGGCGGTTGCGCGGCGGTGGACGGTCTACGCGACTGTAGACGATCCGGGGCGGCCGACGGGCGCCTTGACCGACTCCATACGGGGCCCGGCCGCGTCCGCGCGCGGGGGCGCGCACCACCCGGCCGGGGGTCCTCGGACCCGTCCGGGTGACGCGCGCCCGCCGGGGAACGGCGCGGGGCCCGCCGGACGGCCGGCGGGCCCCGGGTACCGGACGGCGGGTCAGCCGAGCGCGATGTCGTCCGCGAGGACGGCCCCCTGCCCGTACCAGCCGTGCACATAGACCGTCACCCGGCCGGTGGAGTCGGTCGTGAAGGGCACGGACAGCCGCGTCCAGTCGCCGGCGGACGCCCAGCGGCTCGCGGTCGCCCCGCCCGAGACGCCGAGGAACGCGTAGTCCCCCCGCACCCAGCCGGTGAGCGTGTACGAGGTGGCGGGGGAGAGGGTGGGGGTCTGCCGGCACTCGCCGGTGCCGCCGCCCGTCGGCGCGGTCCGCAGCGCGTATGTTCCGCCGTGCACCGGGCTCTTGACCACCGACGCCCCGTCGTCGCACGTCCACGGCCCGGTGCCGCCCGACTCGAAGTCGCCGTTGACCACCCGGCCCGGCGTGCCGGAGCCGGTGACGGTCAGGGTGAACGACGCCGAGTGGCTCCCGGAGGGTGCGGTGCCGGTGACGGTCACCGGGTGGGCGCCGGGCGCCGCGTCCTTGGCGACGGTGAACGTGAGCCGCGCCGACTCGCCGGCGGTCACCGACGACGGGCTGAACTCCGCCGTCACCCCTTTCGGCAGGCCGCTCGCGGACAGCCGCACGGTCTGCGCCGGTCCGGACACCGCGCGCGTGGTGACGGTCGCCGCCGCGCTGCCGCCCGGCGGCACGGAGGCCGCGCCGGGGGAGACGGCGAGGGAGAAGTCCTGCTCGGTGGACCCGCCGCCGGTGAAGGGCGCGAAGGTGTGGGTGAAGTACCAGGTGTCCTGGACGATCCCCGAGCAGGTGTCGGATCCCTTGGTGCCGGGGCAGCCGCCGTTGTCGCGCTGGAGGGCCCAGAACGAGAGGGTGTTGATGCCCTTGCCGACGGCCCAGTCGTAGACCTTGGCCGCGTCCTGGGTGGTGAAGGTCTCGGCGGGCCCGTAGTCGTCGATACCCGGCATCTCGGTGACGCCGACCATCGCCCACCGCTGGGCGTCGCTCTTGTCCGGGTACAGCCCGGCGAGTTGGGTGTGCAGGCCCTCGGCGGCGGTGATGGTGTCGGCGGCCATGTCGTGCTGCGCGCCGTCGTAGTAGTCGAACGTCATGATGTTGACGACGTCCACCCGGGTGCCGTTGTCGACGGCGTTGCGCAGGACGGCGAGCCCGCTGTCCGCCGGCCCGTGGGTGGTGGTGGGCAGGGTGTACGAGATCTGCACCGTGCGGCCGTTGGCGGCGGCCCAGTCCTGGACCTTCTTGACCGCCTTGTTGCGGCGGTCGATCCCGGCGGCGTTGGTCAGCGAGTTGTCCTCGATGTCCAGGTCGAGCCGGGTGACGTCGTAGGTGGTGATCACCTTCTCGAACGCCTCGGCGATCCGGTTCACGTCGGTGCAGCTGTCGGCGAGTTCGGTGCCGCCGTTGTCGGCCGCGTACCCGCCGAAGGACGGTATGACGTCCCCGCCCCGGGCGCGGATGGCCGTCACGTCGGAGCCGAAGACGGAGATGTCCACCGGCTTGCCGGTGTCGCCGTTCCAGTAGGGGGTGCAGGAGCCCTTGGCCTCGGTCTGGAGGAAGGCCAGGGTGAGGTGCTTGGCGCCCGACTTCTCGGCGAGCGCGGCCGGGCTGTCGGAGCCGTAGGTCTCGAAGTAGGGCGCGAAGACCCGCGGGGGTAAGGGGGTGGCGGCGGTGGCGGCGGTCGCCGTGCCGGCGCCGCCGAGGGAGAGTCCCGCGCCGGCCCATGCGGTGGCCAGCACGGCCACCACGGCGCGGACGGACAGACGTCGTCTCAACGGATGCTCCCGGTGACTGAGGTGTGCACGAGGTGGGGGCGGTTGCGCGCTGAACATCGTTGGACTGGACCAGAGTTGCGTCAAGGGGCCAGGAACCGGGAATTCCCGCGGTCCCGCCGCGGGGAATCCCCGTCCGGGCCGCGATTTCCACCGGCCCGCCCGGCGGGCGCGGAAAGCCGTTCCCGCCGGGCGGGCACGGAAAAGGGAATCCCCCCGGTTCCGGCACGGATGCCGGAACCGGGGGGATTCCCCTGGAACCGCGGGGGCTTACGTCAGCCGTTGGCGGAGCCGTTGCCCGACAGGATCGGCAGGTCGTCGAGGATGTGCGACAGCGGGTCGTCGCCGTCGTTGATCGTCGAGTTGTCGGTGCACTGCTGCTCCTGCTCCGAGGAGAGGATCGGGATGTCCTGCAGGCCGATGTTGAGCAGGGCGACGATGTTCTGGATGTTGGCCCGGCCGAGGCCGATGCAGAGCTTGTTGAGCGAGCCCTGGACCAGGCTCATCTGCGGGCTTTCCTTGCCGCCGGTGTGGGTGTTGCCGTAGCCGGTCTTGGCGCCGTTCGCGTTAGCGGTGTCCTGCTCGTCGCCGGCCCATGCCATCGCGGGAGTGGCCATGGCGCCGATTGCGGAAGCCGTCACCGCGGCCGTGGCGATTGCCTTCTTGAGCACGTCTATGCCTTTCGATCGAAGAGGTTTTTTCCCGCTGGGAAGCGAACTGAGTAACTGTGACCGTTTTGGGAAGTTCCGGGAGTTCACTCATTCGCCCCATCGCCCCATCGCCCCATCGCCGCTCGTCGGGGCGGGTGCGCGGAGCCGCCGCGGCCGTTCCGTCCACCCCGCGGGGGTGGTCGCCGGTGGGGAACGGTCACCGGGAGACGCCTGTGGGTGACGCTGTCCGGACGCTGCGCGTCCGGCTGGTAGCGTGCAGTGCGCGGCGGGTCTTCCGGCCGTCGGCCCGCTCGGACGGCGCCCCCACGCGACGCGCCGGGCGGGCCTGCCACACCTCGCGCGGGCCCGGGGCCCACTGGGGGGAGCCCTCCGGGGGGTCGCCGTCCGGCATCCTCTTCGCCCAGGTCAGCGGGTGTGACGAGGGGGACACCGAGAACCGCTCGGCGGTCGTATACCCTCGTTCGTGTGAATCTGCTTGTAAAGCGACGCCACGTGGACTTCCTGCGCGTCACGAGCATGTCCTGTCGCCTCTCCGGCTGACCCGCGCCTCCTGCCGCCCGTCCGTTCCGACCGGGCCGGGGCGCTCTCCGCGCTGACCCCGCGCGTCTTCCGCGCGCTTCCCCAGCGCTTCTCACCTCGCTTTTCGCATCGTTTTTAAGCACCGCTCGCACTTCGCACCGGGCATCCGTCCGTTCCGGCTCCGCGCGCCCCGCTCCGCCCTGCCCGTCTCCGGGCGGCGGTGCGGGACGCGCGGGGATCACGGGCGTACCCGGGCCCTCACGCTGTGGACATCTCATGAACGACAAGCTCCCCGTCATCGACCTCTCCGCCGCCTCCGGCGCCCCCGAGGACCGCGCCCGCCTCCACGAGGCGCTGCACGCCGCCGCCCGCGACGTCGGCTTCTTCCACCTGACGGGTCACGGCATCGGCGACGACGAGACCGCCGCCCTGATGCGCACCATGCGCGCCTTCTTCGCCCTGCCCGAGGCCGACCGGCTCGCCATCAGCAACCTCAACTCCCCCCACTTCCGCGGCTACACACGGATCGGCGACGAGCGCACCGGCGGCAGCCGCGACTGGCGGGACCAGCTCGACATCGGCGCCGAGCGCGAGCCCCACACGCCCGCCGCCGACGAGCCGGGCTACTGGTGGCTGGACGGTCCCAACCAGTGGCCCGCCGCCCTCCCCGAGCTGCGCACCGCCGCCCTGCACTGGATCGACCGCCTCAGCGCCGTGGCCGAGCGGCTGCTGCACGAGCTCCTCGCCGCCATCGGCGCCCCGGCCGACTTCTACGACGACGCCTTCGCCGACCGCCCCCACCTGCACCTCAAGCTCGTCCGCTACCCCGGCAGCGCCCCCGACGGCTCCGGGCAGGGCGTCGGCGCGCACAAGGACTACGGCTTCCTCACCCTGCTCCTCCAGGACGAGGTCGGCGGGCTCCAAGTGGAGGGCCCCGACGGGGAGTTCCATGACGTCCCCCCGCTGCCCGGCGCCTTCGTCGTCAACCTCGGCGAGCTCCTCGAAGTGGCCACCAACGGCTACCTCAAGGCCACCAACCACCGCGTCGTCAGCCCGCCCGGCGCCCGCGAGCGCTACTCCGTGCCGTTCTTCTACAACCCGAGGCTGGACGCCCGCATCGAGCCCGTCCCCTTCCCGTACGCGCACCGCGCCCCCGGCGTCACCCAGGACGCGGCGAACCCGCTGTTCGCCGAGTACGGCCGCAACGAGATCAAGGGCTGGCTGCGGGCCCACCCGGGCGTGGCCCGGCGCCACCACCCCGACCTGCTGGCCCCGACGCCCGTGGGGTGATCTGGATCACTCTATGGCCCCCTCCCGTTTTCCCCGGCGATTTATAAGGTGAGCGAGGGGAATCACCCGGGGTCCCTGAGGCCCCGGGGCTGTGGGGGGTGGGGATCATGAATGTTCCAGGGACACTGGGGACGGGGATCGGCTGGCGGCCGGAGATCGCGGAGGACATCGCGGCGCTGCCCGGCGTCGACTGGGTCGAGGTGGTGGCCGAGAACCTGTGCCCCGGCCACCTGCCCGAGCCGCTGAGCCGGCTGCGCGCCCGCGGCCTGCCGGTCGTGCCGCACGGCGTCTCGCTCGGTCTCGGCGGCGCCGAGCGGCCCGACCTCGCCCGGCTCGCCGACCTCGCCGACCTCGCGGAGGCCCTCGGCTCCCCGCTGGTCAGCGAGCACATCGCCTTCGTACGGTCCGGTGGCGGGCTGCTGCCCTCCCACCGCCTGGAGGCCGGGCACCTGCTGCCCGTCCCACGCACCCGCGACGCCCTCGACGTCCTCTGCGCCAACGTCCGGATGGCCCAGGAGGCACTGCCGGTCCCGCTCGCGCTGGAGAACATCGCCGGCTATCTGACCTGGCCCGACGAGGACTTCACCGAGGGCGAGTTCCTCGCCGAACTCGTCGGGCGGACCGGGGTGCGCCTCCTCGTCGACGTCGCCAACCTGCACACCAACCACGTCAACCGCGGCGAGGACCCGTCCCGCGCGCTGGACGAGCTGCCGGTGGAGGCCATCGCCTACGTCCACGTGGCCGGCGGCCTCGAGCGCGACGGGGTGTGGCACGACACCCACGCCCATCCCGTCGGCCCGCCCGTCCTCGACGTCCTCGCCGACCTGTGCTCCCGCGTCACCCCGCCCGGTGTGCTGCTGGAACGGGACGACGACTTCCCCTCGGCGGACGGGCTGGCGGCCGAACTCGACGCCGTACGGGCCGTGACGCACCGGGCGGCCGACCGTGTCGGCTGACCTCGACGCCGCCCGCCGGCGGCTCGCCCGCGCCCAGCACGACCTGCTCTCCGCCCTCGTCGAGGGCACCCCGCCGCCGCCCGGGTTCGACCCGGACCGGCTGGCGGTGCAGCGCGACGTGCTGCTCACCAAGCGCCTGCGCGTCGTCGCCAAGGTGGCCCCGGAGCTCACCGGTGTCCTCGGCGGCCGGTACCGGCCGCTGTTCCTCGCCTACGCCGCCGGCCGGCCCATGGAGCACGGCTACCGGCGGGACGCCCGGGACTTCGCCCGTCACCTGCTGCGCACCGCGGCGGTCTCCGGCGAACAGGCCCGGCGGCTGGCGGAGTGGGCGGCCGCGTCCGACGGGAAGAGCGCCGGGGCCGGGCCGCTGCGCCGGCTCACGGCGGCCCTGTCCGTCCGGCGTACGACACGCCGACCGAAAGGCGGTGACCGATGATCTTTCTGCTGCTGCTGACCGTGCTGACCGTCGTAGCACCCTCGCTCTGGGTGCTGCGGCTGTGGTACCTCGGCCATGGCGACGTGCCGCCGGGGACCGAGCTCGACCGGTTCGACCTCGCCTATCTGACCGGTGGCGCGGGCCGCGTCGCCGACACCGTGATCACCGCGATGCAGCAGGACGGGCGGGTCACCGTGGACGGCGGCCGGGTCACGGTCGTCAGTCCCGTCTCGCGGGACGCCCTGGAACGCGCACTGCTGCGGCACTGCGGTACCGACTGGGCCCGATCGCTGCGGAAGCTCCGCCGCGACCTGCGCGAGGGCCCGGCCGTCCGGGACCTGCACCGGTCGCTGGTCGAACGGGGCGTGCTGCTGCGGCCGGACGTCCAACGCTGGTGGCCCCGGGCGATCGGGGCCCAGCTGCCCGGGCTGGTGCTCACCGGCGCCCTCGCCCTGGTGATGTTCCGACCCGCCTCGATCGCGGCCCTCGCCCTGGTCGGGTGCGGCGTCACGGTACGGCTGCTGTGCCGGCCGGAGAAGACGCTGATGCCCTTCACCGCGGAGGGCCGCCGGGTGGCGCTGGAGCGGATCGGCGCGCCGCCTTGGGACGAGTCCGACCCGGCCCGCCACCCGGAGGGCGCCGCGGGTGTGGTCGCCGTCGGCGGGACGGGCGCGCTGCCCGACGGCCGGCTGCGCCGGGAGTTCGAACGGGCCGCCAAGGGGGAGCGGGTGCCTTCGCGGCGGTCGCGGAACGGCCGGGGCCGCGGGAGCTCCTCGGGCTCGGGTACGACCGCCGCGTCCTCACCATCCTCGTCGGCCTCGTCGTGGTCCTGCGGCGCGGTGCTCGTCGTCGGGGCCTCCTGCGACAGCGGCACCTCACGTGACTCCGGCGGCTCGGCCGGGCACACCGGGGGGCTGCTCTGCTCGTCCGGTTCCGGTTGTTCGTCGTCCGGCTCGTCGTCCGATTCCTCGTCGGGGTCGAGCTGCTCGTCCGGGTCGAGCTGTTCGTCGAGCAGTTGCTCGTCGTCGAGTTGCAGCAGTAGCAGCTGCTCCTGAGGGGCGGCGGTCGCCGTCACAGCACCCGGTACTCCTCGTCGCGGACGTCCGTGACGAGCATGTGCCCGGGCGCGTGCGTGATCGCGAAGGGCGGCGCGGAGGCCGCCAGGGCGGCCTGCGGGGTCACGCCGCAGGCCCAGAAGACGGGCACGTCCCCGTCCAGGGCGGCGCACGGGTCGCCGAAGTCCGGCCGGGCCAGGTCCGCGATGCCGAGCTCCGCCGGGTCGCCCGCGTGCACGGGCGCGCCGTGCACGGCGGGCATCAGCGCGGTCAGCCGGTGCGCGGTCTCGACCAGGCCGGCGGGGACCGGGCGCATGGACACCACGAGCGGCCCGCGGAGCCGGCCGGCCGGGCGGCACTGACGGTTCGTCACGTACATGGCGACGTTGCGGCCCTGCTCGACGTGGCGCAGCGGCACGCCCGCCGCGCGCAGGGCGCCCTCGAAGGTGAAGCTGCACCCGATGAGGAACGCGACGAGGTCGTCCCGCCAGACGTCGGCGACGTCGGTGGGTTCGGCCACCGGCCGGCCGTCGCGCCAGACGCGGTACCGGGGCAGGTCGGTCCGCAGGTCGGCGCCCGGGGCGAGCGGGGTGGTGACGCCGCCCGGCTCGGTGACGTCGAGGACCGGGCAGGGTCGCGGGTTGCGCTGGGCGAAGAGGAGCACGTCGTATGCCCAGTCGGCCGGGACGGCGATCAGGTTGGCCTGGGTGTGGCCGTCCGCCCAGCCCGCGGTGGGCTCGGCGCGGCCGGCGCGGAACGCGGCGCGGGCCGCGGCGGGGGTGGTGGCGTGCGGGGGTGTGCGCATGGACACCTCGCCGGTGTGGGGTGGGCGGTGGTGTCAGACGACGATAGGGATTGTTGAACAACTAGGCAAGGGGGCGAACGGGCAGGGGAGTTGGGGCTATCGGTGGATCATCTGTGTCGCCTGCTCGTCCACTCCGGCCGCCTCCGGGCCCGGGTCCGGCCGGCGGGCCGCGTCGCTGATCTTGAGGAGGAGGCCGACGAGCACCCAGGTGGCGACCTGGGACGAGCCGCCGGAGGCGAGGAACGGCAGCGCCTTGCCGGTGAGCGGGATCAGGCCGGTGACCCCGCCGGCGACCACGAACACCTGGAGTGCCAGGGCCCCCGACAGCCCGGTGGCGAGCAGGGTGCCGAACGCGTCGCGGGCGCCGAGGGCCGTACGGAAACCCCGCTCGACGAGGAGGGCGTAGAGCAGCAGGACGGCCATCAGGCCGGCGCAGCCCAGCTCCTCGCCGACGGTGGTGAGGATGAAGTCGCTGCGGCCGGCGAAGCCGATGAGGTCGGAGTGGCCGCTGCCGAGCCCGGTGCCCAGGACGCCGCCGCTGCCGAAGCTGAAGAGCGCCTGGGCGGACTGGTCGGAGATGATGCCCGGCGGGCGGGGCGTGTCCCAGTAGGACATCGGGTGCAGCCAGGCGGAGACGCGGCCCTTCACATGCGGCTCCAGGCTGCCGACCACCGCGGCGCCCACGGCGAACATCAGCAGGCCCGACACCACCCAGCCGCCGCGCTCGGTGGCCGCGTACAGCATGACCACGAACAGCCCGAAGAAGATCAGCGAAGTGCCCAGGTCCCGTTCGAAGACCAGGACCAGCAGGCTCAGCAGCCACACGGCGGCGATCGGCCCGAACTGCCGCCCCCGGGGCAGCGGGAAGCCCAGGACGCGACGGCCGGTGAGGGCCAGCGCGTCCTTGTGCTGGGTCAGGTAGCCGGCGAAGAAGACGGCGATGCCGATCTTGACGAACTCGCCCGGCTGGAAGGAGAGCGCGCCCAGCCGGATCCAGCGCTTGGCGCCGTAGGTGTCCGCCCCGAAGAACGCCGGGGCCATCAGCAGCACCAGCGCGCCGAACACCATCACGTAGGTGTACCGCCGCAGCCGGCGGTGGTCCTTGAGCAGCGCGGGCACGGCCACGCAGACGGCGAGGCCGATCACGCTCCACAGCCGCTGGTTGCCCTCGGTCGGGGCGGCGTGGAACCGGACGGCGTACGAGAAGTCCAGGCGGCGCAGCAGGACCAGCCCCAGCCCGCTCAGCGCCACCGCCAGCGGCAGGATCAGCGGGTCGGCGTACGGCGCGAACCGGCGGACCACCAGGTGCCCGGCCCCGGCGGCGGCCGACAGCCCGGCCGCGTACGGGATCAGGTCGTCCGGCAGCCGGTCGGCCGTGGCCAGCCCCACGCAGGCGTGGCCGAACAGGGTGAGCAGCACCGCGAAGCCGAGCATCAGCAGTTCCGCCCGGCGCGCGGGCGGCGCCTCCGGCCTCGCCCGTCCCGTGGTCCTCCTGCCTACCGCGCCCATGCGTCCCTCGGCTTCCGTGCGACCGTCGTCGTGGGGCGTGGCGGCGCCGCGCCCTCCGAGGAAGAGGCCGTCGGCGGCCGAAGGGTTGCCGGACCGGCGGCAGGAGGCACCAACTCTGTCACGTCACCGGGTGGTTGAAGGGGCGTCCGTTTACGGCCGTTGTGCGCGGGGGTCCGGGAGGTGCCGATGGCCCGTGCCACCGGCCGTTGCCCGGCCGGGCGGCGGCCGTGACCTCCGCGAAGGGCGGGCGGCGGCTCGGTGCGGGGGTGCCGTTCCGGGGTGCGGGGCGGCCGGGGGAGGCGTCCCGGGGGTGACCGGTTTCCCGTGCGTCCCAGGGGTGTCGGCGCGCGGTGTCCCTTGTAGGCGTACGGGAGCGGTCCGATACTCACCTACGTTTGGCATGGACGCGACGATCCCCCCCTCTTTCGGGTGCGATTTCGCCGCGACCGGTCCTCACAGCCTCCGGGCCCGCCGCCACGGCGGGCACACCCCCCTCACAGGAGGTCGAGTTGACAACACGACGCACACGCGCGCGCCACGCCGCCCTGGCCGCGACCGCCGCGGCGGTCCTGACGGCGACCGCCCTCGGCGCCCAGGGCGCGGGCGCGGACCCCGCACCGGACCCCGCCCCGCTGACGGACACCCAGGCCGGCGCGCTCGCCCACCGGATCACCCATGACCTCGGCGACCGGGCCGCCGGCGCCTACTTCGACGCCGCGACCGGGAAACTGGTCGTCAACGTCGTCGACGCCAAGGCCGCCGCCGAGGTACGGGCGGCCGGCGCCGAACCGCGCACGGTCACCCGCTCGGCCGCGCGGCTCGCCGCGGCCACGAAGACCCTGGACGCCCAGGCCCGGATCCCCGGCACCGCCTGGGCGGTCGACCCGCGTACCAACCGGGTCGTCGTCAAGGCGGACAGCACCGTGCGCGGCGAGCGGCTCGCGCGGCTCGACAAGGTCGTCACCTCCCTCGGCGACGCCGCGACCCTCCGGCGGGTGCCCGGCGCCTTCCGGCCGACCCTCGCCGGCGGCGACGCCATCTGGGCGCCGCGGGCCCGCTGCTCCCTCGGCTTCAACGTCACCAAGAACGGGCAGCCGCACTTCCTGACCGCCGGTCACTGCGGCAACATCTCGTCCACCTGGTCCGACCGGCAGGGCGGCGCCGCCATCGGCAGAACGGTGACGTCCGTCTTCCCCGGCCACGACTACGCCCTCGTCAGGTACACGGCGAACATCGCCCACCCCAGCGCCGTCGACCTCTACGACGGCGGACAGCAGACCATCACCGGTGCCGCCGAGGCCGCCGTGGGCCAGTCGGTGCAGCGCAGCGGCAGCACCACAGGGGTGTACGGCGGCCAGGTCACCGCGCTCGACGCCACCGTCAACTACCAGGAGGGCTCCGTCACCGGCATGATCGACACCACCGTCTGCGCCGAGCCGGGCGACAGCGGCGGCGCCCTGTTCGCCGACTCGTCCGCCGTCGGCCTCACCTCCGGGGGCAGCGGCGACTGCTCGTCCGGCGGCGAGACGTTCTTCCAGCCCGTCACCGACGCGCTGAGCGCTCTCGGGGCCCAGCTGCCCTGACGGCGCGGGACGGCCCCGGGCGCGCCCTTCCGGCGCCCGGGGCCGTCCTCGCGGTGCGTCGGCCGTCAGATGGCGGCCGTGTCCGTCAGATGGTGGCCGTGTCGATGACGAACCGGAAGCGGACGTCACCGGCCAGCACCCGCTCGTACGCCTCGTTGACCCGCGCGGCCTCGATCACCTCGACCTCGGCGGCGATGCCGTGCTCGGCGCAGAAGTCCAGCGTCTCCTGCGTCTCGGGGATGCCGCCGATCATCGAGCCGGCGAGCGACTTGCGGTGGGTGATCAGCGCGAACGGCGAGACGGCCAGCGGCTTCTCCGGACCGCCCAACTGGACCATGGTGCCGCCCGGCCGCAGCAGGCCCAGGTAGGCGTCCAGGTCCAGGTCGGCCGAGACGGTGTTGACGATCAGGTCGAAGGTGCCGGCCAGCTCCTCGAAGGTGGCCGGGTCGGAGGTGGCCCGGTAGTGGTCCGCGCCCAGCCGCAGGCCGTCCTCCTTCTTGCGCAGCGACTGGCTGAGGACGGTGACCTCGGCGCCCATCGCGTCCGCGATCCGCACGCCGAGGTGGCCGAGGCCGCCCAGGCCGACGATCGCGACCTTCCTGCCCGGGCCCGCCTGCCAGTGGGCGAGCGGGGAGTAGAGCGTCACGCCCGCGCAGAGCAGCGGGGCGGCGGTGTCCAGCGGGATGGAGTCGGGGATCCGGAGGACGTACTCCTCGTCCACGACGACGTGGGTCGAGTAGCCGCCCTGCGTCTGCTCGCCGTCCCGGCCGGTGGCCGCGTAGGTGCCGATCATGCCGGACTCGCCCGTGCAGTACTGCTGGAGCCCGGCCCGGCAGTTGTCACAGGTGCGGCAGGAGTCCACGAAGCAGCCCACGCCGACCCGGTCGCCCACGGCGTACCGGGTGACCTCGGAGCCGACCGCGGCGACGACGCCGGCGATCTCGTGGCCGGGGACGATCGGGTAGACGCGGTCGCCCCAGTCGCCCTGGACGGTGTGGATGTCGGAGTGGCAGATGCCCGCGTACTTGATGTCGATGAGGATGTCGTGCGCCCCCAGGGCGCGGCGGGTGATGGTGGTCTTGACGAGCGGGGCCTTCGGGGCCGGTGCGGCGTACGCGGCGACGGTCATGCTGTTCATGCCCTCGATCATGCGAGCCCGCGCGGCACCCAGCCAGAACCCCGTTCAACGTAGGCTCGCGGTGCCTACCACTGGCAGGACCACCTTGGCGGCGGCTACCGGAAGGTGACCGTGGCCCGTACGCCCCTGGCCGACGGGCCGTCGTGCGCGAGGGAGGGCGGAGTGGTGGGGGCGCAGGCCCCGGCGCCCTCGCACCCGTTGTCGAACACGACCGCCCGCCAGGTGACCTTCCGGGGGAGCTTCTCGACGCGCCACCGGATCACCCACCGTCCCGTCCTGTCCACGGTGGCCGACGGGGAGACGAGCCATCGCCCTCCGGAGGGGTGAGTCGTCGGGCCGGGGGAGGAGCCGCTGGAGACCGGCCGGGGAAGCCCGGGGTCGGGGTTCTCGACCATCACGTAGACGCTCCAGTGCTCCGGCAGGCCGGCCACGCGCCCGACGAACTCGTACTCGCGGGCGGTGGCGCCGACCGTCTGCTCGCTGACGGAGGTGATGCCCAGCGAGAGGGGCGGAGTGCTCTCGCGGACCACGGACGGTGTGCCGGCCGGTGGCCCGGCAGGGTCGTCGTGCGAGGAGGTGATGAGGGCGCCGAGGACGGTTCCCGCCAGGGCCAGCACCGCGGTGACGACCGCGGCGGCGAGCGTCTGCCACCGGCGCAGGTGCCGTAGGTACGACCTGAGCTCCACCCGGCCGCCCCCTCGGTTCGCCGGCTGACCGTCGGCCACCAGGGTGCTGCCTGGCCGAAACGCGCCGCTGTCTCTCCGCGGAATCCGCACAAGGTGAATCGACCGGACCCAATCGGCTACGCTCCGTAAACCATCGGCCCTGGCTAGGGTGGGGGAGTGGCAACCAAAGTGACAGAGCTCAGCGAATTCCTCCGCTCCCGCCGTGCCCGGCTGCGCCCGGAGGACGTGGGGCTGACGCCGTTCGGCGGGCGGCGGCGGGTCCCGGGGCTGCGGCGCGAGGAGCTGGCCCAGGTCGCGGGGGTCAGCGTCGCCTACTACACCCGGCTCGAACAGGGCCGGGGGCAGAACGTGTCGACGTCGGTCCTCGACGCCATCGCCGACGCGCTCCGGCTGGACACGGCCGAACGGCATCACCTGCACAAACTGGCCCGCCCCGAGAATCGGCCGCGGCGCCCCGCCGACCGGCCGCAGCGCGTCCGGCCCGCCGTGCGGCACCTGCTGGACTCGATGGAGAACGTGCCCGCGCACGTGCTCGGCCGGCGGCTGGACATCCTCGCCTGGAACCGGATGAACACCGCGCTGCTGGGCGACTTCGGCGCGCTGCCCCCGCAGCGGCGCAACATGGCCTGGATGGTCTTCCTCGACCCGGCGACCAGGGAGCTCTACGCGGACTGGGACGGCAAGGCCGCCGACATCGTCGCGCTGCTGCGGTCGCACGCCGGCTGCTACCCCGACGACCCCGCCCTGGCCTCGCTGATCGGCGAGCTGTCCATGAAGAGCCCCGAGTTCCGGAAGCTGTGGGCCGCGCACGACGTCCGCGACAAGTGCTTCGGGATCAAGGAGCTGCGCCACCCCGTCGTCGGCCCGCTGACCCTGGCCTGCGAGACGCTGGTGCTGCCCGTGGACCAGGACCAGCGGGTGGTGACGTACCACGCCGAGCCCGGCTCGGCGTCCGCCGAGTCGCTGCGGCTGCTGGCGAGCTGGACCCTGGAGGCGGCCGGTGGCGGCGGCACGGCGGCGCCCGCCGAGGGGCGCGACGCCGTGGCCGGCGAGCGTTGACCGGTCAGCCGGCCCACTTGCCGGAGGTGAAGACCAGGGTCAGCACGGTCGCCAGGGGGGCCGCCACCGTCAGGTAGGCGGAGCGGATCCATGGCCGGCGGACGCTCGCCACGGCCAGCGCGACCCAGAGCGGCCACCACAGCAGGGTGGCCCGGGGGACCGACATGTACCAGTACGAGGTGCCCAGCGCCCACAGGCTCAGCCCGATGTACACCGCCTCCGGCCACCGCCGCCGCCACACCAGCAGGGCCAGCAGCAGCACCCCGACCGCCATGGCGAGCAGCTCCGCCTGGAACATCGCGGCGTAGGCGGTGGGGTTGGCGTGCGAGAAGGCGCCGTCCCAGGTGTGCTCCCACGCCTCCCACGGCGTGTGGAACTGCCGGTACCAGCCGCGCTCCTGCGCGTGCTTCCAGGCCATCCAGTCGCCGGTGCGCGCCTGGAGGTACCAGCTGTAGGCCAGGGCCGGCAGGGCGGGGAGCGCGAGCCAGCCGGCCGAGCGCCACCGCCGGTGCCCACGTCCGGACTCCCGCGCGGCGACCAGGAACCGGACGACGAGGGCCGCCGCCAGGAAGAGCCCGCTGACGCGGACGGTCGTGGCCAGGGCGCCCAGGACGGCGGCGAGCGCCCAGCGGTGCCGCTCGGCGGCCAGCCAGGCCGGCAGGGCGAAGGCCAGGAACAGGGCCTCGGTGTAGCCGGCGGCCAGGAACACCGCGCACGGCGACACCAGCAGGAACAGCGCGGCCCGCGGCCCCGCCCGTTCCCCGGCCTCCGCCGGGAGCCGCAGCCGTGCGATCCGGGACAGCGCCACGGCGGCCACCGCCCCCGCGGCGAAGGAGATCAGCAGCCCGGCCAGCGGCCAGCTCGGCACCACCGTGTGCACGGCCCGCAGGACCATCGGCAGGCCCGGGAAGAACGCCTCCCGGTTGTCGGGGTGGGCCGAGCCGGGGGCGCCGGGCTCGGCGAAGTAGCCGTGCTCGGCGATGCGCCGGAAGAAGTCCCAGTCCCAGCGCGCCCACAGCGACAGGAACGAGGGCGCCTCCCGCGCCTCGGGGTCCGAGCCGAACAGCCAGGCGCTGCAGTACCCGGCGATCAGGACGGCGACCCTGGTGAGCGCGTAGAACCCGAGCACGGCCCGGTCGGCGGCGTCCAGCCGGCCGAGCAGCGGAAACCGTCCGGCGGCGGCCGGAACCCCGAGCGGGCGGCCCGGACCGCGCCCCCGGGGAGGCCGCTCCGCCGCCGCCCCCTCCACTGGGCACCGCCGCGCGGACGGTGCCTTGGGTATCGGTATCCGGGCCATGCTGGGGCGCCTCCTGGCAGCGGGATCGAGCAAACGGAACGCCACAGCACATCACAACCGCCACACCCCTCCCAAGCCGCACCCCGGCCGGTCACACCGCTCCGGCCTCCCGCAGCGCCCCCAGCCCGTCCAGCAGCAGACCCAGCCCGAACTCGAAACGGCTGTCCATGTCGGGACCGGTGAGCTCCCCGGCCAGCGCGACGAGGTGCGGGTACCGCTCGGCCGGCAGCGCGGCCAGTCGCTCCCGCGCCTCCTCGACGGCCTCGGCGGGCGTCGCCCCGCGCTCCTCGGCCGCCGACATGGGCACGGCCTCGTGCAGCACGAAACCCTGCACCCAGATCACGACGGTGTACGCGCCGAGCGCCGTCTCCGCCGGCCCGAAACCGAGCCGGCGCAGCATCCCGAACGTCTCCTCCAGCGGCCCGAGGGCCCGGGCCCCCGGCGCGAAGCGCCCGGCGAGCACGCGCACGGCTGCCGTGTGCGCCAGCAGATGCGCCCGCAGCCGCCGCGCGGCGGTGGCGAGGCAGCCGCGCCACTCGTCGGGCGTCGCGACGAGGCCGGGGGGCAGCGGGGAGTAGCCCTCCCAGAGGGCGTCGGCCGCGAGGTCGAGCAGCTCTTCCTTGTTCTGGACGTGCCAGTAGAGGGACGCCGCCTGGACGCCCACCTCGGCGGCCACCTTCCGCATCGTCAGGCCCTTGGGGCCCTCCCGCTCCAGCAGCCGCAGTGCGGCATCCGCCAGATCCTCCCTGGTCAAAGAGGTGTTTCCGGCTGCCCGGCGCCCTGCCATGCTCCCCGCCTTCCGCTCGACGGCTTGCAATCTAACATCGTTAGGCCCAAACTAACGTCGTTAGGGAAACGTCTAACGTTGTTAGGGGATGAGGGTGGGCAAGGAACCTCCGGTGCGCGCACGGCTCGTGCTGCTGACGCTCTGCTCCGGCCTCTTCATGGCCATGCTCGACAACCTCGTCGTGACCACGGCCCTGCCCGCCATCGGCGCGGAGCTGCGGAGCGGGACGGCCGGACTCCAGTGGGTGGTGGAGGGATACGCGCTGGTCTACGCGGCCCTGCTGCTCGGCGGCGGGGCGCTGGGTGACCGGTGGGGGAGGAAGCCGGTGTACCTCGCGGGGCTCGCCCTGTTCACCGGGGGTTCCGCGCTCTGCGCGGTTGCCGGCGGGCTGGGGACCCTGGTCGCGGGGCGGGCGGTGCAGGGGCTCGGGGCGGCCCTGCTGACGCCGGGCTCGCTCGCGATCGTGCGGCACGTCTTCACGGGGGAAGCCGAACGCGCCCGCGCGATCGGCGTCTGGAGCGGGGTGTCCGGCTCGGGGCTCGCCCTCGGCCCCGTCGTCGGCGGGCCGCTGGTCGACCACTTCGGGTGGGCGAGCGTCTTCTGGGTCAACGTGCCGGTCGGGATCGTCGGTCTGGTGCTCGCCTTCCGGGTGCTGCCGGACGTCCCGCGGTCCGCGCGCCGCGGCGATCCGGCCGGTCAGACGGCCGTCGCGCTGGGGCTCGGCGCCTTGGTGTACGCGCTGGTCGAGGGGCCCGTCCGGGGCTGGGGCGACGGACGCGTGGCCGGTGCCGGTGCCGTGGCCCTGCTCGGGCTGGCCGCGTTCGTGGTGGTCGAGCGGCGGGTGGCGGCGCCGATGGCGGATCTGCGGCTGCTGACGGACCGAGTCGCCGGCACGGCCGCCTGGGCCGGGTTCGCCGTCAGCTTCGGGTTCTTCGGCCTGGGCACGTTCCTCAGCCTCCACCTCCAGTACGTCCTGGGCCTGTCGCCCACCGAGGCGGGCTGGGCCATGGCGCCCTGCACCCTGTCCACGGCCGTCGTCTCGGTCCTCGCCGGGCGGCTGTGCGCCCGGTACGGGCCGCGTCCGCCGCTCGCCACCGGCCTGTTCCTCGTCGCGGCGGCCCTCGCCGCGTTCGCCCGCTACGGGCCCGACGCCCGCTTCGCGGACTTCGGATGGCTCCTGGGCGTCCTCGGCGTCGGCCTCGGTCTCGTCTTCACCCCCGTCTCCGTCGCCGTGCTGGGCGCGGTCCCGGCCGAGCGGGCCGGCATGGCCTCGGCCACGGCGAGCATGGCCCGGGAAGTGGGCGGGGTGGCCGGAGTGGCCGTCATGGGCGCGATCCTGACGGCGCGTCTCGAGGCCGTGCTGCGCGCCCGGCTGCCCCGGGGCGGCGGGGCCGACGCGGCCGCCGTGGCCCGCTCGGTCACGGCCGGCGGCGGGCGGGGGCCGGGCGGTGCCGGTGCGGCGGAGGAAGGGGTCGGACGGGTCGTCAGACACGCTTTCGCGGCCGGGCTGGACCTCGCCGCGCTCGTTTCCGCGGGGGTGCTGGCCGGGGTCGCGGTGGCCGTCGTGGTGGTGATGCGCGGGCCCCGGGGTGACATCGGGGGGCGAGCGGCCGGGGCGCTGGTGCGCCGGTCCTGACGGCCCGCTAGTGTTCCCCGAACGGGAGCCGGAACCACACGCGTTCACCCCTTCTCGGGGCCGCGGGAGAGAACGAGTGGGTCCGGGCGCGGCGGAGGGAACCCCCGGCGGGGGTACGCCCTCTCCCCAACCGGAATCGTGCAGAGGTGGACACAACCCGAATGCGGGGACAGTTGATGACAGAGAGAGTCGCACAGCGGCGGTCGTCGGGCGTGCGGAAGGCGGCCGGAAAGGCGGCGGTGGTACTGGCGGCCGGGGTCGTGCTCGCGGGCACCGCGGCGTCGGCCGAGGCAGCTCCGGCGGCGCGGACCGCCCCGGCCAAACCCGACTGCGGCGGTTTCCGCGCGTCCGCCGCGCCGGCGGTGCCCGCCGCCGACCAGGACCAGGCGCCGGAGGTCCCGCCGACCCTGGCGGGCAAGGGCGCGCTCTCCTACTCCGTCGCCTCGGCCCAGGCCCCCATCGGCCTGTGGTCCAAGGCCGGACTGACCCTGCGCACCCCCGTCGCCAAGGGCACCGCCCGCCTCGACGTCAGCAGCCGCGGGTTCAGCACCGACTCGGTGACGGTCCAGCGCTACGAGCCCGCCAAGCACGCCTGGGTGGACCTCGACACCCGTTCCGGCGGCGGCAGCTGGCCGCACCGCGGCACGTTCACCTTCCCGGTCTCCGCCCCCAAGGCGAGCGCCAAGCACCCGTACGCCGTCGCCCTCCGGTTCCAGGACCTCGACAGCCCCGGCACCCTCACCGTCAACGCGTCCGTCGCCGACGGCCGGGGCCACACCTACCGGGCGCCGGCCCGCACCGTGACCGCCACCCGGCCGCAGGTCTCCGTCGCCGGCTGGGCGAACGGCACCGCGAAGCTGACGCGCGGCGGCGCGGCGCAGCCCTTCACCATCACCGTGCGCAACACCACCAACCGCGCCTACCCGGCGCTCAACGTCAACTACTTCGCCTACGGCGCCGGCAAGCGGCACGCGCTGACCCCGAAGGACCTGGTCCTCCAGCAGTACCGGCCGGGCCGCGGCTGGGAGAAGGTCGCCCTGACCGCGGGCGGCTGCGACCCGGGCATGGGCGCCGCGCTGCTCCCGAACCGGACCGCCGTCGCCCCCGGCGCCAAGGCCGTCTACCGGCTGCGGCTGGCCGTCGCCGGGTCCGCGCCCAAGGACGTGGTCACGGGGGACAGCGGGTTCTCGGTGAGCAACGGCGACCAGTCGTTCGCGAACAAGCGGCTGCCCTTCACCATCCGCGCCGGCAAGTAGCGCGGTACGGCAGTCGAGGAGCCGCCCGGGGGCATCCCGGGCGGCTCCGCCGCTTTTCGACGGGAAAAAAGGCGGACGAAAGGTAGCGTTCGAGACGTCGTATCCGAAATGTCCGAACCTCGGGGACCCGTCATGCTCAAGGGATTCAAGAACTTCGTCATGCGCGGCGACATCGTCGTCGTCGCGGTCGGCCTGATCATCGCGCTGGCGCTGAGCACCCTCATCAAGGCGTTCACGGACTTCGTGATCAACCCGATCATCGCCAGCCTGCAGGGCGGCCACTCGCTCGGCCTCGGCTGGCAGCTCGGCCGGGCCGGGAACAAGGCCACCTACCTCGACCTCGGCGCCTTCATCTCCGCGGCCATCTACTTCCTCATCTTCATGGCCGTCGTCTACTTCTTCATCGTCCTCCCGTACCGGCACGTCCAGGCCCGCCGCGGCGTCGTCGTCTTCGACGAGCCGGGACCCCTGCGGACCTGCCCGGCCTGCCTCTCCGAGGACCTCCCCGCGGCCGCCACCCGGTGCCTCCACTGCTGCGCCGACCTCCCCGCGACGGGCGGGCGGGCGCACGCCTGAGACCGGCCGGGCACCACGGGAAGAGGGCCGCCCGCCGTGCGCGGACATTCCCCCCGACCGCCCGGAAATGGCGGACCCGCCATTTCCGGGCGACGGACGCGGGAATTCCGTGCGGAAGTCCTCCCTTTCCGCTTCCGCGCCGCGCGGGTATTCACACCGCGCGGCGAGAACGGAAGGAGCCGCCCCCACCGCTCAACCACCGGCCCAGTTCGGGGGCCGTGCCACCCGGCGCGCCCCCGCCGATCGGCCGAGCGGAATTCCCGGAAACCGGCGGTCGCCGCGTACGGACGCTTAACCGCCACGGCCCGCGGGAACAATCAGTCCGGCCTCGATTCGTGCGGATCGCGAGAACCGCCGAACCGCACCGAGCAACGGGATGAATCCGTATGGACACGAACGCCGCACCGGACGCTCCCGGCCCGCCGCCGGACGACGCGGCCGACCTGGGGCGGTGGGCGCTGACCCAGTTCCCCATCGGGATCGCCGTCTACGACCGGGACAACCGACTGGTGACCGCCAACGACGAGATGGTCCGGCTGAGCGGCCTGAGCCGTGACGGCCTCACCGGCCGGCGCCTCGACGAGCTGCTCCCCCTGGCGCCGTTCGAGGAGTTCGCCCGCATCGGCGACGAGGTCCTCCGCACCGGCCGGGCGGTCCGCGCCGACAACTACTTCGTGTCCCCCGGCGACGGCCGCGAACGCGCCTGGGCCAGCTTCTTCACCCCGATCAAGGACGCCGAGGGCCGCACCCTGGGACTCTCCCTCGCCGCCCTCGACGTCACCGCCGAGTACCGTGCCCGGCAGCGGCTCGCCCTCGTCAACGACGCCGGCGCCCGGATCGGCACCACCCTGGACATGGACCGCACCGCCGCGGAGCTCGCCGAGTCCACCGTCGGCCGGTTCGCCGACTTCGTCGCGGTCGACCTGCTTCCGGACGGCGGCGGCGCCGGCGGGGAGGCCGGGCGGCCCGGCCACGACGAGGCCGTCGAGCTGCGCCGCACCGCCCGGCGCTGGGCCGTCCCCGAGGACCCGTCCGGCCCCGGCCCCTCGTCCCTCGCGAACGGCACCTACCGCTGCCCGCCGCACTCGCCGCCCGCCCTCGCCCTCGCCACCGGCAAACCCGCCCGCCACCGGGGCGACGAACCGGCGATCCGCTCCTGGGCCGCGGACGCGCCCGCGCTGCCGCCCGCCGTGCGCGCCCGCGGCGTCGGCTCGCTCCTCGCCGTACCGCTGGCCGCGCACGATACCGTCTCCGGGCTGGCCCTGTTCGTCCGGCACCCGGACACCGAGCCGTTCGACGACCACGACCTGCTGCTCGCCGAGGAGATCACCGCCCGCGCCGCCGTCTGCGTCGAGAACGCCCGGCGGTACGCCCGCGAGCGCGCCGTCGCCCTGACCCTCCAGCGCAGCCTGCTGCCCGCGAGGCTCTCCGGTCACACGGCCGTGGAGGTCACCTCCCGCTACCTGCCCGCCACCGCGCAGACCGGCCTCGGCGGCGACTGGTACGACGTGATCCCGCTGTCCGGGGCCCGGGTCGCGCTGGTCGTCGGCGACGTCGTCGGGCACGGCCTCCAGGCGTCCGCGACCATGGGACGGCTGCGCGCCGCCGTCCGCACGCTGGCCGACATCGACCTGCCCCCGGACGAGCTCCTCACCCACCTCGACGACCTCGTCGTCCAGCTCGCCCAGGACCGCGCGGCCCAGGCGCGGGACGGCGACGCGGGCGACGAGGCGGGGGAGACGGACGCGTCCTGCCTCTACGCGGTGTACGACCCGGTCTCCCGCCGGCTCGTCGCCGCGAGCGCCGACCACCCGCCGCCCGTCCTGGTGACCCCCGACGGCACCGCCCGGTTCCTGGAACTGCCCCCGGGCCCGGCGCTGGGCGTGGGCGGACTGCCGTTCGAGTCGCTGGAGGTGGAGGTGCCGGAGGGCAGCCTGCTCGCGCTCTACACCGACGGGCTCGTGGAGGGGCGCGGGGCCGGTTCCGGTTCCGGCCTCGAACCGGGCTCCGGTTCGGCGACCGACGGTGAGGGCAGCCGGCTGCTGCGGCGCACGCTGGCCCGGCCCCCCGCCGAGCTGGAGCGCGTCTGCGACGACGTCCTCGCCGCCCTCCTCCCGGAGCGCCCCGCCGACGACGTCGCCCTGCTGCTGGCCCGCACCCGGGCGCTGGACGCCGACCGGGTGAGCACCTGGGAGCTGACCGACCACCCCGCGTCGGTGGCCGACGCCCGCAAGCGGGTGGCCGACCAGCTCGCCGCGTGGGGGCTGGAGGAGCTCGCCTTCACCACGGAACTCGTCGTCAGCGAGCTGGTCACCAACGCCATCCGGCACGCCGCACCGCCCATCAGGCTCCGGCTGATCCGGGACGGCGCGCTGATCTGCGAGGTGTCCGACGGCAGCAGCACCTCGCCGCGGATGCGCCGGGCCCGGGCCTTCGACGAGGGCGGCCGGGGGCTGCTGCTGGTCGCCCAGCTCTGCCGGCGGTGGGGCACCCGGTTCACGTCCGGCGGCAAGACCATCTGGGCGGAGCAGCCGCTGACGACGGTGGCCTGACGGACCGCGCGCCGCCCGCGTCCCCGGGAGCCGGTCAGTGGCGGACGACCCGGTAACTGAGCGCGGGGTAAGGGAAGTTCCCCCAGTGCAGACTGCCGAGCGCGTCGTAGAGGTCGCCGGGCCGGCCGGGCGCTCCGGTGCGGCAGTCGCGGTTGAAGTAGACCTGGATGTCGGCGTCGGTCAAGTTGACGGCCGACAGCGCCGGTTCGGCGAGGTTCCGGCAGGCAGGATCCGTGATGTCGACCGGTGCCTGTCTGCCGGTCAGATCGGTCCCGGAGGCGAAGTACGCCACCGGGGCG
This sequence comes from Streptomyces mobaraensis NBRC 13819 = DSM 40847, assembly GCF_017916255.1. Lineage (NCBI taxonomy): Bacteria > Bacillati > Actinomycetota > Actinomycetes > Kitasatosporales > Streptomycetaceae > Streptomyces > Streptomyces mobaraensis. The sequence continues at coordinate 7,124,422 of NZ_CP072827.1, forward strand.
TGCGGGAGGTCGGCCGCGGACGCCGGCTGGGCGAGGCCCGCGCCCAGCAGCAGCGCGGCACCGGAAAGGGCGGCGGCGCCGGCGGTCAGCGTCTTCTTGCGGTTCTTCCGGAACGTGGTCATGGGTGCACTCCGTTTCGGCGGGTCCTCGGCGCCGTCGCGGTGTGCGGAACCGTCCGCCCGCGGCGGGACGCCCATGTTCCTTGCATCTTCAATAGTCCGCCCGGGAGCGTCAACCGACGGCCGCCCGGCGGCCGTTCGAGGCGCGTGATCCGGCCAGTAGGGACCGCGTACCAGAATGGACCCGCGCGCCCGGCACGGCCGAGGCCGCGGCGACCCGCCGGCCCGCGGCGGGCGAGGAGGGAGAGCACGTGCCGACGTACGAGACCCGGCAGTCCCCGGCGGCCCCGCCCGGCCGGCGGACCGTGGTGGCCGCCGCCCTGCTGGCCGCCGTCGCCGGACCGGCGGCGCGGGCCGCCGCGGCGGCCCCCGACCGCCCCCGGGCGGCCCCGGCGCCGCTCCGGCTGCCCGCGCCCACCGGTCCGCACGCGATCGGCACGGCCGCGCTGCACCTGACCGACACCGCCCGGCCGGACCCATGGCGGCGCGACCGGCCGCGCGAGGTGATGGTCAGCTTCTGGTACCCGGCCGCCGCCGGCCCAGGCGGCGCGGAGCCGGCGCCCCACATGGAGCCCGCGGCGGCCGTCCACTTCGGCGGGGAGGACGGCATGGCCGCCCTCAACTACCGGGTACCCCCGGGGAGTACGGACTGGCGGGAGACGCGGAGCCACGCCCGGCCCGGCGCCCGGGTGCTGCCCGGCGGGCCCCGGCCGGTCGTGCTCTGGTCGTCCGGCGTCGGCGACCCGCGCACCTGGGGCACCGGCCTCGTCGAGGAGCTGGCCTCGCGCGGCTACGTCGTCGTCACCGTCGACCACACCTACGAGGCGTCCGAGGTCCGGTTCCCGGACGGGACGCTGGTGGCGTCCCTCCTGCCCGCGCTGATGAAGCAGGAGAAGCCGGACCTCGCGGCGCTCACCCGCCTGACGATGGAGGCCCGGGTGGGCGACGCGACGTTCGTGCTCGACCGGCTGCACGCGCTCCGGCACGGCGGCCGTACGGCGGCGGAACGCGCGCTCCCGCGCGGGCTGGCGGAGGCGCTGGACCTGTCGCGGACCGGTATGGCCGGGCACTCCGGGGGCGGTTTCACGGCGGCCCAGGTCCTGCGTGACGACCGGCGGCTCGTCACCGGGATCAACCTGGACGGGCAGATGCACTTCCCGGCCCGGGCCGACGGGACGGGCGTCGTACTGGGCGAGGTGGCCGAGAAGGGGCTCGACCGCCCGTTCCTGCTGGTCGGTTCGGCCGCGGACGTGGCCGACAACCGGCCGTCGTGGGACGCGCTCGTCCGGCACAGCCGGGGGCACGTCCGGCGGCTGATCGTCCACGACACCGCCCACGGCGCGTTCACCGACGCCGCCGCGCTGCTGCCGCCCCTGGCCGAACGGGGCACGGTCCCCCGGGAGACGGTGACGGAGCTCCTCGGGGCGCTGCCCGCGGAACGGTCGATCGCGATCACCCGGGGGCTCGTCACCGCCTTCCTCGACCGGCGGCTGCGCGACCGGGACACCCGGCCGGGGGACGTGCCGACGGGCCCGTTCCCCGAGGTGGAACGGGCCTAGTGGGAACGCGGGCCCCGGCCGGGGCCCGCGTTCCTCGTCAGCGCTGGGCCGACGGGGTGTTGGCCTCGGTCACGTTGACCGCGGCCCAGGCGCGGTCGACGGCCTTGTACTCGGCGCTGTCGGCGCCGTGGATGTCCGCGGCGGCCTGGAGCGTGGCCTTGCGGGCGTCGTGGAAGTCGGACGTCGAGACCATGTACCGGGTGAGCGCCCGGTAGAAGATCTGCTCCGCCTTGTCCCGGCCGATGCCCGTCACCGACTGCCCGTCGTAGGTGGGGGAGTCGTAGGAGAACTTCCCGATCGTCTTCTTGCCGCTGCCCTCGGCGAGCAGGTAGAAGGCGTGCGAGGAGACGCCCGAACCGGCGTGCACCTCACGGTCGTAGGAGCCGGCGTCCCAGTAGTCGACCGTGCCCTCCAGCCGGTCCAGCGAGGGCTTGTCGAGGCGGCGCAGGAACTGCTGGTCCAGGCCGAGCTTCTCACCGAGCAGGTAGTTCGGGGGGTTGGCCGTGTTGTTGGTGCGGAACTCCATGCCGGTGCCGAAGATGTCCGCGAACGACTCGTTGAGCGAGCCGGCCTCGCCGAACTGGTTGCCGTTGGCGTCCACCCGGGTCGGCTGGAAGTCCGCCGTGGCCGAGATGACGCCGTGGGTGAGCTCGTGGCCGGTGACGTCCAGGGCCACCAGGGGCTGCTTGAACGTTTCTCCGTCGCCGTCGCCGTAGAGCATGCACCAGCAGTCGGGGGACCAGAAGGCGTTGCCCACCTTGTTGCCGAAGTGCACCAGGGCGCGCGGGCCGACGCCGTCGTTCTTGATGCCGTTCCGGCCGAACGTGCTCTTGTAGTAGTCGAAGGTGCTGGTGACGCCGAACTGGGCGTCCACGGCCGCGCTGGTCGGGTCGGAGGCGGTGCCGTTGCCCCAGCGGTTGGTGCTGTTGGTGAACGCCTTGCCGCTGGTGAAGGTCTCGAGCTCCTGGCCGCCCGCGGTGCGCGTCTCGGCGTTGCCGCGGCCGAGGTCCTTGAGGGTGAAGGTGCTGCGCGCGGTCTGGGTGGTGGAGAGCGGGACGGTGCCGACGAAGATCGAGGCACCGCTGCCGGTCGCCGCCGCCGGGTAGCCGGCCGCCGCGCCGGAGCCGGCGGCCCTCGGCGTGGCCGCCGCGCCGAGGTGCGGCGCGGCGGCGCGGCCCTTGGCGCGCAGGGTGTCCTTGAGCTTGGGGGAGATGAACGCGTCGGTGAGCGGGGTGGTCGCGAGGATCTTCCCCGAGACGGCGTCCACGGTCACCGCGCGCAGGGCGCCCTTCTCGGCCGCGTGGCCGCCGGTGACGGTCACCCGGTAGGCGAGGACGGACTTGCCGTTGGTGGCGTCCACCACCAGCTCGGTGCGGCCCGCCGTGCCCTTGACCGCCTCGGCGGCCTTGGCGGCGGCCTGACGCTCCGTCAGTTCCGGCTTGACGGACTTCACGGCCACCTGGTGCCGCGCGGCCCGGGTGACGCCCGCGTAGCCGCCCTTGGCGTCGAGGTGGACGACGAGGTCGCCGCCGACCACCGGAACGCCCTTGTAGGCGCGCTCGAACCGGACGTGGCGCTTGCCCTCCGGGTCGACGAGGGAGTCCTTGACGGTCAGCGTCTCCTGCGGGCCGACGCCGGTGTCCTTGGCGTGGGCGACGGCGGCGGAGCGGGCCGCCCGCACGTCATCGGCACCGGCCACCTGCGAGGCCGCGGAGCCGGGTCTCGCCGTGGCCACCGTCTGCGCCGTGCTCCGTGCCGTGCCCGTCGCCGGGGCGGCCACGGCGCCGCCGGCCATGGCCGCCGCCGCGGCCACCGCGACGGCGACAGTCAGTATTCGGCCGGGGGTTGTGGGGGATGTACGCACTGTTCAGCGCCCTTTGCGTCATGACGGCCCGGGGTGACCGGGCCGCTGGCGGGGGGCGGTGCTGTCACTCGTGCACCGCGGGACCTGTGGTCCCGGGCAGACTGTGCAGCGCTTGGCATGCGCATGGAAAGACTGTTTACACGGTGTTCACATCAGTTGATCAACTTTTGACATGAGATCAACTGAGGGTGAACGACGGGCAACAGGACGTCCGTTCGCACCGGGAGACCGGTCAAAGGCGCGGCGGGTTGCGCGAGTTCGGCGACCGTTCAGCATGTGGGACGGTCGGTGACGCGGTGCGTGTCCGTGGTGACACGGCGGTCCCGACGCGCCCGTCGTGTCACGTACGCGCCGGCGCTCCCGCCGTCGCCCCCGCCGTCACGCGCGGTGCGGCCAGTCGCCGCCCGGGACGCGGACGCCCTCCGCGCGCAGCCGGCGGGCGACGCGCTCGGCGGCCAGGTAGACCCACGCGCGGACCGTCTCGCCCCGCTCGGTGCGCACGTCGCGCACCACCCGGTCGTAGAGGTTGCCGGGACCCCCTGGGCGGTGGCCCTCCAGCTCGTCGAGGGCGGCGAGCACGGCCGCGCGGCCGGCCGGGGCGAGCGTCATCAACTCGCCGCGGATCTCACCGGCCGGCGCGCTCACCGCGAACGGGTAGCCCGGGCCCTCGTACAGCACCGCCCCCGCCAGCAGGGCCGGGACCTCGCCGGCCGTCCGGCCGCGCAGGAACGCGTCGTAGTTGACGCCGCCGCGGCGCAGCGTGCCGTAGACGAAGACCGGCAGCGGCGCGTCGTCCTCCGTCATCCCCGCCTCCCCGCCGGCCGCGTGCCGTCAGCCTAACCGGCTACCCGGCGCGGCCCCGCCGCCGCCGGACGCGGCCGAGCGCCTCGGCGAGCGCCCCCGCCGACGCCCCCGCGACCAGCCCCCACAGCGCCCCCCAGCCCAGCAGCAGCGGCAGCCGGGGGTCGAGCCGGACCTCCCCGCCGAAGGCGTCGAGGTCACCCAGGCCGAACAGCGACAGCCCGTACCGCGCCGAGACCCGGGTCAGCAGGCCGACGGCCACCAGGGCCACGGCCAGGGCCGGGGCCAGCCGGACGGCCTGCCGCCACCACGGCGCGGGGAAGCGGCGGGCCATCAGGAACGCGGCCGTCGCCAGCGCGAGCGCGGCCACCAGCGCCAGGACCCACGCCCGGTCGTCGTACCGGCCCAGCGAGGCCAGGTCCACCGTCGCCGTACCGCCGCCCGGCTCGCGCAGCACCGCGGCGAGCGCGTACGGCACCGGGAGCCCGATCGCGTCGGGCACGTTCCCCTCCCAGGCGCCGCCGAGGCCGGTGCCCAGGGCGAGCCAGGCGAGGTTGGGCAGCCCCAGCAGCAGGGTGGCCGCGGTCTCCGCCGGATGTCCCCGGGTGCACAGCGTCACCAGACCCACCGCCAGCCCCAGCACGACGTAACCCAGCAGCAGCCCCAGCACCGCCCGCACCGGCGGACGCGCCGCGTCCTGGAAGCGGCGCAGCGGGGGAGGGAGCGGGGTGCGGTACGCGGCGAGGACGATGATCACGTACAGCACCAGCAGCCACAGCAGCCCCCGGCCCAGCGTGGCCGCCACGTCCGCGCGGAAGCCCACCTCCGGCCGTACGTCCAGCACGTCCCCGATCTCGTCCAGCAGTCCGCCGCCCAGCCCGATCCGGAAGGTGTGGCGCGCGGTCAGCGCCGGGACCAGCAGCGCCGGGATCCAGAGCACCGCCACCCGGGCCGCGCGGGCCGCCAGTTCCCGGCCGTCCGGCGGCGGCCCGTGGCGGAGCGGTCCCAGCGGCCGCAGCAGGCCCGCCGCCAGGGCGAGCGCCCCGGCCAGCGACACCGACAGCGGAACCACCGTGAGGGTGGCACCCGTACGGCCGAAGGACCCCGCGCCGCCGGTCAGTTCCACCGTCCCGCCCACCGCGGCCACCACGGTCGCCGCCAGCACGGCCGGGAACGCCCCGGACGGCAGGCCGCCGGCCCCGGCCGCCCACAGGCCCAGCGCGGCGGTGGCGACCATGGCCGCCACGGCGGCGGCCACCGCGCCGAACGCCTCTCCCCACGCCCGTACGGCCTCCGCGGAACGGGACCCCGACATCTGACCCACGCGCGCTCCTGCCTTGGACGGACGGCGGCTGACCTCCCCATATGGCTCGAACCGTACGCCCCGGAACCGATTGCCACCCCTCCGCCGGGGCACTCGGGGGAAGCGGATGTTTCGTTTGCGGTAAGCGAGGTCCCGGTACACACAATGAGGATCTGGGGTGGCGGATAGATGACTGACGGCACTGACAGCAGTTGCCTCGACCACGGGAGGCAGGCCCTGTACGAACCGCCCTCCTCCCCTCCGCGGCGGACCGCGCTGGTGCCCGCCGGGCCCCGGCCCGCCCCACCACCCGCACCGCCGAGGGCTCGCCTCTTCGCCCGCACGGTCGTGGCGCCCGCCCTGCTGCTCACGGCGGCCGTCGTCTACAACGACTGGCTGCTCGAGTTCCCGCTGCCCACCGGGCTCGACCCGCGGCACTCCTACGTCAGCGAGCTCTACGCCGCCGACCAGCGCTTCCACCTCCTCTTCGGGGCCGCGGAACTCCTCGCCGCCGCCCTGGTGGTGGCCGGCTCCCTGCTCGCCAGGGACCGCAGGGCGGGACCGGTGGCCGAGGGTGGGTGGTGGTGCCTGGTCGCCTTCGGGATCTGCTCGGTGGCCGACGTGATCGTCCCGATGCGCTGCGCCCCCTCGGCGGAGGCCGGCTGCGAGGCCGTCAACCCCTGGCACACCGCCACCAGCGCCCTGGTGCACGCGGCCCTCTTCGGCTCGATGTTCCTGTTCACCGTCGCCGCCGCCCAGGCCCGCTGGCCCGTCCTGTCCCGCTGGACCCCCTGGGTCCCGGCCGCCGCCCTCGCTACGGCCGTCTCCACCGTGGGCCCGCTCTTCGGCCACCCGGGCTGGCACGGTGTCCCCCAACGGGCGCACCTGGTGCTCGTCGGCGTGTGGTTCGTCCTGCTCGCGGCGGAGCTGCGGGGGCCGGTGGGGGAACGGGGCGGGGCGCCGAGGGCGTGAGGCGGGGCGCCGACCCGGAGGCCGCCTGACGGGGGAACGGCCGCTCTCCGTCCGGTCCGGGCAGCCTGTCCACATCACGCCTTCCCGCCGATCCGGGCGGGCCGGCCGTCCACATCGCGCCATCCCGCCGAATTCCGACGCTGGCCATGGGCACGCCGCCGGTGTTGACTCGCACGGAGACATCCCCGGCGGCCGACGCGGCCCCGGCGTCCTGTTCCTCACGGAACTTCTCCCTGGGGGTACCCGCATGCCTACCTCGGCACGTGCCCGACGGAAGCGGTCCCGGCCGTCGGACGACGACGAGCGTGTCCTCGCGGAACTCGGCTACACCCAGCAACTGCACCGGCGCATGAGCGCGTTCGGGAACTTCTCCGCCTCCCTGTCGGTCATCTCCATCATGTCCGGGACGCTGCTGCTCCTCGGCTACGGCCTGAACAGCGGCGGGCCCGCGGTGGTGGTGTGGGGATGGCTCGCCGTGGGGCCGCCGGTGCTGTGCCTGGCCGCCGCGCTGGCCGAGATCACCTCGCGGTATCCCACCAGCGGCGGCCTGTACTACATGGCCCGGCAGCTCGGCGGCGAGCGGTGGAGCTGGTACACCGGCTGGCTCAACCTGCTGGGGCTGCTGGGCGGGATCGCCGCCCAGGACTACGGCATCGCGACCTTCGCCGGCGCCTGGGCGAACCTGCAGTTCGGCTACGTGCCGACGCCGAGATCCCTGCTGGTGGTGTACGCGGTCGTCCTCGCGCTGCACGCGCTCCTGAACCTCTTCGGCACCCGGCTGATGAACGTCCTCACCTCCGTGAGCGCGTGGTGGCACCTGGCCGGGGCCGTCGTCATCATCGGCGCCCTGACCCTCGTCCCCTCCCACCACCAGCCGGCCGGCTTCGTGTTCTCCGAGTTCACCAACAACACCGGCTGGTCGAGCCCGGTGTACGTGATCCTGCTCGGGATGCTGCTGCCGTGCTTCGCGCTGGCCGGCTACGACACCTCGGCCCATCTGAGCGAGGAGACCAGCGGCGCCTCCGTGGCCGCGGCGCGCGGGATCGTGCGCTCGGTGGCGGTGTCCTGGATCGCCGGCGGCGTCCTGCTGGTCGCCCTGCTGTTCGCCGTCCAGGACTACGCCGCGACGCTGGGGAGCGAGACGGGGGTGCCGGTGGCGCAGATCCTGCTGGACGCCCTCGGCGTGGCGACGGCGAAGGCGCTGCTGCTGGTGGTCATCGGTGCGCAGTTCCTGTGCGGCTACACCGTGACCGCCGCCGCCGGCCGCATGATCTACGCCTTCGCCCGGGACGGCGCCCTGCCCGGCTCGGCGCGCTGGCGGCGGGTCAGCCGGCGCACGGCCGTCCCGGCCGACGCGGTCCTTCTCGCGGTCGCCGTCGCCTTCGTCCTCGCCCTGCCGTCCCTGTACTCCGCCACGGCGTTCTCGGCGGTGACGGCCATCTCCGTCGTCGGCTTCACCCCGGCCTACGCCATCCCGGTGCTGCTGCGCCTGCGCCACCGCGACCGGTTCACCCCCGGCCCCTGGCACCTGGGCCGCTGGAGCCGGCCGGTCGGCTGGGTGGCGGTGGTCTGGGCGGCCGGGGTGACCGCGCTGTTCCTGCTGCCGCAGTCCGCCCCGGTCACCGCCGAGACCTTCAACTACACGCCCGTCGCCCTGCTCACGGCCCTCGCCGGGGCCGCCCTGTGGTGGCGCTTCGGACGCCGTACGTACGGTGTGCCGCGCTGCGGCGCGGCGCCTGCGCACGACGGGATCGAAGAGGCCGAGACCATCCTGTGAGGGCTCTCAGCACCCATGGAGGCATCATGACCGTTCCCGCGGAGTCCGTGGAGTCGGTACGGCAACTCACCGCCGCCTGGCGGACGCTGGTGCTCGACCGCGACGCGGACGCGGACGTGCGCGACCTTCCGGGCATCGCCGTCCGCTGGGCCGACAGCCGGTTCGGGTTCTTCAACTGCGTCACCCTGACCGAGGAGGAAGCGGGAGCGGAGAGCGTCGGGCACCGCTTGGCCCGGGCCGCGGACATCATGCGGGCCAAGGAGCACCCGGGCTTCCTGTGGCTCTTCGAGGACCTCCTCGACGAGGAAGCCCGCTCCGGACTGGAGGCGGCGGCCGGGCGGGCCGGCCTCCGATACGCCTTCCCCGGTACGGGCATGGCCGCCGACCTGCCCGCCCTCCCCGAACCGGCCCACTCCGAGCTGACGTTCGTCCGGGTACGCACCGACGGACACCTGCGGGTTTACGCCGATCTCCAATCGCGCGCCTACGGGTTCCCCGCGGAGGAGGCCCGCGACGGCCTGGCCGGATCCGCGCTCTGGAAGGACGGGGTCCACGCCTACCTGGCCCTGCGGGACGACGAGGCGGTGGCCTGTGCGGCCACCGTCGAGGCGCGCGGCCGTCTGCACGTCGTGTTCGTCGCCACGGACCCGCGGTGGCAGCGCCGGGGCTACGGCGAGGCGGTCACGCGCAAGGCGCTGTACGAGGGCGCGCGGGCCACCGGGCTGACCCGCGCGACCCTGCACGCCACCGCCGCCGGAGCCCCCGTGTACCCGCGCATCGGGTTCGAGCCGAACTCGCGGATGCGTTTCTACGGCCTGGAAGGCTGATCCGGTTTACGGCCCGAAAGGCTGATCCGGCCGGGTGAGACCGGGCTCACAGCGCGGGGGATGTCACGCCCCGAGGGGTCGTACCCCTCTCAGGAGTGAGCACCACGGAGGGACACGGAAGGGCGCCGGGAGAACGGCGCCCGCCCGAGACCGCACGGTCCCCGCCACGGCGTTCCGGATCGGCATTCGATCCGGGCGGCGGCGGCCGTGCTGCCCCGCTCGCCGCCCGTGCGCCGGGACAATCCCCCGTCACCCAGCGCGGGGCGGCGGGCGGGGCGTTCTCCATGGCTTCTCCCTCCGTTCCCGCTCCTTTCCATTCCCTGTTGATCCGGTTTCGCTCGGCCTCGGCCGGAGCGGTTCCGGTGGAAGGGCGGGGGACGGTCGTGAAAGCGTGGAGGAATCGCGGAGGAATCCGGAAGGGTTAGGTTCCGTCGGCGGGGAAAGGAGTGGGCCCGACCGCCGCGGCATTCATGATTTCGGTGAGGTCGTAGAGAGCGCGGCGGGTGCTTCCGTACCGCGTGATCTTTCCCCGGCTCGACCATTTGCGAATGGTCGCGGGGGACACCCCGGCGGCGAGGGCCGCGAGTTCGGTGGTGACGAGCCGGGTTTCCCCGTCGGCCTCCCCGCCGGCGGCGGGGCTCACGCGGCGCCCTCGGCGGAACGGCCGAGGCCCTGTTCCCGCCGGAGGTTCCGCATCAGCGCCAGCCACTGGTGCGGCAGCCAGGTGTGCCCCGCGGCGCACCGCACCTGCCCCACGTCCTTCGCGCCGGTCAGCGGGGCCGGGGAGAGCGGTCGCGCGCAGCCCGGGTGGACGCAGCTGCCGAGGTTCGTGACCAGGGACGGCTTGACGTAGGCCGCGCGCCGGGCGGTCTCGGCGGCGTCCAGCAGTTCCTCGACGAAGTCCCCGGCCGCGGGGTGGCACAGCAGCCAGTCCAGGTGGCCGAGGAGGAACGCGGCGAGTTCGGCCGGGCGTCGGCGCGGCGCGCCCACGCCCCGCTCGTCCGCCACCAGCGCCGCCCAGGAGGACAGGGTGCCCAGGATGCGCGACCGGGTCGCCATCGCGCCCTCGTCGAGCGGCGGCCCGGAGTGGCGCCGGGCGCCGCCGACCGGCCTGAGCGGCCCGTGCCGGCGGGGCAGCAGGGCGGCCTCGCAGTCGGCGTAGATGTCCGGCAGTTCGCCGAGGCAGGACCGCACCGCGCTGCCGCACGCGGCGCACGGCCGGGGTCCGGGGTCCGGCGCGCCGGGGCGGCGGCGCCGGAGGCCGGTGTGGCGGCCCGTGCTGCACTCCGCGGGGCGGGGGCTCGCGGGGCGCGGCCCTGACGGACGCGATCCCGCGGAACTCGATTCCGGTGAACTCATTTCCTTCTCCCGAGGCTCGTGGTGGGGTGCCGGCGCGGAAGCGCGCACCGGGAGCGCCGTGTCCAGGGGTGGGGTGGGTGGGACCCCTGGAGCGAAGGGGTGGCGGCATCGGTGAACGGGCCCGGGACCGCGTCCGGATCGCCCCCGGAACGGCCATGGCGGATTCCGGTTCCGCCGGTTCGCCGGCCGGTGGGTCCCGCGTTCCGGAAAAACCCGGTCGGGAAAGGTAATGAGCGTACGACGTGCCGTGCCAGATTTCCGATCATGAAATCTGGAACCCCCGTTTCTGGCCCCCGTGGCATCGCGCCCGGGTGACCGGGCGGAACGATTCCCCCATTCCGTCCCTGGGGTGGACGGGGGCGCGTTCCGTGCGATGCAGGGTCGGACCCTACAAGCCCCCGAGGGTGTTGTCTACATGTATTCGGGCGGGAAAGGGGATTCCGACCGACGCCTGCCGGACGGGCACCGCGAGGGTCCGGGAAGCCGGAATAACCGAGGCCGTTCCGCCGCCCGGGAACGGAATCGCGCACCACCGCCGCCGGTAATTCCCGGCTGAGCTGCGGCGTTTGACACCGGCTCGGCCGCACTGTCACGCTAACGGGCAGCGGCAGAACTGTGTCCGCTTCCGGGGCGCGGGAGACCTCTCCTCCCGTGCGCCCCCTCTCCCTCTCTTCCGCAGGGCCGACCGCCGCGCACCGGCGCGCCTCCGCCCCGCCCTTCCGTTCGCCAACTCCCCTGCCGCGGCCGGGTCCGTCCGCCGTGCCGCGCCCGGGGCGAGGAGACAGCATGGATGTTCCGGTGATCGTCGTCGGAGCCGGCCCCACCGGGCTGTTCCTGGCCGCCGAACTGCGCCTCGGCGGCGTCGACGTCCTCGTCCTCGACGCACTCGACCGGCCCTCCGGGCAGTCCCGGGGGCTCGGCTTCACCGCCCGCGCGACCGAACTCTTCGACATGCGCGGCCTGTTGCCACGCTTCGGCACCGTACGGACCGACACCCGCGGGCACTTCGGCGGCATACCGCTCGACTACGGTGTCCTCGACGGCGGCCACTTCGGCGCCCGCGGGATCCCCCAGGCGCGCACCGAGGCCGTCCTCGCCGACCGGGCCACGGAGCTCGGCGCGGAGATCCGGCGCGGCTGGAAGGCCGTCGGGCTGGTCAACGGGCCCGACGGCGCCGAGGTCGAGGCCGAGACGCCCGCCGGGCGCCGCCGGCTGCGCTGCCGGTTCCTCGTCGGCTGCGACGGCGGGCACAGCTTCGTGCGGGGCGCGGCCGGGATCGCCTTCCCCGGCACCGCCGCCACCCGGGAGATGTTCCTCGCCGACGTGGCCGGCGCCGCCGGCGGGGGCATCCGGCCGCGGCCCATCGGCGAACGGCTGCCCGGCGGCATGGTGATGTCCGCCCCGCTCACCGACGGCGTCGACCGCGTCATCGTCTGCGAACGCGGCACCCCGCCCCGGCGGCGCGACCGGCCCGTCACCTTCGACGAGGTCGCCGCCGCCTGGCGGAGGCTGACCGGCGAGGACATCGGCGGCGGCACCGCGCACTGGGTCAGCTCCTTCGGCGACGCCACCCACCAGGCCGTCGCGTACCGCAAGGACTCGGTGCTGCTGGCCGGCGACGCCGCCCACACCCACCTGCCGGCCGGCGGCCAGGGGCTCAGCGTCGGCGTCCAGGACGCCGCCAACCTCGGCTGGAAGCTCGCCGCGACCGTCCACGGCTGGGCACCGCCCGGCCTGCTCGACACCTACCACGCCGAGCGGCACCCCGTCGGCGCCCGGCTGCTGGCCAACACCCGGGCCCAGGGGCTGCTGTACCTCGGCGGGGAGGAGACGCTGCCGCTGCGCGCGGTCTTCGCCGAGCTGATGGAACTCCCCGAAGCGGGCCGCCACTTGGCGGGCCGGGTCAGCGGGCTCGACATCCGCTACGGCACCTTCCCCGACGGCGGCCACCCGCTCCTCGGCCGACGCCTGCCGCCGGCGGACCTCGTCGGCGAGGACGGCCCCACCACCACCTTCGCCCAGCTCCGCACCGGCCGCGGGGTCCTCCTCGACCTCGCCGCCGACCCGGACGTCCGGGACGCGGCCCGGCCCTGGGCGGACCGGGTCCGCGTCGTCACCGCCGCCCCGCGCGAGGCGCCCGGCGGCCCGCTCGACGGGACCGCCGCCCTGCTCGTCCGGCCCGACGGCCACGTCGCCTGGGCCGCGCCCGGCGGCGGCCCGCCCGTCGCCCTGCCCGCCGCCCTACGGCGCTGGTTCGGCCGGGCCGCCCGCTGAACCGCACCACCCGCACGGCAGACCCTTCCGACAACGGAGGCACCATGCACAGCACCCTCATCGTGGCCCGGATGGACCCGGCATCATTCGGCGAAGTGTCCCGGATCTTCCGTGAGTTCGACGAGACCGAGCTGCCGGACGCCATGGGCACCCGGCGCCGCGAGCTCTTCCACTACCGGGGGCTCTACTTCCACCTCCAGGACTTCGACGCCGACCACGGCGGCGCGGCCGTCGAGCGGGCGCGCGAACACCCGCTCTTCGTCAAGGTCAGCGAGGACCTCAAGCCGTACGTCACGGCCTACGACCCGGACACCTGGCGCTCGCCCGCCGACGCCATGGCCACCCGCTTCTACCACTGGGACGGCACGCAGGGGAGCGGTCGGTGAGCGGCACCCGCGGGGGGCGCCGCGCCGTCATCACCGGGATCGGGGTGGTGGCGCCCGGCGCGGTCGGCACCAAGGAGTACTGGAGCCTGCTCAGCGCCGGCCGCACCGCCACCCGGGGCATCACCCTCTTCGACCCGGCCGGGTTCCGCTCCCGGGTGGCGGCCGAGGTCGACTTCCGCCCCGAGGAGCACGGGCTCGGCCCCCAGGACGTCCGCCGGATGGACCGGGCCGCGCAGTTCGCGGTCGTCGCCGCGGCCGAGGCCCTGGCCGACGCCGGGCTGGCCCCCGGCGAGGCGGACCCGCACCGCACCGGCGTGACCATCGGCAGCGGCGTCGGCGCCACCATGGCGCTCGACCGCGAGTACCGCGTCGTCAGCGACGGCGGCCGGCTGGAGGCCGTCGACCACACCTACGCCGTCCCCCACCTCTACGACTACTTCGTCCCCAGCTCCTTCGCCGCCGAGGTGGCGTGGTCGGTGGGGGCCGAGGGCCCGACGACGGTCGTCTCCACCGGCTGCACGTCGGGGCTCGACTCGGTGGGGTACGCGACCGGCCTGATCCGGGAGGGCGCCGCCGACGTCATGGTCGCCGGGGCCGCCGCCGCGCCCATCTCGCCGATCACCGTCGCCTGCTTCGACGCCATCCGCGCCACCACCGCCCGCAACGACGACCCGGAGCACGCCTCCCGGCCGTTCGACCGCACCCGCGACGGCTTCGTGCTCGGCGAGGGCGCGGCGATCTTCGTCGTCGAGGAGTACGAACGGGCGCGGCGCCGGGGCGCCGCCCCGCACGCCGAGATCGCGGGCTTCGCCACCCGCAGCAACGCCTACCACATGACCGGACTCCGCGCCGACGGCCGGGAGATGGCCGAGGCCATCACCCGGGCGCTCGACGAGGCGCGGATCGCCCCGGAGACCGTCGACTACGTCAACGCGCACGGCTCCGGCACCCGCCAGAACGACCGCCACGAGACGGCCGCGTTCAAACGCAGCCTCGGCGCGCACGCGTACCGGACGCCGGTCAGCTCGGTGAAGTCGATGATCGGCCACTCGCTCGGGGCGATCGGCTCCCTGGAGATCGCCGCGTCCGTCCTCGCCATCGCGCACGACGTCGTCCCGCCCACCGCCAACCTCCACGAGCCCGACCCCGAGTGCGACCTCGACTACGTCCCCCTGCAGGCGCGCGAGCACCCGACCGACACCGTGCTCACCGTCGGCAGCGGCTTCGGCGGCTTCCAGAGCGCCATGGTCCTGCGGAGCGCCGCATGACCGCCGCCACCGTCGTCACCGGGGTCGCCGTCGCCGCCCCCAACGGGCTGGGCACGGCGGCCTATTGGCGGGCGACGCGGGCCGGCGCCGGCGGCATCCGCCCGATCCGCAAGTTCGACACCTCGCGCTATCCGGTCACGCTCGCCGGCGAGGTACCGGACTTCCGCCCCGAGGAGCACCTGCCGAGCCGCCTCCTCCCGCAGACCGACCACATGACCCGGCTGGCGCTCGTCGCCGCCGACCAGGCGCTCGCCGACGCCCGCGTCGACCCCACCGCGTGGGACCCCTTCGCCATGGGCGTGGTGACGGCCGGCTCCTCCGGCGGCTTCGAGTTCGGCGAACGCGAACTGCGCAACCTGTGGAGCAAGGGCGGCCAGTACGTCAGCGCCTACCAGTCGTTCGCCTGGTTCTACGCCGTCAACACCGGCCAGATCTCCATCCGCAACGGCATGCGCGGCCCGTGCGGGGTCGTCGTCTCCGACCAGGCCGGCGGGCTCGACGCGCTCGCCCAGGCCCGGCGGCTGATCCGCGGCGGCACCCCGCTGGTGGTCTCCGGCGGCGTCGACGGGTCCATCTGCTCCTGGGGGCTGGTCGCCCAGATGGCCGGCGGCCGGCTGTCCACCGCCACCGACCCGGACCGCGCCTACCTGCCCTTCGACGCCGCCGCGGCCGGACACGTGCCCGGCGAGGGCGGGGCCCTCCTCGTCCTGGAGGACGCCGACTCCGCCCGCGACCGCGGCGCCCGGACCTACGGCGAGATCGCCGGGTACGCCGCCACCTTCGACCCGAGACCCGGCACCGGCCGCCCACCCGGCCTGCGCCGCGCCATCGAACTGGCCCTGGACGACGCGGGCCTCGCCCCCGCCGACATCGACCTCGTGTTCGCCGACGCGGCGGCCGTGCCGGAGCTCGACCGGATCGAGGCGGACGCCCTCGCGGCCGTGTTCGGCCCCGGCGGCGTACCGGTCACCGCGCCCAAGACCATGACCGGGCGGCTGCTGTCCGGCGCCGCCCCCCTCGACGTCGTCACCGCGCTGCTCGCGCTCGCGGACGGCGTCGTCCCGCCCACCGTCAACGTCACCCCGCTGCCCGGGTACGGCCTCGACCTCGTCGTCGGCGCGCCGCGGCCCGCGCGGCCGGGGACGGCGCTCGTCCTCGCCCGGGGACACGGTGGCTTCAACTCCGCCCTGGTCGTCCGGCGCGCGGGGGCGTAGCGGACGGCCGCGACACAGCACCGCGGACGCAACGGAGGAACGCATGACCACGCACGAGCACGCCCGGTTCACCCTGAACGACCTGAAACGCATCCTGCGCGAGGCGGCCGGCGAACAGGAGGGCACCGGCCTCGCCGGTGACATCCGCGCCCTCACCTTCGAGCAGCTCGGCTACGACTCGCTCGCCCGGCTGGAGGCCGGCGGGCGCATCGAGCGCACCTACGAGGTCGCCCTCGACGAGGAGTGCCTCAACGACACCACGACCCTCGGCGAGCTGCTCGCCACCGTCAACCGGCGGATCACCGAGGCGCACCCGGCCCGGTCGTGAGCGCCCTTCCGACGACCCTTCGAGGAGCACCATGGCACAGAACAGGCGCGTCGCCCTCGTCACCGGCGCCACCTCCGGCATCGGCCTGGCGGTGGCCCGGCGACTGGCGGCGCGGGACCACCGCGTGTTCGTCTGCGCCCGCTCGGCGGACGCCGTGCGCACCACGGCGGAGAAGCTGCGGGCCGAGGGCCTGGACGTCGACGGCACCGCGTGCGACGTCCGCTCGGCCGACGCGGTCCGGGCCTGGGTCGGGGCCGCCGTCGACCGGTACGGGACGGTGGACGTCCTCGTCAACAACGCCGGCCGCAGTGGCGGCGGCGTCACCGCCGAGATCCCCGACGACCTCTGGCAGGACGTCGTCGACACCAACCTCACCGGCGTCTTCCGCGTCACCCGCGAGGTGCTGAACCGCTCCGGGATGCGGGAGCGCGGCTGGGGCCGGATCGTCAACATCGCCTCCACGGCCGGCAAGCAGGGCGTGGTGCTCGGCGCGCCCTACTCGGCGTCCAAGCACGGGGTCGTCGGCTTCACCAAGGCCCTCGGCAACGAACTCGCGCCCACCGGCGTCACCGTCAACGCCGTCTGCCCCGGCTACGTCGAGACCCCCATGGCCCAGCGCGTCCGGCAGGGCTACGCGGCGGCGTACGGCACCACCGAGGACGCCGTCCTGGAGCGGTTCACGGCCAAGATCCCGCTCGGCCGCTACTCCACCCCCGAGGAGGTCGCCGGCCTCGTCGACTACCTGGCCTCCGACACCGCCGCCTCCATCACCGCACAGGCCCTCAACGTCTGCGGCGGCCTCGGCAACTTCTGAGCCCGCCCGGCCCCTCCCGGAAGGAGACACCGATGACGGAGCCGGAGACCCGCGAGGCGGAGCACGGCATCACCGTGGCGGCACCCGCCGCCGACGTCTACGCGCTGCTGGCGGACGTGGAGAACTGGCCGCTGCTGTTCCCGCCCACCGTGCACGCCGAACGGACCGAACGCGTCGGCGCGTCGGAGCGGATCCGCATCTGGGCCACCGCCAACGGCACGGCCAAGACCTGGACCTCGCTGCGCCTGCTCGATCCCGTACGGCGGCGGATCGAGTTCCGCCAGGAAGTGCCGGCGCCGCCCGTGGCGGCCATGGGCGGCACCTGGCTGGCCGACCCGCTGTCACCCGCCACCACCCGCGTCACCCTGCGCCACCACTACCGGGCCGCGGACGGCGACCCGGACGGCCTCGCCTGGATCGAGGCGGCCGTCGACCGCAACAGCCGCGCCGAACTGGCGGCCCTCAAGGACCACGCCGAGTCCGCCGCCGGAACGCCGGACGGACGCGTCCTGGACTTCGAGGACACCGTCCGGATCGACGGCGAGGCCAAGGACGTCTACGAGTTCCTCGACCGCGCCGACCGGTGGGCCGAACGCCTCCCGCACGTCGCCGCCGCCACCGTGGCCGAGGACACCCCCGGACTCCAGCGGCTCCGCATGGACACCCGCGCCCCGGACGGCACCACGCACACCACCGAGTCGGTGCGGGTCTGCTTCCCGCACCACCTCATCGTCTACAAGCAGACCACGCTGCCCGCCCTGATGAGCCTGCACACCGGCCGGTGGCGGCTGGAGCGGGACGCGGACGGCACCCTCGCCACCTCGCGGCACACCGTCGTCCTCGCGACGGAGAACATCACGCGCGTCCTGGGGGAGGACGCCGGTGTCCCCGAGGCCGCCGCGTACGTCCGGGAGGCCCTGAGCGCCAACAGCAGGGCCACCCTGGGCCGCGCCAAGGAGTACGCGGAAGGCCGGCGGTGACGTGACCGAGCCCGTACGCCATGCCACCGATGTCGTCGTCGTGGGCGCCGGGCCGGTCGGCCTGGCGCTCGCCGTCGAACTGCGCCTGGGCGGCGCCCGCGTCACCGTCCTGGAACGGCTGCCCGCGCCGACCGGGGAGTCCCGGGCCTCCACCCTGCACGCCCGCACCATGGAACTCCTCGACCAGCGCGGCCTGTCGGCCTCCCTGGGCGCGCCGTCGCGCCAGTCCGCCGGCCACTACGCGGGGCTGCCGCTCGACCTGAGCGGCCAGCCCTCGCCGTACGCCGGCCAGTGGAAGGTCCCGCAGACGCGCCTGGAGGCCCTGCTCGCCGAACGGGCCGCCGCCCTCGGCGCCGACGTTCGGCGCGGCCACGACGTGCGCGGGCTGCGCGAGACCGGGGACCGGGTCGAGGTCGAGGCGGTGGCCGGCGGGCGGACCGTCCGGTGCGCCGCCGCGTACGCCGTCGGCTGCGACGGCGAGCGGAGCACCGTCGCCGCCCTGGCCGGCTTCCGCTTCACCGGTTCCGAGGCCGGGCGCGAGCTGCTGCGCTGCGACCTCACCGGCGTCACCGTCCCCGACCGCCGCTTCGAGCGGCTGCCCGGCGGACTCGCCGTCGCCGCCACTCGCGACGGCGTCACCCGGATCATGGTCCACGAACACGGCCGCGCGCCCGCCGCCCGGCCCGGCGCCCCCGAGTTCGCCGAAGTGGCCGCCGCCTGGCGGCGGGTGACCGGCGAGGACGTCACGGCCGGCACCCCGCTCTGGGTGAACGCCTTCGGCGACGCCTCCCTCCAGGCCGACCACTACCGGCGCGGCCGGATCCTGCTGGCCGGCGACGCCGCCCACCGGCAGCTCCCGGTCGGCGGACAGGCCCTCAACCTCGGCCTCCAGGACGCCGCCAACCTGGGCTGGAAGCTGGCCGCCGCCGCGTGCGGGCGCGCCCCCGCCGGGCTCCTGGACACCTACCACGACGAGCGCCACCCCGTGGGCCGTACGGCGCTCGACCACATCGCCGCCCAGGCGCTGCTGCTCCTCGGCGGCCCCGAGGTGGACGCCGTCCGCGAGATCCTCGGCGAACTCCTCGGCCACCGCGCCGTCCGCGACCGGCTGGCCGCCCGCGCCGGCGGCCTCGACGTCCGGTACGGCCCCGACGACGGCCACCCGCTCACCGGGACCCGGCTCACCCCCGCCGACCTGACGCGCGCCACCGGCACCCCGGAGGCCGCGGACCTGCTGCGGCGCGCCCGGGGCGTCCTCCTCGACCTCTCCGGCGACCCACGCCGCGCGGACGGGCTCGCGGACCTGGCGGGCGACCGGGTGGGGCTCGTCACCGGGCGGACCCCCGTCGGCGCGGAGACCGTACTGCTGCGCCCGGACGGCCACGTGGCCTGGGCGGGGGACCGGACGGCGGATCCGCGGCCGGCGCTGGAGCGGTGGTTCGGCGGGGCCGGGAGCGCGGCGGCGGCCCGCGGTCCGGCGGCGGCGAGGACCACGGCGGCGGCCCGCGGCCCGGCCGAGGCCCCCGGCCCCACCGCCAAGGAACGGAACAGCCAAGTCGACGAGAGAGGCGGGCCCATGCCCAGCAAGCTCAAGGAACCCGGCCGGCCGGCACCCTCCGGCCCGCCGCGCCCGTGCGACGTCCTGATCCTCGGATCGGGCCTCGCCGGCACGGTCAGCGCGGCGATCCTCGCCCGCCAGGGCGCCGAGGTGGTGCTGGTCGACGCGGCCCAGCACCCCCGGTTCGCCATCGGCGAGTCGATGACGCCGCAGCTGGTCGAGTGGCTGCACATCCTCAAGTCCCGCTTCGACGTCCCCGAGATCGGCCATCTGCTGGACACCCGGGCCGTGCACCGGAACCTCGGCCCGCGGCACGGCCGCAAGCAGAGCTTCGGCTTCATCCGGCACGAGCCGGGCGCGGAGCCGGACCCGGAGGAGGCGACGATGTTCGTCATCCCCCGGATCCTCACCCAGGCCAGCCACCTCTACCGGCAGGACACCGACCAGCACTTCTTCAACATCGCCGCCCGCTACGGCTGCGTCACCCGGCAGAACTGGCGCGCCCGCGACCTGGACTTCGACGACGACGGGGTCACCGTCACCGGCCAGAACGGCGAGGTGTTCCGCGCCCGGTACCTGATCGACGCCAGCGGCTTCCGCTCGCCCCTCGCGGAGAAGTTCGATCTCCGGGAGGACCCCTGCCGCTTCAAGCACCACTCGCGGTCCCTGTTCACCCACTACGTCGGCGTCAAGCCGTTCGACGAGGTCTCGCACCACCCGCGCAGCCTGCGCCCGCCGGCGTCCTGGCACGCCGGCACGCTGCACCACATGATCGAACGCGGCTGGTTCTGGATCATTCCGTTCGACAACGTCAAGGGGTCCACCAATCCGCTGTGCAGCGTGGGACTCACCATCGACCCCCGCCGCTACCCCAAGCCCCGGGACCTGACGCCGGAGGAGGAGTTCGACTCCTTCCTGGAGCGCTACCCGGCCGTCCGGCGGCAGTTCGCGGGCGCCCGGCGGGTGCGCGAGTGGGTGTCGACCGAGCGGCTGCAGTACTCGTCGAAGCGGTCGATCGGCCACCGCTGGTGCCTGATGTCGCACGCGGCCGGTTTCATCGACCCGCTGTTCTCCCGCGGCCTGTCCAACACCTTCGAGGTCGTCTACTCGCTGTGCACCCGCATCGTCGCCGCCCTCCGCGACGACGACTGGTCGGAGGAGCGCTTCGGCTACGTCGAGGAACTGGAGCGCGGGCTGCTGCGGCGCAACGACGAGCTGGTCAACAGCTCCTTCATCGCCTTCGAGCACTTCCGCCTCTGGAACGCGGTCTTCCGGGTGTGGGCCGGCTGGCTCACCCCGGGCGCGATGCGGCTGTACGACGCCCGGGCACGCTACGAGGCCGACGGCGACGAGCGGCACCTGACCCGCCTGGAGACGGTCGACCACCCCGGACTGTGGTGGCCCGAGCCGGAGTTCAAGAACGTCCTCGAACTCACCGCCGAGGTCTGCGAGAAGTACGAGTCCGGGACCATGACCGGTGACGAGGCCGCCGACGCCGTCTTCGCCGCGCTCGACGGCAGCGAGAGCCTCAACCCGGTCTTCGGCTTCAAGGACGACGAGTCCACCCGCTTCGTCTACCCGAGCACGGCGACGGTGGCCCGCTTCGTCCACTGGGCCGCCCGCACCTGCACCGACACCGAACTGCGCGACGTCAGCCGCTCGTTGGCCGCCGGCGCCGCACGCTCCCTGCTCAAGGGCAGGAAGCCGCTGTAGTGCGGCGGAGAGGAAGCAGCCCCATGCCCGAGAACACGTCGGAGAAGCTCGCGCCCTGGTCGCGCGGCACGGCGCGGATGGAGGGCGCCAACGTCCTCGTCCGGTCGTTCACCCGGCTGAACGTCTACCTCTACTCCAAGCCGCCGTCGAAGACGGCGAAACGGATCAACCGGGCGTTCCTGAACCTCAACATCCACCTCTACCGGCGGTCCCAGGGCCGGATCCTCGGCCGCTTCGGCCGTCTCGACGCCATGCTGATCACGACCACCGGCCGCCGGACGGGCCTCTCCCGCACCAACCCGGTGGGCTACGTCTACGACCGCGGCCGCTACTACGTCTGCGCCGCGCCCGGCCACTTCGACGTCCCCGGCGGCCCCCGGGCCAGTCAGCCGGCCTGGTACCTCAACCTGCGGTCCGACCCCCGGGCGACGGCCGACATCGGGCCGGAGCGGGTGGCGGTGACCGCGCGGATCCTGGAGGGGGAGGAACGGGACCGGATGTGGGACCGCTTCGTCGCCGTCTTCCCCTTCATCGCGGAGTTCCAGAAGCGGGTGCGGCACCGGCTGCCCGTCGTGGAACTGACCCCGGACGACCTCGCGCCCCGGCCCCTCTGACCCCTTTCGACCGGAAGGAAGAACACCGTGCGACTTCAGGACCAGGACCCCACCACCCCCTTCCCCGTCCAGCTCAAGGAACGGACCGGTCCGATCACGCTGGTCAACACCTTCGTCGTGCCGGAGGAGCACGCGGAGCGGTTCGAACGGACGTGGCGCGAGGACGCCGGCTTCATGAAGGCCCAGCCCGGGTTCATCTCGACCCAGCTGCACCGGGGCACCGGCGGCAGCCGGCTGTGGCTGAACGTCGCCGTCTGGGAGTCGACCGAGGCGCTCCACGCGGCCTTCTCACGGCCGGAGTTCCAGCGGGCGCGGGCCGCGTACCCGGACGGAATCACCGCCTCCCCGCACATCTACGCCAAGGTCGCCGTCGAAGGGATCTGCGTGGCCTGACGCGACGGCTGTGCCCCGGCCCGTCCGCTGGCTACCGTCGTCAACTCCCGCACACGACAACAGATTCGGCGGGGTCGGCGGAGTCAACGGAGGAGATGGGACATGGCAGTCCAGAGAGCGGCGCTGGTCACCGGAAGCTCGCGCGGCATCGGCCGGGCGGTGGCCGAACGGCTGGCCGCCGACGGCGCCGGCGTCATCGTCAACTACCGCGCCGACGAGGAGGCCGCCGCGCGGGTCGTGGACGGCATCGAGCGCACCGGGGGCCGGGCCGTCGCGGTCCGGGCGGACGCCACCGACGCGGCGGGGATCCGCGCGCTGTTCGAGGCCGCCGAACGGCACTTCGGCGGCCTCGACGTCTTCGTCGGCAACGTCGGCGTCAGCCGCTTCGGCCCGCTGGCCCGGGCCACCGACGAGGACTTCGAGCTGCACTTCACCGTCAACACCCGGGCGACGTTCCTGGGCTTGCGGGAGGCGGCCAACCGGCTGCGGGACGGCGGCCGGATCGTCGTCGTCTCCACCGGCATCACCCGCACCCACCGCCCGGGCGCGGGCGTCTACGCCGCCAGCAAGGCGGCGTGCGAGGCCATGACGCTGGTGCTGGCCGAGGAGCTGGGCCGGCGGGGGATCACGGCCAACTGCGTCCTGCCCGGGCTGACCCGGGACACCGGCGCCCCGCTGCCCGCCGACGTGGCGGCGGAGAACGTGGCGCGGACCCCGCTGGGACGGCTGGGGGAGCCCGCCGACATCGCGGACGTCGTCGGGTTCCTGGCGTCCGACGCGGCCCGCTGGGTGACCGGACAGGTGATCGGGGCGGGCGGCGGCCGGTTCTGACGGGCACTCCCGCTCCGCCCCGTCCGGGATGTCACACCCGTGACCGCCTCACCACTCCTGGGATCGAACAACCACATCTCATGTTGAAGGGGAAGGCTTGTGTTCCGGAAGTGGAAAGGCAATCCGTGGGCGATCCTGACGGTCCTGTGCCTCGGGTTCTTCATGACCCTGCTCGACCTCACCATCGTCAACGTCGCGATCCCGGACATCACCGATGACCTGGACACGTCCCTCGACGTGATGCTGTGGATCCTCAACGCCTACACGCTGGTGCTCGCGACGCTGATCATCACGGCGGGGCGCCTGGGCGACCTGCGCGGCAAGGGGAACCTGTTCCTCGCCGGCGTGGCCCTGTTCACCGCCGCCAGCCTCGCCTGCGGCCTGTCCCAGGACGCGGCGCAGCTCATCGCCTTCCGCGCGGTCCAGGGCGCGGGCGCGGCGCTGCTCATCCCGCAGACCCTGTCGATCATCGCCGAGGTCTTCCCCCGGGAGAAGCGCGGCAAGGCGCTCGGCATCTGGGGCACGGTCGCCGGCGTCTCCGGCGCCGCCGGGCCGGGGCTCGGCGGGGTGATGGTCACCCATCTCGACTGGCGCTGGGTCTTCTACATCAACCTGCCCATCGGCCTGTTCGTCCTGCTCATGGGCGCCTCGGTGATGCCGAAGGCCGGACGCGTGGTGCGGCACCGCTTCGACCTGCCGGGCGTCGTCCTCGCCTCCGCCGCCCTGTTCGGGCTGACCTACGGCCTCACCGAGGGCGAACGCTACGACTGGAACGGCTGGATCTGGAGCCTGCTCGCCGCCTCCGCCGTCCTCCTGCTGGTCTTCCTCGGCTACGAGCGGGGGCGCCAGGACGCCGAGCCGCTGCTGCCGTTCTCCCTCTTCCGCGACCGCAACTTCTCCGTCGTCAACTTCATCGGCGTCGCCGTCTCGTTCGGCGTCATCGCGATCCTGCTGCCCACCACCATCTACCTCCAGTCCGTCCTCGGCTACAGCGCCCAGAGGACCGGCCTCGTCATCATCCCGCTGGCCCTCGGCTCCATGGTCACCGCCGGTCCGGCCGGCATCCTGTCGGAGAAGTTCGGCGGGAAGTACGTCCTCACGGCGGGGCTGGCCATGTTCGGCGCCGGGGTCACCTGGATCCTGCTCGCCGCCGACCCGGACGGCGGCTGGGGGCCCATCGCCGGCGCCCAGTTCCTCGCCGGGCTCGGCGCGGGCTGCACCTTCGCGCCCATGGGCTCCGAGGTCGTCCGCAACGTCCCGGTCCACCTCACGGGCGCCGCGTCCGGCGTCAACAACGCGCTGCGGCAGGTCGGTTCGGCCCTGGCGGCGACCGTCGTCGGCGCCGTCCTCCAGGCCCAGCTCGTCACCGCCCTCCGCGACCAGGCCGCCCGGCAGGCCGACGCGCTGCCCGAGCAGTACCGCGAGGGCTTCGTGAAGGGCTTCGCCAAGGCCGGCGAACAGGGTCTGAACATCGGTACCGAGCAGACCGCCCAGGTGCCGTCCGGCGTGCCCGACGACGTCGCCCACCGCATCGGCGAGCTCTCCGCCAAGGTCTTCGGCCACGGCTTCGTCGACGCCCTGCACCCCACCCTGTGGGTCTCGGCCGGCGTCCTGTTCCTCGGCTCCCTGACCTGCCTCCTGCTCAAGGGGGGACCCGCGCCCGCCGGCAGCGCCCACGGCCTGCCCGTGGACGAGGAGGAGACCCCCGGCCCGCAGAGCGCGGTCGTCCACAACTGACCGACGGCCCGACCGAGAGGATTCGACCCGATGATCGGCCGAAGAGCGGTGCTGGGCGCCGCGACCGCCGTCCCCGCGGCCCTCGCGCTGCCCGCCGCCCGCGCGGGCGCCCGCGACGGCACCCCCTGGGAGCGCCTCCGCCGCCATCTGCGCGGCGACCTCGTCCTCCCCGGCGACCCCGGCTACGCCACGGCCCGGCAACTGGACCTCGCGCAGTTCGACGGCGTCGCCCCGCGCGCCGTCGCCTACTGCGCCGGGCCCGAGGACGCGGCGCTGTGCCTCGCGTTCGTCCGGGACCACCGGCTGCCGCTCGCCGTACGCAGCGGCGGGCACAGCGCCGGCGGCTACTCCACGACCACGGGACTCGTCCTCGACGTGTCCCGGCTGAACCGGATCGCCCTCGACGGCCGCACCGTCACCGTGGGGGCCGGCGCGCAGAACGTCGACGTCCTCACCGCGCTGGCCCCGCACGGACTCGCGGTCGTCGGCGGCGCCTGCCCGACCGTGGCGGCCGGCGGCTTCCTCCAGGGCGGCGGCCTCGGCTTCCTCACCCCGCGGTTCGGCATGGCCTGCGACGCCCTGGAGTCGGCCGACGTCGTCCTCGCCGACGGGCGGACGGTCACGGCCTCGGCGACCGAACACCCCGACCTGTACTGGGCCCTGCGCGGCGGCGGGGGCGGCAACTTCGGCGTCGTCACCTCGTTCACCCTCCGGCCGGCCGCCCTGTCCCAGGTGTCCACGGCCCGGCTCGGCTACGCGTACGGGAACGCGCTCGACATGCTCGACGGGTACGCGCGCTGGCTCGCCGACGCGCCCCGCGCCATCGGCGGCGCCGCGGTCGTCGGGCTCGCCGACGCGGCGCCCGGCACCCCGCCCGTCCCCTGGATCATCCTGGTGTCGACCGGAGGCCCCGCGCAACTGGCGGCCGAGGCCGACCGGTTGGCGTCGCTCACCGGCGCGCCCGCCTCTCGCGACCTCGCCACGCTGCCGTACCGGGACCTCATGCTGGGCGTCTACGGCTGCGCCGCCGGGCCCGTCGAGGAGTGCCACCGGACCGGCACGTCGCCCCAGGGGAGGCTGCCCAGGACGGCTTACGCGGTGGAGCGCAGCCGGCTGTTCCGCGACCCGATGCCGCGCGACGGCTGGGCCCGGCTGCTGGCCCTGTTCGACACCGGGCGGACGGCCGGGGAGAGCCACCAGCTCCAGGTGCTGCCGCTCGGCGGGGCGGTGGGGGACCTGGGCCGGGGGGACACCGCGTTCGTCCACCGCGACAGCCGGTTCACCGCCAACGTCCAGGCGTTCGCGCGCCAGGGGCCCGTCTCCCGGGAGCGGGAGGACGGCATGCGGCGGTGGGCCGACGCCGGTTTCGCCGTCCTCGACCCGCACTCCGCGCGGGAGACGTACCAGAACTTCGTCGATCCCGCGCTGCGGGACTGGCGGCGGTCCTACTACGCGGAGAACCTGCCGCGGCTCACACGGATCAAGCAGGGCCACGACCCGTACCGGGTCTTCACGTTCGCGCAGGGAATCGCCTGAAAGGGGACCGTCATGACGGAGCGGCCGGACGCGGGGGCGCCACGGGAGAAAGTCGTCCGCAAGGCGGACGTGGAGCCCATCACCTGGGGCGGCGAGGAGTCCGCGCGGATCCTGCTGGGCGCCCGGGACACCGGGGGCCTCTACTCGTACTACGAGGTCTCCGTACCGCCCGGGCAGGGCTCGGTGTACCACCTGCACCACCGCATGGACGAGTGCTTCCACGTCACGGAGGGGACGTTCGAGATCACGGTCGGCGACCGGGTGCACCGGGCGCCGGCCGGGACCGTGGTGTTCGGCCCCCGCGGGGTGGCGCACGCCTTCCGCAACACCGGCGCGGACACGGGCCGGATGCTGTGCACCGCGACGCCCGGGGGCATCGAGGCGTTCTTCGAGGACCTGCGGGACCTCGTGGCCTCCTACCCGCCGCCGCAGTGGGCCAACATGCGCCAGCTCGCCGCCGTGCACGGGATCGTCGCCTACGCGCCCGAGGGCGCGCCGCTCGCCGACGACGCCCTCTGACCCTTCCGCCTGTGAGGAGTTCCCATGTCACCCCCGGAGGACCCGGCCGTCCCCCGCACCCGACCGGTCGACGCGCGGATGCTGCGGACCGTCTGCGGCCTCTTCGTCACCGGCGTCACCGTGATCACCAGCGGCCGGGACGGCACCGCCGGCGGCACCACCGTCAACTCCTTCACCTCCGTCTCCCTCGACCCGCCGCTCGTGCTGTTCTGCCTGCACAAGCGGTCGCGGCTGCGGCCCGTGGTCGAGGAGAGCGGGGCGTACGTCGTCAACTTCCTCGCCGGACAGCAGGAATCGCTGGCCCGCTCCTTCGCCGCCCGCGACGCCGGCGCGATGCGGAGCGTGACCAGCCACCCCTCCGTCACCGGGGTGCCCGTGCTCAGCGAGGCCCTGGCCTTCCTCTCCTGCGAGCTGGCCGACACCTTCGACGGCGGGGACCACGCCATCTTCCTCGGCCGGGTCGTCCAACTGGGCGTGCCCCGCGAGAACCAGGAACCCCTCGTCTTCTTCCGCGGCACGCTGGGCGCGCTGGAGGAGGAGGCCGCGGGCCTGCACCCGATCTTCGACGGATGACCGGCGCCCCCGGCACACCGCGAACCTCCACGGAAAAGGAGCCGCCCATGGCCCCCACGACGTCCGCCCCCACCGCCCGGCGGCGGCTCGCCCGGTTCAACCGCGCCGTCGCCAACCGCGTGGTCGCCCCCGTCCTCACCCGGCTGCCCGGCTTCGGCACCGTCCTGCACCGGGGCCGGAGGTCGGGGCGCCCCTACGCCACTCCGGTCAAGGTCTTCCGCGCCGGGAACGCGTACGTCATCTCCCTGCCGTACGGGCCGCGTTCGGACTGGGTCAGGAACGTGGTCGCCGCCGGGGGCTGCGAACTGGTCACCCGCGGCCACCGGGTGCGCCTCACCGCGCCCCGGCTGTACGTGGACCGGGTCCAGACCGGGATCCCGGCCCCCGTCCGCGCCGTGCTGAAGCGGCTCGGCTGCTTCGACTTCGTCGAGCTGCGTCCCGCGTCCGCGCGGCGCTGACCCGGCGGGTCAGTCGGGGCGGCCGGCCTCCGCCCCCTGCTCCGGCCCGTCGCCGTCCTCGGCGCGTGGGATCCGGGTCAGCTTGTCGGGGTTGGTGACGGCGTAGATGCCGCGCACCTGGTCGCCCCGGGTGTTGAGGTCGAGGACGAGGACGACGTACGGGGAGTCCTCGGAGAACACCACGGCCGCCGGGTCGCCGTTGACCGCCCGGTAGCGGACGTCCAGTTCGCCGGGGCGGCGGCCGGCGTAACCGGCGAGGAGCCGGACGACCTTGTCCCGCCCGGTGACCGGCCGCAGCCCCGCGGCCCGCACCTTGCCCCCGCCGTCCGTCCACATGGTGACGTCCGGCGCCAGGATCTCCATCAGGTCCGACAGGTCCTCGCCGAGCGCCGCCGCCAGGAACCGCTCGGTGACCTGCCGCTGCACCTGCGGATCGGCCTGGAAGCGGGGCCGCCGGGCGTGCACGTGCTCCCGCGCCCGGTGCGCCAGCTGCCGGACGGCCGACGGCGAGCGGTCCAGGATGGCCGCGATCTCGGTGTGGGCGTACCCGAACACCTCGTGCAGCACGAACACGGCCCGCTCCAGCGGGCTGAGCGTCTCCAGGATCACCAGCAGCGCCATGGACACGGACTCGGCCCGCAGCGCCCGGTCGGCGGCGTCCACGGTCTCCGTCGACTCCGGCGCGTGGGTGAGCAGCGGTTCCGGCAGCCACGAGCCGACGTACGTCTCCCGGCGGTTGGTGAGCGTCGCCTGCCGGGCCAGCGCCTGGTTCACCGCGATGCGCACCAGGTACGCGCGGGGGTTGTCGATCGGCTCGGCGCCCCGCCGGCGGCTCCGCCGCTCCCACGCCAGCCAGGTCTCCTGGAGCACGTCCTCGGTGTCGGAGACGCTGCCGAGCATGTTGTAGACGATCGAGAACAGCAGCTCCCGGTAGCCGACGAAGACCTCCGTGGTCTCGTCGTCCGCCGGGGCGCCGAAGCCGGAGGCCCCGGACGTCGGCCTGTCGGACATGCGCGGACCTCCCGTGTGACGCGTTCACCGACTGGGATGCCGTCCGCCGCCCCGGATGTGACACCGATCCGCGCGCTTCCGGGAAATGTGGCATGTGTCACAACCCTGTGCGGCCGTGTCACATCCGGCCGCGCGCGGGGCCTCCTCCTTGTGACTCCCCAAGCCCTCGAGGCTCCTCATGACGTCCCCCTCCGGCATTCCGAAGAAGAACGCGCGACGAAAGGCACACCACACCATGGCAGCTGAGCGGAAGACGCCGCTGGACTTCACCAACATGTACGCGACGCACGACGCGTTCCGGCGCGACCTCGACCGGCTCGTCACGGCCGTGGAAGAGGGGCGGGCCGGCTCCGCCGGCGTGCGCGCGGGCTGGGAGAACTTCAAGAAACAGCTCCATCTCCACCACACCGTCGAGGACGCCGAACTGTGGCCCCGCGTGAAACGCGCGGTGACCGGACGTCCCAAGGACCTCGCCCTGATGGCCGAGATGGAGGCCGAGCACGCCGAACTGGACCCGCGGCTCGACGCGGTGGACGACGCGCTCGCCCGCGGCCGCGCGGACGGGCTCGCCGAGCTGGTCGGCGCCCTGTCCACCGTCCTCCGCGACCATATGGAGCACGAGGAGAAGAGCGCCCTGCCCCTGATCCAGGAGGTGCTGACGGCCAAGGACTGGGACGCCTTCCGCGGCGGCATGGCCCGTGCCCAAGGGCCGCGCGGCGCGGCCGTCTACGTCCCCTGGGTCTGCGACGGCGCGCCGGACGAGGACCGGGACCGGTTCCTGGCCGGCATGCCCGCCCCGGTGCGGATGCTCAACCGGGCCTTCTGGACGGCCGGTTACCGCAAGAAGGGCTTCTGGAAGGGCTGAGCGGCCCGGCGGGCGGTGGCGGACGGCCGGTTCTCCCCGCCGCCACCGCGCCCCCCTCTGGTCCGGCGGCAGCCGACGGCGTACCGTGCGGCGGAAGGGAGACGGGCACCCCCGTGGTCCGTCCCCCGCCCGTACCCGATCGGGTACGACGCCGGCCCGCCCCCAGCATGGGGCGGGAGCGGCGCGGCGGTATTGGACGGATGCGCACTCCCGGGGCGCGCGTCGTCCACGAGGTCTGGGGGGATGGCGCTGAGCACACGGCGGTACGCGCAGCCGTGGGGGAGGATCCTGGTCGCCTCGCGGCGGCCCCACCCCGCCCTCCGCGACACGGTGGTCGAGTACCGGGCCTTCACCATCGACCCGGCGCGGCGGCTGGCGTGGCTGGAGACCCCGATGGCGCTGCCCGCCATCTACCTGAGCATCGGGGAGACCGGCCGGCGGTACGACCCGCCGGGATCGCCCACCGCCGTCTACGCCGCCCGGACCAGCGCGCTCCGGTTCGTCCCGCCCGGCCCGTGGGAGGGCGCCCAGGTGATGCTGACGCTCGACGGCGCCAACCGGCTCCTCGGGCCGCGGCTCTGGGAGTTCGCCGACGTGCTCCCGGACGCCCGGGACGTGCTCGGCCGACGGATGCGCGACATCCCCGAGCGGCTCGCCCACGCCGCCTCCTGGGACGCGCGGTTCGCCCTCCTCGACGAGGTGTTCCTGGGGCTCGACGTGTCGTACGCGGGCCGGGTGCCCGCCCCGCTGGCCTGGGCGTGGGAGCGGCTGCTGCACGACGGCGACGGCACCCGCATCGCCGACCTCGCCCGGGAGACCGGCTGGAGCAGGCGCCGGCTCCAGCAGGCGTTCCAGCGCCACGTGGGCGTGGCGCCCAGGGACGTGGCCTCCATGACGCGCTTCCGCCGCACCCTGGAGACGCTGGTCCGGGCCCCGGCCGGGCTGCCGCACGCCGTCCTCGCCGCGCACTGCGGCTACTACGACCAGTCGCACCTCATCCGTGAGTTCAAGGCCGTCACCGGCCTCACCCCCGGCGCCCTGAGCGCCGCGCCGGTCCTGGTGCACCCGGCCGTCGGCGGTGCCGCGTACCGGCACGCCTCGGTCGTCGTCGGCGACCCCGAGGGGCCGCCGGCCGCCGCCGGTACGGGCGCGCGGGCCCCGGACGCTCCCGGGGCCCGCGCGGCCCCGCCGCCCGCCGGCCTGCCGCGCTAGGCGGCGGTCCTCGGCGTCCGCGTCCGGGGCGGTCTCGGCGTGTGTTCTCGGCGTGGGCGGTGTTCCCGGCCGCGTGTGCGGGCGGCCTAGGCGTCGGCGGCCCGGCCGGACAGCGGGCGCCCGGCCGCCGCCTCGCCGGACGCCCGCTGCGCGGGCGGCCCCGGGCGCCTGCGGTCACGCCGGTCGATGAGCGACAGCAGCGGGCCGGTCATGGCCGTGGTCACCAGGGCCATGACGACCATCAGCGAGTACAACGGCCCGTCGAGCAGCCCCAGTTCCATGCCCACGCCGAGGATGACGAGCTCGGTCAGGCCCCGGGTGTTCATCAGGGCGGCCAGGGTCGCCGACGGGCCGCCGGCCAGGCCCTGCGACCGGGCTCCGACGTAGGTGCCGCAGAACTTGCCGCCTATCGCCACGGCCAGTATGGCCAGGAGTTCGACGATCCCCTGCGCCCCCACGCCCCGCAGGTCGACCTTGAGGCCGGCCACCACGAAGTAGACCGGCAGCAGGAGGGCGGTCAACTGCTCGGTGCGGCCCGCCAGTTCCTCCCGTATGCGGTCGCTGCCCTCCCGGGGGAGCGCGGCGCCGAACAGGAACGCCCCGAAGATGTAGTGCATGCCCATGGCCTCGGTCGCCGCGGACGACAGGAGCGCGCCGGTCACGGCGACGGCGAAGGCGCGGGAGGTCAGCGCGCCGTCCGGCCCGGCGGGGCCGAGCGCCCGGCGCAGCACCGGCCGCAGCAGCACCAGGGCCGCGATGAACGGCAGCAGGAGCGCCGCCCGCCAGTGCCCCTGCCCGCCCGGGCCGCCGACGGCCGCCTGCACGGCTGCCAGCGCCGACCAGGCGACGACGTCCACGACGGCCGCCGTCGCCAGGGCGAGCCCCCCGGTGTCCGTACGGGCCAGCCCGCGGTCGGTGAGGATCCGCGCCAGGACCGGGAAGGCCGTCACCGACACCGAGAGTCCCACGAACACCACGAACGCGGTCCGCTGGTCGTGGGGGTGCCCCCGCAGCAGGTAGAAGGCGAGCCCCAGTCCCAGGGCGAAGGGCACCAGCGTCGAGCCGAGCGCGGCACCGGCGGTGACGCGGGTGCGGCCGCGCAGGGCCCGGTGCTCCAGCTCCAGCCCGACGGTGAACATGAACAGCGCGACGCCGATGTTGGCGAGCGCCGACAGGAACGGCCGTACGTCGGTGGGAAAGAGCCGGCCGGCCGGGGCCGCCCCCAGCAGGCTCGGCCCGAGGAGCACCCCGGCGAGGATCTCGCCGACGACGGGCGGCTGACCCACCCGCGCGGCGACGGCGCCCAGCGCGCGGGCCAGGACGAAGATCAGGGCGAGATCAAGGAACAGCCATTGGATGTTCTGGCTCGTCATGCACGTTCCCCCGTAGTCAAACCGTGCGGTGAGTGGCTCGCGGGTCAGGCTACCGGCGCGGGGTGGCGCCGAGAATGCCTGGCGCACAAGACTGGGGAAATTCCGGAGCGGTGGGTGAGGGAGAAATCCGGGTGGCGTAGGGGTTTGGTCGAAGCCGTGCGCAGAACGGCCGATCGCCGGGTGGCGGACGTCAGCACGGCCGCGGAAAGTGAAATGCCGCCGGAATGGGGACGATGCCAATCGCTCGGGTGGAGACGTCTCGGCAAAGGGCCTCGCGGGAAGCGGAATTCGCCGGGCAATACCCTTACGGGGGATACGGGAATGCGTTGGCGCGCTCCTCCCGTCACCCCTCTCGGCCAGCGCCGGTCGCCGCCCCCGCAGGAAAAAGGAAGCCGCCGTTCCAGCTTGCTTCCCGGCCGGTAACGGAAGAGGCGCGCAAGCTCTCCGCCACCGCGCCGGGGCGCGGTGCGGTGCCTACGCTGGACGGGAGCGGACGGGAGGTTTCCGCCGCCCCCGCCCGGACAGGCGTACCGGCCAAGCGATCATTCGACAGGCAAGCGATCACTCGACAGGGGAGGCCCGATGACCAAGAACCCCCAGCAGAGTGCCCTGCGGCGCAGCGGCAAGGGCGCCACCAGCCAGGACTCCGCCGTCGCCAAGGCGGACCTCGACCGCGAGGTGGGGCCCGGCGGCCCGGAGCGCGCCCACGGCACCGACAAGGGCACCAAGGGCGGTGGCCGCGGCGGCGGCGTCCCGCCCGGCCAGCGGCCCGACCACCCCTGAGCCCCCGACACCGGAGACCCCCCACCGGCACCGGAGGAAGGAACGCCACGGTCATGCAGCGGCAGAGCGACAAGCACAGCCCCAAGAAGGACGACCAGCTCAAGAAGGAGATGCGGGCCCAGACCCGCACCGGCCGCCCGACCCGCTCGGAGGAGTGGCGGGAGCCGGAGGCCCTGACCCGCGACGAGGAGACCTCCCCGGAGCGGCGCCCCGGCCGCGACACCTGACCCGCACCGGCACCGCGGCGGCCGGGCCCGGGGAACCGTCCCCGGCCCGGCCGCCGCCCGTCGGCCGTCCTCATTTCGACGGGTGACCGGCGACTTTCGAGGGCGTGACCGGCGACTTTCGGCGAACGCGCGGGCCGGCCGCCCACGCCTAGGCTCATCCGCATGCGAGTGATCGGCAAGGCCCGTGACGTGTGGGCGAGGTTCGTCGGACCGGGGCAGTGGACGTGGCGGCGGGTGGTGGGGGAGTCCCTGCTGGCCGTCCTCATGGCGCTGCTCGCGGGCGCCCTGGAGTACGGCACCGGGCAGGGGCCGCTCCTCGCCGTCCTCTTCGCGGTCGTCACGGCCGGGCTCTCGCTCGCCCGGCGGGTCCTGCCCGCCACGTCCCTGATCGGCGTGGCCGCCCTCTGCGGCATGAACGAGGCCGGTCTGCTGCCGCTGCTCGGAGTGGTCGCCTGGTCGGCCGGCCGCAGGATCGAGGGCGCCCTCCGCGCGCTCGCCGTCTGGGCGGCGGCCCTCGCCGCGTTCGAGGCGCTGGTGCTGTGGGACCAGCCGCCGCTGTCGTTCGTCGGCCTCTTCCTCATCCTGCTGTTCCTGTTCACCACCCTCGTCCCCGGCCTGGCCGGCCGCTACTCGTCCCAGCGCCGCGCCCTCCTCGACACCCTGCGGGAACGCAACGCCCAACTGCTGCGCGAGCGCCGGATGGTCGCCGGTCAGGCACGGATGCGGGAGCGCCAGCGCATCGCCCAGGACATGCACGACAGCCTCGGCCACCAGCTCGCCCTCATCGCCGTCCAGACCGGCGCCCTGGAGGTCTCCCACGGGCTGAGCGACCAGCAGCGCGAGGCCGTCGGCGTGCTGCGCCAGGCGTCCGTCGCCGCCATGCACGAACTCCGGGCCGTCGTCGGCGTCCTCAAGGACGGCACGCCCGAGGACGAACGCCCCGGCGGCGTGGCCGGCGTCGACGGGCTGGTGGAGGCCGCCGAGGCCGCGGGCACCCCGGTCCGGCTGGTCCGGTCCGGGGAGCCCCGCCCGCTGGGCGCCGCCGCCGACCACGCGGCCTACCGGGTCGTCCAGGAGGGGCTGACCAACGCGTTCAAACACGCCCCGGGCGCCGAACTCACCGTCGGACTGCACCACGAGGCCGACTCGCTGGTGGTGGAGGTCGTCAACGGGCCCGTCCCCGGGGGCGCCGCCCGCCGGCCGGCCGCCGTCAGCGGCGGACAGGGCCTCACCGGGCTCCGCGAACGCGCCCGGCTCGCCGGCGGCATGGTGCACGCCGGGCCCCTGGAGGACGGCGGTTTCCGCCTCGCCGGGCTGCTCCCGTACCACCCGGCGCCGGACGCGGCCGGAAGCGAGGCGTCCGACGACACCTGGCCGCCGGACGGGGACCTCGCCGGGGACGGGCTGCCCGGCGCCGCCTGGGCCGACCCCCGCGAGGAGCTCAGGAACCTCACCGGCCTGCGCCGGAGCAAGGGCTGCCTGGCCGGGTGCGGCGTCGGCGTGCTGGTCCTGCTGGGCCTGGGGGTCCTGCTCGCCTTCGGCGCGGTGGCACTCTTCGAGGCCCTGGACAAGTCGCAGATCGAGCCGGAGACCTACCGGGACATCAGGGTCGGCAGCCCCGAATCCGAGGTCCGTGACCGGCTGCCCTCCGGACGGTCCTTCCTGACCTCCGGCCTGAACCACAAGGGCCCGGCCGAGCCGGCCGGCGCACGGTGCCTGTCGCTGCTGTCCACCGACTCCCCGAAGGACATGGACAAGGACCGCGTGTACCGCTTCTGCTTCCGGGGCGGGAAACTGATCGAAAAGCGCGAGTTCGTCGTCAGGAACGACTAGTGAGTGCTCGTGTGGTGACCCTTCGACCAAATCTGCGGGAGACCTGCGTGATCCGCGTCCTCATCGCCGACGACGAGCCGCTCATCCGGGCCGGCATCAGGATGATCCTGACCTCGGCCGACGACATCGAGGTCGTGGCGGAGGCGCCCGACGGCAGGGAGGCCGTCGAACTGGCCCGCCGGCACCGGGTGGACGTCGCGCTGGTCGACATCCAGATGCCCGTCATGGACGGACTCACGGCCCTGGCCGAACTGGGGCGGACCGCGCCGGAGGTCCGGGTCCTCGTCCTCACCACGTTCGGCCAGCGCGAGAACGTGCTGCGGGCGCTGCGCGACGGCGGGGCCGGGTTCCTGCTGAAGGACTCGGCCCCCGGCGAACTGATCGGCGCCGTCCGCGCCGCCGCCGCTGGCAACGCCTACCTGTCGCCCGCCGCCACGCGGCACGTCGTCGACTCGTTCGCGTCCGCCCCGGCCGAGGAGCGCGGCGAGGAGGCCAGGGCCCGCGTCGCGGCCCTCGGCGAACGCGAGCGCGCGGTGCTCGCCCTGCTCGGCGAGGGCCTCTCCAACGCCGACGCGGGCCGGCGGCTCCACATGAGCGAGGCCACGGTCAAGACGTACGTGAGCAGGATTCTGGCCAAGCTGGGGTGCGGCAACCGGGTGCAGGCGGCCCTCATCGCCCGCGACGCGGGCCTGGGGCGGTAGGACGGAAGGCGGGGCGGCCCGCTCACGCCACTCCGCTCGGCCGGAACTGCACACTGATCCGGGGCCCGACCGCCCGGGCGGTCTTCGGTATCGCGTGATCCCAGGTGCGCTGGCAGCTGCCGCCCATCACCAGCAGGTCACCGTGGCCGAGGGGCTGCCGGACGCGGGCCGGGCCGCCGCCGCGCGGCCGGAGCAGCAGCGGGCGCGGCGCGCCCAGGGACAGGATCGCCACCCTCGTGTCCTCCGCCGCGCCGCGGCCG
Source organism: Streptomyces mobaraensis NBRC 13819 = DSM 40847 (assembly GCF_017916255.1). Lineage (NCBI taxonomy): Bacteria > Bacillati > Actinomycetota > Actinomycetes > Kitasatosporales > Streptomycetaceae > Streptomyces > Streptomyces mobaraensis. The sequence goes on from NZ_CP072827.1 coordinate 7,160,464, forward strand.
TGGCGGTCTCCATGCCAGGCGACGCTGTCCCGGCCGTCCCGGTAGAGGCACAGGCCGAGGGTCCGGAACCGCTCCCGCGGCTCGGCCGCGTAGTGCGCGTCGAGCGCGTCCCGGGCCGCCGCCAGCGCGGGGTGCGGCGGCTCGTCGGCCTCGCCGAAGTAGGCCAGCAGCCGGGGCACGGCCACCTCGGCGTCGTACATGTGCCGCCGTTCGGCGCGCCACGGCACGCCGGTCAGCAGCGCCTCGAACAGCGGGTCGGAGCCGCTCAGCCAGCCGGGGAGCACGTCGATCCAGGCCCCGGACCCCAGCTCCGTCCGGCGGGCCTCGGCGAGCGGGCGCGCGAGGCGGATCTCGTCCGCCGTGTCGAAGAGCGAGCCCTGGAGGGCGATGGCGGGCACGGAAGGCGCGGAGGGTCCGGAAGGCGCAGAGGGTGCGGATGGTGCGGATGGTGCGGCCATCCCTCCACCGTACGTCGCGAAGTCGACATATCGCCCTTTTGGTGGCGGGCGGTGCGTTGAGCAGACATACCGCTTACGCGAAGGCGTGCGAAGTGGCTCGAATTCGCCGCCTCGCAAAGGATCTCTTTACCTATACTTCACTCGCCCATGATCATTCCGACGTCGCTCCCACCGGGGCGACGGGACGGCGAGGATGTGCAATGCCGAAGCTCTCACTCCGGATACGTGGCAAGGCCCTCGGGTTCACCGCCGCCCTGGCGGTCGGCGCCGCGGCCCTGACGGGTCCCGCGACCGCCCAGCCCGTCGCGGAGACCAAGGGGTCGCACCAGCAGACGCAGCAGGCCCTCAACGCCCTCCAGGCCGCCGGGATGCCGGGCGTCGCGGCCGGGACCATGGGCCCCGACGGGGAGTGGTTCGGCTCCGCCGGCTACGCCGACACCTCCACCCAGCGCAAGCGCACCGCCCAGGACCACATCCGCGCCGGCAGCATCACCAAGACCTTCGTCACCACCGTCATCCTCCAGCTGGAGGCCGAGGGCAAGCTGCGCCTCGACGACTCCGTCGAGCGCTGGCTTCCGGGCCTCCTCCAGGGCAACGGCTACGACGGCAACAAGATCACCATCCGGCAGCTCCTCAACCACACCAGCGGCGTCCACGACATGGTGGAGACCCCGGAGTGGCGCGCGTACATGAACGGCCCCGGCTTCCTCGAGCACCGCTACGAGTACCGCTCGCCCGAGCAGATCGTCGCCATGGGCCTCAAGTACCCGCCCTACTGGGCGCCGGGCGGCGGCTGGCACTACTCCAACACCGGCTTCGTCATCGCCGGCATGATCATCGAGAAGGCCACCGGCAACCCCTGGGCCCGCGAGGCCGAGCGGCGCATCGTCAAGCCCCTGGGGCTGCGCGAGACGACGTTCCCCGGCACCGACCCGAAGATGCCCGCCCCGCACGCCGTCGGCTACTCCAAGCTCTACGCCGAGAAGCCCGGCCCCGAGGTCTACGACGCCACCGAGTACAACCCGGCGTGGTCCGGCGCCACCGGCGAGGTCATCAGCACCACCGGCGACCTCAACCGCTTCTACAGCGCCCTGCTGCGCGGCAAGCTCTTCCCCAAGAAGCAGCTCGACGCGATGCTCACCACCGTCAAGACCGGGCAGCCCTTCGAGTACGGCCTCGGCCTGATCGTCCGCAGCCTGTCCTGCGGGGTGAAGGTGTACGGCCACGACGGCATCGTCTGGGGCTCGCTCACCAGCAGCGCCGTCACCCGGGACGGCAAGCACGCGCTCACCTTCCAGCTGAACGGCGACTGGCTGGAGGACGGCAAGCCGTACGACGACATGTTCCCGGCCGAGTTCTGCGCCAAGAGCTGATCCCGCGCCGGGGAGGGGCGGGGGCTACGCGGGGTCCCGCCGGTCGCCCGCCAGCAGCAGCTGGGGCACCTGTGTGAACCGCCACCCCGTCCCCTCCCGGGTGAACACCCACACCAGGTCGTAACGGTCCCCCGGCCACGCGCGCGGCGGGGCCGGACGCACCCGGCCCAGGCCCTCGACGATCCGCGCGATCCGGCGGTGCTCCCACGACACCAGGGTCGCGCCGTGCCGCGCGGCGAGCTCCCGGGCGAGCGCGGCCTCCTGCCCCTGCCCGTACGAGCTGTCGACCGGCTTGCCCAGCCGGGCCGCGAGCGGCGCCACCGTCTCGGCCGGCCGTAGCCCCTTGCCGGCGCCGTGCGCGTCCGCCGCGTAGACGGCGTCCGGGCGGCGCAGCCCCGGACGGACCGGCGCACCGCCCTCCGGGGCGAACAGCGGCACCAGCGCGCCGGCCCGCTGCCAGCCGCGCACCACCAGGGCGTGCGCGTTCCGCGCGCCGTCCTCGGTGACGCCGAACGGCGGCTTCCCGCCGTCGTCCTCGTCGGGCTTCTCCGCATGGCGGATGATCATGACGGTGTCGGCGCCGGCCGCCGCCCGGGTCGTCGGCTCCGGGGCGGGCGCCGCGTCGCCGCCCCCGCCGCAAGCGGCGACCGTCGCGCCGCAGACCGCCGCCGCGACCAGTCGCCGGAGGCCGGCCCCCCACCCTCCGCGCTCAGGCATGAGCCCCTTATATCCGGCCGGGGGACGCCCGGGCCAGACCGCGCCGCCCCTCCGGCGCCGGGAACGTCACACCGCGCGCCCCAGCCGCGCCAGCAACCGCGTCCAGTCGTCCGCGTCCGGCGGCGCCGGGACCGGGGCGGCGAACAGGCCGGTCGGCGACATGTCGTCCCCGTACGAGCCGAACACCCGCCCGGCCGCCGCCACCAGCGGCTCCGGCGGGCGCTCCGGCGCGCCGATGGCCCGCGCGAGGTCCCACGCGTGCACCACGGCGTCCGCCGTCATCGCCGCGCAGTAGTCCTCCACGGCCGTCTCCCCGTACGACAGCCGTACCGTGCGCTGGAGCGCGCCCCGGGCGCCGAACGCCGCGACGGCGGCCTCGGCCGCCGCGTCCCAGACCGCCGGCGGATCGTCCCCGAGGACGTCGCCGTCCAGCTCGTCGCCGACGTCCTCGACCGACGCGCCGGCCAACAGCCGCGGTACCCAGAGCTGTTCGGCCGTGAGGTGGTTCACCAGGTCGCGCACGGTCCACTCCGAGCACGGCGTCGGCGCGCTCCACTGGCGCGGCCGGACGGCGTGCACCCGCTCGCCGAACAGGGCCAGCGCCTCCCGGTGGCGGGCCCGCAGGGTGCTCCGTGAGTCCTTGGTCATGCCTCCATGCTCGGCGCGGACGCCGCGCACCGCGAGCGCGCCGCCGTCGGCTGTCGTCGGGGCCGGCCCCTCTGTGGGGCGCGCCCCACGCGGGCCGGTGCTTTCATGGGGGCCGAGCCCCCCCCGCACCCCGCAGCGCCCTGCGGGCGCTGTCCTCAAACGCCGGACGGGCTGATCGGGCGGCCCGGCCGGGGTCCGCCCGGCTTTCGCCGTCGACCGCCCACGCGAGCCGCCGGTCGTCGGCCGTCCCGCCGCCGGCTCCGGCCCGCCTGCCGGACCGGGCCGCTGGAGAGCGGCCGCCCGTGCCGCGCCCCCCGGCGCCCACCGCCGCGACGCGTCGGCCGAACGGACCAGTCGCCGTTCGCGGCCCGTGCCCGGTGGTGCGAGGGTGGCGGGAGTGGGGGCGTGGGGGTGAGGAGGTGGGTGGTGATGGAGCTTCCGCTGGTTGTGGGCGTCGACGGGTCCGCCGGCAGTCTGCGGGCCCTGGACTGGGCCGTGGACGAGGCGGCCCGGCACGACGCGCGGCTGCACGTCCTCTACGCCTCGCTGTGGGAGCGCTACGAGGGACGCCTCCCGCCCCCGGACGGTCCCTCCGAGGAGACCCGGGCCGAGGAGGCCGTCGCCCCCGCCGCCGCGCGGCACGCACGGGAACGCGACCCGTCCGTGCGCGTCCACGCCGAGACCGTCCCCGAGGAGGCCGTGAACGCCCTCGTCGAGGCGAGCCGGCACGCCGCCGCCGTGATCACCGGCCCCTCCGGCCGGGGCACCTTCACCGGGGTGCTGCTCGGCTCGGTCAGCCTGTCGGTGGCGGCCCGCGCCCACTGCCCGGTGATCACCGTTCGGGGCTCGGAGGACGGCCTGCGCGGCGCCCGCGGCCGGGTGCTGGTCGGCGTCGGCGACAGCGAGGAGGCGCCCGCCGCCGTCCGCTTCGCGTTCCGGGAGGCCGCGGCCCGCGGCTGCGAGGTGTACGCGGTCCGCTCGTGGCGGCTTCCCGCCCGGCAGTCCGTGCTCCACTACCCGCTGCCCAGCGACGAGACCCTGGACCACGAGGAGCGGGCCGGCCGCGAGCTGCACGAGGCGCTGCGCGCCGCCGAGGCCGAGTACCCGGGGGTGACCGTGCGCGCGGTCACCGTCGAAGGCCCCGCGCACCGGGTCCTCGTCGCCGCCTCGGACGAGGCCGACCTGCTGGTGGTCGGGGCCGTCCGCCGCCACCACGGGGGCGGCCTCCAGCTCGGCCGGGTCAGCCACACCGCCCTGCACCGGGCGGACTGCCCGGTCGCCGTGGTCCCGGCGGGCTGACGGGCTCCCGGGAGTCCCGGGGACTGACGGCCTACCGGTGAGCCCGGGGGGTGACGGCCTCCTGCGAGCCCCGGCGTGCTGGTGGCCTCCCGGGAATCCCGGGGACTGGTGGCCTTCCGGGACTCCCGGGGACTAGTGGCCTTCCGGGAACCCCGGCGGACTGGTGGACTCCCGAGAAGCCCGGCGGACTGACGGGCTCCCGGAAAACCCCGCCGGCCCCCCGCCCTCAGTCCGCCGCGCGCCAGTCCAGCCGGAGGATCGCCAGATCGTCCGCGTGCCGCTCGGCGTTCAGCTCGCGGACGGTCCGGATGAGCCGGTCGAGTTGACGGTCCGGTGGTTCCTGCGACGGCACCCGGTTCACCAGGTCGACGAGGCCCTCCGCGCCCAGCCGGTGCGACCCGGGGCCGTCGTGGCCCTCGATCAGCCCGTCGGTGTACAGCGTCAGCGCCCCGGACCGCGGCACCGCGAGCCGGGTGGCCGGCCAGTGGCACAGGCCCGGCGCGATGCCCAGGGCCACCCCGTGCTCCGCCGCCACCGGCCGGGTCGTCCCCTCCGCCGTCAGCAGCGGCTCGTGGTGCCCGGCCAGGTGCAGGACGGCGGTGGACTCCCGCAGGTCCAGGGTGAGCAGCGAGCAGGTGGCGAACATCTCGTGCCGGGTGCGCTCGGCCACCAGCATCCGCTCCAGCAGGTCGAGCAGCTGCTCGCCGCGGTGCCCGGCCAGGGTCAGCGCCCGCCAGGTGATGCGCAGGGCGACGCCCAGCGCGGCCTCGTCGGGGCCGTGCCCGCTCACGTCGCCTATCAGGGCGTGCACGACGTGGTCGTCGGTCTGGACGACGTCGAGGAAGTCCCCGGCCAGCAGGGCGCTCTCCCGGCCCGGCAGGTACCGGGTGGTGGCGGTCACGGCGGGGGACTCCAGCAGCGGCGTGGGCAGCAGGCCGCGTTCCAGCCGGGTGTTCTCCTGCGCGCGCAACTGGGTGGCCTGGAGCTCCGCCTTGGCCCGCTCGGCCTGCTTGCGGTGCACCGCGTAGTGCACGGCGCGCTGCAGCAGCTCCGGCTCCACCTGCCCCTTGACGAGGTAGTCCTGGGCGCCCGCGGTGACCGCGCGCACCCCGGCCTGCGACTCCGCGAGACCGGTCAGCACGATGACCGCCACATGCGGGTCCGCCTGCTGGACCGCGGTGACCGCGGCCGTGCCGGAGGCGTCCGGCAGGTGCAGGTCCAGCAGGACGCAATCGGCGCCGCCCGAGCCGTCCGCGAGCAGTTCCGCGCGGGCCTCGGCCAGCGTCTTGCGCCAGATCAGGGTGTGGTCCAGCCCGGTGTCGGCCAGCAGCTCCTCCACCAGGAGGGCGTCGCCCGCGTCGTCCTCGACGAGCAGCACGCGGTAGTGCGGCGGCGCGGCCGGCTTCGGCCCCGGGAGCGCGCCGCCGGTCTGCCGCCCCGGGGCGTCGGAGGTCTGCGCGGTCACGAGGCCGGCCGCCCGGTCCCGGCGGACACCGTCGTCCGGGAGTCGTCCGCTCCCGTGGCCGGCAGTGTGAAGACGACGCGGGCGCCGCCCTCGTGCTCCGGATCGACGGCGATCGTGCCCCCGTGGAACTCGACGATCTTGCGGCACATCGCCAGGCCGATGCCGGTCCCCGGATACGCCTCCCGGGTGTGCAGCCGCTGGAAGAGGGCGAACACCTTCTCCGTGTACTCCGGTCCGATGCCGATGCCGTTGTCGGTGACGGCGAACCGCCAGACGTCGCCGTCCCGCTCGGCCGACACGTGGACGGCCGGACGGCGGTCCGGGGCGCGGAACTTCACCGCGTTCGAGACCAGGTTCTGCCACAGCATGCCCAGTTGCGTCCGGTCGCCGACCACCGTGGGCAGCGGGTCGTGGGTGATCTCCGCGCCCGACTCCTCGACCGGCACGCTCAGCGTGTCCAGCGTGGCCTCCAGGACGGCCTCCAGGTCCACGGTGTCGTGGTCGTTGTGCACCCGGCCGACGCGGGAGAAGGCCAGCAGGTCGTTGATGAGCACCTGCATGCGGTTGGCGCCGTCCACCGCGAAGCCGATGTACTGGTGCGCCCGCTCGTCCAGGCCGTCCCCGTACCGGCGTTGCAGCAGCTGGCAGAAGCTCGCCACCTTCCGCAGCGGCTCCTGGAGGTCGTGCGAGGCCACGTACGCGAACTGCTCCAGCTCGGCGTTGGAGCGGCGGAGCTCGGCGGCCTGCTCGTCGAGCAGCGTGCGGGCCTTCTCGCTGAACTCCAGCTGGCCCACCATGCGTTGCCGCATCGCCTCCACGTCACCGGCCAGCCGGCGCAGGTCGGCCGGGCCGGTGGCCGCGATCGGGCGAGTGAAGTGGCCCTGGGCGACCAGCCGGGCGTCCGCGCCGAGCCGTTCCAGCGGGGTGGTGACGCCGCGGCGCAGCCCCTCGAAGATCAGGGCGGCCACCAGGAGGATCACCGCGGCGATGGCGGTGAAGACCCCGTTGCGGAGCCGGCGGGTGTCGGCCAGGTCGTCGCTGGTGCCGGCCCGCTCCTCGGTCAGGTGCCGCTGCTGCTCCTGGAGGGAGGTGCGGACGGCGTCGAAGGGGCCCTTGCCGCCGCCCGCCCCTTCGAGGACCCGTCCGGCCTCGGCGCCCTGGGCCGCCACGACCGGCCGGGCGACCCGCGCCTGCCACGCCTCGGCCCGGTCCAGCACCCGGTCCAGGTCCGCCCGGGCCGCCGGCTCGTCGCCGACCAGCCGGCGCAGCCGGGCGACGGCCGCCCTCTCGTCCGCCACGCCCTGGGTGTACGGCTCCAGGAACTCCCGCCGGCCCGTGAGGCCGTAACCCCGCACGCCCGTCTCCTGGTTCACCAGCGAGTTCTCCAGCCGCACGGCCTCGACCAGCGCCGGGGAGCGGACGCCGACCAGGTGGTCGCTGATCGACGCGGTCCGGGCCAACGCCCAGGCCCCCACGGCGCCGAGCACCGCGAGCACCGCGAGCGTCGAGCACACACCGACGCGCAGCCACCGGCGCGTCGTCCAGCCCGGCCGGCCGGCCGGGGCCGGCGCACCGCCGGAGCCGCCGTCCCCCGCGGGTCTGTCCGCCGGGGACTCCGGGGAACCGCCCTGTTGAGGAGCAGTCTCGACCGCCACGTTCTCCGCCTTCCCTCTCCGTTCCCCGGGGCTGCTTCCCCGGCGTCCGCGCCGTCACACCGTATCGGTGACGTGACAACACTAGTTGTCGGGAGGGCGGTACAAGATCTAGGGTGTGCGTCATGCCCGGCACCCATTTCTCCCCGCGCCTCGCCGAAAGCGAGATCTCCGCGATGGTGGAGGGAGCGCTCGCGGGCCTGGCGCACCGCCTGGCCCACCGGTCGTTCCGCCTGCTGCCCGCCGCCGGCGGGCCCGCGGACCCCGACGGCGCCCGGGCCGAGGCCCTGGCGTACCTCCACATGCTGGTCCACCTGCAACGGGCCGTGCAGCGCCTGACGGACCGCGCGGCCGAGGAGGCCGCGCGCACCGGGGCCGGCTATCCCCAGATCGGGCGGGCCTGCGAGATGAGTCGTCAGGGGGCCCGCAACCGCTGGCCCGGCATCGTGCACGGCACCACCCACCGTCCCCCGAAGCACACCGAGCGGAGCCGATGATGATGGCCGCCCCCGCGCGCCCCTACGACGTCCTTCTGGTGGAGGACGATCCGGCGGACGCGATGCTCATCAAGGAGGCGCTCCTGGAACACGGAGCCGCCCGCAACCTCACCCAGGTCCAGGACGGCATCGCCGCGCTGGACCACCTGCGCGACCCCGAGCGGCCCCTGCCGGACCTGATCGTGCTCGACCTGAACATGCCGCGGATGAACGGCCGGGAACTGCTGGCCGTCCTCAAGGGGGACGAGGAGCTGCGCACCATCCCGGTCGTCGTGCTGACCACGTCCTCCGCCCCGGACGACGTGACCGACGCCTACCGGCGGTACGCGAACGCGTACGTCACCAAGCCCGTCAACCTCGACGACTTCACCCGCGCGGTGCGCAGCATCGACGCGTTCTACCTGGACACGGCCACGAAACTGCCGCGGCAGTAGGGCCGTTCCGGGCGGTGGCACCCCTCCGGGCTTCCGGAGCCGGTGCCGCCGCTCCGTCGTTTCCGGGGGCGGGTCCCGGGGCGGCGCACGGCGGACGGCCGTCCGCGGCCATGCGGACCGGGATCGTCCGCACGATTCCCGCACAAATATCGTTTTTCTCAGGAACCGTGGCGGCGCCCAGGTCATCTGTACAGGTGAGGCGGGGGGTTGTCGTACTTTCTTTGGCTTTCGGACCGGCAGCGGAGCCGGGCCCGCCGCGGTCTCGCTGTCTTGGAGGTTTTCACGTGCACGTCGGGAAGGGCCGTCGCCCCGTCCTGCTGATATCCGCCCTCATGGGCTCACTGGTGCTGTCCGCCTGTTCCGGGGGGTCGGGCGGCGGCTCCTCGGACGACGCGGGCCCCGCGGCCAAGGTGACCGTGAGCCCGGCGTCCGGCGCCAAGGAGGTCAAGCTCGGCTCGCCGATCTCGGTCAAGGCCGACGGCGGCAAGCTGACCTCGGTGGAGGTGAAGGACGACAAGGGGGAGAAGGTCGAGGGGAAGCTGTCCGGTGACGGCGCCACCTGGCAGTCGGCCGGCAAGGTCAAGCCGCAGACCACCTACACGGTGAAGACCGTGGCGGAGTCGGCCAAGGGCAAGAAGTCCGACTCGACCGCGACTTTCAGCACCCAGCAGGCGCCGAAGGTCAACAAGCTGACCAACACCCCGCAGAACGGGCAGACCGTCGGCACGGGCATGCCGGTCTCGATCCTCTTCGACCACAAGGTGGACAAGGACAAGCGGGCCGAGATCGAGAAGAACTTCAAGGTGACCTCCACCCCGCAGGTGGAGGGCGCCTGGGGCTGGGTGACCGACTACTCCGGTCAGGACCGGCTCGACTGGCGGCCCAAGACCTACTGGCCCAGCGGCACCAAGGTCTCCGTCAAGGGCTCGCTCGCCGGCGTCGACAGCGGCGAGGGCGGCTGGTTCGCCCGCGACTACGACTACGGCTTCACCATAGGCGCCGACCACAAGGCCGTCATCGACGTCCCCGGCCACACGCTGACCATGTACGAGGACGGCAAGCCGGTCGGCAGCGTCAAGGGCTCCGCGGGCTCCCCGGAGGCCCCGACCCGCGGCGGCATCCACACGGTCCGCAGCAAGAACGCGGACGAGACCATGGACTCGTCCACCATCGGCTACGGCAACCAGTGGATGCTGGACGCCAAGTGGGTCACCCACATGACCGCCTCCGGCACCTTTCTGCACTCGGCGCCCTGGAACAACCAGATCGGCGTGGTCAACAACAGCCACGGCTGCTTCGGCATGACCACCGAGGACGCCAAGCGGGTCTACGACTTCCTGCCCATCGGCTCCACCGTGGAGGTCAAGGGCACCTCCAGCACCGTCAAGACCGACGTGGGCAACGGCCTGGAGGTCTGGCAGGAGACCTGGGACCAGTGGCAGAAGCGCAGCGCGCTGAAGAACTGACGCGCGGGACGCGTTGAGGAACCGGCGCGGTCACGCGCCGGGGACCGCGCCGACGGGGCGGCCGGGAGGGAGACCTCCGGGCCGCCCCGTCGGGCGTTCCGGGGGCCGCCGCGTGGCGGCCGAGCGCACGGGGCGTCACGGGGCTTGACCCAGCACCCCGCCGTCCCGCAGGGCACGCACCGCGCGCGGGGACAGCGGGCGGAGCGCCTCGCGCAGGGTGTAGCCGTCGCGGTAGCGGTCGATGGCGTCGGCGACCCGCAGGGAGACGTAGGAACAGGCGCCCGTCCGCAGGTTGACGGCGAGGGCGCGGTCGGCGCGGGCGCTGCGCCGGCCGACGACGACGTCCGGGTCCAGGCCGCGGACGGAGTCCGGATGCGGCCCCGGGGGCGGCAGATAGGCACCGGCGACCCGGCCGGGGGCGAGCCGGCCGGCCCGGGCCAGCGGGCGGGCGAGCGCCGCGGCGAGGGCGGTCAGCCGCTCGGCGGACGGCGGGGCCGGATCGAGCACGGGACGCCGCCGGGCCAGGTCGGGACCGGCGTCGCCCAGCGTCACCGGCGCGGAGGCCCAGGACGGCTCGGCCCAGTCGGCCGGCCAGTCGAAGTGGCGGAGCCCGATCACCCGGTCCACGGCGCCCTCCAGCCGGGCCAGCGCCTCCTCCGCGGCCTCGGGCGGGATCCCGGGCGCCCCCAGCCAGAGTTCGGCGACGACCGTCGTGCCCCGGTCGCGGGCGGCGCCGACGGCGGAGGCCAGCCGGTCCCAGGACAGCACGGTGCCGCCGCGGCCCACCGCCCGGTCGGCGGCGGCGCAGACGCCGATGACGGCGAGCCGGGGGTGCCGGTCGGGACGGGGGGACGTTTCCACCGCCGCCCCGGCAGTCTCCGGCACCACGCCGCCCACCAGTTCCCGCAGCCCCACCCGGCCCGCCCAGGGGCCGGACGGCAGCGGGTCGGCCGCGCGTTCGCGCCAGCGCAGGCCGTCGTCCGGGGCCGGGCCGAACGGGTCCGCGAGCTCCCAGGCCAGCCCCCGGGGCGCGGGCGTCAGCCGGGCGTCGGCGAACGGCGGCAGGTGGCCGAGCGCCGGTGCGTGGGCGGTCGCCCAGCGGCCCGTGAGCTCCAGCCGCCGGGCGCGGGGGAGCAGCGCCCGGGCGAGGGCGACGGCGGCGGGCACCTGCTGCTCGCGTTCGACGATCAGCCGTACGACGGCCCCGCGCGGCACATCCGCGCACGCCCCCGCCAGGGCGCCGTCGTACGGGGCCGGGGCCGCCGCGGCGCGCAGCACGTCGGCGGCGGACTCCAGGCTTCCGTCGGCCGGTTCGAGGTCGTCCAGGCGCAGCCGTACGCCGTGCCCCGGCTCGTGGAGCGCGCCCAGTACCGCGCCGAGTCCGCGCAGCCGGTGCAGCCTGGGCCGGGAGGCGTCGCCCAGGGCACGGGTGCCGGCCGTCGCCATCAGCCGGTCTCCGGGCGCCCGGGACCGGGTGCGCAGCGCGCCGCGCGCGGCCTGGCGGGTCAGCTCGGCGACGAAGCGGCGGCCGACGTCGACGACCGTGGCGCCGTCGGGCACTTCGGTGAGCCGCAGGGTGGGGTCGGCGCCGGGCGGCACGATGAGGATCATGCTTCTCCCGCTGTCGCGTGTGGTGGGCTGCCGTGAACTGCCGTGGTCCAGCAAGGGAATTGACGCGACGTACACCGGACAGCTCCACCATATCAGGGTGAAGTGGGGCGTTGGCCCCTGTCGTGCCCTTTCTCCGTTTCTCGCGGGGAACCGGCCCCGTGCCCCCTTGCGGAGCCGGCAAAGTCCGCCCCCGGAGCGGCAGTCGCAAGATCTGGCAACCCGGATTCCGCTCCTGCTACGCTCCCCGCCGTTGATCTTGCACACCACCAAGGGGGAACCCCGCCATGCGCCGTCGCGCCGCCCTCACCATGGCCGCCTGCATAGCCGCCGGCACCACGCTGCTCGCCACTCCCGCCCACGCCTCCGGGAGCGACCGCGTCAAGTGCACCAGCATGAGCAACTGAACACCAGCCCCTCCCGCATCGAAATCATCTACACCAAGAAGGCCGGCTCCCCCATCAAGGCCCACCTCGGCTTCCGCTCCAACGGCACCACCTGGGGTGAGCTGAAGACCATCAGCAAGGGCGAGCGCGCCAACAGCACCTGGAACATGAGCTACCCCTGTGACCGCAAGTACGTGGGCCTGATCAAGGTCGACGGCCAGGGCACCTTCGAGACCCCGCCGGCCACCTGCTGACGGGACGACGCCGACACCGGAGGGCGCGCGGAACGGCCGGCACCGGCCCGTTCCGCGCGCCCTCCGGCGTCTCCTTCCGGTGAACGCCCGGCGTCAGCCGCCCAGCGGCAGCAGGTACTCGACGGCCCGCCGGTCGGTCGGGACGAAGCCGACGGCGGTCAGGGCCGCGCCGAGGGTGTCGTCGTCGGGCGCCGCGTACGCCTCCGCCGCGCGGACGGCCGGATGCGCCTCGCGCACCCGCCGCACCACCGCCCCGACCAGGGCCGTCAGCTCGTCGGGGGTGTGCTCCTCCTCGCGGTCGTGCACCAGGACGGCGGTGTCCTCCTCGATCTCCACGTCGAACAGCGCGTCCGCCAGGCCCAGCCGGAAGACCGCGTCCTCGCCCGCCGGCCGCTCCTCCACCGGCCCGGCCCCGCCGCCCTCGACGGTGCGGGCGGCGGCGGACAGCTCCAGCCGCCACCAGCGGTAGACCTCGCCGTCCTCGGTGGCGCCGAGCTCCTCCGGGACGGACGGGGGCATCTCGTCGGACTCGGCGACCCAGCGCAGCGCCGTACCGCCCGCCGCGCCGACCAGCGCCGCCGCCTCGCGCAGCATGGGGACGAGCGCCTCGAAGGCGCCCTCGGGCACGGCGGCGAAGCGGAGGGCCGGATCGTCGGCCCCCAGGTCGAGGACGACGACCGAACCGATGACCGCGCCGTCCTCGCGCGCCAGGACGACCGCGGTGGTGCGCTCGTCCTCCCAGTGACCGGCGGGAACGGTGTCGTCGGTGCGCTCGCGACAAACCTCAAGAGAAACAGACATACCCAGATCATCCACCATCCGGCGCGGCGGGGACGGCCCGCGCCACGCGTTACGATCATGGCCTTCACCGGCGGGTTCACCGGCATCTTCACGGCGCACACGGGGGCAGGCATGGAAGGCACGTACCGCATCCGCAACGTCCACAGCGGCCTGCTGCTGCGCGTCGCCGGCGGGAGGGCGGGCGGCGGGGCCCCCGTCGTGCAGGGCGCGGCCGACGGCACGCCCGCCGAACTCTGGCGCGTGTCGCCCGTGCACGAGGGCAGCGGCCTGCACCACATCGTGAACGCCGGCAGCGGCAAGCGCCTGGACGTGGCCAACGCGTCGGTCGAGAACGGCGCCACCGTCCAGCAGTGGAAGGCCAACGGCTACGGCGCCCAGGAGTGGCTGCTCGAAGAGCTGGTCGAGGACCCGGGCACCGTCATCCTCGTCGCCCACATCAGCGGCCTCCTGCTGGAGGTCGCCGACGCGGCGACCGGGGAAGGGGCGCGCGTCCAGCAGTGGGAGGACCGGGACACCCCCGCCCAGTGGTGGCGCCTGGAGCCCGCCGCCGACTGAGCCCGACGCGGACGGCCGGCACCGACGGGCAGCGGGACCCCGTCCTCGCAGGTCCGCAGCCGGGTCATGGGCGCCATCACGACGCGGTTCCGGAGCCGCAGGGCGGCGGAGGTGTACGGGGTGAGCAGCGGGGAGGCCGTTTTGGATGTCATGCGGGAACCGTAGGATCTGACACCGGCGTCAGATTCAAGTCCGCGGCGCCGCGACGAGGTTCGAGCCCGGGGGGAAGGCGTGCGCATCGGGGAGCTGTCCCGCAGGACCGGTGTCAGTGAGCGGGCGCTGCGCTACTACGAGCAACAGGGGCTGCTGACCTCGGAACGCACGGCGGGCGGGCACCGCGAGTTCGGGGAAGCGGCCGTCGACCGCGTGGTGTGCATCCTGGAGCTGTTCGCCGCGGGCCTGTGCAGCAGCAAGATCGCCCAGGTGCTGCCCTGCCTGCCCGGTCAGGGCGGCCGGGAGCGGGCCTCGGAGGAGCTCGTCGCCGGGCTGCTGGACGAACGCGACCGGCTGGACCGCGCGATACGGGACCTGCGGCGCTCCCGCGGCGTCCTGGACGAGGTGATCCGCGAGGCATGTGGCGCCCGGCCGGCGGGACGCCGGCGGCCGGAGTCCGCCGCCGTCCCCGGGGGAGAGTGACCGGCGGGTCGCTTCCGGGGAGCCGGATGGTCCGTTTCCCCGCGGTCACCGCCCTGCCGCCCCGCCGGGCCGAACGGCCGGTCCCGCGCTTGACAGCAGCGGCCGCCGGAGGGGGCCGTCGAGTGCTGGACCCCGGTGGCGAACGAGGCGCGTGGGACGCCCGGTGCCGCGGGACGGCGGGCGGTACGCGTCAGGTGACCGCCTCCGCGGCCGGTCGTCCCTCAGCCCTGGTGGCCGGCCGGCACGAGGGCGCCGTCGACGAGGTCACGCAACTGGGAGCGGGCGGTGACGCCCAGCTTGGGGAAGCTGCGGTACAGGTGCGAGCCGACCGTGCGCGGGGAGAGGAAGAGCTTCTCGCCGATCTCGCGGTTGGTCAGCCCCCGGGCGGCGAGCCTGACGATCCGCCGCTGTTGCGGGGAGAGTTCGGCGAGCGCGTCCGGGACCGCGTCCACGACGTCGAGGCCGGCAGCGCGCGATTCGGCCCGCGCGCGCTCGATCCACGGGCGGGCGCCCAGGCGGCGGAAGGTCTCCAGGGCCTCGGTGAGCGGCGCCCGCGCCTCCGCGACGCGCCGGCGGCGGCGCAGCCACTCGGCGAGGTCGAGCAGGGTCTGAGCGCGTTCGAAGGGCCAGTGCTCGAGCACCGGGTCGGCCAGGGCCGCCCGGAAGTGCGGCTCGGCGTGCTCCGGGTCCGCCAGCAGGCCACGGGCTCGGCCGAGCAGTGCGCGCAGGCGGGGTGAGGCGTTGTCCGCGAGGGTGCGCGCGCACCGTTCGACGACCCCGGCCGCGTCCTCGCGCCGGCCGCAGCGCACGGCGGCGGCCGCCAGGTCCGCGAGGGCCGGGAAGGAGGCGTGGTAGTGCACGGGCGCGCCATCCGCCGTGAAGACCGCGCGGAGTTGTCCGTAGGCGGTCTCGTACGCGCCTTCGGTGGCCGCCGCGGCGCCGAGCGCACGACGGGCGTAGACCGTGACCGAGCGGCTTTCCAGCGGATCGATCAGGGCGAGCGCCTCCTCGGCCCCGGCGCGGGCCGCCGTCGCGTCCCCCTGGTGGGCCAGCAGGACGGCGTCCACGGTGGCCGCGCAGGCCGCGGCATGGTCGAGGCCGGCCGCCCGGCCGACGGCGGTGGCGCGGGCGCAGGCGTCCCTGGCCTGGTCCCACCGTCCTCGTTCCACGTAGGCCCAGGCGACCGCGCCGCCCAGCCCCTCCGGCAGCCCTCCCCGCGCCTCCCAGCGGTCGAAGGCCCTGTCGAAGGCGCGGACGGCCCACGGGGTCTCGTCCAGCAGCCACGCCATGATCCCGACGGTGGTGAGCCGTTCCGGCCGGGCTTCCGCCTCGGCGGCCAGCCGGGGGAGCAGGGAGACGAGTTCCCCCCTGTCGCCGAAGGGGTCCGTCACGGCCCGCACCCAGGTGCGCAGGCCCGTGGACGAGGCGTCCTCGGGAAGGCGCTCCAGAATGTCCTGGACGCGGCGGCGCTGGGTGTCGTCTCCGGAGTAGAAGCGGACCACGGCGGCACCGGCCAGGAGGTCCAGCGCGGCGGCGGGCCGGGAGACCGCCGACTCCTCGGCGGCGTCGGTCAGTCGGGAGAAGACCGTGGTATGGCGCAGGGTCAGGACCGCCAGCCGGCCGGCCTGCACGGCGATGGAGGCCAGCAGCGACGGGTCGTCCGTGCGCGCGCGGGCCGCGGCGGCCAGTTCCTCGACCCAGGCGAGGTCACCGGTGAACACGGCCGCCGAAGCGGCGTCGACCAGCAGCCGGGCACTGGCCTCGCGCCGCGGCGCCAGCTCCGCCGCGCGCTGGAGTGCCTTGGCCGCCGCCGCGTGGCCACCGCGGCGGCGGGCCCGGTCGGCGGTCCGCTCCAGCTCCGCCGACACGGCGGCGTCCGGGCCCGGGCAGGCGGCGGCCAGATGCCAGGCCCGCCGGTCCGGTTCGTCCCGCAGCAGCTCGGCGAGCGTGCGATGGGCCTCGCGGCGGGCGCCCGCGGGCGCGGCGTGATACACGGCGGACCGGACCAGCGGGTGGCGGAACCGCAGGTCCCGGCCGGTTCGCCGGACCAGGCCGGCCTGCTCGGCGGGCGGCCAGGCGTCGTCCTCGGCGTTCGGCGGCCCGGCCGAGGCGGCGATGGGGGAGTCGACGCCGTCCATGGCGGCCAGGAGCAGGAGGGCCCGCGTCGTCGTGGCGGGGAGGCCGTCGAGGCGAGCGGCGAAGAGCCGCTCCAGGTGATCGGTGAGGGGGAGCGGGCCCGCGGACGGCAGTCCCCTGGCCGCGTCCCGGACGGTGGCCGCCCTCGCGAGTTCCACCAGTGCCAGGGGGTTGCCGCCCGCTTGGTCGAGGACGCGCGTCCTGATGTGGCCGGTGGGGCTCTTCGGCTGCCGATCGAGCAGCCGGTTCGCCGCGGCGTCGTCGAGCGGTTCGAGGACGAGCGTGGGCGTGTGCCGGTCGAATCCCGCGAGGCGGTCGCCGTCACGGACCGCGATCAGCATCGTGACCGGTTCGCCTTCCAGCCGCCTGGCGGCGAAGGACAACGCGTCCAGGGAAACGCGGTCGAACCACTGCGCGTCATCGAGCGCCAAGAGGACGGGCTGCCGGTCGCCCAGGGCCGAGAGCAGGCTCAGCACGGCGACCCCGATCAGCAGCGGATCGGGCGCGCCCGTGTGCGGGGGCGTGGCCGGTCCCGTGCCCAAGGCGCCCTGGAGCGCGGTGCGCTGCCTCTCCGGCAGCTCGTCCACCTCCGCCGACAGCGGTCGCAGCAACCGGTGCAAGGCGGAGAACGGCAGGTTCGACTGCGACTCGCTGCCTTCGGCGCGCAGCACGCGGGCACCGCTCGCCCCGGCCCGGCGCACCGCACGGCCCAGCAGGGTGCTCTTCCCCATGCCCACGTCACCGACGAGCAGCACCACCGGGTCGGCCGACGCCGACTCCACCGCGCGGAAGAGGCGTTCCAGCTCCGCGTCCCGGCCGACGAACGGCTCGCCCGGATCCGGCTCCGGTCCCGTGGCCGCGTCAGGGCCACCTGTGTGCTCGTTCACGGCTCTCCACGGATCGTGGCTCACGAACGGGAGCCGCCTCGCCTGGTCCACCCAGGCTACAAGCGGCCGCGCCCCCAGCCCGGGCCGTGCGCACGGGTGCAGTCACGTGACGGATACCCGGCCGCCCGGGCCGCTCGTACGGTTCGGGAAACGCTCCGCATTCCAAGGACGCCTCATGGACCACATCACGCTCGGCAATGTCAGCGTCACCCGGGTATGGGAATACTTCGGGTCCGTCGGGATGACGCCCGACACCTTCTTCCCGGACAGCCCGAAAGACCTGTGGGAAGAAGGCGGCTCCTGGCTGACCCCCCATTTCCTGGACAGCGGCACCAACGCCGTGAATTCCGCCATCCAGACCTGGCTGCTGCGCAGCGAGGGCAAGACCATCCTCGTCGACACCGGCGTGGGCAACCACAAGGAGCGCCCGTACGCGCCGGTCTGGAGCCACCTCAAGAGGGACTTCCTGGCCAATCTCGCCCGGGCCGGAGTCGCGCCCGAGGACGTGGACGTCGTGATCAACACCCATCTCCACATCGATCACGTCGGCTGGAACACCTACCTGGACGGCCGGCGATGGGTGCCGACATTCCCCAACGCCACCTATCTGATGCCGAAGGACGACTTCGACTTCTGGAACCCGGAGAACGGCCACAAGCCGCTGCTCGGCCGAGGCAACCAGAACGTCTTCGAGGACAGCGTGGCTCCGGTGCACCGGGCCGGCCGGACGCTGCTGTGGGAGAACAGCCACCGGATCGACGCCGCCCTGCGCCTGGACGCGGCTCCCGGACACACGCCCGGCTCCTCCGTCCTGACGCTCACCTCCGGCACGGACCGCGCCGTGTTCGTCGGCGACATGCTGCACAGTCCGGTGCAGATCCTCGCACCGGACGCCAACAGCTGCTTCTGCGAGGACCCGGAGGGCGCCCGCGCCACCCGCCGCAAGGTGCTGGGCTGGGCGGCCGACAACAACGCCCTCGTGATCCCCGCGCACCTGGGCGGGCACGGCGCCGTCGAAGTGGCGCGCGAGGGAGGCGCGTTCGCCATCAAGGGCTGGGCCCCCTTCGCCCCGTACGCCGAGCGGTCCTGAGACCCCGCGGAAAGGCAGCACCGTGAAGTGGACGGGCAGCACCGTGAAGTGGAAAGGCAGCACCGTGAACCACCACCCCGACCCCGTCGTGACCACCGCGCAGGGAGCCGTCCGCGGCCTGCGCCGGGGCGACGCCACCGCCTTCCTGAACATCCCCTACGCCGCCGCGCCCCGCGGCGCCGGCCGGTTCGCGCCGCCGCGGCCGCACGAGCCGTGGGACGGCGTACGGGACGCCACCGTGCCGGGACCCAACGCGCCGCAGTCCGAGCGCGGGCTCGGCGACATCGACATGTCCCCTTACTTCGGCGACGGTTGGAGCCGCGGCGCGGACTACCTCACCGTCAACGTCTGGGCACCCGCCGCCGCGAACGGTGACCAGCCCGTCATGGTCTTCGTCCACGGCGGCGCGTTCGTCGCCGGATCGACGCGGGCCGCGCTCTACGACGGCTCCGCCTTCGCCCGCGACGGCGTCGTCCTCCTCACCCTCAACTACCGGCTCGGCATCGCCGGATTCCTCGACCTCCCCGGCGCGCCCGCCAACCGCGGCCTGCTCGACGTCGTCGCCGCACTGCGCTGGGTGAAGGAGAACATCGCCGCCTTCGGCGGTGACCCGCGCAATGTCACCCTCTTCGGCCAGTCGGCCGGGGCGACCCTCGTCGGCGGCGTCCTCGCCACCCCCGAAGCCGCCGGCCTCTTCCGCCGGGCGATCGTCCAGAGCGGCAGCGGCCTGGGGGCGTTCACGACCGAGCAGGCCGCCCGGGTCGCCAGGGCTGCGGCCGCGTCCCTGGGCGTCGAGCCCCATGCCGACGCCTTCGCGGACATCCCCGACGAACGCCTGGTCGAGGCCGCCTCCCGCCTCACGGGCATCGACCTGCGCACCGAGACCCACCACGACCCGCTGATCGGACTCAGCCCCTTCAGCCTGGTCCTCGACACCCAGCCCGCCGAATCCGTCGCCGCCGGCCTGGGCGCCGACGTCGACCTGCTCATCGGGACCAACGCCGAGGAGGGGAACCTCTACCTGGTGCCCGTGGGCACGTACGCCACCTCGACCGCCGAGGACGTCGACGACGTGGCGGCGCGCTCGCACCCGCACGCGGCCCGACTCGTCGAGACCTACCGGAGGACACGCCCCGGGGCGTCCTACGGCGAGCTGCGCTCCGCCATCATGGGTGACGCGCTGTTCGGCGCCGGCAGCCGGGCCCTGGCCGAGGCGCACGCCGCGCAGGCCCGGTCCGCCACGTACGCCTACGAGTTCGCCTGGCGCTCCCAGGCCCTCGACGGACAGCTCGGTGCCGCCCACGCGGTCGAACTGCCCTTCGTCTTCGATCTCGCGCGGTCCGCCCGGCTGCGGGGTGCCAACGCCCTGCTCGGCCCCGACGAGCCCCCCGCGGGGCTCGCCGCCGGCGTGCACGGGGCCTGGGTCCGGTTCGCCAGGACCGGCGACCCCGGCTGGGACCCGTACGACACCGAGCGCAGGTCCACCCTGCGCATGGACGCCGAGTGGACCCAGGTCGACGACCCTCGCGGCCGGGAACGACAGGTCTGGCGCTGACCCCGCCCGCATGCGGCTCCCGCCGGGGCCGCTCCTGGAGGCCGACGCCCCGGCGGCGCAGGCGGACCCCCGCCTACTCCGCGTCCTCGGCCGCCACGATGGCCAGCAGGCCCGGGAACCGCTGTTCGATGTCGGCTCGGCGCAGCCGGGCCATCCTGCTGTTGCCCCGGTCCACCTGCCGGACCAGACCGGCCTCGCGCAGTGCGCGGAAGTGGTGGGTGACGGTCGCCTTGGACACCGGCAGCGCGAAGGAACTGCACGTCCGCGTCGTCCCCTCGGGCGCCCGGGCCAGCTCGCGCACCACCCGGCGGCGCAGCGGGTCGGCCAGCGCGGCGAGCACCGCGCCGAGTTCGATCTCCTCGACGGCCGGGTGGCCTTCGTCGTCGGGCACCGTGGGTCTCCTCCCTGACCGGGGTCTGTAGGTACGGCTTGCATCGTACCTAAGGTGTTGGCTAGCGTGCCGTGCCGTAGGTACGAGATCGGTCGTACCTACGGTCGCGCCACCCGAGGAGACAGACCCATGACCCAGCCGTTCACGCTCGTCGGCATCGCCCGCCCCAAGCCCGAACGGGCCGCCGACCTCAAGGAGTTGCTGCTGTCCTTCGTCGAGCCCACCCGGCGCGAGCCGGGCTGCCTGGAGTACCACTTCCACGAGGACCGCGACGAGCCGGGCGTCTTCGTCTTCTACGAGGCGTGGCGCTCCCGTGCCGACCTCGACGCCCATCTGGCCCTGCCGCACATCCGGGACTTCCAGGAGCGCCGCATGGACTACCTGGAATCCGACCTGGAGGTCCGCTTCCTCGCCATGCACAGCCCCTACCGGCCGGACACCGCGGCCGCCTGACACCCCACCGGACGGTCAGCCCCGGCCCCGGCGCCGAACCCCGTGACCAGCGCCTCCACCGCGTAGGCGAACCGCTCGGCGTCGTCGGTCCCCGCGCCCGTCCGGGCGGCCTCGCCGGTCAGCGGATACCGGCCGGGGTCGAGGGCGGCGAGGGCCGCGGTCGAGCTCGGGCCGTCGGGGTCGGCGGGGGCGCACTCGGCGGCGGCGTGGCTGACGACCAGCAGCGTCAGCGAGTTGAGCGCGTGGAGGGCGCGGCCCAGCGGGAAGCCGGCGGAGGTGAGGACGCGGAGCCCGCGCTCGACGGCGTCCAGGGCGGCCGGGGTCGCGGCCGGCCGCGCCGCGGCGAGCGGCAGCACGCCCGGGTGCTCCAGCAGCGTCGCGCGCAGGGCGTCCGCGTACGCCCGCAGCCAGGACCGCCAGTCACCGTCGGAGCTCTCGACGGGGGCGGCGCCGGCGAACACCCGTTCCACGAGGCCGTCCAGTAGTGCGTCCTTGTTGGGGACGTGGTGGTACAGGGTCATGGCCTCCACGCCGAGCGCCGCGCCCAGCCGGCGCATCGTCAGGGCCTTCGGTCCCTCCCGGTCCACGAGGTCCACCGCGGCGTCCAGGATCCGCTCGCGGGTGAGCCCCGCCCGTTCCCCTCGTGTCCTTTTGGCTGCGGCCGGCATGCGCCCTCCTGCTTCCCTTGACTTTCTTACATCGTAAGTCCATCCTGGCGGCGGGACAAAACTTACAGTGTAAGAAGAAATGGGGAGAGAAGAGTGGACACGAACACGGCCCGGCACCCCGGCAAGCGGCTCGTCGCGGACTTCCTCCGGGCCGTGGAGGAGCGGCGGCTCGGTGACCTGCCCCGGTACCTGGCTCGGGACGTCGTCGACCACAACAAGATCATCGCGGGGGAGCCGGACGAGCCGGGCGCGGCCTTCGAGGGGATCCGGCGGCAGCTCGACGCGTTCGGTGAGTTCACCGTGCGGACCGACGGGCTCCTCGCCGAAGGGGACACGGTCGTCGCCCGGCTCACCGTCGGCGGCCGGCACACCGGCGAGCACCCCCGCATGCCCCGCCCGACCGGACGCGCCTTCGCGGTGGAGCAGATCTGGTGGTTCACGGTGGCGGACGGCCGGATCTCCGAGATCCGGGCGGTCAGCGACCGGCTGGGCATGTTCCTCCAGCTCGGCTGGGACTGGCCGGAGGCGGACTGAACCGGTGCCGGAGCCTCAGCGGACCGGCGTCTCCCGCGCCCGGTCGACGTCCGGGCTCCGGTACCACCGCTCGGGGATGCTCGCCAGCCGCGACCCGTGCGCCCGCGGCCCCAGCCCGTACAGCTGCTGGAAGCTCATCACCAGCGGGCGCCAGGCGTCGGGGTCCACATGGTCGTCCGTACCCGGCAGCCGGATCCCGTCGTGGACGAACACCCGCCGCACCCGCACCTCGAACGCCACGATCGAGCCGCGCTGCCGCTCGTCGTCCTCGCCGACCGGGTGCACCGCCTCCAGGACCGCCTCCATGGCGACCGGGCACTCGGCCACCCGCGGCGGAGCCACCGTCTCGGACGGTACGGGGGTGAGCCCGGCCCGGCCGAACTTGTCCGGGACGTACCGGTAACCGCGCTCCTCCTTGCGCGGCGGCACCGGGTTCCGCCCGGTGGTCAGCGCGAGCCGGTCGACGTGGGCGGCGAGGGCGTCGGACGGCAGGTTGAGGACGCACTCCCGGGTACGCGTCAGGTTCAGGCTGGTCTGCGCCCGCGCGGAGAGCCCGAGCACGGCCCGCCAGCCGAGCCAGAACACCGACGACATGGGGGCGAGGTTCGGCGTGCCGTCCTCGTTCTCGGTGGAGAGCAGCACCACCGGGGTGCCGAAGTACAGGATGTTCGGTTCGATGCGCGTATGCGTGGGGTTGATCGTGGTCACGGACGCAAGCCTGGCCCGCGCGGGCGGCGTTGACCGGCGGAGATCGGACATCGTGCTCGCCGCCCGCGCCGGCCGGCCGCTCACGGCAGGACGGTGAACAGGGCGTACCGCGCCGGCTCCGGACCCGGGCAGCGGAAACGCGACCGGCCCCACAGCCGGAAGCGCAGGCAGTCGCCCGCCCGCAGGACGTGCGCGCCCCCGGCCGCCGCCACCTCCACCACCCCCTCCAGAACCCACAGGTGCCGCTCCGCCCCGGGCACCCGCGGCGCCTCGCACGCCACCTCCGTCCCCGGCCGCAGGACGTACTCGGCGATCTCGCCGCGCAGCCCGGGACCCGGCGGCGAGACCGACCGCCGTACGGCGCCCGCCTCGTCGTCGCGCCGCACCGCCTGCCGCGCGGCCCGCACCGGCCGCGGCGGGCCGTCCTCCAACTCGGCGAGCACCTGGGCCGCCGTCCGCCCGAACGCCGCGCACACCCGCGCCAGTTGGACGGCGGTCGGGCTGATCTCGGCACGCTCCAGCCGGGACAGCGTCGAACGGCTGACGCCCGTCCGGCGCGCGAGCTCGTCCAGCGGCCAGTCGCGCTCCGCCCGCAACGCCGCCAGCCGGTGCGCCAGCCGCAGCCGCGCCTCCTGATCGTCTCTCATCCCCGGGACCGTATCCCAGTACCGGGAGACACCTCCCGGCGAGCCCGACGGGCATGGCAGCGTGGGCCCTTCGGCACGGGAGGATCACCCATGGACCACGAAGAGCTCACCCGGCGCTTCTCCGCGCTGACCACCGCACACGTCGCCGACGCCTGCGTGCGCGCCGCGCTCCCGGTGCGGGCCGCGCCGCCGGACGTCCGCCCCCTCGCCCCCGGCAGCCGCCTCGCCGGCCGGGCCTGCCCGGCGCGCCACGTCGGCAGCGTGGACGTCTTCCTGGAGGCGTACGCGGCGGCGGCCCCCGGCGACGTGCTCGTCGTCGACAACGACGGGCGGCTCGACGAGGCGTGCGTCGGCGACCTCGCCGTCCTGGAGGCGCGGCAGGCCGGACTGAGCGGCGCGGTGATCTGGGGCCTGCACCGCGACACGGCGGACCTGCGGGCCATCGGCCTGCCCGTGTTCAGCCTCGGCGCCACCCCGCCGGGCCCCCGCCGCCTCGACCCCCGGCCCCCGGAGGCGCTGCGCTCCGCCGTCGTGGGGGAGTGGACGGTGGACCGGACGGACCTCGTCCTGGGCGACGACGACGGCGTCCTCTTCGTCCCCGCCGCCCGCGCCGACGAACTCCTCACCCTCGCCGCCGCGATCCGCGACACCGAACGCGAGCAGTCCGAACGGATGCGCTCCGGCGTCTCGTTGCGCGAACAGGTCAGCTTCGACACGTATCTCGCCCGGCGCCGGGAGAACCCGGGCCTGACCTTCCGCGAGCACTTGCGGACGGTGGGCGGGGCCATCGAGGAGTAGGCGGGATGTTCGGGGAGTAGGCGGGGCCGCCGGGGAGTGGTGCGGAGGGAGGCGGGCGTCGAGGGTGCCGCCCGACGGCCTGCCGGTTCCGCGCGGCGGCCGGGCGGGTGCCGCCGGTTCCGCGGGCGGCCGGTTCCGTACAGGGCGGTTCCGCGGGGCGGCCGGGAGGTGCCGCCATTCCGCGGGCGGCCGGTTCCGCACGGGGGGCGGTACCGCGAAGCGGCCGGGCCGGAGGCAGTGTCGGGGACCGGACCCGGCCCCGGTCGGGGCAGGGCCGGGGACCGGACCCGGCCCCGATCAGGGCAGCGTCGGGAGGCGGCCCGGCGGCGTACGGGGCGGGCCCGCCTGCTCGAAGGCGTACGCGCAGCCGAGCACCAGCGCGTCGCCGCCCCGCGCCCCGACGAACGAGACGCCCAGCGGCAGCACGCCCCCGGCGTACCCGGCCGGCACGGTGACGTGCGGGTTCCCGGCCACCGCTGCGTCCCGGGTGACGGCCGCGAACGGGCCGTCCCCCGTCGTCCCCGCGAGGAGCGGCGCCGGACCGGCGGTGGGCGTGACGAGCACGTCCAGCCGGTGCCGGGCCAGCGTGCCGTCGAGCGACCGCCGCGCCAGCCGGACCGCTGCCTCCCGGTGCCGCCGGTAGACCGGATCGCGGAGGTCGCCGCCGGTCCGCTCCGCCCGTTCGAGGACGTCCTGGCCGAAGAGCGCCAACTCGGTATCGGCGTGCCGGACGTTGTACGCGATGACGCCGGCCAGGTCCTTGGGGTGCGATCCCGGCGTGGCGGCGAGGTAGGCGCCGACGTCGTGCTTGAACTCCGTCAGCAGGGCCGGTTCCAGGTGCCGTTCCGCCTCCTCGTCCGTGTCGGGCAGGTCCACGTCCTCGACGAGGACGGCGCCCAGGCCGCGGATCCGCTCGACGGCGTCCTCGAACACCCGCTCCGTCCACGGGTCGAGACCCGCCGGGCGCCGGACGCCGACGCGCCGGCCGCGCAGCGCGCCGGGGTCGAGCACCGCGCCGGGGCCGGCGGGCAGGGCGCCGGCGGCGCGGGCGGTGACCGGGTCGGCGGGGTCGGGGCCGTGGATCGCCCACAGCACCAGCGCCGCGTCGGCGACCGTACGGGCGAGGGGCCCGGCGGTGTCCTGGCGGGAGGAGAGCGGCACGATGCCGCCACGGCTCACCAGCCCGCGCGTGGGCTTGAAGCCGACCGTCGCGGTGACGCTCGCCGGCAGGACGACCGAGCCGTCGGTCTCGGTGCCGATCGCCGCCACGGCCAGCCCGGCCGCCACGGCCACCGCCGAACCGCTGGACGACCCGGAGGGGCTGCGGTCGAGCACGTACGGGTTGCGGCTCTGGCCCCCGGTCGCGCTCCAGCCGGCCACGGAGTGCTCGGACCGGAAGTCGGCCCACTCCGTCATGTTCGCCTTCCCCAGCACCACGGCCCCGGCCGCCCGCAACCGCCGCACCAGGAACGCGTCCGCGTCCGGCCGCGCCCCCAGCAGGGCCGCCGAACCGGCGGTGGTCGGCTGCCGGTCCGCGGTGCCGACGTTGTCCTTGAGCAGCACCGGAATCCCCTCCAGCGGTCCGCGCGCCCGGCCGTCCCGGCGCAGCGCGTCACTCCGGCGCGAGAGGGCCGGGGCGTCGGGGTTGACGGTCGTCACCGCGCGGAGCAGCGGGTTCAGCCGCTCGATCCGTTCGAGGAGGGCGAGGGTGAGGCGCTCGGAGCTCAAGTGGCCGCGCGTCATGGCCTGTTGCAGGTCGGCGATCGTGCACCGGTCGAGATCGACGTCGAGATCGAGATCGGTGTCGAGGTCGGGCGCGGGCGCGCCCGTCGTCGTCCCGGGTATCGGTGCTCCTCCGGACGGGCGCACTCGGTCCTCCTCCGCGTCGTCGGTTTACGACCCATGCCTCAGGCCCTCGGACCGGAGCGGGCCCCACACCGGCCCGAGGAGTACGGCTTACGCCCCAATTACGCCCCAACTCGCGTCCGCGACACCGGCCGTGACCGCGGCGGGCCGGGGCCGACCTTACGCGCCACCGCGCTTTTCCGCACGTCACCCCCGTTCCCGGCGCGAGGTGTGACCACTCGCTCCACCGGCCGGGACCGCCGAAATCCATGGACCGCCGCGCCGCGACCGTGTTCCACTGCGCTCATGAGCTTGTCGGTGGACGTCTTCCTCGTGGGGGAGGACGACGGGATACGGGTGCTGGAGGTGCCGGACGGATGCTCCGACCTGGCCGGGTTCGAACGATGGCGGACCACGGTGTGGGGCTCGCAGGCGGTCCGTTCGCTGGGAGCCCGGTTCTTCCCGGTCCTGGCCGGCGATGACCTGCGGGTCGACGCCGACCAGGTGCGGGCCTTCAGGCGAGAGTGCGCCGTTCTGCGCGAGAACCTGGAGGACATCGTCGCCGGTGTGAACCCGGTGACGACGGCTGGCAAGCTCCTTGGTCAACTCTCCGACCGGTTGGCGAACATCGAGGATGCCGCCCGGCGGGCGGAAGAGGTGGGCGGCGGCGTCCTCATCTGGTGACGCGCGCCCTCGGCCGCCGGCCCCACGTGTACCGCCCTTACTTCTCCTCACCCGCCGGCGGCAGTTCGTCCACCGTCGGGTACGACGGCTGCGCCCCCGGCTTCGTCACCGACGCCGCGCCGACCCGTACGGCGAACCGGACCGCGTCCGCCAGCGGCGCGCCGGTGGCCAGCCGGGCAGCCAGGGCGCCGGTGAAGGCGTCGCCCGCGCCCGTCGTGTCCACCGGGCGGACGGGCACGCCGGGGACGGTCACCGGATCGGCGGCGTCGGCGTCCAGCGCCAGGGCGCCGGCGCCGCCCAGGGTGACGACGACGGAACGGGCGCCCTGATCGCGCAGGGCGCGGGCCCAGCCGGCCGGGTCGTCGCCGTCCGGCGCTCCCGAAAGGTGCCGCGCCTCGTGCTCGTTGACGACCAGCGGGTCGGCCGCCGCCAGCAGGTCGCGGCCGAGCTCCGGCGGCACGGGGGAGGGGTTGAGGACGACCCGCGTCCCGGTGCCGGCCGCCAGGGCGGCGGCGGCCCGGACGGTCTCGGCCGGGACCTCCCACTGGAGCGAGACCACCGACGCGGCGGCGACGAGCGGCCGGGCCGCCGCCACGTCGTCCGGTGAGAGCAGGGAGTTGGCGCCGGGGGAGACGATGATGGTGTTGTCGCCGTCCGGGCCCACGACGATCATGGCCGTGCCGGTCCTGGCCCCCCGGACGACGCGGACGTGCGCGGTGTCGGCGCCGGCCGCCCGCTGGGCGTCCAGCAGCAGCTCGCCGTACGCGTCGTCGCCGACCCCCGCCAGCAGGGCCGTCCGGGCGCCGAGGCGGGCCGCCGCCGCGGCCTGGTTGGCGCCCTTGCCGCCGGCCGACTCCACCAGGTCCGTGCCGAGCACGGTCTCGCCGGGGCCGGGACGGCGGTCCACCCGGACCGTCAGGTCGGCGTTGGCCGAACCGATCACCAGGACGTCGTACGCCCGGTCGCCGTGCCCGCTGCTGTCGGTGTCGTTCCTCATCACGTCTCCGGTTCCCGATCCTTCGTGTTCTCCCGCGCCGTCACGCCCCGGGCGTCGCCGCACGTGTCCATGATCACCCGGTTCTTCCGAGAGCTGCCCGGCGCCTTCCCGCCCCGCCCGGCCTCAGCCGCCGAACTCCGCCGCGTTCTTCCGCGTCACCGGCACCACCGGCACCTTCACCGTGCCCGGCAGCCGCTCGCCCCGCGCCGCGCGCAGCGCCCGGTCCACCGCCTGCCGGCCCAGCAGCTCGGGCTGCTGCGCGATGGTCGCCGTCAGGACGCCGTCGCGCACCGCCGCGATCCCGTCCGGGGTGCCGTCGAACCCGACGATCCGCACCTTCCCGCCCGCCGACGACCCCAGCGCCTTGGCCGCGCCCAGCGCCATCTCGTCGTTGGCGGCGAAGACGCCGGTCACGCCCCGGTGCGCCTGGAGGAGGTTGGTCGTCACGTCCATGCCCTTCGCGCGGTCGAAGTCGGCGGGCTGCCGGGCGACGACCTCGATGCCCGGGAAGGCCCTGATGCCCTCCTCGAAACCCTTCCCGCGCTCGCGGGCGGCGGACGTGCCGGGCTGCCCCTCCAGGACGACGACCCGCCCCCGGCCGCCGAGCGCCGCGGCCAGCGACCGCGCCGCCAGCCGGCCGCCCTCGACGTTGTCGGAGGCGATCGTGGTGGCCACCCGGCCGCCGTTCACCCCGCGGTCGATGGACACCACCGGGACGTCCGCCCGGCCGGCGACGCCCACCGCGGGCACGGCCGCGTCGGAGTCCACCGGGTTGATGATGGCGGCCTTGACGTTCTGGCTGGTGAACGTCTCCATCTGGTTGATCTGCTGGGTCGGGTCGTTCTGTGCGTCCGTGATGTTGATCTTCAGCCCGCGGGCCTTCGCCTCCGCCTGGGCGCCCTTCTTGATGCCGACGAAGAACGGGTTGTTCAGCGTCGACAGGGCCAGGCCGAGGTCCGTGTTCCCGCCCCGGTCGCAGCCGGTGGTGCCCAGGCCCAGAGCGAGCGTCAGCAGGACGGTCGCGGACGCCGCCGCGCCCCGCCGCCTCACCGCGCGCTCCGCCGGCGCAGCGTGTCCAGCAGCACGGCCACCGCGATGACCAGACCCGTGGCCACCTGCTGCCAGAAGGCCGACACGCTCAGCAGGTTGAGGCCGTTCCGCAGCACCGCCAGGATCAGGGCGCCGATCAGCGTCCCCGACGCCTTGCCCGAACCGCCCGACAGGCTGGCGCCGCCGATCACGACGGCGGCGATGGCGTCCAGCTCGTACCCCGTCGCCGCCTGCGGCTGCGCGGACGTCAGCCGGGCGGCCAGCACGATCCCGGCGACCGCCGCGAACAGCCCGGACAGCGCGTAGACGACGAGCTTGCGCCGCTTGACGTCGATGCCCGACAGCCGCGCCGCCTCCTCGTTGCCACCGATCGCGAACATCGCCCGGCCCGTGTACGTCCGCGCCAGCACCAGCGCCGCCAGCAGCCCCATCGCCGCCATCACCAGCACCGGCACGGGCAGCCATCCGCCCAGCTCGTCCCCGAGGTGGTCGAGGGCCGACGGGAACGCGATCGGCGAGCCGCCCGATATCACCAGCGACAGCCCGCGGGCCACCGAGAGCATCGCCAGCGTCGCGATGAAGGCGGGCAGCCGCCCGTACGCCACCAGCGCGCCCGACACCAGGCCCGCCGCCACCCCGACGGCCAGGCCCAGCGGCAGCGCCACCGCCACCGGCAGCCCCTTCGACGTGGCCGCCCAGGCGGTCACCGTCGCGGAGAGCGCCGCCACCGACCCCACCGACAGGTCGATGCCCGCCGACACGATCACGAACGTCACCCCGAACGCCAGGACCGCCGTCACCGACGCCTGCACGCCCACGTTCAGCAGGTTCCGCCCGTGCAGGAAGTCCCGGGACAGCACCGCCATCACCGCCACCAGGGCGACCAGCCCGCCCAGCGGGCCGTTGCGCAGCACCGCCCTGGTGAACCACTCCGCCGGGGCCGCCCCCGGCGCCCGTACCGCCTCAGCCGACATCGGAGCCCTCCATCGCGCTCTCGTTCCCTGTTCCCATGCCGGTTCCCGCGCCGGATCCCGCGCCGGTTCCGGAGCCGGATTCCGTGCCCGTTCCCGCGCCCGTTCCCGCGCCCGTTCCCGAGCCGGATCCCGTGCCGTCCGCGTGCCGGACGGCCAGTTCCATCACCGCGTCCTGCGCGGCCGGCCCCTGATCGCCGCCCGGCACCTCGCCGGCCACGCGGCCCCGTGCCATCACCAGCACCCGGTCGCTCATCCCGAGCACCTCCGGCAGGTCGCTGGAGACCATCAGGACCCCGCAGCCCGCCGCCGTCAGCTCGTTGACGAGCCGGTAGATCTCGACCTTGGCGCCGACGTCGACACCGCGCGTCGGCTCGTCCAGGATCAGCAGCCGCACTCCGGCCAGCAGCCACTTGCCGATGACGATCTTCTGCTGGTTGCCGCCGGACAGCGTCCGCGCGTGCTGCTCCAGCCCGCTCATCCGCACCTTCAGCCGGCCGGCCATGGCCGCCGCCTCCCGGCGCTGCGCCCGCCGGTCCACGAACCCCGCCCGGGTGTCCCGGTCCAGCCGGGCCAGTGTCAGATTGTCGTGCAGCGGCGCGTCCAGCAGCAGGCCCTGCGCCTTGCGGTCCTCGGGGACGAGGCCGACGCCCGCCCGCATCGCGGCCCGTACGTCGCCCGGACGCAGCACCCGGCCGTCCACCTCCACGGAACCGGCCTCGTACCGGTCCACCCCGAACACCGCCCGCGCCAGCTCCGTGCGGCCCGCGCCCACCAGCCCGGCCAGGCCCACGACCTCCCCGGCGCGCACCTCGACGTCCACGTCCTCGAAGCCCGGCGCGCCGTCCGCGCCGCGCCGGGTGAGCCCCCGCACCCGCAGCAGCGGCGCGCCGGGCGGGGTGCGGCGGCGCGGGTACTGCTCGGTGACATCGCGGCCGACCATCAGCCGGATCAGCTCGTCCTCCGGCGTCGACGCCGGCACCTCCGCGACGCTCCGGCCGTCCCGGAGGACGGTCACCCGGTCGCCGAGGGCCGCGATCTCCTCCAGGTGGTGGGTGATGAAGACGACGCCGACGCCGCTGTCGCGCAGTTCGCGGACGATGCCGAAGAGGGTCGCCACCTCCCCGGAGGTGAGCACCGCGGTCGGCTCGTCCATGATCAGCACCCGGGCGTCCAGGCTCAGCGCCTTGGCGATCTCCACCATCTGCAGCGCGGCGATGCCCAGCCCGGCGACGGGCGCGGTCGGCGCGACGCGCAGCCGCACCCGCTCCAGGAGGCGGGCCGCGCGCTCGTTCATCGTCCGGCGGTCCACCAGGCCCAGGCGGGTGCGCGGCTGCCGGCCCAGGAAGATGTTCTCGGCCACGGTCAGGCCGGGGACCAGGTTGAACTCCTGGTGGATGGTGGCGATCCCGAGCCGCTCGGCGTCCTGCGCCGAACGGATCGCCGTCTCGCGGCCGTCGACGAGGATCCGGCCGGTGTCGGGGCGGTGCGCGCCGGCGAGCATCTTGATCAGGGTGCTCTTGCCGGCCCCGTTCTCCCCGAGCAGGACGTGCACCTCGCCGGCGAGGAGCCGCAGGTCCACGCCGTCCAGCGCCCTCACCCCGGGGAACGCTTTCGTCACCCCCTCCACGCGGAGCAACTCGGCGCGCTCGGGCGGCACTTCACGGCCGCCCCGCGCGTCGTCATCGACGCCGGTCATACGCCTCTCCTCGTCATTCGGTGGGGTGTTGTCGCACTGCCGTCGGAGCGGGCCGTCGGAGCGTGGCCGCGGGGGCGCGTCGTCGGAGCGCGCCGCCGGTCACGCCGGTTCGCCGCAGGAACGGCGCACCACCAGCCGGGCCGGCAGCAGCACCGACTCGGCGGGGCGGCCCTCGACGCGCTCCAGCAGGGTGTGCACCGCCGCCCGCCCCAGCTCCCGCGTCGGCTGGGCGACGGCCGTCAGCGGCGGATCGGTGTGCGCGAACCAGGCGACGTCGTCGAACGACACCAGCGCCACGTCGTCCGGGATCCGCAGGCCGCGCGCCCGGACCTCGTCCAGTGCGCCCAGCGCCATCAGGTTGTCGGCGGCCAGCACCGCGTCGGGCGGCTCCGGCAGGTCGAGCAGGCCGCGCATCACGCGGCGGCCCCCGGCCGGCGTCATGTCCGGCGACCCGACGGCGCGTTCGGGGGGCAGCGCGACACCGTGCGCGGCGAGCGCCGCCCGGAAGTACTCCAGCCGCTCGTCCCCGACGGGCGTGCCGGCCGGCGCGACGATCACGGCCGGTCGGCGGCGCCCCAACGCGGCGAGATGCGCGGCCAGTTCGGTGAGCGCGGCCCGCCCCTCGGCGCGGACGCAGGGCGCCGCGACGCCGGGCACCGACCGGTCCAGCAGGACGAGCGGGGTGCCGGAGGCGACGATCTCGCGCAGCACCTCGGAACCGGTGCCGGCGGAGCTGACCATCAGCCCGTCGATACGGCGGTCGAGGAGGGTGCGGAGCTGGTCGTCCTGCTGCTCCGGGCTCTCCCCGGCGTTGCCGATGATCAGGCTGTAGCCGAGCCGGCGGGCCTCCTGCTCGACGGCGTCGGCCAGCTCGGTGAAGAACGGGTTCCGCAGATCGCTGATGACCAGCCCCAGCGTCCTCGTCCGCGCCGTCCGCAACGCCCGTGCCACCACATTGGGCCGGTACCCGAGCTCGGCGACGGCCGCGAGGACGCGGTCCCGGGTCGCGGCCACGGGGGAGCGGCCGTTGAGCACCCGGGACACGGTGGCGACGGAGACTCCGGCCCGGTCGGCCACGTCCTTGATGGTCGCCATGGCGAGGGCCTCCGGTCGGTGTAATCGATTTCGCGGGGTGGGTGGGCTCAGGTAATCGATTACACGGCGGTTCCGTCAAGGCGGCGGGGGAGTGGTACGGATCACACTCGGCGCGGGGCGGGCGGGGTGGACCCGGGTGGGCCGTGACGGTGCGTGTCGAAGGCTCGGTAGCCTGCCGTGGTGACAAGCAGCGAGCTGGTCGTCGACCTGCGCGGCAGGCTGATCGAGACGTTGGACGACTTCTGGGACGCGGTGGCCAAGCCGTGCGGGCTGCCGGAGTGGTTCGGCCGGAATCTCGACGCGTGGGCGGACACGATCGAGACGCGGGGCATCTCCGAGGTGATCGACGGCCACGAGATCCTGGTCGTGCACGTGGACCGGCAGGGCCTCTTCGGCGAGGGCCGGCCGGAGGGCGACGTCCTGGCCGGCGTCTTCGACGGGGAGCGGAACCGGCTCGTCGTCCATGCGCCGGACTGAACCGAGCGTCGGACTGAACCGAGCCCCGTCGTCCGGTGCCGGTGCCGGCCGCTGGCGGCGAGGGAGACGCTCCGGCCACGAGGACGATCCGGCCACGAGGGCGTGATCCAGGCCACTGGAATCTTATGTTCCGGGATCTTGTCCTCTGCCCGACTTGCCAGCTTCCCGCGTTGACGATCTCCGTTACGCTCCGCGTCGTCGACCACCTTGGGTAACCGACGGGGTCGGCTTTCCTGTCCCTCAGAGGCCACGGATCCCCCACGAAGGGGCCCGGACCGGAAGTTGGAGAAACACATGCGCCGACGCATAGCCGCGCTCGCCGTGAGCGCCATCATGGCCGGTGGCACGGTCGCCATGACCCTGCCCGCGCAGACGGCCACCGCGGCCACCGTCACCTGCCACCCCGCGAAGATGCGGCAGCAGATCGCCCAGCTGAAGAAGAAGGCGGCCGAGCAGAAGCGCCGCGGTCAGCGCGAGGCCGCCCGGCACACCCTGGCGCAGGCGGACGCCCTGTCGAAGAAGCTCCACATGTGCATCAAGACGGAAGAGGACGCGTCCAAGCCCTTCCCGCGCTGAGGACGCCGGCCGCGCGGTGACGACACGTCGCGGCGGCGCGGTGACGGGACTCAGGGCCCGGCCCGGTGCGTACGAACGTACGCCGGGCCGGGCCCGTTCGCGTGACAGCCCCGGCCGCCCCGGCCGTCCCGGACGAACGCGCCGTCCACCGCCCGACGCGTGCCTCCGAACACCCCGTGCGCCGGGCGCGGAGACGTCCCCGTGCTGCGGAATCCCGCAAGAGCCGGCGCCGTCCGGGGTCCGGCCGGGCGACCGGCGGGGTAGCGCGTCCATCGGCCGGCTGCCGCCGAGCCGAGGGGCGAGCGTCCGGTCACGTGCGGGCGGAACCTCACTCCACATCGGTGAGGCGGGACTCCCGCCGGGGAAGAGGGAGGAACATGATCTCCGCATTCCCAGTGGCCGCTGCCGCCGCCCTCCTCATGGCGGTACCCGCCGTCGGTCTCGGCTCCGGTCCGGGCGCCGGCTCCGGTTCCGGCCGTGACTCCGGGCGCGACGCCGTCACCGTCGCCGGGACCTTCCGTAAGCGATCGGGCGGCGCCGCCGTCACCTACGTGCCCGCCGCCGTGCCCGAGGGCGCGCGGGTCCGGGTGGCGGAGCGTCCGGCGCACGGTGGGCGCACCCGGTTCGTCCTGCGCCTCCAAGGGCTCCCCGCCGGGCGGACGTTCGGGGCGCACGCGCACCGCCGGGCGTGCGGGCCGAAGCCCGACGACGCGGGGCCGCACTACCAGAACGTCAAGGATCCGGTGCAGCCGTCCGTCGACCCCGCCTACGCCAACCCCCGCAACGAGGTCTGGCTCGATCTCACCACCGACGCCCACGGCGCCGCCCGCGCCGAGACGACGGTCGCCTGGCGCGTCCGCCCGGGCGAGGCCCGCTCGGTGGTCCTCCACGAACACGCCACCGACACCCGCGCGGGCCACGCCGGCACGGCGGGGGCGCGGCTGGCCTGTGTCACGGTGCCCTTCGGGACGAAGCGCTGAACCTCGCCGACGGCGGTCCCGCGACGCCCGGCACGGTCCGGAGCCCGCCCGGCCCGACGGCGTGGACGCCGGACGGGCTCCGGACCGCGCGTCACGCCGCGTGCCGACGGCGCCGGCCGGCGCGCTCCCCGGGGGTGCCGGACGTGCCGGGCGCCCTGGAGGGGAGGTCCCGCACGATGCTGAGGTGGCGTTTCGCCGGGGCCGGGCCGGGTGTACCCGGGTCGGACGCACCCGCGTCGGGCGTTCGCGCCGTTCCCAGCACCCGGTCCTCGTAGCCCGCGAGTGCGAAGATGAGGCCGAGGAGCAGGGGAGGGATGAGCAGGGCGGTGAAAACCACGGGGGACTCCTTCCCGGAAGGCCGTCCCTGCCCGTGTTGCCGTCCTCGCCGGGCGGAAACCCCACACCCCCCGTCCCGCGCACACACTCGTTCACCCGAACGGGGGAGTCGTTGTCTGGGTGATGACGGGGATCGCCCGAACGGCCGACCCATTTCCGGTCACCTGCTCCGACGGGCCGGCGTTCCCCGGCCGCCGGCGCGCCGCGCGGGCCCCGCATGCCGCGCGCGGACCCGCCGCCTCCCCTAGGGACAACCCCCCTCCCCGCACACCGGCCGGCCCGATGGCACCCCTCCCGCCCGCCTTCCTAGGGTCGTTGCCCGTCCCTTCCCCCTCACCACCTGGAGCACCATGCGCGGCATCCACCTGCTCGCCGCCGGCCTCGGCCTGGCCGGCCTCCTCGGCGGCGCCCTGCCGGTCGGCACCGCCGTACCCGCCGCGGCGGCCCGGCCCGTTCCCTCCCCGCCCGCGCCCGCCTGGCACCCGTGCCCCCCGGAGCAGAAGGACCTGGTCGCGGCCGGAGCGGAGTGCGCCTCGCTGCCCGTCCCCCTCGACCACGCCGACCCTGGCGGCCGGACGATCCGGATCGCCCTCTCCCGGGTGCGGGCCAAGGACCCGGCGCACCGGCGGGGCATCCTGCTGTCCAACCCCGGCGGCCCCGGAGGAACGGGACTGGCCACCACTCTGGAACTGCGCAAGACCCTGAAGGCCGTGGCCGACCGTTACGACCTGATCGGCTTCGATCCCCGGTTCCTCGGCGGCAGCACCCCCCTCCACTGCGCCCCGGCCGGCCCCGCCGCCCCGCCCCGGTCCGTCACTTCGCCCCGCGCCGACTTCGAGGACGGCCTGCGGCGCTCCCGGTCGACCGCCGAACGCTGCGCCCGCCCCTCGGGCAACGCCGAGTTGCTCCCGTACGCCTCCACCCGCGACGTGGCCCGCGACATGGACGCGATCCGCGCCGCCCTCGGCGAGCCGAAGCTGTCCTACTACGGGGTCTCCTACGGTGCCGACCTGGGCGCCGTCTACACCCAGCTGTTCCCGCGCCGGGTGGACCGGCTCGTCATCGACTCCTCCACCGACCCCGACGCCACCCAGTACGAGCTGTTCCGCCGTTCGGGCGAGCCGCTGGAGCGGGGGCTCGACGCCTGGGCGGCCTGGACCGCCCGGCACGCGGACACCTACCGGCTCGGCCGCACCGGCCCCGAGGTGCGCGCCGCCGTGGAACGGCTGCTCGCCGGCGCCGAGCGGCGACCTGTGCCCGTCGGCCGCGCCCGGCTCGGCGCGCCCCTGCTGCGGCTGATCCTGCGGCAGTTCGTCCAGCACCAGGAGGACGACCCGGCGCTCGCCCGTACCGTCCGCACCCTCGTCGACGCGTCGGCCGGCCGGCCGGTCGAGCCCGACGGGGAACTCGCCGGCCTGCTCGCGTTCCTCGAAACCCCCGCCGCGCAGGACGGGATGACCGGCGGCGCCCTCTTCATGTGCGGCGACGGGGGCTGGCCCGCGGGCGGCTGGCCCGCCGACCCGGAGGCGTACTGGCGGAACATCGTCCGTGCCCGGGCCGCCCAGCCGGTCTTCGGCCCGCTCGTCAACGACATGACGGCCCCCTGCGCCTTCTGGAAGACCCGCCCCCGGGAGTCCGCCACCCGGATCGCCAACGGCGTGCCCGTCCTGATGCTTCAGGCCCGCCGGGACGGCAACGTGCCGTACGACGGCGCGCTCGCCCTGCACCGCAAGCTCACCGGCTCGCGACTGGTGACGGCGGACATCCGGTCCCACGGCGTCTACGGCCGCGGCGCCGAGGGCCGGACGGCCGTGCCCTGCGCCGACCGGGTCGTCAACGCCTACCTGGACGGAGGGCGGCTCCCCGCGGCGGACGTCACCTGCCCCGCGCCCCCGGTGGCCCGATGACGGGCCGGACTCAGGACGCCGACAGCGACCCCGCCACCTCGCCCAGCGCCTCCAGCACCGGGCTGATCAGCGGATGCCCCTCCGCCCCCCGGCGCACGGCCGCGAAGACGCGGCGGGTCGGGGTGACGCCCTCGACGGGACGCACTACGACATCCTTGAGGTTCATGCCCGACAGTGCCGACCGCGGTACGAGAGCCACCCCCGCGCCCGCCCCGGCGAGCGCCGCGACCGCCCGGAAGTCGTCCGAGGAGTGCGCCAACCGCGGCTGGAATCCGGCCAGTTCGCAGGCCAGGACCGTCATGTCGTGGCACGGGTTGCCGGGGTAGGGGGCGATCCAGTCGCTGTCGGCGAGCTCGTCCAGGCGGACGTGCGGCTCGCCGGCCAGCGGATGGGAGGTGTGCAGCACCGCGTCGAACGGCTCGGCGTAGAGGGGCACGCGGACCAGCCGCAGGTCGTCCTCGCGCGGCGCGCCCCGGTACTCGACGGCCAGGGCGACGTCCGCCACCCCGTCCATGACCAGCGGCAGGCTCTCGTCGCCCTCGGCGTCGCGGACCCGGAGCCGGATGCCGGGGTGGCGTCCGGCGAGGAGGGCGATCACCGGTGCCAGCACCTCCGCGATGCCGGTGGCGAAGGCGGCGACGGTCAGCTCGCCCGCGGTGCCGTCCGCGTAGGCGGCGAGCTCGGCCTCGGCCCGTTCCAGCTGGGCCACCACCCGGTGGGCGTGGCCGAGCAGGATCTCGCCCGCCGGGGTGAGCCGCACGCCCCGGCCGCTGCGGGTCAGCAGCGCGTGGCCGGTCTCCTGCTCCAGGGCGGCGAGCTGCTGGGAGACGGCGGACGGGGTGAGGTACAGCGCCGCGGCCGCGGCGGTCACCGTACGGTGCTCCGCCACGGCCCGCAGGACGCGCAGTCGCCGGGGGTCGATCACCCGGCCAATTTTGCCAGGGTCCGGCCGGACCCCCGTCCCGCTCGGTCAGCCCTTGAGCGCCGCCCGCGCGTCGACGAACGCGGCGACGGCCCGCTCGACGTCGGCGGTCGAGTGCGCGGCCGACAGCTGCACGCGGATCCGGGCCGCGCCCATCGGGACCACCGGGTACGAGAAGCCGATCACGTACACGCCGCGCTCCAGCAGCAGCTCGGCCATCCGGCCCGCCTGGGCCGCGTCACCGATCATGACCGGGGCGATCGGGTGGTCGCCGGGCAGGATCTCGAAGCCCTCCTCCGTCATCCGGCGGCGGAACAGGGCCGTGTTGGCGTTCAGCCGCTCGCGCAGGTCGCCCGCGGACTCCAGCAGGTCGAGGACCTTGAGGGAGGCGGCGGCGATCACCGGGGCGAGGGAGTTGGAGAACAGGTACGGGCGCGAGCGCTGCCGCAGCAGCGCCACGATCTCGGCGCGGGCCGCGACATAGCCGCCGGACGCGCCGCCCAGGGCCTTGCCCAGGGTGCCGGTGATGATGTCCACCCGGTCCATGACGCCGTGCAGCTCGGGCGTGCCGCGGCCGCCGGGGCCGACGAAGCCGACGGCGTGCGAGTCGTCCACCATGACCATGGCGTCGTAGCGGTCGGCCAGGTCGCAGATCTCGCGGAGCGGGGCGACGTAGCCGTCCATGGAGAACACGCCGTCGGTGACGATCAGACGGCGGCGGGCGTCCTGCGTGTCCTGGAGCTGCTTCTCCAGGTCGGCCAGGTCGCGGTTGGCGTAGCGGTGGCGGCGGGCCTTGGAGAGGCGGATGCCGTCGATGATGCTGGCGTGGTTGAGGGCGTCGGAGATGACGGCGTCCTCGGGGCCGAGCAGCGTCTCGAAGACACCGCCGTTGGCGTCGAAGCAGGAGGAGTAGAGGATCGTGTCCTCCTGGCCGAGGAACGCCGACAGCCGCGCCTCCAGCTCCTTGTGGACGTCCTGCGTGCCGCAGATGAAGCGCACCGACGCCATGCCGTAGCCCCAGCGGTCGAGGGCGTCCTTGGCGGCGGCGACGACCTCGGGGTGGTCGGCGAGACCGAGGTAGTTGTTGGCGCAGAAGTTGAGGACGTCGCCCGGGGCGCCGCCGGCGGTGACGCTGACGGAGGCGCTCTGCGGCGTGCCGATCACGCGCTCGGGCTTGAAGAGGCCGGCTTCACGGATCTCGTCGAGCGTGGTGCGGAGGTCGTCGCGGACGGAGTCGAACATCGGGGACAGGCTCCTTGAGGGGGTCGGGGCGAGGCGGGACGGGGGTGCCGGAGGGCGCCGGAGGGGTCAGGCGGTCCAGTCGAGGATGATCTTGCCACTGCGCGCGGTCGCGGCCTCGTCGAAGGCCGCGTCGAAGTCCCGGTACCCGTACCGGCCGGTGATCACCGGGCTGAGGTCGAGGCCGGCCTCCAGCAGGACGGTCATCGCGTACCACGTCTCGAACATCTCACGGCCGTAGATGCCCTTGATGGTGATCATCGACGTGACGAGCTTCGCCCAGTCGACGGGGAACTCCTGCGCGGGCAGGCCCAGCATGGCGATCCGGCCGCCGTGCGTCATGTTGGCGATCATGTCCTGGAGCGCCTCGGGCCGGCCGGACATCTCCAGGCCGACGTCGAAGCCCTCGCGCAGGCCCAGCGTGCGCTGTGCCTCGGCGATCGAGGACTCGGCGACGTTGCAGGCCAGGGTGGCGCCCGCCTTGCGGGCCAGGTCCAGGCGCGGCTCGCTGACGTCGGTGATCACCACGTTGCGGGCGCCGGCGTGCTTCGCCACGGCCGCGGCCATGATGCCGATCGGGCCCGCGCCCGTGATCAGGACGTCCTCGCCGACCAGCGGGAAGGACAGCGCGGTGTGCACGGCGTTGCCGAACGGGTCGAAGATCGCGGCGACGTCGAGGTCCACCTCCGTCCGGTGCACCCAGACGTTGGAGGCCGGCAGCGCGACGTACTCGGCGAAGGCGCCGTCCCGGCCGACGCCGAGGCCGACCGTGCTGCGGCACAGGTGGCGGCGGCCGGCCAGGCAGTTGCGGCACTTGCCGCAGACCAGGTGGCCCTCGCCGCTCACCCGGTCGCCGACGGCGATGTCCCGGACGTCCGCGCCGACCTCGGCCACCTCGCCGACGAACTCATGCCCGAGCACCAGCGGCGTCTTGACGGCGCCCTGGGCCCACCCGTCCCAGGAGCGGATGTGCAGGTCCGTCCCGCAGATGCCGGTACGCAGCACCCGGATCAGCACGTCACCGGCGCCGATCTCCGGCTCGGGGACGTCCATGAGCCACAGACCCGGCTCGGCCTTGTGCTTGACGAGTGCCTTCATGGACGGTGGCTCCTAGGGGGTGGGGGGTTCGGCACCGGGCCGGCGGCGGCCGTGGTGGTTCCGTGCGCACCGATGGGTTCGCGCGCACCAATGTGCCGAGTGATGCCCCCGGCGTCCATCGAGGTTTTCTTAAGCGGGTCAACAGAAGAACTTCACGCGGCTCCGGGGAGGGCGCGGGACCCGTCGGACTCGTGGACGCCCGCGCTCCTCCCGCCGGACGTGCGGGCCCGGCGGCCCGGCGGAAGGAACGCGATCCCGACCCGGTCAGGGCCGCAGCGCGCCGTCGAACTTGTCCCAGCCGGTCCAGCCGCCGCCGGCGTAGGTCTGCCAGCGGTGCCAGACGCCGCCGGTGCGGTCGACGCCGAACAGCTCCACGCGTCCGTCGGCGTTGGTCTGGGCGGCGACCTGGGTCAGCGAGCCGTCGAACTTCTCCCAGCCGGTCCAGCCGGCGCCGGGCGACACCTGCCGGCGGTGCCACACGCCCCCGGTGCTGTCGGTGCCGAACAGCTCCAGCCGGCCGTCCGCGTTGCGAGCCGCCGCGATCGAGGAGCCGTAGCCGTCGGAAGCGAACCGGGGCGCCGCCGCGGCGGAGCCCGGCGTCGTGACCAGGAGTGCCGCGAGTGCCGCGAGCGCCGTGGAGGCCACCAGGCCCGCCCGGGGAGTCCTGGCCGGCCGACGGATCCGTCTGTGCCCTGTTCCTGATCTTCTTCGCATGCGAGTGCCCTTTCGCATAAAGGCGTGCGCGAATGATGCAGGTATGGCCGTACGGGCGCGGGCGGGCCGCTCGGCGGCCGGTCCGCGGGCGTCACTGTGTCGCACGGTCGAGTCCGTGTGCGGCCCCGATGCTATCCCGGCCGCCGAAAGGCCGTCAGGAGGGCGGGACAACCGGCCGCTGCCATGGGCGAGTCGGCTCGTCGGAGCGCCGGGGCGG
Source organism: Streptomyces mobaraensis NBRC 13819 = DSM 40847 (assembly GCF_017916255.1). NCBI lineage: Bacteria > Bacillati > Actinomycetota > Actinomycetes > Kitasatosporales > Streptomycetaceae > Streptomyces > Streptomyces mobaraensis. The sequence continues at coordinate 7,201,387 of NZ_CP072827.1, forward strand.
AGAGGGCCTGACCCCCGCCCGTCCCGCCCGCACAAGCCTCCGCTCACCTGACGGTCGCCCGGACGTCACCCGCGGGCGCTTCGCTGTGCCGCGACGTACCCCACGCCCCACCCCGCTCGCCCACCCCACCCGTTCAGGAGATCCCGTGCAACTCCCCGGCCCCGCCCGCGCCGCGACCACCCTCGCCGCCGCCCTGCTGACCGCCGCCGCCCTGGCGCACCCGGCGGGCGCCGCCGGCGCGGCCGCGCCCGCCCCCGCCGTGCCGGGCCTGAAGGTGCTCACCTACAACACCTTCCTGATGAGCACGAATCTCTATCCGAACTGGGGGCAGCGGCACCGGGCCGAGGCGATCCCCGCCGCGGGCTTCTTCCAGGGGCAGGACGTCGTCGTCCTCCAGGAGGCGTTCGACAACGACGCCTCCGAGGTGCTCAAGTCCCGCGCCGCCGACCGGTACCCGTACCAGACCCCCGTCGTCGGCCGCTCCAAGGACGGCTGGGACGCCACCGGCGGGGCCTACTCCGCCCTCACCCCCGAGGACGGCGGGGTGACCGTGCTCAGCAAGTGGCCCATCGTCCGCAAGGAACAGGTCGTCTACAAGGACGCCTGCGGCTCCGACAAGTGGTCCAACAAGGGCTTCGCGTACGTCGTCCTCGACGTCGGCGGTACGCGGGTGCACGTCGTCGGCACCCACACGCAGTCCACGGACGGCGGCTGCGCGGCGGGGGAGGCCGCGGCGGACCGCGCCCGGCAGTTCCGGCAGATCGACGCCTTCCTCGACGCCAAGCGCATCCCGGCGAGCGAGCAGGTCATCGTCGCGGGCGACCTCAACGTCGACTCCCGGAGCGCCGAGTTCGCCTCCCTGCTCGCCGACGCGGACCTCGACCCGGCGGAGGCCCGCGACGGCCACCCGTACTCCTTCGACACGAAGGAGAACTCCATCGCCGCCTACCGGTACCCGAACGACGCCCGGGAGGACCTGGACCACGTCCTGCACCGCAAGGGCCATGTCCGGCCCGCCGGGTGGACGAACACGGTGGTCCAGGAGCGGTCCGCGCCGTGGACCGTGTCGAGCTGGGGCAAGGAGTACACCTACACCGACCTGTCCGACCACTACCCGGTCGTCGCCGGGGGACGCTGACCCCCGGAAGGCGGGCGGGCACGCGCTGTTGACGGCGGAGCGGCGGCTCTGTGAGGGTTGCGGATCACATGCGGGCGGCGAGCGGCCCCGGTGATCCGGCCCGGCGCAGGAGGTGCCATGAGCAGTTCCGTGAACACTGCCGTGAGCAGGCAGGACGGCCCTCGGCGGCCGTACGACGTCGTCCTGTTCGGAGCGACCGGCTTCGTCGGCGAACTGACCGCCGCGTACCTCCTGGCCCACGCGCCACACGGCTGCCGGCTGGCCCTCGCCGGGCGGAACCGGGCGAAGCTGGAACGGCTGCGGGAGCGGCTGGCCGACGGGTCCGGCGCCGCGCCCGCCCTGCTCACCGCCGCCGCCGACGACCCGGCCGCGCTGCGTGACCTCGCCGAGTCCGCCCACGTCGTCGCCTCCACCGTGGGCCCGTACGTCCATCACGGCGAGCCGCTGGTCGCCGCGTGCGCGGCGGCGGGCACCGACTGCCTGGACCTCACCGGCGAGGCGGAGTTCGTCGACTCCGTGTACGTCCGGCACGACGCGCGGGCCCGCGAGACCGGCGCGCGGATCGTGCACAGCTGCGGCTTCGACTCCGTCCCGTACGACCTCGGGGTGTACTACACCGTCCGGCACCTGCCGGAGGACGTACCGCTGCGCGTCGACGGCTTCGTCCGGGCCCGGGGCGCGTTCTCCGGCGGCACGCTGGCGTCCTCCCTGGCCATAGCGGGCCGCGGCCGGCAGGCGCTGGCCGCCGCCCGGGAGCGGCGGCGGTACGAGCCGCGGCCCGCGGCCGGCCGCCGGGTCAGGGTGCCGCTGGGCGGGCCGCGGTTCAGCCGGGAGACGGGCGTCTGGGCGCTGCCGCTGCCGACCATCGACCCCCAGGTCGTACGCCGTTCGGCCGCCGCGCTGGAGCGGTACGGGCCCGACTTCCGCTACCGGCATTACGCGGCGGTGCGGACGCTGCCGGTCGCCCTGGCCGCCCCGGTGGGGGTCGCCGGGCTCCTCGCGGCGGCCCAAGTCCCGGCGTTCCGAGGGTGGTTGGCGGACCGGTACCCCGGTGGTCGGGGCCCGGACGCCGAGCGGCGGGCCCGGAGCTGGTTCCGGGTCCGGTTCGTCGGCGAGGGCGGCGGGCGGCGGGTGCTGACCGAGGTCTCGGGCGGCGACCCGGGGTACGGGGAGACCGCCGTGATGTTCGCGGAGGCGGCGCTGTGCCTCGCGCACGACCGGCTCCCCGCGACCGCAGGGCAGGTGACGACCGCCGTCGCGATGGGCGACGCCCTGACGGAGCGGCTCACCGCCGCGGGGATCCGCTTCCGCCTCGCGGCGGCGGACTGAACCGCCACGGCCGACGGCGGCATCCGCGTACGCGACTCTGCCCGCGCTCCGTCGCCCTCCCCGCGCCGGCGGCGGGCCCTGCCCCTCACCCGTCCGGCACCCGGCGGAGACGTCCGACCCGACGACGCCCCGCCGCCGGGAGACGGCCGCGCCGACGACCGCGGTCCCGGCCCTGTCCACGCCGCACCCGCGAACATCCACCGACCGAAGGAGAAGACGGTATGCGTATGCGCTCGACCCTGGTGGTGGCCGGCCTGCTGGCCGCGTTGACGGCCGGAGGAACCGGGGCGGCCGAGGCCGCGCCCGGCACGCCCGCCGGCACGGCCTCGTCCTCCTGCGGGCAGCGGGCCCGCGTGGAGGTGTTCCGCGAGGGCGGCGTCCCGCTGCTGGACTGGCGGGAGAACCTCGAGTTCGACGGCCGGGGCACCCTCTGGGTCTCGAACCTGACCAAGCACCGGGTCGAGGGGTACGCCCCCGACGGCACCTCGCGCGGCGGCTTCCGGCTGGCCGGGCCGGGCGGCATCCGGCGCGGCCCGGACGGCATGATGTACGTCAACTACGGGGTGAACCCGCTGACTCCGCGCGGCGGCGTCGTCCGCTTCGATCCGGCCGCCGCCGAGCCGAGACCGCAGCGCGTCGTGGACGGGATCTCCGGCATCAACGGCCTCGCCGTCGACTCCGCCGGCAACCTCTACCTCAGCCGCGAACTGTCCACCGGAATCCTCAAGATACGTCCGGACGGCACCCGCGACGAGGCGTGGACCAAGGCCGCGTCCATCTTCGGCAGCAACGGCCTGGACATCGTCGGGGACCAGCTCTACGTCAGCGTCCTCACCGACCCGACGTCCAGGATCGTACGCGTCCCGCTCGACGACCCCGGCCGGTACACCACGGTCGCCCGGCTCACTCCCAATCCCCTGCGCGACAAGTTCCTGGACGACCTGACGCACTTCCGCGGCGACCTGGTGGTGGCCGGCTTCCGCAGCGGTGAGCTGATCCGCGTCGACCCGGCCACCGGCCGGTCCTGCGTCCTGGCGACCGGCCTGCGCATGCCCACCAGCGTCCGTGCCGCCCAGGGCTTCGGCGGCCTCGACCCCGCGCACCACCTCTTCGTCGTCGAGGCGTCCGGGCGCATCGTCAGGGTGACCGTGGACTGACGCCACCTGACGCCACCTGACGCCGTCTGACGAGGCTGGGCGAGGCCGCCCGGGACAAGGGCCAGGGGCCGACCGGACACCGGCCGGCCCTCTGCCGCCGTCAGGCCCCGGCCACCAGCTCCTCCAGCCTGCCCACGACCTCCGCCGGGGCCGGCATCGACCGGATCTCCTCGCGGACCTCCGCCGCGGCCGTCCTCATCCCCTCGTCCGCCAGCACCGACTCCAGCAGCTCCGGCCCGACCTCCTCCGGCCGTACCGCCCGGCCGACGCCGCGGTCGGCGACGATACGGGCGACGGCCGGCCGGCCCAGGCCCTTGAAGACCGGCATGATCTGCGGCAGCCCGTGCGCCATCGCACCGAGCGCGGTGCCCGGCCCGGCATGGTGGACGACCGCCGAACAGCGGGCCAGCAGCGCGCTGTACGGCACCCAGTCGAAGGCGTGCACATTGTCCGGGAGCGAGCCGAACGGCTCCAGGTCCACGCGCGGCAGGACCACCACGAACTCGGCGTCCGTCTTGGGCGCCGTCGCCAGGATCCGCTCCATCACCTGCGCCGCCTCCCCGGGCACCGGCCCGCTGCCCAGCGAGACGGCGATCCGCGGCGTCTCGGGCACCCGGTTGAGCAGGTCGAACAGCGGCTTCGGCAGCGGCCCGCTGCCGTTGTAGGGCACGTACCGCAGCGGCCACGCGCCCGGCTCGGTGGGCACGACGCTCGGCGGGCTGATGTCGACGACGGCCCGGACCTCGGGGAGGTCCACCCCGTGCTCCTCGAACAGGTCGGCGTGCAGCTCGCGCATCAGCTCGGCGGACGGGTTGAGGAAGCCGAAGCCGTGCTGCACCGCGGGCACCCCCAGCTTGGCCGCCGCCACCATCCCGGGCGTCAGCAGCGGGGAGTGCACCACCACGTCCGGCCGCCACTCCTCGGCCGTCCGGATCACCGCGGCGACCATCTCCGGCTGGAGCCGCAGCGCCGCCGCGACCGCGCCGCCGACCACCTCCAGATAACCGGCGCCGTCCGCCTCCTGGAGCAGCCTGCCTGCCACCTCGGGGTGGCGCTGGGCGAGCAGGCCCACCATCTTCTCCAGGGACAGGCCCGGCGCGACGTCCACGGTGCGCGCGCCCGCCTCGCCCAGGGCCAGCCCGGGACCGCAGGAGGCGACCAGGACCTCGTGACCGGCCGTCTGGAGCGCCCAGTTCAGCGCCACCAGGGGATAGGTGTGGCCGGTGCCCGGGGTGGTCGTGATCAGTACGCGCATTGCCGTGGGTTCTCCGTTCGCGAGGGGTACTTGGGGCGGAAGGGACGTGCGGTGCCGCTCAGCGCAGCGCCGCGGCCGGGTGTTCGGGGCGCAGTCCGATCGCCATCGCCCGGGCCGGTCCGCCCTGGAGCGGGGGCAGCCGGCGCAGGACGCGCAGCACCCGGGGGGTGGTGGACTTCCCCTGGCCGTTGATCCACGGCTCCAGGAAGCCGGTCTGCAGGGCCCGTTGGATGCGCTGGGTGACCACCGTCGGCGGCATGCGGCGGCGCTGGATCCGTTCCAGGTGCGCGGTCTCCAGCGTTCCGTCGCGCAGTGGCCGCGCGAGAATGTTGGCGGCGGCGACGGCGTCCTGGACGGCGAGGTTGATGCCGACGCCCATGATGGGCGACATGGTGTGCGCCGCGTCCCCGATGCACAGCAGTCCCGGCCGCCACCACCGTTGCAGCCGGTCGATCTGTACGTCGAGCACCTTGACGTCGTCCCAGGTGCGCACCTCGTGCACCCGGTCGGCGAGGAACGGCTTGAGCGTGGCCAGCGACTCCCGGAACGCCTCCAGGCCCTCGGCGCGCAGCTGCTCGTAGCCGCCCTTGCGGACCGCGAGGGCGGCCTGCCAGTGCCCCTGCCGCTCGATGCGCACCAGCAGTTTGCCGTCGGCGGAGAGCCGGCCGACCATGCCGCCCGGGTCCTCGTCGCGCTTGGACAGCCGGAACCACAGGATGTCCATGCCCGAGCCGAACGCCCGGTGCCGCAGCCCGGACGCGGCGCGGACCGCCGAGCGGCGGCCGTCGGCGGCGACCGTGAGGTCCGCGTGCAGCTCGTGCTCCCGTCCCTCGGCGTCGCGGTAGCGGACGCCGGTGACCCGGTTCCCGGACCGGAGGATCCCGGTGACCTCGCTCTCGCGCAGCAGCCGGAAGTTGGGGAACCGGTCGGCCTCCTCCACGAGGAAGTCGAGGAAGTCCCACTGCGGCAGGAAGGTGATGTAGGGGAACTCGCCCGGCAGTCTGCGGAAGTCGGCCAGTGTGAAGGGCCCGTCGTCGGTGACGACCTGGAGGCGGTGGATCCGGTGGTGGGGGAGCTTGCGGAAGCGTTCCCCCAGGCCGAGTTCGCCCATGAGGCGGTGGGTGGAGGCGTGCACCGTGTCGCCCCGGAAGTCACGCAGGAAGTCGGCGTGCTTCTCCAGTACCACGGTCTCCACGCCGGCCCTGGCGAGCAGCATGCCGAGCATCATTCCGGCGGGTCCCGCACCGGCGATGGCACACGTCGTACGACTCATCCCCTGCCCTTCCTCGGTCGGTTGTGTCATGCCGTCGTGCTCCGGGCCGCCGGGTGACGGCCGGTCCGCCATGCGGCGCCGGTCCGCCATGCGACGGCCGGTGCGCCAGGCGGCGGCCGTTCACCATGTGACCGGCAGCGCCTCCGGCGCCCGCGCGATCAGGCCCGGCTTCCACGGGACCTCCTCCGGCGGCACCGCCAGCCGCAGGGTGGGGAACCGGCTGGTGATCCCCTCCAGCGCCACCTTCAGCTCGGCCCGGGCGAGGCTCGCGCCGAGGCAGTAGTGCTGCCCGTGGCCGAACCCCAGGTGCGGGTTGTGCTCCCGGTCGAAGCGGATGGTGTCCGGGTCCTCGAAGACCCGCTCGTCGCGGTCGCCGGCGGCCCGCTGGAAGATCACCGTGTCGCCCTTGCTGACGCGCACTCCACCGATCTCCACGTCCTCGGACGCGCGGCGCGGGAAACTGCCCACCGAGCGCAGCGGGATGACGCGCAGCATCTCCTCGATCGCCGGGTCCAGCAGCGACGGGTCCGCGCAGAGCCGCTCGTAGAGCTCGCGCTGGGCGAGCAGCAGGAAGGAGACGTTGGAGATCATGCTGAGGGACGTCTCGTGGCCGGCCATGAGGATGCCGATGCCCGTCCGCACGGCCTCGACCTCGGACAGCCGGCCGTCGTCCAGCGCTTCTATGAGCACGGATATGAGGTCGTCCGAACGGCTGTCCCGGCGTTGCTTGATCAGCCGGCGCAGGAACGCCTCCAGGCCGTCGCGGGCCTCGTCGATCTCCTCCTTGGTGTGCGCGGAGGTGGCGACGAAGACGTCCGAGAACTTGCGGAACTGCGCCCGGTCCTCGTACGGGACGCCGAAGAGCTCGACGATCATCCGGACGGGGAGCGGGATCGCCAGCCGCTGGACGAGGTCGCCGGGCGGGCCGGCCGCCTCCATGGCGTCCAGTTCGCTGGTGACGAGGTCGCGCATGCGGTCGGCGAGCTGCGACACGATTCGCGGCCGGAAGGCATGGGCGACGACCTTGCGGATCCTGCCGTGGTCCGGCGGGTCCATGCTGAGCAGGTTGCCCGGGCGCAGCGGCAGCGGCGTCACCCGGGCGGTGTCGGGCGCCGTCGCCGCGAACGAGCTGAACCGGGTGTCGGCGAGGAACTGCTTGATCTCGTGGTAGCCGGTGACGAGCCAGGCGTCACCGCCGTAGGGCAACCGCACCCTGGCGACCGGCTCGTTGCGGCACAGTTCCAGGTAGCGGGGGTGCAGGTCGAGACGGACCACCGGGCCGAAGGGATAGGCCGGTGGCCCGGACGTGTCTGTGGCAGACATGGGTGCCACCTTCTGCGAGTCGTCCGGCGCACGGAGGATCCGTCGCACGGTGATGGAGAACCGGGCGGCCCTTGCTCGGCCGTTGGCGGCCCGCGAGGTCCGACGTCGCCCTGTGGGTGTTTCCGGCGACCGGTGTCGAAAGGACGGAAGAGAGCTGAGCTGAAAGCCAAAAGCACTGAAGAGGACCGAACGGGACGGAGAACGGAACTCCTGAGGGCGGAACCGATCGAGACGGCGGTGGCGCCTGGCGTCCGCCGGCCCGGTCCGGCGTGGGAATCCTCCCACAACGACCGCTGGGGGAAGGCGTGTTCGACACCGGTCGCGGGCCGGGACCGGTGATCGGTGTGACGAACGGCGCCGGGCGGACGCGGGAGGCCGGCGGAGGTCGTGGGGAGGGTGCTGCGCACCGGACGCGGACGAGCCTCGCGGGGTGTGCGACGCCTGACATGCCGAACGCCCGCGTGACCGGGCGGCGGTGAGGCCGTCCGGTCACGCGGGCGCGTGGTGTCCCGGGAGGGGCGCCGGGCGGCGCCCCCGGCGGGCGGAGAACAGCGGCGCCCGGCCGGTGGGTGGGACGAGAGGGGCGGGAGAGACCGCCGTGGAACGAGGCCAGTGCGAGAGGTCGCCGTGAGACCAGAGGGACGGGAGAAGCCGCCGTGGCCCTGTCAGACCCCCGGCCGGGACCGCCCCCCGGCCGGCTCGGCCTGCCCCGCCTCCCCGGCCTGCGCCTCCCGCTCCACCTGTTCGGCGAAGCGGGTCCACACGTCGGCGCACTCCCTGGCCAGTTGGGTGATCCCGTCCGCGCAGTGCGGCGGGATGGTGGCGGCGAGCTTCGCCCACACCGTCGCGTCGAGGTCGTGCACGGCGAAGCCGCGCAGCAGGAAGCGGCCGGACTGGGAGAGCCGCAGCGCCGGGTCCTTGCGGAGCCGGTCCAGCCGTTCACGCGCGTCCCGCAGGGACGGCGCCTCGGCGATCCGGGTCTCCGGACGCGGCTCGGACCGCGGCTCCCGGGCGCGCTCGGCGGCGGCCCCCGAGCCCTGGGGCACCGGGTCCATGCCGAGGAGCAGGCGCTTCTTCACGTCGTGCGCGGTGCCGAGCGAGATCCCGGCGAGCCGGGCGATCTCGCGCAGACTCGCCTCGGGACGCTGCCTGATCACCTCGACCGCGCGCAGCCGGCCGCTGGCGACGCTCGCCACGTCCGCGCGGCGCCGCTTCCCGTCCAGCCCGATCCGGGTGTTCAAGTGGGCAACGTCGACGCTTGAACGCCGTACCCGGGAGACCGTCCGCGGTGACAGGGCGGTGACGGACGCGACGTACCGGTCCGAGAGCGCCGGGCTCTCCCGGAGGATCCGGGCCGCGGCGGCCAGCCGGTCGTCATGGCTGAGCGGCTTGCCGTGGGTGATGTTCAGGCTCACCGCGGTGGCGAACACGTTCCGCTCCGGCATGTCCAACAGGTAGGCGCTGATGGTGCGGTCGCCCCGGACGCGGGCGGCGGCGAGCCGGTGCATCCCGTCGATCACCCGCCCGGTGGGCCGGTGCACGACGATCGGCGGAAGCTCGTCCTCGAGCGCGACGAGCGTGTCGATGTACGCCCGGTCCAGGCCGTTGGTGCGCGGCGAGTCGGCGGACAGTAAGGAGTCGACCGGTACGTCGGCGCGCGTCGTCGCACTCAGGACCGGTGTCAGAAAAGGCATGGAGCCGCCATCGTCACTCATCAGATCCCCCGCGTTCCCCCGCATGACTGATGGTGCTGCGTCTTTACGCTAACCATGCGCTTCCGATCCAGGCAAGAGGTTAACGGAGGGTATAACCGGCCGCCGTGCGGAAGATCGAACTCCCATGTACGGAAGCGGACTTGGAAGAGGAAGCGGTATAAGGGGATCCGGTCTTCCGCCGCGGGTTTCCGCCGGTGAACGCGCGGGAACGAAGGTACGCTTCCGGCGCGCCGCCGTCGGGAAGCGGAAGCCGCCCACCGGGCCCGCGCCGCGTCCCGCCACTCCGGCGGCCGGAACCGGAGCGCCACCGGCGGACCCCAACCCTCCGTCTCCAGCCGCCCGTTCAGGGCCCCGCACACGCATGGACGGGGCCGCCGGCGCCGCGTACCGTCAGGGCGTCGATCCCGAGCCAGGCGCGGAACAACGGGGCGGTGCGCGGCCCGTTCGGCGATCGGCGGCCTGCTGGCCCCGGCCCGGCGCGCGCCCTGCCGCGCGGCCACCGGGCGGACGGCCCGCGCCGGGCCCCCGAGCCGCCTTCCTCCACCCTCCGGTCCCTCGAACATTCGGCACCCACTGTTCAGCGAACGAAAGGTCAGCACCGTGCGGGAGTACTACGACGTCGTGATCATGGGTGGCGGGCCGGCCGGCTCCACCCTCGGTGCCCTGCTCGCCCAGCGCAGCGACCTGCGGACGGCCATCTTCGACAAGGAGGTGTTCCCCCGCGAGCACATCGGCGAGTCGTTCGCCCACCCCGTGGTGCCCGCGCTCCAGGAGAGCGGCGCCCTCGCCAAGGTCCTCGCCAGCCCGTGCTGGGTGAAGAAGTACGGCGGCGTCTACGCCTGGGACCCGGACCGGCCGAGCGTCGCCCTCTTCGACCGGGCGCTGTTCGAGAAGGACGGCGTGCTGCGCTGGACGATGCACGTCAACCGGGCCGAGTTCGACCACATCCTGCTGGACCACGCCGCCGACGTGGGCGTGGAGGTCTTCCAGGGGACCGCCGTCACCGCCTACGAACCCGACGCGAACGGCGGGGTGGTCCGGCTCGCCGACGGGACGTCGGTCCGCGCCGGGTACTTCGTCGACGCCTCGGGCCGCCAGAGCAGCGTCTCCGCCGCCCGCAACAAGCGCGGCTGGCTGTCGAACTTCAAGAACATCGCCATCTGGCAGCACTTCACCGGCGGCGGCCACACCCAGAACCTGCCCGCCGACTGGAACGTCTTCACCTCGGACAACTTCTCGCCCATCGGCTGCTTCGCCTTCCGTGACGGGTGGTGCTGGTACATCCCCGTGCCGAAGGTCATCGACGGCCGGCGCGTCCTCACCCACTCCGTCGGCATCGTCACCAACCCGGCCGTCCTCAAGGAGCCCGGCCGCGACTACACCGACCAGGCGACGTTCCTCGCCGCCGTGCGCGAGGTCCCGTACCTCAAGGACCTGGTCACCGATGTCGTACCGGTTGCGGACCACATGATCACCGCCACCAACTACTCGCGCGTCGCCGAGGAGTTCGGCGACTACGACGAGCGGCACCTGCTCGTGGGCGACGCGGCGTTCTTCGTCGACCCCCTCTTCTCCTCCGGTGTCGCGGTCGCCCTCACCCAGGCCCAGGCCGCCGCGCTGCTGCTGCTGAAGACCACCGGCGGCAGTCTGGAGGAGGCCGACCGGCGGCAGTTGTGGCGGGACTACAACGACAAGTGGCACGGCACCGCCGAGACGTTCGCCCTGATGATCGACCAGTGGTACCACGCCATCGCCAAGAACAACCCGGACAGCGTCTACTGGAACACCCGCGGCACCGGCGCCGACCTCGGCATCCGCGAGCAGACCTTCGACGCCCTGCTCAACACGGCGTTCCAGCCCGCCCTGCTGGACGTCATGACGCACAACAGCCGCCGGGTCGAGGACCTGGACGCGGCGGGCCCCTACCTGTCCGCCACCGCCCTGGCCGAACCGGCCGGCCTCACCCCCGACGCCGTGCTCACCCTGGCGCCCACCACCGCCGTCCGCGACAGCGTCACCATGCTCGTACCGGGCTTCAAGGCCACCAACCCGCCCGCCAACGTCCAGCTCCCGCCCGCCGTCCTCGCCGGCATGGCGGAGTACTGGAAGAACCCCCTGACCCACCACGCGGCGGCACCGGCGCCGCTGCGCGACACCGTGCCCTGCAAACGGATCCACTCCACCGAGGACCCGCACGGCCCGTCCATCGACGCGGACGTCCGCCGGGACGGCGTGGACGAACTGTGGGAGTTGCTGAGCGCCGGCCCGGTGAAGTACGGCGAGATCGCCGGGCGCCTCACCCCCGCGCAGGTCCGGCTGGTGAAGCGGATGTGCGTGGGCGGCTTCCTGACCGTCACCCCCGCCGCCTGACGGCCGGACGCCCGCCCGGCTCAGCCGCCCCTGGCCCGCGCCGCCGTGATCATCGGCAGCCGGTGCGGGCTCAGGACGAGGCGGGGGGCCGGGCGGACCCGGCGGTCGTTCGCCGGGCGCAGCTCCCAGTCCGCGACGACGGTCGCCAGCGCCAGGGCCGCCTCGGTGAGGGCGAAGACGTCGCCGATGCACTTGCGGGGGCCGCTGCCGAACGGCAGGAACGCCGTGCGCGGGGGAGCGGGGGCGCCCGGCGCGACGATCCAGCGGTCCGGATCGAAGCGCTCGGGGTCGGGGAACAGATCCGGGCGCCGGTGGAGGAGGTAGGCGCTGTAGATCACGGTCGTACCGACGGGGAGAGTGTGCCCGCCGAGGCTGGTGTCACTGGTGGTGGTGCGGGTGAGCAGCCAGGCCGGCGGGTACAGCCGCAGCGCCTCGTTGACCACCGCCGCGGTCAGCCGCAGGTCCGGCAGGTGGGACAGGGTCGCCGTGGGGGCGTCACCCAGCACCGCGTCCACCTCCGCGCGCAGCCGGCGGGCCACCTCGGGGTGGCCGCCCAGCAGGTGCAGGGCCCAGGCCAGGGCGCTGCCGCTGGTCTCGGTGCCGGCGGCGAAAAAGGTGACGAGCTGGTCGGTGATCTCGGACTCGGACAGCGTCCGGCCGTCCGGCCCGTCCCGGCCGGCGGCCAGCAGCAGGGAGAGCAGGCCGGCGGCGCCGTCCGTACCGGCCCCGCCGCCGGAGGCGTCGCCGTGCCGCTCGGCGATGAGCCGGCCGATCGCCGCGCGCAGCCGGGAACGCGCCCGGTCGTAGCGGCGGTTGCCCGGCGTCGGCAGCCGGTCGGCCGCCGGAACGAGGGCGCGCCGCGGGATGCCCGCCACGACGGTGGTGAAGTCGTCCCGGAGCGGTGCGAGCCGCGCGTCGTCCGCCTCCGCGCCGAACATCGCCGAGGCGGTGATCCGCGCGCTGAGCGCGAGCATCTCGTCGGCGGCGTCGATCGTCCCGCCGTCGCGCCAGGCCCCGGTCGTCGCCCGCACCTGCCGGGACATCACCTCGGCGTACCCCGCCATCCGGGCGGAGTGGAACGCCGGTTGCAGCAGCCGCCGCTGCTCGCGGTGGTCGCGGTACGGGCAGCTCGCGAGTCCGTTCCCGGTCACCTCCCGGATCCGGTCGTAGAGCGGGCCGCCCTTGTCGAACGTCCGGTCGTCCCGCAGCACCCGGCGGGTCAGTTCCGGATCGCAGACCACCACCGCCCGGACCGGGCCGACCCGGACCTGGACCAGGTCACCGCGGCCGGGCAGGGCGTCGAGGAAGGCGAGGGGGTCGCGGACGAGGGGCAGGGCGTGGCCGAGGAGCGGCAACGCCCCTGGGGCGACACCGTAAGTGCAGCGAGCGTTCACGAGCGCTCCGAGGATCGGTCCCGACGGGGTGGCGGCGGCCCGGCGTTCCGACGCGCCCGGCGCACGAGGGCCGGGGCGGCCGTCGGACACCGGGCTGAACCCCGCGTTCCGGGCCGCCGAGGTTCCCCGTGCCCCTGGCGGGGCGCCACAATCCCCGGCAATCGGGGAGCACGGGGGCGAAAGGCGGGCGAACGCCCGCGAAGGGCTCCCTTTCGTGCGCCCCGGCACGGACGGCGACCGGCGCCGGCGCACGGGGAGCGGCGTGCGACCGCCCCTCCGCGCCCTGCGGGCGAGGGCGCTAACGCTCCCAGTGCCCCGGCCGGTCCAGCCCCTCGGGCAGCCGGGTCCGCGCGTCGCCCTTGGCCGCGTTCACCTGGAGCTGGGTGAGGAAGAAGGCGCCCGTCAGATCCGCTCCCGCGAGGTTCGCGTCGCGCAGGTCGGCGCCGATCAGGTCGGCCGAGCGGAGGTCGGCCCCCGAGAGGTCGGCGGCGATCAGGTACGCCCCGCGCAGGTTCGCCGCCCGCAGGTCCGCGCCCCGGAGGCCGGCGCCCATCAGATCGGCGCCGCGCCGGTTCTTCCCCTTGGCCTTGCCGTCCCGGCCGCGCACCAGCTCGCTCGCGCGCAGCAGCAGGACGTTCACCTCCTGCCGGAGCGCGGGCACGTCCAGCCCGAGGAGCACCTCGGCGTCCGACCGCGTCAGCGCCTCGATCTCCCCGAGCACCCGGCGGACGTCACGGTGGACCGGCCGGGACTTCGGCAGGGTCAGCACTTCCGCCAGGTACCGCAGCAGCTCGTGCAGCTGCCGCATCACCGGAAACACATCGAACATCGCCTTGGCCGTCCCCGGGGCCTCCCGCCAGCTGGACCCGCCGAAGGTGACCTGCGAGACCTTCTGCCCGGCCCCGAAGCAGTCGTACACCGTGCACCCCGAGAAACCTTTCTCCCGGAGCGTGGTGTGGGTGCCGCAGCGGAAGTCCTCCCGCAGGTTCGGGCACGGCTTCCCGGCCTCCTTGTTCAACGCGAAGTCGGCCGACACCGCGAACGGCAGGGCCACGCAGCAGAGCGCGAAACAGCTGCCGCAGTCGGCCCGCAGGCCGAGGGAGTCGATGTCCGGGACGTCGCGTATATCGGGCACGGTGCGCGCGGTTCCTCTGGGCGTGGCCACGGCGGAGCGGGACCTCCTGCCGGGCGGGCGGGCTTCCGCGCCGGACCGGCGGGCACGGCGCGGGATGACCCGCCCAGTCTAGGCCGCCCCGGGTCCCGGCCCGCCGTCCCGTCCCTGGTCAGCCGCGCCGCCGCCCCTCGTCCAGGAAGCGCCTGAGCTTCTGCGGCGGCCAGGTGTTGACGACGTCGTCCTTGGTGAGCCAGCCGCGCCGGGCCGTTCCGACCCCGAACCGCAGGTACGACAGGTGCGTCACCGAGTGCGCGTCCGTGTTCACCGCGAACTTCACGCCGTACCGGCGGGCCCGCAGGATGTCCTCGTCGCAGAGGTCCAACCGCTCGGGATGGGAGTTGATCTCCAGGGCGGTGCCGGTACGGGCGCAGGCCCTGAAGACCTCGTCGAAGTCCGCGTCGATGCCGGACCGCTTGCCGATCCGCCGGGTCGTGGGGTGGCCGATGACGGAGACGTGGGGGTTCTCGCAGGCCCGGACCAGCCGGCGGGTCAGCTCCTCGCGGGTCTGGTGGAAGTGGGAGTGCACGGACGCCACGCACAGGTCGAAGCCGGCGAGGAAGTCGTCCGGCCAGTCGAGGCCGCCGTCCGGGCCGATGTTCAGCTCGGTGCCGTGCAGGAGCCGCATCCTCCGGTGCCGGCCGTCCAGGGCGCGCACCCGCTCCCGCTGGGCCAGGACCTTCTCGTCCGTCATCCGCTGCATGTACAGGTTCGGGGCGTGGTCGGTGACGGCGTAGTACGCGTAGCCGCGCGCCGCCGCCGCGGCCACCATCTCCTCCAGCGGCGACACCCCGTCCGTGAGGTCGGTGTGGGTGTGGAGGTCGCCGCGCACGTCGTCCTCGGTGACCAGGTCCGGGAGGTCACCCCGCAGCGCGGCGGCGATCTCGCCGCGGTCCTCGCGCAGGGCCGGCGGGATCCAGGGCAGCCCGAGCCGGGCGTAGACCTCCTCCTCGGTGCGCGAGGCGACCTTCCGGCCGGTCTTGACGCGGAAGAGGCCGTACTCGGAGAGCTTCAGCTCCTTGCGCACGGCGATCTCGCGGATCCGGATGTTGTGGGCCCTGGAGCCGGTGAAGTACAGCAGGCCCGCGCCCCACGCGTCCGGCGGCAGGACGCGGAGGTCGACCTGAAGCCCCGTCGATGTGCGCACGGACGTCTTCTTCCGGCCGCTCGCGATGATTTCCGCCGTGTCCGGGAGGGCGCGGAACGCCTCCATGAACGGCTCCGGGTCGTCGGCCGCGACCAGGACGTCGATGTCGCCGATGGTCTCCCGCATCCGCCGCAGCGACCCCGCGTAGGCGCAGTCCGCGCAGCCGGGGACGCGCGACAGCTCGGCGACGATCCGCTCCGCCGCCTCCAGGGCCGCCGAGAGCAGGATCCGCCCGCCGGCCTTCTGCATGAGCTCGATGCCGTGCAGGATGTTCCGTTCGGTCTTCTCCCCGAACCCCTTGAGGTCGCGCAGCCGTTCCGCGCGGACGGCGTCGAGCAGTTCCGCGACGGAGGAGACGCGGAGCTCCTCGTAGAGGGCGAGGGCTTTTCCTGGGGCCCAGGGTGGGGATGGTCAGCAGCTCCCGGACCCCGGCCGGGACGGACGCGCGGGTCTCCTCGAAGGCCGCGACCCGGCCGGTCCGCAGGTACTCCACCACCTTCTCGGCGATCGACTTCCCGACGTTGGGGATCTCGCGCAGCGCCTTGACGTCCATGGTGGAGACGTCGTCCGGGAACCCGCCCACCGCGCGGGCCGCCTTCTCGTAGGCGCGCGCCTTGAACGCGTCGCCCCCGGTGATGGCGATGAGGTCGGCGTACTCCTGGAGCAGCGCCTCGACCTCTTCGTTGGGCCGGGCCATGGGTTCAGCGTGCCACCCGGGTGGCGCCCGCACATCTCGGCGGCGCGGCCCGGTCCGGGCCCGTTGTCAGGCCCCGGTGCGACACTGCGGACGTGAGATGGGCAGTGACAAGCGCCGGGGGCGCCGCGGGCGCGGGGGACGAGAGCGTGCGGCTCTGCCCGGTCGACGCCGACGGGCGGGCGGCCGGGCCGGCCGTCGTGGAGCCGAGCCTGGCCGCCGCGGTACGGGCCCGGCCGGGGGCGGCGCGGTGGATCTGGCGGTCGACGGCGGAGCTGTACGGGCGCGCGGTGGCGGCCGGGGTGCGCGTCGAGCGCTGCTACGACGTGGAGGCGGCCGAGGCGCTCCTCATGGGGTACGCGGAGGGACAGTCCGGGCAGCCGCGGTCGCTGGCCGCCGCGTGGGCGCGGCTGCGCGGGCTGCCCGTCCCCGCCGACCCGCCCGCCCGCGCGCCGGACGGGCAGCCGTCGCTGTTCGAGCCGGGCCCGGTCCCGCTGCCCCCGGGCACCGACCCGCTGGACGCGCTCCTCGCCGTCCACGCGGACCAGCGGGCGCGGACGAAGGACACCGAGCACCCCGGGCGGACGCGGCTGCTGATCGCGGCCGAGTCGGCGGGCACGCTCGTCGCCGCCGAGATGTCCCGCGCGGGGCTGCCCTGGCGCGCCGACGTCCACCGGGCGCTGCTGACGGAACTGCTGGGGGAGCGGTATCCGGGCGGGCAGGAGACCCGGCGGCTGGCCGAGCTCGCGGACGAGGTGTCGCGCGCGTTCGGCGGCGTCCGCGTCCGCCCCGACCTGCCCGCCGACATCGTCCGCGCCTTCGCCCGCGAGGGCGTCGCCCTCTCCTCGACGCGCGCCTGGGAGCTGCGCGGCGTCGACCACCCGGCCGTCGAGCCGCTGCTGGAGTACAAGAAGCTCTACCGGCTGCACACGGCGCACGGCTGGCAGTGGCTCCAGACGTGGGTCCGCGACGGCCGGTTCCGCCCCGAGTACGTGCCGGGCGGCACGGTGACCGGCCGGTGGACGACCAACGGGGGCGGCGCCCTGCAGATCCCCAAGGTGATCCGGCGGGCCGTGGTCGCCGACCCCGGTTGGCGGCTCGTCGTCGCCGACGCCGACCAGATCGAGCCCCGGGTACTGGCCGCCGTCTCCCGCGACCCCGGGCTGATGGAGGTCGCGGGAACCGGCCGCGACCTCTACGCCGACCTGGCCGAGCGGGCGTTCTCCGGCGACCGGGCCCGGGCCAAGCTGGCCATGCTGGGCGCGATCTACGGGCAGACCTCCGGGGACGGGCTCAAACACCTGGCGGACCTGCGCCGGCGCTTCCCCCGGGCGGTGGCCCACGTCGACGACGCGGCCCGGGCGGGGGAGGACGGGCGGCTGGTGCGGACGTGGCTCGGGCGCACCTGCCCGCCGGCCTCGACCGCCGTGCCCGACGAGGCGGGCCTCCCGCAGGACGAGCCGGCCGGCACTCCCGGCGCGGCGCGCGCCCGCGGCCGGTTCACACGGAACTTCGTCGTCCAGGGCAGCGCGGCCGACTGGGCCCTGATCGTGCTCGCCCTGGTCCGGCAGGCCCTCGCCGGGCTCCGCGCCGAGCTCGTCTTCTTCCAGCACGACGAGCTGATCGTGCACTGCCCGGAGGAGGAGGCCGCGGAGGTGGCGGAGGTCATCCGCTGGGCCGGGGACGAGGCCGGACGCCTCGCCTTCGGGGAGACGCCGACCCGCTTCCCGTTCACGGTCGGCGTGGCGGAGTGCTACGCGGATGCCAAGGACTGACGGGGGCCGATGAGCGGACGCCGACTCGGGACCTGCGGCTCCGGCGTCGCTGATGCGGGTTCGCGGATCCGGCCTCGGCGGTCCGGGTGCGTGCGGGCTCGGGTTCGCGGCCTGGTTGTCGTTGGCTCGGGGCTGTGACCCGGTCGTTCGCGTCGGCCGTCTGCGGCTCAGGGGCGGTGGTCCGGCCGCCTGCGCCCGGGGATGGCGTTGCGGGCGATGGGAGACCGTGGCCCGGGCGACCGCGGCCGTGGTCCGGTGTGTGCGGCTCGGCGGCCGTGGCCTGGCCCCTCTGGCCGCCGGTGTCTGTGGCGGGAAGCCACCCCGGCCGGAACGTGACGGCCGGCCGGCCGCGGTGGCTTCCCGCCACAGTCACCGGGCGGTTCTCCATCCCCCGGCCGGTTCCCTGCCTCCCGGCAGTTCCCGCTCCCAGGGGCGGTCAGCGTCCCCGGCGGCGGTACTCGCGCAGCAGGACCGCCAGCGCGCCCGGCAGCGGCGGGCGGACGGGGTGGCGCAGGACGGCCGGGCCGGCGGCCAGGGCGGCGCCGGCGGTCAGCGTCTCCAGGGCGATGACCGCCCGGGTGAAGGCGCGGTGCCCGGGCGGGGCGAACGCGACCAGCCGCCGGGCCGCGAGCAGGTCGCGGCGGGCCTGGAGGAGCTGGTCGCGCAGCAGGTCGCGGACGCCGGGCGCCTCCCGGCCGCGTTCCAGCGCGGCCCGGGTGACGCCGTACCGCGCCAGCGCCTCCTCCGACAGGCCGAGTCGGCCGTCCCGCAGGTCCTCGGACAGGTCGTTGACGAAGTCGAGGCGTTGGCTGCCGTCGATGTACGCGCGGCAGACCTCGCGCGAGGCGTCCGCGTCGGCCTCCGGCGCGAGCAGCAGCCCGGCGATCGTCATGAACGCGGGGAGCGCGTACACGTCGACGTACTTCTGGTAGTCGGCCTCGGTGGCGAAGCCGGTGGTGTCCCGCTCCAGGGGCGCGCCGGCGAGGAAGTCCTCGACGTGGCCGCGCAGTCGGGGACGCGCGGCGACCGTGTGCAGCAGCGGCGCGAGGGCCGGGTGGCCGTCCGCGTCCGCCTCCCCGGCCAGCCCCGCCCGGACCCGCGCCTCCCAGGCGGGCCAGGCGCCGTCCGCGCCGGGCCCCCGGTCCAGCAGGTTGTCGGTGTGGTGCATGAACGCCGTGGCGGCGATGGCGTGCGGGACGAGCGCGGGCGGCAGCAGCAGCCGTACCGCGAGGTAGGCGTGCCGGCGGTAGCCGGCGACCACGGCGCGCTGCCGGGTGTAGGCGGCGCGCAGCCGGGGGTCGTCGATGTCGGCGGCGGTCAGCGCCCGCTCCCACGAGCGGCCGCCGGGGGCCCACGCCTGCATGCCGGTCCGCCTTCCTGCCGAGACGCGGTGAACGCCGGCCCGTGCGCGGCGAACCCCGCCCTGTGCGCGGCGATCACCGGCCTGGACGCGATGATCGTCCGGCCGAGCCTACCGGCCCGGCCGGGGCCGCCTCACCGGTAGCAGGCGATCAGCCGGGCCAGGTGGCGGCCGGCCGTGTGCAGCGGCTCCTCGCTGCGCGACACCTGGGCGGCCAGCTCCGCGCCCTCCAGGGTGCTGATCACCGTGTGCGCGAGGTCGCGGGCGGCGTCGTCGGCGAAGCCCGCGGCGGTCAGCTTGGCGTGGACGAGCCCGCGCCAGCGGGCGAACGCCTCGGCCGCGGCCTGCTGGATGTCGGGGGCGCGGCCCGCCGTGCCCAGCGCGGTGGCGGTGACCGGGCAGCCGTCCGTCCAGTCGGACGCGCGCAGGATCTCCGCGAGCGTGGTGGTGCAGGCGACGAGCGCGTCGCCCGGGTCCTCCGCGCTCTCCAGCGCGCCGCGCAGGATGTCGGCGAACTCCTCGTCGCCGTGGCGGATCGCCGCGACCGCCAACTCCTGCTTGCCGCCGGGGAAGAAGTGGTAGAGGGAGCCGAGCGTGGCCTCCGCCTCCTGGGAGATCTGCTTGATCCCCGTGCCGTCGTAGCCCTGGCGCTGCATCAGTCGGGAGGCCGCGCGGACGATCCGTTCGCGGGTGTCGAGGACGGCGTCCGGCCCGGTGCCCTTCCCTGTGGTCGTCTTCATCCTCGCAGCCTACCTGGGTAGAGCGTTCGCCCTAATAGGTAGAGCGCTCTTTCTAGTGTTGTGCTACGGTGATCTCCAAGTAGAGCGTTCATTCCAGAGGGGTCTTCCGTGAGCAGCCAGCCCGAGAGCAAGCCGTCCCTGAACAAGCGGCCCGTGACCGTCATCGGCCTCGGCCCGATGGGCAAGGCGATGGCCCACGCCTTCCTGAAGCAGGGCCACGCGGTCACCGTGTGGAACCGCACCGCGTCCAAGGCCGACGAACTCGTGGCCGCGGGCGCCGTCCTCGCCCCGTCCGTCGAGCAGGCGCTGTCCGTCAACGAACTGGTCGTGCTGAGCATGACGGACTACGACGCCGTGTACGCGGTACTGGAGCAGGCCCCGCACGCCGTCCGCGGCCGGGTGATCGTCAACCTCAGCTCGGACACCCCCGAGCGGGCCCGCGAGGCGGCCGAGTGGGCCGCCCGGCACGGCGCCGTGCACCTCACCGGCGGGGTGATGAGCCCGCCCTCCGGCATCGGCAACCCGGAGTCGTCCATCTTCTACAGCGGCCATCAGGCCGCCTTCGAGGCCCACCGGGACACCCTGGCGGTCCTCGCGGGGACCGACTTCCGCGGCACGGACCCGGGCCTGGCGCAGCTGTACTACCAGATCCTCATGGACCTCTTCTGGACCGGCCTGATCAGCTACGTCCACGCCCAGACCGTGGCCGACGCGTACGGCATCCCGGCCGCCGAGTTCCTGCCCTACGCGCAGTCCACGGCGAACCAGCTCCCCGGTTTCTTCTCCTTCTACGCGCCGCGGCTCGACGCGGGCGACCACACCGGCGACGTCGACCGGGTGGGCATGGGCGTCGCGAGCCTCGACCACATCGTCCACACCGTCCGCGCCGCGGGCGTCGACTCCGCCCTGCCCGGCGCCGTCCTGGACGCCTTCCGGCGCGCCGCCGCGGCCGGGCACGAGAACTCCAGCCTCACCAGCCTTGTCGAGGTCTTCAAGAAGGGGGCCGCGTGACAAGGTCGCGCAGCGAGGGTGCCGGCTGGTAGCGCCGTCGGACCGGGCCCCCGTCCCGGTCCGCCGGCGGCCCGGAACCAAGCGCGGGGCACTGCGGCGGCGCTTCCGGCGGCCGCGCCACGCATCGGGGTGAGGTGGCGCGTTTCAGGACACCTCCAGTGGCCACTGCCAGCCCTGGATGACCATCCCACCGGTCGATTCGACTACGCTTCCCGGCCCCTCTATCTGTACGTTGTACGAGACCTCGACTTCGGCCCACAGATCGTTCCCCGGGATGTAGTCACCCGGTCTGTTCATCGCGACGACAGGGATGTTCACGATGTTGTCGGAGACGGAGTCGAACGAATAGGAGCGGGTGTCTCCGCTGTCCTCGATGAAGAAAAGGTTGCGGTCATCCTGTGCTTCTTCGACCGTGTGTCGAGAACCGTCGTTCAGGTTCTCGAACAATGTCTGCCGGAGGTGCAGCCAGCATTTTGACCAATGGTCACCGAGGTCGTCCGGAAAAGAACCGGGAGTTGTCTGACCGGTGATCTCTCCGAATATTTTCACCTGTGGTCTTGAGACGTACTGAGCGCATCCCATTTTCGGAAGGCGGTCGACCCCAATCACGTAGGTGCCTTTTTCGCCGCAGTTCATGTTCTTCAGTGAGCCGTTGTCGTGGGTGTACCAACCGCTTACGTGCACTCCGTCCTGCTGGCCGGAGACGTTCCAGCCGTCCATCGACCACCAGTCAGTTCTTGCGCTCCAGAAATCCTGATCAGTCATTTGAGATCGACCTTCATGACACTGGGGGAGAATTTACAGGGAAATCGTCACAAAGCACTCCCCAGGCGCCCGGCAAGCGTGGGCGAGGGGATGGCGGCGGTTTCGCCGGCCCGCACGCCTCTTGGGGGCGGGATCGCTTTCCCGCTGTCCCTCGAGCGCGCAGTGCTCGAGTATGTTCCCGCGCTACCAAGAATACGCCACCTTGGGAGTCGACTCCGGTGAAGGACGGGCGTCCCTCACCGCAGTGACGTCGCCGGGCAAAAACATGCATGGCGTAGCTCGGGCCACCGCCGATGCGGCACGGGAAGTGCACGCCTTGCCTCTTGGCAGCGTGATCCGCAAGGAACGCGGCATCGTCGAACGCTGCGTCAGAAAGTTCGAGAGTGCGACACACAGTCTCATGGTCAAGTGGGCGAGTCGGGGACGGAGTCGGAGGTCCCTGACCGTCGATCGCGAGGAAGGCACTGCGCCCACGGCTCTGTCGACACCGTTCCCGGTGATATGCGGTCGAATCAAGGCTTGACCACCGAAGCTGACTGCGGCCGTTGCGAAAGACCTGCTTTCGCCGCATGCCTCGGCTAAGCGGACCCCACGCTCAGCTGGTGCTCCACGCTCACCACACCGTCCACGCTGCCGCACAGCCGTACCAGCACCGGCACCAGCCCCTCCTCCCGCACCGAACCGCTCAGCCGCACCTGCCCGTTGGTCACCTCGACGCCGATGCCGGACGGCGGCTCGTGCAGGGTGCGGACCAGCACGTCCTCGATGATCTCCTGGCGGATGGCGCGGTCGTCGCGCAGGAAGACCCGCAGCAGGTCGCTCCGGCTCACCAGGCCCACCAGCCGGCCCTCGGCGTCCACCACCGGCAGCCGCTTGACGTGCCGTTCCTCCATCGTCCGGGCGGCCTCCACGACGCTCCAGTCCGGCCGGGCGCACACCGCCGGACTGGTCATCAGGCCCTCGGCCGTCGTCGCCTCGTGCTTGGCGCGCACCGCCGCCGGGAGCGACGGATCCACCCGCCGGGCCGCCTTCGCCAGCAGGTCGGCCTCGGAGACCACCCCCACCGGGCGGTCGTCCGCGTCCACCACCGGAACCGCTGTGATGTCGTGCTCGTGCAGCACATGCACGATCTCCGTGAACAGAGTGCCGCGCTGCACCCGGACCACCGAGTGCGTCATCAGATCGCCGACGGTTCTGTGCTGCAACATGTCCCAGTCCCTTCCGGTACGCACCCGGTGGCCGGGCGCGCGGCCGGGTCGACCACCGGGAATGCCCCCAGCCTCGCACACGCGGCGGAACGCCGGAGCGGCACCTCCCGCCGTCACACCGGCGGGTGAGCACGGGGTCCGAGGGTGACCCGCCACCGGGCCGGTCTAGGCTCCCGGGCGTGAGCGACATCCACGAACTCCGCCTCGACTGGCACCTGAGCGCCGATCTCCCCGCCGCCCTCCTCGCCGAACTGCGCGGCCATCTGGAGCCCGACCCGGAGGGCGAACGGGAGCCCGAACCCCTGCTCGACGCGACCGGGCCCGCGTGGCGCGTCGGCGGCGTGCTCAGCTCGGTGCTGACCCCGCTGCCCGACGGGTGGGCGCTGGTCGTCCGGCAGGAGGTGCACACCGAGCGGCTGGACGAGCTCCGTGACCTGCTTGGCCGGCTCGCGCCGTATGCGGTTGCCGCCGGGGCGATCGGGTCGATCCGCTTTTACGAGTACGACAATGGTGAGGTGTTGGAGGTGCGCGACGGGGCGGTTCGGGGGATCCGCCTCTGACCGCCTCGTCGCGGGTGCGGGCGGGGAGGGGGGTGCCCCAGCCCCTCCCCCAGAGGGGGCACCCCCATTCACCGTTTCCTGGGGCTCCGCCCCGGACCCCGAAACCGCGCTTCGCGCGGTTGTCCTCAAACGCCGGACGGGCTTTCCTTGGTCGCGTACATGAGGACGTTCTCCGCCTCGGCCCGCCGCGCCCGCGCGACGTCCTCCGGCGCGTCGCCGTACTCGGCGAGCACCGCCCGCGCCCGGGCCGTGGCGGCCGCGTTCCGGCCCAGATCGACCTCCAGCCAGGCGGCCGCCAGTTCGGCGCCCGTCCGCTGGTCGCGCAGCGCGGGGCCGCCCTCGGCGAAGACGGCCACCGCCCGCTCGAGGTGCGCCAGCCCCTCCTCGTACGCCTCCCGGGCCGCGCCCTCCTCCTCGTCGTCGTCGCCCGGAGCGTCCTCACAGCAGCGCACGATCAGTTCGCCGGTCTGCCGGTGGGTGTCCGCGAGTTCACCGCGCAGCAGTTCCCGCGCCTCGTCGTCCCCGGCCGCCGCCAGCGCGGCGGCGCACGCGCGCTCCGCCTCGGCCATCAGCTCCCGGGCCCGGGCCGGGCCGCCGTCCTCCCGGCGGGCGGCGAGCCACGCGCGGGCGCGCAGCACCCGGACGTACGCCTCCGGCCGCTCCAGGCCGCGCCACAGCGCCTCGGCCCGTTCGTAGGCCCGCTCGGCCTCGTCGTCCCGGCCCGCACGGCCCAGGCAGTCGGCGGCCATATGGGCGAGGACGGCGTGGTCCCGCTGGTCCTCCCAGTGCTGCGCGACCGAGGCGGCGCGCAGGAACTGCCCGGCCGCCTCCCGGTGGTCGCCCAGGGCGGCCAGGCACTCGCCGAGCCACCAGCGCGCCTGGACCACCTGACCGTCGCCGTGGCCCTGTTCGAGGTCCGGGAGCGCCGTCTCCAGGACGGACGCGGCCTCGTCCGCGCGGCCCAGCCGGTGCAGTGCCCCGCCGAGGGTGAGCCGGGCCCAGGCACCGAGCGTCGCGCTCTCGCCCGCCTGGTCGGCCCAGTGCGCCGCCTCCAGGGCGTGCTCCACCGCCGGCCCGTGCCGGCCGGTGGCGGTCAGGGCCTCGGACAGCAGGACGTGCACCCGCGCCGCGTGCGCGTCCTCCATGGACTCGGCGCCGTGCTCCAGGGCGGAACGCGCCGCCGCGACCGCCGTCTCCGGATCCCCGCAGGCCATCGCGGCCCGGGCCAGTCCGACCCGCGCCTCCGGCGCGTACCAGGCCAGGTCCGCCGCGTCCGTCAGCTCCACCGCGCGGCCGAACCACCCGGCCGCCCGGGCCGGATCGCCCGCCTCCAGGGCCAGTTCGCCGCGCAGTTGCAGGACGTCGGCCAGCCGGCCGGACACCATCCGGCCCGCCGCGCGGTGCTCCTCGCCGAAGGCGGCCGCCTCGTCGAGCGCGGCCTCCAGCGCGGCCAGGGCGCCCGCCGCGTCCTCCGGGCCGTCGTCGACCCCGTTGCGGAGGACACGGCACCGGTAGAGCAGGGCCGTGGCCACCGACCGCGGCTCCGCCCGGCCCTCCGCGTGCAGCCCGCGCAGCAGCGCACACTCCGCCTCGACCGCCGCCACGGCCTCCGCCGCGCGCCCGGCGAAGGACAGGGCCAGCGCCGCCCGGGCCCGGGCGAGGGCGGCCTGGGCGGGATGCCCGGCGTCCTCGTACAGCAGGGCGGCCGAGCGGAAGCCCTCGACGCACTTCGCCGGTTCCGCGACCCGCTCCATCGCCTCGTGGTCGGCGAGTTCGGCCCGGCCGAGCGGGTCGAGCCCGTCCTCGCGGCCGTGCGCGGCCCGCGCGAACGCCTCCCACGCGGCCCGGACGCCGGGCGCCGGATCCTCCGTCAGCCGGCGGGCCGTGGCCAGCAACTCCCGTACGGTGTCCGGGGACGCCGGGGCCGGCGGCGCGGCCGGCGCGGGCCGGGGGACGGTCAGCCGCTCGGCGCGTACGCCCAGCGGCAGCCGCTCGGCCAGCGGCGCGGCGTCCATCCGCGCGCGGACACGGTCGCCGACGACGGTGCTGCCGTTGCGCCGGTCGAACCGGCCGGCCAGCTCCAGGGCCTCCGCGCGGGCGTGCGCGGACAACTCGGCGGCCGTCCACTCCCGCCCGGCCGGGCCGGGCACCCGCCGCACGCCGAGGCCCAGGTCCGTCAGCCGGCGGGCGAGCAGCGCGACGGGCGCGAGGAATTCGAGCAGGGACAGCGGATCCCCGGAGGGGGCGAAGTGGCCCGTGTGCTCCGCGAGGATCTCCAGGGCCCGCGCCTCGTTGCCGGTGAGCGCGCAGAACTCGATGTGGTCGCCGACGGTGGCCCGCATCGACTCCATGTCCCGGATCATCCGGTAGCCGCGCAGGTGGTGGGCGCGGGCCTCGTCGGTCCTGCCCAGCCGCACCAGCGGGAGCAGCGAGGAGGCGAGGACCACGTGCGGCTCGTGGGCGCAGGTGTGCTCGCCGGCCAGGACCGGGCGCCAGGTCTCCAGCGCCTCCTCCGGCCGTCCCCGCCGGTTCAGCCAGTCGCCCTGGGTGTGCAGCTCGCAGGCGTGGCAGTCGCTCATCCGGTCCCGGTCGGCGGCGAGCCAGGCGGCGAAGGCCCGTTCGGCGCGCGCCGTGTCACCGGTGTCCCGGGCGATCCGGAACTCGCTCTGCCGGACGGCCCGTTCGCTGTGGCCCGCGACCCGGTAGCGGTGCTCCATCTCCGCGTGCCACTTCTCCACCGACGCCAACGGGATGTCCGGCTGGTCCAGCATCCCGCTGGCCACCCACTTGAACATCCAGTGCAGCCGGTGCTCGGCGTACTGGTCGAAGTCCTCCGGCCGCTCGTCCCACATGCGCAGCACCCGGGCGAACGGGACGAACATCTTCTCGGACTCGGAGCTGAAGTTGTAGGCGGACAGCACGTTGAACAGGGTGTCGAGCAGCAGCGCCGTGTCGCCGGCCTGCCCGGCCTCGTCCACCAGCCGCTCGGCGACGGCGTTGCGCGCCGGGCCCTCCGGCTCGTTCATGTTGTCCTGGAGCGCCTGCCGGAGGGCGGAAGCGGTGCGGTTCATCGGCCCTCCTCCGACGGCCCGGACGGCGCGGCGGGGTGGGCGGCCCACTCCAGCAGGCCCAGGAAGGCCCGGTTCAGCAGCGCCGAGTCGGCCGGCCGCAGCGGGCGCTGGGCCATCAGCAGGGCCTGCCCGTACAGGGCCTCCGCGGCGGTGCCCGCGAGGTCGCGGTCGCGGTCCGCGAGCGCGCCCACGCGCCGGACCAGGGGGCTGAGGTGGTTGAGGACCAGCCGGGCGCGCGGGGCCTCGTCCCGCAGCGACCCCAGGATGGACGACCACAGGTCGTCGGCCTTCGACTCCTCCTCGGCGCGGGCCCGTTCGTGCCGCGCCGCGCGGTCGTCCAGATGCAGCGCGGGCACGGTGACCGGCAGGAAGGACCGGAGCACCACGTCGCACCCGAGCGCGTCCAGCCGCGCCCGCGCCGCCGCCAGGAAGTCGGCCAGCGCCAGCTCGTCACCCGGCTCCACGTGGTCGAGGTGCGCGGTGACCGTCTCCGCGTCCAGCTCGGCGACCGTGGTGCCCGGGCGCACCCGGGGCAGCATCTCCACCAGTTCGCCGTCGAAGGTGTAGCCGCCGTTGACCACGCCGACGCCCTGGGCCGCGGCGATCGGCGCGACCTGGCGGAACTCCTCGACGGTCCGGGTGAAGTGGACCGTCCGGTGCCGCTGCGCGAACTCCTCCAGCGTCAGCTGCCCGTCACTGGTCTCGAACGGCAGCCACGGCAGCATCGTGCGCAGCATGTCCGCGTCGTGCCGCGCCAGCGACTTGACGCCCACGTGGTGGACGGACAGGAACTGCCGCAGCCGCTCCTGGTCGCCCGCCGCCAGCTCGGCGAGCCAGTCGCGGATCCGCTCCCCGAGGGCCTCCCGGACGGCGGCCAGCCGGTCGTCGTCGTACAGGCTCTCGCGCGAGGCGGTGGGCCGCAGGCTGTCGGTGTCGACGACGCAGCGGACGAAGAACGCCCACTCGGGCAGGAGCTCGTCGGCGCGGTCGGTGAGCAGCATGCCCTTCAGGTGCACGCGGTGCCCGCCGCGCCGCCCCGGACTGACCGCCTGCGGCAGGACGTACGCGACGCCCCGCACCCCGGCCACCGGCACGTCGAGCTCGATCGCGTCCAACGGCGAGAAGCCGAACAGCTCGTGGCAGTGCCGGGCGAGCGCCACCCGCCGGGCGGACGGGTTCGGGTACGCCCGCTCCCAGACGGGCGGCCGGTCGGTCACCGGGGTGTCGCCCACCCGCACGTCGTGGGGGAGCAGCGAGCCGAAGTCCTTGGCGAGGGCCAGCACCCGCTCCTCGGCCAGCCAGTCCTCCGAGCCGCGGCGCGCGGCCAGGTACACCGTCGTCCCCGGCTCGGGGCGCGCCTCGTCGTCCAGCGTGCGGACGGTGTACGAACCGTCGTCCCGCGCCGTCCACTCGACGGGCGGCGCGCCGGGCGTCCGGGCGGACCGGCTGACGACCCGGATCTCCTCGGCGACGACGAAGCAGGCGAGCAGCCCGATGCCGAACTGGCCGAGGAATTCCGAGCGCGCCGACTCCAGTCCGTCGCGCTTGGAGCTGCGGCCTATGGTGGCCAGCAGGTCGTGGACGTCGGCCTCCGTCAGGCCGATGCCGCTGTCCTCCACCCGCAGCCGGCCCCCGTCGGCGTGCAGGCGCACCGTCGCGGGCGCCCCGGGCTGCTCCGCGCGGCGGGCCGTGATGGCGTCCACGGCGTTCTGCAGCAGTTCGCGGAGGTACACCTTGGGGCTGGAGTACAGGTGGTGGGACAGCAGGTCCACCAGGCCGCGCAGGTCGACCTGGAAAGTGTGCGGTATCTGGTCGTCAGTCATCGTCGCAGCAGCGTACTGGGTGGGTCGGACACCGGGGCGGGCATTATCCGTCGCCGCCCGGGGCGGCGGGGGCGGCCTCAGCGGTACTCGGCGAACCGGGGGCGCAGTCCCGCCCCGACGAGCAGCGCCGCGCCCCCCAGGACACCCGCCGGCACGGCGGGCCAGCCGGCCAGCCGGTCGCGGGCGGACGCCGTCCGTTCCTCCAGGACCGCCAAGTGGCGCGCGGCCAGGGCGTCGAGCGCGCCCGCGAACTCCCAGAAGTCGAACGGCAGCCGCCCGCGCCCGAGTTCGGTGAGCGTCAGCACGGCCGCGTCCGTCCGCCCGGTCGCCTGCTCCTCCCGCATCCGGCGGTCGTCGTCGCGGAACCGCGCGTACCCGTCGCGTACGGCCCGGTGTGCGGCGCGCCCGGGGGCGTAGGAGTAACCGTCCGGCGCGAGGAGCGTGTCGAGGCGCGCGGTCAGGCCCTCGAACCTGCTCACGGCGGCAGATCCGGGGCGGGTGTCGTAGACGAACCAGCGGCCCTCGGTGGCCGCCGCCTCGGCGGCGACCGCCCGGGCCTCGGCCAGCCGGGCCCACGGGCGCAGCCCGTCCCGCGCCGCGTCCCGGACGCCGTCCGCCGCCGCCAGGAAGGCCACCGTGCCCAGGGCGGCGACGACGGCGGCGGCGACCGTCGCGGCGCACAGCGCCGGGCTGAACACCCGCCGGTAGCGGCGGGCCAGCCGCCACTGGCACCACCCGAGGACGGCCAGGGCCGCGACGCCCGTCCCGGCCGTGGCCCAGGCGGCGGTCACGGCCGCGCCGTGCGCGCGGTCCGCCGACCCGGCCGCCCGCCGCACGTACCCGGACGCCAGGGCGTCCGCGGCGGGCAGCAGTTCACGGTGCATCACCTCGCCCGCGTCGACGGACAGGGTGACGGCACCGGCGGGCGGCCGGCCGGCGGGCCGGTCCGGCGCCGTCTCGTCGACGGCGGAGGACCGCGCGGTCAGCTCGTCGTACCGGCCCAGGCCGTCCAGCAGCGCCCGCACCCGCCGGCCCTGGTCCGGGTCCCCGCCCAGCCGCCGCAGCAGGTCGCTGACCTCGGCGCGCCGCTGCCGGGCGGTGAGTAGGGCCAGGACGCGGTTGCCGACCTGGAAGTCGTCCGCCGACCGGCCCGCGGGCAGGACGGCGGGCCGGTCGGCGGAGTGCCCGGGCACCAGCGCGTCGGCGCGCTGCGCGTCGAGGTCGGCCAGGGCGAAGCGCAGCCCGGCCGCCGTCGCCGCCCGCTCCGTGACGGTCTCCCGCAGCCGGTCCGCGTCGGACCGGACCACGACGGCACCCGCCACGGCCGCCGCGCACAGCGCCGCCAGGGCGGCGAGCATCAGCAGCGCCTGCCACCCCAGGCGGCGCACCGGCGCGGCCGGACCGCGCCGCCGGGCCGTGACTCCGTCGCCCACGACGGTCACGGGCGCCGGCGGCGGCCCCTCCTGCTGTGGCCCGGCCGAGGGCGCGGCGGCCGGCGCCGGGACGTCCGGATCCGGGGCGACCTGCTGGATCGTCATACGACGACGCTACGGACGGGCCGGAACCGGTGGACGGCGGACGGGCGAACGGGCGGTGTCCGGGCGGTTGCGGCGCGGCGGTACGGCGACGGGCCGCCCTACCGCGCCGAACGCGGACGAGGACGCGGCTGCGGTCAGCGGCGGCCGGCGCGTGCCGCGGGCGCCTCGGCGTGGATCAGCGACCTGACCATCCGGCAGGTGGCGTTCGACGGCGGGCGCACGCCGATCCGGTCGGCGACCCGGCGTATCCTGCGGTTGGTCGCCTGCTCCGGCCGGTACGCACCGCTGTGGAGCAGGGCTATGGCGAGGCGCATGGCCTTCAGCCGGCGGTTGTGGGACTCGTACCACTCACGGGGATGCCCGGCGGGCAGACGCTTCCTCGGCAGCGTCGCGAGGGTGCACGGGTCGGTGAGCGGTGTTGCTGCTGCGGCCATCGGCGTCCTCCTGACGAAGGGGTCGGGCGACCTCTTCACTACCCCTCCATTCTACTGCCGGGCACTGACAATCGCCCCAGCTCAGACGGGATTTGACGGGGTGGGGGCGGTACCCTGTGCGGCATGGAGATCTGGATCAACCCCGCCTGTTCGAAGTGCCGCTCGGCCGTCAACCTGCTCGACGAGGAGGGCGCCGCGTACACCGTCCGCCGCTACCTGGACGACGTCCCCGACGAGAACGAGATCCGGGCCGTGCTCGACCGGCTCGGGCTGGAGCCGTGGGACATCACGCGCACCGGGGAGGACGAGGCCAAGGAGCTCGGCCTGAAGGACTGGCCGCGCGACGCCGCCGCGCGCGACCGCTGGATCGCCGCCCTCGCCGGACACCCGAAGCTGATCCAGCGGCCGATCATCACGGCGGACGACGGCACCGCCGTGGTGGGCCGCACCGAGGAGGCGGTACGGGAGGCGCTGTCCCGCTCGGTCGGCTGACGGCCGGAGCCCACCGCTCCGAATCCCGTCCCTCGCTGTCCGGAAATCGCCGGTTCCCGGACAGCGGGGAGGGGCTTCAATAGGGGCCTTTCCCCGCGGGGTTCCCCTCGGACACGCGGGTCCCTCCCCTGAGGCACGAGGAGCGAGCATGCCGGTGCGCAAGGCGACGATCCAGGAACACGTGGGACGGGCGGTGGCCGAGGCGAACCCCTCCGACCGGCCGGTGGTGACGGTCTACGGCATCAGCGGGCCCAGCCCGATCGCCATGGCCTTCCTGTCGAGTGTGTGGATCTTCTTCGTGGACACCTACTTCGTCACCTTCACCCAGCAGGCCCTGCTGTTCCACCGGGCCGGCAAACTCAGCAGCCGGCCCAAGGAACTCGTCCTCGCCCTGCCGCACCACCAGGCCCGGCACCTGGTGAGCGACGTGCGGATGGGTTCCCTGTGGAGCTCGTTCCGCTTCCTGATGCCGGGCCGGGAGAAGCCGACGCGCATCAACGTCAACCGCCCCTGGCGGCCGGAGCTCGACCAGCTCCTGCGGGTGCTCGCCGCACAGCCGACGGGCTACTGACGCCGGCCACCGGGAGCCGGGCACGTCGGTACCGGCGACGGCGAGGTCAGCGACCGGCGGGCGCGGGCGTCAGCGACGGGCGGGCGTTGAGGACGGCGGGATCGCCCCCGCTCGCCCGCCGGTAGGCGTCCGTGATGCGGGCGTAGTGCTCCGCGCTCCGCCCGCCACCGTCCGGAACCTCCCGCACCGCCTCGTTCATGGCCCGATTGGCGCGGACGACGGCGGTCGTCGCCTCCCGCCGCTCGTCCGCGTAACGGGCCAGCGCGGCCGGTACGTCGTCGCTGCCCGCCAGCGCGTGGGCGAGCACCCGGGCGTCCACGACGGCCTGCGAGGCGCCGTTGGCCCCCACCGGGTACATGGGGTGCGCCGCGTCGCCGAGCAGGGTGACCCGGCCGCGCCCCCAGGACCGCAGCGGCTCCCGGTCGACCATCGGGTACTCCAGGATCCGTTCGGCACCCGTCAGCAGCCCCGGGACGTCCAGGAAGCCGAGCGACCAGTGCGCGTAGTGGGGGAGCAGGTCGGCGAGCCGGCCCGGGCGGTTCCAGCCGGCCTCCTCGCCCAGCGGCCCGGGCGGCGCCTCCCGTACCAGGCAGACCCAGTTGATCCGGTCGCGCCCGATCGGGTACGCGATGAACTCGGCGTCCCCGTCCCGGACCAGGACCGCCGACCGCCCGGTGAGGAAGGGCTTCCCCTCCGTCACCCCGCGCCACATCCGGACCCCCGACCACAGCAGGGGCCCGCCGTCCGGGTGCAGCAGCCCGCGGACGGCCGAGTGCAGCCCGTCCGCCCCGACCAGCAGCCCGGCCTCGACGGCCCGGTGCTCGCCGGTCGCCCGGTCGAGGAGCCGGGCCCGGATGGCCGACCCGGTGTCGGTGAAGCCGTCCAGCCGCGTCCCGGTGCGGACGGCGTCCGGGCCCAGCCGGTCGCGGACCGCGGCGAGCAGCATCGACTGCAGCTCGCCGCGGTGGACCGAGTACTGCGGCCAGCGGTAGCCCTGGGCGACGCCGCGCGGTTCGGAGAACAGGACGGTGCCGTCGCGGTCGCAGTACACGTTCTCGGCGGTCGGCACGCCGATGGCGGCCAGCGCGTCCCCGAGCCCCAGCTCGGTGAGTTCGCGGACGGCGTGCGGCAGGAGGTTGATGCCCACGCCGAGCGGGCGGATCTCCCGGACGCTCTCCACCACGGTCGCGCCGATCCCCGCGGCGTGCAGGCTGAGGGCGGTGGTCAGTCCGCCGATGCCGGCCCCGGCGACGAGCACGCTCATCGGCCCGCCTCCGGCCCGTCGGCCTCCGGTGCGCCGATTTCCGGCCGGTCGATGATCCGCAGCCAGGTCCCGTCCGGCTCGCGGCGGACGACCTGCGTCCTGCCGCCCGTGCCGTCGGCGGCCCGCGTCGACGTCAGGGCGAGGTCGGCCCCGTAACGGACCGTCGGGAGCGGCGGCTCGGGCGTGAACGGCAGCTCGGCGTGGAGCAGGAGCTGCTCGCACACGGCGCGGATCGCCTCCCGGCCGACCGTCGCGCTGCCGGGCGGGAAGGCGAGGACGGCGTCGGGCGCGTAGAGCGCGGCCATCCCCTCGGCGTCGCGGGCGTTGGCGCGCTCCACGAACAGGCGGGTCAAGTCCTCGGGAGTGGTGGCGCGTTCGCGGATCTCGGACATGGCGAGGCTCCTTCGAGTGCGATGGGGTGTCGGGGGAGGAGTGCCAGGGCTTCCGGGGCCGTTCCGGCGCCCCTCCGGCCTCCTGGTACCAGCCTCCTCCGGGGCGCATCAGAAGTCCAAGACATGGAAAGTCTGGCTGCTAGCATCGCTGGTTATGGAACTGCGTCAGCTCGAGTACTTCGTGACGGTGGTGGAGGAACGGAACTTCACCCGGGCCGCCGAGCGGGTCCGGGTCGCCCAGCCCGGGGTCAGCGCGCAGATCCGCAAGCTCGAACGCGAGCTGGGGCAGGAACTGCTGGACCGTTCGGCGCGGTCCGTGACGCTGACGGAGGTCGGCGCGGCCTTCCTGCCGCACGCGCGGGCCGCGCTCGCGGCCGTCGAGCGGGCGAGGCTCGTCGTCGACGAGATGGCCGGACTGCTCCGCGGCCGCGTCGCCGTCGGCACCGTGACCTCGCACAACGCCGACCTGCCCGGGCTGCTCGCCGGCTTCCACCAGGAGCACCCGGCGGTCGAGATCACCCTCGCCGAGGACACCACGGACCGGCTGGTCGACGGCCTCCGTAGCGGACGGTTCGACGCGGTCATCATCAGCGTGGGGCTGGACGGCCCGGCCGGGGTCTCCCTGCACGTGCTGGAGGACCAGGCGATCGTCGCCGCGGTCGCCCCCGGCCACGAACTCGCCGTCCACCCCGTCGTCTCCCTCGAGACGCTGCGCGACCGGCCGCTGATCAGCCTGCCGCGCGGTACGGGCCTGCGCGCCCGGCTCGACGAGGCGTGCGCGGCGGCCGGATTCCGGCCGCGCATCGCCCTGGAGGCCGGCGACCCCGGCACCCTCGCCGAACTCGCCGCCCACGGGCTCGGGGCGGCGATCCTGCCGGGGGAGTTCGCGGCGTCCCGCGCGCCGGAGCTGGTGCCGGTGGCCATCGATCCGCCGGCGTTGCGCGGTCGGCTGGCCTTCGCCTGGCGCACGGACGGTCCGATCAGTCCGGCGGGGCGGGCGCTGATCGCGCGGGCGCGGCGGGTGCTCGGGGGGCCTGGTCGGTGAGGGTGCCCCAGTCCCGCCCTTTCTCCGTTTCCTGGGGGCAAGCCCCCAGTCCCCCTTATCGCGGCTCCGCCGCTTGTCCTCAAACGCCGGACGGGCTGAAATCAGCCCGTCCGGCGTTTGAGGACAACCGCGCGGAGCGCGGTTTCAGGCTGGCGCCGACCCCTCCGGCCATATCTCCACCACCCGCCGCGCCGCCTCCCCGAGCCCGCTCGTGTCCAGTACGGCAGCGGTCTCCGCTATGCCCTCGTCCGGCCATTCCAGTACCAGGGCCAGAGGCCCGTCCGGCACCGCGGGCAGCAGAAGCCGCACCGGCCGGTGGAACGCCCCGCCCGGATCGGTGCCGTACTCCCGGACGCCGACGGGCCGCTCGCCGTCCGCCGGCCGCAACCCCACCCGCATCGCCCCCGTGCCGGGCCGGGCGTACCAAGCGTCCCCGTACACCTCGTCCGTCCGTCTCCGCCGCCAGAAGACGTGCAGGCACAGGGTGACTTCCTCGGGCCATACCTCCCAGCCCGTGAACATCACCCGTACCCTCGGCCCCTCGGCCACCTGCGCCACCCGCGGAAGCACCGTCGGCAGGTACCGGTCGGCCGGCGGTCCGTCCTCGTACCGCGGCCCCGGGGGCCCCAGGTCGACGAACTCCGGGCGCTCCGGCCCCCGTTCGCCCGATACCTCCGGACCGTCGAAGAATCCCATGGCTGTCCTCCCCGCACCGCCCTCACGGATACTCACACCGACGATCGTGACAGAGGGGTCTGACAACGCCCGCCCGCCGCCGCCCTACCGCCGGAACGCGACGGCCCTCACGTGCTCGCGCGTCGTCCGGTCCAGCAGAACCACCGAGGCCGCCTCCGGTACCGGGCTCCGGCCCGGCTTCCCGGCGCCGAGGGCGGTGAGCGCGTCCGACAGCCGCCGCAGCCCGCGCCGGTGCCGGTCGAAGACGCGGGGCCGGGCCCACCGCCCGCGCGCCTCCTGCCCGGCCAGGGCGTCGGCCGCCGTCAGATCCAGGAGCACCAGGTGCAGTTCGCGGCCCCGGCGCCCGGTCTCCCGGGCGAGCAGCCGCCGCAGCCACGGCCGGCTGCCGCAGTCGTGCACCAGCAGCGGCCCGCCGGCCCGGACCGCGTTCCACAGCCGGCGGGCGTACACCAGGCGCGCCCACGGCCGGTACACCGCGTACGGCAGCCAGGCCGGCATCACCGCCGCGCAGTCCTCGTGCGCGTCCCTCGGGTCGACGACCGACGCGGCTCCCGACCAGCGGCGGCTCAGGGTGCTCTTGCCGCTGCCGGGCAGTCCCGACACCACCAGCACGGCGTCGGCGGGGTACACCAGCAGCGCGGGGGCCCGTTCCGGTCCCCGCAGGTCCAGCAGGCCCCTCGGCCGCGGCGCCGGCTCCGGCCCTCCGGCCGGCGCCGCCCGCCCGGCGGTTCCGGCCGGCCTGCGTATGTCGTCCACTGCTCCCACGGTCCCTTCGGTCACGAGCCCTGACGCCCGGCGTGCACTCCGCCGGAGCCTCGCACAAGACGCCGGGGGAGCGCGGACGGTTGCGCACCGCGCCCGCGCGGCCCGGCGCCCCGGCCGGGACGTGACCCGTGCCGCGAACGGGTCGTTGGCCGACTGTGATCGACGACATGCCCCGGGGCGGCCCCGGCGCCGCGTGGTGGGACCGGCTGTACGAGACCGACCGACCCGAGTACCTCGACCGCGCCGACGCGGCGGGCCGGCGCCGCCGGGTGCTGCGCGGACTGGACCGGCTGGAACGGCTCACCCTCGCCCACCGGACGTGCGGCGGCCTCGTCCTGGACGGCCTGCGGGACGTGCCCCGGCCGCGCTTCCTCGAACTCGGCGCCGGGGGCGGCGGACTGGCCCGCTGGGTCCTCGACCGCCACCCGGCCGCCCGGGCCACCGTCAGCGACGTCGCGCCGGACCTCGTCGAGGCCCTGCGGGCGGGACCGCTCGGCCGCCACGCGCGGGCCACCGTCGAACGACTCGACGCCACTGCGATCGACGCGCCCGACGGCTCCTACGACCTCGCCCTGTTCAGCCGGTCCCTGCACCACCTGCCGCCCCGGGGCGCGGCGGACGTGCTGCGCGAGGGCACCCGCGTCGCCCGGCGGTTGCTGGTCATCGACCTGTGGCGCCACCCCGTGTGCCTGGCGGCCGTCCCACCGGCCTTCCTCTGCGGCGGGCCCGCCCAAGCGCACGACGCCGTCGTCAGCCTGCGCAAGGCGTACAGTCCGGCGGCGCTCCGCCACCTGGCCGCCGCCTGCGGCGCGCCCGTCGCCCTGCGCACGCGGTTCCTGCCGCCCCTGTACCTGGCGGCCGTCGCCACCCGGCGGGGGTGACGCGCGCGTCGCTACGGCCGCCCCGGCTCGCCCCCGCCTTCCTGCATGTGGTGGAAGACCTTGTCGAGCAAGGAGTGCAGCCGTTCCCGCTCCGGGCCGGTGAGCGGGGCGAGCAGCGCGTCCTGCGCGGCGCGTACGTCGTCGGTGAGCCGGGCGAGCTCGGTGGCGCCGGTGGGGGACAGGGTGACGGTGAGGCGGCGGCGGTCGCGGGGGTCGCGGGTGCGTTCGACGTGGCCGAGGGCGGCGAGGTCGTCCACCACCTTCGTCATGTCGCTGGGGTCGATCGCCAGGCGCTCGGCCAGCTCCCGTTGGGCGTGCGGGCCGAAGTCGGCGAGGGCGGCCAGCACGGCCATGTGCCACATCCGCAGATCGCGGTCGGCCAGCCGGGCCGCGACCCGGCCGCGCGCGTTCTTGCCGACGCGGGAGAGGAGATAGGGCGTCAGGGCGGTGAGGGTGGGGGGTGTCTCGGTCACGTCAGTATTGTAGGTTGCGACCCATCATTGGTCTGCGCCCACCATTGGAGAGGTGTCATGGACGCCCTGCATCCCCGCCTGCTCGTCGGCCGGTTCGCCGAGACCTTCCGCTTCTACGCCGCCGTCCTGCCCGAACTCACCGGTGCCCACCTCGTCCGCGGCACGGAGGAAGGGCCGTACGCCCACTGGGACCTGGCCGGCGAGGGACTGCTGATGCTGCTCGACCGCCGGGCCATGGCCGATGTCCTCGGCGACGCGGCGGACACGGACCAGGCCCCCGCCGACCGGACGACGCTGGTCAGCCGCGTCCCGGACGTCGACGCCGGGTACGCCCTCTGCCTGCGGCACGGCGCCACGGCGGTCGCGGCCCCCGCCGCGCGGCCGGAGTGGGGGCCGACCCTGCGGACGGCCCATGTCCGCGACCCCGAGGGCAACCTCGTCGAGCTGCAGTCCTACGACGGATGAGGCCCGCCGGGCCCGCCGTCAGCCGCCGGACTTCCGGATCTCCACGCACTTTACGCCGAGCGGCTTCAGCTTGCCCCCGACGTGCTCCCAGCCCTCCGCGCAGATTTTCGTGCGGTCCGCCACGCCCCGGCCCCAGGCCACCGTGTACCGCAGGCCCTCGTGCCAGTGCTGCAGCGCGCTGGTGTTGTCGACACCGCCGCCGTACAGCCGGTAGTGGCCGAAGAACTTCGCGCCGGGGGCCGGGGTGACCGTCGCCCGCGCCACGTAGAGGCCGTTCCGCTCGACCTGGAGGCAGGTCTGCCCGACGCAGTCGCCGCCGCCCGCCGACGCCGGCGGCGCCACGGCGGCGCAGAGCGCCAGGGTGCCCGCCGCGGCCATGGCCGCGCGTACGGCCCACCGCGTTCTCGCGATGACACGCTTCATCCGTCCCGTTCCTTCCCGTCGGCCCGGCGCCTCGCCGGCGCCCGCCCACGCTCGCCGTTCCGGGCGGGCCGGCGCAATCGAACTGCGCCGGTTTCACCCGCACGACGGGTGGTTCAGGACGACGGGACGCGGGTCAGGAGGCAGCGCGTCGTGGTGCCGCCCGGGCCGGTGTGGGTACGGACCAGGTCGCTCAGGGTGTGGACCAGCAGCAGGCCCCGGCCGCCGGGCCGGTCAGGCGAGGGCGGCCGGCGGCCGGCCAGCGGATCGGTGACGTGCCCGCGGTCCTGCACCTCCCACACCACGTGGCCGCCCTCGGCCCAGATCCGCACCGTTCCCGTCCCGCCGCCGTGCACCACGCTGTTGGTGGTCAGCTCGGCGACGGCCAGCGCCAGGTCGTCCCGGCGCTCGGGCGCCAGGCCGAGCGCCACGGCCCGTTCCACCACGGCGTGCCGCGCCTCCGGCAGCAGCTCGTCGTCGAAGTCGAAGGAGAGGACGGAACCGGCCCGCGGCGGCGGCAGCGGCTGGTTGTAGGCGGCGATGATGTGGTCCGGCGCGTAGGAGCCGCTGGGGCCGTTGCGGTCGCCGTCGATGATCACCGGGTGGGTCGCGTAGGCGTCGGCCACCGCGCGCGGATCCAGCCGTGCCGTGTCGTACGGGCAGACGATGGTCACCCTGCGGCCCGCGAACGCGTGGTTGATCAGGGCCTCGTGCTGGACGCACGCCGGGTACTCCGTGGCGGAGCGGCTCGCCCAGATCGGCTCGCCGATGATGCGGACGTGCCGGCCGGGATGGGCGTCGGCGAAGGCCCGCAGCACCCGTGGGATGATCCGTCCCGGATTGCGGCCCGCCTCCTCCATGTCGACGAACCGGACGCCGGACCCGTCCGGGCCCAGCGCGTCCCGCAGCAGCTCCAGCCGGGCGCGGGGCACGGCGATCGCCACCGGGTCGCCGTCGGCCAGCCCCTCGCGGACGAACGCCGTGAGCGCGGCGACGTATTCTCCACCGTCCCGGTAGAACAACGCCGGGTGGACGAACGGCCCGGCCACGGCCGTCGTGTTGTTCACAGCGTCACCTCGATCACTGGCGGGTCCGGACCGTACGTCCGTCACGGGTCCGCTCACCGTCCCCGCGGGGCGTGCGGGGACGCACGGTGGGCCGGGAACGCCCCGTCCCGCCGGGAGCTCCGCCACCGTACTAGGAAGACGTACCCACACGGCGCCTTCCCGTCCCCCGCAGGAGCTCACGCCTGTCCCCCTCGCTCGTGCCACCCCACACCCCGTATTCCTGGCGGGTCTCCACGGCCCATCGCAGACATTCTTCCCTCACCGGGCAGCGCGCGCAGACCGATTTGGCCCCTTCGGTCTGCGCCAGCGCCGGAGCTCCCGTGCCGATGGGGAAGAACAGGTCGGGGTCCTCTTCCGTACAGGCGGCGTACTGTCGCCAGTCCACGTCGGTACCTCCGTTCCGGGTCTTCCGGGATCGTCCCTCTCTCCACGCCTCGCCCGGAAGTCCGGAAATAACCCTGGAAGAAGCCCCGCGGTCGTGCTCCCGCGCACGACGGCGCCCCTCGCCGGCCCGAGAGCCGTGAGGGGCGACGCCGTGCGCGGTGGAACCGGCCGCCGGAAGGCGGGATCACTGCTGGGCGAGCATCTTCTTGCGCAGCCTGCCGAGGGTGCGGCTGAGCAGCCGGGAGACGTGCATCTGGGAGATGCCGAGCTCGGCGCCGATCTGCGACTGGGTCATCTCCTGCCCGAAGCGCATCTCCAGCATCAACCGTTCCCGCTCGTCCAGCTCCTGCAGCAGCGGCTTGAGGACGTGCAGCGCCTCGACCTTCTCCAGGTTCTCGTCCACGGTCCCGATCCGCTCCGACCACGAGCGCGAGGAGTCGTGACCGCGCGGGCCGGGCTCGGCGGGGGTGTCGATGGAGTGGGCGGAGTAGCCGTTGCTGGCGACCTGGGCCTCGATGACCTCGTCCTCGGAGAGGTCGAGCACCTCGGCCAGCTCCTTGACCGTCGGGGAGCGGCCCAGCCGGCCGGAGAGTTCCTCCGTCGCCTTGACGAGTTCCACCCGCAGTTCCTGGAGCCGGCGGGGGACGTGGACGGCCCAACTGGTGTCACGGAAGAAGCGTTTGATCTCGCCGGTGATGTAGGGGATGGCGAGGGTGGTGAACTCGACCTCACGGGTCAGATCGAACCGGTCGATCGCCTTGATCAGACCGATCGTGCCCACCTGGACGATGTCCTCCATCTGGTCGGCGCGACCGCGGAAGCGGCCGGCGACATAACGCACCAGGGAGAGGTTCATCTCGATGAGGGTGTTCCGGACGTACTGGTACTCGTGCGTACCTTCCTCCAGGACCGCCAGCCGGTCCAGGAAGAGCTTGTTCAGGGCCCGGGCGTCGCGCGGGTCGATGCCTCCCGCGTCCTCCACCTGCGGCAGATCCACACCGAGAGGCCCACCCGCCGCCGTGCTGCTCCGCGCGGCTCCGGCCGTCTGCGTCACGCTCGTGCTGGTCACGTGCGCCCTCCTTCAACTGTGCTTGACAGTTCGGCTCCTGCCCCGGGTTCGCCGGGACATGCCTGTAAGCAGGGCGAATTTCGGCCGGACTCCCATGCGGTTCCGGCCGGACAGCAGTGGGGCCCGGCGGGGATCAGGTCCCGCCGGGCCCGAGGACGGGGCCGTGATGGCCGTGGTGGCCGTGATGCCCGCGGTGTCCGCGATGGCCGTGACGTCAGAAGGTCACCATCGGTACCAGCGACTGCGGCCGCCGCCCGAGTCCACGGAGCGCACGAGGAAGCCGAGCAGCCAGATGACGAGCACCGCCACGGCGACCCACCACAGAATCTTCACGGCGAATCCGGCACCGAAAAGGATCAGAGCGAGGAGCAGGACCAGAAGAAGGGGAACCATGGAAATCAACCTCCGACGTGTCGTCTTCCCGATGCTTTCGCTTTTATCCGCGCTTCCTTTCTTCATGCCGGGCCGATACGGATTCGAGACCGAACTCGCCCGGCGCGCATACGACTTAGGTGCGCCGGTGGCCGATGGGTTTACGGAGGGCGGGCCCGGGCAGTCGCCGGGATGAAATCACCACGGACCGCCATCGACACCGAGGAGATATCGAGATGAGCGCTCAGGAAAAGGCCAAGGCCAAGGCGGAGCAGGCCAAGGGCAAGCTCAAGGAGCAGGCCGGCCGGGCCGTCGGCAACGAGAGCAAGGAGGCCGAGGGCCGGGCCGACCAGGCCAAGGGCGACCTGCGGGGCGCCAAGGAGAAGGCGAAGGACGCGTTCCGCGACTGACGTCCTTCCGGTGGGACCCCCGAGGGGGCCGCGGTCCGAGGACCGCGGCCCCCTCGCCGTTCCGGAGAACGCCCCCCGTTCCGGAACCCGGAACGGGGGGCGCCTCAGGCTCACACCCGGCCGCGCCACCGGCCCGTCTCCAGGCCGCGCGACTCGATGAACGTCTTGAACCGCTCCAGATCGCCCGTGGCCTGCCGGCGGACGAACCCGAGCTTGTCGCCCACCGTGTCCACCACGCCCTCCGGCGTGTGGTCGAACTGGAGCATCACCTTGGTCCGGGCCGCGTCCAGCCGGTGGAACGTGACGACGCCCGCCTGCCGGACGTCACCGTCCACGGTGGTCCACGCCACCCTCTCGTCCGGGATCTGCTCGGTGATCACCGCGTCGAACTCCCGCCGGACCCCGTCCGTCTTGGTCACCCAGTGCGTCAGCGTCGGCGAACGCTGCTCGACCCGCTCCACGCCCTCCATGAATTGCGGGAACTCCTCGAACTGCGTCCACTGGTTGTACGCCGTGGTGACCGGAACGGCGACCTCGACGGATTCCTCGATCTGCGACATGCTGCCTCCTCGCGCGGTAGGTACGCGCCGTGTACAGAGGGAAAGGCGGACACGTCGCGGATGCCCGGGAATCCGGCGGGCAGACATGCCGTTCCGGCGGTTCTCCGATCCGGCGGGACGGAACACATTCGTCGCCGGAGAACCACACGTCCCGGCGGCAATGCCGGAAACACCCCTTTGCGCGCGCCCTTTTCCGCGCCCGTACGCGCCCCGCAGAATGGGCGCCCGGCAGCACCGGAGCGAGCGCATGGAAACCGCGAAGAAGGGGGTGAAAGCGGATGAACCACACCAACACGGACCATCCGGGTTTCGCCGCCCTGTCGGCCCGGCTGACCGGACGGGACGAGGACGAACTGCGGGCGACCGGGCTCGTCCGGCTCTACCACGACGCCACGCTGGAACGGGTCGGCCGGGAGGCCGTCGGGCGGTTCCTCGACGACCTCGACGCGGCGGGCGGCGACCCCGACGCGCTGGTGGATCCGGAGTCGCGCGGGATCGCGCGGGCCATCGTGCAACTGTGGCGGACGGGCGTCTGGCCGCCCTGACCGGGGAGCGGTAGTAGGGGAGCGGCCGGACGCCCGGACGCGCGGGCGGGGCTCAGCGGGTGGCGATGGCCGGGTCGCTCACCCCGGAGGCGCCCGTCTCGACGTGCCCGGCGAAGCGCCGCAGGTAAGTGCCCTCCTCATGCGAGACCACCGTGACGTCGTACCACCGCTTGCCCGCCCGCGTCCGCACCGTGTGCCGCACGGTGGCGCCCGGCCGCACGGTCAGGGTCTCGGCCGGGCCGCCGTAGGCGTCGGTGACGGTCAGGTGGCAGTCGGCCGTGCCCCGCTGGGTCAGGACGAGGTCGAGGTCACCGGTGGCCGCGTTGTGGCGGGCGGTGACCTCGGGGCCGGCGGTGCCGCCCGGACCTCTGAAGCTCCGGAGGAAGCCGTTCGGGCCGTGCACCGTGAGGTCGTAGACGCCCTTGGAGTACGCCGTGTTCCAGGTGTCGGCGATCGTCTTCCCGGCCTCCGTGGTGTAGGTCCACGGGCCGTCCGTGCGGTTGGGCGAGGTGACGAGGAACTGCGCGCCCGCCGCCTCGCCGCCGCCGAACGTCAGGGTGTACCTGCCGGTCGCCGGCGTCCCCGTCCCGTCGGTGAACGGCGCGTAGGGCAGCGGCCGGGTGGGACGGGAGCCCGGCTCCTGGCGGGGGAGGGAGCCGGTCGCGGGCGGCTTGGGGACGTAGTCGGGGTGGCGCAGCCGGTCCGGGGGCCGGTAGCCGTCCGTGGCCGGCAGCGCGGCGGGCCCGGTGCTCGCCCGGCTGAAGTCGAAGGCGGAGGTGAGATCGCCGCACACCGCCCGCCGCCACGGCGAGATGTTGGGCTCGCGCACCCCGAAGCGGCTCTCCATGAACCGGATGACCGAGGTGTGGTCGAAGACCTCGGAGCACACGAAACCGCCGGTGCTCCACGGCGAGACCACCAGCATCGGTACGCGCTGCCCCAGCCCGTAGGGGCCCGCCGTCTTGCCGATGCTCCCCTTGTAGAGGTCGGGCCCCGGGTCGACGGTGGACAGTCCCTGGGCCGCGGAGGCCGGCGGGAAGGGCGGGACGACGTGGTCGAAGAAGCCGTCGTTCTCGTCGTAGGTGATGAACAGCGCGGTGCGGCTCCACACCTCGGGGTCGGCGGTGAGCGCGTCCAGCACCTGGGCGATGTACCAGGCGCCGTAGTTGGCGGGCCAGTTGGGGTGCTCGCTGTACGCCTCCGGCGCGGCGATCCAGGAGACCTGCGGCAGCCTGCCGGCCTTCACGTCCGCCTTGAGGACGTCGAAGAGGCCGTCGCCCTTGCGGACGTCGGTCCCGGTGCGGGCCTTCTCGTACAGCGGGTCGCCCGGCTTGGCGTCGCGGTAGGCGTTGAAGTAGAGGAGCGAGTTGTCGCCGTAGTTCCCCCGGTAGGCATCGCCGGTCCAGCCCCACTTGCCCTTGGCGTCCAGGCCGTCGCCGACGTCCTGGTAGACCTTCCACGAGATCCCGGCCTTCTCCAGCCGCTCGGGGTAGGTGGTCCAGCCGTACCCCGCCTCGTCGTTCCCGAGGACCGGGCCGCCGCCCTTGCCGTCGTTGCCGGTGTACCCGCTCCACAGGTAGTAGCGGTTGGGGTCGGTGGACCCGATGAACGAGCAGTGGTAGGCGTCGCAGAGGGTGAACGCGTCGGCGAGGGCGTAGTGGAACGGTATGTCCTC
Source organism: Streptomyces mobaraensis NBRC 13819 = DSM 40847 (assembly GCF_017916255.1). Classification (NCBI taxonomy): domain Bacteria; kingdom Bacillati; phylum Actinomycetota; class Actinomycetes; order Kitasatosporales; family Streptomycetaceae; genus Streptomyces; species Streptomyces mobaraensis. Next base: position 7,245,184 of record NZ_CP072827.1, read on the forward strand.
GCGGGTCAGGTACGCCATGGTGGTCGCCGTCTTGGCCGGCACCCACTGGTCGTAGCGGCCCTTGTCGAAGGCCCGCTGCCCGCCCGCCCAGTCGTGGTTGAGGTCTTGGAGGAACTGCATGCCCAGGTGGTCGGCCTTGGGGCGGAACGGCAGGATGTCGCGCTTGCCGTCCGACTGGTGCCAGACGGACTTCCCGCTGGGCAGGGTCACGGGCCGCGGGTCACCGAAGCCGCGTACGCCCCGCAGGGACCCGAAGTAGTGATCGAAGGAACGGTTCTCCTGCATCAGGACGACGATGTGCTCGACGTCCCGGATGCTGCCGGTGCTCCGCCGGGCCGGAATGGCGGCGGCGCGGGCGATGCTGCCGGACAGCGCGGTGAACGCGGCGGTGCCGCCGGTCAGTTGCAGGAACCGCCGGCGGTCGATCTCTCCCATGGGCAAGGTGACCTCTGAGGGTGTGTGGGGGAAGGGGGACGAAGCGCTCCAAGGACAGCGAGGCGGGTGGAAGGGGTGGTGGCGACACTGTGACGCCGGGGGGTACGGCAGGGGAACAGGGTGTCCGCGCCATCCCGGGACCCGTCCGGCGCCTGAGATCAGCCGGCGGATCCGGGCGACAGAACGGCCGACGGATCAGCCGACGTCCAGGACGTGCCGCAGCCCCTGCCGCCAGCGCTGCCGGTCCAGCGCCCGGGCCGCGGCGAACTCCGGCGCCTCGTACCCCCGGAACGTCCGGACCTCCGCCGCACCGCCCCCGCCCGTACCCCCCGCCGCGGCCAGGATCGCCCCGGCGGCCCGCCGCCCGGCCTCGTTCGCCGTCTCCATCGAGGCGAAGTCGACGTTGCTGTACGTCCGGACGTGATCGGCGGCCAGGAACAGGTTCCCCACGGCGGTGGTGGCCTCGGGCCGCAGGTCCCAGGAGCCGGCGGTGTTCATCAGGAACGGGTCGTCGTCGCGCAGGCCGCCGCTGCCGTCCTCGGTGATCGCCTCGTCCAGGTTCCAGGTCTCCAACCGGGCGTCGTCCAGCGGCGCGTGGTCGGCGAGGTGCGCCTTCATCTGCGCCCACACCTCGCGTGCGACCTCGGCCCGGGTGCAGCGCCGGGCGGGTTTGCCGTAGAGGATGCCCGGTGTCTCCCAGTCGGAGATCACCACGGACAGCGACTCCCGCACCCGCCCGTCGCCCCAGGTCCGGGCGAAGGGCGCCGACCAGACCCGGGACTGGGCGATGGACGCCAGCTTCCAGGGGGAGTCCACGTGGACGACGTGGCCCCGGATGCCGGGGGCCTGCTCGCGGAGGTAGTACTGGATGCCGCCGCACCAGGTGTGCCGCAGCCCGTCCATGGCCGCCAGCCGGGGGTCGGCCGACCGGAGGGCGGGGTTCCAGAGGCGGACGGCCCGGTCGGCGGGGAGGGCGACCACGAACCAGTCGGCGTCGATCCGTTCCGTCGTGCCGTGCGCGGTCCGGGTCGTCGCCGAGGCGATCCGGCCGCCGCGCAGGTCGAGCCGCTCCACGGTGCGGCCGAAGACGAACCGCACGCCGAGCGAACGCAGGTGGGCCGCCCAGGGGTCGAGCCACGCCTCACTGGTCGGCGCGTCGAAGACGCGGTCGAACGGCCCGCCGGCGTCACTGCCGCGGCCCGCCAGGTCGTAGAGGATGGACTCCATGCCCTGGCCGCAGGTCCGGGTGCTGGCCACGGGCGCCCGGAGCGCCTGCAGCAACTGGACGCCGCCGCCGAGGAACTTCTGGTAGTCCTCCGACATCCCGTCCGCCCGGATGAAGTCCCACCAGCGCACGTACTCCCACTGCCCGAACCGGCGTTCCGTACAGCTCGTCAGCAGCATCACCGCCTGCTTGGCGAAGAACAGCGCCTCCCACGGCGGCAGGCGCACGCCCTCCTGGAGGAGGCCGGCGAGCGAGGCGATCAGCAGGTTCGCGTCGGAGAGCGACGGCGGGGCCCACCGGGCGACGGGGACGGGGATGTCCGGCCGCCCCGGGACGCGGGCGAACTCGCCCCACCGCACGGGGGTGAGCCGGGAGTGCACGCTCCGCCCGCCGGGCAGCGGGATGCGGCGGAGGGTGTCGGGGAGGTTGTGGTAGAAGCCGAACACCCCGCGGTGGCCGTGCTCGCCGGGCAGGTCCCGGCGGCCCCCGGTACCGGTGTGCGGGACGTACAGGGAGCGGGCCTTGCCACCGGGGACCGCGCGCCGCTCGTACACCGTCACCGCGAAACCGCGTTCCGCGAGCTCGTGGGCGACGGTGAGGCCGCCGACGCCGGCGCCGATCACGGCGACGCGACGGCCGTCCGCGGACCGGGCCGCCCGCCGGGACGCGGACCGCGCGGTGCCCGGCGCCAGGCCGGACGCGGCGCCCGCCGCCGCCCCGAGGAACAGGGTGCGACGGCGGGGATCCACGGACGGTCCGGCTGCCGCGGGCAGTTCGGGCATGGAGCGCACCCCTTCCTCCGGAGCCCGGACCGGAGGGGCCCGGGGCTCACGCCGGACGCTACGGGCCGGGTGCGCGCCCGGGTCGGAAAACGCCGCCGGGTCCGTCGAACGGGTTGTGGTGTCGCTCGCGGGTGCCGTCGTTCTGGCTGTCGGTGCGACCGTGCGATGATCGGTCGGTGAGGAAGCGGGAACGTGAGTGCGAGCGCTGCGGACGGCTCGGCCGGAGGCGCCGGCGGAAGTGCCGGCGGTGCCGGACCGGGCGGTTCGAGACGGCGGACACCGTGGCCGACATCGCCGAGACGGCGGTGGAGGTGGGGGCGTTGCGGGCGGTGGCGCGCGGGGTGAGTGCCCTGGCGAGGGCGTTCTTCGTGTGACGCCGACGGGCCCCGGACGGTTGGGCGGGCCGCTCGCCGCTCGCCGCTCGCCGCTCGCCGCTCGCCGCTCGCCGCTCGCCGCTCGCCGCTCGCCGCTCGCCGCTCGCCGCTCGCCGGATCGGCGGATCGGCCGCCGGTTCGGAGGAGCGTCTTCCGGCTCGGCGGATCGGCCGGCCGGCTCAGCGGATCGGCCGGAACGAGAAGTACGTGTGCGACGGGTCGTTCCAGGAGCGGCCGGAGGCGACGAGCGCGGTCGCGCTGCCGACGCAGTCGCTGCTCGGCCAGAGGTGCACGGTCCGGTTGGTCATGTTGGTGCCCCGGACCGCCCCGGCCGAGGACGTGTTGTAGCAGACACCGATCTCGGGGCTGAGTTCGATGCCCCGCCGGCCCGCGAAGTCGAACCATTCGACGTAGCAGGTCCCGCCGCCGGGCGGCGGGCAGGCCGGCTCCATCGAGCGGGCCGCGGCGCGGCCCGCCGTGCCGGGGGCCGTCTGGGACAGGCCGGTCGCCCCCAGGACGAGGACGGCGGCGCACAGGAGACGCGGGATCGCACGGCGACGGATCATGGGAATCCCCTCCCGTCCGGAAACGCGTGGATGCGTGGTTCGTCCGGACTTCCCCGTCATGGTCATGCCTGGCTGTGCGGCCGTCCATCACCCGAACGAGGGGCACCCGCCGCTCATCCGCCGGCTCCCGTCACCCGCGGCCCAGCAGCGGTCCCAGCGGACCGAGGTCCAGGTCGAGTTCCGCGGGGTCCAGGTCGTACTGCCGGCAGAGGCCGTCCATGCGGTCGGCGAGCAGCATCAGGGTCATGCCGATCCGCTCCTCCTGCTCCTCGGTGAGGTCGCCCTGGTCGACGCGGCGCAGCGCCTGACGCTCCATCAGCTCGCGGAGGAGCTCGAGGATGGTCAGGACGAGTTTCATCAGGTCGCGTTCGACGGTGTCGCGGTCCAGCTCCACACGGCGGTTCACGGCCGCGCCCATGTCTCCGTCATCCCTCCGTGTCGTCGCTCCGTCGCTCGTCCGTCGTCCCGGCCGGGTCCCGGCGGTCCTCCCAGGGCGAGGGCACCCGGGCGTCCACGGAGCTGATCAGGGCCCGCAGATCGATCCGGACGAGGTCGACGTCCGCGATCCGCAGGGTGATGTCGCCGGTGAGCACCACCCCGCCGGCCAGCAACCGGTCGAGGAGGTCCACCAGGGACAGCCGCTCCGCCGGGAGCCCGCCGGCGTTCACGGGGCGTCCGGGACGCAGGGGTCGTGGGTGACGAAGGAGTAGGGGGCCCACGGTCCCGTCAGCCGGATCCGGAACCCGTCGGCCGCCCGGTCCGTCAGCGCGGAGACCGTCCTCGTGAACTCCTCCGCGCGGTCCCGTGGCACCAGGTAGGCGGCGTTGAGGAGGTTGCGGCCCGGGTGCGCGGCGAGGGGTGGGTTCTGCGGCGGGTACAGCCGGACCGCCTCCGCCAGGGCGGCGAGCGTCTCGTGCACCGCCTCCGCCCGCCGGGCCTCCTGCCGCGCGCCCGTCTCGGCGGCCCGCCGCTCGGCGCCGCGCCGCCGCAGGTAGTCGCGGCCGGAGGGGGGACCCGACGGCTTCGGCGGCGGCGCCGGTGCCGCCGGGGCAGGCGCGGCGTACACCGTGACGCCCCACTCCACGCGCCCCTCCAGCCGGTCGAGCGCGGTCCCGAACGCCTCCCGGCCCGCCGTCAGCATCCGCCGCAGGCCGTCCTCGTCGTGGTAGACGGTCGCCAGCCGCAGCGGCAGCGCGCAGGGGAAGAGGGAGACGGCGGCGTCGACGACCCGCTGGTGGCCGCGGGCCACCCGCTCCAGCCACGCCAGGTCCTCCAGCCGCTCGCGCAGCGCGTCCTCCTCGAAGTCCGCCGCGGGCACCCGGCCCACCAGAGCCGCGAACCCCTCGTGGCACACCTCCCGCACCGGCTCGCCGGCCACGCCCGTCACCGTGTCCGGCACGTTCCGGGCCGTCCCGGTGTCCCGGGCGACCGCGTAGGCGTACAGCAGGTCGGCCTTGGCCGCCGACTCGCCTCCCACCACCGGTTCTCCCGTGGTCACCGCTCCTCACCTCCCCTTCCGTCCGCCCGCCGGTCCCGGACGGCCTCCGTCTCCTGGCCGGGCAGAGCCGGCCGCTCCTCCTCCAGCGCGGCGAGACGCGCCCGCAACCGCTCGTTCTCCTCGCGCAGTTCACGGGAGCGGGCGCCCGAGGAGAGCGAGGGGTCGCTCTCCCACCAGTCGATGCCCATCTCCTTCGCACGGTCGACCGAGGCCACCACCAGACGGAGTTTGATCGTCAGCAGTTCGATGTCGAGCAGATTGACGCGGATGTCGCCCGCGATCACCACGCCCTTGTCGAGCACCCGCTCCAGGATGTCGGCAAGGTTGGCCCCCGAACCCTCCGCGGGGGAGCGGGCGTCGGGCAGTCGGCTCGGGAAACTCATGGCTCTCGGGGCTCCTCTGCGTCGTCGCGGGCGGCGGGTACGGACGGGCCCGGCCGGCGGGTGTCAGCCCGGCGGCGCCGGCGAGCGCCGCCGGGCTTCCTCCAGCCGGTCCAGCAGGGCGTCCTCCAGCCGGTCGAACTCCGCCTCGTCCAGCCGCCCGGCCTCCAGCTCCTGTTCCAGCGACCGGAGTTCGCCCTGGATGACGGCCGGGTCGTAGTACAGCCGCTCGGCCTCGGCGAGGACGCGGCGGAGGACCCAGCCGACGAACATCACGAGTCGACGAAGCTGTACGGCGGCAGCGGGCCGTTCACCTTCAGGTCCAGCTGCGGGTGGGCCCGGCGCAGCCGGTCGGCGGTGGTCAGCAGCCGCTCGGCGGCCGACTCCGGCACCAGCAGGGAGAGGTTGAGGAACCAGCCGCCGCTCTCCGGCCCCGGCCGGCAGTCCTCCGCCAGCGGCTCCAGCGTGTCGCGCACCAGGTCGGCGTCCCACGCCTCCCGGGAGCGGACCGCCTCGGCCACCTTCTCCCCGAACCGCAGCCGCTCCTCGTACGTGCCGCCGCCGGCCTTCCGGTTGGCCTCCGCCAGGGCCCGCAGCTCGGCGTTCTCGGCGAGGACGAGGTGCAGTACCGCGTCCTCCTGGTGCACGGCCTTGACGTTGTACTCGACGCGACCGGTGAGCTGCTCCAGCTTCGACCGGTAGTGCTCGGCGTGCTCCGTCAGCACCCGGACCACGTCGCCGTCGCTCTCGCAGACGCTGCCGAACCGCATCGGCAGGACCGAGGACTTGCGGCCGGCCTCGGACAGCACCTGCTGGTGGGCCAGCAGGTCGCGCCGCTTGGGCCGCAGTTCCTCGGGGCAGTCGCTGACCACCGCCGCCAGCCCGGCCTCCGTCACCAGGCGCACCGGGCGCGGCGGTTCGCCGATGCCGGTGAGCCCCTCGGGCAGTTGCGCGCGCTCGCCGCTGGTGATGCCGTAGACGTAGGTGCTCACTCGCTCTCCTCCTTCTTGCTCCGCGAGGAGCTCCGGCGGGTCCCGCTCGACTCGCCGTCCCCGCGGGCCTGCTGGAAGGCGTCGGTGATGGACTGGGCGGCGCCGGAGAGCACGCCCTTGCTCTTGCCGCGGGCGCCGCTCTCGGTGACCTCGCCCACCAGGTCGGGCAGCCCGGCACTCCGGTGCGGGCCGGCCTCCAGGTCGAGGCGGTTGCACGCCTCGGCGAACCGCAGGTACGTGTCCACGCTGGCGACGACGACACGTACGTCGATCTTCAGGATCTCGATGCCGACCAGGGAGACGCGGACGAACGCGTCGATGACCAGGCCGCGGTCGAGTACGAGCTCCAGGACGTCGTACAGACCGCTGGTGCCACCGGCACCCCCGGACTGCTGCGCCGGGACAACACTCATGTCGGAACTTCCTCTCGTGGCCGACGGGCCGGCGGCAGCGGGCGGTCCCGCGCGCCGGCGGTCGGCGTCCGTCGGGAGTCGGTACGGCGGTGTCCGTCGCGGACGGTGTCCGTGGTGGCCGGTGTCCTGCCGGACCGGTGTGCTCGCGGACGCCGTCCGTCGCGGACGGTTTCCCTCGCCTTGCGGACGGCGCGCCCCTCAGGAGTCGGTCCTGCCGCGCTCGTAGCGCCGCGCGCGGCGGTAGCCGGTGAGGTTGCCCTCGGGATCGAGGGTGACCAGGTAGAGCCCCATCACGCTCATCGTCTCGGGGACGCGGGGGATCTCCTCCACCTCGATCTCCACCGTCCAGCCGTCGGGGGTCCGTTCGAAGCCGGACACTCCCTCGGGCCGCAGGCCCGCCAGTTCGGCGAGCTGCTCGCGGGCCGCCCGCAGGATGCGGGGTACCGGGATGGTGACGGATGCGCCGTTTTCCTTGTGGCCTTGCCTGTCGTCTTGCCTGCCGTCTTTGACGTCTTTTTCGTCTTTGCCGTCGGATTCGGACTTGGCTGTCATGTAGGGCCTCTGGGGTCGTCTGCAAGGACCTCGCCAGTGCGCGTACCGCGTGAAGCCATGGCCAAACCCCCTTGTGTGAAAGGCTCGTTGTCCTCCGGGGGAACCGGTCGTAGGCCGTCCGCCCTCGGCCGCGCGCCGTAGGGACGGGCGGCCTCGGGACGGAAGAGGCGGGAGTGACCCCTGTGTAACAGTGTGGCCATGACACACACCTGGCCCGAGCACCTGGCCGTGGGCGCCGTGCGGTTCGCCCGGCCCACGGCCCACTACGACGACGTGCTGACCTTCTACGCGGACGACCTCGGCCTCCCGGTCCTCGCCCGCTGGCGTGACCACGACGGCTACGACGGCGTCGTCCTGGGACTGCCCGGAACCCCCGTGCACATGGAGATCACCCAGCACGGCACCCCGCCCCGCGTCCCCGCGCCCCACCCGGAGAACCAACTGGTGCTGTACCTGCGCGGACCCGAGGCCCGGGACGCGGCCGTGCGCCGGCTGGAGGAGCGCGGCCGACGGCCGGTGGCCCCCGCCAACCCGTACTGGGCCCGGCACGGCGCCGTGCTGTTCGAGGACCCGGACGGCTGGCTGGTCGTCCTGGCGCCCTGGGTGTTCGGCAGCGATCCGCAGCCGGGCGACGCGCCGGTGGGCGGCGCCTGACGGCCGGCGGCCGGTCCTCGATGTCCGAGTCCCCGACAGCCGGTTCCCGGCGGCCGACGGGAGCCTCGGTGGGCCTCCGCGGGCCGCTCCGGCCGTCGGCCTCCGCTCAGACCCCCGTGATCCCCGCGGACCCCGCCGGATCCGGGACCCCGGCCGCCGGCCGGTTGCCGATGCCCCGGTAGCGCAGCGGCAGCCGCGCCAACTGCCACGGGCGCAGGCAGTTCTTGCCGTCCACGACGACCCGTGGGCGGGCGAGCCGCGCCCCGAGGTCCGTCCAGTCGGCCTCGACCACCTCCGGCCACTCGGTCAGGATGACGGCGGCGTGCGCGTCGCGGACCGCCGTCCGCAGGTCCGCGACGGGTTCGGTGCCGGGGAAGAGGGCCGCCAGCCCGCCCTGGCCGAGCGCCGGGTCCCAGATCCGCACCCGCGCGGCCTCCCGGACCAGCGCGGGGACCAGCGACAGGCTGGGCGCCGCCCGCATGTCGTCGCTCCACGGCTCGTACCGGGCGCCGAGCACCGCGATCACCGACCGGCGGAGATCCTGCCCCAGCTCGCGGCGGAGGATCTCCCGGACGACGCCGGGCTGGGTGGCGTTCACCTCGACGACCGCGTTCAGCAGCGGGGTGCGCACGCCCAGCGCGGCGGCCCAACGGGCCAGCGCCAGCGTGTCCTTGGGCAGGCAGGAGTCGCCGAAGCCGAGCCCCGGCTGGAGGAACGCGTGCCCGATGCGCGGGTCGTAGCCGACCGCCTGCATCACGTCGTCCACGTCGAAGCCCGGCGCGGAGCACAGCCGGGCGATCTCGTTGGCGAAGCTGATCTTCGCGGCGAGGAAGGTGTTGCTGGCGTACTTGGCCATCTCCGCGCTGGCCGGGGTGGTCACCACCCAGGGGCAGATCGTCCCGTCGTACAGGCTGCGGAGCAGTGGGAGCACCCGGCGCGACCAGATGCCGACGACCAGCCGGGAGGGGGCCGTCCAGTCCTCCATGGCGCTGCCCTGGTTGAGGAACTCGGGGTTGCTGGCGAACCGGTCCCGCAGGTCCGGCCGGGCCGCGAGCAGCCGGTCGCTCGTGCCGGGCGGCACCGTCGACTTCAGCACCACGCAGGTCGCCGGGGTGAGCCCGGCCGCCTCCTCGACGGCGGCGGTCACCTGCCGGAGGTCCGCCGTCCCGTCCGGCGCGGGCGGTGAGCCCACCGTGACCAGCACGGCGTCGAAGGGCCGCTCGGCGTGAGCCGGCGCGAGCGCGCCGGCGAAGGAGAGCCGGCCGGAGGCCAGCGCGAGGGACAGCTGGTCCTGCAGTCCCGGCTCGACGACCGGCGCCCGGCCCAGCGTGAGGGCATCGAGCCGGTCCCGGTCCTGCTCGATGCCGGTGACGAGATGCCCGGCCTGGGCGAGGGCCACCGCCCCGGTCACCCCGACGTATCCCTGACCCACGACGGCTATGCGCATGACGACTCCCCGGTGCCGAAACGGTGGTGGTGCCCCCGAAGAGCCGGGCGGCACGCCGCCGCCCCGCACCGCTCCAGCGTGCCGGTTCCGGCCGCCGGCGGCGAACGGATGTGGCGAACGGGTGACGGGGCGGCCGTCGCCGGGCACCGGCAGCGCGTGGTCCCTCCGGGAGGGGGCGCCTCCGTTCCGCCGTTCTTCCCGGACCCGCGGCATCGCGGCTCCGCCGCGAGGTCCTCGAACGCCGGACGGGCTGAAACCGGCGCCGCCGCCGGGGTCGCCCCGGACCCGCCCGAGCACCGGCTCTCTCGGGTCGCCGGCCGTCGAGAACGGCGGGTGCGGCGGACCTTGGGCCGCTGCCCGCGGGCTCAGCCGGTGCGTGCGACGGCGATCAGGGCGACGTCGTCGTCCAGCGCCCCGCCCGCGTGCGCCAGCAGGTCCGCGTGGACGCGGTCCACCAGCCGCCGCGGATCGCCCTCCCGCCAGCCCGCCACCCGCTCGGCGAGCGGGTAGAAGCGGCCCTCGGCGTCCCGGGCCTCCACCGCGCCGTCGGTGTAGAGCAGGAGGACGTCTCCGGGGCCGAACCCGAAGGACTCGGCCGTGTAGTCGTCCTCCGACACGTCCCCGCCCAGGCCCAGCGGCAGCGCCGGGTCCCGGACGGTCAGCGGGACCGCCCGGCCGCCGCGCAGCAGCAGCGGCGGGGGATGGCCGCAGCTGATGATCCGGACGACGGGCTCGGCGTCGGGGATCTCCAGGACCGCCGCGGTCACGAAGGTCTCGGACGCGGACCCGCTGTCCGCCGGCTCCACGGTGTCCCAGTACACGGTGTTCTGCAGGTGGGCGACCAGCCGGGGCAGCGGCGGGTCGCGGTGCGCGGCGGCCCGGAAGGCGCCCAGCAGCAGGGCGGCGTCCCCGACCGCGTCCAGCCCCTTGCCCCGGACGTCCCCGATCAGCACCCGCGTCCCCGCCCGGCTGCGGACGGCGGCGTAGAGGTCCCCGCCGACCCGGGCCTGCGCGGCGGACGCCCGGTACACCGCCGCCATGCGCAGCGGTCCGCTGCGCGCCGGGAGCGGCCGGAGCAGCACCGACTGGACGACGTCGGCCACCAGCCGGACCTGCGCCAGTTCCCGCTCGTGCCGCTCGTGCGCGTAGCGGAAGACCACGACGACCGTGGAGATCAGCAGCAGGCCGATGATCTGGGCCTCGTGGTTGAAGGTCGTCAGCCCGCCGTGGAAGATCCCGATCACCACCTGCGCGGCGACGGCCAGGACCCCGACCGCGCCGGTGACCAGCGGCCCGGCGAACGCCGCCGTGATCGCCGGGGCGACCACCAGCAGCGGGCCGAGGTGGACGTCCGGGCCGGACAGCAGGTCCACGGCCACGATGACGGCGATGAGCCCCAGCGGCACGGCCAGCAGCGAGTGGCGGTGGTGCCGGGCCGGCCCGGCACCGGACGGTCCGTGCGAGCGGCGCATGTCTCCTGCTTACACTCCCCGGCGCCGGGGCGCCCGCCGTGCGGGTGCGTACGGTGCCGGGACCCGCCCGGCGGTCGGCGAAAACGGATGTCCCCGCATCGCACCGGCTCACTACCGTGCACCCATGAGCGTCCTGACCTTCGACCGCCACCGCGCCGAAATCACCGGCCAGGCCGGGCGGTTGCTCTCCCACGTCGAGGGCGTCCCGCTGACGGCGCCCGTCCCGTCGTGCCCCGGCTGGACCGTCGCCCACCTGCTCCGGCATGTCACCGGCGCGCTGACCTGGGCCGGGACGGTCGTCGCGGGCCGGGCCGCGGAGCCCGTGCCCCACGACATCGTCGACGACGTCGAGCCCCGCCCCGGCGACGACCGGTCCACGCTGACCACGGGACTCGCCCGGGCCGCCGAGCGGCTGTCCGGGGCGCTGGCCGAGGCGGGCCCCGACACGGCCGTCTGGTCCCCGGGCCCCCTCGCGACCACGGGCTTCTGGGCCCGCCGGATGGCCCACGAGACGGCCGTGCACCGGGCGGACGCCGCCCTGGCGGCCGGCGTCCGCTACACGCTCGACGACGCGGTCGCCCTCGACGCGCTGGACGAGTGGACGGCCTTCGCGGCGCTCCCGGAGGCGTACGGGCCCCGGCCCGGTGCCCCGGACCTGCTCGGCCCCGGCCGCACCCTCCGGTTCGAGGCCGTCGGCACGGCGGCGGACCCGCTGGGGGAGTGGCTGATCGACCTCACCGGCACCGCCCCCGTCCGGCGCCGCGCCGCGGAGCGGGCCGCGGTCACCGTGCGCGGCACACCCGGTGACCTCCTGCTGGCCGTCTACCGCCGGCCCGTTCCGGAGGGAGCCGTCGAAGTCCTGGGCGACGCGGCCCTGTTCGACCTGTGGCGCACCCGCGCCGGATTCTGGCTGGAGGAATGAGCGCTCCGGTGGAGGGTGCGTCCGAAACGGGCTCGCCGCCGGTATCGGCTCTCGTAGTATTCGCACATGCGATTGATGCGTTCCACCGCTCTTCTGTTCGGTGCCGGCGCACTGCTGTTCACCGGCGCGTGCTCCTCTTCCTCCGGTGACGGGGAGAGTGACGACGCGCCGGCCAAGCTGTCCGCCGCCGACCTGCAGAACCGCTGGTGGGACTGGACGGAGGCAGACCAGGACGGGGCGAATCCGATCGACGACCGGGACGGGCGGCTCTGCGGTAAGAACCAGCCGACCGACGTCTGGTTCCTGGCCGGCACCCACGGCGGCCCGGCCAAGCGCTCCTGCCGGGTGCCCACGGGCGTCCCGATGGCATTCCCGCTCGTGAACCAGATCGCCTCCAAGAGCGGTTGCGACGCCTTCCTGGCCACCGCGAAGGGCACCGCCACCCTCGACGGCAAGGCCCTGGAACCCGAGCGCCTCACGGGAACCCCGGTGAAGGAGATGCGTTCCGGCTCCCTCGCCTGCGGCCTCTGGGTCCAGACCGGGCCCCTGTCGGCCGGCACCCACACCCTCCGCTTCGAAGGCTCCGCGGGCTCCTTCTCCACCTCCGTCGACTACCGCCTGGAGGCCGCGTCCCGCTGACGGGCGGGACGCGGCCGTCACTCCACGACCGAGGCGCGCATCCGGTCGACGGCCCGCAGGATCTCGTCGCGGTTCTTCCCCCGCTTGATCCAGGCGGGCAGCCGGCCGAGGTATGTCATCTTCCGGTGGTGCTCGTACCACGGGGGCCGCTCGCGCAGCGTCGCGCCCACGAACCGCCGCAGCAGGTCGAGCTGTTCGAGGTTGTACGCCCACAGCGGACCGTGCCGGGTCTCCGTCCGCAGCCACAGGGGCAGCCGGAAGTACGGGTCCGTGGTCTCGCACCAGCGGTAGACGGTCGGGCCCTGGTACGTGCGCGTCAGACCGCAGGCGCGGCAGACCAGCCGCCGCTCCGGCCGCCCGAGGGACCGCGACGCGAGGGGCTCCGCGTCGTCGGAGGGCTCCGGGGCCGCGATGACGCGGGCGACCCCGTCGCACCGGGGGCAGTGCACGAGGACCAGGTCGGCGAATCCGTGTTTGGTGAACAGCGGGTCCTGGAACCGGGACGGCGGGGGCAGCGGAGGCATTCCCCCAGTATGGAGGGCGGACACCCCGGGCCGGGAGCCGGGGGCGAACCCTCCCGCCCGCCCCTCCGGCCCGGGCGCCCCGCGCCCCCGCTCAGCCGGCCGCGGCCGCCACCAGCCCCGGCAGGTCCGCCAGCACCTCCGTGATCCGCCGGGCCGGCAGCCCGCCGCCCTGGGCCAGGTCCGGGGAGCCGCCGCCGCGTCCGTCGAGGAGCCGCTTGACGAGGTCGGAGGCCGAGCGTCCCGCGTCCCGGGCGGCGCGGTTGACGGCCACCACGACGATGCCGCCGCCGCCCGCCGTACCGCCGACCGCGACCACGGCCGGGCGGTTCGCGGGCAGGCGGTCCCGGACGGCGACGGCCAGGGACCGGGCCGCGTCCGCGCCGCCGTCGGCGGTGGCCGTCACCACCGCCGTCCCGGCCGCGTCCACGGCCGTGCCGGCCAGCCCGGCGGCGCGGGCCGCCGTCGCCTCGTCGCGCAGCCGCTGGTTCTCCCGCTCGGTGGCCTTCATCCGGTCGAGCAACGCGGCGATCCGCTCCGGCAGTTCGGCGCGCGGTGCCTGGAGCTGCTCGGCGATCCGGCCCACCAGGTCGCGCTCGCGCGCCAGGTGGTCGAACGCCTCGATGCCCACCGCCGCCTCCAGCCGCCGCATGCCCGCGCCGACCGAGGACTCCGAGGTCAGCGAGAGGACGCCGATCTGCGCGGACCGCTCCACATGCGTACCGCCGCACAGTTCGCGCGACCACGCCCCGCCGATCTCGACGACGCGCACCCGCTCGCCGTACGTCTCGTCGAACAGGGCGAGCGCGCCCAGCTCCTTCGCCTCCGGCAGGGTCATCCACCGCACGTCCACCGGCAGATCGCGGCGGAGCGCCCGGTTGGCGGCCTCCTCCACGTCCCCGCGCACGGCCGGGCCGAGCGCGCCGCGCCACGGGAAGTCCAGCCGCAGGTAGCCGGGGCGGTTGTACGAACCGGACTGCAGCGCCGTCGGGCCCAGCACCTGCCGCAGCGCGGCATGCAGCACATGGGTGCCCGAGTGGGCCTGGCGGGCGCCGAGCCGCCACTCGGGGTCCACTGCCGCGTGCACGGCCCCGCCCGGGGCCAGCTCACCGGCGGTGACACGCACCTGGTGCACCACCAGCCCCGGCAGGGGCCGCTGCACGTCCAGGACGTCGGCCTCCACCGACGCCCCGGACAGCCGGCCCGCGTCGCTGTCCTGGCCGCCGGACTCGGCGTAGAACGGCGTCCGGTCCAGGACGGCGGTCACCACGTCACCGGTGCGCGCCACCGGCACCGGGCCCGCCGGGCCGAGGAGGGCGAGGACGCGCGCGTCGCTCTCCAGGGCCTCCCACGCCCGCCAGTCCGTCGGCCCGTGCTCGGTGAGGACCGCCCGCAGCGCGGCCGTGTCGGCGGCGCCGGACTTGCGGGCCCGGGCGTCGGCGCGGGCCCGCTCCCGCTGGGCGTTCATCAGCGCGGTGAAGCCCTCGCGGTCGACCTCCACGCCCTGCTCGGCGGCCATCTCCAGGGTGAGGTCGATCGGGAACCCGTAGGTGTCGTGCAGCAGGAACGCCTGCCGGCCCGGCAGCGACCGGCCGCCCGCCGCCTTCACCTCCGCCACGGCCGTGTCCAGGACGGTCGTCCCCTGCTTGAGGGTGTCCCGGAAGGCGTCCTCCTCGCCGTACGCCTGGTCCGCGATGCGCGCGAACCCCTCGGCGACCTCGGGGTAGCTCACGGCCATGAGGTCGCGGGCCACCGGCAGCAGCTCCGGGAGCGCCCGGTCCTGGTGGCCCAACTGCCGCATGGAGCGGACCGCGCGGCGCAGGACGCGGCGCAGCACATAGCCGCGGCCCTCGTTGCCGGGCGCCGTGCCGTCGGCGAGCAGCATCAGCGCCGTGCGGACATGGTCGGCGACGACGCGCAGCCGGACGTCCGCCTCGGCGTCGGCGCCGTAGCGGACGCCCGCCAGTTCGGCGGCGCGGTCGAGGACGGGACGGGTCTCGTCCGTCTCGTAGAGGTTGTCCACGCCCTGGAGCAGGGTCGCCATGCGCTCCAGGCCCATGCCGGTGTCGATGTTGCGGCGGGGCAGCTCGCCGAGGATCGGGTAACCGGACTTGCCGGGGCCCTCGCCCCGCTCGTACTGCATGAAGACCAGGTTCCAGAACTCCATGTAGCGGTCCTCGTCCACCGCCGGGCCGCCCTCGGGGCCCAGCGCGGGGCCCCGGTCGTAGTACAGCTCCGAGCAGGGCCCGCAGGGGCCGGGGACGCCCATGGACCAGAAGTTGTCCTCGTCGCCCCGGGCCACGATCCGCTCGTCGGGCAGGCCCGCGACGCGCCGCCAGATGCCCCGCGCCTCGCCGTCCGAGTGGTGCACCGTCACCCAGATCCGCGCGGGGTCCAGCCCGTAGCCGCCGTCCGCGACGGGCGTGGTCGACAGCTCCCAGGCGAGGCCGATGGCCTCCTCCTTGAAGTAGTCGCCGAACGAGAAGTTCCCGTTCATCTGGAAGAACGAGCCGTGCCGCGTGGTGCGGCCGACCTCCTCGATGTCCAGCGTGCGCACGCACTTCTGCACGCTCGTCGCCCGCTGCCAGGGGGCCGGGGACTCACCGGTCAGATACGGCTTGAAGGGCACCATGCCCGCGTTGACGAAGAGGAGCGTCGGGTCGGGGGTGGGGAGCGGGGCGCTGGGGACGACGGTGTGGCCGCGCGCCGCGAAGAAGTCCAGGAAACGGGTACGGATGTCGGCGGTACGCACGGTCGCGCTCACGGTCCCTTCGTCGTGCCGGCCTCGGCGGTACTGCGGTGATCTTGCTGTTCGTTCATCGTAGGTGCACATGATGTGCAGCAGGGGGACGCGGACCGGTCTTCCGGGACGGTTCCGGGTCGACCCCTGACGAAGGTCAGGGGTGGACCCCGACCTTCGGGCCGGGTGCCCGCCGCTCGCACTCCCTAACGTCCGGCGGTATGGAACGCACACGACACACCCGCCCCGGCGGCACCGCCCGGCCGCTCGGCGCCCTCGCCGTCCTGGCCGCCGCGGCCGGGGTACTGACCTGGGCCGCACCCGGCGGACCCGGACCCGACGGCCGGACCGAGGTCACCGGCGGCCCCTCCGCCTCCCTCTACCGCTCCGTCGCCGGCGCGGCGGGGGACGCCCCCGGGGCCGTGGGCACCGTGCTCTCCCTCGCCACCGAGGGGACCCTGGTCGTCCTGGGACTGCTGCTGCTGTGGACGGGCTGGACCGCGCTGCGCCGCCGCGACGTCCCGGCGCTCGCGGCCGTCCTGCTCGCCGGCGCGGCCACGGTCGCCGCCTACGCGGTCAGCGAGCTGCTGAAGGAGGCCGTCGACGAGGAGCGCCCGTGCCGGGCCCTGCGCGGCGTCGGAACCGTCGACACCTGCCCGCCGCCCGGCGACTGGTCCTTCCCCAGCAACCACTCGACCCTCGCCGCGGCGCTCGCCGTGGGCGTCGCCGCGGCCCGGCCGCGGCTGGCCGCCGTGGCGCTGCCGGTCGGCGTCCTCGCCGCCGTGCTGCGGGTGGCCGTCGGCGCGCACTATCCGCACGACGTACTGGCCGGGGCGGTGCTGGGCGCCGCGGCCGCGGCCGCGGCCCACCTCGCGCTGCGGCCCCTCGCCGTCCGGCTGCTCTCCCGGCCGGGGGTGCGGCGGTGGCTCCCCGGCCCGGGCGGGGACCTGCCCGGGGCGGCGCCGGTCCTGCCCGGCGCGCCCGCCCGCCTGCCCGGCGCGGCCCCGGCCGGTCGGGGACCGCAATCCCCCGGCTCAGGAACGGAGTTCCCCCACCCCTCCCCGGGTCGTCCCATCCGGAACGCTCATCCCCGCCTCATGGGCGACGACGGCCGCGGCCGCCCGGTTGTCCACCCCCAGCCGGGCCAGGATGGAGCTGACGTGCGCCTTGACGGTGCCTTCCACCACGCGCAGCCGCCGGGCGATCTGCCCGTTGGACAGCCCGGCGCCCAGGTGGGCGAGCACGTCCCGTTCCCGGGCGGTCAGGGCGGCCACCCGTTCCCGGGCGGCGGCGCGCCGGCCGGCGGCGGCCCCGGCGCCGCCGCCGGCGAGGTGGGCGACCACCCGGGCGGCCACCTTCGGTGACAGGTAGGCGGCGCCCTCGGCCACCGCGCGCACCCCCGCGATCAGTTCCTCGGGCGCCCCCGACTTGACCAGGAAGCCGGTGGCGCCGCCGGACAGCGCCCGCAGGATGTAGTCGTCCTCGCCGAACGTCGTCAGCATCACGACCCCGGTGCCCGGCACGGCCTCGCGGATCAGCGCCGCCGCCTCGATGCCGCCCGTGCCGGGCATCCGGATGTCGAGGACGGCCACGTCGGGGCGGTGCCGCCGGACCAGCTCCACCGCCTCGCGCCCGTCCGCCGCCTCCGCGACGACGTCGAGCCCGGGGTCGGTGGAGAGGACGGCCCGGACCCCGTAACGGATCATCGGCTCGTCATCGGCGATCAGTACACGGATCGTTTCGCTCATCCCGCGCTCACCCCCGGAGCACCGCGAAGGACGCCAGCCGGCCGTCCCGGAAGCAGAGTTGGTACGCGTCGCCGGAAGCGTCCACGAAACGGTCGGCGGTCACCGCGTAGTACTCGCACTCGACCCCCGGTCCCTTGGGCTCGGCCGCCCGCGGTCGGTAGGGCAGCTGGCGCTTCGGCAGCAACGCCGCCACATCGGAACGATTCTGTCCCACGCGCAACGACGCGTACGCGCCGGGGGCGAGCACCGAGTCCGTGACCGTCAGCGAGCCCCACACCGTCAGACCGCCGCTCAGCACGGCCAGGGCCAGCACCGGCACGGTGACCGCCGCGGCCAGCGTGCGGCCCGCCCGGCGGCGGGCCCGCCGGTGCTCCGGAGGCAGCGGGGCCGGCGCCGGGAGCCCGGCCGCCGGCTGCGGCGGCGCCGCGTGCGGCAGCCGGGCCGTCACGGCGAAGCCGCCCGCGCCGTCCGGGCCGTGGCGGAGCTCGCCGCCCGTCAGCCGGACCCGCTCGTCCAGTCCGATGAGCCCCCGGCCGCCGCCGGTGAGCCCCGCCGCGGCCGTGGGCGGCGCGGTGTTCCGCACCGACACCACCGTCTCGCCGGACCCGTGCGTCACGCGCACCTCCGCCGCCGCGCCCGGCGCGTGCTTCACCACGTTCGTCAGCGCCTCCTGGACGACCCGGTGGGCCGCCCGCTCGACCGGTCCCGGCACCGCGTTCTCGTCGTCCTCGCCGCCCTCGACCCGCGAGGTCACCGCGAGCCCCGAGGCGGCGGCGTTCGCCACCAGCCGCTCGATGCCGTAGTCCGCGGGCCCGGTGGGGGCCCGGTCCGTGTCCTCCCGCAGGATGCCGATGACCTCGCCCAGCCGCTCCACCGCGGCCGCCGCCCTGGCCCGGACGTCCTCGGCCGCCGTCCGGTGCGCCTCCGCCAGGCCGGGCGCCAGCTTCAACGCCCCGGCCGACAGGGCGACGAGGCTCAGGTCGTGCCCCAGCGCGTCGTGCATGTCCTGGGCGATCCTGGCCCGTTCCCGTAGCCGGGCCTGCTCGGCGACCAGCCGCCGCTCGCGCGCCAGTTGCTCCGCCCGCGACCAGCCCGCCCGGGCCAGCTCCTGGTACTGGCGCCACACCCGCCCCGCGAACCACGGCAGCAGCGCCGCTCCCACCACCAGCGCGACGAACACACTGCCCAGCGGGAACAGGGCCGGTACGGCCAGCACGGCCACGGCTCCAGCCGCCACCAGCCCGCCGAGCGCGGCGGCCATGGGCCAGGTCCGTCCCGAACGGTGCCCCGCCAGAAAGGCGCACACCGCGCCCGGCAGCGCCCACCACAGGGAGCCGGCCCCCAGCCCGGCCCCCAGCCCGGCCGCCAGCACGGCGGCCGGAGCGAGCACCGTTCCCGGGTCGCGGAGCAGCGGGGGCTTGTCGATCGTCGTCGTTCCGTACACCCGACGCACCGTACGCGGCCCGCGGAACGCGCCGGAACTGCCGAAAGTCGCATGGACACCCGTCAGGGCGTCAGGACCAGCCTCCCGCGCAGACCGCCCTCCGCCAGCCGCCGGTGAGCCCGCGCCGCCTCGGCGAGCGGCAGGGTCCCGGCGACGCGGGGGGTGAGCCGGCCGGCGTCGGCCAGGGCCGACAGCCGGGCGAGGCCGGCGGCGTCGGCCGCGACCCAGAGCTCGTTGACGGTGATGCCGCGCAGCGGGGTCGGCGCCGCGCCGCCGACGACGGAGACGAAGGCGCCGCGGTTGCGCACCGCCCCCAGGGCGGCCACGCCGAGCACGGCGGCGTCGAGGGCGGCGTCCACGCCGCCGGGAACCAGGGCGCGGACCGCCTCCGCCGGATCGGCCGAGCGCGGGACGAACCACTCGGCGCCCACCGAGCGGACGAACGCCTCGTCCTCCTCCGCGGCGGAGGCCGCCACGCGCAGCCCGCGCCCGGCCGCCAGTTCCACGGCGTACCCGCCCACCGCGCCGGCCGCGCCGGTGACGAACAGGGTGGATCCCGGAGCCAGGCCGAGGGTGTCGAGGGCCTGATCGGCCGTCAGGCCGTTCAGCGGCAGGCCGGCCGCCTCGGCGGCCGAGAGGCGGGCGGGGGCCGGCGCGACGGCGGTCGCGTCGAGGACGACCCGGTCGGCGTAGGTGCCGAGGGAGAGGTCGAGCCGGTCCCGCAGGCCGATCACCCGGTCGCCCGGAGCGAACTCCACGAGCCCCGGTCCGACCTCGTCCACCCGTCCGGCGACATCCCACCCGATGCCGGTGACCTCCCGTGGAGCCATCAGTCCTGCCTCCACCAGCGTTCCGGAGCGGGTCAGCGCGTCGACCGGGTTGACCGCGGCGGCCTCGACCCGCACCCGCACCTGCCCGGCACCCGGTCGCGGAAGCGGCACCTCGACGAGCTCCAGCGCCTCCGGTCCACCCGCCGTCCGTACGACGATCGCCCGCATCCTCGAACACCTTCCGTTCCGTTCTCGCGTTCGACTGAACGGCTTCGAACCTAGGGAGAGTTACTCTCTCCAGGGAAGAAGGCACTTCACAGTGGCCAGGGCACCCGAAGGAGAGTCATGGGGACCACGAACACCGAGGCACGGGCCGCGTACGACGCCTACCTGGCCGTATGCCCCGCCCGCCACCTGCTGGACCGCATCGGGGACAAGTGGGTCAGCCTGGCCGTCAACGCCCTCGCCGAAGGGCCGCAGCGCTATTCCGACCTCGCGCGCCGCCTGGTGAGCGTCAGTCAGAAGATGCTGACGCAGACCCTGCGGAACCTCGAACGGGACGGCCTGCTCACCCGGACGGTCACCCCGGCGGTGCCGGTCCGGGTCGACTACGCCCTGACGCCGCTCGGCGAGAGCCTGGTGCCGCTGATGCGGGCGATCAAGACGTGGGCCGAGAGCAACATGGACGACGTCCTGGCGGCGCGCGCCCGGTTCGACGCGGCGGCGGGGCCGTCCGCGTCCGGCTCGGCAACAGGTACGGGAAGGAGCCGCTGACCGTCGGCGCCGCGCGCGGGCGCGACGCGCGGGCGGCCGGCGGAGGCCGGTCCAGGGGCTTCGCCCAAGGCGAGCCCAGGCCGAGGCCGCTTCCCGCAGGGGTTCCCGGCTGGGGCGGCCTGCCCCGGCGGCCGGTGCCGCCTGCGGCCGGAGGGGGCCGCCACACGCTCGGAAGGGCGGCCGGTGCCGGCCAGGTCACCCCTCCCCGGCCGCCGCCTCCTCCAGTTTCCGCACGTCGATCTTCGTCATCTCCAGCATCGCCCGCATCACCCGGCTCGCCCGCTCGGCATCCGGATCGCTCAGCAGGTCGGTCAGCCGGCGCGGGATGATCTGCCAGGAGAGGCCGTAACGGTCCTTCAGCCAGCCGCACGGCCCCTCCTCGCCGCCCTCGGAGAGCTTGGCCCACAGCTCGTCGACCTCCTCCTGCGAGGTGCAGTCGACGTAGAGGGACACGGCCTCGTTGAAGGTGAAGCGCGGGCCGCCGTTCAGGGCGATGAACTGCTGCCCGGCCAGCTCGAAGGTCACCGTCATCACCGAACCGGGCTCGCCGGGCCCCGCCTCGCCGTAGTGCTGGACATGCACGATCCGGGAGTCGTCGAAGACGGACGTGTAGTGCGCGGCCGCCTCCTCCGCCTGGTCGTCGAACCACAGGAACGACGTGATCTTCTGCATGACGCTCTCCTGACCGCTCCACGAACACGGTGTTCTCAGGGCACATCGGTCATGGCCCGGCGCTACTCTGCCGTGCGCCCCAGGGCGCCCACAATGTGTGCGTCACCCGAACGGCCGCGCGGCATATCTGACGCCCCGTCAGGGAACCTGCCGTAGCGCGTTGGTGGCGCAGTGGACCTCACCCCCGCCGAGGTGGGCCCAGGAGAAGTCCTCCACCCAGTGCACCCGCACCCCCTGGGCGCGCAGCCGCCGTTCGGCCTCGTCCCGGAACAGGTCCCGGCCGCCGACCCGGGGGCCGTGCGGGGCCGGCGGGGCGAAGTCCCGCGCGGTGAGGGAGAGTCCGTTGGCGAGCGCGGGGGAGAAGGCGAGGTGGCGGCGCACCCCGTCGCCCGCGTCCTCCTTGGCGTACAGCACGGGCAGCGGCACCAGCTCGTCCTTCCGCAGCCCGGTGGCGCGCAGCAGCACTGACAGCTGGCCGTCGATGTGCCGCGCGGCGTCCGCGTTGTCGCCGGTCCGCCGCTCGTGGTCGAGCATCTGGTCGACGGTCGGCTTTCCCCGTGCGTCGGTGTCCGCGAACAGCACCTGCCCGCCCTCCCCGGCGCGGTGCGCGCGGCGCAGCAGGTCCAGCGCCAGCCGGGGGTCGGAGTAGGCGAGCGTCCAGCCGCGCGCGTTGTCGGCCCGGACGACGTGGACGGTCTCGTCGACGTGGCCGACCAGCAGCCAGGACGTGTCGAGGACCAGCGGCTCCTGCCGGCCCTGGGACCGCAGCATGGTCACGAACGACGGGTCGGGGTGCCGCTCGGGGGTGGCGCCGTAGAGGATCCGGCCCTGCGGATGGCCGGGGTACGGCGGCAGTGACTCGACGTTGCCGGTGAAGTTCAGCAGCTCGTCCACGCCCGCGTCGCGCCGGGCGGTGTACTGCTGGACGACGCCCACGCCGGGCCCGCGCAGATCGCGGTAGAGCAGCCGGCCGGCGCGGCGGAGGCTCG
Organism: Streptomyces mobaraensis NBRC 13819 = DSM 40847; assembly: GCF_017916255.1. Taxonomy (NCBI): domain Bacteria; kingdom Bacillati; phylum Actinomycetota; class Actinomycetes; order Kitasatosporales; family Streptomycetaceae; genus Streptomyces; species Streptomyces mobaraensis. The sequence continues at coordinate 7,267,193 of NZ_CP072827.1, forward strand.
CGGCGCGGCCGTCGGGGGACGTCCAGTGGTTGGGGGAGCGCAGCAGGATCCGCATGGTGCGGCGGCCCTCGGGGGTCCGTTTGGTGACGTAGCCGGGCTCGGCGACGTCCTGCCGCCACACGTCCCGCCACCACTCGGCCGTGCCGGGCTGGAAGCGCAGGGCGCCGGCGGGCAATCCCGACTCCCGCGCCGCCTTGCGCAGCGAGCCGGCGAAGGCGTCCCAGCCGCCGGGGCGCCGGCTGGAGGTCGGCACCTCGGCGGGCTGCCCGGTGCCGGGCCCGGGGGCGGCGGCGAAGACGTGCCGGGCCGGCTGGAGGTCGTGCTGGAGCAGCACGGGCACCACGCGCAGCCGGACCGCGGCGGCGCGGGTGGCGCCCCGGTCGGTGACGGTCAGGGTGACGTCGACGCGGCCGTCCCAGCGGTCCCGGTCCCGGACGACGTCGCGGCCCTCGACGGCCAGCCGGACGCCGCGCCGCAGCTCGTCGGCCCGGAGCGGGCCGCCGGCCCCCAGGGAGACGTACCGTCCGCCGCGCTCGACGAAGATCCGGGCGTAGCGGGCCTGCGCGGCCGGTACCGATACCCGAGCGCGCGCCCCGGCGCCGGCGGCCGTCGGCGGCACCCGCAGCGGGGTGAGGTCCTCCAGGTCGGCGGCGCCGTTCACGACCTCGTCGGCGGCGTCGTTGCAGGCGGCGAGGCGCTCGTCCACGGCCACGTCGAGCCGGTCCAGGTCGCCGGGGCGCAGGGTGCAGCGGCGGGCGTCGTCGTCCAGGTTCGGCAGCAGCTCGGTGCCCTGGGGCGCCAGCAGCCGGGGCGCGGCGACGGGCGCGGCCTGCGCGCCGGCGGCGGGGACGAGGGCGGCGAGCACCGCGGCGCAGGCCAGCGGGGAGACGAGGGACACCCTCGTCACGGGTCGGTGTGTCATGGACGACACTCTTCCGCCGGGTGGGCGGCCCGGCATCGTCCGGCCGGGCGATCGGCCGCTGCATCCTTCGGACCGGTCCCGGCGGAATCCGTCCTCTCACGGGGTGAGGCCGGGAAATCGGCGGCGGAAGCGGCTTACCGCCGGAAACGTTGCGCAGGGTAGTCGAACGTCCCTCACGTCCCGCCCATGACCTGCGATCTTGCCGATCGTGAGTCACTTAGCGTGAGTTTTCAAAAATGTCAATTCTCCGCAAACTCTTGACGACACCTTCACGCGCCTCACACCATTCCCGCATGGACTCGTCAGACACCCAGGAGATCGCCACGGCGTACCCGCGCCGGCACCACGGCGTCCTCCGACATCGCCCCGCGGGGCGACGGCACCCCTCGGGGCGCTGACGTCCGACGTCCGGCGGGAGGAGTCCACCCCCCCACTTCCGTATGTCCCGGACTCCAGAGCCATCCCATCCCGCACACACCTTCTGAACCACCAGGACCGGCGTCGCCAGCCGGAGCCCGGGCGGTGTCCCCTGCCGGGACGCCCTCCGGTCCTGCCCCCCACCAACGAAGGCGAAGACATACATGAGCGACCGCACTCTCACTGCGGCCGACACGCCCACCGGTGTGTCCGCCCCGGTCACGACGTCCGCGCACGTGGACGCCGGTGACGCGGGCTACAGCAAGGACCTCAAGTCCCGCCACATCAACATGATCGCGATCGGCGGAGCCATCGGCACCGGCCTCTTCCTGGGCGCCGGCGGCCGGCTCGCGAGCGCGGGACCCTCCCTCTTCATCGCGTACGCGATCTGCGGCGTCTTCGCCTTCTTCGTCGTCCGGGCCCTCGGCGAGCTCGTCCTCTACCGCCCGTCCTCCGGCGCGTTCGTCTCGTACGCCCGCGAGTTCATGGGGGAGAAGGGCGCCTTCGCCGCCGGCTGGCTGTACTTCCTCAACTGGGCCACCACCGGCATCGCCGACATCACGGCCGTCGCCACGTACACCCACTACTGGCACCTGTTCAGCGACATTCCGCAGTGGGTCCTCGCGCTGATCGCCCTCGCCGTCGTGCTCACCGTGAACCTCATCTCCGTGAAGTACTTCGGCGAGATGGAGTTCTGGTTCGCGATCATCAAGGTCGGCGCCCTCGTCGTCTTCATGGCGATCGGCATCTTCCTGCTGGCCAGCCAGCACGAGGTCGGTGGCCACGCCCCGGGCCTGTCCAACATGCTCGACCACGGCGGCCTCTTCCCGTCCGGCCTGATGCCGATGCTGCTGATCATCCAGGGCGTCGTCTTCGCCTACGCCTCGGTCGAGCTGTGCGGTGTCGCCGCGGGCGAGACCAAGAACCCCGAGAAGATCATGCCCAAGGCGATCAACTCGATCATGTGGCGTGTCGGCCTGTTCTACGTCGGCTCGGTCGTGCTCCTCACGCTCCTGCTGCCGTACAACGCCTTCACCGGCGGCGAGAGCCCGTTCGTCACCGTGCTGTCCAAGATCGGCGTGCCGTACGCGGCCGGCGTGATGAACCTGGTGGTCCTCACCGCCGCGCTCTCCAGCCTGAACTCCGGCCTCTACTCCACCGGCCGCATCCTCCGCTCGATGGCCATGTCGGGGTCCGCCCCGAAGTTCACCGGCCGCATGAACAAGGGCCAGGTCCCCTACGGCGGCATCCTGCTCACCGCGTTCTTCTGCGTGCTGGGCGTCGGCCTGAACTTCGTCGTCCCGGACAACGCCTTCGAGATCGTGCTGAACTTCGCCGCGATCGGCATCATCGGCACCTGGGGCATGATCATGCTCTGCTCGCTGCTGTTCTGGCGGCGCGCCAAGGCCGGTCTGGTCTCCCGCCCGGCCTACCGGCTGCCCTGGGCGCCCTACACCCAGATCGTCACGCTGGTCTTCCTGGCCGGTGTCCTGGGCCTGATGGCGGCCGACGAGGGCGCCAGCCGCGACACCATCCTCTGCCTGCCGCTGATCGCGGCGGCCCTGGTCGGCGGCTGGTTCCTGGTCCGCGGCCGGGTCGCCCGCACCCAGCGCGAGGCGGAGCTGCGCGAGGCGGCGACGCCGCGGGCGTAGCGCCTACGGAACGACGGCACCGGGCCGCGTCCCCTTCGAGGGGGCGCGGCCCGGTCGCGTTTTTCCGCACGCGCGGTGGCGGAACACCGACGGTGAGCAGCGGCCCCTGTGAGGCCGCGCATAGGGCCCCGGTCACATACGGATCTCTTTAGTGCTGTGCGCTCCCATAATCCCCGCGGAATTCGTTGGAGTGGTGCGCTGATAACGACGTGGGGGAGTAGGTCACAGTGCTTGTCGGGGTTTTCGACCGCCGCTAAGAATGGTTGGACCGCACGGCGCCGTCCGACCGAGAACGGCGCTTTTCTCTGCGCCGGTCCAGGCCCGTGCGGTTTCCCGATGCGAAAGGTTCATTCCTTCTCATGCGTTCCAACCACTCCGGCTATACCCGTCTGACCAAGGCCCACAAGTTCTCCGCCGCGGCGCTGACCGCCGCCGGTGCCGCCGCTGTCGCGTTCGGTGCGGCCTCGCACGCGGTGGCCGCTCCGGCGCCGGTGAAGCCGGTCGCCTGGAGCGCGGAGGCTTTCGGTCAGGCGCAGGACGCCGAGCGGAAGGACGCCGCCGACAAGGCGGCCGAGCAGGCCCGGGCCGAGGCCGCCGCGGCCAAGCACACTGCCAAGACCAAGGCCGAGGCGGACGCGAAGGCCAAGGCCGAGGCGGACGCGAAGGCGAAGGCGGATGCCAAGGCCAAGGCAGACAAGGACCGCGCCGAGAAGCAGGCCGCGAACCGCTCCACCACCCGCAAGCCGCTGAGCAAGCCCGCCGCTCCGGCGCCGAAGGCGTACGGCAATGACCTGGAGGGCTGGATCGCCCAGGCGCTGGACATCATGAAGGCCAAGGGCATCCCGGCTTCCTATGACGGTGTGAAGCGGAACATCATGCGGGAGTCGACCGGTAACCCGCACGCGATCAACGACTGGGACGTCAACGCCGTCAATGGTGTGCCGTCGAAGGGTCTGCTGCAGATCATCGACCCGACGTTCAAGGCGTACCACGTCGAGGGCACGTCCTGGGACATCTACGACCCGGTGGCCAACATCGTCGCGTCCTGCAATTACGCGGCCGACAAGTACGGCTCGATGGACAACGTGAACTCCGCCTACTGACGGAGAGCGAAAAACGAAACGCGCCGGAGGGCGGCGGCACCGGAAACCGGATGCCGCCGCCCTCCGGCTCATCCGGGCCGCGTCAGGTCCGTTCGCAGCCGGTGCCAGATGGGGTGGCGGAGGTGCCCGGCCGGGGTCCAGCCGGTGAGGGTGATCTCGGCGACCAGCCGCGGCTCCACCCAGTGGACGCCGGTCGCGTCCACCGGTCCCGCGAAAGGTGAGCTGTCCCGGGCCATCGCGTCCAGGTAGCGGGCCAGGTCGCGGCGCTCCTGCCCCGAGAGGCCGGAGCCGACGGAGCCGACGTACCGCAGGCCGGACGGCTCCTCCACACCGGCCAGTACGGCCCCGGGCAGCCCGGCGATCACCCCCCGGCCCTCGGTCCAGCCGCCGATGACCACGTCGAGCGTGAGCAGGTGCTTCACCTTCCGCCAGTCGGGTGACCGCACCCCCGGCAGGTAGAGGGAGGCCAGCCGCTTGGCGATGACGCCCTCGTAGCCGTGGCGGAGCGTGGCGTCCCAGGCCCGCCGCGCGTGCCCCTCCAGGTGGCTGGGGACGGACCAGCTGCGGCCGGTCAGCCCCATGCCGTAGAGGATGGCGCGGCGCTCGCCGTAGGTGGCGCCGAGCAGGGAGCGGCCACTCAGGTGCATGACATCGAAGATCATGAGGTGGACGGGGTACTCCATCGCCAGGTGCGCCGCGCGGCGCGGGTTGGCGATGCCCATCCTGCGCTGGAGCAGCCCGAAGTCCGGCCGGCCCCGCTCGTCCAGCGCCACCAGCTCCCCGTCGAGCACCGCGGACCGGCCCTGGAGCTGTGCGCCCAGCTCCAGCAGCTCCGGGTAGGTGGCCGTCACGTCGTTCCCGGCCCGGCTCGTCAGCCGGACGGTCCCGTCGCCCGCGGTGCTGACCACACAGCGCACCCCGTCCCACTTCACCTCGAATCCCCAGCCCGCGTCCTCGCCCTCGGCCGGCAGTGGGCCGGGCACGGTCAGCATGGGCCGGATCTCGGGGAGCCGGGCGACGGGCAGTGCCATATCTCCGATGATCAGGGCAGTGGCGGGTTTTCGCAGGTCATTCACCCGTGCGGGGGCAGCGGGGGCCGGGCCGTCCGGGGCGCCGTCGCGGGCCGTGCCGGCGGCCCTCCGCCCCCCGCCTCCGGCAGCCCCGACGACCGGGCGGCACCCCCGTCCGACCTGGGGAAAACCCCACCAGCCGAGCCCGGCTGTCTCCATGGCCGGCCCCTGCCCCCGTTCCGTAGCGTCGACAGCGTCGACAGCACCGGCGGAGAAAGGGACACCATGGCGTTGCGCCGCGACCGCATACCCACCGAGGAGCGCCGGGGCACGGCCCCGGCGGTCGAGCTACGGGCCGTGCGGCGCCGGTACGGGCGGGGCGAGGGGGCCGTCGACGCGCTGCGCGGGGTGGACCTCGCCCTGCCCGGCGGGAGCTTCACCGCGGTGATGGGTCCCTCCGGCTCGGGGAAGAGCACCTTCCTCCAGTGCGCCGCCGGACTGGACCGGCCCAGCTCCGGCGAGGTGCTGCTCGGCGGCGAGCCGATCACCGGGCTGAGCGAGGACCGGCTGACGAAGCTGCGGCGCAGCCGCGTCGGCTTCGTCTTCCAGTCGTTCAACCTCCTCCCCTCGCTCACCGTGCAGCAGAACGTCCTCCTGCCGCAGCGCCTGGCCGGGGAGCGCCAGGACCGGCATCGCGCCCAGCGGCTGCTGGCCGAGGTGGGCCTGGACCGGCACGGGCGCCGCCGCCCCGGCCAGCTCTCCGGCGGCCAGCAGCAGCGGGTCGCCATCGCGCGGGCGCTGATCACCCGGCCCGAGGTGGTGTTCGCCGACGAACCGACCGGCGCCCTCGACACCCGGTCCGCCCACGAGGTCCTGGGCCTGCTCCGGCGGGCGGTCGACGCGCTCGGTGCCACGGTCGTCATGGTCACCCACGACCCGGTGGCCGCCTCCCACGCCGACCGGGTGCTCTTCCTCGCCGACGGCCTGCTCGCCGGCGAGCTGACCCGCCCGGACCCGCAGGCGGTCGCCGACCGGATGGTCGCCCTGACCGCCGCGGCCGACCGCCGCCCGGCCGCGACGGCGACGGTGTGAGCCGCATGCCGAACGGACTCGCGCGGGCCTCCGTCCGCTTCCGGCCCGCGTCCTTCGCGGGCAGCCTCGTCGCGCTGCTGTTCGCCTCGGCGATCATCACCGCCTGCGGGGTGCTGCTCCAGACGGGCATCACGGCCCACGTCGTACCCCAGCGGTACGCCCACACCCCGGTCGTCGTCGCCGCCGACCCCTACGCCCGGATCACCACCGGCCACGGCGAGAACCGCTCGACCAGCGAGGCCGCGCTCCCCGGCCGCGGCCGCGTGCCCGCGGCGCTCGCCGCGCGGATCGCGGCCCGGCCCGGCGTGGCCGCCGCCGTCCCCGAGCTGGCGTTCCCGGTACGGGCCGGGGTCACGGCGCTCCCCGACCTCACCGGCAGGCCCTACGGAAGCGCGGGAATCGCCCTCCCGCCCGGCACCCGCCCGCTGTCCGACGGCCGCGCGCCGCGCTCCGGCGAGGTGGTCCTGGACGCCGCCTCGGCACGCACCGCCCGCCTGGCGACCGGCGACCGCGTCACGCTCACCGGCCCCGGCGGCACGGCCGCGTACCGGATCGCCGGCCTGGCCCGGGAGGGCGCCGGACCGGCGACCGCCTGGTTCGCGGACGCCACCGCCGACCGGCTCTCCGGCCACCCGGGCGCCGTGGACGCCATCGCCGTACGCCCCCGGCCGGACACCGGCACCCCCGCCCTCGCCCGCCAGGTCCGGCAGGCCGTCGGCGACGGGCCCAAGGTGCTGACCGGCGACGCGCGCGGCGCGGCCGAGGAACCCGGGGTGACCGACGCCCGGGAGCTGTTCACCGGCATCGGCGGCTCCTTCGGCGGCATCGCCACCTTCACCGCCGTCTTCGTCGTCATGGGAACGGTGGCCCTGGCCACCGGTCAGCGGGCCCGCGAGTTCGCCCTGCTGCGCGCGATCGGCGCCACCCCGCGGCAGATCCGCCGCACCATCGCCACCGAGGCGGTCATCATCGCGCCGGTCGCCGGCGCCCTGGGCATCCCGCCCGGGCTCGCCCTCGCCCACTGGTGGTTCGGTGAACTGCGCGAGCGCGGGGCCGTCCCCGACGGCGTCCACCTGGACGTCGGCTTCATACCGCTGACCGTCGCCGTCGGCGCCACCCTGCTGTCCGCGCTCGTCGCCGGCTACGCAGCCGCCCGCCGCTCCGCGCGGCTGCGTCCCAGCCAGGCCCTGGGCGAGGCGTCCGTCGCACGCGTCAGGCCCGGCTGGATACGCACCCCGCTCGGCCTGGCCGCCCTCGTCGGCGGTACGGTCCTGGCCGGTCTCGCCGCCGACCAGAAGGGCGAGTCGGCCGCCAACACCGCCCTCGGCGTCGTCATGTGCTTCCTGCTGGCCGTCGCCCTGCTCGGCCCGCTGGTGGCCCGGCTCTGCGCGACCCTCCTCGGGCTGCCGCTGCGGACCCGCGCCGCGGGCGCCGCCGGGTCGCTGGCCGCCGACAACTCCCGGGCCCAGGCCCACCGCCTCGCCTCCGCCATCACCCCCATCGTGATGGTCACCGCCTTCTGCGGAACCCTCCTCTTCCTCCAGGGCACCATCCGCCACGTCGCCGACCGGAACGTCCGCGACGCCGTCGTGGCCGACCACGTCCTCACCACCACCGGCCCCGGACTGCCCGCCGCCACCGCCGAACGCGCCGCCCGCGTCCCCGGCGTGGACACCGCCGTCGGCGTCCTGCGCACCGGAACCCTCCACAAGGTCGGGGACGGGCTGTCGTCCGCGACCGCCCTCGGCGTCTCCGGCGACCCGGCCCGGCTCCCCGCCGTCCTCGACCTCGGCGTCCGGACCGGCTCCCTGGCCGGCCTCGGCACCTCGCCCGACACCGTCGCCCTCGCCACCACCCTGGCCGACAGCCTGCACGCCGCGCCCGGCGACCGGATCCCGCTCTGGCTCGCCGACGGCACCCGGGTCCGGCCCCGGCTCGTCGCCACCTACGACCGGGGGCTCGGCCTCGGCGAGGTGCTGCTGCCCCGGTCCGTCGTCGCCGCCCACGCGGCCACCGCCCTCGACAGCCAGGTCCTGGTCAAGGAGGACCCCGGCGCGGACCGCTCGGTCGTCGCCCGGCGGCTCGCGGAACTGGGCCCGCCCGGGACCGCCGTCACCGACGCGGCCGGCTACGCGGCCACCGCCGACCGCGACCAGGAGCTCAACGCCTGGGCGAACACCGTGATGGCGGCCGTACTCGGCGGCTTCGCGGCCGTCGCCGCCGCCAACACCCTGGTGATGACCGTCCTCGACCGCCGCCGCGAGGTCGCGCTCCTGCGCCTGACCGGCACCACCCGCCGCCAGGTGCGCGACATGATGCGCTGGGAGGCCCTGCTGGTGGCCGCCAGCGGCCTGCTCCTCGGCGCCGTCATCGTCTGGATCACCCTGGTCCCCATCGCCCGAGGCGTCACCGGCTCCGCCCCCTACGTCTCACCCGTCACCGTCCTCACCCTGACGGCCGGCGCCATCCTCCTCACCCTCACCGCCACCGCCCTCCCGACCCGCGCCCTCCTCCGCCGAGGACCGCTGGCGGCGGGGTCGGAACGGGGGTGAGGCGGTGGGCGGTGCCCGGAGGGGAGGGGCCGGTCCGTCGGCCGGACCTTGTGCCCGCCGTGGGAACGGGCTCCGGCACCGGGCGCGCCGAGTACGGCCGGAGGCCCGCTCGGGCGGCTCCCAGGGGGTGTGACGCACACCGTTGCACGGCGCGCGGGCCTCGCGCGCCCGCCTTCGGCGCCGCGAACGCGCCGGACCCGCCCGCCGGTTCCCTCCGCCGCGCCCGCGTGCGGCTGCCGGTGGTGGTGCGGCGTCCCGAGGCGTCCCGAGGCGCCCGGAGGCGCCCGGAGGCGCCCCGGAACCGGCGGCGACGGCCGCTCGATCGCCGGTCCCGGGGCCGACCGGACCCACCGCGCCGTGTCGGCGACGCCCCGGCCCGCAGGCCGGGGGATAACCCCACCGCGGCGCCGGAGGCGCTCCGGATGGCTCCCCGCGCACCCCGCCGCCGATGCTGAAGCCCATGAAACGGCACCACACCACCGCGCTTCTGAGCCTGTTCCTCTGCATGGGCACGGCCACGACCCCGGCCCTCGCCGCAGGACCCGCCACATCCGCCATATCCGCCACATCCGCCTCTGCCGACCGCGCGGATGAAGCCGTCGTGAAGGCGATCGGACGCGCCGCCCACCCCCTCCGGACCACTGAACCCGGCGGGCCGGACGGCGATCTGCGCGCCCTGGACCGCGTGGTGGGGGACGCACGCGTGGTGGGGATCGGCGAGGCGACGCACGGGTCGCACGAGTTCTTCGCGCTCAAGCAGCGCGTCTTCCGGCACCTGGTGCGCGAGCGGGGGTTCCGCACCTACGCGCTGGAAGCGCCGTGGAGCACCGGACTCCGGCTGAACGACTACGTGCTGCACGGGAAAGGCGACCCGCGCCGCATCATGCGCGAGGACTTCCAGGACTCCTACCTCCTCTGGAACACCCGGGAATACCTCTCGCTGATCCAGTGGATGCGCTCCTGGAACCTCGCCCACCCCGGCGACCCCGTCCGCTTCATGGGCAATGACGTCGCCTACGCCGGCCCGGACCTCTACGACCGCGTCCTCGACTACGTACGGCGCGCCCACCCGGCCGTCCTGCCCGAACTGACCGCGCTCTACCGGGACCTGCGGCCCACCGGACCCTCCGGTCCCTACCTGCGCGACTACCTCACCCGCCCGCTCGCCGAGCGCCGGGAGCGCGCCGCCCTCGCCACCCGCGCCCTCGACCTCCTGCGGAAGCAGCGGCCCGCGCCCGGCCGGGCGGCCGGGGAAGCGTACCGGTGGGCCGTCCGGAACGCGCTCGCGATCCGGCAGACCGCCGATCAGTACGCCTTCGACTTCACCGGCCAGGACGGCGTCACGGCCGGAATGCGCTACCGCGACCGGGTGATGGCCGACAACACCGCCTGGTGGCAGGAGAACACCGGCGGCAAGGTCCTGCTCTCCGCCCACAATGGCCACATCGGTTACCGCAGCGGCGACCCGGTGAACTACCCCAAGACACAAGGCGCGTTCCTCCGCGACCGGCTCGGCGCACGCTACGTCTCCGTCGGACTCACCTTCCACCACGGGACGTTCAACGGCGTCGGGGCCGACGACGCCATGCTGGACGCGAACGTCCGGCGGTTCACCGTGGCCGCCGCGCCCGGCGGCAACGAGGACACCCTCGACCGCGTCCGCCACCGCGACTACCTGCTCGACCTGCGCACGGCCCCCGCCCCGGCCCGCGACTGGCTGCGCGCGCCGCGCACCGCGCTCGACTACGGCACCGCCTACCCCGCACAGCAGAAGCCGGTCGCCCTGGCCCGCACCTTCGACGCGCTGATCCACCTGCACTCCGTACGGGCCTCGGACCGCCTCCCGGCGGGCGAGGGCGGCTGAGCCGCAAGCCTCTTGACCGCGCCCGGCGCCCGGCCGCGCCCCCGCGCGCCCGGGAACGCCACGGCTCCCCACCGACGGGTGGTTTGAACGCACCCGTCCCGTCGCGCGCCGCCCCGCGCGCCAGACTGGCCGGAGGACGACCCGATGATCCGATCGGGATCCGGGCGGACCGCGCTAGGGGGACGAGATGGCCGTCGGCACCGTGCTGTTCGCGCTCGACCAGGACCCGCGGGACCAGGGCGCGCGCGGCGAGCAGCTCCGCAGGATCCGCGCCGCCCTGGAAGCCGACGGGCTGGAGGTGCGCTGGGCCGGCACCGCGGCCGACGCCCGCGCCGTGCTGCGCACCGAGGCGGGCCTCGCCGCCGCCGTGGTGGCCTGGGACCTGGCCGCCGGCCGCCACCCGGCGGAGGAGCCGGGCGGCGCGTCCGTCCTCCGCGGCGTCGGACGGCGGTTCAAGGACCTGCCCGTCTTCCTCGTCCTCACCGACGAGGCCGACGAGGACCTCGACCGGCTGCCCCTGTGGGTCGCGGAGAGCGTCGTCGGCTACGTCTGGCCGCTGGAGGACACCCCCGGGTTCATCGCCGGCCGGATCTCCGCCGCCGCCCGCGCCTACCGGGAGGCGGTACTCCCGCCGTTCTTCAGGGCACTGCGCCGCTTCGACGACGCGCACGAGTACTCCTGGCACACCCCGGCGCACGCCGGCGGCGTCGCCTTCCTCAAATCACCGGTCGGACGCGCCTTCTTCGACCATTACGGCGAACGGCTGCTGCGCAGCGACCTCTCCATCTCCGTCGAGGAACTCGGCTCCCTCTTCGAGCACACGGGCCCCATCGGCGACGCCGAGCGCAACGCCGCCCGCATCTTCGGCGCCGACCGCACCTACTTCGTCCTCCACGGCAACTCCACGGCCGACCGCATGGTCGGCCACTTCTGCGTCTCCCGCGACGAGATCGCCCTCGTCGACCGCAACTGCCACAAGTCCGTCCTCCACGGACTCGTCCTCTCCGGCGCCCGGCCCGTCTACCTCGTCCCCACCCGCAACGGCTACGGGCTCGCCGGTCCGGTGCCCCCGGCCGAGACCGCAGCGGACGCGGTGGCCGGCCGCGTCGCCCGCAACCCGCTGGCCGCCGACGCCGCGCACCCCCGCGCCGAGTACGCCGTCATCACCAACTCCACCTACGACGGCCTCTGTTACGGCGCCGTCCGGGTCGCCCGGCAGCTCGCGCCCAGCACGCCCCGGCTCCACTTCGACGAGGCGTGGTTCGCCTACGCCCGCTTCCACCCGCTGTACGCCGGCCGCTACGCGATGTCCGTCGACGCCGACACGTTCCCCGGCCCCGACCGCCCCACGGTCTTCTCCACCCAGTCCACGCACAAACTCCTCGCCGCGCTGTCGCAGAGCGCCATGGTCCACGTCAGGGACGCGCCCCGGGCCCCCGTGGACCACGAGCTGTTCAACGAGGCGTTCATGATGCACGGCACCACCTCGCCCCTCTACCCGGCCCTCGCCTCCCTCGACGTCGCCGCCGGGATGATGGACGGCCCCCAGGGCCGCTGGCTGATCGACGAGGGGATCACCGAGGCCGTCCGGTTCCGGCAGGCCGTCGTCCGCACCGGGCGGCGCGTCATGGCCGCGGGCGACCGGCCCGACTGGTTCTTCGGCGTCTGGCAGCCCGACACCGTCACCGACCCGAGCACCGGGGCCCGCCACGACTTCGCCGACGCCCCACCCGACCTGCTGCGCACCGAACCGTCCTGCTGGGAGCTCGAACCCGGCGCCGACTGGCACGGCTTCCCCGGCCTCACCGAGGGCCACTGCATGCTGGACCCCGTCAAGGTCACCCTGACCTGCCCCGGCATCGACGCCACCGGCCGCTGGTCCGACACCGGCATCCCCGCCCGCGTTCTGACCGCCTACCTCGCCACCCGGGGCATCGTCGTCGAGAAGACCGACAGCTACACCACGCTCGTCCTGTTCTCCATGGGCATCACCAAGGGCAAGTGGGGAACGCTCCTCGACGCCCTGATGGACTTCAAGGCGCTGTACGACGAGGACGCGCCCCTCGACCGCGTCCTGCCCGGCGTCGTCGACCGCCACCCCCGCCGCTACGCCGGCACCACGCTCTCCGAGCTGTGCCGGTCCATGCACCGGCACCTGCGCGACACGGACCTGGTCACCCTGCTGGACACGGCCTTCCGCGAACTCCCGGAGCCGGTCGCGCCACCGCAGCGCTGCTACCAGCGGCTGATCCGCGGCGGCACGGAGCGCGTACGCCTCGCCGACGCGGCCGGCCGCGTCGCGGCCGCCATGGTCACCGTCACCCCGCCCGGCATCCCCGTCCTGATGCCGGGCGAGTCGACCGGCGCCGCCGACGGGCCGCTGCTGCGCTACCTGCGCGCCCTGGAGTCCTTCGACCGGGCCTTCCCCGGCTTCCGGAGCGAGACCCACGGCGTCACGGTGGACGACGAGACGGGCGACTACGGCATCGCCTGCCTGCGGGCCGACGAGGAGGTCCGGACGTAGCCGCCGGACGGACACGCCGACCCGGGCGCCGGCGGCGGTAGGGTCGGCGCATGGACCTCGTAGCCCATTTCCGCCGCGAGACGCGGGCGTTCGAGGACGCCGTCCGGAGGGCGGCCCGCGCCGGGGACGCGCCGCCGGTCCCGTCCTGCCCGGGCTGGACGGTCACCGACCTGACCGGACACCTCGCCTGGGTGCACCGGTTCGTGGCCCACGTCGTCGGCGACCGCCTGCGGGACGCCCCCGACCACACGGATCCGGCCTTCCTCGGCCTGCCCCCCGACCGCGCCGGCTGGCCCGACCCCGAACGCCCGCCGACGCACGGGCCGGTGCCGGCCTCTCTCGTCGGCTGGTACGCGGCCGGCGCCGCCGCGCTCGGCGCGCTCTTCGCCGACCGGGATCCCGACGAACCGGTGTGGACCTGGACCGCGGACCGCACCACCGGCTTCTGGCTGTGGATCCAGACCTTCGAGGCGGCCGTGCACCGCTGGGACGCCGAGAACGCACTCGGCGCGCCGCGGCCGTTCGACGCGGAACTCGCGGCCGACGGCGTCGGCCGGTTCCTCGGCACCGTCGTCCCGGCCTGGCGGACCGCCGGCCGGGCACCGTCCGGCGACGGCGAGCGGTTCGGCTTCCGGAGGACCGACGGCGAGGGCCACTGGACCGTCCACTTCGACGGCGACACCGTCCGCTGCGCAGCGGGCCCCGGCCCCTGCGACGTCGAACTCTCGGGCACCGCATCGGACCTGACCCTCTTCCTCTGGCGGCGCATCACCGCGGAGCGCCTGGCGGGCGTGGAGGGCGACCAGGCCGTGCTGAAGCGGTGGGCGGTGCTGGTGCCGACGGTCTGACGACACCCCTCCGGACGTCCGCGCCCGCCCGCCGGCGATGAACACCCGCGCGGTACCGACACCTGGCATGGGTGAACGCGGTCAGGAACGCGCCTGGGTTTCCTTATGGGTACTCCCAGGCGCGTGCGCCCATCGCCGGTGCCGCCCGTGGGGTCGGGGCGCCCTCCGGGCCGTACCCCAGGCGGAAGAGGAACTGCGGGCGGCTCGGTTCGCCGCTGAGGGCGTTGCGGAGGTCGGGCCACTCCAGGGCCTGGTGCAGCGGGCAGGTGCGGAGGCCGCGGGCGGTGGCCAGCAGGAGGGCGCGTTGTACGGCCTGGCCGGCCCGTAGCCAGTCCGCCGGGCGGTCCCGGCCGGTGACCACCAGGGCGAGCTGCGCGTGGCGTTCGAACGGCACCGCCGGGGCACTCCGGGCGCGGCCCGCGCCGGTGAAGTCGCGCAGCGGTATCCGGCCCGCCGCGTCCGCCGGTCCCAGCGCGGCTGACGGGATCCCGTAGGGGAAGGTCCTGCCGTGCACCCAGGCGCGGCTCTCCCGGAGCCGCGCCGAGTCCCGGCGGTTGCGCCGCTCCGCCTCGGCGGTCAGGGTCAGCATCCGGCGGGTGGCGATGACGCCCGGCAGGTGCAGCCGGGCACCCTCGGACAGCACGGCCGACGCCAGATCCGTCAGCGTCCGGGCGGGCACCGGCCGTTCCGTGAACGGCGCCCGGCTCGTCCGGCGCAGGGCGACGGCCTCGTAGAGGTCCGGCCGGCGGGAGGCGTCCGGTGGGAGGCGGGTGAGGTTCACGACGGCCAACAGGTCCGGGTCCCGGGCGTCGGGCAGCAGCCGCACCCGCGGTCGGCGGCCCAAGTGCCGGGCCGCCACCCGCAGGTTGAACAGGGCCGCGCCGACGGAAAGCAGCCGCGCCCGGCCCGTCGGGTCGGCGGCCGGCAGCCAGCGGTCCGCGGCCGGGCGCACCTCCAGCCGGCAGGTGCCCGGGACCGGACGGATCTCCCATGGCTGGGAGTTGTGGATCGACGGGGCCGCCGCTGCCGCCGTCAGCAGCGTCTCCACATCAGTGGTGCCGAGTCCTGCCGCGTTCATCGCCATCAGTCCTCTCCGCAGGTCACGGATGTTCCGCCGTCCACGCTGCGGGGGTCCGCGGCGGGCCGCCAAGGGCCGAGTGGCTCCGCGGGACGGGAACTCCGGCCCCTGTCCGCCCCGGCCGTGCGGCCCCCGGGCGGTCGTCCGCCGCCTCCGTCCGTCCCCCCGCCAGGCCGTCCGAACCGGCCGGTATCCTGGCCGCGCCGCGCCCGGGGAGGTCCCGGCCGCCGCGGGCGCCCGGCTCGCGCGACCCGCGCGGCGGAGCCCGGGGGAACGGGGAGACGTGGACGACGTGTTCGAGGGGCAGCGGCCCCTGCTGCTGGGGATCGCCTACCGGATGCTGGGCAGCATGTGGGACGCCGAGGACGTGGTCCAGGAGGCGTACCTGCGCTGGGCCCGCACCGACCGGGAGAGCGTCCGCGAGCCGCGCGCCTTCCTCGCGACGGTCGTCTCCCGCCTCGCCCTGGACCAACTGCGCTCCGCCCGCGTCACCCGCGAGGCGTACCGGGGCGAGTGGCTGCCCGAGCCCGTCGCCACCGACGCGGCCGGCCCGCTGGACACGGCGGAACTGCGCGACAGCCTCTCCTACGCCACCCTGCACATGATGGAACGGCTCACTCCGCCGGAGCGCGCGGTGTTCGTGCTGCGGGACGCGTTCGAGATGCCGTACGAGCAGATCGCCGAGGTCGTCGGCGCCTCCGCGGCGACCTGCCGGCAGATCCACCGCCGCGCGCTCGGCCACCTCACCGCCGCCCGGCCCCGGCCGCGCCCGTCGCGCGAGGAGCACGAGCGGCTGCTCGCCCGGTTCCTGGAGGCGGCGGCCGGCGGCGACCTGGCCGGGCTGAAGGACCTGCTGAGCGCCGACGTGACGGTGTGGAGCGACGGCGGCGGCAAGGTCAGCGCGGCCCTGCGGCCGGTCCTGGGCCGGGACAAGGCGGCGGCGTTCGTGCTGGGGCTGGCGGCCAAGTACGAGATCACCGCGCAGCGCTTCGTCGAGGTCAACGGCGAGCCGGGGCTCCGGCTCAGCGCGCGCGGCGGCGACCAGGTCGTCCTGATCGACGTACGCGACGGCCGGATCCACGCCGTCTTCGCCGTTCTGAATCCGGACAAGCTGCGATACGCGGAATGAGGGGCGGAACGCCCGCCGGGCGGCGTTCGTGTCGTTTGGTCCCGGTGGCTCGTTGGCACGGCATGAACAACCGCATCATGTCGCGCATCGCCGCCGGGTCGCTGCTGCTCCTCTCCGGCGGCCTCGCCACCGCGACCACCACCGCGTACGCCGCCGAAGGCCCGACGGCCGCTCCGGCTGCCCCGGCCGCCCCCGCTCCCGCCGCCTCCGGCGTCACCCAGCGGCTCTCCCACCTCGCCGCCACCGGTGACGCCACGGCGGGCCGGGCCGCATCCTGGGTGGAGGACACTGTGCCGGAGGAGGTGAGCGGCCGGGTGTCCCTCAAGACACCGCTGTCCCGCGACTGAGGGACCGTACGCCGTAGGAGGCGCCGCATGCCCGAGGGCGACACCGTCTGGCGGACCGCGCGGCGCCTCCACCGCGCTCTGGCGGGCACCACACTGACCCGTGGCGATCTGCGCGTCCCCGCCCTGGCGACGACCGATCTCGGCGGCCGGGACGTCATCGAGGCGGTGTCGCGGGGCAAGCACCTGCTGCTGCGGGTGGACGGCGGACTCACCCTCCACTCGCACCTCGGCATGGAGGGCTCCTGGCGTGTCCACGCCGCCGGGGAGCGGCGGCGCGGCGGCCCCGAGCACCAGATCCGCGCCGTCCTCGCCAACGACCGCCAGGTGGCGGTCGGTTACCGCCTCCCCGTACTCGAACTCCTGCGCACCGCCGACGAGTCCACCGTCGTCGGCCACCTCGGTCCGGATCTCCTCGGCCCGGACTGGGACGCGGCGGAGGCGCTGCGCCGCCTCCTCGCCGATCCCGGACGGGCCGTCGGCGACGCGCTGCTCGACCAGCGCAACCTCGCCGGGGTCGGCAACGTCTACAAATCCGAGATCTGCCACATGCTGCGGATCTCGCCGTGGCTGCCCATGGAGCGGGTGCCGTCACCGGCCCGGCTGCCGGCCCTGGCCCGGAAGCTCCTCGACGTCAACAAGGACCGCTCCGCGCGGATCACCACCGCCGACCCGCACCCCGACCGCCGGCTCTGGGTCTACGGCCGCGCGGGCCGCCCCTGCCGCCGGTGCGGCGGGCCGATTCGCCTCGCGGACCAGGGCGAGCCCGGCCGGGAACGGCCGACGTACTGGTGCCCGCGCTGCCAGGGCGGTGCGGCGGGCGCGTGAACCGGGCGCGTCAGGCGAGTTCGGGAATCGGGGAGCCCCGCCGACAGCCGCACCGGGGCCCGAAAACACGAGCGGACCCTGGCCCGAACCCTCGGGACCGGGACGCGGGTTGCTCGCGCGGGTCCGTCCCGGGGCGCTGGGCGTTCAGCTCGGCAGCTTCAGGCTGGGCCGTCCGATGCCTCGCCGGCGGTGATGTGGACCTCGGTCGCACCGAGGACACGTCCGTTGGCCTGGACCTCGATGCGGTGAGGGCCAGGGTGGATCGTGCGGACCGAGAGGCTCGCGAAGCGGTGTCGGCGTGAGAACCGGACCGCTTGGCCCGCGGGGAGGTCCTGGACGGTCAGCTTGAACACCTTGCCCGCCTTGGGACCGCGGACCCCCTGGTAGTGGACCAGGTAATCGATCGCCGCTCGCGTCGCCTCGGTGGCGTGCAGCGTGAAGGTGACAGTGGTCGTCTCCCCGATGGAGATGGTGGACGGTGAGCAGGCGAGGTCCGTGATACCGATCGGGGCCTGGTGATCGAACCCGAGAACCGCGAGAGCCTCCGGGTGTCCTCGTTTGACGAGCGTCCGCAGACCGTGGCGCACGACGAAATCGCCCCGCGTACTGCTGCGGGACCATCGCCGTGCGGCGTCGAGGGCGAGGTCGGGGTGGTCCTTGCTGATGTCGTTGAGGTGGTTCGCCACGGAACGGCGCACGTAAAGGGACTCGTCGTTGAAGAGGGCCTCCAGGAGCGCCAGCGCGGGAGCGGGATCGGCGACGAACCGGGAGAGTTGCCGCGCCCAGGGCAGGCGCGGGCGCGTGCCCTCCGAGACGAGCCGCCGAACGTGTTCGTCCGGGTCGGTGGTCCATGCCCTGAGCCGGTCCATCGTCGCCTCGTAGTGGGCGTCGACGAACGGGCGAAGCGCGAACTCGGCGGTGCAGCGGGGAGTGAGCGCGGCCAGCAGCGGCAGCGCCACGTCGGGCCGGTCCAGCAGCGCCGAGGCGACGTAGGCGTTGACGGGCATGGAAGCCCACCTCAAGAGGCCCCCGCCGTCGAGGGCGCCGCGGATCACCCGGTCGGCCTCTTCGGGGGACGCCGGCATCGTCGCCGCGAGGGCGCGGGCGATCCGGTCGATACGGGCCATCAGCTCCAGTTCACCGATACCAGTGGCCGCGAGCCGCTCGAACGCCGTCCGGTCGAACGAGGCCGACGCACGCGCCAGGTCACCCGCGAGACGCCCGATGAGCTCCGGCGACAGTTCATCCTTGAAATCGGCCATCTCAACGCCCGCCCACGGTTACGTCGACGCCCCTGACCGCCCGCCCCGTACGGCTCTCGGTCAACGGGAGGAGGGGACCGATGCGCTCCCCCTGTTCGTTCGGGAGCGGTGTGCATCTCGACCTGGACATCATGGCCGCGAGTCTGCCACGGACCACTGACACACGGTCCGGACCTCAGCCTCTCCGAGCTGCGACGACACCACCTGTTATGCGCCGACGCAGCTCGATCGCGCCCAGCCGTTTACAGGGGGCCACCGACGAACGGGCGCACCCGAGCCCTCTCCCCGCGCGGTTCCGCGGCCGCCATCGCCGGGGACGCGAAACGGATTACCAGGTTACATAATAGACTCGGTCAGTTGAGTTCCCTGGTAACGCGCGTGCTAGGGTAGCGGCATGGACGGATCGATGGGCCTGCGGGAGCGCAAGAAGCAGCGGACGCGGGCGGCCATCTCCGACACGGCGATCAGGCTGTTCCTCCGGCACGGCTTCGACGGGGTGTCGGTGGCGGACGTCGCGGCGGAGGCCGAGGTCTCCAAGCCCACGCTGTTCCGGTACTTCCCGACCAAGGAGGACCTGGTCGTCCACCGGTTCGCCGACCACCAGACCGACGCCGCCACCACGGTCCGCGAACGCGCCCCCGGCACCTCCGTTCTGGACGCCCTGCACCGTGACTTCCGCGCCCGGCTGGACGCCCGCGACCCCATCACCGGCCTCAACGACGCCGCGGAGGTCCTCGCCTTCCACGGCCTCATCCGCTCCACGCCGACCCTGGTGGCCCGCATGGGCGAGTACCTGGCGCGCGAGGAGGAGATCCTGGCCGAGGCCCTCCGCGAGACGCCGGCCACCGAACGGCCGGACATCACCGCCCGGTTGCTGGCCGGACAACTGGTCGCCACCCGGCGGATCCTCGCCCTGGCCAACTGGGAGCGCATCGTCGCGGGCCGCTCGGCCGACGAGGTCCACCCCGAGGCCGTCGCCGACGCCGAGCACGCCTTCTCCCTGCTGCGCGACGGCTTCCGCGAGAGCTGACGGGCTTCCAGGACGGGCTTCCGCGAGAGCTGACGCCCGCCGCGCCCGCCCGAGAGCCGCCTTCGGCGCGCGGCATATGATCGACGGCCGGTCCGGGCCGTCCGCCCGGGCCGTCGCCGTCGGAAGAGGAGACATGCGCAAGACAGCCATGGCCGTCATCACGGTCGCGACCGCCGCACTGCTGGCCGGTTGCGGTGGCGGGGGCAAGAGTGACGACAAGGCCGGCAAGGACGCGCCCGCGTCGCAGGGTTCGAAGTCCCAGCCCAAGGAGGACGCCGGCAAGGGGGCGTCCCACCAGGTGACCCTGGAGGTGCGGGGCAAGGGGACGACGCAGATCTACTACAACCTCGACGGCAATGGCGCGCAGCAGGTGACCCTGCCCTGGAAGAGGACCGCCACCATCACGCCGGAGGGCGCGGAACGCAAGGTCGGCCGGCTGGTGAGCGTGGTCCCCGGCTCGTCCCAGGACGAGAACGGGATGCTGCGCGCCGGGTCGTGCACCATCGTCGTCGACGGGAAGAAGGTCGCGGACAACCAGGACGGCAAGAGCAGCAAGCCCTGCGAGTACAAGGTCAGGTAGCCGCCCGGCCGGCCTCTCCGCGCCGCCGGCTCACGCGGCGCCCGTGAAGGCCCGGAAGCGGAATCTGCCCTTTCCGGCGCTGACCTGGGCCTCCTCGAAGCCCGCCGCCCTGAGTCGGCCCGCCAGGGTGTCCGGCGGCACCGGCACACAGGTGTCGCCCCGGTGCACCAGGCGGAAGAGGGTCCCGTCCAGCGCGTCGCAGCCCGCGAAGACCCCGCCCGGCCGCAGCACCCGGCGCGCCTCCGCGAACAGCCGGTCCTGGCGTTCGGGCGAGGGCACGTGGTGGAGCATCGTGAAGCAGGTGACCGCGTCGAACCGCCCGTCCGGAAGCGGCAGTTCGGCGCCGTCCGCGTGGACGACCCCGACCGGCCCGCCGTAGCGCCGCCGCAGCCGTTCGACGGCGGCCGGGTCCACCTCGGCGAGCGTCAGCCGGTCCACCCGGTGCAGCAGCCCGTCCGTCGTGACGCCGTAACCGGGCCCGATCTCCAGGGCGTCGCCACCGAGCGGCACGCCGTGCAGCGCCCAGGGCAGCACCTGCTCCTCGACGGTCCGGGCCCAGCGCCTGGACCGGCAGTAGAAGCGGTGGTAGCGGTTCATCGCCATACGGCGAGGCTAGGACGGGCCGGGGGCGCCGCCTACCGGGCGGAACGCGCCCCGGTCCGTATCCGCCACCGCCCCGGCCCGCGCGGCGCAGGCCGGGCGCCCGCCCGGCCCCGGGATACCGCGCCGTGCGGCGGTCGCCGAGCACGGCCGCCGGCGGGGGAGTTCGGCCGGAATCCGCTCCGCCCGGCGCCGGGTCATGGGCCGCCGGTCAGGAACAGGCGGCGTCCGCGCACAGCCGCCACGGCTCCCAGCTCAGGAAGCGGTCCCGCTCGGTGGCCGTCCAGTAGCGGTCGCGGTTCCACTCCCGGGCGACCAGCCGCAGCCGGCCGTCGGGGAGCTGGGTGACGGACGGCGCGCTCAGGCCGACCCCGCTCTCCGGCACCAGGCCCGTGGCGCGGACCCCGCCCCAGTGGTCGTCGGTGTTCGCGTACTGGCTGCGCACCTCCATGGCCGCGCCGGTGGACCGGCTCGCGGCGAAGGCGTGCAGCCGGCCGTCGCGCTCCTTGAAGAGGGACAGGCCGCCGTGGTACGGGGGCGGGGCCAGCTCGAAGCCCTCCGCCGGGGGCCACGCGTCGTCGGGCGTGCGCAGCACGGTGTGGCAGAAGCCGCCGTAGGAGGAGAAGAACACCTCCAGCTCGCCGACGGCGTTCTCCACCGCGTCCACCTCGTACAGCTTGGGGCCGACGGGCGTCGCGCTCACCCGCTCCCAACCGCCGTACGCGCCGCCCGGCTCGTCCTGGGACCGGTGCCAGACGAAGGGCAGCCCGCCCATCGTCGAGGTGTCGTAGAACTGCTGGAACTGCTCGGTCCGGCCGTCGGCGCGGACGGCCGACACCAGCGTCCCGGCGACGGGCCGGTCGGCCCGGCCGACGGCCGTGGTGTCCGTGCCGCACGCCCGCGCCGCCGCCCGGGCGCCGGGCGCGGCCGTGGCGGCGCCGCCCGCGAGCGCGGGCAGCAGCGCCAGGACGCCGCACAGCACGGCGCGCGCCAAGCGGCGGCGGGGGGCTGTTCTCCGGTGCATGTCGGAACCTCCGGTCAGGGAAAGGGGCTTCAGGAGACCACGTCGCGCGGCGGCTTGCCCTCGAAGTACTCCAGGACGTTCTGCACGGCGGCGAGCGCGATGCGCACCAGCGTCTCCCGGGTGACGCCCGCGACGTGCGGGGACAGCACCACGTTGGGCGCGCGCAGCAACCGCAGCGACGCCGGGGGCGGTTCCGGGTCGAAGACGTCGAGCCCGGCGCCCGCCAGCGCGCCCGCCTCCAGCGCGTCGGCGAGCGCCTCCTGGTCGATCAGGGCGCCCCGGGCCGTGTTGACCACGAACGCGGTGGGTTTGAGCAGGGCCAGCCGTGCGGCGTCCAGCAGGTGCCGGGTGGCGTCCGTGAGCGGCGCGTGCAACGTGACGTAGTCGGAGGTGCGCAGCAGCTCCTCCAGCTCGACGCGGCGGGCGCCGAGCCGGGCCTCGGTCTCCGGCGGGGCCGCCTCCGGCCCGCTGTAGACGATCCGCATGTCGAACGCCGCCGCCCGGCGGGCGACTTCGGTGCCGATGGTGCCGAGGCCCACGACGCCCAGCGTCTTGCCGGACAGTTCCGTGATGGACGACTGGAGGCGCGGCAGCGCCCAGTCGCCCTCGGCGAGCGCGGTGTGCGCGGGGACCAGCCGCTTGGCGAGGGCCAGCATCAGGGCGAAGGTCTGCTCGGCCACGTTCTGCCGCTCCGCCGTGCTGGAGCCGATGGTGCACACCGGGACCGACCGGGCGCGGGCCGCGTCCAGGTCCACGTAGTCGTAGCCGTGACTGGCGCACTGCACCAGCTCCAGGGCGGGCGCGGCGGCGAAGTGCGCGGCGGTCACCGGTCCGAGACCGGTGATGACGACGTGCGCATCGCGCAGCGCGGCGGGGTCCTCGTCGGCCGACTCCACGACCGTGACCCGGGCCCGGCCCGGGAACAGCCCGGCGAGCGCGGCACCGGCCGTCCGCCCGCCGACGTGCGGGGAGACCACGGCCAGGACGTTCCTGAGCTCGTTCACAGCGCCTCCCGCACCAGGTCGGCCGGGCCCGGCGAGGCGGGGTCCGCGTGCCCGGACAGGGCCAGGGTGAGGTCCAGCTCGGCCAGCACGGACCGGATGACGTGGTCCACGCCCGCCTGCCCGTCCAGGGCCAGCCCGTACACGTACGGCCGGCCCAGCAGTACCGCCCGCGCCCCCAGCGCGAGCGCCTTGAACACGTCGTCACCCGTGCGGATCCCGCTGTCGAACAGCACCGTGAGCCGGTCCCCGGCCGCCGCCACCACGCCGGGCAGCGCGTCGGCGGCGGCCACCGCGCCCGCCACCTGCCGGCCGCCGTGGTTGGAGACGACGACGCCGTCCATGCCCGCGTCGGCGGCGGCCCGCGCGTCGTCCGGGTGCAGCACGCCCTTGAGCACGATCGGGCCGTCCCAGTGCTCGCGGAGGAACGCCAGGTCGGGCCAGGTCTTCCCGGCGTCGGAGAACATCCCGAGGAAGTGCCGGACCGCCGCCTCCCGGTCCTCCTCCACGGGCTTGGCCAGCCCGGCCCGGAACGCCGGGTCGCTGAAGTAGTTGGCGGTGCCGACGCCGTGCAGGAACGGCAGGTACGCCTGGTCCAGGTCGCGGGGGCGCCAGGACAGCAGCGGAGTGTCGAGGGTGACGAACAGGGCCGAGTAGCCGGCCGCGCGGGCCCGGGCCAGGAAACTCCGGGCCACCTCGCGGTCCTTCGGCCAGTACAGCTGGAACCACCGCTCGGCGTCGCCCATCGCCTCCGCGACCCGCTCCATCGGCGTGCTGGACGCCGACGACAGGACGTACGGGACGCCGCGCGCGGCGGCGGCGCGGGCCGCCGCCGGCTCCGCGTCCGGGTGCGCGATCTTCAGGATGCCGACCGGCGCCAGTGCGAGCGGCGCCGGCAGCCGGCGGCCGAACAGCTCGCCGGACAGGTCGCGTTCGGCCACGTCGCGCAGCATCCGCGGGACGATCCGCCACCGGTCGAGGGCGGCGCGGTTGGCGCGGGCGGTGCTCCCCGTGCCCGCCGCGCCGATCATGTACCCCGCCGGGCCGGCGCCGAGCCGCCGTTCGACCAGTGCCTCCAGCCGGCTCGGATCGGCCGGCAGCCGGGGCACCGCCCCCGACAGGCCGTTCAGGTAGATCTCGTACTGGTAGTCCGCCCAGCGCGGCGTGGTCGTCATGGGTCCGTCCCGCCTCCCGTCCGTGGAACCGCTGCGTTCCGGCAGCGATCCTCACGGCGGCGACGTGCCCCGTCCACGGTGGTGCGCACGGGGTGAGTGCTGCGACCATCACGGGGTGACGAACGAACGCGAGCGGATCCGCCGGGAGCTGGTCGCCGACCCCCGCGTCGTCGAGGCCGTCGTCGACGCGGTGCACGAACGGGTCCCCGCCTACGCGGACCTGGACGACGGGCGCCGCGGGGAGGTCCGGGCGATAGCGGCCTGGGCGCTGGAGCGCTTCCTGCACCTGTGGGCCGTCGACGGCGACATCGGCCCCGCCGACCTGCGGCGCTTCCGCGGCATCGCGGCGGCCCGGGCGGCGGACGGCCGCCCGCTGCCGGCCGTGCTGCGGGCCTACCGGGTCGCCGCCGCCGTGCTGGTGGACGAGATCGCGGCCCGCGCCGCCCCCTCCTCCGCCGCCGACGCGTTCGCCCTCACCCGGCAGCTCCTCACCACCCTCGACACCCTGTGCGAGGTGATGGCCGGCTCCTACACCGCCACCAGCGAACGCCTGGCGGGCGACCGGGCGCAGGCGCTGCGCCTGCTGCTGGACGACCTGATCGCCGGCCGGCACGCCTCCGTCGGCGCGGTGACCGACCGGGCGGCCCGCCTCGGCGTCGAACTGCCGTACCCCTACTGCCTGCTGGCCGTCGGACCGGGCCGGGACGACCGCCCTGCGGACCCGGCGGAGCTGCTCGCCGCGCTCACCGGCCCGGCCGCCGGCACCCCGCTGGCCACCGCGCAGGGCCCGCGCACGGTGCTGCTGCTCCCGGCGGACGCCGCCGGGGCGGCCCCCGCGGTGCTGCGGGAACGCGGCCTGCGCGGCTGCGCGATCACCGGCGAGGGCCTGGACCGGATCGCCGTCGCCCACCGCCTCGCCACCTGCGCCCTCACCACCGCGCCGGAGCACGCCCACCGCCCCGGGCGGATCCTCACCGACGCCGACGCGCACGTCCTGGCGCTGCTCGCCGGGCACCCGGCCACGGACGCGGAACACATCGGCCGCCTGGTCCTCGGCCCGCTCGCCCGCCCCGCCCAGCGGCACCTGCTGGAGGCCCTCACCGCGTACCTCGACACGGGATCCGCCACCGCCGCCGCCCGCGGCCTGCGGCTGCACCCGCAGTCCCTGCGCTACCGGTTGCGCCGGGTCCGCGAACTGAGCGGCCGCGACCCGCGCGACCCCTGGCAGCGGCTCACCCTCGACATCGCGCGGACGGTGGCGGGCCCGCCGCCCGGACGGGACGACGGGCCCGGGGGAGGGGCGTTCCGGGTCAGCAGCCCTTGAGGACCGCCGCCAGCTTGTTCTTCTCGGCGCTGTCCACCGTGAGCTTGTAGTCGTGCTTGACGGTGACCCACATGCGCACGTACGTACAGGCGTAGTCGGCGCGCGAGGGCATCCACTTCGCCGGGTCCTTGTCGCCCTTGGCCTGGTTGACGCGGTCGGTCACGGCGATGAGCTGCGGGCGCGTCAGGTCGTTGGCGAACTTCTGCCGGTCGGCCTTGGTCCACTTGTCGGCCCCGGAGCGCCACGCCTCGGCGAGCGGGACGACGTGGTCGATGTCGATGTCGGAGGCGTCGTGCCAGGTGGCGCCGTCGTAGGGGGAGTACCAGGTGCCCTCGACGGCGGCGCAGCGGTCGTCCTGCTCGACGCCCTGGCCGTCGCGCTGGAGGACGACCTCGCGGGTGTTGCACTCGCCGTGCTGGGTGATCCAGTGCGGGAACTGGGCCCGGCTGTAGCCGTCGAGCGTGCCTTCCGGGCGGACGGTCAGCGCGTTCACGTACGAGCGCGCGGTGGCGGCGTCCACCGGGGCGGGCGGCGCGGCCTGGGCGCTCGGCCCGTTGAGGACGATCGCGCCGGTCAGGGCGGCGAGGCCGGCGGTGACGGATATTCGACGCGCGTAGAGACGCATGCGTGACGCTCCCGAGTGGTGGGTGGAGGGAATCGCGGATCAGGCTGATGGCACCGGGTGTCCGGGGGGTGAGTGCCGGGCAACACAATGACGGCGTGCGCATGTCAAAACAAGTGTTCTGAAAGTGATCTCACTCTCGAAAACCGGATCCGGCCGGGAAGGAGCCGGCGTTCGGGCATGCGAAGGGCCCGCACGCGGTGGTGTGCGTACGGGCCCGGTCGCCGTGTCCGGCCGGGGTCACCGGCCCTGACGGCGCGTCAGGGAGTGCCGGTCGGGGTGCCGGTGTCCGCGCTCGCGGCGGTGAGCGGGGTGGCGATGTCCTCCAGCGAGCGGCGTTCGGCGGGCAGCGCGAGGAAGCCCGCCACCACGCCCGCGACCGTCATCAGGCCCGCCCCGATCTGGAAGGCCAGCACGGTGTCGCCGACCACCCCGGAGCCGGTCAGCTTGGCGAACAGCAGCGGGCCGGTGATGCCGCCGGCGGCCGTGCCGACCGCGTAGAAGAAGGCGATGGCCAGGGCGCGCGTCTCCATCGGGAAGATCTCGCTCACCGTCAGATAGGCGCTGCTCGCGCCCGCCGAGGCGAAGAACAGCACCGCGCACCAGCAGGCCGTCATCGTGACCGCCGTCAGCGAACCCCGGCCGAACAGCCAGGCGGTGCCGAACAGCAGCAGACCGCTCAGCACGTACGTGCTCGTGATCATCGGCCGCCGGCCGACGGTGTCGAAGAGGCGCCCCAGCAGCAGCGGGCCGAGGAAGTTCACGAAGGCGATGACCGCGAAGTAGTAGCCCGTGTGGCCGGAGGGCACCGAGAAGAAGTCGGTGAGGATCGAGCCGAAGCCGAAGGTGATCGCGTTGTAGAGGAACGCCTGGCCGATGAAGAGCGCCAGACCCAGCGCGGACCGGCGGGGATAGTCGCGGAAGACGGTCCGCGCGATGGTCAGGAAGCCGACGCTACCGCGCCGGTGGATGGTGATCTCCCGGTCCACCGGCTCGCAGGCGCGGCCCGTGTCGGCGGCGACCTTCCGCTCGATGGAGTCGACCAGTTCCTCCGCCTCCTCGCCGCGGCCGTGGATGAACAGCCAGCGGGGCGACTCGGGGACGTTCCGCCGGACCAGCAGGATCACCAGGCCCAGGACGACGCCCAGCCCGAAGGTGAGCCGCCAGCCGAGCCAGGCCGGGAACAGGTCGGTGTCGAGCATGAGGACCGACAGCAGCGAGCCGCCCACCGCCCCGATCCAGAAGCTGCCGTTGATGATGAGGTCCACGCGCCCGCGGTACGGGGCCGGTATCAGCTCGTCCACCGCGGAGTTGATGGCCGCGTACTCACCGCCGATGCCGCAGCCGGTGAGGAAGCGGAAGAGGAAGAACCACCAGGAGTGGAAGGAGAGCCCGGTCATCGCGGTCGCGGCCAGGTACACCGCGAGCGTCAGCATGAACAGCCTTTTGCGGCCCAGCCGGTCGGTCAGCCAGCCGAAGAAGAGGGCGCCCGTACAGGCGCCCGCCACGTAGAGCGCGGCGGCGAGCCCGGTCACCTGGGCGGAGGAGATGTCGAGGCCGCTGCCGTGCTCGGACAGCCGGGAGGCGATGTTGCCGACGACGGTCACCTCGAGGCCGTCGAGTATCCACACCGTGCCGAGGCCGATCACCACCATCCAGTGCCACCGCGACCACGGCAGCCGGTCCAGCCGTGCCGGGACGGACGTGGTCACCGTCCCCGCGTCACCCCCCGCGCCGTCGGAACGCTGTTCGACCGTTGCCATGACGCACCTCCCGGACAGCTCGGCCGGAAACCCCGCGCTCCCGGCCGGACGTCCCGGCGTCTGCCCCCGGTGGTCGGCGGCACACCCGGTGACCTGCGTCGCGTGAGGCTCACGGGACGCGCGCGGCGAGCGCCGCGCGGGCGGGTGAGGCAAGGAACGTGCGTGGTGTCGTCGGAACCGCCCGGGAGCACGGCGCGTGCCCCGGACCCCGGTCCGGACGGAACCGGTCCTTCCAGTTTCCCTCGGAACCGGCCGGCGGCCCACCCGGGGAGCGGGGAGACGGCGGACGGCAGGGGTTCGCCGGGCTCACCGGACGAGCAGGTCCCCGTCCGGCACGTCCGCCACCGTCACCCGGGCACGGGGCTGCCCGAGCCCCCGGGCCACCGCCCGCGCCACGCCCTCGGCGTCGGGGCCCGAGGGCACCGGAACCTGCTCGTCCGGGCCGTACGCCTCGATGGCCCGGGTCAGGTACCCCGGGTGCCAGGCCCCGAGCGCGCCCCTGACCTCCACGGACCGCACCGACCGGTGGCCGACCCGGTCCCGCAGGGCGGGCAGGATCGCGTCCGAGCGCAGCTCGCCGGGCACCTGGAACAGGCTGGCGTGGGCGCCCACCAGCCCGCCGCCGGCCAGCCGCACGGTCACCGTCAGACAGCTGGTGACGCTCGGGTACAGCAGCGGCGTGCCCGGGGCGGCCTCGCGCACCTGGCCCTCGGTGATCCGGACGGCGTCCCCGGGGACGGCGTACGCGGCCCCGGCGCGCGTCCCGGCGGCCGGCCGGGCCTCGGCGGCGGTCGCGGTCGCGGCCGGCAGGGCCAGGGCGAGCAGGGCGGCGGTCACGGCGGCGGGCACGAGGCGCACGGGGGTCCTTTCACGGGCACGGAGGGGGCATCGAGCACAATAGTTCGAGTGCGGGTGCCGCCGGGCCCGTACCCCCGGCACGAGCGAGAGAGCACAGCGCATGGGCATCACCGTCGAATACGTCGCGTACCACGATGACGCGGACGCCGACGTCCGCCTGTACGAGGAGCTCTACGCCGGACTTCCGACGCCCGTTCCCGACCTGGGCCGCGCCGCCGCCGACCGCCCGGTGTGGACCGTCGTCGCCCGCCGCCCCGACGGCCGCCTCCTCGGCTGGGCCGAGGTCCACCCGCCGGCGGCCCGGGACGACGCCGACGCCGCGGACGTCCAGTGGCTGCTGGTCTCCCGGGAGCGCGAACGCCTCACCACCGGTTTCCACGCCCGGCGCGCCACCACCGCCGAGGAGCGGGAGACGACCGGCCGGCTGCTGCGCGGCGCCGCCCGCCGGGCGGCGGCCGACGGGATCCCGGCACTGGAGTGGACCGGCACGGACGCCGACGGCGTCGCGGCGGACCTCGGCGCCCAAGCGCGGGAGGAACCGGGCGGACGCTGGACCACGCCCGTCCCGCTGTCCGACTGGCGACGGCCCGCCGCCCTGCCGCGGGTGACGGCCCGTCAGGTCACCGTCCCGGCCGCCGCAGGCCTGCTCGCGGAGCACGCCCGCCTCTACTCCGAGGTCACCGGACGCCCCTACACCCCGCGCGACGCCGCCGAGGGGCTGCGCGACCTCCCGCCGCTCCCGCACCTGACCCTGGACCTCCTCACCCCGGCCGGTCGCACGGCCGCCCAGGTCACGGCCGTGCTCGCCGGCACGGAGGCGCTGGTCGACATCGTCTTCCGGAGCGCCGCGGCCGACGGGCCCGCCGTCGCCGGACTGCTCGCCGAACTCGTCGCCCGGCTCCGCCGCGACCACCCGCGGACCGCCCTGCTGGAGGTCCAGGAGCACGGCGACCCGGTCACCGCCGACGCCCTGGCCATTGCGGGCCTGCGGCCGGCCGAGCGGTGGTACCGCTACCGCCTGGAGCTGTGAACCGGGCCGCTCACGGCCGCCCGGCGCGGGCGTCCGCTCCGCCGGGCGGGTGCAGCCCGTTCGACGCGCCAGGCGGGCGCTTGCCAGCGTCCGCCCCACTCCGGAGCATGCGGCGCATGGCAGAGTGCGAAGTTTGCGGCAACGACTACGACATGGCGTTCTACGTCGAGACCCAGGACGGCTCCCGGCACGCCTTCGACTCCTTCTCCTGCGCCATCCACCGCATGGCCCCGATCTGCGAGCACTGCCGCACCCGGGTCATCGGGCACGGCGTGGAGGCCGACGGGCAGTGGTACTGCTGCGCCCACTGCGCGCGGGAGGCCGGGAAGGCGGGCATCGTGGACCGGGTGTGAACCGCCGCCGGGGGCGGGACGGCGCCACCGGCCGCCCGCCCCCGCCGCCGGTCAGCGCGACGCCCCCCAGGGGACGGCGGGCGCGAACGCGGACGGCTCCGCCGCCGGAAGGAAACGGAAGTTCCGCTCCAGGTCCTCCTGGCGGTACCGCCGGCACCCCCGGTGCCAGTTGAGGATCCCCGCCAGCCAGTTCTCCAGCTCCTTCACATAGCCCTCCAGCGCCGCCCGCGCCACCGGCCCCAGCCCGGCGTCCTCGTACAGCACCGGCAACTCGTGCATGGCCACGTGCCGGAACTGGCTCATCCGGCCGCGCATCAGATCGTCGACGATGGCGAGCGCCGCCCGCCGGTCGCAGCCGAAGAACGTCTGCACCACCAGGACGGCGTTGTGCACCTCACCCTCGTACTCGATCTCCTTCTGGTACGAGAACACGTCGTTGAGCAGCGTCGCGTAGTCGATCGCCGCGTTCTCCAGGGAGCGGACGGTGCCGCTGCGGTAGACCTCGTCCGGCACCGCGCGCCCGTGCCCGACGCGGCAGAGCGCGATGGTGAGGTCGGAGCCGAAGGTGGCGCGGCGCATCTCGATGTAGTCGACGGGCTCCGGGACCCGGTGCTCGGCCTGGTTCTGCAGCTCCCACAGCCAGCTCTCGAGCATCACCTCGACGGCGTCCCGCAGTTGGGAGCGGCCCGCGGCGTCCATCGGCCCGGCGGTACGCTCCCACAGGTCGGCGAGGCCGCGCTCCAGGGCGGTCGGCGGTACGGGCGCGGGCGCCCCCGCCGGGTCGAGCGGCATCAGGGTGAGCAGCCGGGCGTGGGCCAGCTTGGCGCCGGCCAGGTCGCGGGGCCGGCCGTAGACCACGGGGTAGTAGTCGTCGCCGTAGGTGCCCCAGGTCAGCCACTGCGAGGCCAGGTCGAGTTCCTCGGGGGTGGCGTCCGGGTGGAGGCCCGCGGCGCACAGCGGGAAGTCGTACCCGTACAGCTTGCGCTCGTCCCAGATGTACGAGGTCGGCACCCCCGGCTGCGGGGCGAGCATGCCCATCTCCCGGGCCCACGCGACGGTGTTCGGCCGGGAGCGTTCCAGGTGCGGGTTCAGCCGCAGGGTGAACGGGACGTCGAAGTCAGGGAGTTCGGACGGGCCGACGTGCTGGTGCGGAACGTGGGTGAGGGAGCGGAGGCGCTGGGCGCCGGTCGCCGCGAAGAGGTGCCTGAGGTCGAGGCCGGACGTGCCCGGGCCGGTGGGACCGGGCAGCCCGATCGGGGCCGCCTCCTTGTTCATGTAGCGGCTGGAGCGCATGTGCCACTCGTGGCCGCCGGCCTGCCAGTCCTGCAGGCCCTTGGCGTAGGCGAGCACCGCCCGGCAGTCGTCCGGGCCGAGCGCGTGGTCGACGAAGAGCTGCGGCAGTTCGGTGACGACCGTGTGCTCGAACTGCTGCATCCGGGACGTCAGCAGGTTGTTGACGGACTCGGCGGCCTCCTGCGTCCCGCAGTCGAGGAAGGTCTCCAACACCAGGATGCCGTTGGAGAGTTCGCCCTCGTCCTCGACCTCGCGCTGGTACGAGAAGATGTCGTTGCGCAGGTGCACCGCGTCGGCGAACGTGTCGGACAGCACCCGCATCGGGCGCGTGCCGGCCACGGACGCCGGCACCTCGGCGCCGGCCGCGTACTCCACCAGCCCGGCCGACCAGGGCGCGCCGCCCACCTTGCGGCGCATCTCGATGTACTCGACCGGGTTGGCGATCCTGCCCTCGTTGATGTTGGACAGTTCCCAGAGGGACTCGTCGAGCAGGTTCCGGGTGCTCTCCGCGAACCGGACCCGCCAGTCCGCGGACATGTGCGGGACCGTGCGCGCCCACAGGTCCGCCAGGCCCGCCTCCACCGGATGCGTCGGCTCGGGCACGGCGGCACCGGGGTCCATGGGCATGAACGCCGGGAGGCGGTCCAGGTAGGCGCGGCCGCCCTCGCGGTCCTGCGTCCGCTTGAACAGCTCCAGGAAGTGGTCGTCGAAGAAGAACACCCACACGTACCAGTCGGTGACCAGGGACAGCGCCGGGCCGTCGCAGTCGGGGTGCGTGTAGGCGCAGAGCAGGGCGTAGTCGTGCGCGTCGAGGTCCGCCTGGTCCCACACGCCCGACCCTTCCAGCATGCCCATCCCGCGGGCCCACTCCCGTGCGTGGGCGCGTGCCTCCTCCAGGTGGGGGTTGAGCCGGGCGGGGTGGTTCATGTAGAAGGCGGGCAGGGTGAAGGGCTGGGTCACTGCGAGACTCCTCGTCCGGTCCGCGCCGTGGCGGCGGCCGGCGCGTTCCTGATGCCGACGGGCCGGGCGGCCGTCGGCGACTCCTCGGCCGGAGCGGCGGCGCGCGGTCCGGCGCGGCACCGGCACGTCACCGGGCGGTGCCCGGGGGTTGCCGCCGGCCCCGGACCCCCGTCGGGGCCGGGGCCGGGGCGGGGTCGGTCAGCGCCACCGGCCGATCTCGACGTTCTCCAGCACCCCGAGCGCGTCCGGCACCAGCACGGCCGCCGAGTAGTACGCCGTCACCAGGTACGACATGACCGCCTGCTCGTTGATGCCCATGAACCGCACCGACAGGCTCGGCTCGATCTCGTCCGGGATCCCCGCCTGCCGCAGCCCGATCACGCCCTGCTCGGCCTCGCCGGTACGCATGCAGATGATCGAGGTCGTCCGCGCCTCGGTGACCGGGATCTTGTTGCACGGGAAGATCGGCACCCCGCGCCAGGTCGGGATGCGGTGGCCGCCCATGTCGATCGTCTCGGGCACCAGCCCGCGCTTGTTGAACTCGCGCCCGATCGCCGCGATGGCCCGCGGGTGGGCCAGGAACAGCTTCGAGCCCCGGCGGCGGCTGAGCAGTTCGTCCAGGTCGTCCGGGCTGGGGACGCCGTCGTGCGGCTGGAGCCGCTGGTCGTACTCGCAGTTGTTGAGGAGGCCGAACTCCCGGTTGTTGATGAGCTCGTGCTCCTGGCGCTCCTTGAGCGCCTCGACCGTGAGCCGGAGCTGCTGCTCCATCTGGTTCATCGGGTGGTTGTACAGGTCGGCGACGCGGGTGTGGACGCGCAGGATCGTCTGCGCCACGCTCAGCTCGTACTCGCGCGGGCGCTCCTCGTAGTCGACGAACGTCGCCGGGATGTCGGCCTCGCCGTGGTGGCCGGCGCGGAGTTCGATCTCCTTCTCGCCGTACGGGTTGGTCCGCTGGGCCGGCAGCGAGCGCACCCGCTCGACGTGGCCGCGGAGCGAGTCCGAGCGCTCCACCGCCTGGTCGAAGGCCAGCTTCGGCAGCACCAGGACCGTACAGGCGGTGGCGGCGCGGGCCGTGTACTCCCAGGTGCCGTCCGAGGTGAGCAGGGTGTCCCCGCCGAAGTGGTCGCCGTCCGCGAGCACACCGAGCACCGCGTCGTCCCCGTACGGGCCCTCGCCGACCTTCTCCACGCGGCCGTGCGCGAGCAGCACGACGCCGTCGATGGGCTGGCCCTTCGTCGCCAGGATGTCGCCCGGCGCGTACTCGCGCTGCTCGCAGCGGCGGGCGAGTTCGGTGAGCACCTCGGTGTCCTCGTACCCGTGCAGCGCCGCCAGTTCGCCGAGTTCGGCCGGGATGACCTCGACGCGGTCTCCCGTCTTGACGAACGTGACGCGGCCGTCGCCGACCGTGTAGGTGAGCCGCCGGTTCACCCGGTAGGTACCGCCCTGGATGTGGCTCCACGGCAGCATCTTCAGGAGCCACCGGGAGGTGATCTCCTGCATCTGGGGTTCGGACTTGGTGGTCGTCGCCAGATTCCGCGCCGCGGCCGTTCCGAGGCTCTGCTGCGGACGGTCCTGCTCTGCGGTGCGGTTCTCTTCGGCTACGGACATGTGCGTGCCTTCCCGGGTTGCATGGCGGTGTGCTCGGCATGGGTGTGCCTCGGGAAGACTTACCAACGCGGAGTGTGGTCGTATCCTCACACAAGTGAGTGAGATTACGGTGGGGGTTTCGAGGGGGGTGTTCGAGGTGACGGCGTGTGGTCGGGGAGTTGGGCCCCGGTCCCGCCCCTTCGCCGCTTCCCGGGGGGCAAGCCCCCGGACCCCCGAAACCGCGCTCCGCGCAGTTGTCCTCAAGCGCCGGACGGGCTGATTTCAGCCCGTCCGGCGCTTGAGGACGAGCGGCGAAGCCGCGATCAGGGGGGTCGGGGCGGCGCCCCGGAAGAAACGGCGAAAGGGCGGGACCGGGGCATCCCCCGCGTCAGCCCCGCAGCATCGCGGCCAGGACGTCTCGCCACCCCTCCCCGGCCCGGGGGACGAGCAACTCGGCCAGCGCCTCCGCCCGGTAGCGGTGGCGGTGGCGCAGGCCGGGAGCGGTGGTCTCCGCGGGGACCACGGGACCGGAGGTACCCAGGAGACGGACCAGCTCCTTGGCGAACTCGGCCCAAGACACGTGCCCGCCGATCGCGTTGACGACCCCGTCCACCGGCCGCTCCACACAGTGCGTCAACACCCGCGCCAGCGAGGCCGCGTGGATCCAGGGCGCCCCCGCCCAGGAATCACCCGATGCGGGGACGGCCCCGGCGGCCGGCAGGACGACCGGGCCGCCCGCCCGCGCCGCCTGGTAGAGATCACCGGTCGCGCCCCAGCGCAACTGGTCGCGCAGCCGCGGATGATCGCCCCAGACGATGGGCGCCCGGACCACACTGGCCCCACCGCCGGCGGCCTCCAGCAGCAGGCGTTCGCAGTCGAGCTTGCCCCGCCCGTACGCGCTCACCGGGTCCTCGGAGGGCGCGCCCTCCGGGACGTCGGCCACCGACGGCGAACCGTAGGCGTCGACGCTGCTGACGAAGACGAACGGCCCCGGACCCCGCTCCGCGAGGAGCGCCCGCATCGCGGCCACGTCCACCTCGGGGGCGGTGAAGGTGCAGGCGGAGTGGATGACCGCGTCCACACCGCGCACGGCGGCCCGCAGGCTGTCCGGGTCGGCCAGGTCGCCCTCGGCGATCTCGACGTCGGAACCGTCCGGCACCAGGTGCGCCGACTCGGGCCGGACGAGCGCCCGCACCGGGCGCCCGCTCGCGGCCAGTTCGCGCAGGACGAACGCGCCCACGCCGCCCGTGCCACCGGTGACCAGGACCGTACCGGCCCGGGCGGACGTACGCCGCCCGGCCGCCGGACGGGCCGCCGCCGCGCGCCGCGCCGTCCGCTCGTCGAGCAGCGCGGCCAGCGCCCGCGGCGTGCGGTGCTCCAGCACGTCGAGGCCGGTGAGCGGCGCGTGGAAGCGCTCCCGCAGCCGTTCGGCGACCCGTACCGCGAGCAGCGAGTGGCCGCCGAGGAGGAAGAAGTCCCCGTCGGGGCCCGGCCGTTCGCCGAGCAGGTCCGCGAAGACCGCCTCGACCTCGGGCGTCGGGCCCGGGAGGTCCTCCGCCGGCCGGGCCGGGGTGTCCTCCGGCGCGGCCCGAGGGACGGCGGCCGGGCGGCACAGCGCCGCGTTCCCGGACGCGGCCACGCCGGTCAGCAGGCCCGCGAAGCCGTCCAGCAGGGCCCGCGCGGCCCCGCCGTCCAGCCGCCCGGCGTCGTACTGCACCACGCACCGGGCGGGCCGCCCGTCCGCCGCCTCCTCCAGGAAGAAGCCGAGGCCGAACTTGGCCGTGCCCAGCGGGACGTCGACCGGAGTGCACTCCGCGTCCGGCAGCCGCAGCCCGACGGGACCGGACACGACGTCCGCCGTGACGCCGACCAGGGCGCCGCCGTCCGAGTCCCGGGCGGACGGGTCCAGCCGCCGTACGATCGCGTCGAACGGCACGTGCCGGTACCGCTGTGCCCGCAGCAGCTCGTCGCGCACCCGGTCCAGCAGGCCGGCGAAGTCCTCGGCGCCGGTGAGGTCGGGGCGGACGGGGAGGGTGTTGACGCAGAGGCCGACGAGGTTCCGGTCGGCGGCCCGGTCGCGGTGGCCGCTCGCGCAGCCGACGACCAGGTCCTCCCGGCCGGTCTCCGCCAGCAGGGCGCCGAAGGCGGCCGCCAGGACCACCGTGAACAGCGTGGCCCGGTGCGCGCGGCCGGCCTCGCGCAGCCCCTCGACGGTGCCGGCCGGCAGGAGGGCGGTGAGCAGGCGGCCCTCGCCGCGGGAGCCCCGGGTGCCCGGGGCGCCGTCCGCCGGGCCCGGGAGCGCGGGCGGGCGGGCCCCCGCGAGCCGCCGGGTCCAGTAGGCGGTCCCCTCCTCGTCCTCCGGCGCGGAGCGCTCCCGCCGGGCGAAGTCGGTGTAGCGCGGCGCCGGGCCCTCGGGGCCGTCCGGGCGGTCCTCCACGACCGCCCGGTACCGGTCGCCGAGCTCCCGTGCGATGATCTCCAACCCGCCGCCGTCCACGGCGATGTGATGCAGCGTCAGAAGGACGGTGTGGTCGTCCGGCGCGTGCCGGAGCAGCAGGGCCCGCAGGACCGGGCCCTCGGCGAGGTCGAAGGGGCGTTCCGCCTCCGCCCGCAGCAGCGGGCCGGCCGCGTCGGCGGCGGCCTCCACCAGCGGCACCGGTACCGGCGCGGGCGGCAGCACCTCCTGGTACGGCTCGCCGTCGGCCTGCCGGTAGCGGGTGCGCAGCACCTCGTGCCGGCGCACCAGCCAGTCGAGCGCCCGGGAGAACGCCTCCCGGTCGAAGGGGCCGCGGACGCGGGTGGCGAAGGGCACGTTGTACAGCGCCCCCGTGTGTCCCAGGCGTTCCATCAGCCACATGCGGTGCTGGGCGTGCGAGAGGGGTGCCGGGCCGGCGTCCCCCGGCGCGGGGCCGGAAGCCGGGGCCGTACGGGCGCCGGCGGCGCGGCGGCGGGCCCTGCGGAGCAGCTCCTCCTGGCGCGCCACGTCCTGTGCGGTGCTCACCGGCCGCCCTCCGTTTCGTCCTCGTCCGGGCCGAAGGCGGCGGCCAGTTCCCGCTCCACCAGCTCGGCCTGGCCCGCCACCGTGGGGGCGGCGAAGAACGCGGCGAGCGACAGCTCCACCCCCAGGTCCTCGCGGAGGTCGTCGACGACGCCCAGTGCGAGCAGCGAGTGGCCGCCCAGGGCGAGGAAGTCGGCGTCCGGGTCGGTGACCTCGCGGTCCAGGGCGCGGGCCCAGGCCGCCGCCACCGCCTGCTGGAGGGGCGTCAGTTCGCGGGCCGGGGCGTCCGCCGCATCCGGCGCGGCCAGGGGCAGGCCGGCGAGCGCCGCCCGGTCGACCTTGCCGTTGGCGGTCACCGGCAGCCGGTCCGTCAGCGACCAGGCCGAGGGCACCATGTGCGCGGGCAGCAGCCCGGCCAGGTGCTCGCGGAGCGCCGCCGGGGACGGGCGCGTGCCCTCCGCCGGGACGACGAAGGCGGCGAGCCGCGCGTCCACGGTGTTCGCGCCGCCGGACGCGTCCGGCCGCAGCACCGTCACCGCGGCGTCCGCGACCCCGGCGTGCGAGCGCAGCGCGTGCTCGATCTCGCCCGGCTCGATGCGGTAGCCGCGCACCTTGACCTGGTCGTCGAGCCGTCCGTGGAAGTCCAGCGTGCCGTCGGGACGGGCCGAGACCAGGTCGCCGGTGCGGTAGAGGCGGCCGTGCGCGGGATCGGCGGGGTCGTCGACGAACGCCTCGGCGGTGCGCTCCGGCTGCCCCAGGTAGCCCAGGGCCAGCCGGGAGCCGCCGATCCACAGTTCGCCCCGGACGCCGGGGGGCACCGGCGCGCCGTGCTCGTCGCGGACGTGCGCCGTCGCCCCGGCGATCGGCCGGCCGATGGGCGGCGGCGCCTCGCCGTCCGCCGGGAGCACCCGGTGCGCGGTGGCGAAGCTGGTGGCCTCGGTGGGCCCGTAGCCGTTGACCAGCTCCAGCCAGGGGTGGCGGCGCAGGACGGCGTGGGCGAGCCGGCCGGACAGCGCCTCGCCGCCGACGATCACGCTCCGGAGCACGCCGAAGACCGCCGAGCCGCGGGCCGCGAGGTGGTGGAAGAGGGCCGTGGTGAACAGGGCCACCGTGGCCCCGAGCCGCTCCACGTCCCGGGCCAGGTTCTCCAGCGACTCCCGGTCCGCGGTGGACACCACGGCGGCGGCGCCGTTGGCCAGGGCCGTCCACAGCTCGAACGGCGAGGCGTCGAAGGCGAGCGGGGAGTGGAAGAGGACCCGGTCGCGCGGGGTGACCGTGAGGAACTCCGGTTCGATCACGAGTTCGGCCGCGGCCCGGTGCGGGATGGCGACCGCCTTGGGCCGGCCCGTCGAGCCGGACGTGAACATGGTGTACGCGACGGCGTCCGGGTCGTACGCGCACGGCTCCGGCGACTCCCGCTCCCCGAGCGGGGCGCCCTCGTGGGCCGTACCGCCGGACGCCGAGACGGCCAGCGCGCGGGCGTCCGGCACCCCGGCCGCCTCCAGCAGGTCCTTGCCGCCCACCGTGAGGACCACTCCGGCGTCCGCCAGCATGGCGGCGAGGCGGGCCCGTGGGTAGGCCGCGTCCAGCGGAACGTAGTGGCCGCCCGCCCACCAGACGGCGAGCTGGGCCACCACGACGCCGGTCGAGTGCGGCAGCAGGACGCCGACCGCGTCCCCCCGGCCGACGCCGCGAGCGCGCAGCACACCCGCCAGGCGGCGTGCGGCGTCGGCCAGTTCGGCGTAGGTAAGGGTGTCGTCGGCGTCCCGCACGGCGAGGGCGTCCGGCGTGGCGGCGGCGTGGGCGAGCACGCGGCCGAGGACGCCGCCCGGGCAGCCTGCGGCCTGAACCGAGGGGGTCGTGGCCCGGGTCAGGTGGTCCGCCGTCTCAACCGGGTGGCCCGTGGCCTGAGTCCGGCGGTCCGCCGTGTTCGCCGGGTGGTCCGCCGTCTCGCCCGTGCGGTTCGCCGCCGGTTCCGCGGCCTGTACCGACGGTGCCGCCGCCGGCCCCCGTCGCGTGTCCAGCAGCGCGGCCAGGGTCCGCAGGTCCGGCTGGCGCAGGACCTCCGGTGCGCGCAGGCGGACGCCGCAGCGTTCCTCCAGGGCTGTCAGCAGTCGCGCGGCGGACAGGGAATCGCCGCCGGACGCCAGGAAGTTGGCGCCCGGGCCGAGGTCCGGGCGGCCCAGCAGTTCCCGGCACAGGCCGAGGACCAGGTCTTCGGCCGAACGGTTCGCCGTCTCGCCCGGGCCGTCCACCGCCGGCTCCGTGCCTGGGGCCGACGGCGCGGCCGCCGGCTCCTGTCGTGCGTCCAGCAGCGCGGCCAAGGCCCGCAGGTCCGGCTGGCGCAGGACCTCCGGTGCGCGCAGGCGGACGCCGCAGCGTTCCTCCAGGGCTGTCAGCAGTCGCGCGGCGGACAGGGAATCGCCGCCGGACGCCAGGAAGTTGGCGCCCGCGCCGAGGTCCGGGCGACTCAGCAGTTCCCGGCACAGGCCGACGACCAGGTCCTCGGTGGGTGACGACGCCTGAGCGGCCGTGGCTCCCTCGGGCCGGTCGGCGAGCGGGGCCGTGGCTCGGGTGGTCCGGTCGGCCCGCGGCGCCGTGGTCTCCTCCCGTCGTCCGGCGAGCAGCGCCTCGCGGTCCACCTTGCCGTTCGCGTCCACCGGGAAGGCGTCCACGAACCGGACCGCCGCCGGCACCGCCTGCTCCGGGAGCCAGCCGCGGACCGCGGCCAGCAGCTCGTCCGCCGCCGGAGCGGTCACGCCGGGCGCCGGGCGGACGTACGCGACGAGCCGGACCCCGCCCCCGGCGGCGGTGTCCGCCGCGACGACCGTGCGCAGCACGCGCGGGTCGCGCTCGAACGCCGCCTCCACCTCGGCCGGTTCGACGCGCACGCCGCGCACCTTCAGCTGGGCGTCCAGCCGGCCCAGGAACTCCAGCACCCCGTCCGGCCGCATCCGCACCCGGTCGCCGGTGCGGTACACCCGGTCGGTGCCCGTCACCCCGGCCGGCGGCGGCACGAAGCGCCGGGCGGTCAGCTCGGGGTCCAGGTAGCCGATCGCCAGCCCGTCGCCGCCGACCCGCAGTTCACCCGGCTCGCCGTACGGCACCAACCGCCCGTCGGCGTCGGTCACGCAGGCGACGACGCCCGGCAGCGGCGTGCCGATGGGCGGCGGCGCGGACGCGTCGGCGCCGTTCAGGGCGTGGGCCGTCACCAGGACCGTCGCCTCGGCCGGGCCGTAGTTGTTGTCCACGCGCGCGGTGACGTCCGGGCCGGGGACGCGGCGCAGCCGGTCGCCACCGGTGCTCAGGTGGCGCAGCGGCAGGTCGCGCGGCCAGGGGCGTTCGAGGACGAGCTCGGCCAGCGGGGTGGGCAGGATCGCCACCGTCACACCGGCGCGGGCCCACCAGTCCGTGAGCGCCCGCGGGTCCCAGCGGACGTCGTCGGGGGCGACGCTCAGCGCGGCCCCGGACGTCAGGCCCGCCCACAGCTCCATCAGGTGCGGGTCGAAGGCCACCCCGACCAGCAGGCCGTGCCGGTCGCCCGGCCCGCAGCCGGTGCGCCCGGTGTACCAGTCCAGGCGGGCGGCCAGCGCGGCGCCGCTCACCGCGACCGCCTTCGGCACGCCGGTGGTGCCGGAGGTGAGGACCGCGTACAGGGTGCCCTCGGGCGCGCCGCGCCGGTTCCCCGCGGTGGTGGTGGGGAACGCCGCGACGGGCTCCCCGGTGACGTTGGCCCCGGCGGCCGGGAGCGGCAGCGCGAGCGTGCCGGCCGCCCGGGCGGCGTCGGGCAGCGCGTCGGCCGAGCCGATCAGGCAGGTCACGCGGAGCACGTCGGCGACGGCGGCGAGCCGGCGCTCGCCGGGGCGCGGCCCGAGCGGCAGGTAGACGGCGCCGAGCCGGGCCAGCGCGACGGCCGTCGCGGCCAGGGCGGCGGAGCGGTCCAGGCAGACCCCGACCAGGTCGCCCGGCCGCACCCGGTCGCGCAGCGCGTCGGCGGTGCGGTCGGCCAGGGCGTCCAACTCGGCGTAGGTCCAGGTCAGTTCGCCGTCCTCGACGGCGGGTGCGGACGGGTCGCGCCGGACCCGGTCCGCGAAGCGGGCCAGGACGTCGTCCGGCCCGCGCTCGGCGCGCTCGGCGCCGTACGCGACAGATGCAGTGGTCATGATGTCCTCGATCGAGACGAAGAGAGACGCGAAGTTCGAAGGGGCGGGCGCCGGTCAGCCCAGCCCCATGGCCCGGGCGACGATCACCTTCTGGATCTCCGAGGTCCCCTCGATGATCGTCATCATCCGGACGTACCGGTACAGGAACTCCAGCGGATGCCCGCGCACCCAGCCCGTGGCGCCGTGCACCCGCAGCGCGCGGTCGACCACGCGGACGGCCGTCTCGGAGGCGGTGAGCTTGGCCAGCGCCGCGTTCTCCGGGGCCTCCACGCCGTCGTCCACCAGCCGGGCGCAGGCCAGCGTCAGCAGCTTGGCCGCCTCGACCTCGGCGCGGCTGCTCACCAGGTGCTCCTGGACGTGCTGGTAGGCGCCGATGCGCTCGCCGAACGCCCGCCGCTCGCGGGCGTACTCGACGCCGAGCCGCAGCGCGTACTCGGCGATGCCGTTGCACATCGCGGCCACCACCAGCCGGCCCCGGGACAGGCTGTCGATGCCGTGGCCCAGCGCCGCGCCGATCCCCGGCTCGCCGCCGACGACCGCGTCGGCCGGCAACTCCACGCCGTCCAGGACCAGTTCGTACAGCTCCTCGCCGGACATGCCCGCGTAGCACTGGCCGATGCGGAGCCGCGGGTGGTCCATCGGGACGACGAACGCCGTCGGCCCGGCCTCGGCCTGGGCCACGACGATCGCGAAGTCCGCGTGCCCCGCGTTGCTGACGAACGTCTTGCGGCCGGACAGCACCCAGCCGCCGTCGTCCCGCCGGCCGGCCGTGCTGGTCAGCCGGAAGGCGTCGGACCCGGCGTTGGGCTCGGTCAGCGCGAGGCAGCGCGTCGCCTCGCCGCGCACCAGCGGCATCAGGTACCGCTCGATCTGTTCGGGCGTGCCCTGCCGCAGCAGCGGGCTGGGCCCGTCCGACCCGGCCAGCGCGTACGGCGCCAGCGGGCAGCCGCTGCTCCCGGCCGCGTGGTGCAGCTGGACGACGGCCGTGAACGGCATGCCGGAGCCGCCCAGTTCCTCCGGGTGGTCGGCGGCGTAGAAGCCCAGCTTCGCCGACCGCCGCCGCACATAGGCCCGCAGGTCCGCCGGGGGCAGGTCGCCGCCCTCGGGCAGCTCGGCGGCCAGCGGCACCAGCTCGCGGCGGACGAACGAGGCGAACGAGTCGACGATCTCGCGGT
This sequence comes from Streptomyces mobaraensis NBRC 13819 = DSM 40847, assembly GCF_017916255.1. Taxonomy (NCBI): domain Bacteria; kingdom Bacillati; phylum Actinomycetota; class Actinomycetes; order Kitasatosporales; family Streptomycetaceae; genus Streptomyces; species Streptomyces mobaraensis. The sequence goes on from NZ_CP072827.1 coordinate 7,309,354, forward strand.
GGTCGGCCTCCAGGACCGACGACGGGGAGGTGCTCATCGGACCGCCTCCGCCACCGCGTGCGCCTGCTCGGACAGGACGGGGTGCTGGAACAGCACCCGCAGCGGCGGACGTCCGCCCAGCCGCGGCTCCAGCCAGGCGGCCAGCTGCGCGGCCAGCAGCGAGTGGCCGCCGACCTGGAAGAAGTGGGACGACGGGGTGAACCGGTCGTGGCCCAGCACCTCCCGCCAGCCCTCGGCCAGGAGTTCGACGGCCGGGTCGGCCGTGGTCTCCGGCGTCTCCGGAGCCGCCTCCTCGGCGGTCTCCGCGATCCGGGCCAGCGCCGTCCGGTCCGGCTTGCCGCCGGACAGCAGCGGCATCGACTCCAGCCGGATCCAGCGGGACGGGACCAGCGCGGCCGGCAGCCGCCCGGACAGCGCCCGGTGCAGCGCCACCTGGTCCGGCTCCGCGCCGCCGTCGAGGAAGCCGACCAGGCACGGACCGGCCGCCGAGCGGCCCAGCGCCACCGCGCAGGACCGGCCGCCGAGCTCGGCCGACGCGGCGGCCTCGATCTCCTCCAGCTCGATGCGGTAACCGCGCAGCTTGATCTGGTTGTCGTGCCGGCCGAGGAACCGCACCAGCCCGTCCCGGCCCACGAAGCCCAGGTCACCGGTCAGGTAGACGCGCTCGCCGCCGAGCGCGGGCACCCGGACGAACCGGGCCTCGGTCGCCTCCTTGTTGCCCAGGTAGCCCTCCGCCAGGCAGGCGCCGGACACGGCCAGCTGGCCGACCGCCCCCGCCGGCAGCGGACGCAGCCCCGCGCCCAGCACGTGCACCCCGACGCCCGGCAGCGGGCCGCCCAGCGGCACCTCCGCCGCGTCGTCGAAGCCCTCGCGGACCACCTCGTGCACGGTGGACGTGATCGTCGCCTCGGTCACCCCGTACGCGTTGAGCACCGTCGCGTCCGTCGCGTCCAGCACCTCGCGCAGGGCCGCCGCCGGCAGCCGCTCGCCGCCGGCCACCAGCAGCCGCGGCGCCCACATGCCGTCGCGCAGCGCCTCCGTCAACTCGGCGCGCGTGGCCAGGAGGTAGCTCGTCGGCAGGTTCGCCACGGTCACCCGCCGCGAGGCGAGGACGGCGACCAGCTCCGCCGCCGTCGGCACCTCGCGCTGCGGCAGCACCAGGCAGCAGCCGGCCAGCAGCGACGGCAGCACCTCCTCCAGCGCCACGTCGAACGACGGCTGGGCGAACACCAGCACCCGGTCCTCCGGCGACAGCGCGTACCGCTCCGCCGCCACCCGGGCGTGGTGCGCCAGCGCGGCCCGGCCGACCACCACGGCCTTCGGCAGGCCCGTGGAGCCCGACGTGTGGATGACGTACGCCGCGTCCGCCAGCGGCTCGGCCGGCTTGGCGGCCGGGAAGTCCGGACCGTCCAGCAGGGCCAGCGGCAGCCCCTCGGCGGGGAGCGACAGGGCGCTCTCCCGGTCGGTCAGCACCAGCGCCGGGCGCAGCCGGCGCAGCAGCGTCTCCAGCCGGTCCGCCGGGTCGTTGGGGGAGAGCGGGCAGTACACCGCGCCCGTCCGGAGGCAGGCCAGCAGTGTCACCACGCTGTGCACGCCGCGCGGCAGGACCGCCGCCACCGGCTGCCCGCGCCGCACTCCGGCGGCCGTCAGCCGGCCCGCCAACTCGTCCGCCATGCTGTGGAGTTCGCCGTAGGTGAGCTTGCGGGCGCCGCTCAGCAGGGCGACGCGGCCGGCGCCGTGCCGGGCGAGCGGGTCCAGCACGTCCTCGACGTCGCTCGCGGGGACGGCCACGGCCTCGGGCACCGGCTCCGGGTCGAGGGCGGCGGCCGGTGCCGACGGCGCGTCCAGGTAGGCGCGGATCAGGCGCAGGAAGCGGTCGGCGAGCAGCCGGGCGGTCTCCTCGTCGAACAGGTCCCGGTCGTAGTCCCACACCAGGGTCATCCCGCCGGCCCCCGAGCGCGGGCCGACCGTGCGCCGGTCGTCCGGGATCAGCACCAGGTCCAGGTCGAAGCGGGTCGTCCCGGTGTTGAAGCCCTCGAACAGGGAGACGTCGAGACCCGGCACGTCGGTCTCCGGCAGCACCGCGTCATGGGCGCTGAACATCACGTCGAACAGCGGGTTGTCCGCGCCCGAGGTGTGCAGGCCCAGCTCCCGCGTCAGCACCTGCACCGGCACGTCCTGGTGCGGCAGCGCCCGGATCAGCCCGTCGGTGACGTCGTCGACCAGGGCGTCGGCGCCCGCCTCCGGGTCCAGCCGCAGCCGCAGCGGGATCGTGTTCACGAACATGCCGACGGTCTCCTCGAAGCCCGCCGGGCGGTTGCCGACCGCCGTGCCGACCACCAGGTCCGTCCGCCCGGCGTACCGCCGCAGCAGCTCCGCGAAGAGGGCCAGCAGCGTGGAGAACGGGGTGTGCCCCTGAGACCTGCTGAACTCCCGCAGCCGCTCGGCCAGTTCGGGATCGACCGTCTGCCGCAGCTGCGCCCCCGCGTGCCGGCGGCGGGCGCCCGGCCGGGTGAGGCCGGGCAGCGGCAGGTCGAACGTGGCGCCTTCCAGCTCGCCCCGCCAGTGCGCCAGCCCGGCCGCCCGCCGCTCCTCGCGGCCCGGCCCGGTGGCCGCCGCGATGTGCTCGGCGTACGAGGGGGCCTCGGGCAGGACGACGGGCTCGCCCGTCAGGTGCGCCCGGTAGACGGTGAACAGGTCGCGGAGCAGGATCGCGAACGAGTGCCCGTCGTGCACGAGGTGGTGCTCGACGTGGACCAGCCGGTGGTGCCCGTCGCCCAGCCGGGCCAGGGTCCAGCGCAGCAGCGGCGCCTCGTGCACGTCCAGCGGTGTCTCCGCCTCGGTGCGCAGCAGCTGGGCGAACGCGGCCTCGGGATCGTCCTCGCCGCTCAGGTCGACGGTCCTCAGGCGTGGCGGACAGCTCTCGCGGATCCGCTGCCCGGGCAGGCCCCCGGACGTCTCGACGAGTTCGAGGCGGAGCCCGGGGTGCCGGTCCAGGACGGCGGCGAGGCCGGCCCGCAGGGCGTCCTCGTCGAGGTCGCCGCGCAGGTCGAGGGTGGCGGTGAAGTTGTAGGCGCGGCTGCCGGGGAGCATCTGCTCGTGCAGCCACACGATCTCCTGCGAGGTGGAGAGCGGGAACACGGTCTGCCTTTCCGTAGGGGTGGGGGATGAGGCGGGATTCCGAGGGGTGCCGGCGCTGTTCCGTCGGGTGGGACGGGAGCGCGCCGGGGCGGCGGCCGGCCGGTGGGCCGGGGCGCCGGAGCCGGTGGGTGAGCGGGGTGGGGTCAGGCGGTGGCGAGGACGGAGACGAGCGCCGCGAAGGCGTCCTCCGCCCGGTCGTCCGGGACGTCCGAACGCCGCCACGCCATCCGGACGAGGACGTCGTCGCCGTACGAGACGGACACCGCGAACGGCGCCTGGAGCGGCCGGTCGTCGAGGTGCGTCTCGCGCCCGGTGGCGCCGCCGAGCCGCAGCGGTGGCCGGCGGCCGAGGTCCTCGAAGGTCAGCAGTCCGTCGAACCGCCCGGACCAGGGGACGCCGGCGCCGCGGGCCGCGTGCACCACCTCGTCGAAGGGCGCGTCGGCGTGGTCCAGGTCGTCCCACCAGGCGGCGGTGCGCGCCTCCGGGCCCTCGGCGTCGGCCGGGTGGGCGACGGTGTTGAGGAAGCAGCCCAGCACCGGCGCCGCGGCGGCCGGCCGGCCGCCCCACGGGTAGCCGAGGGCCGGGACGTGCTCCGCGCCGTACAGCGTGCGGGCGGCGCGGGCGCAGGCGTCGAGCGCGGCGGGGAAGGCCGCCGCCCGGCCGTCGCCGGCCGGAGAGGGCAGCCGCAGCCGGGTGCTTCCGGTGCCGGTCGCCTCCGGACGGCCCGCGAGCGGGGGCGGCGGGCGCAGGCCGGCCAGCCGGCGGGCCCAGTAGGCGCGGGCTGTGGGCGCGGACGCCCGTTCCTCCGCCGCGAGTTGGAGCTCCACGGCCTCGCGGTAGGCGGCCGTCCCCTCCGCCCTCCGGGTTGCCGGGACGTCGTCGGGGCCGAGCCCCTCGGCGTAGGCGTGGGTGAGGCCGTCGGTGATGCCGCCGAGCGACTGCTCGTCGCAGACGGCGTGGTCGAGGACGAGGGCCAGGACGTCCTCGGTGCCGTCGCCCGTGGCGAGGAGGAACCGCAGCGGCGGCCCCTCGGCCGGCCAGTCGGCCAGGGCCCGCGGCAGCACCTCCGCCGCCGTCGCCCCGGGCGGCACCGGGACCTCGCGCACCCACCCCTCGGGCTCGCCGATCCGCTGCACGGGCACGCCCCGGACCACCTCCGGGCGCACCCGCAACGCCGGGTGCAGAGCGGCCAGATGACCGGCCGCGGACTCAAGCCGCGCGGTGTCGACGGCCCCGGCGGGGAAGGCGAAGAACAGGGGGACGAGCGCGGGCCGCCCGGCCGGGTCCAGCCGGCGGGCGAGGAGGAACCTCCGCTGGGCCCCGGTGACGGGCAGCGGCGCACCGGAGCCCTCGGAGCCGGTGAGGCGGCGGTAGCGGTCGAGATAGGAGGAAGTGATGCTGGGGGACTGCACGGTGACCTCCCGCGCGCCGGGAGCGGCGCGGCGGTTCGAAGGGCCAGGGGTATCGGAAAGGGGGAGGGCTCAGCCCGCGACGGGGACGGCCGGCAGGTCGCGCAGCCGTCGGAGGGGCGAGAGCAGGAGGGGCAGCGGCACCAGCAGGAAGCCCGCCGCGCACAGCCAGACGGCGGCCCGGGCGCCGTACGCGCCCGCGACGGCACCGCCGACCAGGGCGCCGAACGGCATGGTGCCCCACACGACGAAGCGCAGGGTGGCGTTCATCCGGCCCAGCAGCGCGTCGGGGCAGAGGAGTTGGCGGAAGCTGACCTGGGCGACGTTGTAGACCACGGCGCCGAAGAAGACCACGGCCTCGCCGACGGCGAACCAGGCCGCCGCTGCGCCGCGCCCGGCCAGCGGCCAGAGCAGGGCGAACGGGCCGGTGAGGAGCGGGGCGACCCAGATGACGCGGGCCCTGCCGACGGCCCGCCCGAGGACGTCCGCGCACAGCGCCCCGCCGAGTCCGCCGACGGCCGCCGCCGACAGCATCAGACCGACGGCGCCCGCCGGCAGGTCCAGCACCCGGACCAGGAACACGGTCTGGACGGCCGTCAGCATGGCGGCGAAGAAGTTCGCGACCGCCGTTGAGCAGGCGATCATGCGCAGGGCGGGGTCGCGGAAGACGAAGGCGAGCCCTTCGAGCACCTGGGCACGCAGCGGCTCGCCGGTGGCGGGGGCGGGCGGGGGCTCGGGGGTGCGGATGCCGCGCAGGCAGAGGGCGGAGAGGAGGTAGCCGACCGCGTCGGCCAGCAGGGCGAGCGGCGCTCCGGCGACCTGCACCAGGACGCCGCCCACCCCCGGGCCCGCCATCTGGGCGGACGAACGGACCGTCTCCAGGGCGCCGTTGCCCGCGACCAGCTTCTCGCGGGGGAGGAGGGACGGCAGGTAGCTCTGGTGCGCGATGTCGAAGAAGACCGTGGCGACGCCGGTGATCAGGGCGACCAGGTAGAGCTGGGTCATCGTCAGGACGCCGGCCCAGGCGGCGAGCGGCAGTGCCGCCATGGCCAGGGCGCGGACGACGTCCGCGCGGATCAGCACCGGGAGCCGGCGCATCCGGTCCACCCAGGCTCCCGCCGGCAGGCCCACCAGCAGGAACGCGGCGGTCTCGGCGGCGGTCAGGATCCCGGTCTGCAGCGGGGAGGCGTCGAGCTCCACCACGGCGACCAGCGGCAGGGCCACCAGGGTCACCTGCGCGCCCAACTGCCCCGCCGCGGCGCCGGACAGCAGCAGCCGGAAGTCCCTGCTGCGTAAGAGGCCGCCGCCGCTCTCGGACGTCATTGACAACATTTGACAGAGATTTGGCTACGTCGACGGGTTCAGTCAAAAACTGCGGCTATTTCCGGTCAGTTGTGTTCGGATTGCGGACAGTGATGACAGGCTGGCGGACGTGGGTCCGGTGAACGACTTCGGTCCGTCAGGCGAACGACACATGACGTGACGCCTGGTGCGCTGCGTGATCGACGGGGGGAGCGGTCGGGAGCGGTCCGAAAAGGGGTGGGTCGTGCGGATGTCCGGATTTCGGTGCCCGGGTCGGTGTTTCGGATCGGGTCGGATCCGGGTTCGGGTCCGGTTCTGGGCCCGGCGTGACCGTCGGGCCTGACGTCCCCTCAGTCGTTCTGCACCTCGTGCGCCCAGGCCGTGAGCCCGGCCACGAACCCGGCGCGCTCCACCGGGTCGAGCGTGGCCAGCGCGCGCAGCAGCGGCCCGCCGCGCCGGACCATGAACGTCTCCAGCGGGGCCCGGTACGCCTCGGCCAGCGAGACCAGGACGCGGCGGCGGTTGGCCGGGTCCTCGGTGCGCTCCACGACGCCCGCCCGGTGCAGCCCGCCGACGAGCTCGCTCGCCGTGGGCAGCGAGACGTGCAGCCGGCGCGCGATCTCGCCGACGCTCAGCGGCCCGGCGGTCAGCAGTTGCGGCAGCACCGCGCCGTGACGTGCCGTCAGGCCGTGGCCGTCCATGGCGTCGCGCAGCGGCGCCGGCATGAGGTCGCGCACCGCGCCGGCGCGGAAGTAGGGCTCCAGCAGCGGGACGAGGCCGACGACGAGGGTGTCGTCGGAGGGGTGGGGCGCGGGGGCCGGGGTGGAGGCCGGGTGTGGGGGAGATTCCGCTTGCTGCATACTGTCGAGTGTAAACGGTTCGGATTCACAAACTATTCGGAACTCCGAAGGGTTGGTGTCCCACGTGTCGCCGGTCACCTATCACGACGCCGTCAACGACGCCCTCGAACGGCTCGACGATCTCGGTTACGAACGAGGCAAGGGCGTCGACCTCGCCAATCACGGGCCGATGGGGGCGGAGGCGCTCGCCCTGCTGGGCCACGAGGACGAAGTGGCCCACTGGGTCGCCCGCTACCGCCGGGTGATGGAGCATCACGAACCGCCGTCCGAGCGCTTCCCCCTGTCGGCGGACGAGAGCTCGTGGCGCCCGGCGCTCGGCGACTTCGGCCGGGCCGGCGACTGGGAGTCCCTCTTCGCCCGCGAACTGGCCGAGGCGCACTGGCGGGACGTCCTCGCCCGCTGGTGGCCGCGGCTGCTGCCCGGCCTGTTCGCCGGCCTCACCCACGGCCTGATCCGCACCGCGCACGCCGTGCGCGGACTGTCCGCCGCGGGCGACCGGCCGACGCCGTACCAGCACCGGGAACTCGCCCGCGGCCTCGCCTACTGGGCCGCCCGCTACACCGAACTCCCCGGCACCCCGCGCCTCGCCGGGACGTACACCGTCCCCGCCGCCGTCGCCGCCCTGCCGCGGACGGCCGAGGACCGCCCGTTCGACGCGGCGGTCGTCGGCGGCCGGTTCGCCGCCCTCGGGGGGCTCCCGGCGTACGGGGACGCGCTGGAGTGGCTCGCCCCGGAGGAGGCGGTGCACCTGCTCGGCGAGATGACCTGCCAGTTCGCCGACGTCTACCTCGGCCACCCCGAGGTGTTCCCGGTACCGCTCGTGCACGGCGTCACCGCCCCGGCCGCCGTCCGCCTCGTACTGCCGCACCTGCCGCACGAACTGCACGGGCCCACGGCGGCCCGGCTCTGGCAGGTGCAGTCCGCCTTCCTGCTGGCACTGACCACCGACCGGCGCGGCGAGGGCACGGCGGCGTGGCGCGAGGAGGTCCCGGAGCTGCCGCCGACCGGCGAACTCGCCGCCCGCGCGGCCGAACACGGCGACGAGCACGTCATCAAGTTCACCGAGGCGTGCCTGCGCGAGTACGCCCTGCGGCCCGACCTCCGCTACCTCGCCGCCGCGGCCGTCGCCCAGCGGCGCATCCCCCGCCTGGACGAGGGCGGCGGCGTGAGCCGCGTGCGGCCCGGCACGGCCTGAGCCGAACGCCCGGGGACCTTCCCGGCCGGGCGGCCCCGACCCGGGGTCCCGGCCGGGAGGCCCCCCGCCCTCAGCCCGCGTCGGCGGACGACGACGTACGGGACCGGATCTCCTCGGGCGTGAGGTACGCGTCCGTGTACTCGAAGTCCCGCAGCGTGGCCGGCCGCCGGCTCTGGAAGCCCGTGCGGACGTAGTCGTCGCCGGCCGCCGCGTTCAGCAGCCAGTTGGTGGCCGTCCGCACCTTGGCGACGTTGGTGCGCAGCGCGAGCAGGTGGTAGCCGCGGGCCACCGCCTGCGCCGGGAGGCCCGTCAGTTGCACACCCAGCGGTTTGGAGACGGCGTCCTTCCCGCCCAGGTCCACCACCAGCCCCAGGTCCTTGTGGACGTACGGCCGCAGCGGCTCGCCGCGCAGCGACGCCACCACGTTGTCGGCCACCACCTTCCCCTGGCGCTGGGCGTGCTGGGCCGTGGGCGGGCACACCGCGCCGTCGCCCTTGGCACGGTCCGGTACGGCCGCGGCGTCGCCGAGGGCGAAGACGCCGTCGAAGCCCGGCAGCGTCATCCGGTCGGTGACCGCCAGCCGGCCCTTGACGGTCTCGGCGCCCAGCGTGCCGACCAGCGGACTGGCGGCCACCCCCGCCGTCCAGATCAGGGTCCGGCACGGCAGCTCCCGGCCGTCCGTCAGCGTCACCCGGTCCGCCTCGGCCTTCGCCACCGAGACGCCCAGCGACACCTCGATACCGCGCCGCCGCAGCGTACGCGCCGCCTCGGCGCCCAGCCGGTCGCCCAGTTCCGGCATCAACTTGGGGGCCACGTCCAGGATGTGCCAGTGCACGTCCCGGGCGTCCAGCCGCGGATAGCGCTCGCAGGCCGCCGTGGTGATCCGTTGCAGGCACGCCGCCGTCTCCGTCCCGGCGTACCCGCCGCCGACCACGACGAAGCGCAGCCGCGCCTCGCGTTCGGCGGCGTCCGTGGCGGCGTCGGCCAGGTCGAGCTGGGCGATGACGTGGTCCCGCAGGTACGCCGCCTCGGCCAGCGTCTTCATGCCGCGGGCGTGTTCGGCCAGCCCGGGGATGTCGAACGTCCGGGTGATACTGCCCGGCGCCAGCACGATGACGTCGTACGGCTCGTTCACCACCTCGTCGGTGATCTTCCGTACGACGCACACCTTGGCCGCCGGGTCCACCCCGATGGCACCGCCCGGCAGCACCCGCGTCCGGCGCAGCCCACGGCGGAGCGAGACCGCCACCGACTGCGGGGTGAGAACTCCCGAGGCCACCTGCGGCAGCAGGGGCAGGTAGAGCTGGTAGTCGAAGGGCGTGACCAGAGTGATCAGCGCTTCATGGGGCTTGAGCCGGCGTTCGAGCCGCCGTGCGCACTCCACACCGGCGAACCCCCCGCCGACGATCAGAATCCGCGGCCGGCCCGCGACCCGGCCCGCCTCCGTGGTGGTCGTATGCGTCGTCATGGTGTGACGTGTGCTCGTTCGGCGGCGATTCAGTACTGGTTACCGGGTCGAGCCGAGTGGACCCGTCCCGGGCCGGGCGGACGGTCGCGCCCCGCGGCGCCGCGGCCTGGACCGGTCGCCCCGGCGTGACCGTCCACCGCTGGGCCCACGAAGACCGCGTCACCCGCCGCGGCACCAGTCGGGACCGCGTCCGCTACGACCTGCGGGAACTCCCGCGGAAGACCGCGGACGACGACGGGGAGACCTCGCCCGGCCCGCTGCCGCCCCCCCACGGTCGGTCCTCCCGGCCTTGGCGGTGTGCGGCCCATGGAGGGGGTTCATGGGCAACGGGTGGCCTTCCGTAAAGTGTGCGCCATGTCGGTGGAACCCCCTCTCATACAGAGCTTGCGCACGGCCGTCGCGGCGGCACCCGATGACGTGCCCCTGCGCTTGCACCTCGCGGATCTGCTGCTGTCCGCGGGCAGTGGCGACGCCGCGGTGAGGGAGATCGCCGTGGCGTTGCAGCGCGCGCCCGACGACGCGCACGCACGCGAGCTGATGCTCCGGGCCCTGGCCGGTACCCCGGCCCCCGAGCCCCCGGCCCCCGAGCCCCCGGCTCCCGCGCCCGTCGAGGCCGTACCGCCCGCGCCCCCGCAGGCCCCGCCGGCGCCCGTCACCGTCCCGCCCCAGGACCCCGCGACCGTGCCCGGGCACCCGCCCGCGCCGGCCCCCGCCCCGGGCCGGGGATTCGACTGGAAGGCCGCGGAGGACCAGATCGGTGACGTCGTGCCACCCCGTTTCGTGGAGGCGCCGCTGAGCGACGACGGCGGTGGGGACCCGGGAGACGCGGCGGCCTGGGACGTGGAACGGCCGGGAACGGTCCGCCTCGCGGACGTGGGCGGCATGCGGGAGGTCAAGGAACGTCTGGAGGCCGCCTTCCTGGCGCCGTTGCGCAACCCGGAACTGCGCCGGCTGTACGGCAAGAGCCTCCGAGGGGGACTTCTGCTGTACGGCCCGCCGGGCTGCGGAAAGACCTTCATCGCGCGGGCCGTCGCCGGTGAGCTCGGCGCGAGTTTCCTGTCGGTCTCGGTCAACGACGTCCTCGACATGTGGATCGGCAACTCCGAGCGCAACATGCACGAGATCTTCCGAACCGCCCGCCGTCAGGCACCCTGTGTGGTCTTCCTGGACGAGCTGGACGCGCTCGGCGGGAAGCGCAGCCGTACCCAGAGCAGCGGCATGCGCAACACCGTCAACCAGCTGCTGACCGAATTGGACGGTGTCGAGGCGGAGGCGAACGAAGGCGTCTTCGTGCTCGCCGCCACCAACGTGCCCTGGGACGTGGACATCGCCCTGCGCCGCCCCGGCCGACTGGACCGGACCCTGCTGGTGCTGCCGCCCGACGGACCGGCGCGGGAGGCGATTCTCCGCTACCACCTGCGGGAGCGGCCCATCGAGAACATCGATCTCGGCAAGCTCGTCAAGGCCACCGACGGCCTCTCCGGAGCCGACCTGGCCCACCTGTGCGAGGCCGCGGCCGAGAACGCGCTGCTGGACTCGGCCCGGACCGGGACCGTACGCCTGATCGGGATGAAGGACCTGATGGCCGCGGCGGCGCAGATCGCGCCCTCGACCGAGCCGTGGTTCGCGGCCGCCCGCAACGTGGCGATGTACGCGAACGACGGCGGGACGTACGACGAGCTGGTGGCGTATCTGAAGAAGAAGAGGAAGTTGTGACGGCACAGCAGTCGGCGGTCGAGCAGGCCCAGGTCCTCATCGACTTCGATCGCTACGAGGAGGCCCGAGAGCTGCTGTCGCGGCGCATAGCCGAGGACCCCGGCGACCTCCGCGCCTGGGTCAAGATCGGTTACTGCCACCTGAACCTCGAGCAGGAACAGCAGGCCCGGGACGCGGCGGCCGAAGCCCTCACACTCGACCCGGAGGACTACGGAGCGCTCATCCTCCGCGCCCAGGCGCTGACGCGCGGCCCCGGCGCCTCCTGGCTCGAGGTCGAGCCCGTGCTGCGCGAAGCGGTCCGCGTCGACCCCCACCACTGGTACGGATACGCCATGCTCGCCGACGCCGTCTGGCGCATGTCGCTCCTCCGCTACGCCCAGGCGACCGGCGCCACGAAGCTTGAGCACCACGAGATCGACCGCGTCTCCCGCGAGGCGGCCGACCTGGTCATGGAAGCGCTGCGGCTGGGACCCGAGGAGGTGTACGCCCACGAGGTCGCCCTCCGGATCGCCGGCGCCTCGGGCAACAGCACCGTCGCCGACCAGCTCGAACGCGCCATCCTCCGCATCGACCCCACCCACGCCGACGCCCTGGCCTCCCAGACCAGGAAGGCCGCCCAGGCCCCGGGCGTCAAGGCCGTCCAAGCCGCCGACCTCTACGCCGCCGGCCTCGCCGCCGCACCGGACTCCGCCGAGTTGCAGCACGGCCTCGACCAGGCCACCTACCGCATGCTGCGCGGCATACGGTGGCTCGCCCTGCTCTGCGTGGGTCTCGCCGCCGCGGGCGTGGACCTGTTCGCCGGCGACGGCGCGACACAGCGGCAACTGCCGCTGCCCCTCGGCCAGCGCCTGTGGGACCTCGTGCCGATGGCCGCCATCTGGTTCGTCGGCGGCCTGCTGCGCTACCGCCGCCGACGCGCCGGCGTCCAGCTCAACGTGCGGTCCCTGATCCGCCGTCGCCGCTGGGCCCGCGTCGTGGTCGCCCAGGCCGGCTGGGCCATGCTCTGCGCCGTGCTGATCGTCGAAGTCCCCTGGACGGACCGGTCGTTGCCGCAGGTGCTGTTCTGGGCGGGGCTGGTGCCGACGTTCGCCACGCTCTGGTTCGACAGGGCGAAGACCCGCTGAGGAGCGGCGGCCGGAACCGCCCTGCTCCGGCCGTTTCCTCGTGACCACTCCACCGTCCGCCGCCCCCGGTGGCCGGCCCCGGCCGCCACCTGTGCCGGGGCGGCGTCAGGGGCGCAGCGTCGGCACAGGCAGTCGTGCGCACAGGCGGCTGGCTCGGGCCGGGCCCGCGGTGACGGCGTGGGAGGCCGCGGTGAGGAGGGTGGCCAGGGTGGTCAGGGGCCAGTGGTCGGTGAGGGGCATGGTGGTGGCGAGGACCAGGGTGCACAGCGCCATGGACGCGGTGACCGCCGTGCTCGTCCACGCCACCGTCCGGGGGAGCCGGGACGGAGTCGGTATCCAGCGCGCCAGGGTGCCCGTCAGGGCGATCACCGCGAAGGCCAGGAGCGCGGCCAGGGCGGTGAAGGTGGTGATCCGGGTGGCCAGCAGGTGCGCCGTGTGCGTGAGGTGCCAGGCGCCGGAGGGGGCGGTGGTGTGGAGGAGGTACCAGGCGGCGAGGAGGAGGGGGGTGGCCGCCGCGGTGGCGCGGGCGGTCTGCCGGACCTGGGCGATGGTCAGCTCGTGCTGACAGGCGGGGAGGAGTTCGTCCACGGATCCGCAGTCGCGGACGGCGCGTTCCGCCGCCAGGTCGCGGTTCATGCCCGCGTGGACATGGGCCGCCACCGCGTCCTGCAGGCTGCCGCGCAGCTCCTCCAGCAGGCGTGCCTTGGCGGCGGGCGGGCCGTGGAGCGCCGCGCCGAGGGCGGTGAGGTGGTCCTCGACGGGGTCGGCGGCGGTGAGGACGTCGCTTCGGGGTGCTTCCGGGCCGTCGGCGAGCCGGTCCGCCGGGCCGTCGGGGGTCATGAGGCGAGCCCGGGGCGCGCGGCCGGGTTGAGGACGGAGCCGATCGCCGTGGTGAACTCGTGCCAGGCGGTCCGTTCGGCGGCCAACGTGTGCCGGCCGGCGTCCGTCAGCTCGTAACGGCGCCGCCGCCGCTCGCCGTCGGCCTCCCAGGTGCTCCGCAGGAACCCCAGCCGTTCCAGGCGGTTGAGCGCCGGATAGATGGTGCCGGTGCGGAGCTCCAGCATGCCGTTGCTGCGCTGCTGGACCGCCGTGATGATCGCGTACCCGTGGAGCGGGCCGGTCTCCAGTACGGCGAGCAGCAGCCCGTCGAGATGTCCCCGTACAGCGTTCTGCCTCATAAGTAGACAGGCTACTCAGGAGAGTTGTCGGTGTGCTATGTATTCCCAGCCAACATATTGACAGGGTGCGGGTGTAGGGTGCCGACAGTGCCGGTTCCCGGTGAACCGCCCGTTCGTCTCCGCTCGTTGATGCGTTCCGAACACTTGATTAGGCGGCCGGCGACGGGCAGTTTGGGCGGGCCGGGCGGTTTCCGCATACGGAAGGGGGGTGGCCGCGATGGCGCCGAGCAGCGGTGCGGCGGTCGAAGTGGCGGGATTGGTCAAGGTGTTCGGGGGCGGGGTGCGGGCCGTGGACGGCATCGACCTCGTCGTGCCCACCGGGGGCGTCTACGGGGTGCTGGGGCCCAACGGGGCCGGCAAGACCACGTGCGTGAGAATCCTGGCGACGCTGCTCCGGCCGGACGGCGGCCGGGTACGGGTGTTCGGGCGTGATGTGGTGGAGGACGCCGAGGGCGTCCGCGCGCGGGTCGCGCTGACCGGCCAGTACGCCTCCCTCGACGACGATCTGACCGGCTCGGAGAACCTCGTGCTGCTGGGGAAGCTGCTCGGCTACGGAGCCCGCGGCGCCCGGCAGCGGGCGGCGGCGCTGCTGGAGGGATTCGGCCTGGGCGAGGCCGGCGGCCGGCAGGTCAAGGGCTACTCGGGCGGTATGCGGCGCCGGCTCGACATCGCCGCGTCCCTGGTGAGCCGGCCGGACCTGCTGTTCCTCGACGAGCCCACCACCGGGCTCGACCCGCGCAGCCGCAACCACGTCTGGGAGATGGTCCGCGCGGTCGTCGCGCAGGGCACCACCGTGCTGCTGACCACGCAGTACCTGGACGAGGCCGACCGGCTGGCGTCGCGCGTCGCGGTGATCGACCGCGGGCGGGTGATCGCCGAGGGGACGAAGGCGGAGCTCAAGGCGTCGGTCGGCGCCGGCTCGGTGCACGTCCGGCTTGAGGACGCCGGATGCCGGGAGCGGGCCGCCGGCGTCCTGGACGCCTGCCTCTCGGGCGTGACGCAGCGGGACGACGACCCGGTGGCCCTCACCGTCCGCCTGGGCGGCGGTGGCGCGGCGGCGGCCGAACAGGCGTCCAGGGCCCTCGCCGAACTGACCCGGGCGGGCATCGGCGTGGAGTCGTTCTCGCTCGGCCAGCCCAGCCTGGACGAGGTGTTCCTGGCGTTGACGGACGACGGCTCCGGCGCCGACCGGGTGGCGGGGAAGGTGGGGGTATGACCACGGTGACGGGCGCCGGGACGGGGTCGGAATCCGGCGCGGGACGAGAAGCCGGCGCGGGACCGGAAGGCGCGGGCGCGGAGGAGCCGAGGACGGCGAACGCGCTCATCGGCGCCCTGGTCGCGGGCGAACGCCCGCCCCGCCCCAGCGCGTTGACGACCTCGCTGGCGTTCGGCTGGCGGGCGGTGCTCCGCATCAAGCACGTACCCGAGCAGCTCTTCGACGTCACGGCGTTCCCCGTGATGCTCGTGCTGATGTACACGTACCTGTTCGGCGGCGCCCTGGCCGGCTCGACCGGCGCGTACCTCCAGTACCTGCTGCCCGGCATCATGGTGACGTCCGTCGTGATGATCACCATGTACACCGGGATGGCCGTCAACACCGACATCGCCAAGGGCGTCCTGGACCGCTTCCGCAGCCTGCCCGTCTGGCGCCCCTCGGTCATGGTGGGCTATCTGCTGGGCGACATGCTGCGGTACGTCCTGGCCTCGGTGATGATGCTGGCGATCGGCCTGGTGATGGGCTACCGGCCGCACGGCGGGGCCGGCGGAGTGATCGGAGGAGTGGCGCTGCTGCTCCTCTTCAGCTTCTGCTTCTCCTGGCTGTGGACGATGTTCGGCCTGCTGCTCCGCACGGAGAAGGCGGTGATCGCCGTGTCCATGGCGGTGATCTTCCCGCTGACCTTCCTGAGCAACGTCTTCGTCGAACCGCGCACCATGCCGGGCTGGCTCCAGGCGTTCGTCAACAACAGCCCGCTGACGCACCTGTGCAGCGCGGTGCGCGGACTGACGGAGGGCGGCACGCCGTCGGCGCACATCGCCTGGACGCTGGGCTGGTCGGCCCTGTTCGTCCTCGTCTTCGGCCCGGTCACGATGCGGCTCTACGCCCGCAAGTAGCGCCGGAGGGGGCGGGAGTTACGGAGAGGGGCGCGCCGAGGCGTCCGCCCCTCTCCGGGCACCGCTCCCGCGGGCGGTGTGTTACGCCTGCGCCATCGGCAGGTCGGTGCGGTAGTGGGTCACCCGGCCGTTCTCCCGCACGGGCTCGCCGAGTTCGGCGGCCCGGGTGTGGTGGACCAGCTGGAAGCCGTCGGGGTGCTTCAGCAGGGTGGCGTGCCAGGGGGTGGTCCAGGGGTTGGTGGTGTCGAGGAACTTGATGCCGTACTTGGCCTCGTTCCGGTTCTGCGGGTGGATGGACAGCCGGACGGTGTCCTGGTGGTAGTCCGCGATCAGGCTGGCCCAGGCCCGGCTGCGCGCGATGACGTGGTAGGCCCGCTGCCGGGACTGGCGCTGGAGGGCGGCCTTGCTGCCCGTCCAGTCCGGGGTGTCCTCGACGAGGAAGCGGGTGATGCCGCGGTACATCCGCAGGGTGGACTCGTCGGTCTTCACCTCGGCGCGCAGCTGCTCGACGGTGGGCGCGTACCGGTCGGCCGTCATACGGCGCTTCTCGTCGTAGTCCAGGTCGGGCCCGTACACGTCACGCAGGTCGAACGTGCCCAGGTGGTCGAGGCCCTCCTCCTGGATCATCGTGCGCAGGGCGTCGCCGTAGGCGTCGATGTGCTCGTCCGGAACGCCGATGACGTCACCGAAGATGTGGCCGTCCGAGCAGATGAGGACCCGCGCGCCGGGCGAATAGATCTTCTCGATACCGGTGCAGAGGTCCTGCAGGAAGTGCAGGGCGAGCCGCTCGCCCTCGTCGGGCAGGTGGCTGATGACCTTCGCGGTGTTGGGCGACTTGCAGGGGAAGCCGGGCAGGGAGAACAGGATGGGCTGCCGGCGTTCCAGGTGGTGCGATATCTGGCGTATCTGATGCGGGAAGTCGTGGGTGGTGTCGTTCTCCGGGTCCGGCTCGATGGTCCGGCGGTGCGGCAGCAACTGGGACAGCACGGCATGGGCGGTCTCGGTGAGGGACTCGGTCGCCGACGGAGTGGTGGCGGGCATGGGTGGTCTCGCTTCCTGGTGAAAGAACGGCCCGGGGCGGGGTCGCCGTCCCGGGCCTCGGGTGGGTCGGTCGGTGCTGTGGGTGGTGGTCCGGGCGGTGCCGTGAGTGGTGGTGCGGATGGTGGTCAGTGGCGGAAGGGGCAGCGCGGAGCGGCGTCCTGGCCGCCTTCCGGGGCGTAGCTGAGCGGCAGCCGGTTGACGCCGCGGGCGAGGACTGCGTGGACCCAGGGCAGCTCACCGGGGCCGGCCTCCAGCCGGAGGTCGGGGAGGCGGGTGAGCAGCGTCCGCAGCGCGGTCTGCAGCTCGATGCGGGCGAGGGCCGCGCCGGGGCAGAAGTGGATGCCGTGGCCGAAGGCGAGGTGCGGGTTGGGCTGCCGGTCGAGGTCCAGGGTGTCCGGGTCCGCGAACCGCCTGGGGTCCCGGTTGGCCGCGCTGAGGGAGACGATGACGGAGTCCCCGGCGGGCACGGTCTCGCCGTGGAACTCGGTGTCCTCGGCGAAGAAGCGCCACGTGGTGAGCTCGAAGGCGCTGTCGTAGCGCAGCAGTTCCTCGACGGCGCGGGCGAGGAGGGCCGGGTCGCCGTCCTCGTCGGTGAGGGATTTCCGCAGCCGCTCCAGCTGTTCCGGGTGGCGGAGGAGGGCCACGAGGGCGGTGGTGATCTGGTTGGTGACCGGCTCCTGCCCGGCGACCAGCAGCTGGAAGACGATCGAGTCGGTCTCCTCGGTGGTCAGCGAACCCTCGTCGTGCGCGGCCACCAGCGTGGTGAGCAGGTCGTCGCCGGGCTCCCGGCGCTTGGCGTCCGTGACGCGCGCGATGTACGCCTGCAGGGCGCGCAGCCGTCCCTCGTACACCGGGCGCTGCGGGTCGCTCGGGCCCACGGGCTGGACGACCTTGCCCCAGTCGCGGTCGAAGTCCCGGGCCAGTTCGGTGGGGAGGCCGATGACCTCGGCCAGGACGCGGAAGGGGAAGTGCGCGGCGAAGCCCTCCACGGCGTCGAAGGAGGCCCGCCCGCCGGCGTCCGCCGGGCCGTCACCGAGCGCGGCGTCGAGGAGCTCGTCGGCGATCTCCTGGATGCGCGGGCGCAGGCGCTCGACGGCGCGGGGCGTGAAGGCGTCGGTGACCATGCGCCGCATGTGGGTGTGCTTCGGCGGGTCCTGGTGCAGCAGGTGCACCTGGAGCTGGGAGTGCTGCGGCTCGGGCATGATGGCGGCCTTGGACCGCCAGGCGTCGTTCCCGAGGTCGTGGTTCTTCCCGAACCGGTCGTCGGTGAGCGCCTGCTGGGCCGCGTCGTAGCCGGTGACCAGCCAGGCGTGGACGCCGCTGGGGAAGTGGACCCGGTGCAGGGGGCCCTTGTCGCGGAGGCGCGTGTACAGCGGATAGGGGTCGGTCTTGTAGTCCTCGCCGTAGAGCGGTACGGGGTCGGGCAGCGGCTCGCGCTCCTGCCGGGTCCGCTCTTCCGCGGAGCCGGAAGGGCCGGACGGACCGGCGGGGACGGCCGGGTCCGCGGGGAGCCGCGTGGTGCCGTGGGTGTCGGGCTGTGCCATGGGTGTGTTCCTTCGGGGATGGGACGGGTCGGTGCGGGACGGGGACGGTGACGGGGACGATGGCGGTCGCGGGGAATGGAGCGGTGGTGGTCCGGGGACCGTGTCCGGGGCGCCGCGCCGGCGCCCGCGGAAGCGCGTTCGGCTTCCGGGACGAGGGGCGGGGCACCGGCGGTTCACGGCCGTCGGACGGAGGGGAGCCGTCCGCGGAGGGGCGGCGGGCGCGCGCCGGGGCTCGCGGTCCGCCGGGGGACGCGCCGGAGCCGCCCTCAACGGGGGCGTGAGCGCGGGGAGTCGCGTCGCGACGGCCCGGACGTCAGGCCGCGACCTCTACCCCCGCGTGGTCGCCGATCACCAGCCGGTGGTGCCGGTCGCCGTGGTCCGCGGCGCTGACGGTGGCCCCCCGGCCGATCACCGAACCCTCGATGCCGTGCATCCCGGTGACCGTCGCGCCGTCCAGCACGATGCTGTTCCCCAGGTACGTACGGCGCAGGGCGCAGCCGCCGCCGATGGACGTGTACGGCGCGACCTGGCTGTCCTCCAGGACGGTGCCGGCGCCGATGACGGCCGGGCCCTGGACCCGGGAGCGGACCAGCCGGACCCCGGGGCCGAGGTCGACCGGCCCGGTCAGCTCGCTCGCCGCGTCCACGGACGCCGTCGGGTGGCGCGCGGCCCGCAGGCCGTCGAGGACGGCGCGGTTGCAGTCCAGGACGTCCGCGACCTCCCCGGTGTCCTTCCAGTAGCCGTCGTACTCGACGGCGCGGACCGGGGCGCCCCTGGTCACCAGCTCCTGGATGGCGTCGGTGATCTCCAACTCCCCCCGGGCGCTGGGCCTGATGGCGGCGATCGCGTCGTGCACGGCCGGCGTGAAGAAGTACACGCCGATCAGCGCCAGGTCGCTGCGCGGCTCCCGCGGCTTCTCCACCAGCCGCAGCACCCGCCCGTCCGGCGCGGTCTCCGCGACGCCGAAGGCCCGCGGGTCGGACACCTTGTGCACCAGCACCTGGGCGGCCGTGCGGGCCGCCCGGAAACCGGCGGCGGCGTCCGTGATCCCCGCGGGCAGCATGTTGTCCCCGAGGTACATCACGAAGTCGTCCTCCGCGAGGAAGGCGCGGGCCGTGATCACGGCGTGGGCCAGCCCTCTGGGGGCGTCCTGGGGGAGGTACGTGAGCCGCACCCCCAGCCGCGAACCGTCCTGGAGGGCGGCGGCGATCTGGTCCCCGCGGTCGCCGGTGACGATCCCGATGTCATGCACGCCGGTCGCGCGGATGTTCTCCAGGACGTATTCGAGCACGGGCTTGTTCGCGATGGGCATGAGCTGCTTGGGCATCGAGTGACTGAACGGCCTCAGACGGGTTCCCGACCCGCCCGAGAGGACCAGTGCCTTCATAGAGCCTCTCCTCGCAACCGTTCCCGCCGCGCGGGCGGGAACCGCCAGTGGATCGCCGAAAGGACGTCGGTCGAACGGGACGATGGAACGACGGTGCGACGGCACGGCGGAACGCCCGGTGCCGACGGCGCGTCAGAGGTGGCCGCCCGGGCGCGCCGGGCGCCGCGCGGGACGGGCGGGACCGGTCCGGGTGAGGCCGTGGGGATCGGCTCGCGGGCCCGGAGGCCGTACGCGTCGCGCTCCCGCGGGGGGTGTCCCTGCCGCAGGGCGCAAAGAACCGATGATGGGAAAGTATTCTTGGCGCGTGGTGAGGCTGTCAAGGAACTCACCCGGGGGTTCCGGCCGTTGCCGGCCGATCCGCCGCCCGTGCGCCGCTCGGCCGCCGTCCTCGGTGGCGCGTCACGGTCGATTGTCTGTCCGAAATTCTCTCCTGACCGCGACATTCATCCCGTACAGTGATCAACCATGATGGCCTCACGGGGGAGTGCTGTCCGGTTCGGCGTACTGGGCACACTTGAGGTATGGGACGGGGACGACCGCCTGCAGGTGGGCGGTCCGCGCGCGCGTGCCGTGCTGGCGGCGCTGCTGCTGGAAGCCAACCGGGTCGTGTCCTTATCACGGCTGGTCGACGCCGTATGGGAGGACGCCCCTCCCGCGACGGCCGAACACCAGGTGCGCAAGGCCGTGGCGGAGCTGCGGGCCCGCATCCCGGACGGCCGGCTGCTGCTGCTCACCGACGGGCCCGGCTACCGGATGGTGGTCGACGGCGGCCAACTCGACCTGCTGCGCTTCGAGAAGGCCCTCGCCCGGGCCCGCGCGGCGACGGACACCGACGAGGAGGCCGCCGCCCTGGAGGGCGCCCTCGCCCTCTACCGGGGGCGGGCCCTGCCCGAGGGCCGCAGCCCGCTGCTGGCCGCCGCGGCGGCGATGCTGGAGGACCGCCAACTCGGCGCCCGCGAACGCCTGCTGGAACTGCGGCTGGAACAGGGCCGCACCGAAGAGGCGGTCGCCGGGCTGCGCTCCCTGGTCGCGGAGCACCCGCTGCGCGAATCGGCGGCGGCCCTGCTGATGGTCGCCCTGTGCCGGACGGGCCGGCAGGCCGACGCCCTGCGCGTCTACCACCAGCTCCGCCACCTGCTCGCCGAGCAACTCGGCATCGACCCCGGCCCCGAGGCCGCGCTGCGCTACGAGCAGATCCTGCGCAACGAGCCCGCCCTGCACGGCGGCACGCCGCGGCCCGGCCGGCGGGCCGCCGCCGGCCGGGCCGGCCGCCCCGCGCCGCCCCCGGCCCTCCCCGAGGAGCCCCACCGGGCCCCCGGCGCGGGGGAGTTCCCCGGCGCGGACGACGAGCACGGCGCCGCGCCGGACGCCGGGACCGGCCGCGCGCCGGGCGCGGGGAGCGGCCGGACGCCGTACGGCTCGGCCGGCCACGCGCCGGACGCCGGGAGCGGCGCCGGACCGTACGACGCGAGCTCCCGGCCGGGGGCCGCGACTGGCCCGGACGGACGCGTGTCGGCGTCCGCTCCGGTGTCCGTGCCGACGTCCGTGCCGACGTCTGTGCCGACGTCCGTGCCGGACCCGGACTTGTACCGGACGCCCGCCCCGCATCCGGCCGCGTACCTGGCACCCGCCCCGCAGGCGGGCTCGTATCCGGCGTCCGACCTGGCCTCGGCCGGGCACGCCGCCTCCGTCCCGCAGGCGGGCTCGTACCCGGCGTCCGGCCCGCGATCGGACGTGCACCCCGCGCCCGCTCCGCAGCCGGGCTCGTACCCGGGGTCCGTCTCCCACCCGGTCGCGCACCCCGGACCCGTGACGTCCCCGGGCACGTACCCCGCGTCCGCTCCACCGCCGATCGTGTACTCGTCGCCGGCCCCGTCCTCGGGCACGTACCCGGCGTCGCCCCCGTCCGCGGGCCTGCGCCCCGCAACCGACCCGCACCCGGCCGCGCACCCCGTGCCCATCCCGTATTCGGGCCCCGCGCCCGCCCCGTACCCGGGCCCCGCGCCCGTCCCGCCCCCGGGCGCGTACCCCCTGCCCGTGCTGCCGCCGGCCCCCTACCCCGCGTCCGTGCCCCCGCGTTCCCTGCCGCATGATCTGCCCGACTTCACCGGGCGGGAGGAGGAGACGCGCCGGCTGCTGTCGCACGCCGGACGGGAGGCGGAGCGGCCGGCGGCGGTGATGGCGGTGGACGGCATGGCCGGGGTCGGGAAGACCGCTCTGGCCGTGCACGCCGCGCACCGTCTCGCCCCGCACTACCCGGACGGGCAGATCTTCCTCGATCTGCACGGCTTCACCGCCGGCCGCGCCCCGTTGACCGCCCACACCGCCCTGGGCGTCCTGCTGCGGGCGGTCGGCGTGCCCGACCGGCAGCTGCCCCCGGGGCGCACGGACCGGGAGCAGCTGTGGCGGGCCGTCACCGCCGGCCGGCGCCTGCTGCTGCTGATCGACAACGCCGCCGCCTCCGAACAGGTGCGCCCCCTCGTCCCCGGCACCCCCGGCTCCCTGGTGCTCGTCACCAGCCGGCCGCGCCTCTCCGCCCTCGACGGCGCCGTCCACCTCAGCCTCCAACTGCCCCCGCCGGGCGACGCCCTGCGCCTGCTGGGCGCCGTCCTCGGCCGCGAACGGCCGCGCGCCGAGCCCGAGGCGGCGGCCGACCTCGTGACCCTGTGCGGACGCCTCCCGCTGGCCCTCCGCGTCGCCGCCGGTCGGCTGCGCAACCGCCCCCAGTGGACGATCGCCGCCCTCAACGACCGGCTCCGCGACGAGTCCGCCCGCCTCGCCGGCCTGGTGGCCGAGCACCGTGCCGTCGCCACCGCCCTGGACCTGTCGCGCACCGCCCTGCCCACCCCCCACCGGCGCTTCTTCCACCTGCTCGGCCTGCACCCCGGGCCGGACTTCGACGCGCGGACCGCCGCCGTCCTCACCGGCACGTCCCCGGCCGCCGCCGAGGCGCTGCTGGAGGACCTCCTCGACGCCCACCTGCTCACCCAGCACACCCCCGGCCGCTACGCCTTCCACGAACTGGTGCGACTCCTCGCCCGCCACCACCCCGACGCGCCGCCGCCCGCGACCGTCCACCGGGCGGTGCACCGGCTCCTCGACCACTACCTGCGCACCGCGACCCGGGCCGCCGAACTGATCGACGCCCCCGCCCGGCCCGCCCTCCCGGCGGAAGCCGCGCCTGCCGACGAGCCGCTCGCCGACGAACCCGCCGCCCTGGCCTGGTTCCAGGCCGAGCGGCCCGGCCTGCTGTCCGCCCTCGCCCTCGCCGAGGAGCGGGGCCTCGACCGGCACGCCGTCCGGCTGGCCCTCGCGCTGGCCCCCTGCCTCCGGCTGCGCGGTCACACCGAGGACGAACGCCAGGTGCTCGGCGTCGCCGCGGCCGCCGCCCGCCGCCTGGGCGACCACGAGCGGCGGCTGACCGCCCTGACCGACCTGGCCGCCGCGTGCTGGCACCTCGGCCGCGTCGCCGAGGGACTGGAGAGCGCCCAGGAGGCCCTGGCCCTCGCCGAGGAGCTGGACGACGGTCCCGGCACCGCCCTGTGCCTCAGCCGGATCAGCATGTTCTCCACCACCCTCGGCCGGTACGAGGAGGCCATCGACTTCCTGCACCGCGCCCTCGCGCTGCTCAGCGGCACCGGCGCCGACGGCGAGGAGGGCACCGCCCTCGCCTGCCTCGGCACCGCGCAGAGCGCCCTGGGCCGGCACGCCGAGGCGCTGCAGACCAGTCGTCTGGTCACCCTCGGGAGCAGGACGGCCGGCGACGCGCACGGCGAGATCACCGGCCTCACCGGCGAGGCCGCCTCGCACGCGGCGGCCGGTGCCTTCGACACGGCGCTGCGCCGGCTGGCCGAGGCGTCCGCGCTGGCCCACCGCATCGTCACCCCGCACGGCCAGGCCGTCGTCCTCGCCCGCTACGCCGACGTCTACCGCCGCCAGGGCCGCCACGACGAGGCGTTGCGCGCCGGCCACGCCGCCCTGGGGCTGCTGCGCACCGTGCGCCGCCCGGCCCTCGCCGCCACCGTGCACAACGTCCTGGGCGCGGTGCACCGCGCCCGCGGCGACCTCGACCTGGCCCGGCGCCACCACCAGCAGGCCCGCAGGCTGGCCCGGTACACCGGGCTGCGCAGCGAACTGGTCCTGGCCCTGGACGGCATCGCCAAGTCCCGCGCCCCCCGGGCCGGTCACCGGCCCGGCAGGCCCCGCACCGCCCCCTTTGTCTCTTCTCCCAACTGACACCCCTCTCTCAACTGACGTGCCTCTCCCAACCGACGCCCCTCTTCCTACGCCGCCGGCCGCTCACCGGAGACAGCGCGCCTCCGCGTACTCCTTGGCGTACCGCAGCGTCAGCCGGCTGTCCGTGCGCAGCGCGGTCCGGACGACGTCCTTGGCCTGCGCCACGCCGGCGCCCTCGCCCAGCACCGCGCCGATGGCCGCCGGGTCGACCGCGACGGTGTGCCGGGAGGTGACCGTCACCGCGTCCCCGCACGGCGTGAACAGCCAACTGCCCGTGTGCAGGCTGAGCAGCGCGGGCAGCCGCGTCTGCTTGAAGACGATGCGCCGCGGCGGGAAGCACACCCGGACCGTGCCGTTCCGCCCGGCGTTCCGGCCGTCGGCACCCGCCCGCCCCCGGCCGCACGGAGTCCGCCCCCACGCCCGCGCGGCCAGCGCGGCCGCCGAGCCGCCGGCCGACGGCAGCCGGTCCGACCACAGTTGGGCCTCGCGGACGAAGGCGTAGGCGTCGGCGGCCGAACCGGCGATGCGGACGCTGTCCTCGAACGACAGCAGCAACTCATGCCCCCGCAGCCCCAGTTCGGCGCTGCGCCGCAGCGCCTCCAGCTCGGCGCGGGCCCGGCGCACCACCGTCCGGCCGATCCGGGCGAGCTGCCGCGGATCGTCGTCGACGGCGCGGTACTCGTGCCACAGCCGCACCCGGCACTCGCGGGCGGAGACCGGTTCGAACTCCCACCGGCCCCCGAGGAAGGCCAGCGGAGGCGCCGGCACCTCCTGCCGGAAGCCGATGCAGCGCCGGTCCGGCGCCAGGACGCGGCGCGAGACGCAGCCGCGCGGCTCGCCGTCCGCGACCGCCCACACCCGGATCACGTCCCGGCGGCCGGTCCGTTCGAGGCAGTCGACGTGCACCAGCGGCGGGAAGACCCGCGGCCAGTCCTCGGCCGCGGCCACCAGCCCGTAGACCCGGTCGACGGGAGCCCGCACGGTCATGGTGTGCTCGGCTCCGCGCCGGTCCTCTCCTGCCATCGTCGTCAGTCTCCTTCGAGTCCGTGGACGGCCGGCGCCCGGCCCGCCCGCGCCGGTGGACCGGGGCGGGCGGGCCGGGCGCCGGCCGCCGGGGTGCCCGCCCGCGCGGCGGCGGGCGCGACGGCGCGCGGCCGGACGCGGCCGGGGCGCGGGCGTCGCCGCGGGCGAGGGGCGGTACGGGTGCGGTGCCCGGTGTGAACAGGGGTACGGGACGCGGTCCCCGGGCCGGCGAACGGGCGGCGGGGGCCGGGCCCGGCACGTCCGCCCCGCGCCGACCGGTGGAAGGGCGCGGCCGGGGCGGGAGGGGCAAGAGGGGGCAGTCCGTCCTCGTCCCGGTGCGGAGGGTGCAGGGGCACCAGTGTGGTGGGCATCGTCTTGGCTCCCTCACCCGGTGTCAAGACCGCCTCGGCGCGGAGGAGACGCTTCCGCGGGGCGGCGCCGACAGCCGGGGACGGACGCGAGGGACGGCCGCGGGACCCCGGGGGAGCGGGGCCGGGAACCGGCCGGGAACGGCGGGAACGGGGCGGGAACGGACCGGTACCCGCCCGGTAACCGGCTCCGGCAGGCTCGGGCCCGGTCGCACAATCCACCCGCCCCATGGAGCCCCGGATGACGCACGCACCGATGCCACACGCCCCGATGTCACACACCTCGGCCCCGGTCGACACCACCCCGGCCCGCCGCCGCCTCCTCAAGGACCTGGCCGTCCTGCGGTGGCTGTACGACGAACTGGCCGGCGCCCTCACCCGGCCCCGCAGAGTCGTGGAAAAGGTCAGCGAGCGCGGCTCGCCCGGCATCCCGCTCGACACCCGGGTCCTGGACGCCAGGTCCGACATCCGGTCGGTGCTGACCGGGTGGGCGGCCCTGGTCCGCGAGCAGCGCGGCGTCGTCGCCCCGGAGCGCGACACCGCCGCGCTGACCGCCTTCCTCGCCCGGCACGCCGACTGGCTGGCGGCCCATCCGGCCGCCGCCGACCTCGCCGCCGAGACCGGGGAACTGATCCGGGCCGCCTGGTCCGCGCTCTCCGGCCACCGCGACCGGCACGTCGTCGTCGGCGCCTGCGTCCGGCCGGGGTGCCCCGGCCGGCTGGCCGCCCGCCTGGGCACCCGCGCCGCCGCCGGCGAGGCCGCCATCGTCTGCTCCGCCGACACCGGCCACACCTGGTCGCCGGAGCTGTGGCACACCCTGGGCCCGCGCGGCGAACGCCCGGGCCCGGGCGCGGGCTTCACGGCCCAGGAGATCTCCGTCCGCTGGGGCGTCGCCTCCGGCACCGTCTACTGGCTGGCCAGTACGCACGGTTGGGGCCGGCGCAAGGAAGGGCGGCGCGTCCTGTACGACCGCGCCGACGTCGTCGCCACCATGCGGGCCCGCGCGACGGACCAGGCCCTGGCCGGCTAGCGCCGGGCGCGGGATCCCTCCGAATGGCCGCCTCTCTTCGAACGGAACGGCCGGGCGAAGCGTTTCCCCGCCCGGCCGGGCTCGTTGAGCGGTGACGGGTCACCCCCTGTTCAGGCTGTTCAGGAAGACGAAAAGCGGAGGAATGCCTGTGTACCGGATGAGTGTCGTATCGGCCGCGGTCGTCGTGCTCGGAGCCCTGTCCCTGCCGGCCGTCGCCCAGGCCCGACCGGCCGCCGCGCCGATTCCGTCGGCCGGACCGGTCGTCCACGCCGTACCGGCCGACCAGCCCCCCTTCCCCTACGCCGACTGCATCAGCGCCGCGAGGAAGAAGGGCGAGTCCGCCTCGTACGCCAAATGGCACTGCGACGAGCTCGTGAAGAAGGGCTGGGTCAAGCCGCCCAAGCGCTGACACCGCGTCGCCCGCGCCCTCCCGCCCCTCCGGAGCGGGAGGGCGCGCGGCGTGCGGGCCGCGGCCGGTTCTCAAGGAGCCCGGCGGCGGAAACCGGCGGGTGACACCGGCCGTCCCCGGGGAAATCGGCGGGCCGCCACGGTCCGGCACCCGCGGACGGAATTCATGGTGGGCGGCGGTGCCGGTCCTGACAAGGGAATCTGCGGCGCCCTCGGCCGGGGTGGCGGGAATCTGGCAGGAACGCCTGCCATCCCGCGCGGAGCGGGAAAACGCCTGCCATTTCCGCGCGTACGGCGACTGGGGCGGGCTCTCACCGCGCCGCTTCAGGAGATCCCGTACGGCATGCGGGTGCACAGCTCCTTGCGGTTGGCGACGCCCAGCGCCTCGTACACGCGCCGTATCCGGCGGTACATCGACCGCTCGGAGCAGTAGAAGCGGCGGGCCATCTCCCCGACCGGGACCCGTTCGCGGAGCATGCCCAGCAGCGCCCGCTCCTCGTCGGAGAGCGCGCTCACCGGCGCCTCCGCGCCGCCGGGCGCGTGGGCGGCCGACGCGGGCCGGGCGGGCGGGGCGCCGACGGCCGCGGCGTGCTGGAGCAGCGGCCCCCGCAGGACCCGGAACGACTCGGAGGGCTGCACCAGGACGCACGGGTCGGCCGCCGGGCCGGGGACCGCGCGGCGCCGTCCCGGCGGGGAGTGGTACGACGAGCAGATCCGCGGTACATGCCGGTTTCCTTCGTCGGCCGACAGCAGGCGCCCGCTCCGCGCACGGGGGCCGGAAGCGCGGCCCGCCGGGCGGACCCGGGAGCCGTATTCCGTCCGGCGCATACTGAAAACCAGCGCCAGGATTCCAATATGCTGTCACTGCATGGCAGTTGAAGGCAAGTGGCCGTCGCGGGCGCCGGCGCCGCGCACCGCATGGCCCCCCTGTCGGGGGCCGTTAGGCGTCGAGCCCGGGCGTCGGCCGTATTCGGCGCATTTACCCGCACGGTTTCCCTGTTTCTCCGGGCGGCCCGGTTTCCGGCCGGGCGGCCCGGTTTCCGCCGCGCGGCGCGCCCCGGCGGAAAAGCCGCCCGCGATTCACCAGCGTTTACGCCGGGCGGCGCGGACGGCCGTCAGGGCCGCCCCGCCCCCTGCCGCGCTCCCATGCCGTCGAGCAGGTACTCCAGGCCCGCCGCGAAGTTCCCGTCCCAGTCGTCGTCGGTGATGTAACTGTGGGCGGCGACGGTCGGGTACCGCTCCCGCCGGCCTTCGAGGTAGTCCCGTCCGGCCCGTGCCTCCTCGGCGGAGAGCCGCAGGCTCGACTGGGCGGCGGTGGCGCCCATCACATGGTTGTACAGCGCCCAGGTGGCGGCGTTCAGCCGGTCCTCGCCCAGCCCGGCCCGGAGCAGCGCCGACTGCAGGAACTCCATCCAGGCCAGGAAGTTCGGCCCCAGCAACGGCCGTCGCCGCGACGGCAGTTCGGCCGACCAGGGGTGGCGCAGCACGGCCCGCCGCCAGTCGTGGAGCAGCCGCGCGATGTCGTCCCGGGGGCGGTCGGTGGGCCGGTCGGGGACCGGCGTCTCGCCGAAGATGGCGTCGACGGCCAGGTCGACGACGTCGTCCTTGGTCGTCACGTGCCAGTAGAGCGTGGTCGCCCCCGCCCCGAGCCGTTCGGCCAGCCGGCGCATCGTCAGCCGGTCGAGGCCCTCCTCGTCCAGCAGCGCCACGGCCGCCCCGACGATCCGCTCCCGTGTGAGTGGCGCCTCCGTGCTCCGGCCGGCCCGCGCGGGCCGGAGCCAGACGCTCCCCACGCCGCGGTGGGCCCGGCCGTCCCGCGTGTGCTCGCTGTCGGTGATGGCCTCCACCTCCCCCTGTGCATGACCACCCCTGGGTGATCACCCCGAAAAACGCGCACAACGTATCACCCGGCGCCGCGCGTCCGGCCACCGCCGCCGGGCGCTCCGCGCGCGGCCGCGGCCTGTTCCGGAATGCGACGGGACGGCCGGTGCGGACCCCGCTCCGGAAGCCTCCGCGTCCGCCGCGACCAGGGCCGACGCCCTCCCGCCCGGCCTTGTCCACCTCCGCCGTCCACTCCGCAACTCCCGTTCTGAGTACGGCATTTCGACCTTGTCCGCCCGAACGACGGTGTAGTACGCTCGCCGCCCGCTCGACCAGCGTTCCAGTAACTCGACCGATGTACGAGGTGACGCATGGTGCTGCCCGAAGTCCCGGTGTCCCCGGCCGACTCCAAGCGCTGGCGGACCCTGCCGGTGGTGAGCCTCGCCCAGCTGATGGTCGTGCTGGACGCGACGATCGTGAACATCGCCCTGCCCTCGGCACAGCACGACCTGGGCATGTCCGACACCGACCGGCAATGGGTGATCACGGCCTACGCCCTCGCCTTCGGTGGACTCCTGCTCGTCGGCGGCCGGGTCTGCGGCGCCCTCGGCCGCCGCCGCGCCTTCCTCACCGGCCTGGTGGGGTTCGCCGCGGCCTCCGCCCTCGGCGGAGCCGCCGGCGACGCCGGCACGCTCTTCGCGGCCCGCGCCCTCCAGGGCCTGTGCGCCACACTCCTCGCCCCGGCGGCCCTCTCCCTGCTCGCCCTGACCTTCACCGACGCCCGCGAACGCGGCCGGGCGTTCGGGGTGTTCGCCGGCGTCGGCGCCGGCGGCGCCGCCCTCGGCGTGGTCGCCGGCGGCCTGCTCACCCAGTACGCCGACTGGCGTTGGTGCCTCTACATCAACGTCCCCATGGCCGCCCTCGCCCTGGCCGGCACCCCGTTCCTGCTCCGCGACCGGCCCGACCGCGGCCTGCCGCGCGTCGACGTGCCCGGCGCGCTGCTCAGCGCCGCCGGTCTGGTCGCCCTGGTCTATGCCTTCGCCCAGGCCGAACCGCGCGGCTGGACCGACCCCGTGGTCCTCACGCTGCTGACCGGAGGCGTCCTGCTCCTCGCCCTCTTCGCCGCCGTCGAGACCAGGGCACCCCACCCGCTGCTGCCGCCGCGCGTCCTGCTGCACCGCGCCCGCGGCACCGCCTTCTCGTCGGTCTTCCTCATGTTCGTCGCGATGTTCGGGTTCTTCCTGTTCGTCAGCTACTACACGCAGACGATCCTGGGCTACTCCGCCGTCCGCGCGGGCATGGTCCTGCTCGTCAACGCCGTCGGCGGGATCGTCGGTTCGGTCGGCGTCGCGGGGCGGCTGCACCGGCGCACCGCTCCCCGCGTCCTGATCGTCGTGAGCCTGCTCTCCGCCGCCGCCGGGATGCTGGTCCTCACCCAGCTCACCGCCACCAGCTCCCACGTCTTCCTCGTCTACCTGCTGCCCGCCCAGATCCTTACCGGCCTCGGCCTCGGCTGCCTCCTGGCCACCGCGACCGACCTGGTGACCGCCGGCATGGGCCCGGCCGACGCCGGCATCGCCTCCGCCGCCTACAACGCCGTCCAGCAACTGGGCGCCGCCCTCGGCACCGCCCTGCTCAACTCCGTCGCCACCAGCGTCACCGCCGGCTACCTGGACCGCCACGGACGCGGCCGCGACGCCGTCGACGCCGGGACCGTGCACGGTTACACCGTGGCCCTCTGGGTCGCCTTCGCCGTCCTCGTCTGCGGCGCGCTCACCGCCGGCGCGCTCTCCCCGAGCGGACCGGCCGGCAGCGGCGCCCACGCCACCGGACCGGCCTCCTGAACCGCCAACAAGGCGTGACCACCGAGGAGTTGACAGATGCAGCCGGCCCGCCGTGGCCGTCCCGCGCGGGCCGCGGCTACCGTCGTCCGGCGCCGCCGCCGGCCGGTCCGCGCCGGGAGAGCGCGCACCGACGGATCCACGTACTGTCCGGCAGGAGGGCGAGGGACCATGCGGAAATCGGCGCACCACGACACGATCAGCGCGCGGTACCAGTCCGTGAGCAGCCGCTACGACCTGGTGAAGAACCTTCCCTACGCCTTCGCCGAACGGGAGACCCTCCTCGCGGCGCTGCCCGACCTCACCGGCCGGTCCGTCCTGGACGCGGCGTCCATGCGGCCATTCTCACCGCCCCCCGGTCCCGTCCCGCCTCCGCTCAGACCGCCCGCCGGCGGGCCGCGGTGATCAGGGCGTGGAGCACCGCCTGGGCGGTGGGGAGCCGGTTGGCGGCCTGCTGCCAGGCGAGGCAGCGGGGGCCGTCGAGGACCTCCGAGGTGATCTCCTCGCCGCGGACGGCGGGCAGGCAGTGCAGCACCACGGCGTCGCCGGGGGCGTGGGCCAGGAGCCGGTCGTCCACCCGGTAGCGGGCCAGGCGCCGACGGCGCTCGTCGGCCTCGTCGCGCCGGTCCATGGGCACCCACACCTCGGCGTAGACGGCGTGCGCGCCCCGGACGGCGTCCTCCGGTTCCTCGGTCACGGAGACGGACCCGCCCGTGCGCCGCATCGTCTCGCGGGCCTCGTCCAGCAGGCCGGGATCCGTCGCGTAGCCGGCGGGACGGGCGATGGTCAGGTGCATGCCGGTGGCGGCGCAGGCGGAGAGGAAGGAGTTGCAGGTGTTGCTCCCGCCGTCGCCGACGAAGGCGGCCCGCAGGCCCTTCAGCGTCCCGAAGTGCTCCCGCAGGGCGAGCAGGTCGGCGAGGGACTGACACGGGTGGTGGCTGTCGCTCAGCGCGTTGACGACCGGCACCTCGGACACCTCGGCCATCCGCTCCAGCACGCGGTGTTCGAAGGTGCGCACGGCGACGGCGTCGAGGTACGACGAGAGGACCCGGGCCGTGTCGGCGACGGTCTCGCCGCGGCCGAGCTGGAGCTCGTCCCGGTTCAGCACCACGGCGGCCATGCCGAGCCGCTGGGCGGCGGCGGCCAGCGACACCCGCGTCCGCGTGGACGGCTTCTCGAAGACGCACCCGACGGCCCCGCCCCGCAGACCGTCGGCCCACCCCAGTGGCTCCCGCTTCATCGCCTCCGCCCGGTCCAGGAGGGTCCGCAGGGTCTCCGGGGCCAGGTCGCCGACGCGCAGCAGGTGGTCCGGAATCTCGCCGTCCGCGGCGGGGGCCGCCCGGCGGGCCGCCGGTGGCGGTCGGGTCATCGCGCGCCTCCGGGGGCAGGGGTCCGGCGACACGGGTCCGCCGACGGGGGCGTCGACGGGGTCCGCCGACGGGCTCCCCCCGAGTCTGGCCCGGGGGCGGGGGACCGGCACCCCGCCCGTGCCGCGCGGGTGAACCGTCCGCGGGCGCTCTCGGGCACGGGGGGTCGCGGGCGCGGCGCGCTTTCGGGTCGCGGGCGCGCTTTCGGGCGCGGGCCCGTTCCGGCTTCCGACGCGGGTCCTTTCCGACGAGGGCTCTGTCGGACGGCGGCCCTTTCGTCGGACGGCGGCCTACTCAGGCGACGAGGACGGTCAGCGGCCTCCGCGCCGCCGGCCGCCGGTGCCGCGCTGGGCGCCGCCCTTGCCCGCGCCCTTCGCGGTGTTCTTCCCGGCGCCCTTCTTACCGCCCTGCCCGACGGTCTTCCTGCCGCTCTGCCCGGCGGCGGCCTTCCGGGGCGCGCCGCCGCCCTTCCGCCCGGCGGTCCCCGCCCCGCCCGTCCGGCGCTCCTGGGCCGCGGGCAGCTGGGGCCCGCGCGTGCTGTTGGGGGTACGGCCGCGGACGACGCCGATGAAGTGCTCGACGAGCTCGGTGGTCCGCTCCTCGGGCCAGGACAGGGCGACCCGCGACTGCGGGGCGTCGGTCAGCGGCCGGTAGGTGAGGTCCTTGCGGTGGTGCAGTCGGGCGAGGGACTGCGGGACGACGAGGACGCCGATGCCGGCCGCGACCAGCTCGACGGCGTCGGCGGTCGTGGCGGGCCGCTCCAGCGCGGGCCGCCCCGGCAGCCGCTCCCAGCCCAGGGCGTCGTCCAGCGGGTGCAGGACGATCTCGTCGGCGAGGTCGGCGACCGCCGCCTCGTCCACCGCCGTGAGGAGGTGGTCCTTGGGGACGATCACCACGGTGGTCTCGGTGTACAGCGGGATGGCGCTGAGGTCCGTACCGTCCACCGGGAGCCGGAGCAGCGCGGCGTCGGCGCCGCCGGCGCGGAGCACGCCGGGCGCCTCGTGCGGGGGCACCGACAGCAGGGTCAGCGGCACCTCGGGCAGGCGTTCGTTCCAGATACGCACCCATTTGTCGGGTGTCACTCCCGGGACGTAGGCGAGCCGGAACGTGGGGGAGTCTTGCGAGCCTGTCACCCGCCCAGGTTACCGGTCACGGAGCGTGCCGATCGCCCCGTACCCTTGGTCGCATGACCACGCACAAAACCGCCCAGACGATGAAGCCCGCGACCGCGGCGAAGAAGCTGGGGGTGTACCTGGAAGCCACCCCCGCCTCGTTCCGGGAGGGTGTGGTCTCCCGCCAGGAGCTGAACGCGCTCCAGGCCGACCCGCCGGAGTGGCTGCGTGACCTGCGGCGCGACGGGCCGCACCCGCGTCCCGTGGTCGCCGCGAAGCTCGGCGTCTCCATCGCGGGCCTGGCCCGGGGCGGCGTCACCGAGGCGCTCACCACGGAGCAGATCGAGGCGCTCAAGGAGGAGCGGCCCGAGTGGCTGGAGCGCGAGCGCGCCACGCAGGCCGAGGTCCGCAAGGAGGCGCAGCGGATCAAGGAGCGGAACGCCCAGCGGGCCGCCGCCGAGTCCGCCGGTTCCTGATCGCTCTTCCCGCTCTCCGCACTACCGCCGGCCCGGCCCGGGATCCTTCCCGGGCCGGGCCGGCCGTCTTTTCGGCCGCCTTCCGGCCCTTCCTTCCGCGATCCGTCCGAATCAGCGCGTCCGGTTTGATGGCTTGTCTTCGGCTATGCCCTGACGGCCGGTCAGAACCTGTCCCGGCCGTGGTGCAGGATGGCGTTTTGTGCCGGGTCATGTCTGTGTCCTGGCACTTTGACGATCGTTCCGGACAGGTAGGTAGGACGAAGTGACGGTTGGCTGTGTCGGACTGCCGGTGGCGCTTGGCGCCGCCGGCACAGGGTCCGGGAACCGCGGAGGGCGCCGGTGACCGGGGATCTGACGTTGCACGACGGGATCACCGCGGGCATCGCGGTGGTCGCCGGGCTGCTGGCGGCCGTGCTGCTGCGGATGATCCTGCGGTGGCTCGCCGAACGGGCCCTGCGGACCCGCTGGATCGGCGACGACATCATCGTCGACATCCTGCGCACCCTCGCCCCCTGCGCGGCGGTGGCCGCCGGCGTGGCGGTGGGCGCCGCGGCCCTGCCGCTGAACCACCAGGTGCGGCACACCGTCAACCAGACGCTGGTGGCGGTGGTGATGCTCAGCGCCACCTTCACCGCGGCCCGCGTGATCAGCGGTCTGATCCGGACGGTGACGCAGTCCCGCTCCGGAGTGGCCGGCCAGGCCACGATATTCGTCAACATCACGCGCATCACGGTCCTGGCGATGGGCTTCCTGGTCATCCTGGAGACCCTCGGCATCTCGATAGCCCCGCTGCTCACCGCCCTCGGCGTCGGCGGTCTGGCCATCGCCCTGGCCATGCGGGACACCCTGGCCAACCTCTTCGCCGGTGTGCACATCCTGGTCTCCAAGACGGTCCAGCCCGGCGACTACATCCGGCTCAGCAGCGGTGAGGAGGGCTATGTCGTCGACATCAACTGGCGCAACACCGTCGTCGAGCAGCTCTCCAACAACCTGGTCATCATCCCGAACGCCCAGCTGGCCGGGACCAACATGACCAATTTCAGCCGGCCCGAGCAGCCGCTGACCGTCACCGTGCAGGTGGGCGTCGGCTACGACAGCGACCTGGAGCACGTGGAGAAGGTCACCAACGAGGTCGTCGCGAGCGTCATGCGGGACGTCGACGGTGCCGTACCCGACCACGAACCGGCCGTGCGCTTCCACACCTTCGGCGACTCCCGCATCGGATTCACCGTGATCCTCGGGGTCGGCGAGTACAGCGACAAGTACCGCATCAAGCACGAGTTCATCAAGCGCCTGCACCAGCGCTACCGCGCCGAGGGCATCCGCATCCCGGCCCCCGCGCGCACGGTCTCCCTCCAGGGCGGCGACGCCGACCCACTGATCCCACACCCGCGCACCCCGTCCGACACCGCGGCCGACCGCCCGGCGCCCCGGCGCTGACCTCCCCGGTGGCAGCCCCTCGCCTGCCCCGGAGGCAAGGGCCCGGCGGGAAAGGGCCATTGAAGCGAGTACGACACACGCTGTACTGTCATGGGACGGGGTTGGTCGTTTCGTCGTACATCGTGATAAACGGTGTGCAATGGGTCTGTCGGGTCATACATCCATGCGGCCGTGCCCCCGCCCTGAACCGGGAGCACGGCGGCTTCCGTTCGGGAGGTGCGGATGGCGTCGGTCGGCGCGACCGGTCGGGGGAGCGAACTGGCCCGCTTGGCGGGCCTGTTCGACGAGGCTCGCGCGGGGCGGCCGGTCACCGTCCTGGTCCGGGGCGAACCGGGAGCCGGGAAGTCCGCCCTGCTGGAGGCGGCCGCCGGGCTCGCCGCCGCCGCGGGCTTCCACGTGGCCGTGGGCGACGCGCGCGGCCTGCCCGACAGACCGTTCGCCGCCGCGGGCTGCCTGCTCGACCGGTTACCCGGCCCGGGGGATCAGGACCGGGCGCAGGCCCCCGCCCCCGGTGCCGACCCCCTGGGCGAACTCGTGGAACGGGCCCGGCGGCAGGCCGCCCGCGCGCCCGTGGCCCTGTGCCTGGACGACGCGTCCCGGTTGGACACCGGGTCGCTGCGCTGGTTACTCGCCCTGTCCCGGAGCATGCCGCCGGCCCGGCTGGCGATCGTGCTGGCGGCCCGGGACCTGGCCACGGCCCCCGGAGCCGAATTCGCCGTCGCAGCGGAGGTCCTCGACCTCACCGGCCTGCCGGCCGACGCCGTCACCCCCTTCGCCGAGACCCGCTGCGGGGTCTCCCTCGACGCGGCGGCCGCCCGGGCCTGTCACGAACTGACCGGCGGCAACCCGGCGTTGCTGCTGGCCCTGCTGGCCGGACGATCGGGATCCGCGCCCGCCCCCGACGACCTGCGCCCCGCCCCCGGCGCCGCCGCGCTCCCCGGAGCCGAGCGCTGGCTCGGCGGACTCACCCGCCCGGCCCTCGAACTGGCCCGGGCCGTCGCCGTCCTCGGCGCCGACGCCGAGATCACCCAGGCCGCCCGGCTCGCCGGCCTCGACGTCGGGGAAACGCTGCCGGCCGTCGACGAACTGGTCGGCCGATGTCTGCTCGCCAACCGCACCCCCCTGACCTTCCGGCATCCGCTGCTCGCGACCATGGTCACCGAGCGGATCCCCGCCGGCACCCGGGCCGCCCTGCACCTGCGGGCGGCCGAACTGTTGCGGGACGGCGGTTTCGGCGCCACCCGGGTGGCCCGGCACCTCGTCGCGGCGGGACCGCTCGGCCTGAGCTGGACCGTCGAACCCCTGATGACGGCCGCCCGCCGACTGGCCGGCGAGGGCAGGACGGAGGAGGCGGCCCAGCACCTCCGCGGCCTGCTCCGCGAACGGCTGCGCCCCCGCGTGCGGGCGGCCGTCCGCTGTGAACTCGCCCGGCTGGACGGGTTCGTGAACCCCGACCGCGCCATCCGGCTGCTGGACGCCGCCCGGCGCGAGGCCGAGGACCCCGCGGTCGCCACCGACTACGCCCTCGACCTGGCCGCGCTGCTGGCCGGCTGCGGCAGACCGGTGGACGCGGTGGCCGTCCTCGACGACACGGCCGACCGGATCGGCCCGGCCGCGCCCGGGCAGCTCCGGAGACTGCGGCTGCACCGCGCGCTCGTCCGCGTGGCCGGTCCGGCCCGGCTGTTCCCGGAACGCGAACGGCCCGACGGCGCGCCCGCCGACGAGGCCGGGACCGCCGGAGCCGTGGATCCCCCGGACGCCCCGGAATCACCGCACTCACCGCACTCACCGGACGTCCCGGACTCCCCGGACACCGCCGGCCGGCCCGCCGCCCTGCGCGCCGTACACGCCGTCCGCGCCGGCGAGGACCGTGCGGGCGCCGTCCGGTACGCCCGCGAGGCGCTGGCCGCCGGCGGGGACGGCGGCACGGCCACCGTCCTCTGGTACGGCTGCCGCACCCTGATCCACGCCGACGAACTGACCGAGGCGGCGACCTGGTGCGGGCGCTACCGGCCGGTCCGCGGGGCCCGGCCGGGGCGGTGGACGGACGTCGCCGTGGACCTGCTCCGGGCCACGGTCCGCCGGGTCCGCGGCGACCTGCCGGGCGTGATCGAGATGCTGGCGCCCCTGACCGAGCCGCTGTGTACGGAGCCGGGCGCGTCGCACGTGCTCGCCCGGCTCGCCGTCGCCGCCCTGATCGAGGCCGGCGCCATGGCCGGCGACACGGACACCGCGCGGACGCTGCTGACCCGGTGGGGGCTGGACGGCGAACAGCGGCCCCGGCAGGACACGGTGGGGGTGCTGGCCGCCCGCGCCGTCCTCCGGTCGCGGACCGGCGAGGTGCCGGGCGCGGTGGAGGACTGGTACACGGCCGGCCGGATGCTCACCGAACTCGGCGTGCGCAACCCGGCGGTCCTGCCCTGGCGGTCCCGGGCGGCCCACCTGCTGGCCGCCGAAGGGGAGACCGCCGAGGCCGCCCGCCTGGCCCGCGCCGAACTGGAGGACGCCCACCGCTGGGGCACGCCCCGGGCCGTGGGCACGGCCCTGCACGCCGTCGCGATGACGGAGACCGGGCCGCGCCGGATCGAACTCCTCGACAGCGCCGTCGCCCTGCTCGGCCGCTCGCCCGCCCGGCTCGGCGTCGCGGCGGCCCGGCTCGACCTCGGACGCGCCCTCGGCGCCGCCGGCCGTGCGGAGGAGGCGTGCGACGCGTTCACAGCCGCGTCCGCCGGAGCCGAGAGCTGCGGCGCCCGTCCCCTGGCCCGGCGGATCGCGGCGGCGCGCCGGGAGATGTGCCCGACGGAGGAGCGTGAGACCCTGCCGGCGACCCTGACCGGCCTGACCCCGCAGGAACTCCGCATCCTCTCCCTGGCCCGCGACGGCCACACCAACCGGGAGATCGCCGGCCGGCTCTTCGTCACCCTCCGGACCGTGGAGTTCCACCTCTCCGGCGCCTACCGCAAACTCGGCATCTCGGGCCGCCGCCAGCTCGCCGAGGTCATGCCGGCGGAGTCCCGGACGCCCGCGTGAGGGCGACGGTCGCCGATGACCGTCGCGGTTTCCGCACTGGCGTTCAACTGAAACAAAGGTCCTTACCCGCCAGCCGAGTTGCCGTATACGATCCTGCGTACCGTCAAGAGGCCGCGTCCCATGAGTGGTCTCCTGGCGCCGTGGGCAGACGACGTCTGTTCAGTACACAGCTGTGCGTTCCTTACGGGGGCCGCGGAGCACCGGAGCGCCGCGATGAGCGGTCCACGCCCGTCCCGGGCGGGGACGGCCGCGTCACGTACGCGAGTGACGCGTCGGCCGAGCACCGGTACCAGCGGAAGGAGACAAAGGGTATGAAGCACCAACGACAGGGCGCCGCGTCGGGCCTCGCGCGCCGTGCGGGAGTCGTGGGGGCGGCGGCGTTCATCGCCGTCGTCGGCGGCGTGTCGACGGCGGGAGCGGCGACTCCCGGCCCGGGCTCGGACCAGGTCCTCGCCAAGACGGAGTACACGTTCCACCCGGCGGGCCAGGACAGGTCCGTCGCCGCCTCGCGGCGGGTCATCCACTGCGAGATGGTCTTCGTCGGAGCCAACCACGGCGCGCCGCACCACTCCGGTCACGTGCCGGGCACGGTCAACGTCCGGGTCCGCGTGACCTGTACCCAGCCGGTGCGGCTGATCAAGGGGAAGGTCGGTCTCTTCAGCAACCACGGCTCGAAGATCAAGGAGTACGGCAGCACCGGCCGGGCCGCCGCCAAGGGCAACGCGGCCCTCGTCTGCCGGTCCGGCTACTACCAGGGCGAGTCGGCCGCCAGGATCGTCGCGCCGGTCGGCTACAACCCGCCCACCGCGGACATGGCGGCCAGGACCGCCAAGGTGCACCTGACGAAGTGCAGCTGACGCGGCGCTGACGCCGGGCGTCAGCGGTTGATCTCGTCGCTGTCCGCCCACACGGGGTCGGTCACCTCGACCCGGACGGCCTCCAGGCGCTCGTCCGCCAGCACGTCGGCGACGAGCGCCGCCGAGCCGCCGAGGTAGGTGGAGTCGAGGTCGGTGTCCGTCGCGACACACCAGGCCCGGTCGTCGGGCCAGAACAGGTTGGGCGACTGCGGGAAGAGGGACACCGCCAGTTCCCCGGCCGCGTCGAGCGGGCCCTCGAGCAGGAGGTAGCTGCGGTTCGGCAACTCCACTCGAGGGCTGTCGGCGACGCCCGCCGGGAACTCCGGGGGAAGCAGCTCCGGGTCGGGCCGCCCGGCTCCCTCCTCCGGCCCCTCCGGCTCCTCCGGCGTGAAGGAAACCCTCGCGCGGCCGTCCGCCCCGGGCCCGTACCCGTCCCAGACGCAGAACCGGCAGAGGCCGCCCGACGCGGTGTGCCGGCCCAGGACGTCACACAGCGCCGCCAGCGCGGCGGGGGAGAGCGTGCCCGGTTCGGGATCCTCCACCCAGGGCCTCTCCTCCCGGAGCCGCGCCGCCCGCGTGTCCGGCGCGGGGGTGGCGAGCGCCCGGAACTGTACCCGGGGATGCACCGTCCTGCCCGTCCACGCGGCCACCTCCGCCCAGGTCACGGGGGTGTCGTCGGCCGCCGACGCGGGGTGCAGGATCCGGGCGTACGCCTCGAACCCCCGGGGTACGAGGCCGCCCACGCCGGACCCGAACGGCCCGATCCCCGCGACCACCCAGCCGGCCGCCGCCACCTCCCCGACCGGCCGCAGCCGTGAACGTCGTGCCATGGTCCGCACCTCCCGCGACCGTCACCCCGGCCTGGTCCGAAGCCTTCACCGACCGACCGCTTCCCGTCCCGGCGGGCCGCTGGGACCACCGGAGCCGACACAGCGTAGCGTGCGAACCGACACCGTACCCGGCTTTGAAAGGCCCTGCGGCGGGCGGCACTTGAACCGCCCCCTTCACCCCTGCCGCTCGGCCGGCGCCGAGCCGGCCGCCCGGCCCCACTCGGCGGCCAGCCGCCGCCACTCCGGGACCTGGTCCCGGGACGGCGGGAGGACGTGGCGGCGGAAGACCTCGGTGGCGGTGACGCCGTGGACGCCCTCCACGGTGGAGGCCGCCAGGTGGCACAGGAGAGCACGGTCGGCCGGACCCAGGCCGAGGCGGTTGAGGTGGACGTAGAGGTAGTTGACCACCAGGCGGAAGGAGGCGAACCACGGGTCGGTCCAGAGGAAGTCCTCCTGCCCGTGGCCCGACTGGAGCAGCCGGTGGAAGCCGCTCACCTGCCGGGCCGGCGGTCGCGGCGCCAGGCCGGCGCCGCGCATCGAGACCGCGCCGGAGGCCAGTTGGGGGTAGGCGATCCGCTGCCGGCGGCGGATCGCGGCGGCCCAGTCGGCGACGAACGGCACGTCCTCCCGCCGCCCGTCCACCGCCTCCTGCACCGCGCGCAGCCGCGCGCCCAAGGCATCGGCCTGGCGGTGGTACCGGGCGTCGAACGCGGCCCGATGGGCCGCCGGGTCACGCGTACGGGACAGGAACGCGTCGGCGTGCGAGCGCAGCGACAGGTAGCCGCGCACGATCGGCGGAGCGCCGGTCTCGAACGGGACCGCCGCCACCGCAGCGGTGGTCCACATCAGGTCCAGCGCCAGCGCGGCCGTCGACCCGCCCGCCGCCCGGCGCTCGTACATCCGGAACGCCAGGTCGTCGGTGTCGGAGAGGAATCCGGCCAGCAGCTCGCTCGCCCGCGGCGAGCCCAGGACCGGCAGCCGGTGGTCGTAGGGGCGTTCCAGCACCGTGTTGTCGGGGACCCAGGGGTGCCGGGCGCCGGTCTCCATCTCCAGTTCGGCCAGGCGCGCGTGCACCGGCGCCAGCGCCGCCTCGTCCAGCCGCACCCGCGACGGCCGGACGCGCAGGTACGCCTCGATCCGCTCCGTCACCACCGGACGGATCCTGGCCTCCCACACCGGGCCGGGCGCCCGGAAGTTGAGGCGCAGGTGCGGTCCGCGCAGCCAGTGCCGGCCGAACCAGGTGCCCCGCGTCCACGGCCGCACGGCCTCGAACGCGGGGCGGACGGCGTCCAGGACGAGCGCGGGCTCGGCGTCCGCGTCGTGGTGGTGGACGTGGAGACTGTGCCACCGGGGCGCCGGCCGGCTCATGGGGCGGCCAGCGCTTCGGGGAGCTCGGCGAGCACCCGGCCCACCAGGAACCGCACCTGGTTCTCCTGCCACAGGGTCAGCCCCAGCCGGTTGTTGACGAGGTGCGCGCAGCGCAGCAGCACCAGACTGGTGGACGGGTGCCGGGTGGCGGCCAGGTCGAGGGGGACGGCCAGCGGGGAGTCCGCCCAGGCGGTGGTGAAGTCGCCCGCGTCCTCCAGGGCGTGCAGGGTGTCGCGCAGCCGCCGGACCGAGTCCAGCCAGTACGTCCGCTGGTCCGGCCGGGCGGCACCCTCCTCGGCGACCCGCCAGGTGCGCAGCGCCCGTTCGCGCAGCGGCTCGCGCTGGGCCCGGTAGCGGGGTTCGAGGTCCTCGGCCTCCGGTCCGCTGCCGAAGGGCAGCGGCGGCCCGCCGGCCCGCGCCCACCGGCCGCGGATCTCGTCGCACAGCGCGAACACCCCGACGACCAGGTCGAACGCCAGCAGCGCGCGCTGCTCGACGGTCGTGCCCGCCGCCACCACCGAGAAGGCCAGCTCGCTGGACTCGGCGAAGTGCCGCTCCACGGCGGCGATCGCGGGACCGTGCCCGTAGTCCTCGTGCTCCCGCTCGTACGGCAGGAACTCCACCGTGTTGTTGGGCCGCACGGCCGTGTCGTGCCCCGGACGGCCCTCCAGGCCGGCCAGTTCGGCGGCCACCCCCTCGAAGCGGGAGCGGTCCACCACGTCGGGCGCCGGGTGGCGTTCCAGATGGGCGCGGATCCGTTCACCGGCCAGCCGCTCGACCTCGGCCCGGTCCGCCCGGCGGGCGGGCAGCAGGCGCAGCCGCACATGCGGTCCGCCCTCCCAGTAGCGCAGGAAGAACGACCGCCGGACGAGCCCGGCGCGGGTCAGCTCCTCGGCCAGCGGCCGGACGCAGCCGGTCAGCAGTCCGTCCTGGTCGGTGTCGTAGAAGACGTGCGCGGCCACCCAGTCCGCGCCCGCGGCCTCCTCGGGCGGCAGGGGGTCGCTAGCGGTCGGCATGCCGGCCTCCGTTGATCTCGATGAGGTATTCGGTCACCCGGGGCGCGCCGTCACCGTGGTCCGGCAGGCCGGACGCGTCGGGCAGCGCCTCCTGGAGGAACAGGACGTGGTCCGGCTCGGCGAGCATCCGCTCGAACAGGCCGACCAGCAGGAGGTTGGCGAAGTCCACGGCCAGCGGCTTGCGGGACTTGACCCGCCACACACTGCCGTCGGCCACCGCGCCGGGGTCCAGGGCCCGGACGAAGCAGCGCCGCGGCATGCCGTGCGCGCGCAGCCAGCCGGCCAGGCGCGTCAGGTACGCCGCGTCGCCCTCGCCGGGCCGCCGCGCCGGCGCGGCACCGGCGGGGAACACCCACTGGCGGCGGCTCACCACCGTCCGCCCGACCACCACCCGCGGCTCGGACCGCAACTCCCGCACCAGGGACGGCGAGGTGTCGCCGAACATCCGCCGGCCGGGGATCAGCAGGTTGGACGTCGCGCCGAACACCTGCAGGAGCAGCCGGACGGCGGGCGGCAGCCACATCTCCGCGATGAGGTTGGGGTGCACGGGCCGCACCTCGACACCGCGCGCCAGGGAGCGGAGCACGAGCAGACCCGCCTCCGGGTCGTGCCGCACCTCCAGGTCGCCCAGCGGGATCCGGTGCTCCGCCGGGCGGCGGCTCCAGCCGCCGGGGACGTCGATCTCGTCGGCCACCGCCGAACACCGCAGCCCCACGTTGCTCCCGTAGTGCCGGCAGGTGTCCGCGACGAGGACGCCGTCGGGCGGCGGCGCGGTGTGCGCGTCCGCGGCGGTCCCGGCCTGGGCGAGCAGCCGCCGGATCCGGTCGCGCCCGCGCCCGTGGCCGGAGTTGACGGCGTTGACGACGAAGCCGGGGTCCGCCGGGTCGCCGAGCGGCTGGCCGTAGTACGTCACGGAGTCCGGCGGGCGCAGCCAGTGCGGCCAGCGGGCGGCGCGCGCGGCGAGCGGGCCGGGGTCGAGCCGCAGGACGCCGCCCGCGTCCGGCCGTCCGTCCAGCGCCTCCGCGCACAACTCGGCGCGCAGCCGGGCCAGTTCCCTGAGGCGCGGCAGCCGGTGGCCGGACAGGGCGCGGTAGCCGTGCGTGGTGACGGACAGGACGTCCAGCAGGCCGGGATCCTCGCGCACCCAGCCCTGCACCGTCCGGTGGAAGGCCAGGAACGGCATCGCGGCCCCGGGCCCGACGCGCTCGGCGACGAGGTCGGCCAGCGCGATCCGGCCCGGCTGCGCGGGGTCCAGCACGCCGTGCAGCCGGCGGACGACGTCCAGGTCGCGGAGCACCGGGTCCCAGGCCCGGCGGTCGAGGGCGGTGGACGGGGGCACGAGCAGGGCGTTCTCGACGACGCTGTTCTTGCCGGGCAGCGCCACCCGCTCCGGGCCGACGAGGGCCGCGACGCGGCCCAGCGCCGACTCGACGCCCCGGACGCTCGCGAGCCGGTCCGCCGGATCGGTGAGCGTCGGGTACGCGTCCAACCGCGCCGCGAGGGAGGCGATTTCGGCGCCGAGGTCGGAGAGGCCGGCGCCGGACACCCACGCGTGGAGCGCCCCCAGCGGATCGGGATCCTGGTCGGGGAAGGGCCGTTCGGCCTCCAGCAGCCCCAGCTCGACCAGCTTGTCCAGGTAGGCGGTGGCCGCCTCCGGGGTGCCGCCGGTCAGCTCCGCGACCCGCCGGGCCGCCTCCGCCCGCGTCCGTCCGCCGGCCACCGCGTCCACGCACGCCCGGACCGGCGGGGAGGCGGCCAGGCCGCGCAGCGGTTCCTCGGGCCCGGGACCGAGGAACTCCCACCGGTCGCCGGTGCGCAGCGCGGCCGGGCTGAGCCGCAGCCGGACCCCGGGCGCCAGCGCCGGATGCCGGGACAGCTCCCGGACGAACTGCTGCACCACCCAGATGTTGACCTCCGCCACGGTCCGCACCGCGGGCGGGGCCGGGGGCCCGGCCACCGGCCCGTCCCGCCAGGTCCCCAGACCGCTGACGGTGAACGTGCTGAACGGGGTGGTCTTGAGGGCGACGCGGGAGAGGTACTTGGTCAGCCGCAGCGCCAGCCGGCGGTCCGGGACCGTCTCCTCCGGCCGGGCCAGCCACCGGCACACGTCGGCGTGGAGATCCGGGCTGCTCAGCACCAGACCGTGCCGGAACGCCGGGTCGCTCACGGCCTTCCGGAGTGGGACGTGCCGGGTGCGGGCGTGGTGCTCCACCTGCTCGGCGAGGCGCGCCCGGTCCCGCTCGTGCTCCTCGCGGAGCCGCAGCCAGGCGTGGACGCCCTCGGTGACGGCGGCCGGCAGCAGGGCGCGGACGGAGTCGTTCCAGCACCGGTCGGTGAGCGGCTTCCGGTTGTGCACGGCGCGGCGCAGGGCGACCAGCGCCGGCCGGCCCTCCGCCGTCCGCCCGATCGCCGCGAAGAGGGCGTCCGACAGCTCCGCCGCCCGCGCGGCGAGCCGCTCGTCGCCGTCGAGCACCGCCTCCACCCGCTCCCACAGCGCGGGGGAGCGCATCGCGTCCAGCGCCGCCACCGGGAGCCCGCCGACGCGCACGCCGAAGGTGTCCGGGGTCGAGAAGTCCGGGTCCATGGTCACCTCCGGGTGTCAGGGGAACGGGTGGGGGTGCGGATTGACGTCGTCCGGGCCCAGCGGTCCGGCGCGGTGGCCGAGGCGGGCCGGCAGGTCGCGGAGGCGCGGCAGGCCGTGGGTGCGGCGCATCCGGTGGCCGAAGGTCATCGGCAGCAGTCCCGGCACGATCACCTTGGCGCAG
Source organism: Streptomyces mobaraensis NBRC 13819 = DSM 40847 (assembly GCF_017916255.1). Taxonomy (NCBI): domain Bacteria; kingdom Bacillati; phylum Actinomycetota; class Actinomycetes; order Kitasatosporales; family Streptomycetaceae; genus Streptomyces; species Streptomyces mobaraensis. The sequence goes on from NZ_CP072827.1 coordinate 7,353,819, forward strand.
GCGAAACCGCCCGCCCGGTGCTCGTCGGTCGTCTGGTCCACCACGACGACGTCGAGTCCGGCGCCGGTGAACCGGGCCACCACCTCGGCCAGGTCGTCGCGGAGGTCGTCCCCGCGCGGCCGGAGGCCGGCCCGCGCGAACGCCTCCCGCACCGGCAGCGCGGGCGCGTCGCCGAACAGGAAGCCGAAGCGGTCGAAGGCGGCGGGGTGGCAGTAGAGCAGCGCGTGGTCGCGCATCTCCCGTACCAGCTCCGGGTCGTCGACCATCGCGGCGATCCGGGCCGTCTCCTCGCGCCACGCCACCCGGTTCCAGCCGAGGTTCGCGGTGAGCTCCAGCAGGCCGTTGAGCAGCGCCCGTTCGGGATCGAAGTGGGCGCCGGCCGCGCAGACCGCCGCCGGCTCGCGGCCGGGACGGGGGTGCACGGCCATCACCCAGACGCTGGGGACGCCGTGGTCGGGCGTGGTCGCGAAGGCCACGACCCGGTGGCCGCCGTCCTGCCGGATCCGCTCGGCCAGCACCGGGATCCGCGGGTCGGACACGGTGCCGAGGTCGATCCGGGGGACGGGCAGCCGGGCGTACCAGGTGAGCAGGAACGCGTCCCGCTCCGCCAGCTCCACCAGCCCGTGCAGGGCCGCCTCCTCCAGGCAGCCGCCCAGGGCGCAGCCGTTGGACACCTCGTAGGCCAGCGGCCGGGCGTGCGGGCCGTCGTGCCGGGTGCGGTAGTAGGCGTAGTCCTCGGGGACGAGGACGGGCGCGTCGCGGGCGAAGGAGTGCCCCCATACCCAGGAGAGTTCGAGGCCGGGGTCGAACGGCGGGTAGGGGAAGCCGGGTTCCGCGTACCGCTCCGGCGGGTAGAGGCCGAGGTCCGGCGGGTGCAGCGCGTGTCCGGCGACGTCGCGGTAGGGGGCCCGTACGGTCGGGCGCCGGCCGCCGGGGCGGGCCCCACCGAGCCGCTCCAGGGCCTCCGCCAGGGCCGTCCGGGCACAGGACGCGTAGTCCAGGTCGCGGCCGAACCCCGCCTCCTGCTCGCCGCCGGGCAGGTGGAGGGGGGCCGACACCATCGGGTACGGGTAGTCCGTCCGCACGTCGAGCTGGCGCACCACGCCGGTGCGGCCGTCCACGAAGGTGTCCCGCAGCGCGTCCCAGCCGGCCGCGAGGTCGCGGGTCCGGTGGACGTCCGGGGCCGGCTTGGGGCGCGGTACGTCCATGAGGACGGGCGGCCGGTCCGGGGGCAGCCCGCCGCAGGACGGGCAGTCGGGCACGGGCAGGAAGGGGTGGACGCCGGCCGTCAGGGCGGGCAGCGCGAGCATGAGGACGGCCCGGTCGGTCAACCGGTGTTCGCCGGAGGTCAGTTCATGGGTGACGAGGGCGGCCACCGTGTCGCGCGCCGGCGCGGGCAGCAACGGCGTGTCCCGGTCGGCCAGCCGGTCCCCGTGGCGGCGCACCAGCTCCGCGCGGGGGCTGTCCGGGCCGAGGGCGCGGGTCCGCCGGGTCCGGGCGCAGCGGGCGCAGCCGGGGCGGCCGGGGACGACGTACGGCCCGATGACGACGGTCCCGAGCTCGACCCGGACGGGGAGCCACGGGACGCCCGGAACCTCAGGTTCCGTCGCCGGGTTCCACCCGTCGTCCACGGTCACCACGGCGGAGCGGCCGGTGCCCGGCTCGGGGACCAGGAGGCCGGCGCGGCCGAGGGCGGTGCGGACGGCGGTGGCGAGCAGGCCCTTGCCCAGCACGGCGGCACCCGCCGGAGGGGGCGCGTCCGGAGCGGCGTCGGTCACGGTCTCGTTCCTCGCTGGTGGTCGTTCCCGGCCGGTGGTCGGTGGTGCCGTGTCCGGCCGGTGGTCGGTGGTGCCGTGTCCGGCGGGCGGTGAACACGCCCGCCGGACACGACGCGTTGCGGCCGCGTCAGCAGCAGCAACAGGAGCAGCAGCTCGCGGGCGTACCGCGCGAGGTGCAGTTGGACGCGCCGATCTCGACCATGGCGTGGCCGACGTTGATCGACTCCAGGCCGGCACCCGGCGAGGTGGGCAGCACGTCGAGTTCCTCGACGCTCAGGTCGCCGAGGTCCAGTTCGAGCTTCGCCTCCATGGGTCCTCCTCTCGTTCGGTGGTGACGTGCGACGAACGGCTCCGGCGGGGGCCGGATCCGCTGTCGATCCTCGGCCCGCGACCGGCCCGCGGTCCCTACGGGCGGACCGCAGGAAGACCCGTAGGTTCCGGTGCGGCCCGCCCCCTGTGGTGCCCGGTCTCACCAGGTCAGCGGCGGTTCGTACTGGGCCGTGGGCCGGCGGCGGCCGAGGACGAGGGCGAAGACGGGCACCCGCTCCGGGCCGGCGCCGAGCAACTCGCGGACCATCCGGTCGTCGTACCCGTTGGTGATCCGCGCGGACACCCCCTCCGCCGCGGCCAGCACACTGATCCGCTGCGCCACCACGCCCGCCTCCTGGTGCAGGATCCGGTACCCGCGCGGGCCGAGGACACGGTCGCCCGCCTCCCGGTCCACCGTCAGGAAGACCAGGGCGTTGGCCTTGGCCGCGTTCACGGACGGCGTCCGGTCGCAGACCATCGCCACGACGGCGGAGCCGTCACGGTGGGGGAGCGGGACCAGGGAGGGCGCGGGCCCGGGGTCCAGCCCGTAGAGCCCGGCGGGCACCCCCGCCACGTTCCGGACGAGGACGTGGCAGTCCACCAGCGGCCGGCGGGGCCCTCCGGTGTGGTCCGACGGAACCGGCTCCAGCGCGTGCCGCAGCGGCCCCGCCAGGGCGGCGGCGGGCAGCTCGGCGTCGGCCGGCAGGAACATCCGCCCGCCCGAGTCCCGGGCGCGCAGCGCCTCCGCCAGCTCCCGCCGGCCGGGCGCCGCGCCGCCCAAGGGCAGGGCCGCGGCCTCGGAGGCGGCCTGCGGCGCGTGGAAGGCGGACGTGTCCAGCGCGGCGCCCGGACCGGACAGCCGGGCCGCGCGGTCCAGCGCCGTCAGCCCCGACCAGGCCGCCGCGTCGGCGTGGCACGTGCGCACGTACTCCGGCCGGATGACGCCCAACGGCGCCTCGGGCACACCGGCCCCCGGCGGAGGCCCGCCCGCCGCGCCGTACAGGTCGACCACGGCGAACGCGGTCTCCTCCGTACCGTCCAGGCCCAGCGCCCGGTCGACCACGGCGTCCCCGAACCGCTGGTGGACCCTCCCCTCCAGGCCCAGCGCCGCCGCGACCATCAGGGCGTTGCCGACGGTCATGCCCGCTTCCTGGGCGCCCAGCCGGTACGCGTAGTCGCGGTAGCGGAACGCCGTCTTACGGAAGTGGACGGCCGCCACCAGCAGCGCCAGCGTGCCGCCCCCGGCCCGCCCGGTGCCCGCGGCGGCGTGCAGCGCGGCCGGGATCCCGCCGGTGCGCAGCCGGGTCAGCGCGTGGTGCGCGGGATCGAAGTGGTAGCAGCCGGCGGGCAGTTCCCCGGCCGGCGCCGCGAGCCACAGGTACAGCTCCACCGGGTGGAAGCAGCGGGCGGACGGGACGACGCGGTGGTACGGCCACGACGCGTGCGGCCCCAGCTCGATCCGGGCCAGCCCGTACGTGTGGTGCGTCAGGGCGGACACGGCCGGTTCGTCCAGCGCGGCCCGGCCCGGGACGCCGTCGGGCCGGCTCCGGCGGAAGCCCTCGAAGGACCACCGCGCGTCCCCGATCCGCCGCGCCGGCGGGCTCAGCACGTGCCGCGGCAGCCCGCGGTACGTCTTCACGGGCAGCGGATCCCCGTCCCCGCCCTCGGCCCCCTGCCCCTCCGCGAACAGCTCCCGCACCCCCTCGAAGGTGCGCCACCAGAAGCGGAGGCCGGGAGTGCCGGGCTCGCTCTCGGGCGGAACGGCCGCCGGACCGGGGCGAGGCGCGCCTTCCGGATGCGCGGGGTGGAGGACGAGGCCGTCCGGCCGGGTGCCGGGCGGGGCGCCCGGGGGCGGATCCGCGGGGACGCCCGCCGCCGACGGACCGTGCTCCCCCGCGGGTTCCGGCCGGACGGGTGCCGGGCCGTCCGGCGGAAAGGCCGAGGTGCGGGCCGGCGGGGTGCCCGGTCGGGGCCGGAGGGTGCCGGGCGTCGGCGGGCGCGGCCCGGCGGAGTGCGTTCCCGCGGCGGCACCGGCCCGTTCGCTCTCTCCGCCCCCGCCGGTCCCCGGTGTCCCCGGCACGTGGTCACGCATCGGCCGTCACGACCCGGAGCACGGACGGGAGGACGTCGTGGACGGCGGGGTCGTGGTCCAAGGGGACCGCCACGGGGCGCAGGCCGCGGGAGCGCAGGGCGGCCGGCAGGGCGGCGCGGTCCGGTGCGGCCGGCCAGGCGGCGGTCGGGGCCGGTTCCGGTGGGTCGCCGAGGCCGGGGACCGGCTCCGGCGCGTACGCCGGCTCGTCGGTCATCGCCGACTGGCGCGCCAGCAGGGTCCGTTCCAGGCCCTCCGCCGCCGCGTCCGGGCCGCAGGTCACCGCGACCGGGCGGCCGTCGAGCCACCAGGCGAGGACCGGTACACCGAGCGCGCCACCGATGTCCGCGACCCGCGCGGTGCCGCCGGCGGCCCGCAGCAGGCCGAGGTACCGTGCGGTCCGCTCGTCGGCCGGTGCCTGGGTGAGGTCCAGCGGGACGGGGCGCGTCCGGCCCGCCGCCACGTCCTCGGCCGCCAGCCGGGCGCAGTGCTGCCCGAGGCCGTCGTCCACCGCCTCGTCCCAGGACAGCCGCGCCGCCAGGCCGGTGCCCGCCGAGAACGCCGTGTCCGCGGGGACCCGCACCGGCTGCCCGTCGGCGAGGTCCCAGCCCCACACCGTGGCGCCGGGGCCGAACCGGCGCGGGTCGGGCGAGGCCGCCGCGTGCCGGGCGATCCCCCGGAGCGCCGCCCGCCGCCTGGCCTCGGCGAAGTCCGGTCCCGTGCCGAAGACCCGGGGACCGCCGGAGTCGGCGAGGTGCGGGACCGCTTCGGTGACGTGCAGCGGGATCTGGGTGAAGTCCCCCTCGTCCAGGGTCCGCAGGACACCGGTGTACGGGTCGAAGCAGGCCGCCGCGGCGGCGGAGAACTCCTCCGCGCTCAGGGGCGCCGCCGCGCGCAGCCGGCCGATCCGGGCCGTGAACGCCGCCGCCGGCTCCGGTCCGGCCGGCCGCGCGGCCGGGTGCGGCAGGAAGGCGTGCGTCGAGGTGCGCAGGGTCTCGAGGTCGATCCGGGTCAGCGCGGCCCGCGCGCCCGGCTCCTCGATGCCGGCCAGCGCGCGGAAGGCGGCGAGCCCGAGGTGCCCGGCGACCACCGCCGCCGCGGGCCCGGTCAGGAACGTACCCGTCCGGTACGGCGGCCGGGCGCGCAGCCGCGACCAGGCCGACGCCCAGTCCGGCCCGGGCGGCCCCAGCCAGGCCACGTCGTCGAGCACCACGCCCTGTACCAGCAGGGTGCCCGAGGTGCCGCACAACCGGTCCAGCCGCGGCGCCCGTTCGACCGCCGGGCCCGCCGCCACGTGCAGCACCGCGTCGGCGGTCGCCAGCCGGTCCTCCTCCGCCGCCGAGAACGGCACCCGCTCCAGCGTCTGGTCCGGGTCGCGGAGCGCCGCCTCGGCGGCCAGTTCGGTCAGCCGGTCCGCGTCGGCGGCGGGATCCGTGCCCGTGTCCGGCGTGTGGACGGCCCGCAGCCGCCGCACGCCCGAGCGGAGCGCCGAGCAGACCAGGGCGGTGAACACCGGTCCCGCGCCGACCACCGTCACCGCGCTGTCCCGGTAGGTCTGGAACCGGCGGGCCGCCGAGGTGGCGTGGTACTCGACGAAGGCGATCTCGGCCGCATACGTGTCGAGTTCCCGGGCGGTCAGACCGTGCGGCAGGTCCGCGGCCGCGTCGATGAGGCAGCCGGCCGACTGCAGCCGTCCGACCAGCCGTTCCACGGCGGTGCGGGTGCCGTCCGGCAGACCGCGGACGAGCGCGTCGAGTTCGGTCGAGCCGTCCAGGTGCGGTGCGAGCCGGTCCAGCAGCCGGTAGGCGGCCGGCCCGCGCAGCGCGACGTCGGCGCCCGCCCCGAAGACGTGGGCGCCGTCGGGAGTGGGCACGTACAGCACGTCGGACTTCAGTTTCGGTAGCATCCCAAGCTTCCCCAGCCCTCGCGTCGGTGATCCACCCGAGTATGGGGAGCCGCCGGGCGCGCCGTCCCGACGGCGGAACCACAGGATCGACCACAGGATTCGGCGCCTGGGGCTTGCGGGCGCGGCGGAAACGTCCACCTGGCGGCCGAACGTCCCTGGCGGCCGAACGCCCCCCGGCGCCCGGGCCTTTCGGCCCGCGCCGGGGGGCGGGAACAGCGGTACGAAGCCGGGGTCAGCAGGTGCCGAGGTCCTGCCACACGCCCCATTCGCCGGTGGTGCCGGGCTCGTCGCCCTGCGTCCACCACTTCGCCTTCCAGGAGTGCGCCTTCCAGGAGACGGTCGCGCCGCCCGTGTAGACCGCCGCCTTGTCCCACGCCGGCGCCGCGCAGGTGCCGCCCGTCGGGGTCGCGGTCGGGCTCGGGCCGCCGGTGGGGCCGCCGGTGGGCGTGGCCGTCGGGGTGGGGGAGGGCCCGCCCGGGTCGGTGACGGTGGTGCCGCGCGTCAGATCGCCGGCCAGGGCCCAGGTCTTCCCGCCGAAGCTCACGGTCCAGTTGGACGGAGTGGACGTCGGCAGGTAGTAGACGAGGTCGAGCACGGCCGTGGCGCCGGGCGCGAGCGGCTGCGAGGCCGGGAGCTTCACGGACGTCCGGTTGTAGTCACCCTTGAGGCCCCCGATGTTGCTGGGAGCCGTGTGATCGCTGCGGATCACCTTCAGCCCCCACCCGGACTGGTCCCGGGCGTTCCCCGGCGCGGAGTTGGCGTAGTCGAACTGGAACTCCGTGCCGCCGGGCAGCGTGGTCTTCGTCCGGTTGGTGATGCGGACCTTGGGGTTGATGGGGTAGTTGCTGTCGCCGAGGGGGAAGTCGGTGAAGGCGACGTCGATGTCGAGGGCCTGGTCCGGCAGGTCGGTCGTGGCGCGCCGGGCGCCGTAGGCGGGCGCGGCCTTGAACGCGTCGTTCATGACGGACGTCAGGGTGTCGCCCGGCTCGTACTGGCCCTTGCCGGCGTTCCACCCGTAGTCGCCCGCGAGTTCCCAGATCATGGTGCCACCGAGGCCCTTGTCGACCACGTACTGGGCCTTGGCCTTGACGGACTGCTCGTCCTCCGTGGAGAGGAACACCTTCTTGTCGGCGTTCCACAGCCAGGGCGCGGTCAGGGTCGCGTCGTACTCGCGGGCGTAGGTGCCGGTGGGCTTGGTGCCGGCCGGGAAGCCGTACTTTGTCAGATAGTCCCCGGCGATGCCCTTCTCCAAATTCTTGGCGTGCCACATGGGGTTGGAGCCGGCCGGGGACTCCTTGCCGTCGTCGTCCTTGTCGTGCCACAGGTTGTCGATGCCGACGGCGCCGTCACCGCAGCTGGTGAGCCCCGAACCGGCCGGGCAGGTGGTCGCCTTGGCCGTGCCCCACAGACCGTCGGTGCCGCCCGTGACGTTCTTCCAGCCGCGCGTGTAGTACGGCAGGCCGAGGTTGATCCGGCCGGGCGGCAGCGCGCCGCGGAAATAGTGGTACGCCCAGTCGGCGTTGAGGTAGCCGATGCCGCCGTACTGCGGGGTGGTGTAGACGCCCCACTTGGCGAGCTCGGCGTCCTTGCCGTCGTCGTACAGGGCGGCGTTGGGGCCGACGAACTCGTTCCAGGCGCCGTGCAGGTCGTAGGACATGATGTTGACGTAGTCCAGGTATTTCGTGCTCTGGTACGTCTCCATGCCGCGCAGCAGGTAGCCGGAGGACGGCGCGGCGACGGACAGCAGGTAGTGCCGGCCGTCGGCGGCCCCGGCCCGGTCGAGGCGTTCGCGGAGGGTCTTCATCAGCGCCGCGTAGCCCTTGTTCAGGCCGCCGCGCCGGGCGTTGGCCAGGGGCCAGTCCTTGGGGTGGCCGGCGTCCTTCATCGACGTCGGGTACTCGTAGTCGATGTCGACGCCGTTGAAGCCGTACTTCCTGACGAACGCGACCGCGGAGTCGGCGAACGTGTCGATGCCCTGCTGGTTGACCGAGCCGTCCGCGTTGGTCGCCGTCTTGTAGAAGCCGCCCGAGTCGACGCGCTTGCCGTTCTCGTCGATGTACCCGCCGGTCTCGGCCCAGCCGCCGACGGATATCAGCGTCTTCACCTGAGGGTGCTGCTTCTTGAACTTGTTCAGCAGGTTGAAGTGGCCCTTGTAGGGCAGGCCGGGGTCCATCTCCGCGCCCTTGACGCCCGGCCAGGTCATCCCGGTGGCCGGGTTGTCCGCGCCGTCGGCCCCGACGGAGATCCGGTCGTCCGGGCCGACGTGCGCGAAGGCGTAGTTGAGGTGCGTGACCTTGTCCCAGGGGATGTCGGAGGCCAGATACGCCGGGGTGCCGTCCTTGCCGGTGCGCCAGCCGGTGAAGTAGCCGATGACGCGGCGCTGGTGGTCCGCGCCCAGCTTCTCGCGGCCGGCGGTGTCGTAGACGGTGCAGTAGGGGACGTCGACGCCCGGCGTCGCGTACAGGCCGTCGGGGCGGCAGGCGGCGTGGTCCTCGGCGGCCGAGGAGGATCCCGTCTGCAGCGTGGCGGCCAGCAGCCCGGCCAGGGCCGCGCCCGCGGCGGCCCCGCGGCGCGCGCGGGTGCCGGTACAGGATCCCGGCAGGGATCGTTCCAGGAGTCTTCCCAGGGGTCTCCCCGGGGGGAGCAGGTCTCGGAACAACACGATCGGTCCTCCAGTGGGGGGGGGCTCGTGGAGCGGGTGGGGGGTGCCGTGCCGTGGCCCGGGGTGTGCGCGCACCGGCGGGCCGTACTCCTCGGAGGTGTGGCAGAGGTTAAAAGGACTAGACCAGTGCGTCAATAGGTGCGGACCAATGTGCCGACGGTGTGTCAGGCGCGGGGGAGGGGCGGCAGCGAACGTGCCCGGTCCGGAAGATGGGCCGCCGCGCTCGGCAGGGCGGCGGCCGGCGCGCCGACGACTCGGCCGGCGAAGGGTGTTTGCGGGCGAACCGGCAGGTTAAGCGCCATGCAGCACCGACCAAGGAGGGACACATCATGGGAATTCTCGCGTGGGTCGTCATCGGTCTGCTGGCCGGAGCGATCGCCAAGGCCCTGATGCCGGGCAAGGATCCCGGCGGTGTGCTGGTGACCATGCTGATCGGTGTCGTCGGCGGGCTGCTGGGCGGCTTCCTCGGCAAGGTGATCTTCGGCGTGGAGTCGATCAACGGCTTCTTCCACCTGTCCACATGGATCGCCGCGATCGTCGGTTCCGTCATCATCCTGGCGCTCTACCGACTCGTCACCGGCCGGAACGGACACGGTCACGGCCGCCACTCGCACGCTTGACACGGGCGCAGGCCCGGGGACACACCCGGGCGCGGCGGGCCGGGCGCGTGACGCCGCCGGGCGCCTGCCGCACGAGGGCCGGTCCGACAGGGCCGGCCCCCGGCCGAACCGGGCCGATGCTCCTGAGGGACGCGTCGGCCCGGCTCGGGCCTTTTCCGGGCCGGGTCGTTGGGGCCGGCGCATTCGGCTCGCGTCCTGGACGGCACAGTGGGCCGGGCCCTGGAGACGGCGGTCACCGTTCCGTGGCCGTTGCCCGGGGGACGGGCGGTGCGGAGTAGGAGCGGAGGCCGCCGACCAGGGGCGAGGTCGAAGACGTCCCCGGGGGCCGGGCCTGAGCCGGAGCGGGTTCGGGAACGGGGAGCGGATCAGGCGGCGCCGTCCGCTCGCCTCGTCGGGAACCCGTGGGCGCGGGCGCCGACCACCACGGCCAGCACCGGCACCAGCAGCAGGAGGACCGACCACGGCAGCGAGAGGTGGCCGAGCCCGTCCAGGAGGAGGCCGCCGACGACCCCGCCGGCCGCCATGGCCACGTTCCAGAGGGTGACCAGCAGAGCCTGCGCGGCGTCCGCCGACTCGCCGCCGGCCTGGCCCGCGGCGGTCTGCAGGAGGGTCGGGACGCCGCCCCAGCCCAGGCCCCACAGGGTGGCCGCGACGTAGACGAGGGCCGGGACGTCGGAGAAGACCGCGAAGACGGCGGCGGCCGCGGCGACCAGGAGGGTGGAGGCGACGGTGAGGGCCCGCAGCCGGCGGTGGATGCGGGCGCCGACGAACCAGATGCTCACCAGCGAGGCCACACCGAAGGCCAGGAGGACGAGGTCGGCCGAACCACCCATCCCCAGGCGGTCGAGGAAGGTGGCGATGTAGGCGTAGAGGACGGTGTGGGCCAGGACGAAGACCGTGGTGACGAACAGGACGGGAGTCACTCCGGGCACCTTCAGCACCCGCAGCATCGGCGCGCGTGCGCCGCGCGGCCGGCCCGGATAGTCGGGAACCGCCGTCGCGATCCAGCCGAGGACGACCACGGTCAGTGCGGTCATCGCCAGGAAGGCCACCCGCCAGCCGAGGGCCGTGCCGAGGAACGTCCCTGCGGGCACCCCCAGGGAGAGCGCCACCGGAATGCCCGCCATCGCGATCGCGATCGCCTTCCCCTCCAGCCTGGCGGGCGCCATACGGCGCGCGTATCCGACCAGCAGCGCCCAGGCCAGCCCCGCGGCCACACCCGCCACCGCGCGGGCCGCCATGGTCAGTACGTAGTTCGACGAGAGGGCGGTGACCGTGTTCGCGACGGCGAATCCCGCCATCGACGTCAGCAGCAGGCGCTTCCGCCGCCACCCCGCCGTGGCCGCCGTCAGGGGGATCGCCGTGAGGAACGTGCCGATCGCGTAGACGGTGACGGTCTGGCCCGTCGCCGACTCGCTCACGCCCAGGTCGCCGCTCATCGCGGGCAGCAGGCCGGCCGGCAGCGTCTCCGTCAGGCTGGTGATGAAGACGGCCGTGGCGAGGGCGAGCAGGGCGAGGAGCGGCAGCTTCCGGCTCCGGTCCGTGGCCGTTGTGGCCGCGATGGTGGAACGGGTGGGCGACGAGGTCGTCTGTTCTGCCGTGTGCATGGTGATGGTCCCAACTGTCTCTTCCGCCGGGCGCGACAGGGCGCGACAGGGCGCGGCGGTCGGTGGACGGGTGCTTCGGGTGTCCGCCTACGAGGGCGTGGTGAGCGGCGGCCGGTGGTCCGCGCCGTGACCCTCCCGCGCGCCCGCGCCCGGAGGCCGTGCGCACGGTGGGGCCGGAGCCGCCCCCTGCCCGGCCGCCCGGCCGAGCCCGCCGTCGACGGCGAGTGCGGCGCCCGTCGTGTACGTGGCCTCCACCGCCAAGAAGAGGGCGGCGCGGGCCACTCCGCCGACGGTGCCGGGGCGCCGCATCGGCACGCGCTCCCGGCGATCCGGCCGGCCGGGCCCTCGCCGTCCGGCAGGGCGATCAGGCCGGGCGCGACGGCGTTGACGCGGACGCCGCTGTCGGCGAGTTCGGCGGCCGGCGACCGGGCGCAGGCCCACGGCCCGGCGTCCGCCTCCGGCGTGCCGTCCGGCGCGGACGGCGCGGACGGCGCGACGAGGGCGGGCAGGGCCGCGGCGGTGAAGACGACCGCGCCCCCGTCGTGGACGAGCGGGAGCAGGGCCCGCGCGGCGCGGCAGGCGCCCGGGACCGGCGCCGCGGACGGACCGCCGTGGCTCCCCGCCGCACAGGGCGGATCCGACGGGCCGGCGTGGACGAAGAGGAAGCCGACGGAGCCGAACGCGCCCTCGACGACGGGGAGCAGGGCCTCCGGCGACGCGGCGGCACCGGCCGGGCCGGTCCCGACGACCCGGGCCCGCGAGCCGAGCGCGGCGGCGGCCGCGGCGAGTTCCCCGCCCCGCGCCCGGCCGGTCAGCAGGACCCGCGCACCGCCTTCGACGAGCCGCTTGGCGACGGCCGGACCCAGCCCAGTCGTCCCGTCGAGGACCATGGCCTCCCTGCCTCCGTACCTGGTCATGCGCCCCTCCTGCCGTGTGGTCCCCCCTGCGCGGTTCCGCCGTGCCGGTCCCGCCGTCGGTCCCCGCTGACGGGGAGGAGCATGCGGCCGGGCGCTTCGGGAGCGCTGAGGGTCCGCTGACGGGCGGCTGACGACCCTTCCACACGGGGAACATGTGTACGGTTTCCGCATGCGATACGGGGTGCTCGGTCCACTGGCGGTGTGGGACGACCGAGGCGAACCGGTCAGGGTGCCCGAGGCGAAGGTCAGGGCACTGCTGGCCGACCTGCTGGTGCACGAGGGACGGCCGGTGCCTGCCGACCGGCTCATCGACGACCTCTGGGGCGACCACCCGCCCGGCAACCCCGCCAACGCCCTCCAGGCCAAGGTCTCCCAGCTGCGCAAGGCGCTCGGCCGCGACCGCGTCGTACGCCGGCTCCCCGGCTACCGGCTGCGCCTCGACCCCGCCGGCGACGAGGTGGACGCCGACCGGTTCCGGTCCCTGGTCGTCGCGGCCCGCCGGGAGACGGCGCCGCGCGCACGGGCCGCCCTGCTCACCGAGGCCCTGGAACTCTGGCGCGGCCCCGCCTACGCCGACTTCGCCGACGAGGAGTTCGCCCGCGCGGCCGTCCACCGGCTCGACGAACAGCGCCTCGCCGTCCTGGAGGAACAGGCCGAGGCCCGCCTCGAAGCCGGCGACCACCTGCTGCTCACCGGAGAACTCGCCGACCTCGTGGCCCGCCACCCCCTACGGGAGCGCCTGCGCGCCGTCCAGCTCCGGGCCCTCTACCGTTCCGGGCGGCAGAGCGACGCGCTGGCCTCCTACACGGATCTGCGGAACCGCCTGAGGGGCGAACTGGGCCTCGACCCCGGCCCCGAACTCGTCGCCCTCCATGAGGCGATCCTGCGCCAGGACGCTTCGCTCGCGCCCGGAGCGGGGCCGGGGGCGGGAGCGGGAGCGGGGACGGACTCCGGACCGGCGGCGTCTCCACCCGCCCCCCGCACCCCGTCGAACCTCCCCGCCCCCCTCACCGCGCTCATCGGAAGGGACCGTTCCCTGGCCCGACTCGACGGGCTCCTCCACACCGAACGCCTCGTCACCCTCACCGGCCCCGGAGGCGTCGGCAAAACGCGGCTCGCCGTGGAGGCGGCGGCCCGCCTCCCGCACGCCGCCGCGCCGGAGGCCCCGGGCCCCGCCCCCGACGGCGTATGGCTCGTGGAACTCGCCGGGCGGCACGGCTCCGCCGCGGTCCTCGCGCAGGCGGTCTGCGCGGCCCTGGGCATCCGCGACGACGCCCCCTCCGGGTTCCCCGCCTTCGGCGGCGCGGCCCCGGCGCCCGTCGAACGGCTCGCGGCGGCCCTCCGCGACCGGCGGACCCTCCTCGTCCTGGACAACTGCGAGCAAGTCATCGACGCCGCCGCCGAGTTGGTGGCCCTGCTGCTGCGCGCGGCGCCCGGGCTGCGGGTCCTGGCCACCAGCCGGGAGCCGCTCGGTCTCGCGGGGGAGACGGTGTTCCTGGTCGAACCGCTCGGCCCGGCCGAGGCCGCCGAGCTCTTCGCGGCCCGGGCCGCCGCGGCGGCACCGGGGTTCTCCCTCGCGGAGGCCGACGACGGAACGCACGACGCCGTCGCCGAGATCTGCCGCCGCCTCGACGGCCTCCCGCTCGCCCTCGAACTGGCGGCGACCCGCGTACGCGCCCTGGGCGTCAAGGAGTTGGCGGCCCGCCTCGGGGACCGCTTCCGGGTCCTCACCTCCGGGCGCAGGGGCGCGCCGGCCCGGCAGCAGACCCTCCGGGCGGTGATCGACTGGAGCTGGGAGCTGCTCGGCGCGCCGGAACGCATCGTCCTGCGGCGCCTGGCCGCGCACGCCGACGGCTGCGCGCTGGACGCCGCGGAGGCGGTGTGCGCGGGGGACGGCGTGGCCGCCGAGGAGGTCCTGGACCTGGTCACCCGGCTCGTCGACCGCTCCCTGGTCGTCCGGGTGGACGGCCCGCCCGGCACGGGACCGCGCTACCGCCTGCTGGAGTCCGTGGCCGCGTACGCCCTGGAGCGCCTCCACGAGATGGAGGACCTCGCCGGCGTACGGGACCGGCACCTGCGCCACTACCTGGACCTCGCCGAACGGGCCGAACCCCGGCTCCGCGGCGGCGACCAGCGGACGTGGCTCGCCCGCCTCGACGCCGACGCCGCCAATCTCCGGGCGGCGCTCGACGAGGCGGTGCGGCGCGCGGAGGCGGGCGGCGGTACGGACGAGGCGGTCCGCCTCGCCACCGCCCTCTGCTGGTGGTGGCTGCTGCGCGGACGGCTGCACGAGGCCCGGCGCGCTCTCACGACCGTCCTCGCGGTCGCCCCGGACGCGGCCGCGCTCCGCGCCCGGCATCGGGCCTTCGCCCTGCTGACCGGGGACGTCTCCGGCCCCGAGGCCGTCCCGGAAGCGGGGGACGACGACCCCGTCCGGGACGGCCGGACCCTCTGGCTCCTCGCCCACGGACTGTTCGCCGCGGGCTCCGTCGCCGCGAGCGAGGAGCTCAACGCCCGTGCCCTCGCCCTCTTCACCGAGGCCGGCGACCGGTGGGGCACGGCCGCCGCCCTCGGACTCCGGGCGACGCACGCGCTGGCCCGGAGCGACCTCGACACCGTCGCCCGGGACGGGCTGCGCAGCGCGGCTCTGTTCCGTGAACTCGGCGACCGCTGGGGCGAGTTGCAGACCGTCCAGCCCCTCGCCGTCCTCGCCGAGATCAAGGGGGACTACGCGGACGCCGCCCGCCGCCACCACGAGGCGCTGCGCATCGCGCACGACTTCTCCCTGCACACCGAGATCTCGGCGCGTCTCTCGGGGCTCGGTCGCCTCGCCCTGCTCGCCAAGGACTGGGACCGCGCCCGCGACCTGCACGAACGCGCCCGGCGGCTGGCCGTCGAACAGGGCTACCGGTACGGCGAGATCCACTCCGACATGGGGCTCGCCCTCGGAGCCCGCCGCTCGGGGGACCTCGATGCCGCCGAGACGTTCCTGACGCGCATCCGCGACGGACACGCGGACGTGTCCTCGCCCGCGGGCGACCACCTGCTCCACGCCGAGTTCGGCTTCACGGCCGAACTGCGCGGCGACGCGCGGGCGGCTGCCGCCCACCACTTCGCCGGTCTGGACATCGCCCTGGACCTCGCCGAACCCCGCGCCCTCGCCCTCTCCCTGGAGGGCCTGGCCGGCGTGGCGGCCCTCATCGGCGGCCCGGACCACGCCACCCACGCCGCCTGGCTGCTCGGCGCCGCCGACGCCGCCCGCCGCGGGGTGGGCGCCCCGCTCCCGGCCGCCGAACGCGGCGACGTCGACCGCGTCACCGAGACCGCGACGACCGCGATCGGCCCGCACGCCTTCGCCGACGCCTTCCGAAAGGGCGCCGCCCGGCCCCCGGAGGAGGCGGCCCTGGCGGCACGGGTCCTTCTGGCTCCTGAGGGCGACGGTTGGGGCGGCTCGGGCCCTGCTCGCTCCCGGGGGTGACGGTCCTGGCGGGGCGGTCTTCTTTGCTCCTGGGGGCGTTCCTGGTGAGACGGGACGCCCCCTTTCTCGGGGGTGGGGGTCCTGCTTGCTCTCGGGGGCGGAGGCCCTGCCGAGACGCGTCCTGCTCGCTCCCGGGGTGACGGTCCTGGCGTTCTCGGGGGTGACGGCCCTGATGGCTCGGGTCCTCCTCCCCCGGGAGCGACGGACCTGGCGGCCCGAGGTCCCTTCGCTCCCAAGGAGCGGCGGGCGGCCACGCGTGATGCCGGCGCCGCGCCGGCCGCCAGGGCCGTGGACGGGGAGCGCGCCCCGGTCAGCCGCGGTGGCTCCGGCGGTGTCGGTCGTGCCGCCGCGGACGGAAGCGCGAAGCGTGGTCGGTACGCCGTTGCCGCCGGCCGGGGACGGCACGCTCACGCACGGTCATCGGCCCGCCGGCGTCGCCGGCGCGGCAGCGCCTACCCGCGCCGTGCGCCCCCCGACCGCGGGTGCCTGACTGGCGGCTCCCGACCGGCCCGGGGATGCTGGGACGAAGTGGTGGCACGAGGCAGGGCGGACGCCGGGCAGGGCAGGCACGGGCGGGAGCAGGCGGGTGAGGGCACCGAACGCGCGACGCGGTACGACCGCCGGGCGCGGGCGCCCCGGACGGCCGCCGCTGCGGCCGCTCCTGCCGCTGCTGCCGGTCCTGCTGCTGGTCGCCGGCGCCCTTCTCGACTACTCGACCTCCCCGCACTTCAGCGCGGAGGCGTTCTACACCGCCGCGCCCATGACGGCCGCCGCGCTGCTGTCCCTGCGCGCCACCGTCCTCGCCGGGCTGGGCGCCTGCCTGGTGGACGCCGCGTTGCTGCACCACTTCGGCTTCCTGGGCGACTCGGGCGGCCGTAGCGAGCTGGCGGCGGTCGCCACCGTCTGGGCCCTCGCCGTCCTCGTCAACCGCCTGATGTACCTGAGCGACGTACGCCTCGCCTCGGCGCGCCGCGTCGCCCTCGCCGTCCAGCGGGCCGTGCTCCCACGGCTCCCGCCGTCGATCGGCTGCCTGCGGATCGCGGTGCGCTACCGGTCGGCGGTGGGCGACGCGGAGATCGGCGGCGACCTCTACGGCGTGCAGGACTCGCCGTACGGGGTGCGGTGTGTGATCGGCGACGTGCGCGGCAAGGGCCTGGAGGCGGTCAAGGCGGTGGACGTGGCGCTGGGCGCCTTCCGTGAAGGCGCCGAGGACGCCCCGGCCCTGCCCGGCCTCGCGGCCCGGCTGGAACGCGCCCTGCGCCGCGAGGCGAGCGGCCGCAGCGGACCCGAACGCGTCGAGGGGTTCGTCACCGGCGTCCTGGCCGAGTTCCCGCCCGCGTGCGCCGAACTGCGCCTCGTCAACCGCGGCCACCCGCCGCCGCTCCTGCTGTCCGACGGGACGGTACGCACCCTGGAACCGTCCGAACCCGCCCTCCCACTGGCCCTGGGCGACCTCGGCGCCGTCCCGGACCGGACCGACACCGTGCCGTTCCCGCCCGGCGCGACGCTGCTCCTCTACACCGACGGCCTCACCGAGGCGCGCGACCGGGACGGTGTCTTCTACGACCCGGAAACCACCCTGGCGGGGCGCCGGTTCGCGGGGCCCGACGCGCTGCTGGAGGCGGTGCTCGCCGATGTGACCCGGCACACCGGCGGCCGCATCACCGACGACATGGCCCTGCTCGCCATTACTCGCGACGGGAACGGGAACGGGAACGGGAACGGGGAGGAGGGCGAGGACATGGACGGCCCGGAGGCGTGAGCCCCACCGGCCCACCTCCTCCCCTCAGCCCTCCTCCGCACCTCCCAACCGGACCGTCGCGACGACGATGACCTCGTCCCGGTCCGCCCACCGCCGTGCCGTCTCCTTGTGCGGGTTGACCCACAGCCCGTAGCGCGGGCCGTGGGCGGCGCCGGCGTGGTCGCGGTAGCCGATGGCGCACTCGCCGTGCCGCCGGGCGGCCTCGACCACCGTGGCGAACGAGGCCGTGGCGCCGGCCCGGACGTAGTGGGAGGACGGGCGGAGCAGGATCTCGTTCCCGCCGGCGGAGAACAACTCGTGGAAGACGGCGGCCAGATGACGGTTCTGCGAGATCTGTGCCATCAGCAGGCCGATGAGCTTGCCGCTGACGATGAAATCGGCCCCCGGGCTGACCGGGGCCAGGGCCCGGTTGCGGTCGTCGGTCATCTCGGTGACCACCGGCAGCTCCCGCCCGGACGCCGCCTCCAACGCGCGCAGCAACAGCAGCGTCACCAGGGTGCGGTCGTCCGGTTCCTCGGTGACGCCGCCCGGGCCGGGCACCGGATCCGGGCCGAGGACGATCACGCTGTCGTACGACCCGGCGTCCACCGCGTCGACCGTCCCCTGGTCGGCGGGGTCGCCGGGCCGCAGGGCGACGGACAGGGCGGCCCCGGCGTCGGTGTCGGCGGCGCGCACGGCGGCGGCCGTCGTGACCGTGGCCTCGGCGACGACGTCCACGACGGAACCCGGCGCCGTGTAGCGACGCAGCCGGCCCACGATGAGCGGGGCCCGCCGGTTCCAGCCCAGCAGCAGCACCCGCTCCGGCCGCCGTCGCTCCGCGGGGACGTCCGTGACGATCACCGCTTCGTCGACCACCGGCGGCCGTTCCGCCAGGACGGCGGTGTCGTCGTCGCGGGTGACGACCACGATCCGGTCGTCCGCGCCGATCACCGCCTCCGACGGCGGGTTGAGCGCGAGCGCGCCGTCGGCGCGGACCAGGCCCACGGCGGACGACGTCGCGTACGCCAGGAGCGCCTCCCCGAACGTCCGCCCCGCCAGGGCCGGTTCGCGGACGGTGTAGAACTCGTCGCCCTCGAAGTCCAGGAGCTCCTGGTAGACGAGGGACAGACCGGGCCTGCGGGCGGACTGGACGATCAGCCGGGCGGTGATGTCGTCGGTCTCCAGGACCACGCCGCCTTCCCCGGCGGCCAGGGAGGCGGCGAGCCGGTAACGGGCGTCCCGGACGGCCGCCACGACCCACACGCCCGTCCCGTTCGCCGTGCCGTCCGCCACCCCGTCCACATCGCCGTGCCCGCCGTCCTCCCCGCCCGGGGGAGCGGCCGCCCCGGCGGCGTCCGGCCCGTACGCGGCCCGGGCCGCCGCCCGCAGCGCCAGCAGCGTCTTGACCACCTCGGCGTCCCCCGAGGGCCCGTCCCGCGGCAGGACGAGGACCGCGCCGGCGGTGTGCGGACTCACCCGGGGCAGGACGGCGGGATCGGTGGTGGAGCCGCTGCGGCAGATGAGCCTGGTGCCGCCGGTCGGGCCGACCTTGATGTGCAGCGCGTCCTCCATGGCCGTCTTGTCCCGGTCGGCCAGGACGGCGACGGCGGCCCGCCGCTGATTGGCGTTGGCGGCGACCAGCTCCGCCACCACGGTGAACACCTGCTCGGACCAGCCGAGCACCACCACGTGCCCGTCCTCCAGCACCGTCGACCGGCCCCTGCGCAGGGCCGCCATCCGCTCGTTGACCCCGGCGGTGATCAGACCCACGAGGGCCGAGACGTAGATCAGGGCGACCAGGGCGAGGATCACGGACAGCAGTACCTGCGCCGGTGGTCCCACCAGCCCGCCCAGCCGCAGTGTGTCGCCCGCGTGGTGCCAGACCCGGGCCAGCTTCCCCGGCAGGGTGGCGGGCGCGTCCCGCGCCGTCCACACCATCAGCGCGCTGACCGGGACGACCACGGCCAGGCAGGCCAGGACCAGCCAGCCGATGAGGGCGTAGGCCCCGCGTGCCAACGTGTTGTCGAACCAGTAGCCCGCCCGTTTCCCCCACCGTGAGCGCCGCCGCGCCATGACCGCCCCCTCGCCTGCCCGGCCGTCGCCCACCCGGCCCGGCCTCCCCCCTCGCACACCGCCGCCCCCGGGCTCGTGGGAGCCCGATCGCGTGGTTACAGCGTGACAGGGTGAGGCCAGGAGAACGGACGTACGGATGCTTTTTCACTCCTTCGGGGGGCGCGTTCCCCTCTCGCCCCCGCCGTCGCCGGAGCCCCGGCGCTCGCGCACGAGCGCCGCGGCACCCTTGCGCCCGCCCGCGGACATGCAGTGCGCTGGCGCGCATGAAGAGAAGCGACACGAAGAGAAGCGACACGAAGAGAAGCGAGTGGAGCACGAGACGAACGAGGCGACGGTCGACCGCCGCCCTGGTCACCGTCCTGGCCACGGCCGCCCTGTCGGCCGGAGCGGCGTACCCGGCGACACCTCCGCCCGCCGCCCGCCACCCGTCGGCACCGGAACCGCCGCGACTCGCGCCGCCCGGGCCGCCGGGACCGGCGGGCATCGACCTGGACACCGCGACCATCCCCCGGCTGCAGGCCCGCATGGCCGACGGCACCCTGACCTCGTCCGCGCTGACCCGCGCCTACCTGCGGCGGATCGCCGCCGTCGACCCCAAGGTCAACGCGGTGCTGCGCACCGACCCGACCGCCTTGCGGCAGGCGGCGGCCAGCGACGCCAGGCACCGGCGCGGCACCGCGCGCGGGCCCTCGACGGGATCCCCGTCCTGCTCAAGGACAACATCGACACCCGGGACCTGCCGACCACGGCCGGATCGGCCGCCCTCACCGGGAAGCCGCCCCGGGCCGACGCCCCACTGGTGACCCGGCTGCGGGCGGCGGGCGCGGTGATCCTCGGCAAGACGAACCTGTCCGAGTGGGCCAACTTCCGCGCCGACAAGCCGACGTCGGGCTGGTCGGCGGTGGGCGGCCAGACGCACAACCCCTACGTCCTCGACCGCAACCCGTGCGGCTCGTCCTCCGGTTCGGCCGCCGCGCTCGCCGCCTCGCTGGCCCAGGTGGCGATCGGCACCGAGACGGACGGCTCCATCGTGTGCCCGGCCGGGATGAACGGGGTGGTCGGCCACAAGCCCAGCCTGGGGCTGGTCGACCAGGCCGGCGTGGTCCCCATCTCCGCCGAGCAGGACACCGCCGGCCCCCTGGCGCGTAACGTCACCGACGCCGCCCTCACCCTCGCCGTCCTCGCCGGCTCCCGCGTGCCCCAGGCGCCCTCCGGGCGGGAGGACCTGCGCGGCAAGCGGATCGGCCTGTGGCGGCTGCCCGAGCTCGGCCCCGGCGTGGACGCCCTGATGACCCGCACGGCCCGGACCCTGCGCGCCGCCGGAGCGGAGGTCGTCGAGGTGACGCCGCCCTACCAGCGGCGCCTCGCCGAGCTCGAATACCCCGCCCTGCTCAGCGAGTTCCACCGGGACATCGACGCCTACCTCGCCACCCGCGACGGCCCGCGCGACCTCGCCGCGCTGAACGAGTTCACCCGGACCCACCCGGCCGAACGGACCTGCTTCGCGGGCCGGGAACTCTTCGAGCGCGCCCTCGCCGCCCCCGCCGCCGGCAGCCCGGAGCACCGGGCGGTCCGCGCCGAACTCAAGGACCTGGCCCGGCGGTCCGTCGACGAGACCCTGGCCGCCCACCGGCTGGACGCCCTCGCGGCCCCGGCCAACCCGCCCGCCTGGACGACGGACTGCGCCCGTGGCGACAACGACGTCATCCCCTCCTCCACCCCCGCCGCCGTGGCCGGCTACCCCTCCCTGGCCCTGCCGGCCGGGTTCGTCGGCGAACTCCCCGTCGGCCTGCTGCTGACGGCCGGTGACCGTCAGGACGCCCGGCTGCTGTCCCTGGGCGCGGCCGTCGAGCACCGGCTGCCCGCCCGGCGCGCGCCGCGCTACCTCCCGACGACGCCCGTCCCGTAAGTCCCGGCCGCACCGCGCCGGTTACGATCACCCGATGCGCAGTACACCCGCCGACCGGCACGACCTCGCCGCGGCGGCCCGGTCCGCCGCCGGCCGCCTGGTCGCGATCGACGCGGCGCGGGGCGCCGTGGCCGCGCTGCCCGCGCTCCGCGCGGCGGCGCGGCGCTTCCCCGACCCCTTCGCCACGGGCGGTGCGCACCGGTGGGACGGGGACCGGCTCGCGGCGCTGGCCGAGCTGTACGAGGTGACGGGCTGGATCCTCTTCGACGCCGGCCGCCCCCGGCACGCTCTGCGGGCCAACCGCGGGGCGCTGGCCCTCGCCCACCTCTCCGGCGACCGGTGGACGGCACGGCTGGTGCTGCTGAACGACAGCATGCTGATGAGCCATCTGGGGCGGCCGCGGGCGGCCCTGGAGGACGCCGCCCGGGTGCCCGGCGCGCGGCGGCTGCCGGCCCTGGTCGACAGCCTCGTCCTGATCCGCCGGGCCCACGCGGTCGCGGCCCTGGGCGGGGAGCGCGAGGCGGTACGGCTGATCTCCCGCGCGGAGAGCCGCTTCCTGGACGGCGCCTCGGCGTACGACCCGCCGTGGGCCTGGTGGATCGACCACCACGAGGTGCTGGGCCACCGCGGCTGGGTCATGGCCCGGCTGGGCCGCTGGGACGAGGCGCTCCCCCTCCTGCACCGGGCCGCCACCGCCCCCGGCCCGTCCTACCGGCGGCTGTTCACCGCCCATTTGCTGGCCGCCCTCGTGCGGGCCGGCGCGTGGCGCGAGGCGGAACGGCTCGCCGACGACCTCGCGCCCCGCGTCGCCGGGATCGGCTCGGCCCGGACGCTCGGCGCCCTCCGCGCCACCGCGACGGCCCTGCTGCGCGGTGACGGCCGGCCGCCCGCCGCGCTGCGGGAGGCGGCCGGCCGGCTGCGGGAGGCACTGCCCGCCACCGGCGAGTGAACTCCGGCGGGCCGTGACGCTTCGACGCCCGCTACCGCTTCCCGCCGGCCACCGCGTCGTCCTCGCGCAGGACCAGGCCGAGCAGCCCGGGGAAGCGGGCCTCGAACTCCGGGCGGCGCAGCCGGTTGAAGCGCTTCGGCCCGGCGTCCCGCTGCTCCAGCAGCCCCGCCTCGCGCAGGACGGCGAAGTGCCGGCTCAGGGTCGCCTTGGTGACCGGCACGTCGAAGCTTCCGCAGGGGCGCTCCCAGTCCCCGGCCGCCGCCAACTCCCGTACCAGCGTTCGCCGTACGGGGTCGGCGAGGGCGAGGAGCGCCGTCTCCAGGGGCACCTCGGCCGGGTCGGTGTGGACGGGTGCCGCGCGGTGGTGGGCCGCCCGCGCTCCTTCGGGCTCCCGCGCCTGCCCGGGCTCCTCGGCCCGCTGTTGCCGCGATCGCGTTCCTGCCGACATGTCCTCTTCTCCGTTCTCCGCCGGGCCGCACCGGATTGCCGAGTGTTCGATGCTGTGCGTACACTCTGAGCTGTTCGCTTCTCGGCGAACACTCTAGCGGGGTGTGCCGGACTGCGCGTGCCCCCAGCCGTTCCGCCGCTGTCCCGAGGCAAGGAGAAGGACCATGTCATCCGCCCCGCCCGCGTCCGGCCACCGACCGGACCGCCCCACGCTCACCCTCCTCGCCGCCTGCCTGGGATTCGTCGTCGTCATCCTCGACGTCAGCATCGTCAACATGGCCACGAAGGCGCTCGCCGGCGACTTCGGCGGCAGCGTCTCCGGCCTCGAATGGGTGATCAACGGCTACACCCTCACCTTCGCCGCCTTCCTCCTCACCGCCGGCGCCATGGGCGACCGCTTCCACCCCGGCCGGATCTTCGTCGCCGGCTTCGGCCTCTTCGCCGCCGCCTCGCTGGCCTGCGGCGCCGCTCCCTCGCTCGGGGTGCTGGTCGCAGCCAGGGTCGCGCAGGGCGTGGGCGCCGCGCTGATCGTTCCGTCCTCCCTGTCGCTGGTGAACGCCGGCTTCCCCGACCCGGCCCGGCGCGCCCGCGCCATCAGCCTGTGGGCCGCCGCCGGCGGCCTCGCCCTCGCGCTCGGCCCGGTGGTCGGCGGCCTGCTGGTGGACGGGCTCGGCTGGCGGTCCGTCTTCTACGTCAACGTGCCCCTCGCCGCCGTCGGCATCCTCCTGGCCAGGACCGACGCCCGCCCCGCCCCCGTCCGCACCGCGTCCCGCCGTTCCCTCGACCTGCCCGGCCAGCTGTTCGCCGTCGTCGCCCTGGGCGCTCTCACCGCGGCCGCCGTGGAGGCCAACTCCCGCGGCCTGACCTCGGCCACCGTGCTCGGCTGCGCCGCCCTCTTCGCCGTCGCGCTGGCCGGCTTCGCCGTGGCGGAGCGGCGCGGCACCGACCCGATGCTGCCGCCGCGGCTGTTCCGCGACCGGACGTTCACCGCCACCACGCTCGTCGGCGCCCTGCTCAACTTCGCCTTCTACGGCCTCGTCTTCGTCTGCGGCATCTTCTTCCAGCAGGCGTGGGGCTACTCGCCCACCGCCGCCGGTCTGGCCTTCCTGCCCATGACCGCCGCCGTCATGGCCGCCAACCTGGCCTCCGGCCCGCTGGTCCGGCGCCACGGCGCCCGCCCGGTGCTCGTCGCGGGCAACCTGCTCGCCGCCGTCGGCTACCTGGCCGCCGCCCCCGTCGTCGGCGCGCACTCCTACGCCGCCGTCGCCGCCCAGTTCGTCGTCGCGGGCGCCGGCCTCGGCCTGGTCGTGCCGGCCATGACGAACGCGATGCTCGGCGCCGCCGACCCGGCCCACGCGGGCGTCGCCTCCGGTGTGCTCAACGCCTCCCGACAGGTCGGGGGACTGCTCGGCGTGGCCGTGATGGGCCTGCTCGTCGGCGACGGCGCCCCGGGGCAGCTCGTCCCCGGCCTGCGCGCCGCGCTGCTCTGGGCCGGGGGAGCCCTCGCCGTCGGAGCCCTCCTCAGCGCGGTGGGCGTCCGCGTCACCGCGCGGACGGCCGCCACGGCCCCCGCGGAGGCACGCCGTGCGCCGGTCCCCGTGCGCTGACGCCTCGTCGGCACACCGCGCCGCCCACGGGCTCCGGCTCGCGGGCGGCGCGGCGGCCGTCGTCCGGCCGAGGAGTCCCGGCCCGCCGGGCTCGGGAACGGGCCGGGCGGACGTCGTGCGCCCACCGCTCGCCACCACGGACCGGCCCCGGCTGCCGGGCGCCGTGACCAGGGCGGACGAACCCCGTCATCCGACAGATGCGGCCCCTTCCGGCGCCCCCGTAGCGTCCTGGACGTACCAAGCCCCACCGCTCGCCTCGAGGGAGTTCACCGTCATGAAGGTCCGTATCGTGCTGGACGTCGCCTGCGCCTGGTCGTTCCTGGGATTCACCCACTACCTGCGGGCCGCGGAGCGGTTCCGGGCCGAGGGCGGGGTCGTGGAGACCGAGTTCCTGCCGTTCCAGGTGGCCCCGGACGCCTCGGCGGACGGTGAGCCGCTGCGCGAGGTGCACCGCCGGGTCTTCGGGCCCTCGGCCGAGGAGCGGACCGCCGAGTTCGCCGCGATCGCCGCCCGCAGCGGCCTGGACGTCCGCTTCGACCGCGCGGTCTTCGCCAACACCCGCCCGGCGCACGACCTCATCGCTCGGGCGACCGCCCAGGGCGCGGGGGAGCGGGCCGTGGCCCTGCTGTTCGACGCCTACTTCACCGAGGGCCGCAATGTCGCCGACCCCGCCGTCCTGCGGGACGTCGCCGCGCGCAGCGGCGTCGACGCGGCCGCCGACGTGGTCGCCGACTTCCGCGCCACCGCCGAACTCGGGGTGCGCTCCGTACCGTTGTTCCTCTTCGAGGACGGGACCACGATCAGCGGCGCGCAGTCTCCGGACGCCTTCCTCACCGCCTTCCGCGGGGTCCTCGTGGGCCGCTGATCGAATACCACGCCCCCTCTCGTTCGCGCGTGCGTTCGAGTACGGTGACGCACTTCTCACATCCGCGTCCGGCCTGATGACATTCCCGTCCCGCTCCGGTGTTCTTACCGCCGACGACAGCCCTGATATGGGCATGACGAGGGGATCGGTGGGAAATGGACAGGCAATTCCGGCCATGGCGGACCCTGAGACGACTCGCTTCCCGGACGCCGGGAGCCGAACGGACGCCGGGAACCGACCGGACGACCCCGCGCGGCCGGTTCGCCGCCGCCGTGGCCGCGGTCGCCCTGCTCGTGGCCGGCCTCACCGGCGTGACGGCGGGCGAGGCCGCCGCCAGGGACGGCAAGTGGTCCTGTTCGGGAGCCCCCGTCCCGGACGGCTGGGTCATCACCGGTTACGACCGCAACGGCTGCCAGGGCGCGGGCTCCTGGTACCAGCAGCCCGTCAAGGACGGCATCTGGACGTGCTCGGGCTCGCCGGTCGTGTCCGGCTACGTCATCACCAACTACGACCGCAACGGCTGCACCGGCATCGGCGCCTGGTACCACCAGCTCGCCCGCGACGGCCGCTGGACCTGCTCCGGCTCCCCGATCCCGGCCGGTTACGTCAACACCAACCACAGCACCACCGGTTGCAACGGCATCGGTTCCTGGTACCAGGAGCAGATCCGCAACCGCATGTGGGCCTGCTCCGGCTCCCCCATCCCGCCGGGCTACCGCAACACCACCTTCTCGGCGACCGGTTGCAACGGCGTCGGCGCCTGGTTCATGGTGCGCACCTGAACGACACCCGCCGGGCGCGACCACACCACGACGCGCCCCCGCGGCCGGCCCGCCCCGAAGGGGAACGGGCCGGCCGTTCCGTGGAGGGCGCGAATTTCCCTGGCGGCCGTCCGCCGACGGCCGATACGGCCACCGCGACGACTGCGTACACCACTCACAGATCGGAGGTCCCGTCCACGCGAGGTGAATGCTGATGACCACGCACATCGCGAACGGGAACTCCCGCTTCTCCTGCCGGCCGCGCGCCCGCGAGTCCGCCGTGCCGCCCTCCGTGATCGAGACCGCCACCGCCCGCCGGCACGCGGGCGACTGGGCGGGGCGACCGGCGGCAGGCCGTGCTCGACGCCGTGGTGGCGGCGGTCCGCGACCGGACCGAGCGGTGCCGCCGGGACGCGGCCCGGACCCTCCTGGCCCGGGCCGCCGAGACCGCCGCCCCCGACCTGGTGGTCGTCCCCGCCACCACGCTCGCCGCCCTGCGCCGGGCGGACTGGGACGTTCCGACGGCCATCGAGGGACTCGCCGGAGCGGTGAACCCCTCCCGACGGGCCGACCGGGCGGCAGACCGCGCGGCGCGGCGCACGGCGGCCGGCGCGCCGCTCGGCCGGGGTCCCCGGCGCGGTGCTGCCGAGCCTGCGCCGCCGGCCGTCCCGGGTGACGGTGGTCGTCGGCACCTCGGGTTCGTCAGCGACTCCGAACTGGGCAGCGCGCTGCCGGAAGTGGCCGCGATCTCCCGCGCCGTCGGCGGCCGCCACGACCTGGTCGGCGTCGTGTCCCGCGACGCGGCGGGGCGGAACGTGCACTCCCTCTGCCGCGCCGAGGGGATCCCCCTGGCGGGCGGCGGCGGTACCGACCTTCGGACGGGGTTCGCGAGGCGCTCGGAGCGTCGCCGCGCCCCGACGCCATCGTCGTCCTGACGGGCGATCAGACACCGTGGCCCGACGTCCGGCCGCCGTGCCGGACCGTGATCGGCCTGTTCGGGCGGCCGGACGCGGGGCCGTCGTGGGACGAGGACGACCCGGACCACGTCCCCGACGCGCCGCCCGCCCGGGCGCGGGCGGTGGAGATCGGGGTGTTCCCCGGGCGAACGGGCCGGTGGCGGACGGAACGTAAGGTGGCTTCGTGACGATTCTCCGCTCCCGCGCCGCAATCGCCGTCATGGTCCTCTCCACGGTCCTTGTCACGGCTTGTTCCGCCACCGGATCCGACGAGGACGCCGACTCCGGGGCGTCCGCGCACGCCGACGCCCCGGAGAAGGCACGGACACCCGCGAAGGTGCGGATACCGGACGCGAACACCGTCTTCGACTATCAGCTCGGCGGCGCCTACCCGCCGCCCGGCGCCGTACGTGCCGTCTCCCGCGACCGCACGGCCAAGCCGGCCGCCGGGAAGTACAACATCTGCTACGTCAACGCCTTCCAGACGCAGCCCGGCGACGCCGTCGACTGGTGGAAGAAGCGCCACCCGGACCTGCTCCTGAAGAACGACGACGGGGACCTGATCGTCGACGAGGACTGGCACGAGCCCCTGCTGGACATCTCGTCCCCGGCCAAGCGCGACGCCCTGATGGAGATCGTCGGCCCCTGGATCGACGGCTGCGCGGCCTCCGGCTTCGACGCGGTGGAACCGGACAACCTCGACTCCTACGAGCGCTCCGACGGAAAGCTCACCCCCGAGCACGCCGCGGCCTTCGCCCGCCTCCTGGCCGCTCGGGCCCACCGCAAGAACCTGGCCGTGGCCCAGAAGAACACCGCCGACCTGCTGCCCCGGCGCGCGCACATCGGCTTCGACTTCGCGGTCGTCGAGGAGTGCGGGCGCTACAAGGAATGCCCCGACTACAGCGAGGCGTATAACGGCCGGATCTTCGACATCGAGTACGTGAAGAAGGACTTCACCGCCGCCTGCCGCTCCTGGGGCGGAAAACTGTCCATCACCCTCCGCGACCACGACGTCCGGCCCGCCGGTTCCCGGGGGTACGTCTACGCGTCCTGCTGAGCCCGTCCCCTCGGCCCCCTCGTCCCCCCGTCCGTGACGCGCGGACCCGGCTCCGCGCGCTGCCCCGGACGGGCGCTCCCGTATCGCCGCCCCGAACGTCCCGGTGTGGGATGAGAGAACGGCAACCGGAGCGGAGGCGTTCATGCGAGACGGCCGACTGTACGGCGCGGACAAGGGAAGGCGGAGGGCGGCGCGGCGGTCCCTGGTGGCCGGGATCGCGCTGCTCTCCGTGCTGTTCACGGCCGGGGCCGCGCGGCCCGGCGACGCCCACCACGCGGGGCGGATCGAGCCGTCGGTCACCCGGGAGTCCGACTGGCGGGACGTGGCGACGGCGCTGGGGCACCAGGGCGTCCTCGTCGACCGCCGGGCCTACGGGATCGGGTTCCCCCGGGCCGACCTCGACGTGGTCAGCAAGGGCCACCACGTCAAGGCCATCGGGTCGTTCGTCTCGTTCATCCGCTACCCGGACCGGCAGACCATGATGATGGGCGAGCTGGCGGTGACCGAACGGGAAGTGCGGAAGGTGCTCGACGTCCTGAACGCCCACGGCTTCGCGCAGACGTCCCTGCACAAGCATCTGCCCACCCACAGCCCGGCGCTCTGGTGGGTGCACTTCCACGCCATGGGCACCAAGCCGCTGACCCTGGCCCGGGGGCTCAGGGCGGCGCTGGACGCCACCGGCACCCCCGCCGTCTCCGGCACCCCCAGAAAAGTCGCGCTGGACCTGGACCAGCCCGCCGTCGACAAGGCGCTCGGCGCCAGAGGGCGCGCACAGGGCCGGGTCTACAAGGTCACCTTCGCCCGCAAGGAGACCGTCGCCGACCACGGCCGGGTCCTGCCCCGGATGACCGGCGCCACCTCGGCGTTGATCTTCCAGCCCGTCGGCCGGGGCAAGGTGCTCCTCAACGGGGACATCGCCGTCGTCGCCAAGGAGGCCCCGGCCACCATGAAGGCGCTCCGGCGCGGCGGCGTGGACATCATCTCCTTCCACAGCCACATGCTCACCGACGAGCCCCGGCTGTTCTTCCTGCACCTCTGGGCCGTCGGCGACCCGGTCCGCATCGCCAAGAACCTCCGCGGCGCCATCCGCCACACCAACGCCGCGGCCACCGCGACGGTGTCCTGACGGACGAGGGGGCGCACGCCGTCACACCCGCCGGGGCAGCGCGTGCAGCCGTACGCCGGTGAGCCGGCCCTCGGCCACACGGGCCGTCATGTACGTGCAGTGCGGCTGCCGGCGCCGGTCCGTGGGGGAGCCGGGGTTGAGCAGCCGCAGCCGGCCGTCGGCCGTCGAGTCCCAGGGGACGTGGCTGTGGCCGAAGACCAGCACGTCCAGCTCGGGGAAGCGCTCCGCACAGCGCCGTTCACGCCCCTGCGCCGCGCCGGTCTCGTGCACGACGCCGAACCGCAGCCCGCCGAGTTCCGCGTACGCCACCTCCGGCAGCCGGGACCGCAGTTCGGGACCGTCGTTGTTGCCGTACACGGCGAGCAGCCGCCGCGACCGCTCCTCCAGCAGGTCCAGCGTGGCCGCGTCCACCCAGTCGCCCGCGTGGATCACCACGTCGGCCCGTGGTACGCGGTCGAGCAGCTCCGGCGGCAGGGCCTTGGCCCGCTTCGGCAGGTGGGTGTCGGACATCAGCAGCAGCTCCACCCGGCCGACGCTAGCCCGGCCGCCGCCCCACCGGCGGCAGCCCGACCCGCCGTGTTCCGGCCACGTTCGGCCGGAAGCGACCGTCCGCGCCCCCCGCCGGTGATGAGAGGCTGGGCGGATGGGGAGCGGAACACGGAGTCAGGCGGAGCGGGACGCCGTCACCGTCGAGATCGGGTACGCGCTGCTGAGCGCGTGCTTCGTGGGGTTCGTGGTGTTCGCGGCGGTCGCCGGGCCGACGCTCGTATGGGACCTGCCGACGGCGGTCGGGAAGGCGCTGGTGATCGCCGGGACGGTGCTGGGGTCCGTCCTCGGGGTGGTGCGCGTCGTCCGCGTGCTGTGGCGGTTCGCCGGGGCGCCGGCCGGCCCCGGGGACGGCTGAGGCGTACGGACGTGGGGGCGCGGGTGCCCGGAGCGCCACGGACCGTCCCGCGCCCCCGCGGGCTCAGCAGTACAGGTCGCCGCCCGGCGCCACGCCGAGGATCTGGGCGAACTTGCGGTAGCTGTCCACCCGGTGCTGCACCTGGGCGGGGTTCCGGCCGTCGCACTCGGCGGCCCCGTTGATGCTGCGGATCGTCTGGCCGAAGCCGCGGCCGTTGACCATGGCGTCGTGCGGCGTCATGGTGCCCGGGCCGCGCTGGGTGTTCCAGTACCAGAGCGCCGTCTTCCAGGCGACGGACGCGTCGTTCTGCACCAGCCACGGGTTCTTCAGCAGGTCCAGGCCGAGGGCGTCGCCGGCCGCCTTGTAGTTGGTGTTCCAGCTGAGCTGGAGGGGCCCGCGCCCGTAGTAGGCGGCCTGGCCCGCCGGACAGCCGTAGGGCTGCCTCCAGTCGCAGTACGTCGGGTAGTTGGCGGTGTTCTGCTCCACGATGTGCACCAGGCCGCCGGTCTCGTGGTCGACGTTGGCGAGGAAGGCCGCGGCCTCCTGCCGGCGGACCGTGTCGCTGCCCGTGCCGGCGAAGCCCGGGTATGCCTTGAGCGCCGCGACCAGGCCGCTGTACGTGTAGAAGCCGTTCCGGTTCGGGAACATCTGCTGGAACTGCGCCTCGCTCACGACGAACCCGCCCGGCTGCGGATTCCCGCCCGAGCAGGTGTACGGGTCCCAGTACCAGGTGCTGATCAGCGGGTCGTACCCCGGGTTGTCATGCTCCGCGATGTAGTACTTGCCGTCCGTGTAGCGGACGACCGTTCCGGCGGGATACCAGGTGCCCGCCGTCCAGTTGGGCGCGTTGTCGCAGGTGCCCGCGGTACGCGCGGTGGGCGCGGCCGGTGCGGCGGAGGCCGACGGGGCGGCGACGGCCAGCCCCGTCGCGGCGACGACGGCCGTCAGCAGTGCGGCTAAGCGGTGTCTCACGATCACGGGAACTCCTGGGGTCGGAGGGGCGGATGACCCGACTGCGGCGGGTACGGCGGGCGCGGTCAGGGCGCACGGCGGTCGGACGGCAGGGCTTCCGGGGCGGGCACGGGACGAGCGCCGTCCGCGGAAGCCGCCGGGGAAGGGGTGCCGTGACACGGAAACGGCGTCACACGCATGCGTTTCCGTCCCGCCACATGACCGGCTGCTCGCACCGGGCAGTGAACAGCCTTCGTTGAAAACTTGTCAACGCACTGCCGCACCGGGTCGCGAAATCAGGCCACAACGGAAACGGGCCGCACTATCGGACGGAGGGCATGTCACTGTTCTTTTCCGGCCGTTCGCCCGGACGGTCGTGTCACGCGAGGAGGAGCGCCCGGTCCCACCGTGGCGCGACGTCCGTGGCCGCGCCCAGGAGGGCGAGCGCCACCCCGGCGGCGCCGTCGAGGAAACCGGGGCCGCCGCCGGAGGGGAGCGGACCGGCCGCCAGGCGGGCGGCGGCCGTGGTGAGTTCGGGGTCGCCCGTGTCGTGGGCGAAGCGCGCGGTGATGTGGAGGAGCCCGGTCACGCCGTGGCAGAGGCCGGGGTCGCCGTCGACGCGCCGCCGTCCGGGAGGGCACCGGAGAGCGGCCTTCAGCGCCCGTACCGCGAGACCGCGCAGCTCCTCGTCGTCCAGTGCCGTACCCGCCAGCCACAGGGCGCGGGCGGTGCCCGGGCCGCCCCGGCACCACGAGGCGCGCAGCGGCCGGCCGGTGTCCGGGCCGGTCCAGTGCGGGCCCCAGGCGTCGTCGGCACGGCCGGCGACGAGTGCCGCGGCCAGCCGGACGACCGCCTCGCGCTGGCCCGGAACGGCGACTTCCGCCGCGAGGGCGAGCGCGAGAAGGGCGAGCGGACCGGCGGTCCCGTGCGCCATCCCGGGGTCGGGCCGCTCGGGGAAACGCGTCCGGGTCAGGGCGGTGAGCACCGTCCGCAGCGCTTCCGCCGCCGCCGGGTCGTCCCGGCGGCACAGCAGGTACGCGCCCGCGCCCGTCAGGCCCGCGACGAGGTCGACGTCCCGGGACGAGTACGGGGTGCCGGCCGCCCGCCGGGCCCGCGCGGTCGCCTCGTCGACGACCCGGCGGTGCGGCGCCTGGTCGCCGTGCGACAGCGACCAAGCGGCGAAGGCCAGTCCCGCCGCCCCGCCGAAGAGGCCCGAAGAAGCGCCGAGCCGCGCGTAACCCCGCAGCGCCGCGGCCAGATAGCCCTCGGCGAGGGCGCCGTACCCCCGCCCGGGCAGGGCGCGGTCGAGCCAGTGGTACGCGAGGGCCGGCCCCGCGCCGCCGTCGGCCAGGTCGGGCCGGACGCAACGGGGCACACGGTGCGGCCGCGCGGCGGCGACGAGCCGGTCGAGAACGGCGGCGCGGTCGCGGGCGGGAAGCACGGGGGCCCATCCCGCGTCGGTCACGGGGCGCCTCCGTTCGGGTCGCGAGGGCCGGGGCGTCGGGCGGTGAGACGGTGGTCCGGTCCGATGGTGCAGTGCCCATGCCGTGGCGTTCACCTGAAGCTTCGTGCGGCGAGGGCGGTGCCGTGGGTGCCGTCCCGCGTCGGGGACGTGGCGTGTCTCCGCCCCGGGCGCGTGGGACGTGCGCTACCGGCCCGGCCGCGGCCGGGGTTCCGCGCGGGCGGCCCGACGGCGCGGCCGGCCGCGCGGAACCGGCGATCGGCTTACGGCGGACAGCGCGGCGGGTCCGTGCACTGGCCACTCGTGTGATCCGTGTCGCAGCACATGACCGGTTCCAGCGCCTGCTCATCCGTCTCGGGCAGTTCCTGGAGTTCCAGAACGGCGTCCTCCATCATCCTCACCTCCCTTCACCGCGGCCCACGGGCACTCAGAAGAGCGGGCAGCGCGGGGGATCCGTGATGTCCCAGCTCGTCTCGGCGGTGTCGCAGCACATCCACGGCTCCCGCGCCGGAGCCTCCGCCTCGGGCAGTTCCTGCAGCGCGAGGACGTTCTCGTCCACGGCCGCCCCCCTTCTCTCCGGCACGGGGTCACTCCTGGCAGCGGGGTGTGTCCGTGCAGCAGTCGGTGTCACAGCGGCTGGTCGTCAGGCTGACCTGGCAGTGCAGGGCCGGCTCCAGCCGCTGGCCGTCGGTCTCCGGCAGCTCCTGCAACCGGAGCACCAGTTCCTCCATGTCCGTCACCTCCTCGGGGTCCGCCCGGCCCGTCGTCCACCATCCAGGGGCGCCCGCCCCCGTGCGCCAGCCGCAGCAGCAGGTCCAGGGCACCGGCCAGACCGACCTGGTAGCTCACGCAGAACTCGCGCAGCGTGTCGTCGGGGACGAGCAGCCGCCCGTCCCGCCGCGCCGCCCGCGCGGACAGGCAGAAGGCGGCCTCCGCGGCCCGGGCGCGGTAGCCGGCGTCACCGGTCAGTTCGGCGACGTCCAGCAGGAACTGGGCGTTCCCGGCCACGCCGTGGCACGCGCCGGTGCCGACCCGCCAGCGGTCCGCGTACACCGCCCGCGCCGCCCGCTCGGCGTACTCCCGGAACAGCGGCTCACCGGTCGCCCGCCACAGGCGGACCAGCGTCGTGCCGATGCCGGAGGCGCCGTTGCACCAGAAGTCGAGGCCCATCCGCTCCGTACGGCCCGGCCCCTTCGGCCACACGGCGATGTCGCCCCGGCGCTCCGCCACCGCGCACAGGGCGTACCCGCCGCCGGCCGCGACGTCGACGAGTTCCGGCCGGCCGAGGTCGCGGCCCGCCGCCAGCAGGAACGCGGCGTTCCCGGCCACCCCGTGGGCGAAGCCGTACAGGGCGGAGCCCGCGAGCTCCCGCCGGTGCTCCGGGCCGAGCGGCCAGTCCACCCCGCCGTCGGCCGCGGCGGTACGGCGGAGCACGTTGTCCGCGCACCGCGCCGCCCGCTCGGCGAAGCGGGGGTCGCCGGTGGCGTGCCACAGGTGCAGCTGGGCCAGCCCGGCGCCGGCGAGGCCGTGGCAGACGTCCGGGTTGTCCCACTCCAGCGGGATGCGCAGGGCGAACGCGCGGGCGCGTGCGGACAGTTCGGGGTCGTCGAGGGTCAGCGCCGCGTCGTGCAGCGCCCACGCCGTGCCCGAGCGGCCGAAGTAGAGCCCCGGCAGGACGCGGCCGGGCAGCGCGAGCCGGGTGGCGATCCAGTCGGCCGCCGTGCGCAGCAGCGGTACGAGCCCGGGCGCCCGGCCGGTGCGCACCGCCCGGTCGAGGAGGGCCAGGACGCCCGCCGCGCCCTGCTGGACGTTGCACGGGTCGCCCTCGGGCAGCGAGCGCGGGCGGGGCCAGAGATGCACCTCATGAGGTGTCACCGTCGCGGCGATGTGGGCCAGCCCGTCGTCCAGCAGCCGGTCGAGCGCCGCCCCCTCCAGGGCGGGGCGGGTGGCCTCCGGCGCCTCCTCGGCCCCCTCCGCGTCGAGGAACGCGGCGGCCCACTCCGGCGTCCGGCGGCCGGCCGCCTCGGCGGTGAGGCCGAGGACGAGCGGGGCGAGCGCGCGCAGCGCGGGGCGGTCGGTCGCCGCCGCCCGGATCAGCACGGCGAGCCGGTCGCCGGCGGGCCGGGCGGGCGCGGTGTCCGGCGCGAGCAGCGGGTTGATCCCGGTGACGGCGTGCAGCAGGGTGGTGCCCAGGCCGAAGCAGTCCACCTCCGGGCCGGGCACGGGCACGGTCCCGGTCAGGGAGAGGTACTCGGGTGCGGTGAAGCCCTGGGTGCCCGCCACGTGGGCCGTGCCCCCGGCGCGGACCGCGCACTCCAGGTCGACGAGGACGGGCGTGCCGTCGGGCCGGATCACGACGTTGGTCGGTTTGAGGTCGCGGAGGACGAAGCCGGCCGTGTGCGCGGCGCGGACCAGGCGGGTCAGGTCGCGGGCGAGCCGCCACGCCGTGCCGGCCGGCAGCCGTCCTCCGTTCCGCGACGCCTCGTCCGTCGACCACCGGTGCAGGTTCTCGCCGTCGACCAGGTCCTCGGCCAGGAACACGTGGTCGCCGGCCGTGAAGAGGCCGCGGGGCGCCGGGGCGATCCCGAGCGGCGCCAGCCGGGCCAGCACCTCGGCCTCGTAGCGCAGCCAGTCGCGGGCGTCCGTCCCGCCGGGGCGGGCGCCGACGTGGGCGCGGGCCTCCTTCAGCAGGACGTCGTCACCGGTCCGCCGGTCCAGGGCGCGGTAGACGCCGCCGCGGTTGGAGTGGCGGACCGCCTCGCGGACGAGGTAGCGGCCGGCGAGGAGCACGGGGTCGCCGCGCCCGCGGGAGCCGGCCGGCCGGGCGGGCGGGTCGAAGGGCGGCCGGGCCCAGGCCGGCGGCGAGAACCACGCGTTGCGTTCGTCGGGGACCAGCGTGCCGTCCGGGGCCCGCAGCCGTCCCCGGTAGAAGCCCTCGTCGTCGAGTTCGCGGGGCGGCGCGAAACAGCCGAACCGGTAGTGCACCAGGCTGCCCGGCCGGTACCGCCGGTCGGACAGGATCGCCGGCCCGGCCAGTCCGAGTGTGGCCCGGTGCAGTTCCTCGGCGAGCGCGCGCGTCCGCCCGTCGTCGTCCGGATAGGCGGTGAGGAACTTGCCGGAGTGCTCGCGCGGCGCCCTGACGGAGGTGAGGTCGGCGGTGATCCGCGGTGACACCGCGAACTTGAACGCGCACCCGTGCGCCACCAGGATGCCCGCCGCCGCCTCCAGGACCCGGGGGGCGGACTCGACGGTCGCCGGCAGGTGCAGCTTCCAGCCCTGCCGCCGCGACCGGTGCCCCACCGGCCGCACCATGCACCACGTCTCACCGTCCCGCAGCGTCCACCCGGACCGTCCGGCCCCGAGGACCCGCAGGACGACCGCCTGATAGCTCGCCTGGAGGCGCACCGTCACACGGCGAGAGTGGCACGGCGGCCCGTCGCGGTCGAGACCCGTGCCGGGACGGTCTTGTGCGGGTGCCTCCGTCCCGCCGGCCACCACCAGCCGCCGCACGTGGGGGAGTTGGCCGAAAGCAGTCGAACGATGGTGTTTCCACGCGCTTTACGCGCACTTAAGGGGATCGGACCTTGTGGCGGAAGTGACGAAAGCGCTTCAATGCGTCCTGGTTGACCGGGAAAGCCGTACTTCGGCCGCTCGGGCAGCCCTCTGACGTCTCATCGGGAACGGAGATCCGCATGCCGCCGCTGTCGCAGCGCACGACGAAGAAGCTCCCCCTCACCGCCCTCGCCGGGATGACCCTGGCCCTGCCGGCGCTCGTCCTCGGCGGGACGGCCACCGCCTCGGCGGCCTCCAGCCCGGCCGCGGCCCCCGCCCCCGCGTCGTCCCTCCGCATACCGGCGGCGTCCGCGGCCGGGCTGGAGGACCCGCACAAGAAGGACATCGCCATGCGGCTGGTCTGCAGCGCGGAGAACTCCTCGCTCGAGTGGCGCCGCTACTTCGACTACATCGAGCCCTACGACGACGGCCGCGGCTACACCGGCGGCATCATCGGGTTCACCTCGGGCACCGGCGACATGCTCCGGCTGGTCGAGGAGTACACCACGAAGAAGCCCGGCAACCCGCTCGCGCCCTTCCTGCCCGCCCTGCGCAAGGCCAACGGGTCCGACACCCACGCCGGCCTGGGCAAGCCCTTCGAGGAGGCGTGGCACAAGGCCGCCCGGGACAAGGCGTTCCAGGACGCGCAGGAGGATCTGCGCGACCGCATGTATTTCGACCCCGCGGTCAGGCAGGCGAAGGAGGACGGGCTGCGCGCCCTCGGGCAGTTCGTCTACTACGACGCGATCGTGATGCACGGCCCCGGCGACGACAAGGACAGCTTCGGCGGTATCCGCAAGGCCGCCCTCAAGAAGGCCAAGCCGCCGGCGCGGGGTGGGGACGAGAAGGCGTACCTCGACGCGTTCCTCGACGCCCGCAAGAAGGTGATGAAGGCCGAGAAGGCGCACAGCGACACCAGCCGGATCGACACGGCCCAGCGCGTCTTCCTGAACGACGGCAACCTCGACCTGGAGCCGCCGCTCAAGTGGAAGGTGTACGGCGACTCGTACCGCATCGACGAGTAGCGCGTCCGCGGGGTTCCGCGCCCGGGCCCCGGGCGCGGAACCCCGCTCCCGCGCGCCGCCGTCGCTCAACGGCGGTAGTACAGGTGCCAGTAGTAGTCGTAGTCGTCGTGGTGCCGCTTCTCCTTCTTGCAGCGGTAATCGTGCCATTTGTGCTGTTGCTTCCCCTTCTCGCCGGCCTGTTTGCACTCGTGCTCGCTGTCGTACCAGCCGTCCGGCTTCCAGGAGGACGACAACTCCTCCGTGGTCGCCTTGTCGTCGCCCGACGCGCCGCCGGAGTCGCCGCCCGCCGCGCTGCTCGACGCGCTCGGCGGGTCGTCCGGCGGGGCGGCGAAGGCCGCTCCGGCCGTGCCGGCGAACAGCAGCCCCGCGGTGACCACCGCCGCCGGTGCGCGGAGGAATGTCCTCGACTTCACGGGATTCCCCTTCTGCTTCCGCATGTTCGTTCCCAGTTCCCGACCCTCATGGTGGGCCCGGTCCGGGCACCTCAGGAAGCCGCCGCCGCGGGCGTGTTGGGGTGGGGCCTCCCTCGCGTACCGCGCGGGCGGGCGCGAGTCCCACGCGGTGCGAGGAGGGGTGGTCCGCCATGTGGCGCCCTCCGCTTCCGCCGCCCCCGCGCGCGCCGCCGCCCGGCGGTTCACCCGTCGCGGCCGGCCCGCGCTCCGGGGTCCGCGCCGGCCACCGGAGCGGCCCACGGCGTGTGCGCCGCCGCGGCCAGCAGCAGCCGTTCGCGCGGCGGTTCCGGGCCGACCGGGCGCCAGACGAGGTCCGGGTCGCCGAGGGAGCCGGCACGCGTGCGCAGGGCGACCAGGCCGTGGTCGCCGATGAGGCGGTGCCGGAAGAGGGTGTGGCCGCCGTCCGCGTCGATCAGCGTCTCCGGCGTCCATCCGCGCGCGCCCACGTGCGCGAGGACCTCCGCCGCGTAGCCCGGCGCCCGCTCGGAGGGGAACCACAGCAGACGCTGACCCGCCAGGTCGGACCAGGTCAGCTCCGGCCGCTCGGCCAGGGAGTGCCGGGCGTGCAGCAGGACGCCGAGCGGTTCGTCGGCGAGCGTGCGCACGGCCAGGCCGGAGGTGTCGTCGGGCGCGCGCAGGATGCCGAACGCCAGGGAGCCGTCGCGCAGCAGCTCGCCCTGCCGCCCGGAGTCGGCCTGGCGATAGGCGAGCCGCAGCGGCCGGCCGCGCGTCATCACGTCCTCCGCGGCGGCGATGACGGCCTGCGCCACGCCCCGGCACACCCCGACCGCCGCCGTGTCCCGGACGGCGCGCGCGGCGGCGACGGAGGACCGGAGCTCGGCGAAGGCCCGGCCGGCGCCCTCCAGCAGCAGCCGCCCCGCCTCGGTCGGCACCATGCCGTGCGGCAGCCGCCGGAACAGCGGGGTGCCGACGCGGCGTTCCAGCCGCCGGATCTGCTGGCTGAGGCTGGGCTGCGCGATCCGCAGCCGCCGGGCCGCCTCCGTGACGGTCCCGGCCTCGGCGACCGCGGCGACGTACCGCAGGTGCCGCAGCTCGATGCCCGCCAGCCCGTCCCCGTCCGGCTCCTCCACCCCGACACCCCTCCTGATCAGCCGCTATAGGTGCGATCCTATGCCCCACCCCGGGTGATCGGTCTTGGCGCCGGACGGGGCCGGTGGCGCTTACTGGGGACATGTACGTGATCGTGTTTCGCTACCGCGCCCCGCTGGAGAGGATCGACGAACTGAAGGAGGCCCATTACACGAACCCCGACGGCGTCTTCGCCCGGGGCCTGGCACGGCTGGCCGGACCGCTGGAGCCGCGCACGGGCGGGCTGGTCCTGGCCGACGGGGAACGGTCGGAGATCGAGGCCGCCGTGGCCTCCGACCCGTTCGTCACCAGCGGCGCCGCCACCGCCGAGATCCTCCGCTTCCGGCCCGTGTGGACGGCGGAGGGCTGACGCGGAAGGGGGCCCGGCGAACGATCGCCGGACCCCCTCACCCTCGTCTCCGCGCGGGGCGGAGCGCCCGGGTCAGTGACCGCAGAACGGCGGGATGATGTTCTTGTGCGCCACCCAGCCGCGGGTGCCCTTGGCCAGGCCGCCCTTGCTCTTCGACTTCAGCTGCACATAGTCCCAGCCACCGGACTTGCGCAGGATCCGGATCGGGTCCCCGAAGTAGAGCTGGCCCTTGACCGCCCCCGACGTGCTCGCCTTGCTCCGCAGGCGGGTGCCGTCGGTGTAGATCATGGCGTTGTCCTCGTGGCACTCCTTGGCCGCCACGGTGGCGGCCCGCGGAGCGGCGGCCGGGGCGGCGGCCTGCGCCGGGGCGGCCAGGGCCCCGGCGGTGCCGATCAGGGCGGCCGTGGTGAGTGCGAGGGATATACGACGCACGGATCCTCCGGAAGTGGTACTCGTTCGATGCGGCGGACGCCGCGCGAACACCCTAAGAGGCGAGAGGGCCCGTTCCGCTTACGATCTTGTCACGTCCCTGCCACAAGTCGAACGCCCCGCGGCGGGCGGAGGCTACGGCAGGATCTCCAGCTGCACCGCGCTCACCGTGCCCCGCAGGCCGGTGGCCAGGCAGTCCGTGGGGAGTTGGCGGGACGTCGCGGTCACCGTGCGGCGGACCTGACGGCCTGTGCCACGGCCCTCCACCACCCGGCCCGACTGCTCGGTGGTCACGGTGCCCGCGACGCGGGCGACGGTGGCGCTGTCGATGACGATCCGGGAACGGGCGCCGTCGGCGTAGCGGACCGTCTCGGTGCCGCTCGCGAAGGTGACGGAGACACAGGACGCCGAGGGCGAGGACGAGGTGAAGGAGCTCGTGGCGGGAAGGGTGCGGCCGGGGGCGGTGGTGCAGGAGTAACGCACCTTCGCCTCGTTGCGCGTCGGCCGGGGCTGGAGGGTGAGCGGTGGGTCGTAGCGGCTGGTGGCGTCGCCGGTGCAGGTGACGGATCCGTCGCCGGCCGCCTCGCCGGCCCGGCTCGCCGGCGCCACCACGCATGAGGAGACCACCAGCACCAGAGAACCCAGTGCGACCGCCGTACCCCGCCCACCGAACACGCGTCCTCCCAGACGTCCCGTTCCGCTCCAGGTGTTCCACCTACCCGCGGCCGTACCCTCCGCCCCGGGCGCTCCGGTGTGCGGCACCGCGCCCGCCTGCCCCGCCGCGCCGTCGCCCGCGCCCCTCCTCCCGGCGGATGCTTGGCGTCCGGTCCGCGTCGGGTAGGTCGTGCCGGACGGACGACCGGTGTGACAACAGCAAGAGGAGACCCAGTGAGCCCTACGATCACCACCGCCGCGGCGACGGCGCGGGCGCGCGTGTTCGCCATGATGGACGCCGACGACGACCGGGTCGTCACGCGGCACGACTACCTCTCCCGCATCGACCGGACCGTACGCGCCACGGG
This sequence comes from Streptomyces mobaraensis NBRC 13819 = DSM 40847, assembly GCF_017916255.1. Taxonomy (NCBI): domain Bacteria; kingdom Bacillati; phylum Actinomycetota; class Actinomycetes; order Kitasatosporales; family Streptomycetaceae; genus Streptomyces; species Streptomyces mobaraensis. The sequence continues at coordinate 7,393,932 of NZ_CP072827.1, forward strand.
ACGCACGGAAGACGACCCGCTCGTCGTCGCGGCCCGCGCGGAGGGCGCCCGGGCATGGGGCGCGATGGACGCCGACGGCGACGGGCGGCTGACGTACGACGAGTACGAGGCGTGGGTGGACGCCGAGAAGTTCGACACCGTCTGCCGGTTCGCCCTCGGGGCGCTCTTCGACCTCGCCGACGCGGACGCGGACGGCGCCCTGGACGCACGGGAGTTCACTCTCCTGCGCACCGCGCTGAACAATCCCTCCGGCAACGCCGCCGCCGCGTTCGACGCGCTGGACACCGACCGCGACGGCCGCGTGAGCCGCGCGGCGTACCTCGCCGCGATCCGCGCCTACGTCGTCGGCGAGGACTCCCCGATGGGCGAGGTCCTGTACTAGAAATCCTGTAGGGGGCGCCGGGACGGCACGGCGGCCTACGGCCGGACGCCGCCGAACGCCCGCCGGTTGACGTGCGTCAGCGCGTGCCGGACGCGCAGCTCCGCGAGGCGCCGCAGGGCCGGGGCGCCGTAGAAGGCGCGGAGGAGGTCCGCGTCGAAGGCGTGGGCGCCGTAGAGGTACGGCCGTCCTCCCGCGCCCGCGCAGGTCTCCGGCAGCCGCCGCTGGACCCGCCGGGTCTCGGAGAGCGCGAGGCCGTCGGACCGGGGTGCCGACGCGAAGACGCCGATCCCGTGGTGGACGGACGCGGTGGTCCTGGGCGAGGTGCTCGCGGACGCCGCCGATGATGTGCCGGGCCGCCTGGCCCGGTACAACGCCGAATGCCGCGAACGGACCGCCCGCGTCCAGCTACTGGCCCGGCGGATGGGCGAGGAGCTGTACCACCCGCCGGCGAGGAGGCCCGGGCCCGCAACGCGGTGCCGCGGTCGCTCGGCGAGGACGACCTGTACGCGCGGGTGACCCGGCTGCACGGCGCCCGGGACTTCACGCTGCCGCGGGTGGGCTGAGCACGGCGGGGCTCAGCCCGCCTCGGCCGGGCCGTCGCCCGCACCGGCCCCGCCCCGGCCGTCGTCCCCGTCACCGCCACCGGCCAGGCGCAGGGCCAGGGCGCGGTCGCGGGTGTCGAGAGCGTCGACGAGGGCGGTCCGGCGGTCGAGGCGGGCGCGCAGGGTCCCGGGACCGGCGGCGGCGTCGGCGCGTTCGGCGAGCGGCAGCAGGCCCTCGTACAGCGAGCGCAGCAGGGCGCCCGGGCCGAGCGCGGCGAGGCGGGCGCGCAGCCGCCGGTCGGCCCGGGCGAAGGCGGCGGGGTCGGCGGCGACGGCCGCCTCGGCCAGCGGGACCAGCAGACGCCGCAAGTCGGCGACGTCGGCGGGGGAGGCGTGCCACAGGGCGTCCGCGACGAGCAGCGGGTCCAGGGCGTCGCGGACGCGCAGCGCCTCGTCGGGCCGCTGCCCGTCCAGGGCTTCGGTCCAGGCGTCTCGCCGGGGCCCGGCCGGGGGCGGCTGGGCGGCGAAGAGCCCGCCGCCGGGACCCGGGCGCACGGTGACCAGGCCGCGGGTCTGCAGCAGGCGCAGCGCCTCGTTGAAGGTGCCGACGGAGACCCCGCACTCCGCGCGCAGCTCCTCCTTGGTACCGAGCCGGGCGCCCGGCCGGCTGCGGGCGACGCGGTCGGCGACGCGGTCGGCGGCCGTCTCGGCGCGGGAGGGGGCGGACGGGCGTTCCCAGTCGGCGCGGCAGAGGGCGGGGAGGTCGGCGGCGTCCCGCACGGAGTGCTCGGCGGGCCCGTCCGCGGGGTGGTCGGTGGTCTGCACTGGTCTCCTCGACGCCGACTGAAATGATTATGGCGAATAGTCTCGCACCTCTTGACGCCTTTCGTAAGCCGCATGCATGATCACCATAATCATCATGATGATTTAGGAGAGGTGATGGGACAGCAGGACTTCCGTGAGGCGATGGCCGGCGTCTGCGCGCCGGTGACGATCGTGACGGCCGCCGAGCACGGGACCCCCTACGGGGTCACGGTGAGCGCCTTCGCCTCCCTGTCCCTCCGCCCCCCGATGGTGTCGGTGGCGCTGAACCGGTCGTCCGACGTGCTCCGGCGCATCCTCGCGACCGGGCGGTTCGGCGTGAACGTGCTGAGCGGCGAGCAGGACGGGCCGGCCAGGACCTTCGCCCGCCGGCTGCCCGACCGCTTCGCCGCGTCCGGCGCGCCCTGGACCTACGACCACGGCCTGCCGCGGCTCACCGACGCGCCGGGCTGGCTGGTGTGCGACCTCCGCTCGGCGGTCGAGGGCGGCGACCACCTGCTGCTCCTCGGCGACGTCACCCACGTCCGCACGTCCAAGGCCGCACCCCTCGTCTACGGCCACCGCACCTTCGGCACCCACTCCGCGTTCGCGCGCTGAATCCAGCCAGGAGACCCCTTATGACCACCACGCCTTCCCGGTCCGTACCGTCGGCCGCTTCCCCCGCCCCGACCGGCGCCGAACTCGTCGAACGGGCGGAGGCGCTGCGGCCCCTGCTGCGGGAGCACGCCCCCCGGATCGACGCGGACCGGCGGCTGACCGACGCTGTGGTCGACGAGCTCACCGAGGCCGGGCTGTTCCGGCTGACCGTGCCCCGGCGCTTCGGCGGATACGAGACCGACGTCCGCACCCTGATCGACGTGACGGCCGCGCTGGCCGAGGGCGACGGCTCCACCGGCTGGGTGGTCGCCGTCGTCAACACCTGCAACTGGCTCGCCGCCCTCTTCCCCGAGCAGGCGCAGGAGGACGTCTTCGGCGCCGACCCCGACGCCCGGGTCACCGGCGTCTTCAGCCCCACCGCCACCAGCGACAGGATCGAGGGCGGCTGGCGGGTGTCCGGCCGCTGGTACTACAACTCCGGCGCCCCGCACTCCTCCTGGGCCGTCGTCGGCATACCGCTCACCGACGCCGACGGTGCCGTCACCGACCAGGCCATGGCCCTGGTCCCGCGGTCCGAGCTGCGCTGCGAGGACACCTGGTTCGTCGCCGGGATGCGCGGCACCGCCAGCAACTGCCTGGTCGCCGAGGACGTGTTCGTGCCCGAGCACCGGGTGATGTCCGTGCCGGGCGCCATCGAGGGCGACGTCCCCGCCGACCACGGCCCCACCGGGCTCTTCCGCGTCGCGTTCGCCCCCTTCCTGGCCGTCGGCCTGACGGGCCCGCAGCTCGGCCTCGGCCGGGCCGCGCTGAAGCTGGTCACCGAGAAGGCCGCGACCAAACCGATCGCCTACACCTACTACGGCACCCAGGCGGAGTCGGTCGGCGTGCAGACCCGGGTCGCCGAGGCCGCCATGAGGATCGACACCGCCCACCTGCACGCCCACCGGGCCGCCGCGGACCTCGACACGGCCGCGGCCCGCGGCGCGCAGCTCGACCTCCTGACCAGGGCCCGGGTCCGCGCCGACTCCGGACACGCCGTCGACAACCTGATGTCCGCCCTCAACACCCTGGTCGACGTGCACGGCGCGGGATCCTTCGCGGACGCCAACGCGCTGCAGCGGATCTGGCGGGACGCGAGTGTGGCCGCCCGGCACGCGGCCTCCACCCCGGCGGTGGGCATGGAGATCTACGGCAAGCTGCTGCTCGGCGTCGAGGAGCGGATCACCCCGTTCATCTGAGTTCACCTGAATTCATCCGAGTTCATTCGATCCCGCCCGCACCCGGAGCGCCGCGCGTAGGCCACGCGGACCAGCGCGCGGCGCCCGGGCGCCGCCGTGGGGTAGCCGTGACGAGGTGAGAGCACTCATCGTCAACTGCACTCTGAAGAAATCCCCCGAGCCGTCCAACACCGAGGCGCTGGCCCAGGTCGTCGCCGGGCGGCTCACCGAACTCGGCGTCCGGACCGACCACGTGCGCGCGGTCGACCTCGACATCCGGCCCGGCGTCGGCTCCGACATGGGCGACGGCGACGCCTGGCCCGCCGTCCGGGAGAAGATCCTCGCCGCCGAGATCCTCGTCATGGCCTCCCCGACCTGGCTCGGACGTCCCTCGTCCGTCGCCCAGCGGGTCCTCGAACGGATGGACGCCATGCTGAGCGAGACCGACGACGAGGGGCGCCCGGTGGCGTACAACCGCGTCGCCGGCGTCGTCGTCACCGGCAACGAGGACGGCGCCCACCATGTCATCAGCGAGATCAGTGGCGCCCTCGTCGACATCGGGTACACCGTCCCGGGGCAGTCCTGGACGTACTGGCACCTGGGCCCCGGGCCCGGGCCCGACTACCTGGACGAGTCCAAGGGGCACGAGTGGTCGCACAAGACCGCCCGGGCCATGGCCGCCAACCTGCAGGGCGTCGCCGCGGCGCTGGCCGCCCGGCCGCTCGGCGCGCCGGGCTGAATCCGCGACCGGCCCCCCGCCCTCGGGCTCAGCCCGTCACCCCGCCCTCCGCGAACAGCAGCGCCACGTCCACCCCCGCCACCAGCACCGCCGCCGCGAACGGCGCGCCCGGGCGGCGGGCGGCGAGCGCGGACCCGGCGAGGGCGGCCGTCGCCGCCCCGGCCAGGGCCGCCGCGCCCGTGGCCGAGGGCGGGCCCGGCGGGCCCAGCACCAGGGCGGCGGTGGCCGCCACGAGGACCGCCGGCAGGATCCGCCGGACGGCGGCCCCGCCCAGCCGGTGCGGCAGCCCGCGCACACCGGTCGCGAGGTCGCCGGCGATGTCCGGGAGCGTGTCGGCCAGATGGGCGCCCGCCCCCAGCAGCGCCGCCGCCAGGACGACCCACCAGGCGGGCCACGGCCGCCCGGGCAGGCCCAGGGCGACGAACGCGGGCAGGGAGGCGAAGCCCAGGGCGTACGGGAGCCAGGACCAGACCGTCGCCTTCCACCCGAGGTCGTAGGCCCATGCCGCCGCCACCCCGGCCAGGTGCACGGCCCCGGCGAGCGGACCGACGGCCAGCGACAGCGGTACGCACAGCGCGAGCGCGGTCCACGCCGCCGCCCACACCGTGCGCGGGCGGACCGCCCCCGCCGCGACGGGCTTGCCGCGGCGGCCCAGGGCGGCGTCCCGGGCGGCGTCGAACGCGTCGTTGCACCAGCCGACGGACAGCTGACCGGCCAGCACCGCGCCCGCCACCAGGGCGGATCCGGCCGGGGAGTACCCGGCGGCCACGGCGAGCGCCGTCACCAGCACCGTGACCGCCGCCGTCGGGCCCGGGTGGCAGGACGCCGCCAGGCCCGCGACCGGCCCGCTCCCGCGCGCCCGGTCCGGGGCCCGCACCTCCGTCGCGTCCACCCCGCGATCGTAGAGCGGACCGTCCGCCCGTACGCCGGTCCCACACTCGTCCGGACGGGCGGTCCGCGCCGCCGGAAGCACGCCGGGGAAGGTACCGGGGAACACACGGGGAAGCGGACGAACGGGCGTTCCCGGGCGTCCGCCTCCGCCCCTGAACACCCGTGACACCCGTGACGCCCCCGCCCCAGGAGACGTATGACGACCCGGATCGCCGCCGTCCACGGCCTGCACGCCCCGCACCGCTACCCCCAGCAGGCCATCACCGACATGATCGCCGCAGGGTTCCAGCGCAACGGCGGCGACCGGCGGCTGCTCGAGACCCTGCACCGCAGCACCCGGGTGCGGACCCGCCACCTGGTGCTCCCCCTGGAGAGATACCCGGATCTGACCGGGTTTCAGGAGACCAACGACGTCTTCATCCGGCAGGCCACGGCGCTGGGGGCCCGGGCGGTCGACGGCGCCCTGCGCGCCGCCGGACTGCGGCCCGCCGACGTGGACCTGCTGATGTTCACCTCCGTCACCGGGCTCGCCACCCCCTCCGTCGACGCCCGCCTCGTCCAGCGGCTCGGCCTGCGCCCCGACGTCAGACGCCTCCCGGTCTTCGGCCTGGGCTGCGTCGCCGGCGCCGCGGGCATCGCCCGCCTCCACGACTACCTGCGCGGCCGGCCCGAGGACGTCGCCGTGCTGCTCTCCGTCGAACTCTGCTCGCTCACCTTCCAGGCGACCGACGCCTCGCCCGCCAACATGATCGCGAGCGGACTGTTCGGCGACGGCGCCGCCGCCGTCGTCGCCTGCGGGGGACAGCGCGTCCCGGCGGCCGAGGGCCCGGCGGTCGTCGCCACGCGCAGCCGGATGTACCCCGACACCGAGCACGCCATGGGCTGGGAGATCGGCGACTTCGGGCTCCGCGTGGTGCTCGACCCCTCCGTCCCCGACATCGTCCGCCACCACCTGGCCGACGACGTCCGCGCCTTCCTCCGCGATCACGGGCTCAAACCGGACGACGTGACGGCGTGGGTCTGCCACCCCGGCGGCCCCAAGATCCTGAACACGGTGACCGAGGTCCTCGGCCTCGCCCCCGACGCCCTCGACCTCACCTGGCGCCACCTGGCCGAGGCCGGCAACCTCTCCTCGTCCTCCGTCCTGCACGTGCTCCGCGACACCCTCGCCGAACGCCGCCCGCCGCCCGGCTCGCCGGGCCTGCTGCTGGCCATGGGCCCCGGCTTCTGCTGCGAACTCGTCCTCCTGCGCTGGTAGGCCACCGTGACCGTGCCCTGGTACGCCCTCCTCCTCGCCGCCGTCGCCGCCGAACGCGGCGCCGAACTCGTCCTCGCCCGCCGCAACGCCCGGTGGAGCCGGGAGCGCGGCGGACTGCCCGTCGACGGCGGCCACTACCCGTGGATGGTCGCCCTGCACACCGCCCTGCTGCCGGCCTGCCTCCTCGAAGTGCTCGCCGCCGGGCGGCCGTTCCGGCCCGTCCTCGGCTGGGCGATGCTCGTCGTCGTCGCCGCCGCGCAAGGGCTGCGCTGGTGGTGCGTCCGCACCCTGGGACGGCGGTGGAACACCCGCGTGATCGTCGTCCCCGGCCTCCCGGCGGTGACCGCCGGCCCCTACCGGCTGCTGCGCCACCCCAACTACGCGGCCGTCGCCGCCGAGGGCGCGGCGCTGCCCCTGGTGCACGGCGCCTGGGTCACGGCCGCCGGCTTCACACTGCTGAACGCCTGGCTGCTCGCCGTCCGCGTCCGGTGCGAGGAGGCGGCGCTCGCGCCCTCCCGCGCCCCCTCCACCGCGTGATCGACGTCCTGGTGGCGGGCGGCGGACCGGCCGGACTGGCGGCGGCCGTCCACGCGGCGCTCGCCGGCCTGGAGACGGTGGTCGTCGAACCGCGCGCCACGCCCGTGGACAAGGCGTGCGGCGAAGGCGTCATGCCCAGCGGCGTGGCCGCGCTCCGCGCGCTCGGCGTCGAGGTGGCCGGGCATCCGCTGCGCGGCATCCGGTACGTCGACGGGCCGCGCCGCGTCGAGGCGGACTTCCGCGGCGGCACCGGGCTGGGCGTCCGGCGGACCGCGCTGCACGCCGCCCTGCACCGGCGGGCCGCCGAAGCCGGCGTGCGGTTCGCGCCCGGCCGGGTGGGCGCGGTCGTCCAGGACGCGGACGGGGTGACGGCGGGGGAGTGGCGGGCGCGCTGGCTGATCGCCGCGGACGGCCTGCACTCCCCGCTCCGCCGCGCCCTGGGCCTCGACCTGCCCGCGCGTCCCGCCGCCCGCTACGGCCTCCGCCGGCACTTCCGCGTCAGGCCGTGGAGCGACCACGTCGAGGTGCACTGGTCCCGGCACGGCGAGGCGTATGTGACGCCGGTGGGGGAGGAGCTGGTGGGCGTCGCCGTCCTCAGCCGCGAACGCCGGGGCTACGACGCCCACCTGACGGCCCATCCGGCGCTGGCGTTCCTGTCGGGCGCCGCGCCCGCGAGCGCCGTGCGCGGCGCGGGTCCCCTGCTCCAGCGCACCCGCGCCCGGACGGCCGGGCGCGTCCTGCTCGTCGGCGACGCGGCCGGGTACGTCGACGCCCTGACGGGCGAGGGCGTCGCCCTGGCCCTGGCGACGGCGGAGGCCGCGGTGCGCTGCCTGGCGGCCGGCCGGCCGTCGGCGTACGAGGCGGCCTGGCGCCGGCTGACCCGGCGGCATCGCGTCCTCACCCACGCCCTGGTCCGGGCCTGCCGGCATCCGGCCGGCAGCGGCCTCGTCGTCCCCGCGGCGCGCGCCCTGCCGCGGGTGTTCGCGGGCGTGGTGCGCGCGCTCCAGTAGGGCCGGCGGACCGGCGCCGGGCCGGGCTTGGCGTTGTCGATCAAAAGAGGCATGATGGATGGATGCCTCAGGCAATTAATGGCCTGGGAACCTACCCGGAGGAGCAGAAATGTCGCACGCCGCGCCGAAGTTACCGATGTACGTGGAGGACATCCTCGACGGCATGGGTGACGACCCCGGGCGCGAGGCGCTGGTCCACGAGGGACGGCGCGTCACCGTGGGCGAGTTCCGCGCCCTCGTGCACCGCATGGCGCGGGCCCTGCGCGCCGAGGGGCTCGGCCGCGGGCACACCGTCACCCTCCTCAGCGGGAACCTGCCCGAGATCATCGCCGCCCGGTACGCGGCCAACCTGCTCGGCTGCCGGGTCAACCACCTCTACAACAAGCTCTCGGCCGAGGTGCAGGCCGGCATCGTCGCCGACGTCGAGACGCGCGCGCTCATCGTCGACCCGCGGCTGGCGGAGCGCGCCGAGGAGGTGACGCGGCTCGCCCCCGTCGAGAGCGTGCTGGCCCTCGGCCCCGCCAAGACCGGCAAGGACCTCCTGGAACTCGCCGCCGCCCAGTCCGGCGAGCCGTTCCCGAGCCAGGCCGAACCCGAGGACATCGCCTCCATCCGGCACACCGGCGGCACCACGGGCCACCCCAAGGGCATCTGCACCACCTTCGCGCAGGCCGGACGCGGCTACCGCGAGGACGAGGACCACACCCCCCGGCAGTTGGTCTGCACGACCATCGCCCACGCCGCCGGACACCTCGCGGACGGCACCCTGCGCCGGGGCGGCGTCCTCGTCCTGCTGGAGGACTTCGACCCGGCCGCCGTGCTCGCCGCGGTCGAACGCGAGCGGATCACCGACGTGTTCCTCCTCCCGCCGCTGCTCTACGCGCTCCTGGACCACCCGGACCTCGCCCGCACCGACACCTCCGGCCTGCGGTGCGTGCTGTACGGCGGCTGCCCGGCGTCGCCCGTGCGGATCGCCGACGCGGTACGCCGCCTCGGGCCCGTCCTCGTCCAGTTCTACGGACAGAGCGAGGCCGGCGGCATCAGCTTCCTGGAGCCCGAGGACCACGACCCCGCGCGGTCCGAACGGCTGCGCAGCGTCGGCAAGGTGCTGCCCGGCGTCGAGGTCGCCGTCCGCGATCCCGCGACCGGCCGGGACCTGCCGCGCGGCGCGCACGGCGAGATATGCGTGCGCTCACGGCAGGTCATGCGGGGCTACTGGAAGCGGCCGGACCTCACGGCCGAGGTGCTGAAGGACGGCTGGCTGCACACCGGTGACATCGGGTTCCTGGACGACGAGGACTTCCTGACCGTCGTCGACCGCATCAAGGACATGATCATCGTGGTGGGCGGGCACGTCTACACGACCGAGCTCGAGGACGTGCTCAACGCGCACCCCGGCGTACGGCAGAGCGCCGTCTTCGGGGTGCGGGACGCCGACGACATGGAGCGGGTGCACGCCGCCGTGGTCCCGGTCCCCGGCGCGGACGTCGGGGCGGACGCGCTGCGGGCGTTCGTCCGCGAGCGGTGCGGCGCGATGTACGAGCCGCACCGGATCGACTTCATGGCGGAACTGCCGCTGACGGACGCCGGGAAGCCGGACAAGAAGGCCCTGCGGCGGGTGGCCGAACGCCAGGCCGGCTGACGGGAGCCGGTTGCTCGGCCGGACGTGGCCGTCATCGAACACGGGGGCTCCCGTGCGGTGACGGCCACGTCGTGCCCGGCGCCGCGGCCGGATCGGGCCGGTCGGCGCCGGGCCAGGACACCCTGCCGGCCCGCGCGCGGTCGGCGAGGACGTCGCTCTCCGTCTGTCGGCCCGTCGGCTCTTCAGCGACCTCTCAGCCCGTCAGCGACGCGATGTGCTCCCGGATCACCCCGATGACCTCCGGCGCGCGGGAGTTGAGGTAGAAGTGGCCGCCGGGGAAGGTGCGGAGGGTGAACGCCGCGGACGTGCACCCGGCCCACGCCTGGGTCTCCTCGACCGTGGCCATCGGGTCGCCGTCCCCCAGCAGGGCCAGCACCGGGCAGGGCAGCGGCGGGCCGGGCCGGTGGCGGTAGGTCTCCACCGCCTCGTAGTCGGCGCGGATCACCGGCAGGAACAGGGCCCGCAGCTCCGGGTCGTGGAACATCCGCAGGTCGCTGCCGCCGAGCCGTTCCATCTCGGCCACGATGCCGTCGTCGTCGCGCAGGTGGACGTCCTCCTGCCGGACGGTCGTGGGCGCGCGCCGGCCGGAGACGACGACGGACAGCGGCGCCGCGCCCTTGTCCGTGAGCCGCCGTGCCACCTCGTAGGCGACCATGGCGCCCATGCTGTGGCCGAACAGCGTCACCGGGCGGTCGCACCACGGCAGCAACTCCTCGGCGGCCCGGTCCGCCAGCTCCTCGACGGAGCGCAGGGGCGGCACCGACCGGTGGTCCTGGCGGCCCGGGTACTGCACCGCCAGCACGTCGAGGGCGGGGGACAGGGCGGCGGAGACGCCGTGGAAGTAGCTCGCCGAGCCGCCCGCGTAGGGGAAGCACACCAGCCGGTTCGCGGCGTCCGGGGCCGGATGGAAGCGCTGGATCCACTTGCTCTTCTCGCGCACGCCGCCGACGGCCCTGCTCGACTCGCTCACGTCACTCGCTCCTCGCCTGTCCGCGTCAGGCGCCCGCTGTGGCCGCCCCGGTCCGTCCCGCGCATGATCCCATCGCGCCCGCGCCGCGGCCAACCCCTAACCGCCCGGCCGCCGTTCGCGATAGGGGGTCCACCCGACCCCTATCGCGCACGCCGGGCGGACAAAGCAAGGGGTCCCACCGCTCCGCAGAGCGGTGGGACCCGGGCCGGAAGTGCGACGGGGGATGGACTACCGGCCCCACATGGTGGTCTGTGCCGCCGCGGCCGTACACCCGGCCGCGGCGCCGTCGTCAGGCGGCGGAGGCGGCGGCCTCCACCGGCCGGAACCGGGTGGCCCGCCAGGTCGGCAGGAGCGTCGCGGCGAAGGTCACCACCGCCGCCCCGGCCACCACCGCCCAGTAGATCCACACCGGCACGGACGGCACGACGCGGTCCAACTTGGCGACGCTGTACGGGAAGAGGGTGATCGCGGCGGCGACGGAGCCGAGGACGATCCCGGTCACGGCGGTCAGCACGCTCTCCGCCGCCATCATCGTCATGACCTGCCGCCGGGTGAAGCCGGTGAGCCGCTGGAGGCCGAACTCCCGGCGGCGCCGCCCGGTGGCGGAGACCAGGGTGTTGACCACCGAGATCACCGTGTAGCCGACGATCATGCCGACCACCAGGTAGTTGATGGTGGCGAGCTGCTGCTGTCCGGCGGTCCGGCCGGCGGTGAGCGCCTCGCTGCCGGCCACCTCGACGCCCGGCTGGTCCTTGACCGCCGCGCCCAGCGCCGCGGTCACCGCGCCCGGGTCGGCCCCGGCGGCCCGCCGCACCACGATCTGCGCGGGCGTCCCGTCCGTGGTGTGCGCCGCCAGCAGCCCGGCGGGCAGCAGCAGCGAGGTCGTCAGGCCCTCCGGCCGGTAGGTGGCGACCACCTTCACCTTCACCGGGGTGCCGTCGCCGAGCCGCAGGGTGATCGTGTCGCCGACCCCGCGCCCCAGCGACTTGGCGTGCTCCACCGGCAGGGCCACGCTGTCGCCGCGCAGCGCGGCGAGCGAACCGGCGGCGGCGTTCACGGAGAGGTTCCCGTCGCCGGTGACGCCCTGGAGCGTCCACCCGTCGTCCGTCTGCTCGGAGTCCTTGGGCTCCTGGACGAAGCCGGTGCTCGTGACGTACTCCGAGGCCGCGGCGACGCCCGGGACGCCGCGGACCTTCTCCAGCGTGCCGGGGGCGAGGCCGCCGGTGCGCGAGGTCAGGACGTCGTCCGCCCGCAGGACGCCGGTGTGCGCGGCGCGGTTGGAGGCGTCCTCGATCTGCTGCATGTACAGCGTGCCGGTGGCGATGCCGGTCAGCAGGACGATGGGGGTGATGGTGGCGGCCATCCGCTGCGCGTGCGTCCGCGAGTTGAGGACCGCGAGCATGCCCGACAGCCCCGACACCGCCCGCAGCGGCACCTTCAGGACCGCGACGACGCCCTTGGCGAAGCCGGGGGCCAGCAGGGCCAGGCCGATCGCCCAGAAGATGCAGGCGGGGGCCGCGACGCCGGCCGTGGTGTCGTCCACCGGCATCGTCATCGTCGTCGCGGCCATCGCGACACCGCCGACGAGGAAGACGACCGACCAGACGATCCGGGCGCGGGTCAGCCAGCGGCCCTCCATCGCGCTCTCGGCCAGCGCCTCGGTGGCCCGGGTCCTGGCGATCTTACGGGCGGTGAGGTACGCGGCGCCCACCCCGGCCAGCAGCGAGGCGGCCACCGCCACCGCGCCCGGCAGCACGCCGAGCCGGAACTCGACGGCCCCGGAGACGATCCCGGCCGAGACCAGCTTGTCGAAGAGGAGCCGGCCGAACAGCGCGCCGGGCAGGCAGCCGAGCACGGACGCCACCAGGGAGACGGCCAGCGTCTCGCCCAGGATCATGCGGCGCAGCTGCGCCGGGGTGGTGCCGATCGCCTTCATCAGCGCCATCTCGCGGTGCCGCTGGCGGATCGTCAGCCCCAGGGTGGACGACGCCCCGAACATGGCCACCAGGACCGCCCAGCCGCCGAAGATGGAGGCCAGCATCAGCAGATTGCGTTGGCTGGCGGCGGCCTTGGGGAACTCCGCCAGGCCCCGCTGGTCACCGGTCAGCGCGACGGCCTTGCCGCCGAGCTGCTTCTCGATCCGCTCGCCGAGCGCGACCGCGTCGGTGCCGGCCGCGGGCAGGACGCCGATCGCGTCCACCGCCCGCGGGTGGCCGCTGAGCGCGCGGGCCTGGGCGTCGGTGAAGAACACGGCGGGCTGGAACGCGTCCCGGCCGCCGTCCTGCCGGACCACACCGGTGAGCCGGAACTCCCGCGGCTCGCCCTGGACCGTGACGAGGACCCGGTCGCCGAGGGAGGCACCGGCCTCCGCGGCCAGCCCGGCGTCCAGCACCACGTCGCCCGGGGCGGCCGGCGCGGCCCCCTTGGCGAGGCGGTAGGGCGCCAGCCGGGCCGACGCCCAGCCGTGGCCCAGCGGACGGTGGTCGGCGCGGGTGACGTCGTCCGACAGATCGGTCACCGGTCGGCCGTCGCGCACGACGGCGACGGGGAAGGAAATGTCGGGAACCGCCTCGCGGACCCCCGGGACGCCGGCGACCTCGCGGACCGTCCCGGCGTCCAGCCGGACCCGCTCCGCCAGGCGCGACGATGCGTACGACTGGTCACCGGCCACCACCACGGGCGCCGCGGCCAGCCGCTGGGCGGGAACCGCGTCGCGGACACCGCTCTCCATCAGCCCGCCGCAGGCCATGATGAGCGCCGCGCCGAAGAACATGGCCACGAAAGTGGCGACGAAACCACCCTTGCGGTAGCGCAGGGTGCTCAGGGCGAGGGACAGCATCAGTACGCGCCCCCCGTCGCGGTGCGCGCCTGCGGGTCGTACACGGACTCCTCGTCCGCCCAGGCACCCAGGCGCGTCATCCGCTCGGCGACCACCTCGGCGGTCGGGTTGTACAGGTCGCCCACGAACCGGCCGTCGGCCAGGAACACCACCCGGTCCGCGTACGAGGCCGCCACCGGGTCGTGCGTGACCATCACGATGGTCTGCCCGAGGGTCCGCACCGACTCGCGCATCAGCCGCAGCACCTCGCGGGCGGTACGGGTGTCCAGCGCGCCGGTCGGCTCGTCGGCGAACACCACGGCCGGACCCGTGACCAGGGCCCGCGCGATCGCCACCCGCTGCTGCTGGCCACCGGACAGCTCGGCGGGACGGTGCCCGGTCCGGGAGTCCAGGCCCACCCGGTGCACCACCTCGTCGATCTGCGCCCGGTTCGCCTTCCGGCCCGCCAGCTTCAGCGGCAGCGTGATGTTCTGCATCACCGTCAGCGCCGGCAGCAGGTTGAACGACTGGAAGATGAACCCGATCCGCTCGCGCCGCATCTTCGTCAGCGCCGTCTCGTCGTACCCGCCGAGGTCCTCACCGTCCAGCAGGACCGTGCCCGAGGTGGGCCGGTCCAGCCCCGCCGCGCAGTGCAGGAAGGTGCTCTTGCCCGAACCCGACGGCCCCATCACGGCGGTGAAGCTGCCGCGCTGGAAGGACAGGCTCACGCCGTCGAGTGCGGTCACCGCGTTGGCGCCCTCGCCGTAGACCTTGCGAACCGCGTTCAGCCGGACTGCGTCGGCGACTGCGATGGTGTCCATTCAAAGCTCCCTGTACCTGTCGCGTGGGGGACGCGATCACACCGTCAACGCTACGGACGGGCCGCCGCGCGGCCGATGGGTCTACGACCACAAAGGGGGTGGAGAAAACTCCACCCCGCCCGAAGGCCCTCCTCCCCTGACCCCGGCCCGGCCGGCGGCGATGCTGGGAGGCGCGGGCGGGCGGACCGGCCGATCGGACCGCCCGCGCGTACTGCATGATGAGGCTCGTGGGGCGGAGGGCCCCCGGGTCAGGGGAGGACGGAGCCAGGTGTGCGAGGCGTGGACCTCAAGGCCGGCGGGCGGGTTACGCGGCCCGGTGCGGACCGGGACGACGGGAGCGGTCCGGCGGCGGGCGGGGGTGGCCCGGTGGTGAGCGGTGACGGCCCTGTGGTGACGGAAGCCGTACGGACCGGGGAGGGCGGCGGCGCCGGGCGGCTGCGCTGGTGCGCGCGCGGCCTGGTGGTCGCGGTGCTCTCCCAGCTCGGCAGCGTCGCCCTGTTCACCGTCACCGTGCTGACCCTGCTCTCCCTGGTCGTCGGCGTGGGCGTGCTCGTCCTGCCGGTCGTCCTGGCCGCGGTCCGCGGGCTGGCCGGCTACCACCGGCGGACGCTCGGCGAGTGGACCGGCACCCCCATCGACACCCCCTACCGCCACCCCGTCGAAGCGGCACCCCACGACGTGGCCGCGTCCTTCCGGCAGTGCCGGCGGCTGCTGGCCGACCCGGCCACCTGGCGCGACGTGCTGTGGCTCCTCCTCGACGGGCCCGTCGGCCTGGTCCTCGGCCTGCTGCCCGCCTCCCTCGTCGCCTACGGCCTCAACGGCCTCTTCGTCACCCCGTTCCTCTGGGAACACATGGGCCCGCACTGGGGGTTCGGGGTGATCTGGCCCATCGCCGACCAGACCGACGCCTACCTCGCCATGCCCCAGGGCGCCCTGCTCGTGGCCCTCGGGCTGCTGACCGCCCGGCCGCTGGTACGGGCACACGGCGCCTTCAGCCGGCTGCTGCTCGCCCCCACCCGCGGCGCCCGCCTCGCCCTGCGCGTCGAGCGGCTCACCGAGACCCGCTCCGAGACCGTGGAATCCCAGGCGGCCGAACTCCGCCGCATCGAACGGGACCTGCACGACGGCGCCCAGGCCCGCCTGGTCTCCCTCGGCATGAAACTCGGCCTCGCCGACACCCTGCTGGACGACAACCCCGAAATGGTCCGCCAACTCCTCGCCGACGCCATGGAGTCCAGCAGCCAGGCCCTCACCGAGCTGCGCGACCTCGTCCGCGGCATCCACCCGCCCGTCCTCGCCGAACGCGGACTCGACGGCGCCGTACGGGCGTTGGCGGTCGGCATGCCGCTCCCCGTCGAGCTGGCCATCGACCTGCCCGGCCGCCCGCAGCCGCCCGTCGAGTCCGCCGCCTACTTCGTGATCGCCGAGACGCTCGCCAACGTCACCAAGCACAGCGGCGCCACCCGCGTCGACGTCCGCCTCTGGTACGCCGACGGCGCGCTCCGGGCCCGGGTCACCGACGACGGCCGCGGCGGCGCCGACCCCGAGGGCGGCAGCGGCCTGCGCGGGCTGCAACGCCGGCTCGCCGCCTTCGACGGAGTACTGGACGTCCACAGTCCGCAGGGCGGACCGACCGTGGTGACGATGGAGCTGCCGTGCGCGTTGTGATCGCCGAAGACCTGGCCCTGCTGCGGGAGGGCCTGGTACAAATACT
Source organism: Streptomyces mobaraensis NBRC 13819 = DSM 40847 (assembly GCF_017916255.1). Taxonomy (NCBI): domain Bacteria; kingdom Bacillati; phylum Actinomycetota; class Actinomycetes; order Kitasatosporales; family Streptomycetaceae; genus Streptomyces; species Streptomyces mobaraensis. Next base: position 7,409,892 of record NZ_CP072827.1, read on the forward strand.
CACCGCCCACCGATTCGAAGTGATCGAGGCGGTGGACAACGGGCCCGCCATGCTGCGCGCCCTGCTCACCCACCGCCCCGACGTGGCCATCGTCGACGTACGGCTGCCCCCGACCTTCACCGACGAGGGCCTCCAGGCCGCGGTCGAGGCCCGCAGGCAGGTCCCGGGACTGCCCATCCTGGTGCTGTCCCAGCACGTGGAACAGATGTACGCGCGCGAGCTGCTGTCCGACCAGAACGGCGGCGTCGGCTACCTCCTCAAGGACCGCGTCTTCGACGTCCGCCGCTTCATCGACATGCTCCGGCAGGTCGCGGACGGCGGCACGGTCATGGACCCCAAGGTGGTGTCGGAACTCATGGTCAAACACGAGAAGGCGACCAGCCCCGTGCAGTCCCTCACCGAACGGGAACGCGAGGTGCTCGCCCTGATGGCCGAGGGCCGCTCCAACGCGGCCGTCGCCGCCAAGCTGTTCGTGTCCGAGAAGGCCGTCAGCAAACACACCAACAGCATCTTCACCAAACTGGGACTCGCGGCCTCCGGAGACGACAACCGGCGCGTCCTGGCAGTACTCGCCTACCTCAACGCGTAGGCGCCGACCAGCGGAGCGGGAGCGACGACGTCATGCACGACACCGGAGCGGTACCGATACGAACGTCGAGGGAGACCGGGAAACCCGGGACACCGGGGAAGGCCGGACGGAAGGAGTGGACCGGACTGGCCGTCCTCATCCTCCCCGTCCTGCTGGTCTCCCTCGACATGCAGGTGCTCTCCTACGCCCTGCCCTTCATCAGCGCCGAGCTGGCGCCCAGCGGCTCCCAGCTCCTCTGGATCGTCGACATCTACCCCTTCGTCCTCGCCGGACTCCTGCTCACCATGGGCTCACTCGGCGACCGGATCGGCCGGCGGCGGCTGCTGACGCTCGGCGCCGTCGTCTTCGGACTGGCCTCGGTGACCGCCTCCCTCGCCACCGACCCCGTCCTGCTCATCGCCACGCGCGCCCTCCTCGGCCTCGGCGGCGCCACCCTGATGCCGTCCACCCTCTCCCTCATCCGCACCATGTTCACCGACGACGGGCAGCGCCGCGCCGCCATCGCCGTGTGGACCGGCGCGTTCGCCGCCGGCGCCGTCCTCGGACCGCTGCTCGGCGGCGTCCTGCTGGAACACTTCTGGTGGGGCTCCGTCTTCCTCGTCAACCTGCCCGTCATGGCGCTGCTGCTCCTTCTCGCCCCGGCGCTGCTGCCGGAGTCCCGGGCGACCGGGCCCGGCCGGTTCGACCTGCTCAGCGCCGCGCTGTCGCTGGCCGCCGTGCTGCCCGCCGTCTACGGCATCCAGAAGACCGCCGAGGACGGCCTCCACCCCGTACCGGCCGCCGCCTTCGCCGCCGGCCTGGCCGTCGGCTGGTACTTCCTGCGGCGCCAGCGGCGGCTTGACGAACCCATGCTGGACGTCCGGCTGTTCCGCGACCGGGCGTTCAGCGCCTCCGTCGCCACCAGCGTGCTCGCCATCTTCTCCCTCGTCGGTTCCGGGCTGTTCACCACCCAGTACCTCCAACTGGTGCTCGGCTACGGGCCGTTGCGTGCGGGCCTGTGGGCGCTGCCCGCGGCCGGCGCCGCCCTGGCCAGTTCGGCCCTGGCGCCCCTCCTGGCGCGGGCCGTCCGGCCCGTGGCCGTCGTCGCGGGCGGCCTGGTCGTCGCGGCCGGCGGGTACGGGGTGCTCACCCGCCTCGACGCGGATTCCGGCGTCGCGGTGATCGTCACCGGCACCGTCGTCATGGCGGCCGGCATCACCCTCGTCATGACCACCACCTCCGACCTGGTCATCGCCACCGCCCCCGCCGACCGGGCGGGTTCGGTCTCCGGGCTCTCGCAGACCGCCACGGAGTTCGGCGGCGCCTTCGGCATCGCCGTCCTCGGCAGCATCGGCACCGCCGTCTACCGGCACGACATGGCCCGCCACCTCCCGGACGGCCTCCCGCCCGGCGCGGCGACCACGGCCCGGGACACCCTCGGCGGCGCCGTCGACACGGCCGGCCGCCTCCCGGCGGACACCGGCGCCGACCTCCTGGCCGCCGCCCGCGACGCCTTCGCACACGGCCTGCGGATCGCCTCGTGGACGACGGTGGGGCTGCTGCTGGCGATGGCGGTGGTCTCGGGGTTCCTGCTGCGGCACACGGTACGGAGCGGGGGCGGCGGAGCGCCGGGGGAGGGGGCGGCTGACGAGAGGGCCGGGCAGGCCGAGGAACCGGCCGCCGCGGAGGCGGGCGGACCGGGCGGTCGGGCCGGAGACGGGCGGTGAGGCCGCGGCCGGACGGGGTCGCACCCGACGTCCCGTCCCGCGTCCGTCGGCCGGGCGGCCGTCGGCACCCGGCTTCTTGCCGGAACGGCATGATTTCTTGTCCGCCGGGAGGCGCCGGGCGAAGGTGCCGGTATGACGGAGAACGCGAAGAACCCCAGTGATGTGGATGTGGTGGTCGTCGGCGGCGGAGCCGCCGGCCTGTCCGGTGCGGTGACGCTCGCCCGGTCCCGGCGGTCCGTGGTGGTCGTCGATTCCGGCGAACCCCGCAACGGCCCCGCCTCCGGTGTGCACGGCCTGCTGTCCCGGGACGGTATCGCCCCCGGCGAACTGCTCCGGACGGGCCGGGAGGAGATCACCTCGTACGGCGGCCGGGTGATCGACGACCGGGCGGTGTCCGCCGCACGCGACGGCGACGGATTCGTGGTGGTGACGGCGGGCGGGCGCCGCTTCCGGGCCCGCCGGCTGCTGGTGGCCACCGGGCTCGTCGACCGGCTCCCCGAAATCGACGGGCTGCGGGAGCGGTGGGGGCGGGACGTGCTGCACTGCCCGTACTGCCACGGGTGGGAGGTGCGCGACCGGCCGGTCGGGGTGCTGGCCACCGGCCCGGCCGCGGTCCACCAGGCGCTGCTCTTCCGGCAGTTGTCCGACCGGGTCACCCTGTTCCGGCACACGGGCGGCGACCTGGCCGAGGACGACTGGGAGCGGCTGGCGGCCCGCGGGATCGCCGTGGTGGACGGGGAAGTCGCCGCACTGGAGGTCGAGAACGACCGCCTGGTGGGCGTACGGCTGACGTCGGGAACGCGGGTTCCGCTCGCCGCGCTGGCCGTGACCCCCCGGCTGGAGGCCCGGGACGACGTGCTCGCGGGTCTCGGACTCACGGCTGCGGAACACCCGTCGGCCATCGGGGACCAGGTAGGTGCGGATGTCACCGGACGCACCGCCGTGCCGGGGGTGTGGGTCGCGGGAAACGTGGCGGACGTGACGGACGGGGTGGTCGGGGCGGCCGCCGCAGGGGTACGGGCCGCGGCCGCCCTCAACGCCGACCTGGTCGCCGCCGACACCGACGCCGCGCTCGCCCGCCGCCGCGCCGGGCGGCCCACGGCGGCCTTCACGCCGGAGGCGGAGGCGGCCCTCTGCGGGCGGGTGCTGGGCGACCGCCGCCACGGCCTCGACGGCACGGTACCGTCCGGCGCACCCCGGCAGGGCTGACGCGCGGGCGTCGCGCGACGCCCGCGGCGCGCCGTCAGGTCGTGCGGGCCCGGAGATGGGCGCGCTCGCCCTGGCTGCCGAACAGCACCAGCAGTTCGACCGGCCGGTCGTCAGCCGGTCCCATCCAGTGCGGCACATGGGTGTCGAACTCGGCCGCCTCGCCGGGGGTGAGCACGAGGTCCCGATCACCGAGGATCAGACGCAGCCGGCCCTCCAGGACGTACAGCCACTCGTAGCCCTCGTGCGTCCGCGTCTCCGGCTCGGTCCCGGCCGGTCGTGGCGGGATGACCAGCTTGTGGGCCTGCATCCCACCGGCCCGGCGGGTCAGCGGAACGTACGTCAGGCCGGGGCGGCGGACCGGCCGCAGGTGGATGCGGGGATCCCCGGTCTGCGGGGCACCCACCAGTTCGTCCAGCGGGACGCCGTACGCGCGGGCCAGCGGGAGGACCAGTTCGAGCGTCGGCTTGCGCTCACCGCCCTCCAGACGCGACAGCGTGCTCTCCGAGATCCCCGTCGTCCGCGACAGTGCCGCCAGCGTGACCCCGCGCCGCCGCCGCAGCTCCCGCAGCCGGGGGCCGACGGCGGCGAGGGTCTCCTTCAGTTCGTCCCGTTCGTCCATGCGCACCACCTTGCCGAAACGGCATGAACGCGTGCAACCGATCGCCCGGCCGTCCGCCGGGGTTCGAAAACTTCGACAACTTCGACAACTTCGACGACTTAGAGAACTTCGACAACAGGGAGCACCTCCATGACGGACAGGAACGCCGACACCGACCGGGCCCCCGAAGAGGCCGCACGCTTCTGGGAGCGCGTCTACGCCGACCGGGCAGAGCCCGTCTGGTCGGGCCGCCCCAACCCGCTGCTCGCCGAGACCGCGCGGGCCATCGCCCCCGGAACCGCACTCGACCTGGGCAGCGGCGAGGGCGGGGACGCGGTGTGGCTGGCCTCCCGGGGCTGGACGGTCACCGCCGTCGACATCGCGCCGACCGCCCTGGCCCGTACCACCGCGCGGGCCGTCGCCGCCGGCACCGCCGTCGCACAGCGGCTGACCGTCGAACAGCACGACCTTGCCCGCACCTTCCCCGCCGGTACCTTCGACCTGATCAACGCCCAGTACCTGCAGACCCCGTTCGACCTGCCCCGGGCCCGGGTCTTCCAGCGTGCCGCGCGGGCGCTGGCCGCCGGAGGGCTTCTCCTCGTCGTCGACCACGGCTCCGTCCGGCCCTGGTCCTGGGACCCCGACCCCGACACCCGCTTCCCCGCGCCGGAAGAGATCTACGACGCGCTCGACCTGGACCCCGCCGTGTGGCGGCCCGAACGCCTCGACCGCCCCCGGCGCGAGGCCACCGGGCCGGGCGGGCAGACGGCCATGGTCACGGACACGGTGGTCGCGATCCGTCGGTTGACGGGTTGACGAATCGGAACGGAGTGCGGGGTGCCGACGACGTGTCGCGTTCCGGGCCATGGGCCACCGCGCGGGCTTGAGCGGGTGGTCCGGAGGAAGGGCTGACGCGGCCGCGGGCGGAGCCCGGGGCGGGCCTCAGTTCGACGTGTACGGGATGTACCACTTCATCCATTGGTTGGAGTCCGAGAAGGGGCTGGTGTAGACGTTGCCCTTCATATTGGAGTCCAGGGCGCGCTTGTTCTGCTTGTTGAGCAACCAGTACACGTCCTTCATCACATAGTGCTGCTCCCACCACTGCCGGGGGTCTGTCGAGTCGCAGGGTTTGGCCGTCACGAGGTCGCTTCCCGGTCCCCCGCCGGTGAGGCAGAGGTGGGTCTTGGTGCTCTCCAGCATCAGACCGCTGCCGGTGGCGTGGAAGATCCAGCGCTGGTAGGGGTTGTTCGCACCGCAGCCGTTGCTGTTTCCCCTGGTGTAGACGGCCCCCTCTTTGTCGCCGTCGAGGCAGTATCCCGTCTGCCAGTTGGCGAGCCCGCTGCTCATGCTCTGGGCGGATGCCGGGGCCTGCGTGGCCATGACGGTCACGCAGGCCGCGGCGATCAGAACGCCGACCGTTCCGGTCTTCTTTTTCACAGAGATCTTCACTGGTCACCTTTCGTGGAGAATGCACTGCCCCGCCGGGGCGGGGCCCGGCCCTGCCGGTACGGTCCGGCAGGGGCCGGTTGTTCATGGAAAGCTGGTGCTGCCTGTCCTGGCAGGCCGCGCAGGAGCGTCGTGCGGCGCGGCCGGCCGGCGGAACTCCCTACCGTCAGGGCTTGTGGAAGCGGAGGGCGAGGAAGGGGACGAGGGGCGGGACGCCGCCGGTGCCGAGACGGATCTGCGAGATGTTGGAGTACGCGCGTCCGTCGACGTACACGGGATTGCTGGTCCCGCCTCCAGTGGTTCGATGGGCGACGCGGGACAGGGCCGACCACTGGGTCTGCAGTCCGACCCCGAAGTCGCCGAGGCTGTCCGGGTAGCTACCGTCGCTTGAGTCGTATCCGTGGTTGAGGACAGCGGCGATGCGGTTTCGGATCCAGCCGAAGCGCGCGGCCTCGGCAGTGGCACCGATGATGTAGGCCAATTGGCGCCGGTAGTTGTAGCGCGAGTCGTAAGTGAAGTTGCCCAGTTCCCGCAATCTGTCCCGCATGGCGCGCGCGGTGTAGGGCATGCGACCGCGAGTCGTTTGGCCGTCCAGCTCGTTGTAGTTTCCTTCGTAGATCTGGTGGAAGAGCGGCGCAGTCGGCAGGTTTCTGGCTCTCCGAACCTGATCCGCCAGAGGAAACGCATAGGAGTCGTCTCTGAACTGGTAGTTCACACTGTTGATGGTGAAGCCGCGCAGGTACATGTCGTCCAGGCTGAAGTACAGGATGTGATGGATCCCGCGCTCGCCCCGGCCGTTGATGGTCCAGATGCTGACTTCGACGACGCGGTTCGTGCGCGTCCCTCTCGGCGTGTCAAACATGTCCTCGGTGTCAACCCCGGCCATGGGGCTGGCCGCGGCTTCACGGAGCTGATTGACGAACCGTCGGTACCGGTCCTCACGCTCTTGGCCCGCGCCTTCGGCGTCCAGGTTCGTCAGGTCCCAGGTGAGCCTGAGGTACTGCTCGGTGGTCTCGGCGTGGGCCGGCCTGGTGCCCACGGTCACCAGGGTGCAGGTGGCCAGAAGGGCCAGGAGCAATGTGCCCAGCCGTCTGCCCACGTGCCGTACGGCGCCTATCGGATGCATCGGGGTGGCCTTTCCTGAGGCGGTCGGCGCGGGCCGGCCGCTGAGGCGGGGGCTCCGCGAAGAGGAAGGTGGCGGTTCGGGAGGCGCCGGTGTTCCGGGCCTTGTCCGCGCCGCAAGCCAACCCGAGGCACCGGTGGCAGACCAGGCATTTCCACCGGCAGAAGTAGCGTCAGGCATACTTCTGCCGGATGGCTTCGCCACTTCTGCCGGTCACGTCGATCAGGGGATGCACACGGATGGACACCGGGACACCGGCCGGCGGCGACTTCGGCGCGCACCTGCACGCGCTGCGCACCGGCGCGGGCCTCAGCCAGGCGGAGCTGGCGCAGAGTGCCGGAGTCAGTGTGCGCGGGCTCTCGGACATGGAGCGAGGCCGCTCCCGCGGCCCGCAGCGCCGGACCGTGCAGGCCCTGGCCGCCGCCCTGCGCCTGGATGCCGCGGCTGCCCGGGAACTGGAGCGCCTGGCGAGCCTGGGCCGCCCCCGCCCCGCCGATGTCAAGGCCGCCCGCCCGGCCGCCGGACCCACCGGCACCGGCGATACCACCACCTCGCGGACGCCACCCGCGCGGACGGCCGCCCACCACACGCTCACCCTGCCCCGCGACCTGAGCGACTTCACCGCCCGCGGCCCGGCCCTCGACCGGCTCCGCGCCCTGGTGGAAGACCTCGATCCGGCCCGGCCGCCCATCGCGGTGGTCTGCGGACAGCCGGGCCTGGGCAAGACCGCCTTCGCCGTGCACGCCGCCCATACCCTGGCCCCGCACTTCCCCGACGGGCAGTTCGCCCTCGACCTGCGCGGCATGGACCCTCGTCCCCTCGCTCCCCGCGACGCACTCGCCCGGCTCCTGCGCGCCCTGGGAATCCCCGCGGACGCGATCCCCGCCGACACCGAGGACCGCTCCGGCCTGCTGCGCTCCGTCCTGCGCGAGCGGCGCGTCCTGCTCCTGCTCGACAACGCCGCCGGCGAGGACCAGGTCCGCCCCCTGCTGCCCGGCCAGGGCCCCACCCTCACCCTGGTCACCAGCCGCCACGCCCTGGCCGGCCTCGAAGCCGTCCACCGCACCGAACTCACCCTGCTGCGCCGCGAAGAAGCCGTCGAACTGATCGTCCGCGTCATCGGACCCGAGCGGGTCCGGCGCGAGGCCCAGGCCGCCCGCGACCTCGCGGAGTTGTGCGGGCACCTGCCGCTGGCCGTGCGCATCGCCGCCCAACGCCTCGCCGCCCGCCCCGGCGAGCGCCTGGCCAAACTCGCCGGCCGGCTCGCCGCCCACGAAGACCGCCTCGATGCCCTGCGCACCGGCTCCCTCCAGGTACGCGCCGCCTTCGCCCTGTCCTACCGGCAACTGGACGAGGCCACCCGCACCGTCTTCCGCCGCGCCGCCCTCGCCGACGGCCCCGACGTCAGCCCCGAGACCGCCGCCCTCCTGGCCGGTCTGCCCCCGCGCCGGACCGCCCGCTGCGCCCAGGACCTCACCGACGCCGGCCTCCTGCAGCCCCACCCCACCAGCGACCGCTACCGCTTCCACGACCTGCTGCACCTGTTCGCCATCGAACAGACCGCCGAAGAGGACACCCCGGCCGACATCACCGCCGCCCGCACCCGCACCGACGCCTGGATGCTGCGCCGCGCCGCCGCCGCAGCGCAGCTCTTCAACCCCGACCACCAGCCCGACACCCCCGGCGGAGACCCCGACCCGGCCACCGCGCCCGCCGGCCAGGAGCAAGCCCACGCCTGGCTGGAGGCCGAACGGGCCCAGTGGCTCGCCGCTTTCCACCGGGCCCAGGCGGCCGGCCGGCACCAGCAGGTTCTCGACACCGCCGAGGCGATGCACTGGTTCTCCGACCGCGTCCTGCACTGGGAACTGTGGGCGGAGGTCTTCGGGCGGGCCGTCGACTCGGCCCGCGCCCTGGGCAGCCGACGCGACGAAACCGTCCACCTCAACTACCTCGCCTGGGCCCACACCACCTGCCGCCACGACCACACCACCGCGCTGAGCACCGCACAGGCCGCCCTGGCCCTGGCGCGCGAGAGCGACGACCGGCTCCAGGCCGGCTGGGCCCTCAACTACGCGGCACGCGCACTCAACGGACTCGGACGGACCGACCAAGCCATCGCCCACCTCCACCAAGCCGCCGACTGCCTCAGCCACCGGAGCGACGCGCAAAGCCGCCTCGCCGAACTCTCCACGCTCAACCTCCTGGGCCAGCACTTGCGCCAGGTCGGCCGCCCGGACGAGGCCCTTGCCATCCACCGGCGCAGCGAGGCTCTGTGCCGGGCCGGCATCCCGGGGAAGCCGCACGAACTGATCAGCCTGTACCGGGCGTCGGTCCAGCGGCACATCGGCAACGACCTCGCGACGCTGCACCGCTGGGAGGAGGCCGAAGCGCCGCTGCGGCACGCGGTCGCCCGCTTCGAGGCGGCACGCATGCCCGCCTGGAGCGAACCGGTCCGCCTGGACCTCGGCATCGTCCTGCGCCACCTCCACCGCACCGGAGAGGCCCGCCGCACGCTGACCGCCGCCCACGATGCCCTCGTCGGACTCAACCACCCCCGTCAACTCGAAGCCGCCGCCCAGCTGCTCCTGCTCGACGAAGCCGGCAGAGCCGATGGCGACAGTCCGACCGCCGGGCACACAGGATCCATGAGCCGTCCCGACCTGAACGGCGACTGAGAAAGTGCGCTGAGAACAACGAAGCGGCGGCGGAAAGCGACTGGGAAGACACCTCCGCGTCACACTGAACCGCGCTGCGCGCCGCGTTCCATGAGACGTTCCATGAGACACAGCCGAGTCCGTGGCTCACGGGGTTCCTGCTTGCGCTCGTCTTGTCCTTCACGAAGGGGCCCTCGCGCGAGACGCACACGCCCGTGCCACGGCAACGCCGCCATGGTCAGGTGAGGGTGCGCGCGAGCCGGCGGACCCTGGCCCGCGAACGCCGGTGCGGGCGCCCGGCGGCCGGGAGTCCGGCAGGCACGTGCTGTCGCGAGCCGCAACGGTAAGGGCCGGCCGCCACAGGGGTGTGGCGCCCGGCCCTCGCCGCTCCCGGCTGCCCCGATCGAGCAGCCCGGACGCGTGTCAGCTCACGTCCAACTCGCCGTCCAGGATGTCGAACAACTCGTCGGCGGTGGCCGACTCCAGTTCCGCCCGGTCGTCCTCCGGCGTCTGCTCGCCGGCCGGGTGGAGGGCCGCGCCCCAGCGGGCCGCCAGCGAGCGCAGCCGTGCCGCGATCCGGGCGTGCTCGTCCGGGTCCGGCGCGGCACCGGCCATGGCCGCTTCCAGGGCGGCGAGTTCGGCCTCCAGCGACGGGCCCGCCGGGACCGTCGCGCCGACCAGCTCGGCGCGCAGGTGGCGGGCGGCGGCCAGCGGCGTCGGGTGGTCGTAGATCAGCGTGGACGGCAGCCGGACCCCGCTGGCACCGCCCAGCCGGTTGCGCAGCTCCAGGGCCGTCAGGGAGTCGAAGCCCGACTCGACGAAACCGCGCAGCGGATCGACGTCCTGGGCGCGGGCGTAGCCGAGCACCTCGGCGGTGTGGCTGCGCACCAGGTGCAGCAGGGTGCGTTCCTGCTCCTCCTCCGACAGGGCCGCCAGCCGTTCGGCGAGGGCCGTGCCCGGAGCCTCCGCCCCGGCGCCCGCGGCGGCGGGCCGTCGGGCCGGTGCGCGGACCAGCGAACGCAGCATCGCCGGCACCTCGTCGGTGCCGCCCCCGGACCGGACGCGGGCGGTGTCCAGCGCCATCGGCAGCACGGCCGCGGGACCGGCCGACAGCGCGGCGTCGAACAGGGCCAGGCCCTCGTCGGGCGACAGCGCCCGCACGCCCGAGCGCGCCATGCGCCGCAGGTCGGCCTCGGAGAGCCGGTCGCCCATGCCCGAACCCGCCTCCCACAGGCCCCAGGCCAGCGACAGCCCGGGAAGCCCCTGGGCCCGGCGGTGCAGGGCGAGCGCGTCCAGGAAGGCGTTCGCCGCCGCGTAGTTGCCCTGACCCGCCGCACCCAGCGTGCCCGCGGCCGACGAGAACAGCACGAACGCCGACAGCCCGGCGTCCGCCGTCAACCGGTGCAGGGTGAGCGCCGCGTCCACCTTCGGACGCAGCACGCTCTCGAACCGCTCGGGCGTCAGGGAGGCCAGTGTCGCGTCGTCCAGCACACCGGCGGCGTGGACGACGCCGGACAGCGGACGGTCCGCCGGAATCCGGGCGAGGACGGCCGCCAGCTCGTCCGGGTCCGCCGCGTCACAGGCCACGACATCGGCGGTCGCACCCGACTCGGCGAGTTCGGCGATCAGTTCGCCGACTCCCTCGGCCGCCGGACCCCGGCGGCTGAGCAGCAGCAGGTGGCGCACCCCGTGGGACGCCGCCAGATGCCGGGCGAGCACACGGCCCAGCCCGCCCGTGCCGCCGGTCACCAACACCGTGCCGGTGCCGTCGCCGAACGGAGCGCTCGACGCGTCCGCCTCCGTACCCCTCGCGGACACCCGGACGAGCCGGGGGAGGAGGACCGTCCCGCCGCGCACGGCGGCCTCGGGCTCACCGCTCGCCAGGACGGCCGGCAGGACGTCCTCCGACTCCGGGGCGCCGTCCACGTCCACCAGCCCCACCCGGCCCGGGTGCTCCTCGCGTACCGCGCGCACCAGACCCCAGACGGCCGAGCCCGCCAGGTCCGGCACGTCCCCGGCCGCCTCGCCGGGCCGGCCGGCCGCGACGGCACGCCGGGTGACCAGCGTGACCCGGGACCCGGCGAACCGCTCGTCCGCCAGCCAGCGCCGCAGCAGTGCCACGACCCGCCCGGCGCCGGCCCGCACGGCGGCGGACAGCCCGTCGGGAGCCTCTGGCGACGAGGTGGGATCCGCGTCGCAGCGGACGACCACATGGGCCGGGAGGACGTCCGGCAGCAGCGCCTCGGCGTCGGCCACCCACGCGTCCGCATCAGGCGTGCCGCCGCCGGGACGGACGGTCAGCACGTCCGCCGGGCCGCTACCGGGCCCGGGCCGGTCGGCGGGCGTCCAGGTGACGGTGAACAGCGGGCGCTGCCCGGCCGCCCGCAACCGCTCGCCGCTGAGCGCCCGCAGGACGAGGGACCGGATGGTGACCACCGGCGCCCCCCGCTCGTCGGTCGCGACGACGGACAGTGCGTGCTCCGCCGTCCGCCTGATCCGCACGCGCAGGCGCGTCGCACCCGTCGCGTGCAGCGACACCCCTTGCCACGCGAAGGGCAGCAGCGTGCCGGAACCGTCCTCGGACGTTTCCCCGGCACGGCCCGCGTCGATGGCGTGCAGGGCGGCATCGAGGAGCGCGGGGTGGATACCGAACGCGCCGGCGTCGCCGTGGGCTTCCTCGGGGAGCGCGACCTCGGCGCAGACGTCGTCCCCGAGCCGCCAGGCGGCCTGGAGCCCCTGGAAGACGGGACCGTAGTGGTAGCCCTGGGAAGCGAGTTCCGCGTAAGCGTCGTCCACCGGGATCGGCCGGGACCCGGCGGGCGGCCAGGTCTCCGTCTCCGCCGCCTCGGGGGCCTCGCCCGCGGGGAGCCGCCCGACGAGCGTGCCCTGGGCGTGCTGCGTCCACGACTCGTCCGTCAGGGCATCGGCGGAGTGAGGGCGCGAGTGGACGGTGACGGGCCGGGCCCCGGAACCGTCGGGCGCGCCCACCACCACCTGGAGGTCCAGCGACTGCTCCGGGAGCAGCACCAGCGGCTCCTGGAGCGTCAGTTCCTCGACGTGCGGTGTGCCGGCGTGCTCGCCGGCGCGCAGGGCCAGTTCGGTGAGCGCGGTGCCGGGTACGAGCACGGTGTCACCGATGGCGTGGTCCGCCAGCCACGGGTGCGTCCGCAGGGAGACGCGGCCGGTGAGGATGGTCTCGTCGGAACCCGCACGCTGCACGACGGCACCCAGCAGCGGGTGACCCGCCGCGGCCTGCCCCACGGCCGTCACGTCGCCCGCCTCGGGCGCGGGGTCGATCCAGTAGCGGCGGCGTTGGAAGGGGTAGGTGGGGAGGTCGACTTGGCTGGTGGGGGTCGCGGGGTGGAGGGTTTGCCAGTCGATGGGGTGGCCGTGGGTCCACAGGTGGGCGAGGGCGGTGAGGGCCTCGCGGTCCTCGGGGCGGTTGCGGCGTTGGAGGGGCACGCAGGTGGCCGTGGTGTGGTCGGCCGCCATCGCTGTGAGGACGGCGTCGGGGCCGATTTCCAGGAAGGTGGTGATGCCGTCGGTGGTGAGGGTGGTGATGGCGTCGGCGAAGCGGACGGGGCGTCGGACGTGCTCCACCCAGTACTCGACGCTCGTCAACTCCTCGGCTGTTGCTGCTAGTCCGGTGACGGTGGAGACGATGGGGATGCGGGGCTCGGTGAAGGACAGGCCCGCGACGACCGTGCGGAAGTCCTCCAGCATCGGCTCCATCAGGGGTGAGTGGAAGGCGTGCGACACCTTCAGCAGCGAGGTCTTGCGGCCCTGCTCGCGCAGCTTCTCCACGATCGCGGTGACCGTGGCCTCGGCGCCCGATACGACAACCGCGCGGGGGCCGTTGACGGCGGCGATGGCCGCGTCCTGGGCGTCACCCAGCAGGGTGAGGGCTTCGGTCTCGGTGGCCTGGAGAGCAGCCATCACACCGCCCTCGGGGAGGGCTTGCATCAGCCGGCCGCGTGCGGCCACCAGCGCGCACGCGTCCGCCAACGACAGCACCCCGGCGACATGCGCTGCCGCGATCTCTCCGATGGAGTGCCCGGCCAGCATCTCCGGCCGCACACCCCAGGACTCCACCAGGCGGAACAACGCCGTCTCAACAGCGAACAGGGCAGGCTGGGCGTACTCGGTGCGGTTCAGCAGTTCGCCGTCCTGACCGAAGAGGACGTCCTTCAACGGCTGGTCGAGATGGGCGCACACCTCGTCGAGTGCCTTGGCGAACACCGGGAACGTCTCGTACAGTTCCCGGCCCATCCCGAGCCGTTGTGCGCCCTGCCCGGTGAACAGGAAGGCGGTTCTGCCGGTGGTGCGGGCCGTGCCCTGGGTGAGGCCGGGGGCGGACGTGCCGTCGGTGAGGGCGGTCAGGGCGGTGACGAGTTCGGTGCGGGTGCGGCCGGTGACGACGGCGCGGTGGTCGAAGTGGGCCCGGGTGGTGGCCAGGGCGAGGCCGATCGGCGCAAGGCCGTCGTCGTCCGGGAGTACGTCCAGCAGCCGACGGGCCTGGGCGCGCAGGGCCTGCGCGCTGGTGGCGGAGAGCGGCCAGAGCACCGGTCGCGTGGACGACGGCTCCGGGGCGGGGGCGGCCGGCTCCCGCGGGGCTTCCTCCAGGATCACGTGGGCGTTCGTCCCGCTGATCCCGAAGGACGAGACTCCCGCCCGCCGGGGAGCGGTCTCGTCATCCCATGGCGTCGCCTCGGTGAGCAGCCGTACGTGTCCGGCCGTCCAGTCGACGTGCGGTGTCGGTTCGTCGACGTGCAGGGTCTTGGGGAGGACGCCGTTGCGCATCGCCATGACCATCTTGATGACACCGGCGACGCCCGCCGCCGCCTGCGTGTGGCCCAGGTTGGACTTCACCGACCCGAGCCACAGCGGCCGTTCCGCCGCGCGGTCCTTGCCGTAGGTCGCCAGGAGCGCCTGCGCCTCGATCGGGTCGCCCAGCTTCGTCCCCGTGCCGTGGGCCTCGACGGCCTGGACGTCGATGGGGGTGAGGCCGGCGTTGTCGAGAGCCTGGCGGATGACCCGTTGCTGGGAGGGGCCGTTGGGGGCGGTCAGTCCGTTGCTGGCGCCGTCCTGGTTGACCGCCGAGCCTCGCACGACCGCCAGAACGCGGTGACCGTTGCGGCGCGCGTCGGACAGCCGTTCCACGAGCAGCATGCCCACGCCCTCGGAGAGGCTGGTGCCGTTCGCCGCTCCGGCGAACGCCTTCGTCCGCCCGTCCGGGGCAAGATTGCGCTGCCTGCTGAAGTCGACGAACGTCTCGGGGGTGAACATCACCGACACACCGCCCGCGAGAGCCAGCGAGCATTCGCCGTTGCGGAGGGCCTGGATGGCGAGGTGGAGTGCGACGAGTGAGGAGGAGCAGGCGGTGTCGATGCTGACGGCGGGGCCTTCGAGGCCGAGGGTGTAGGAGATGCGGCCTGAGGCGACGCTGCCGAGGCTGCCGTTGCCGAGGTAGGTGTCGACGCCTTCGGGGAGGGGGGTGTGGGTGAGGCGTGAGGCGTAGTCGTGGTACATGATGCCGGTGAAGACGCCGGTGGTGGTGCCGCGGAGGGTGTGGGGGTTGATTCCGGCGCGTTCGAGGGCTTCCCAGGAGGCTTCCAGCAGCAGGCGTTGCTGGGGGTCGGTGCCGAGGGCCTCGCGGGGGGAGATGCCGAAGAACTCGGCGTCGAACTCCGCCGCGTCGTAGAGGAAACCGCCCGTGTCGGCGTGGCTGGTGTTCGGCCGCAGACCGCTTGTGTCGCAGAGGGTCTCCAGGTCCCAGCCTCGGTCCTCGGGGAACGGGGTGATCCCGTCCCGGCCCTCCGCCAGCAGCCGCCAGAGCTCCTCGGGCGTGGTGACGCCGCCGGGGAAGCGGCAGCTCATGCCGACGATGGCGATCGGCTCGTCCGCCGCCCGCGCTCCGGTGGCCGGTGACGCGCCCTGCGGTTCCGCTTCCCCGCCGGTCAGTTCGGACCCGAGGTACGCCGCCAGTGCGGCCGGCGTGGGGTGGTCGAAGACCAGCGTGACGGGCAGGCGGACGCCCGCCGCCGCGCCGAGCCGGTTGCGCAGGGCCACGGACGTGAGGGAGTCGAAGCCCAGGTCCTTGAAGGCACGGTCCGGTTCGACGGCGTCACCGCTCTCGTGCCCCAGGATCCCGGCGACCTGAGTACGCACCAGGTCCAGGAGGAGGCGCTCGCGCTCGGGGGCCGCCATCCGGAGCACCTGGTGGGCCAGCGTGCCGCCGTCACCGGTGGCGGCGGACGCGGTGGCGCGCCGCGCCGCCGGCCGCACCAGGCGGCTGAGCAGCGGCGGAAGGCCGCCGGGGCGCTCGCGCAGCGCGGCCGGGTCCAGCCGGACCGGCAGCAGGACGGGCGTCCCGTCGGCCACGGCCGTGTCGAACAGCGCCAGCCCTTCCGCCGCCGACAGCCCCCGCACGCCGGACCGTGCCATCTGGTCGACGTCCGCCGAGGACAGGTGGGAGGTCATCCCGGTGTCCTGGGTCCAGAGTCCCCAGGCGAGGGATTGTGCGGGGAGGTGGTGGGTGTGGCGGTGGTGGGCGAGGGCGTCGAGGAAGGCGTTGGCGGCGGCGTAGTTGGCTTGTCCTGCGCCGTCGAGGGTGGCGGCTGCGCTGGAGTAGAGGATGAAGTGGGTGAGGGGGAGGTTGAGGTGTTGGGTGGTGTGGTGGAGGTGCCAGGCGGCGTCGGCTTTGGGGGTGAGGGTGGTGTGGAGGTGGTGGGGGGTTTGGTTGGTGAGGGTGGCGTCGTTGAGGACGCCTGCGGTGTGGATGATCGCCTTGAGGTGGGGGATACCGGTGAGGAGGTCGGTGACCTGGGTGGGGTCGCTGACGTCGCAGGCGGTGAGGGTGATGTTGCCGCCGAGTTCGGTGAGGCGGTTCACCAGCTCGGTGGCCCCAGGGTGATTCGGGCCTTGGCGGCTGGCGAGGGTGATGTTGGTGATGTGGTGGTGGGTGATGAGGTGTTCGGCGAGGAGGGTGGCGAGGCCGCCCGTGCCGCCGGTGATCAGAGCGCTGTCCTGCGGGCCCCAGTCCTCGAATCCGGTCAACGCCGGTTCGTCCGAAGCGGGTCGGGGCGTGGTGCGGACGAGGCGGGGGACGTGCATCTCGCCCTCGCGCAAGGCCAGTTCCGGCTCTCCGCTCGTCAGGGCGGCCACCGCGAGGCGCCGCGCCGACTCCGGTGTGCCGTCCGTGTCGACCAGGACGAAGCAGTCGGGCGTCTCGGCCTGCGCGGCGCGCACCAGACCCCACACCGCCGCGCCGATCGGATCGACCGATGATCCCGCCGATGACGCCTGACCCGCAGGCCCGGCGGCGCCCCGGGTGACCACCGCCAGTCGGGAGGAGTCCGGGCGGCCCTCCGCCGACCAGCGCTGCAGCGCCTCCAGTACCGTCCCCAGGACCTCGCGCAGCCGCCGCGGCACGGCTTCGACGTCGTCGGCGTCCATGACGCCCCCGCCGGGAGGGCACGGGAGGAGCAGCAGGTCCGGCTCCGGCCCGTCCACCGGTCCGCCGGACGGCAGCAGATCGGCGTACGCGTCGGACCCGGCGCCCTCGTCCAGCAGCGCCCACGGCACCGGCCCGGCCGCCTCCGCACCGGCCGCGGTCTGCCACTCGACCCGGAACAGCGCGTCCCGGTGCGGTGCCGCCGCGGCCGACAGCGCGCCCGCCGCGACAGGGCGCAGCAGCAGCGCGTCCACCGACGCGACCGGTGCCCCCGCCATGTCGGCGAGCCGCAGCGCCACCGCGTCGTCCCCGGCGGGCGAGACCCGCACCCGCAGCGCCTGCGCGCCGACGGCCCGCAGGCTCACGCCCGTCCAGCTGAACGGCAGACGG
The DNA here is from genome assembly GCF_017916255.1 of Streptomyces mobaraensis NBRC 13819 = DSM 40847. NCBI lineage: Bacteria > Bacillati > Actinomycetota > Actinomycetes > Kitasatosporales > Streptomycetaceae > Streptomyces > Streptomyces mobaraensis. The sequence continues at coordinate 7,427,060 of NZ_CP072827.1, forward strand.
ACGCCGCCGTCCGCCCCGTCGGACGCGGCGGTGTCGAACGGGCCGAGCCCGGCGGCGTGCAGGGCCGCGTCCAGCAGCGCCGGATGCAGGCCGAACCGTGCCGCGTCGGCGCGGGCGTCCTCGGGCAGGGCGACCTCGGCGAACACCTCGTCACCGCGCCGCCAGGCGGCGCGCAGCCCCTGGAAGGCCGGGCCGTAGCCGTACCCCTGGCCGGCGAGCCTCTCGTACAGGTCCGACACGTCCAGCGCGGTGGCACCGGCCGGCGGCCACACGTCCGGCGCGTCCGACGCCCAGGCGGCCTCGGGCGCCGGGGCGGGCTCGGCGACGAGGAAGCCCTCCGCGTGGGCCGTCCACTCCGGGTCGGCGCCGTCCGCCGCGGCTCCCGTCAGCGGACGCGCGTGCACGCTCACCGGCCGCCGGCCGTCCGCGCCGGGCACACCGACCCGGACCTGCACCTGGACGCCGCCCTTCGCGGGCAGCAACAGCGGCTCCGTCAGGGTGAGTTCGTCGATCCGGCCGCAGCCGACCTGGTCGCCCGCGCGCACGGCGAGCTCCACCAGCGCCGTACCCGGCAGCAGCACCGCGCCGCCGGCCGCGTGGTCCGCCAGCCAGGGGTGGGTGTCGAGGCCGATGCGGCCGGTCAGCAGCGCCCCGTCCGCGCCGGCCAGGGCCACCACGGCGCCCAGCAGCGGATGGTCGGCGGAGTCCAGCCCGGCCGACACGACGTCCGCGCCGGACGCGTCGGGGCGCGGCCAGTAGAACCGGCGCTGGAACGGGTAGGTGGGCAGCTCCACCCACGACGGCGCGTACGGGGCGAGCGGCACCGACCAGTCCACCGCCACGCCCTGCGCCCAGACCTCGCCCAGGGAGAGCAGGAAGCGGCGCGCGCCGCCGTCCTGACGGCGCAGCGAGCCCACCGCCGCCACCGTCCGGCCCGCCGCGTCCGCGGTCTCCTGGACGCCCATGGACAGCACGGGGTGCGGGCTGGACTCGACGAAGACACCGTGGCCGTCGGCCAGCAGGGCCCGGGTGGTCTCCTCGAAGCGCACGGTCTGCCGCAGGTTGCGGTACCAGTACGCCGCGTCGAGGCCGCTGGTGTCGATCCGCGACGCGGTCACGGTCGAGTAGAACGGGATCCGGGACGCCCGCGGCCTGATGTCCGCCAGCGCCTCCAGCAACTCGGCCTCGATGGACTCCACATGGGCGGAGTGCGAGGCGTAGTCGACCGGGATCCGGCGCGCCCAGACGTCCTCGGCCCGCAGTTCGGTGAGGAGTTCGTCCAGCGCGTCCGAGTCGCCGGACACCGCCACCGAGCCCGGCCCGTTGACCGCGGCGACGGACAGCCGGCCGTCCCAGCGCAGCAGCCGCTCCGCGACCCGGTCGGCGGGCGACGACACCGACATCATGCCGCCGGGGCCCGCCAGCCGACGGGCGATGGCCTGGCTGCGCAGCGTCACCACGCGGGCCGCGTCCTCCAGGGACAGCGCGCCCGCCACACAGGCGGCGGCGATCTCGCCCTGGGAATGGCCGACCACCGCGGCGGGCTTCACCCCGTGCGCCCGCCACAGTTCGGCGAGGGAGACGAGCACGGCGAACAGCGCCGGCTGGACGACGTCCACCCGCTCCAGGTCCGGCGTGCCCGGTTCGCCGCGCAGGACGGCGAGCAGGTCCCAGTCGACGAACCGGCCGACGGCCGCCGCGCACTGCCGGATCCGCTCGGCGAACGCGGGGGAGGAGTCGAGGAGTTCACGGGCCATGCCGGCCCACTGGGAACCCTGCCCGGGGAAGACGAAGACGACCTTCGACCGGCCGCCGGCGACGGTACCGCGCACCAGGTCGTCCGGCGCCTCCCCGGCCGCCGCCGCCCGCAGTCCGGCCAGCAGCTCCTCCGTGCCGTCGGCGACCAGCACGGCCCGGTGCTCCAGCGCGGCGCGGGTCGTCAGCAGCGAGTGCGCGACGTCCGCCGGGCGGAGGGCGGGGTCGGCCGCGAGGCGGTCGGCCAGCCGGCCCGCCTGGGCGCGCAGCGCCGCGTCGCCGCGGGCCGAGAGGAGGAAGGGGAGCGGCGCGGCGGCTTCCCGGGCGCCGGTTTGCTCAGCGTCGGTTTCCTTGACGCCGGCTTTCCCGTCCTCGACTGCCCCGGTACCCGCCTGCCCGGTACCGGCCGCTTCGGCCGCGGCCGGATCCGCCGGCGGGGCCTCCTCCAGGATCACATGGGCGTTGGTGCCGCTGAGGCCGAAGGACGACACGGCCGCGCGGCGGGGGCCGCCGCCCTCCCACGGCACCGGCTCGGTGAGCAGCGCCACCGTCCCGTCCTCCCAGTCCACCTTGGACGACGGGGCGTCCACGTGCAGCGTCCTGGGCAGCACACCGTGCCGCATCGCCATCACGGCCTTGATCACCCCGGCCACCCCCGCGGCGGCCTGGGTGTGCCCGATGTTCGACTTCACCGAACCCAGCCACAGCGGCCGTCCCTCCGGCCGCTCCTTCCCGTACGTGGCCATCAGCGCCTGGGCCTCGATCGGGTCACCGAGGACGGTGCCCGTGCCATGGGCCTCCACGACGTCCACGTCCGCCGGGCCGAGCCGCGCGTCGGCCAGCGCCTGGCGGATGACGCGCTGCTGGGAGGGGCCGTTGGGGGCGGTGAGGCCGTTGCTGGCGCCGTCCTGGTTCAGCGCGGAACCCCGCACCACGGCCAGGATCCGGCGGCCGTTGCGGCGCGCGTCCGACAGCCGCTCCAGGACGAGCATCCCGGCGCCCTCGCCCCAGCCCGTACCCGCGGCGGCGTCGGCGAAGGCGCGGCAGCGGCCGTCCAGGGCCAGCCCGCGCTGCCGGCTGAACTCGACGAACGTCCGCGGGGTGGACATCACGGTGACGCCGCCGGCCAGAGCGAGTGTGCACTCGCCCTTGCGGAGCGCCTGCACCGCCAGGTGCAGCGCCACGAGGGAGGAGGAGCAGGCGGTGTCGATGGAGACGGCGGGGCCTTCGAGGCCGAGGGTGTAGGAGATCCGGCCGGACACGATGCTGCCGTCCGTGCCGGTGACCATGAAGCCCTCGGCGCCGTCGGGGACCGTGCCCACCCGCACCGGGTAGTCGGTGGCCATCACCCCTGCGTACACACCCGTCCGGCTGCCGGCGAGGCTCTGCGGGTCGATGCCGGAGCGCTCGAACGCCTCCCAGGCGACCTCCAGGAGCAGGCGCTGCTGCGGATCGGTCGCCGTCGCCTCGTGCGGGCTCATCCCGAAGAACGCCGCGTCGAACTCCGGCGCGCGGTGCAGGAATCCGCCCTGCCCGGTGTAGCTGGTGTGCGGACGCTGCCCCTCCGGGTCGTACACCGCGTCCAGGTCCCAGTTGCGGTCGCCGGGGAACGCGGTGATCGCGTCGGTGCCCGCGTCGACGAGCCGCCACAGGTCCTCCGGGGACTCCACGTCCCCGGGGAAACGGCAGCTCATGCCCACGATCGCCACGGGCTCCACGGCGGCGGCGCTCGCCGCCGCGGCCTCGTCGTATCGCCGGCGCAGCCGCTCGTTCTCCAGCAGCGACGCGCGCAGGGCCTCGGCGATCTTCTGGACAGGTGTATCCACGGTCGTCACTCGCATTCCTCGGTCACTCATGTCACTGGGCTCGCTCCGCCCGGCCGGGTGCCGGTCCGCGCCGCGCGGGACCGGCACCCGGCCGGAACGGTCACTCGGGCTGCTCGGAGTCGCTGCGCTCGAACGCCTCGCGGACGAGGGCGTCGATGTCCATGGCCAGGATCGCGTCGCTCTGGTCCACGGCGCTCGCCTCGGCCTCAGCGTCGGGGGCGGGGGCGGGGGCGGGCAGGGAGGACGCGGGGGACGCGGCCGGGGCCAGCGCCAACAGGGCGTCCAACAGGCCGGCTTCCCGGATCCGGGCGAGGGGTACGGACTCCAGCAGCCTGCGCACCTCGTCGTCGTCCGCCTCGGGGACCCGCAGCCGCGCCGCGCACTCCTCGACCTCCGGCAGCAGCTCCTCCAGCAGGTGCTTGGCCATGGTCTGCGGGGTCGGGTAGTCGAAGACCAGGGTGGCCGACAACCGCTGACCGGTCGCCGTCTTCAGCCGGTTGCGCAGTTCCACCGCCGTGAGCGAGTCGAAACCGGCGTCCTGGAACGAGCGCGCCGGGTCGAGCGCCGACCCGTCCGCGTGCCCGAGCACCCTGGCCACCTCGGCGCAGATCACGTCCTCCAGGAGCCGGAGCCGCTCTTCGGTGTCGAGCGGCGCGAGCCGTTCGGCGAGGGGCGTGTCGTCCTGGACGGCCGCGGTGGCGGTCGTGGTGGTGTGCGCGGTGGGGCGGGTGGTTGTGGGCGGGTGGAGGGTGTGGAGCAGCGGGTGGGTGGGTGTGTGGTGGGGGTTGAGGCGGATGGGGAGGAGGGCGGGGTCGGGGGTGGTGAGGGCGGCGTCGAACAGGGCGAGGTTCTGGTGGGTGGTGAGGGGGAGGAGGGGCCCGTTGTTCATGCGCTGGAGGTCGGCGGTGCTGAGCTGGCCGGCCATGCCGTGTTCGGTGTCCCACAGTCCCCAGGCGAGGGATTGTGCGGGGAGGTGGTGGGTGTGGCGGTGGTGGGCGAGGGCGTCGAGGAAGGCGTTGGCGGCGGCGTAGTTGGCTTGTCCTGCGCCGTCGAGGGTGGCGGCTGCGCTGGAGTAGAGGATGAAGTGGGTGAGGGGGAGGTTGAGGTGTTGGGTGGTGTGGTGGAGGTGCCAGGCGGCGTCGGCTTTGGGGGTGAGGGTGGTGTGGAGGTGGTGGGGGGTTTGGTTGGTGAGGGTGGCGTCGTTGAGGACGCCTGCGGTGTGGATGATCGCCTTGAGGTGGGGGATACCGGTGAGGAGGTCGGTGACCTGGGTGGGGTCGCTGACGTCGCAGGCGGTGAGGGTGATGTTGCCGCCGAGTTCGGTGAGGCGGTTCACCAGCTCGGTGGCCCCAGGGTGATTCGGGCCTTGGCGGCTGGCCAGGGTGATGTTGGTGACGTGGTGGTGGGTGATGAGGTGTTCGGCGAGCAGGGTGGCGAGGCCACCGGTGCCGCCGGTGATCAGGGCGCTGTCCTGCGGGCCCCAGTCCTCGAAACCACTCGGCCGAGCGGTTTGCTCCTCGCGTGCGACACGACCCAGCCGGGCCACGTGCACCCCGTCCGCCCGGACCCACACCTGCGGCTCGGCGGCGGCCAGAGCCGCCGGGAAGAACCGCACCGAGGAGTCGTCCCCGTCCCAGCGCGCCAGGACGAAGCTCTCCGGGTGCTCGGCCTGGGCCGAGCGGACCAGCCCCTCCACCGCGGCGTTGACCAGCCCGCCGGGACCGTCCGTGTCCCGGGTGACAACCACCAGCCGGGAGGACGCCAGGCGTTCGTTCGCCACCCACTGCTGCAGCGTGCCGAGCACCTCGCCCAGCACCTCACGCAGCCGCGCGGGCAGGGCGTCGGCGTCATCGCCGTCCGTCAACTCCGGTACCGGGCACGGGAGAAGCGTCACGCTGGGCGCCGCTTCCTCCAGCGCCGCGAGGTCGGGGTACGCCGACACTCCGGTCCACGCCCAGTCCGCGGGCCGCGCGCCGAGCACCGCCCAGCCCTCGGGGCCGGCCGGGACCCGCACCGCCGCGTCGCCGTCCGGCAGCGGGACCCATTCGACCCGGTGGAGCGGAACCGCGCCGTCACCCGCCTTCGCGATCTGCTCGGCCGACACCGGCCGGGCGACCAGCGAACGCACCGAGGCCACCGGTGAACCGGCCGCGTCGGCCAGCTCCAGCGACGTCGCGTCCGCGACGCCCTCGACCGCCGCGACCCTGACCCGCAGCGAGGTCGCGCCCGAGGCGTGCAGGGACACGTCGTTCCACGCGAACGGAAGCGCGGCACCCTGCCCGGGCCGCCGGCCGCCGTCCCCGAGCAACTCGGTGGCGTGCAGCGCCGCGTCGAAGAGCGCGGGATGGAGACCGTAGGCGCCGGCGTCGCCGTGGGCCTCCTCGGGGAGGGCCACCTCGGCGAAGACCTCGCCGTCGCGGCGCCACGCGGCCCGCAGGCCCCGGAAGACCGGGCCGTACTCCAGACCGTCCGCGGCCAGCGCCGGGTAGAGCGTGTCCACGTCCACGGGCTCGGCGCCCTCCGGCGGCCAGACGCCCAGACCGGCGCCCGGACGCACCTCGGACGCGCCCTCCACCAGGAAGCCGCCCGCGTGCCGGACCCACGGCTCGTCAGCGGGAGCGTCCTGCGCCCGCGAGTACACGCCGACCGGCCGGCGGCCGGACCCGTCCGGCTCGCCTACGGACACCCGGAGGTCCCGTGCGCCACGCGACGGCAGGACCAGCGGCACCTCCAGGGTCAGCTCCTCCAGGACCCGGCATCCCACCTGGTCACCGGCCCGCAGGGCCAGTTCCACACACGCGGTGCCGGGCAGCAGTGTGCTCCCCATGACCGTGTGATCGGCCAGCCAGGCGTGGGACCGCAGACCGATGCGGCCCGTCAGCACCACCGTGCTCGACTCCGGCACGGTGAGCGCGGCACCGAGCAGCGGATGCCGCGCGGGGTCCAGACCGGCGGACGCCACGTCCGCTTGCTCGGCCACCGCGTCGATCCAGTAGCGGCGGCGTTGGAAGGGGTAGGTGGGCAGGTCGACCCGGCTGGTCGCGGGGTGGAGGGTTTGCCAGTCGATGGGGTGGCCGTGGGTCCAGAGGTGGGCGAGGGCGGTGAGGGCCTCGCGGTCCTCGGGGCGGTTGCGGCGTTGGAGGGGGAGGCAGGTGGCGGTGGTGTGGTCGGTGGCCATGGCGGTGAGGACGGCGTCGGGGCCGATCTCCAGGAAGGTGGTGATGCCGTCGGTGGTGAGGGTGGTGATGGCGTCGGCGAAGCGGACCGGGCGTCGGACGTGCTCCACCCAGTAGTCGGCGCTCGTCAACTCCTCCGCCGTAGCCGCCAGACCAGTGACCGTGGAGACGATCGGGATCCGCGGCTCGGCGAACGTCAGAGCCGCCACTACCGTGCGGAAGTCCTCCAGCATCGGCTCCATCAGCGGCGAGTGGAAGGCGTGCGACACCTTCAGCATCGAGGTCTTGCGGCCCTGCTCGCGCAGCGCGTCCACGATCGCGGTGACCGTGGCCTCGGCGCCCGATACGACAACCGCGCGAGGGCCATTGATCGCGGCGATGGCCGCCTCCCGGGCGTCACCGAGCAGGGCGAGGGCTTCCTCCTCGGTGCACTGGAGAGCAGCCATCACACCACCCTCGGGCAGGGCCTGCATCAGCCGGCCCCGTGCGGCCACCAGCGCGCACGCGTCCGCCAACGACAGCACCCCAGCGACATGCGCTGCCGCGATCTCTCCGATGGAGTGCCCGGCCAGCACCTCCGGCCGCACACCCCAGGACTCCACCAGGCGGAACAACGCCGTCTCAACAGCGAACAGCGCCGGCTGCGCGTACTCCGTACGGTTCAGCAGTTCCGCGTCCTGACCGAAGAGGACGTCCTTCAACGGCTGGTCGAGATGAGCGCACACCTCGTCCAGTGCCTCCGCGAACACCGGGAAGGCTTCATACAGCTCCCGGCCCATCCCAAGCCGTTGTGCGCCTTGTCCGGTGAACAGGAACGCCAGCCGCCCCTCGGCGGCCGTCCCGCGCACCAGACCCGCCTCGTCCTGCCCAGCGGCCAGCGCGGCGAGCCCGGCGATGACATCCGCCCGGTTGACGCCCGTGAGGACCGCGCGGTGTTCGAGCTGCGCCCGCGTCGTCGCCAGCGCCGCCGCGATCTCCCCCAGCTCGGGTGCGTTCTCACGCTCGATGACGCCCAGCAGTTGTGCGGCCTGAGCGCGCAGGGCGTCGGCGGAACGAGCACTGAGCAGCCACGGCAGAGCCGGCCCAGCGGCCACCTCCTGCCCTTCCGCCTCCACCGGCGGGGCCTCTTCCACGATGACGTGGGCGTTGGTGCCGCTGATGCCGAACGAGGAGACGCCCGCCCTGCGCGGCCCCTCGCTCTCCCACGCCCGTGCCTCGGTGAGCAGTTCCACCGCGCCCGCCGTCCAGTCCACCTTCGACGACGGCGCGTCCACATGCAGCGTCTTCGGCAGCACACCATGGCGCATCGCCATGACCATCTTGATGATCCCCGCGACACCCGCCGCCGCCTGGGTGTGGCCCAGGTTGGACTTGATGGAGCCGAGCCAGAGGGGCTGGTCGGCAGGGCGGTGTTGGCCGTAAGTGGCCAGCAGTGCCTGTGCCTCGATCGGGTCACCCAGGGTCGTCCCCGTGCCGTGGGCCTCGACGGCGTCCACGTCGGACGGCCGGAGGCCGGCCTCGGCCAGGGCCTGGCGGATGACGCGCTGCTGGGAGGGGCCGTTGGGGGCGGTCAGTCCGTTGCTGGCGCCGTCCTGGTTGACCGCCGAGCCCCGCACGACCGCCAGCACCTTGTGGCCGTTGCGTCGCGCGTCCGACAGCCGTTCCACGAGCAGCATGCCCACGCCCTCGCCCCAGCCGGTGCCGTCGGCGGAGTCGGCGAACGACCTGATGCGGCCGTCCTTGGCTAGCCCCCGCTGCCTGCTGAAGTCGATGAAGGTGTCAGGCGTCGACATCACCGTCGCACCACCGGCCAGGGCCAGAGCGCATTCGCCGTTGCGGAGGGCCTGGATGGCGAGGTGGAGTGCGACGAGTGAGGAGGAGCAGGCGGTGTCGATGCTGACGGCGGGGCCTTCGAGGCCGAGGGTGTAGGAGATGCGGCCTGAGGCGACGCTGCCGAGGCTGCCGTTGCCGAGGTAGGTGTCGACGCCTTCGGGGAGGGGTGTGTGGGTGAGGCGTGAGGCGTAGTCGTGGTACATGATGCCGGTGAAGACGCCGGTGGTGGTGCCGCGGAGGGTGTGGGGGTTGATTCCGGCGCGTTCGAGGGCTTCCCAGGAGGCTTCCAGCAGCAGGCGTTGCTGGGGGTCGGTGCCCAGGGCCTCGCGGGGGGAGATGCCGAAGAACTCGGCGTCGAACTCCGCCGCGTCGTAAAGGAAGCCGCCCTCGCGTGAGTACGTCTTGCCCGGTGCACCCGGTTCCGGGTCGTAGATGTCGTCGACGTTCCAGCCGCGGTCCTCGGGGAACAGGCTGACGCCGTCGCGCCCTTCGGCGAGGAGCTCCCACAGTTCCTCGGGCGTGGTGACGCCGCCGGGGAAGCGGCAGCTCATGCCGACGATGGCGATCGGCTCGTCCGCCGCCGCGCCCGAAGCCGTGCCCGAGGCGGCGGCCGGGGCGGGGGCGTCGGCCGCCGGTCCGGCGGCGAACAGCCGCTCGCCCAGGTGTTCCGCCAGCGTCGCCGGGGTCGGGTAGTCGAAGACCAGGGTGGCGGGCAGCCGCAGGGCGGTCGCCTTGTTCAGCCGGTTGCGCAGCTCCACTGCCGAGAGCGAGTCGAAACCGATCTCGGTGAACGCCCGCCGGCCGTCGATGGCGCTCGCGCCGTCGTGGTGCAGCACCTCCGCGACATGGGTGCGCACCAGGTCCAGCAGCGCCCGCTCGCGCTCCACCGTGTCCAGCTTGCCCAGCCGGGCCACCGCCTCGGGATGCGTGCTCACGGCCGCCGTGGTGGCGGTGTGTGCGGTGGGGCGGGTGGGCGTGGGCGGGTGGAGGGTGTGGAGCAGCGGCGGAGCCGGAGTGTGGTGGGGGTTGAGGCGGACGGGCAGGAGGGCGGGACGGGGAGTGGTGAGGGCGGCGTCGAACAGGGCGAGGTTCTGCTCGGTGGTGAGGGAGAGCAGGGGCCCGTTGTTCATGCGCTGCACGTCGGCGGTGCTGAGCTGGCCGGCCATGCCGTGCTCGGTGTCCCACAGTCCCCAGGCGAGGGATTGTGCGGGGAGGTGGTGGGTGTGGCGGTGGTGGGCGAGGGCGTCGAGGAAGGCGTTGGCGGCGGCGTAGTTGGCTTGTCCTGCGCCGTCGAGGGTGGCGGCTGCGCTGGAGTAGAGGATGAAGTGGGTGAGGGGGAGGTTGAGGTGTTGGGTGGTGTGGTGGAGGTGCCAGGCGGCGTCGGCCTTGGGGGTGAGGGTGGTGTGCAGGTGGTGAGGCGTCTGGTTGGTGAGGATGGCATCGTTCAGGGCCCCCGCGGTGTGGATGATCGCCTTGAGGTGCCGGATACCGGTGAGGAGTTCGGTGACCTGGGTGGCGTCGCTGACGTCACACGCGACGAGGTCGATATTGCCGCCGAGTTCCGTGAGGCGGTCCACCAGCTCGGTGGCCCCAGGGTGATCAGGTCCCTGGCGGCTGGCCAGGGTGATGTTGGTGACGTGGTGACGGGTGATCAGGTGCTCCGCGAGGAGGCTGCCCAGCCCGCCCGTGCCGCCGGTGATCAGAACGCCGTCCTGCGGGTCCCAGCCCTCGAAGCCGCTCGACGGCCCATCCGTCGCGGGGCGTTGACCCGCCACCCGAGCCAGCCGGGGAACGGTGAACTCGCCGCCCCGCAGCGCCAGTTCCGGCTCGCCGCTCGCCAGGGCGGCGGTCAGCCGGGGGAGCGGGACGGGCGTACCGTCCCAGTCCAGCAGCGTGAAGCGGTCCGGGTGCTCGGCCTGCGCGGCCCGCACCAGGCCCCACACCGCCGCGCCCGCCAGGTCCGCGTCCTCGTCGTTCCGCTCACCGCGCGGCCCGACCGCCCCGCGCGTCACGACGACCAGTCGCGATTCGGCGTACCGCTCGTCGTCCAGCCAGTCCTGGAGCGTGCCGAGCGCGGAGCGGGTGGCCTCGCGCACCCTTCGCGGCACGTCCGCGCCATTGATATCGCTGCCGTCGCCGTCCCGGCCCTCCGCGCAGGTGAGGACGATGACACCGGGCATGTCGCCGATCAGTTCCTCCAGCTCCGCGTACGCCGTGGCGCCGGTCCACTCCCACTGCCCGGCTTGCGGGCCGAGCGCCGCCCAGGCGGGGGCGGTGCCGGTGTCCGCCGCCTGCTCGGCGACCGGCAGGGCGGTCCACTCCACGACGTGCAGGGAGGTGTCGGCGCCGTCGCGGGCCGCCGCCACCTGATCGGCCGTCACCGGGCGCATGGCCAGCTCGGTCACCGTGGCGACCGGCCGGCCCGCCGGGTCGGCGAGCCGGAGCCGCAGGCCGTCGTTGGCGGTGGTGGTGACGGCGACGCGCAGTGACGTCGCCCCCGTCGCGTGCACGGTGACGCCGGTCCACGCGAACGGGAGGGCGGTCTGCCCCCCGTCGCTGTCGGCGTCGTCGTCCCGGCCGAGGTCGGTGGCGTGCAGGGCCGCGTCGAGGAGGGCGGGGTGCACGAGGTAGGCGGCGGCGTCCTGGTGGGCGTCCTCCGGCAGGGCGACCTCGGCGAACACCTCGTCGCCACGCCGCCAGGCGGCCCGCAGCCCCTGGAACGCGGGCCCGTAGAGGTAGCCGTCGGCCGCGAGCCGTTCGTACACGCCGTCCAGGGGGATCGGCCGGGCGCCGGGCGGCGGCCATGTGCCGAGATCCGTCTCAGCGGCCGGCGTGTCCGGCGTGAGCGTCGCGGTGGCGTGCAGGGTCCACGGCACGGTGTGCGCCGCGCCGTGCGGACGGCTGTGGACGGTGAGGGCGCGGTGGCCCGCGGCGTCCGGGGCGTTGACCTCCACCCGGAGGTCGGTGTGCGCGTCCGGCGAGAGGGCCAGCGGCGCCTGGAGGGTCAGTTCCTCGACGTGTGGCGTGCCGGTGTGGTCGCCGGCGTGCAGGGCGAGTTCCAGCAGCGCGGTGCCGGGGAGGAGGGTGGTGCCGAGGACGACGTGGTCGGCCAGCCAGGCGTGCGTCCGGGGGCTGATGCGTCCGGTGAGCACGGTGGCGTCGCTGCCGGGGACGGTGACGGCCGCGCCGAGCAGCGGGTGGCCCGCCGGGGCCTGGCCGAGCGTCGTGACGTCGCCGCTGTCGGGGGCGGCCTCCAGCCAGAACCGGCGGCGCTGGAACGGGTACGTCGGCAGGTCGACGTGGCGGCCGGGGGCGCCGGTGTGGAGCGCGGTCCAGTCGACGGCGTGCCCCCGGGCCCACAGGCGGGCGAGCGCGGTACGGGTCTCGGGCCGCTCGGGACGGTCGCGGCGCAGCAGCGGTACGCAGACGGCGGCGGTGTCGTCGGGGAGCGCGGCGCCGGCCATGGCGGTGAGGACGGCGTCCGGGCCGATCTCCAGGAAGGCGGTCACCCCGTCGTCGGCGAGGGCGCGGACGCCGTCGGCGAAGCGGACCGCCTCGCGGACGTGGGTCACCCAGTACTCGGGTGCGGTGAGTTCGCCCGGTTCCGCGGTGCGGCCGGTGACGGTGGAGACGAGCGGGACGCGCGGTTCGGCGTAGTCGAGGATCTCGGCGAGCTGCCGGAACTCGGCCAGCATCGGCTCCATCAGCGGGGAGTGGAAGGCGTGCGAGACCTTGAGCAGCGAGGTCTTGCGGCCCTGCTCGCGCAGCTTCTCGACGATCGGGAGGACCGTGGCCTTGGCGCCGGAGACGACGACCGCGCGCGGGCCGTTGACGGCGGCGACGGCGGCGTCCTGGGCGTCACCGAGCAGGGCGAGGGCCTCCTCCTCGGTGCACTGGAGGGCGGCCATCACCCCGCCCTCCGGCAGTTCCTGCATCAGCCGGCCGCGCGCCGCGACCAGGGCGCAGGCGTCCTCCAGCGTGAACACCCCGGCGGCGTGCGCCGCCGCGATCTCCCCGATCGAGTGCCCGGCCAGCACGTCCGGGCGCACCCCCCAGGACTCCACCAGCCGGAACAGCGCCGTCTCGACGGCGAACAGGGCGGGCTGCGCGTACTCGGTGCGGTCGAGCAGCGCGGCCGCCTCCGAGCCCGCCGGGGCGAACAGCACGTCCAGCAACGGGCGTTCGAGCTGGAGGTCCAGGTAGCCGCAGGCGTCGTCCAGCGCCCGCGCGAACACCGGGAACGCCTCGTACAGCTCCCGGCCCATGCCGGCCCGCTGTGCGCCCTGCCCGGTGAACAGGAAGGCCAGTCGCCCGCCGGCGACCGTGTCGAGGACGACGCCGGCCGCCTCGCCGGCGCCTTCGGCGACGGCCCGCAGCCCGGCGGCCGGTCCGGCCGTGCCGTTCCCCGTCAGCACGGCGCGGTGCTCCAGCTCCGCGCGGGTGGTGGCCAGGGCGTACGCCACGTCCGCCGGCTCCGGGGCGTCCTCGCCGCCCAGCAGCGCGAGCACCCCGGCGGCCTGGGCGGCGAGCGCCTCCGGCGTCCGGGCGCTGAGAAGCAGCGGGAGTTCCTCGGCCTGCCGCCCGGCGGTCCCGGGATCCGGCGACTCTTCGCCCGCGGCCGGATCGTCCGACGGCGGCTCCTCGATGATCACGTGTGCGTTGGTGCCGCTGATCCCGAACGCCGAGATCCCGGCGCGCCGCGGCCGGCCGTCCGGGGTGTCCCACGGCAGCGCCTCGGTGAGCAGCTCCACGTCACCGGCCGTCCAGTCGACGTGCGAGGACGGCGCGTCCACGTGCAGTGTCCGCGGCAGGACGCCGTGCCGCATCGCCAGCACCATCTTGATGACGCTGGCGGCGCCGCCGGCGGCCTGGGTGTGCCCGAGGTTGGACTTGGCCGAGCCCAGGCGCAGCGGCCGGCCCTCCGGACGCTCCTGCCCGTAGGTGGCGAGGATCGCCTGCGCCTCGATGGGGTCGCCGAGCTTGGTGCCGGTGCCGTGCGCGTCCACGGCGTCCACGTCGCCCGGGCGCAGCCCCGCGTTGGCCAGGGCCTGGAGGATAAGCCGCTGCTGGGAGGGGCCGTTGGGGGCGGTGAGGCCGTTGCTGGCGCCGTCCTGGTTGATCGCGGAACCCCGGACGACCGCCAGGACGCGGTGCCCGTTGCGGCGCGCGTCGGACAGCCGCTCGACGACGAACACGCCGACGCCCTCGGAGAACCCGGTGCCGTCCGCCGCCTCGGCGAACGCCTTGCAGCGGCCGTCGGGCGCCAGGCCGCGCTGCCGGCTGAAGGCGGTGAACATGCCGGGGCTGCCCATCACGGCGACGCCGCCGACGAGCGCCAGTGAGCACTCGCCGTCCCGCAGCGACTGCGCGGCCAGGTGCAGGGAGACCAGCGAGCCGGAGCACGCGGTGTCCACGGTGACGGCCGGGCCCTCCAGGCCCAGCGTGTAGGAGACGCGGCCGGAGGCGACGCTGGGGGCGTTGCCGGTCATCAGGTAGCCGTCGAGGCCCAGCGGCGCCTGGTGGACGCGGGTGCCGTACTCGTGCACCTCGGCGCCGAAGAAGACGCCGGTGCGACTGCCGCGCAGCGAGGCCGGGTTGACGCCGGAGCGCTCCAGCGCCTCCCAGGAGGTCTCCAGGATCAGCCGCTGCTGCGGGTCCATGGCCAGCGCCTCACGCGGGCTGATCTTGAAGAAGTCGGCGTCGAACTCGGCGGCCCGGTCCAGGAAGCCGCCCTTGTCGACATAGGACTTGCCGGGCCGGTCGGGGTCCGGGTCGAACATGCCGGGGACGTCCCAGCCGCGGTCGGTGGGGAAGTCGGAGAGCACCTCGCGGCCCTCGGCCAGCAGGGTCCAGAACTCCTCGGGGGAGTCCACCCCGCCGGGGTAGTGGCAGGCCATGCCGATGATGGCCACCGGATCGTCGTCGTCGCCCGCGGCCTCCCGGGCGGGCACGGCGACCGGCTCGGGCGCCAGGCCCAGCGCCCGGCCCCGGATGAGGCGGCCGAGCGCCGCCGGCGTGGGGTGGTCGTAGACCGCGGTGACGGGCAGCTCCAGGCCGGTGGCCGCGGTCAGCCGGGCGTGCAGGTCCACGGCGGCCAGCGAGTCGAACCCCAGCTCCAGGAAGGGGCGTTCGGTGTCCACCGGACCCTTGGTGTCCGGGCGGGCGCGGCGCAGCGCGGCGACGGTGTGCTCGTGCACCAGCTCCAGCACCACGCGCTCCTGCTCGGCGGCGGTCCGACCGGTGAGCCGCTCCACCAGGAGGGCCCGCGCCCGCGGCCCGGTCTCCGGGGCGCCCCCGGGCTCGCCCGCGGTCCCGGCCGACACGGCACCGGACGGGGTGGGAACGTTCTCGGACTCAGTCATTCGGTGCTCTCCAAAAGAATTCCGCGGGCGGAACGGGGCGGGCGGGGTGGTTCGGGGCGTACGCGAAACGGGACGTGCTGCGGGCGGGCCGCCGCTCAGGGCGCCGGCCGGCCGTCCTCGAGCGGGCCGGCGGGCTCGGCCGCGACGGGCCGGGGCTCGTCCGGCCAGAACGGCGCGTCGTAGCTGCGCTGCACGTACGACAGCGCCTCCAGCAGGTCGGACGAGGTGACGGGACGCGACCGCCGGCCGTCCACCAGGCCCGCGATGGGCAGCGAGCCGGTGTCGGCCCAGCGCAGCCAGCCGCGGTCGTCGATGTAGCTGCGGCTGCGCCCGGCGTTGTCCGGGTGCACGCAGTACGGGACGTCCAGGTAGCCGCGCTTGAAGGCGACCAGCAGCGCGTGCCCGACGTCCGGGTGGCTGTTGAGGACGGCGTCCACGAGCGTGCGCGCCTCGGCGTACGTCTGGGAGTCCCCGGGATCGGGGTCTCCCGCCGGTGGCCCGGGGGCGGTCCGCGCCACCCGGGCGGCGTGCTCCAGGGCCGCGACGTTCTCCGCCACGGTGGGGATCCGCCGGGACTCGGCGACGGTCTTGACGATCAGGCGCTCCGAGCCCGTGCCGACCGCGAGTTCGGCCGCCTCCCCGAGCAGCCGGTAGCAGCCCTCGGGGGTGTACGGGTACACCCCCATGTAGGCGTAGATCACCACGTGCCAGTCGGCGTCCGGCAGCAGCTCCGCGCAGAGCCGGCGCAGCGCGGCGACCGCCTCGCGGTCCTGCTCGCGGTTGGTCTGCTGGGCGTAGCTGACGGAGAGGTCGCGGATGCCCAGCCGGTGGAAGAACACCGCCTCCAGGACGCTGACCGCCACCAGCATGCTCGGCGGACACAACTGCCCCAGCAGACAGCCGCCGAACGTCTCGATGTGCGGACTGGCCCCCCACTCGCGGAGCTGCGCGAACAGCGAGCTGCCGCGCTCCCAGTTGCGCATCGACTCGTCGAGCGGGGTACGGCCGTAGGGCAGGCAGTACGAGACCGGGCCGCCCTCGGTGGCGCTGAGCCCGGCCCGCGTCAGCGCGACGAAGATGTCGAACGGCGCCGCCGAGCCGTGCCGGACCTGCACCGGGAAGTCGTCGCCGTGCAGCCCGCGCAGGACCGCCCGGGTCGTCTCCACCGGGTAGCTGACGATGGGGAAGCCGTTGAGGGCCGACCCCTCGCGCAGCGCCGTCTCGATCGCGGCGAGGTCCCCGACCCGGGTGTAGCTGTCCAGGGTGAGGGTGCCGACGGTGGTGGCGTCCGCGCGCCGGGTGGCGTGCAGGCCCGCGCGCATGGCGGCCGGGTCGCCGAATCCCATGCGCGGCTGCACCACCAGGCGCCCGGCCCGGTGCGCCCGGCGGACGAACGCGCCGAAGTCGCCTACGGGGCGCGGCGCGGGCATGTCACCGGGGACGGGGACGGGAGCGGTCCCCGGCACGGGAGCCGTATCCGATCCGGGAGCGGTTCCCGCTACGGGGACGGCGTCCGGCCGCGCGGGCCCCGCCGGTACGCGGGCGGAGGCGGCGTCCGCCCGCCCGGACCCTCCGGGCACCGGCGGGACGGCGTCCGGCCGCCCGTGCCGCGGGTCGCCCTCGGGCGCCTCGCCGAAGCGTCCGTTCACGACAGCGCGGCCCGTCGCGGTATGCCGCCGATGAAGCGCCGGAACGAGGCGATCTCCTGCGCGCCGTCCTCGAAGACGCTGTCGAAACCCGCCTCCATCAGCTCCGCCACATGGTCGGTGCCCTCGCCGCCGGTGATGCCCAGCTTGCCGCCGATGACCGCGGGCAGCTCCGCCAGTCCCGGCTCGGCGCGCAGCTTCCTGATGACCCGCACCCCGTCCTGGTGGCCGTGCCCGTTGACGCTGCTCACCACGAGCAGCGCCGGGGTGCGCTCCCGGCACTCGCGCACCAGGAGTTCGTCCGGGACGCACGGTCCCAGGTTCACCACGTCGTACCCCAGCTCCTCGATCAGCAACTGGAGGAACACCAGGTTCCAGGTGTGCGAGTCGGAGGCGAGGCCGCTGACCAGGACCGTCGGCCGGCGCCCGGCCGGTTCGCGGCCTACGCGCACCGGCAGGATGCCCGCCGGCGCCGGTACCGCCGGTGCCCCCCTTGTCACGGACGCCCCGGGCCCGGCCGGGTCGCGCGGCGGCGGGGTCATGCCGCCCCTCCGCCGCCCGGTACCGCGTCCACGGCGCCCTCCGGAACCGGCGCCAGCGGGGTGCGGCGGTGCTCCAGCCGGGACGCCGAGACGACCTCGCCGCCGCGCACCAGCACCTCGGCGGGGGCCGGCCGGCCCAGGAACATCAGCAGGCTCGCCGTCGGGCCGTACGCCCCGGCGTTGGGGATCGCCAGCACGTCCCCGACCTCCACCCGGGGCAGCTCGACCCGGCGGCCGAGGACGTCGCCGGGCGTGCACAGCGGGCCGACCAGGCTGGCGCTCAGCCCCTCGCCGTGCGCGAGTTCCGCGGCCTGCCCGGCGTCCGCCGGCTGCACGGCCACCGGCAGCAGCCGGCCCAGGCCCGACATCCCGCCGAAGGTGTTGATCCCGGCGTCCAGGATGACGAACGTCCGGCCCCGGCTCTCCTTGATGTTGACCACTCGGGTCAGCAGGACGCCGCTGTCGCCCACCAGGTAGCGGCCCGACTCGCAGGCCAGGTGCGGGGTGCCCCGCCGCCAGTCCGGGAACAGCTCGTCGAGCGCGTCCTCCAGCCGCTCGCGCAGCTTCTCGTACACCGGGCGCTCGCCCGGCACCGCGTAGGGCGCGGCGAAACCGCCGCCGATGTCCAGGAACCGCAGCGGCAGCCCGTGTTCCCGCCCCAGCTCGGCGGCCAGGGCGAGGGTGTGCCGGAACTCCCCGACGAGGCTGTCCTCGTCCTTGGCGTTGCTCAACGGGAAGAAGTGCGCCCCCACCACCTCCGTGCCGGGCACCGCGCGCAGCTTCGGCAGGACCTCGCCCAGCGTCTCCGCGTCGACGCCGAACTGCGAGGGCGTCCCCGTCATCCGGATGCTGGTGGTGGCGCTCGCCGAGGCGCTGTTGATCCGCACCAGGCACTCGGCCACCACACCCTGCGCCCGGGCGGCGGCGCCCACGTGCTCCAGGTCCGTCAGGGACTCCACGGAGAACAGCCGCACCCCGGCGGCCAGCGCCGCGGCCAGCTCGCCGGCGGTCTTCCCCGGCCCGGTGTACAGGCACTCCGCCGGGTCGAAGCCCGCCTCCAGGGCGGCGGCCAGCTCGCCCGTCGAGCTGATCTCGGCCCGGCACACCCGGTCGCCGCCGGTCGCCAGGGCCCGCAGCACCTCCGGGTGCGGGTTCGCCTTGACGGCGCTGAACAGGCTGAACGGCTCGGGGAGCGCGTCCAGCAGATCCGCGCGCGCGGCCTCCACCCGGTCCAGGTCGTACACGTACAGCGGTGTGCCGTACCGCTCGGCCAGTTCGTCGTACCGGCTCACTGGTCGCTCCCGTCGAGCAGCTCCGCGAGCCGCCGCTTCTCGTTCTTGCCGTGCAGGGTCAGGGGCCACTCCGCGAGCACCCGGCAGACCGCCGGGACCTTCTGCTGCTCCAGCCGGCCCGCGAGTTCGCGCAGGACGGTGTGCGGGGCCAGGTCGGACTCGACGAACAGTGCCAGGTCGTGCCGGTCCGACGGGGGCAGCACCGCCGCCGCCCGCACCCCCGGGACGTCCATGGCCGCCGCCTCGATCTCCAGCGTGCTCATCCGGATGCCCTTGCGCTTGAACATGTCGTCCCGGCGCCCCTGGAAGTACAGGTAGCCGTCCGCGTCCAGCGAGCCGTAGTCCCCGG
The DNA here is from genome assembly GCF_017916255.1 of Streptomyces mobaraensis NBRC 13819 = DSM 40847. NCBI lineage: Bacteria > Bacillati > Actinomycetota > Actinomycetes > Kitasatosporales > Streptomycetaceae > Streptomyces > Streptomyces mobaraensis. The sequence continues at coordinate 7,445,841 of NZ_CP072827.1, forward strand.
TGTGCAGCCGGAGTTCACCGGTCGGTCCGTGCCGGCGGAAGGTCCGCGCGGTCACCTCCGGGTTCCGCCAGTAGCCGGGCATCACGTGCGGGCCCACGGCCACGATCTCGCCCGTCTCGCCGACGGGCACGGGCGCGCCGTCCTCGTCCACGATCAGGACGCGCGTACCGGGCAGCGGACGGCCCACCGAGTCGGGCCGCTCCCGGTCCTCCTCCGGCGGCATGATGGAGACCCGCTTGCACTCCGTCTGCCCGAACTGCCGCACCACCCGGGCCCCCGGGAACGCCGCGCGCAGCGTCTCGATCACCGGCTGCGGCAGCGCCGCGCCCGTGTTGGTGAACATCCGCACCCGCGGCGCCGGGTCCTCCTCCCGGCGCGCCAGCGTGGCGATCATCGCGGCCAGCGACGGGACGATCGGCACCACCGTCGCCCCGCTCTCCCGGACGGCCGTCAGCAGCCGCAGGTCCGACTCGCCGTCCGCCAGCACGATCTCGCTCCGCCCGGCGGCGCACATCAGGACCTTGTACAGGCCGTAGTCCCACGACATCGGGAACCGGCAGAACACCACGTCGTCCGGGCGGTAGCCGAGCACCTGCACCATCGACCGGGTGGCGAACACCATCTGCGCGTGCGGGCAGACCACCGCCTTGGGCGCGGCCGTGCTGCCCGAGGTGTAGACGAGGACGGCCGGGTCCTCCGGCGCGACGTCCACCGCCGCCTCCGGACGCGGGCCGCGGTCGGCGGTCTTCTCGACCTCGCTCCACACCCCGCCGAACTCGTGCACGGGCGCCCCGGTGACCGTCTCGAAGGTCGCCCGGTCGCCCTCCGCGCAGACCACCAGCGCCGGCTCGGCGTTCTCCAGGACCGACCGCAGGTGGTACGGCTTCATGTGCGGGTTCAGCGGGACGAAGACCGCGCCGCGCCGCGACGCGCCGTAGAACAGGGCGGTCAGCTCCCTGTTGGTGGGCAGCTGGACGACCAGCCGGTCACCCGGGCCGACGCCCCGCTCCGCCAGCCAGTCGGTGAAGGCGCGGCTGTACGCGTCGAGGCGGGCGTAGTCCCACCGCCCCTCGGCGTCGGCGACCGCCGCGGCCGAGGGCGAGGACGCCACGGCCTCGTCCAGCAGGGTGTGGACCAGGCTGTCGGGACGGTGCTCGCGCAGGGGGACACCCCGCGCCGCACCGGTGGTGCCGTCCAAGCCGGGAGTGCTGTCCAACGCTGTTCTCCTGTCAGGTCGTCGGCGTGCTGGTGGTACGGGAGCCGGTGGTGCCGGTGGCACGGACGTCGGCGGTACGGGGCCCGGGGCTCGCGCTCAGCAGCTCGCGCGCGCGGGCCCGCAGCGCGCCGCGGTCGGTCTTGCGGTTGGAGTTGAGCGGGAACTCCTCCAGCCGCCAGAAGTGGCGGGGCGTCATGCCCTGCGGCAGCACCGGGCGCAGCCGCCGGGCGAACACCGAGAGCGGTACGGCGGAACCGGTGTAGAAGACGGCCAGCTCGGTGCCCGCCTCCGTGGCCACGTCGACCGTGACGGCCTCGGTGACGCCCTCGCAGCCACGCAGCGCGTGGTCCACCTCGGGCAGCTCGACCCGCCAGCCGGCGACCTGCACCTGGGCGTCCAGCCGTCCGAGGTAGGCGAGTTCACCGTCGGAGGCTTCGGAAGCGTCGGAGGCGTCCCCGCCGATCCGGCGCACCCGGTCGCCCGTGCGGTACCAGACGCGGCCGTCGTGGTCGAGGAAGCGGCCCGCGTCGTCGCCCGGGTCCAGGTAGCCGGCCGTCCGCTGCGGACCGGACACGCACAGCTCGCCCTCCCGCTCGGCGGGCTTCCCGTCCTCGTCGAGGAGCAGGTGTTCGTGGCCGCCGTTGATCCGGCCGATCGGCACCACCCCGTTCACCGCGATCCGTTCCGAACGCTCCGGATCCCAGCGGTGCGCCGCGATGGTGATCGTCAACTCGGTGGGGCCGTAGAGGTTCTCCAGCGTCGAACCCGGTGCCGCCGCCTGCCAGTCCGCCGCGTCCCGGCAGGTCAGCGCCTCACCGGCGAAGAAGCTCCAGCGCAGCCCGGGCAGCGCCCCCGGCGCCAGCCCGCCGAGCCGGCGCACCAGCCCGATCGCGCTCGGCGTCGAGAACCACACCGTCATCCGGTGCTCCGCCAGGAACGCCGGCAACTCCCGGTACGCACCCGGCGGCACCCACAGCGCGGTCGCCCCCGACCCCCAGGCGCAGAACAGGTCGAACATCGCGCAGTCGAAGTTCAGGTCGAACGTCTGCGAGAAGACGTCGTCCGGAGTGAAGTCGTAGCGCTCGTCCTGGAGGCGGAAGTAGTGCGCGGCGCTGCCATGACTGATCGGCACGCCCTTGGGGCGGCCCGTCGAACCGGACGTGAACAGCATGTACGCGGCGTCGTCCGGCCGCACCGGCCGCGGCGCCGCCAGCGCGCCGGCCGGCCGCGGCTCGATCCGTACGACACCCGGAAGCGTCCCCGCCGGACAACCCGGCGCGAGCACCGGCAGCCCCGCGCCCCGGCCCTCCGGGGTGAACGCCGGTCCGCCGTCCGGGTCCGGCGCCAGCAGCTCGGGCAACTGCGCCCAGCCGGCCTCGTCCACGACGACGGCCGACACCCCGGCCGCCCGCATCATCCGGCGCGTGCGCGCGACCGGGAACCCCGGCTGGAGGGGGACGACCGTGGCCCCCGCGTACAGCGCGGCCAGGACGCCGACGTACGCGCGGACGCCCTTGGCCGCCAGCACCGCCACCGCGCCCGGCGGTCCCGCCACCGCGCCCGACAGCGCGCCCGCCCACTCCAGGGCCCGCTCGTGCGCCTCCTCGTAGCGGATCGCGTCGGCGCCGACCCGCACCGCGTCGTTGCGCGGCGCGAGCTGCACTCCGCGCAGGAAACGCCCGTGCAGCGCCGTGTCCGAAGTGGCGTCCACCGCTGCTCCTCTGCTGCTCACTGGGTTCGCTCCGGGACGTGCGGCGGCGCCGCTCAGGCGGCCTGGTCCGCGACGAGCCGGGACAGCGCCTTCCACAGCACGCCGGGCGTCGCGAACGTCTCCGGGCTGAGCGCGTCGTCGTGGAAGCGCACCTGGTACGCGTCCTCCAGCGCGGCGAGCAGCTCGACGATGCCCAGCGAGTCCAGGCCCAGGTCACGCAGCCCGGTGTCCTGCGTGAGCTGCTCGTCGGCGCCCAGGAACGGCAGGAACCCGCGCAGCAGGTCCTCGAACTTCTGGTCCCACATGGTGATGGCCTCTCGGTGAGTCGGAGTACGGAAAAAACGAGGGGATTTCGGGGGAGGGGTCAGGCGCTCGCGGGACGCGGGCGCGGGCGCAGGGCCAGCCGCGGCGTGGCCGGGACCACCTCGAAGGCGTCCGTCGTGCGCCGGACCCGGCCGAAGAGGCTGTCCTGCCCGGCCACGCACACCGTGCCGACGCCGGCCTCGCGCAGGGCGTCCACGACCGCCGGCCACCGCAACGGGCGCACACAGCTGTCCAGCATCATGGCGCGCACCCCCTCGCCCGTGGTGACCAGTGCGCCGTCCTGGTCGGCGATCACCGGGACGGTCGGGTCGGCGAAGTCCAGCGGGCCGAAGACCTCCTCCTCGGCCCGGTCGCGCAGCCCCTTGAACAGCGAGCAGTGCATCGGCGGACGCATCGTGTACAGCGACATGCCGCCCAGCGCGCGCAGCCGGGCCGGCAGCCACTCCAGGTTGCGCTCGCGCAGCGTCAGCATGGTGAAGTCGTCGTCGATGTAGCAGGAGATCTCGTACGTCTCCCCGCGCTCGTCCAGCTCCCCGAGCAGCTCGCGCAGCGTGTCCTGCGGCACCCGGACGAACGAGTGCGTGACCAGGTCCGTGTACTCCGTCGCGAAGTAGTCCTCCAGCAGCCGCGCGAACGCGGCGGTGGCCCGGACGGCGTCGGGGAAGTCCAGCGCCCCGGAGAACGCGGCGGCCGGCTTCTCGCCGAAGCTGGGACCCGTGCACAGCCCGGGCTCCACGCCCAGCGTGTGCCGCGCCCACTGGGCCAGCGCCAGCGAGTTGACCATGAACGCGACCTGGGCGTACTCGCTGTAGTCGCCCTCGGTGGTGCGGTAGCGGTCGACGAGCGAGTAGCCGAGCACCCGGTCGGCGGTGGCGACCAGCTTCCGGGCGAACGGGTTGAGGACCATGAACTTCCCGACCTCCGCGAAGGGGGTGGGCCCCATACCGGGGAAGATCATCGCGGTACCGGTCCGGGACGCGGTGGTCATGTGCGCGGTCCTTCCGAGACAAGGGACGTGCGAGGACGTACGGAGAGGGCTCCCCGTCGGCCGGCCGCGCGGGCGCGCGGGGCGGCGGTCGAGCGGCGGGGGCGGCGGGTGATGAACGGCACGCGGCGTCCGGTGAACGGCGCGCGGCCTGGGGGCTGGGGCGCGCGCGTGGCGCGCGGCCCGTGGTTCCGGCGGCCTGGGGGACAAGCCGCCGGAACCGGGGTGACGGCCTGGGGGAGACCGCCGATCCGGGGAGGGCTGCTCCCCGGGCTGGGGGAGGGTTACTCCTCGGACTGGGGGAGGGCTACTCCTCGGGCGCCAGCAGGGCGCCGCTGTCGGCGTCGCGCACCGCCAGCGCGGCCACCGGGCAGGTCTCCGCGGCGTCGAGCACCGCGTCGTCCGGGTCGATCACGGCCGCCAGCGGCCGGGACTTGCCGTCCGCCAGCTCGAAGTGCCCGGGCGCGTAGTTGGCGCACACCGAGGCGCCGATGCAGACACCGCGGTCGACCTCGACCGACCAACGGGTCACCACGTCACCCGCAGCAGCTTCGGACCGCGCACCAGCATGCCCTGCTTCCACACCACCCCGTCCGCGCCGTCGGCGAAGTCCAGGGTCGGGAAGCGGGTCACCAGGGTCGTCAGCACCGTCTGCAGTTCCATCCGGGCCAGTTGGGCGCCCAGGCAGTGGTGCGGACCGTGACCGAAGCCGATGTGCGGGTTGTGCTCGCGGGTGACGTCCAGCCGGTCCGGGTTCTCGAAGATCTCCGGGTCCCGGTTGGCCGAGGCCACCGAACCCACCACCGGCTCGCCGGCCTTGACGGTCACATCGCCGAACTCGATGTCCTCCAGGGCGTACCGGGCGAACATCGCCGAGTAGTTCAGCGGGATCCAGCGCACCAGCTCCTCGACCGCGCGCGGCACCAGCGACGGGTCGGCGCACAGCAGCTCCCACTGGTCGCGGTGGCTGAGCAGCGCGTACAGGAAGTTGGGCATCTGCGAGGCGGTCGTCTCGGTGCCGGTGATGAGCAGGCCGCCGGTCACGTGCATGACCAGCTCCTCCTCGCTCAGCCGGTCGCCGTCCTCGTCCCGCGTCTTCACCAGCGCCCCGAGCAGGTCCTCGGTGGGGTTGCGGCGGCGCTCGGCGACCAGCGTCCCGATGTACGCGAACAGTTCCTTGGCGTTGCGCTCCATCTCCTCCCACGGCAGCGCCGTGGTGGAGACCATCGCCTCGGACCAGCCGCGCAGCCGCGGGCGGTCGGCCTCCGGCACCCCGAGCATCTCGGAGATCACGGTGACCGGCAGCGGGATGGCGAAGTTCTCCACCATGTCGAAGGGGGCGCCCTGTTCGAGCATGTTGTCGACGAGCCCGTCCACGATCCGCTGGGTGTCGTCGCGCATCAGCTCCACCCGGCGTCCGGTGAACGCCCGGGCGACCAGCTTCCGCAGCCGCGCGTGGTCCGGCGCGTCCATGCCGACCAGCCCGTCGTCCAGGTGCTCGTCGGGGTGGGTGCGCGGCTGGTCCCGGGTCTTGGCGACGGCCCGGCTGAACCGCGGGTCGGCCAGCACCGTGCGGACGTCGTGGTAGCGGGTGGCCAGCCAGGCCGGCTCGCCGAGCGGGAACTGCACCCGGCTCAGCGGCTCCTCCGCGCGCAGTCTGGCGTACATCGGATCGAGTTCGAGCCGGTCCGGTTCGCTGAACGGATAAGCGCGAACCTCATGAGCGGTGGTCACCCGCGCGCTCCTTCCTTGGGTTCCGTGGATTCCCCGGGCAGGGACGGAATCGCCGCCGCCGCGCCCGGTATTGCCGTTCCTCCGGTTCCGTCGAGTTCCGCGAGGAACGCGGTGAGAACGGAGGTGAAACGCTCGGGTTCCTCGAGGTGCGGCACATGGCTCGATTCCTCGAGGATTTCCCAGCGGACATCCGGTATCAGGTCGTAGAAAGGCTGCACGGTCGCCGGGGTCGCCTCGTCGTGCCGCCCGCTGATCAGCAGCGTGGGGACGTCGATGTACGGAATCCGGTCCTCGACCGACCAGTCCTTGAGGCTGCCGATGACGTGGAACTCGTTCGGCCCGTTCATGGCGTGGTAGACGGTCGGATCGTCGTTGATCTCCATGAACGTCGCCAGGTAGTCCCGCGGCCACGGCTGGACCCGGCACACGTGCCGGTCGTAGAACACCCGCATGGCCGCGAAGTACTCGGCGGTGTCCGTGGTCCCCGCCGCCTCGTGCCGCAGCAGCGTCTCCTGCACCTCGGGCGGCAGCCGCTCCCGCAGCACCTTCATCTCCCGCAGCCACAGGGGCATCGACGCCGGCGAGTTGGCGATCACCAGGCCGCGCAGGCCGGCGGGCCGGTCGGCGGCGTGGTCCGCGGCCAGCATCCCGCCCCACGACTGCCCGAACAGCACGTAGTCGTCGGCCACCCCGAGGTGCCGCAGCAGGTTGTCCAGCTCGTCGCGGAACAGGCGCACGGTCCAGAAGTCCGTGCCGCGGTCCGGCAGCCGGGTGGACCCGCCGTTTCCGAGCTGGTCGTAGTGGATCACCGGGCGGCCGGCCTCCGCCAGGGACGCCAGGCTCAACAGGTAATCGTGCGTGCTTCCCGGGCCGCCGTGCAGGACGACGACGGGCGTGCGCCCGCTTTCCAGGTCACCGGTGACGCGGTACCAGGTCTTGTGGTCGCCGAAAGGGGCGGTTCCTTTGGCGATCGGTGTCGCGGGCATCTTCCTACCCCGAATCGATGGTTCGCGGCTTGCTTGACGTGGCTTCCGGCCTTCGGGCCTTACGAGCTTTTCGGCCTTTCGGGCCTTCCGGCTGTCCGGGATCGAGCGGCGTCCGAAGAAATCGCGCCGCCGGACGTTTCACTGCGTCCGATGCCGAGAACGCTATAGCAGCACGGTGGCGGGACGGACCCCTATCAACCCCTAGGGGCCCTTAGCCGAGCAGTGACCGCCACCCCCGGAGAACCCCTCCCGGGACCCGCGCCGACTCCCGTCGGCAACACGGAATTTACCCGGATGTTTCCATTCCGCTAGCCCTGATAGGGGTGCCTAGGGGCAGGTAAGGGTGGCTGCCCCCGAGAATCCGCCCGTAGCGTTCCGGAAGACCGCCCGTCCCGGTACGCGCAGTTCGCGGACGGCCCGTCGCAGAAGGCGAAGCAGTCGGCGAAGCGGCCGGCGAAGGCCCGGCACGCCACGGCCGGGCACGGGAGCACGGGGCGGAACGGCCGTACCAGCGGAGGCGGTACGGCCGCACCGCGGAACCACCGGGCCCGGCCCGGGCGGTGCGGGCGGCGACCAATCAGACCGGGTACCGGGCGCGTTCCGGGTTCAGGGGGTTCTTGGGTGGAAGGCGAGAAGAAACTTCTCGATTACCTCAAGCGGGCGACGGCCGACCTTCGGGAGGCCCGCCGCCGGCTGCGCGACGCCGAGCGCAGGGAGCACGAACCCATCGCCGTCATCGGGATGAGCTGCCGCTACCCGGGCGGCGTCACCTCCCCCGAGGAGCTCTGGCGGCTGCTGGACGAGGGCCGCGACGGCATCACCCCGTTCCCCGAGGACCGCGGCTGGGACACCGCCGCCCTCTACGACCCCGACCCCGAGCGGCCCGGCACCACCTACGTCCGCGAGGGCGGCTTCCTGCACGACGCCGCCGACTTCGACGCCGACTTCTTCGGCGTCGGCCCGCGCGAGGCCCTGGCCATGGACCCCCAGCAGCGACTGCTCCTCGAAGCGTCCTGGGAAGCCCTCGAACGCGCCGGCCTCGACCCGCACGCCCTGCGCGGCAGCCGGACCGGCGTCTTCGCCGGAGTGATGTACCACGACTACGCCGCCCGCCTCACTCACGTCCCCGACGAGGTCGACGGGTACGTCGGCAACGGCAACTCGGGCAGCGTCGTCTCCGGCCGCGTCTCGTACAGCCTCGGCCTGGAAGGTCCGGCGGTCACCGTGGACACCGCCTGCTCCTCCTCCCTCGTCGCCCTGCACTGGGCCGTCCGCGCGCTGCGCGCCGGCGAGTGCTCGCTGGCCCTGGCCGGCGGCGTCACCGTGATGGCGGCACCCGACACCTTCACCGAGTTCAGCCGGCAGCGCGGCCTGGCCGCCGACGGCCGCTGCAAGGCGTTCGCCGAGGCGGCGGACGGCACCGGCTGGGGCGAGGGCGTCGGCGTACTGGTGGTCGAGCGGCTGTCGGACGCGCGGCGCAACGGGCACAAGGTGCTGGCGGTCGTGCGGGGTTCGGCCGTCAACCAGGACGGCGCCAGCAGCAGCCTCACGGCCCCCAACGGTCCGTCCCAGCAGCGCGTCATCCTCCAGGCCCTGGCCGAGGCCGGCCTCCGGCCGTCCGACGTGGACGCCGTCGAGGCCCACGGCACGGGGACGACCCTGGGTGACCCGATCGAGGCCCAGGCGCTCCTGGCGACGTACGGGAAGGAGCGGCCGGAGGACGGGCGGCCGTTGTGGCTGGGGTCGGTGAAGTCGAACCTGGGGCATACGCAGGCGGCGGCGGGTGTCGCGGGGATCATCAAGATGGTCATGGCGATGCGCCATGGTGTGCTGCCGAAGACGCTGCATGTGGACGCGCCGTCGTCGAAGGTGGACTGGACGGCCGGCGCGGTGGAACTGCTCACCGAGGCACGGGCGTGGGAGAGCGAGGGGCCGCGCAGGGCGGGCGTCTCCTCGTTCGGCATCAGCGGCACCAACGCCCACGTCATCGTGGAAGAGGCCCCGCCGGTGGAGGCGGAAGGGCAGGAGGTGGCTGCTGGGCCGGCTCTGCCGTGGCTGCTCAGTGCTCGTTCCGCCGACGCCCTGCGCGCTCAGGCCGCACAACTGCTGGGCGTCATCGAGCGTGAGGACGCACCGGAGCCGGGGGAGGTGGCGGCGGCGCTGGCGACGACGCGGGCGCAGCTCGAACACCGCGCGGTCCTCACGGGCGTCAACCGGGCGGATGTCATCGCCGGGCTCGCCGCGCTGGCCGCTGGGCAGGACGTGGCGGGTCTGGTGCGCGGGACGGCCGCCGAGGGGCGGCTGGCGTTCCTGTTCACCGGACAAGGCGCACAGCGCATTGGGATGGGCCGGGAACTGTACGAGACGTACCCGGTGTTCGCGAAAGCACTCGACGAGGTATGCGCTCACCTCGACCAGCCGCTGAAGGACGTCCTCTTCGGCGAGGACGCGGAACTGCTGAACCGCACCGAGTACGCCCAGCCCGCCCTGTTCGCTGTTGAGACGGCACTGTTCCGCCTGGTGGAGTCCTGGGGTGTGCGGCCGGAGGTGCTGGCCGGGCACTCCATCGGGGAGATCGCGGCGGCCCATGTCGCTGGGGTGCTGTCGTTGGCGGACGCGTGCGCGCTGGTGGCCGCACGGGGCCGGCTGATGCAGGCCCTGCCCGAGGGTGGTGTGATGGCTGCTCTCCAGTGCACCGAGGAGGAAGCCCTCGCCCTGCTCGGTGACGCCCGGGAGGCGGCCATCGCCGCGATCAATGGCCCTCGCGCGGTTGTCGTATCGGGCGCCGAGGCCACGGTCACCGCGATCGTGGACGCGCTGCGCGAGCAGGGCCGCAAGACCTCGATGCTGAAGGTGTCGCACGCCTTCCACTCGCCGCTGATGGAGCCGATGCTGGAGGACTTCCGCGCGGTCGTCGCGGGCCTGTCCTTCGCCGAGCCCCGCATCCCCATCGTCTCCACCGTCACCGGACTGCTTGCGTCGGCGGAGGAGTTGATGAGCGTGGAGTACTGGGTGGAGCACGTCCGCCGCCCGGTCCGCTTCGCCGACGCCATCACCACCCTCACCACCGACGGCATCACCACTTTCCTGGAGATCGGCCCCGATGCCGTCCTCACCGCCATGGCCGCCGACCACACCACCGCCACCTGCGTGCCCCTCCAACGCCGCAACCGCCCCGAAGACCGCGAAGCCCTCACCGCCCTCGCCCACCTCTGGACCCACGGCCACCCCATCAACTGGCAAACCCTCCACCCCGCGACCAGCCGGGTCGACCTCCCCACCTACCCCTTCCAACGCCGCCGCTACTGGCTGGAGGACGGCGTGGGAGCCGGCGACCCCGAGGCCCTGGGACAGGCGCCGGCGCGGCACCCGCTGCTCGGCGCGGCCGTCGCCGTGCCGGACGCGGACACCGTCGTCCTGACCGGGCGGATCGGCACCCGTACCCACCCCTGGCTGGCCGATCACACCATCCTGGGGACCACCCTGCTCCCCGGCACCGGTCTGCTCGAACTCGCGCTGCACGCCGGTGACCAGGCAGGCACCCCGTACCTCGACGAACTGACGCTCCAGGCGCCGCTCGTCGTCCCCGCCGATCGGGCCGTCGATCTGCGGATCACGGTCGGGCCGGCCGATGAGACGGACCGCCGTACCGTCACCGTCCACTCACGACCGGCGGGTTCGCCGGATGGCGCGGAGTGGATGCTGCACGCCACCGGCGGACTCACGGCCGAGGAGCCGGAGGCCGACGGCGACGAACTCGCCGCGTGGCCGCCCGTCGAAGCCGACCCCATCCCGCTCGACGCCGCCTACGAGCGGCTCGCCGACCAGGGGTACGACTACGGTCCGGTCTTCCAGGGGCTCCAGGCCGCCTGGCGGCAGGGTGACACCACCTACGCCGAGGTCGCCCTCCCGCCGGAGGCGCAGCACGACGCCGCCTCCTACCTGCTCCACCCCGCCCTCCTCGACTCGGCCCTGCACGCGAACCTCTTCCATGAGGCCGACGGGCAGGCCGGTGCGGAAGGTCCGCGGCTGCCGTTCGCGTGGAGCGGTGTCGCGGTGCACGCGACGGGGGCCGCCGCGCTGCGCGTACGCGTCGCGTCGCACGGTCCGGACGAGGCGTCGGTGCTGGTGGCGGATGGGACCGGGGCGCCCGTGCTGACGATCCGGTCGCTCGCCGCGCGGGCCGTGGACGCCGTGCGGCCGGCGGGGGAGGAGGCGGACGGGGCCGCGCTGCTGCGCCCGGTTTGGGCGGAGCGGACCGTTCCGCCGTCGGTGGAGGAGGAGGGCGGCTGGGCGCTCGTCGGCGCCGGTCCGGACCCACTGCTCACCGCCGCGCTGGGACCCGGGACACGCGTGTTCCCCGATCTCGCCTCGCTCGCCGCGGCGCCCGGCGCCGTGCCCGGCACGGTGGTGCTGCCGTGCGACGCACCTGGGCCGGACGGCGGCGCCGACCTGCCGGACCAGGTGCGTACCGTGGTCACCGGCGTCCTCGCGGCCGTACGGGAATGGCTGGCCGAACCCGCGTTCGCCGCCTCCCGCCTCGTGCTCCTCACCCGCGGCGCCGCGGGCCCCGACGCCGCGTCCGGTCCCTCCGCCGACCTGGTGTGCGCTCCCGTGTGGGGCCTGGTGCGCGCCGCGCAGGCCGAGCACCCGGGCAGGCTGCTGCTCCTCGACTGGGACGGCACCCCCGCGTCGGGACGCCGGCTGTGCGCCACCGCCACCGCCACGGAAGACGCCGAACTCGCCCTGCGCGACGGCACGGTGTGGGCACCGCGACTCGTCCGGGAACCGCGGCCCGCCGCCCCGTCCGCCGACGCCGCCTTCGGCGCCGGATGGGACCCCGACGGCACCGTCCTGATCACCGGAGGGACCGGCGGCCTCGGCGCCGCTGTCGCCCGGCACCTGGTGACCCGGTACGGCGCCCGCCGGCTGCTCCTGGTCAGCCGGCGCGGCGAGGAGGCGCCCGGCGCTCGCGAGCTGTGCCGCGAACTGGCGGAGGCGGGCGCCGAGGCGCGGGTGGCGGCGTGCGACGTCGCGGACCGCGCCGCGCTTGAGAAGCTGCTCGCCGACACCCCGGCCGGCCATCCGCTGACCGCCGTCGTCCACACGGCCGGACTCGCCGAGAACGGCTTGATCGAGACCCAGACGGCGCACCACGTCGACACGGCGCTGCGCCCCAAGGCGGACGCCGCCTGGCACCTCCACGAACTGACGACCCATCAATCGCTGACCGCCTTCGTGCTGTTCTCGTCCACCGCCGGGCTCTTCGTCGGTGCCGGGCAGGCCGGTTACGCCGCCGCCAACGTGTTCCTCGACGCCCTCGCCCGCCACCGCGCGGAACAGGGCCTGCCCGCCCTCTCCCTCGCCTGGGGCCTGTGGGGCGGCGAGCAGGGCATGGGCGGCCAGTTGGCCGACGCGGACCTGGAGCGGCTGCGCCGCATGGGCATGCGCCCGCTGCCGACCGGCCGGGCACTCGACCTGCTCGACGCGGCCCTGGCGGCGGACGGCCCGGTGCTGGTGCCCGTCGGCCTGGAGACCGAGGCCCTGAAAGCCCCGGGCGCGACGGTGCCCGCGCTGCTGCGCACCCTCGTCCGCGGCCGGCCGCGCCGCGCCGCGCGTCCGGCGGCCGGAGCCGCCTCCGCCGGCGCCGACGTGCTCGCGCACCGGCTGGCCGGCCTCCCGGAGACCGAGCGCGACCTCGTCCTGCTGGATCTGGTCCGCAGCAACACGGCCGCCGTACTCGGTCACGGCAGCGGCGAACTCGTCGATCCTGAGCGGGCGTTCAAGGACGTCGGCTTCGACTCGATGGCGGCCGTCGACCTGCGCAACCTGCTGAACACGGCCACCGGGCTGCGGCTCCCCGCCACCCTCGTCTTCGACTTCCCCACCCCGGCCGTCCTCGCCGCGCACCTCGCCGCCGAGCTGGTGCCGGACCAGGGGCCCGGACGGTCGCTGACCGACCGGATCGACGACCTGGAGGCCGCGCTGCTGGCCGCGGCAGGCGGCGACGGCGTCCCCGACCGCGAGCACGCCGACGTCGCGGCCCGGCTCGACTCGCTGCTGCGCCGGTGGCGGGACGAGCGCGGCGAGGAGCCGCGGGCCGACGCCCACACGGCGTTCGAGTCCGCCACCGACGACGAACTGTTCGCCGCGCTGGACGGCGAGCTCGGCATGCCGTAGCGGCCACCGCCGCCCTACCACCGTCCGGTGGCGCACCCGTGCCCCGGGCGGTGCGCTGCCCCACGGAGTCACCCACCCGCCGCCACCCGGCGGCCCACCACCGACGCCCCGGAAACCACCGTCCGAGATTGGCTCACACTTCGATGGCGAACGACCAGAAACTGCGCGACTACCTTCGGCGCGCGACGGCCGACCTCCACGAGACCCGGCGCCGGCTGCGCGAGGTCGAGGGCGGCCGGCACGAGCCGATCGCGATCGTCGGCATGGGCTGCCGCTACCCGGGCGGCGTCGCCGGCCCCGAGGACCTGTGGCGGGTGGTGGACACGGGAGCCGACGTCGTCGGGCAGTTCCCCACCGACCGCGGCTGGGACATGGACACGCTGTACGACCCGGCCCCCGGCCGGCCCGGGCGCAGCTACGTGCGCGAGGGCGGGTTCCTCTACGACGCGGCCGACTTCGACCCGGTGTTCTTCGGGCTCAGCCCCCGGGAGGCACCCGAGACCGACCCCCAGCAGCGGCTGCTGCTGGAGGTCACTTGGGAGGCGTTCGAGCGGGCCGGGATCGACCCCGGCACCCTCAAGGGCAGCCGCACCGGCGTGTTCGCCGGCCTGATGTACCACGACTACGCGGGCGGCAGCACGGCCGGCAGCCTGGTGTCCGGCCGCGTCGCCTACACCTTCGGCTTCGAGGGCCCGGCGCTCACGGTGGACACCGCCTGCTCGTCGTCGCTGGTCGCGCTGCACCTGGCCGCGCAGTCCCTGCGCAACGGCGAGTGCTCGCTGGCCCTGGCCGGCGGTGTCACCGTGATGGCCGGGCCGGAGATGTTCGTCGAGTTCAGCCGCCAGCGCGGCCTCGCCAAGGACGGCCGCTGCAAGTCGTTCGCGGGCGCGGCGGACGGCGCCGGCTGGTCGGAGGGCGCGGGGGTGCTGCTCGTGGAGCGGCTGTCCGACGCGCGGCGCAACGGCCACCCGGTCCTCGCCGTCGTCCGGGGGTCGGCGGTCAACCAGGACGGCGCCAGCAACGGACTGACCGCCCCGAACGGGCCCTCCCAGCAGCGCGTCATCCGCCAGGCCCTCGACAACGCCGGACTCACCCCCGCCGACGTCCAGGCCGTCGAGGCGCACGGCACCGGCACCGTCCTCGGCGACCCCATCGAGGCCCAGGCCCTCCTCGCCACCTACGGCCGCAACCGCCCCGCCGACCAGCCCCTCTGGCTCGGCTCCGTCAAGTCCAACATGGGGCACGCCCAGGCCGCCGCCGGCGTCGGCGGCATCATCAAGATGGTCGAGGCGATCCGGCACCGGACCCTGCCCCGCACCCTGCACGTGGACGAGCCGACGCCGAAGGTCGACTGGTCGGCCGGGAACGTCCGGCTGCTGACCGAGCCGGTGGAGTGGGACGGCGACGTCCCGCGCCGCGCGGGCGTCTCCTCCTTCGGCCTCAGCGGCACCAACGCCCACGTCATCATCGAGGAGGCACCGGCCGCCGACGCTCCGGAGGCCACCGATGTCCCGGGTGCCACCGATGCCCCGCAGGCCACCGACGTCCCGAGTGCCACTGACGCCCCGCAGGCCGCCGACGTCCCGGAGACCGCCGAGACCCCCTCCCGGCCGCTGCCCTGGCTGCTGTCGGCCCGCGACGACCGGGCCCTGCGCGACGCGGCGGCCCGGCTGCGCGCCCACGTCACCGCACCCGGCCCCCGCGGCGCCCCCGCGGACGCCGCGGACGTAGCCTTCTCCCTCGCCACCACCCGTGCCCTCTTCGACCACCGGGCCGCCGTCGTCGCCGACGACCGCGACGGGCTGCTGCGCCGCCTCGACGCGCTGGCCGCCGGCGACGACACCCCCGGGCTGGTCCGCGGCACCCCCCGGGGCACCGGAGTCCGGACGGCGTTCATGTTCACCGGCCAGGGAGCCCAACGCCTCGGCATGGCCCAGGAGTTGTACGCCGCCGAACCCGCCTTCGCGGCGGCCCTCGACACCGTCTGCGACGCCCTGGACCGGCGGCTCGACACGCCGGTGCGGGAGACGATGTGGAGCCACGGCGACGGGGACGACCCGGTTCGGGCCGAGCGGCTCGACCGCACCGGCCACGCCCAGGCCGCCCTCTTCGCCGTCGAAGTGGCCCTGTTCCGGCTGCTGGAGGAGTGGGGCATCCGCCCCGACCTGCTGATCGGCCACTCCATCGGCGAGATCGCCGCCGCCCACACCGCCGGCGTCTTCACCCTGGACGACGCGTGCACCCTGGTCGCCGCCCGGGCCCGGCTGATGGAAGCGCTGCCCCCGGGCGGCGCGATGGTCGCCGTCGAGGCGTCCGAGGACGACGTACGGCCGCTCCTCGGCGACCGGCTCGCGGTCGCCGCCGTCAACGGGCCGGAGGCCGTGGTCCTCTCCGGCGACGAGGACGCCGTCCTCGGCGCCGCCGACCGGCTCCGGGAGCAGGGGCGCAAGACGTCGCGGCTGCGCGTCAGCCACGCCTTCCACTCGCATCGCATGGACCCCATGCTCGCGGACTTCCGGAAGGCCGTCGACGGCCTCCCGGCGGCCCCGCCCCGCATCCCCCTCGTCTCCAACCTCACCGGACGGCTGTGCGGGGATGACGAACTGGGGTCCGCCGAGTACTGGGTGCGGCACGTCCGCGAGACCGTCCGCTTCGCCGACGGCGTCGCCACGCTCCGCGAGCACGGCGCCGGCACCTTCGTCGAACTGGGCCCCGGCACCACCCTCACCGCCCTCGCCCGCCGCTGCGTCCCCGACGGCACCGGACCCGACGCCCCGGCCTTCGTCCCGCTGCTCCGTGCCGACCGCCCCGAGCCGCGGACCCTGACCACCGCGCTGGCCGAACTCCACGTACGCGGCACCGCCGTCGACTGGCCCGTCGTCGCCCGGAGTTGGGGCGGCCGGCGGGTGGAACTGCCCACCTACCCGTTCCAGCGGCAGCGCTACTGGTGGGAGGGCGACACCGCGGCCACCCCGGGCCCGGCCGCCCGCCCGGGAACCGGCGCCGCCGACACCGCCTTCTGGGACGCGGTGCGCCGCACCGACACCGGCGCCCTCGCCGGAGCCCTGGGCGCCGGGACCGCCGCCCAGCGGGACGCCCTGGACACGGTGCTGCCCCTGCTCGCCTCCTGGCGCGGCCGGCGGGTCACCGAGGAGACGGCCGACGCCTGGAGCTACCGGATCGACTGGCAGCCCCTCACCCCGCCCGCCCCCGACGCCGGCGCGCTGGTCGGCACCTGGCTCGTCGTCTCCCCGGACGGCCCGGCCGCCCGGCCGTGGGCCGAGCGGCTCGGCGCGGCCCTGGCCGGGCACGGCGCCGACGTCCGGTACGTCACCCCGGACGCGACGGGGCCGTCCGGACCGGCCGCCGCCCCCGCCCTCACCGCCCGGCTGCGGGCCGCCCTCGACGGGGTCGACGACGTACGCGGTGTGGTCTCCCTCCTCGCGCTCGACGAACACGACGGCACCGGCGGCGGCCTGAACGCCACGGTCGCCCTCGCCCAGGCCCTGGGCGCGACGGCCGCCGACGCCCCCCTGTGGTGCCTGACCAGCGGCGCCGTCGCGGTCGGCGGAGCCGAGGAACTGCCGCACCCGGAGCAGGCGCAGGTGTGGGGCCTCGGCCGCGTCGCCGCCCTGGAGCAGCCCCGCCGCTGGGGCGGACTCGTCGACCTCCCGCCGGCACCCGACGACCGCGCCGCCGAACGGCTCGTCGCCGTCCTGGCGGGCACGGCCGCCACCCCGGACGCCGGCACCGGAACGGAGGACCAGGTCGCCGTCCGCGCCTCGGGAACCTTCGGCCGCCGGCTGATCCGGACACCGGCCGACACGGGCCTCGGCACGCCGGCCGGTGCCACGGCTGACGCGAAGACGGGCCCCACGGCTGACGCGACCGGCGCCACGGCCGACGGAGCTGCGGTCACCGCGGCCGCGGCAGGTGGCACCACGGTCTCGACGCACAGCACCGAGACCGGCGACTCCGCGGCAGCCGGCGCGCCGCCGGCCGGCACCGGCACCAAGGCCACCGGCACCGCCGCCCCCGTCACGACGACGGTGGGCACCGACACCGCCGCGGCAGCCGGCCCGGCAGCCGGCCGAGCCGGCGCGGCAACGGACGCCGCGGGGACGGACACCGTCGGTACGGGCGGCGCGGACGCCGAGCGTACGGCCGGCGCCCCCGAGGAACCCCGCCACCCCTGGCCCCCGCGCGGCACCGTCCTCATCACCGGCGGCACCGGCGCGCTCGGCGCGCACGTCGCACGCTCCCTCGCCCGGGACGGCGCCGAGCACCTCGTCCTCACCAGCCGCCGCGGCCCGGACGCCCCGGGGGCGGCCGACCTCGCGGCCGAACTCACCGAGCTGGGCGCCCGGGTCACCGTGGCCGCCTGCGACGCCGCCGACCGCACGGCCCTCGCCGCGCTCCTCGACGGGCTCCCGGAGGACCGGCCGCTGACGGCGGTCGTGCACACCGCCGGCGTCCTGGACGACGGCGTCCTGGACTCCCTCACACCCGACCGGCTCGCCGGCGTCCTGCGCCCCAAGGTGACGGCCGCCCGCAACCTCCACGAGCTCACCCGCGACCGCGACCTGACGGCGTTCGTCACCTTCTCCTCGATCGCCGGACTGCTCGGCAGCGCGGGACAGGGCGCCTACGCCGCGGCCAACGCCTACCTGGACGCCCTGGCCGAGCACCGCAGGGCGCTCGGCCTCGCCGCGACCTCCGTCGCCTGGGGCCCGTGGGACGGCGGCGGCATGGCGGGCGAGGAAGCCTCGCAGGACCGCTCCTGGTGGCGCGGCCTGGCCCCGATGGACGCCGACGTGTGCCTGACCGCCCTCCGGCGGGCCCTGGACCGCCCGGCGGCCTGCGTCGGCGTCTTCGACGCCGACTGGTCCCTGCTCGCGCCGTCGTTCACCGCGACCCGCCCCAGCCCGCTGCTGTCCGCGCTGCCCGAGGTACGGGCCGCCGCCACCGCCCCCGCGGGCGACCCGGCCGCCACCGCCGAGGCCCCGTCCGACCTGGTCGGCCGGCTCGCCGCGCTCCCCGAGAGCGAGCAGCGCCGCGAGGTGCTGAACCTCGTCCGCGACCAGGTGGCGCTCGTCCTCGCCTACGAGAACAGCGCCGCCGTGCAGTCCGGACGGGCCTTCAACGAACTCGGCTTCGACTCGCTCACCGCCGTCGAGTTCCGCAACCGCCTGAGCACCGTCACCGGCCTGACCCTGCCGGCCACCCTCCTCTTCGACTACGCCAACCCCGACGCCCTCGCCACGCACCTGCACGGCGAACTGTGCGCGGGCGGCGCGGCACCCGCCGTACCGGTCCTGGCCGAACTCGAACGCATCGAGTCCGCGGCCGACTCCCTCTCGGCGGAGGAGATCGAACGCACCCGGATCGGCCACCGCCTCCGGGAACTCGCCGACCGCCTCACCGCCCGGCTCACCGAGCACGACGGCGCGAGCGGCACGGCCGGCGCGACCGGCGCGGTCCCGGCCGACGGACCCTCCGTCGCCGACCGCCTCGACTCCGCGACGGCCGAGGACGTCTTCGACTTCCTCGACAAGGAACTCGGGCTCTCCTGACCCGTCGACCCGTCCCCGTCCCCCTACCTTCCACCCCACTTCCCGACCCTCCCGCACACGCAGTCCACGGGAAACGAGACACGGCGAGGCCCTGATGGCGAACGTGAACGAAGCGAAGCTGCTCGACTACCTCAAGCGGACCACCGCGGACCTGCATGCCACCAAGCAGCGGCTCCGGGACATCGAGAACGCCGGACAGGAGCCCATCGCGATCGTCGCGATGAGCTGCCGCCTCCCGGGCGGCGTGCGCTCTCCCGAGGGCCTGTGGCGGCTCGTCGCCGACGGCACCGACGCCATCGGCGGCTTCCCCGAGGACCGCGGCTGGGACACCGGGGAGGCCCCCGACGCGCCGCCCGCCGGGACCGCCGAGGACGGGGACGGTACGGACTACCCGCGCAAGGGCGGCTTCCTCTACGACGCGGCCGAGTTCGACCCCGCGTTCTTCGGCATCTCGCCGCGCGAGGCCCTCGCCATGGACCCGCAGCAGCGGCTGCTGCTGGAGACGTCCTGGGAGGCGTTCGAACGCGGCGGCATCGCCCCCGACACCCTGCGCGGCGAATGCGTCGGCGTCTTCGTCGGCACCAACGGCCAGACGTACTTCGACCTGAAGCTGCCGGAGGAGTCCGAGGCCTACATGGCCACCGGCAGCAACGCGGCCGTCCTGTCCGGTCGCATCTCCTACGTCCTGGGCCTGGAGGGCCCGGCGGTGACGGTGGACACCGCCTGCTCGTCCTCGCTGGTGGCGCTGCACCTCGCCGTACAGGCCCTGCGCAAGGGCGAGTGCACCCTCGCCCTCGCGGGCGGCGCGACCGTCATGGCCACACCCGGCCCCTTCGTCGCCTTCAGCCGCCAGCGCGGCCTGGCGGCCGACGGCCGCTGCAAGGCGTTCTCCGAGGCGGCGGACGGCACCGGCTGGTCCGAGGGCGTCGGCGTGCTGCTCGTGGAACGCCTGGCGGACGCCCGCCGCAACGGGCACAAGGTCCTCGCCGTCGTCCGGGGCTCGGCCGTCAACCAGGACGGCGCCAGCAACGGACTGACCGCCCCCAACGGCCCGTCCCAGCAGCGCGTCATCTGGGACGCCCTGGCCGACGCCCGCCTCTCCTCCGACCAGGTCGACGCGGTCGAGGCGCACGGCACGGGCACGAAGCTCGGCGACCCGATCGAGGCCCAGGCGCTCCTCGCGACGTACGGCCGCGACCGCGCGGCGGAACGGCCGCTGTGGCTCGGGTCGGTGAAGTCCAACCTGGGCCACACCCAGGCGGCGGCGGGCGTCGCGGGGATCATCAAGATGGTCATGGCGATGCGCAACGGCGTCCTGCCGAGGACGCTGCACGTCGACGCGCCGTCGTCCAAGGTCGACTGGTCGGCCGGGCTGGTGCGGCTGCTGACCGAGGAGGTGCGGTGGGACGGCACCACGCCGCGCCGAGCCGGTGTCTCCGCGTTCGGCATCAGCGGCACCAACGCCCACATCATCCTCGAAGAGGCCCCGGCCGCCGACCCCGCCGAGCAGCCGGCCCCCGCGGCCGACGCCGCCGCCCGGGGCCCGCTCCTCTGGCCCGTGTCCGGCGCCACCGCCGAGGCACTCCGCGCCCAGGCCGCGGGCCTCCTCGGCGTCCTGGAGCGCGAGGACGCCCCGGAACCCCGGGACGTGGCGGCGACGCTGGCGACGGCACGGGCGCAGCTCGAACACCGCGCGGTGGTCCTGGGCGCCGAGCCCGATCAACTGACCGCCGGGCTGGGCGCGGTGGCCGCCGGCGAGGGCGCCACCGGCGTGGTCACGGGGACGGCCGCGGACGGGCGGTTGGCGTTCCTGTTCACGGGGCAGGGCGCACAGCGGGCCGGGATGGGACGAGAGCTGTACGAGACGTTCCCGGTGTTCGCGCGGGCGCTCGACGAGGTGTGCACGCATCTCGGCGGTCTGCTGGAACGGCCGTTGAAGGACGTGTTGTTCGGCGAGGACGGGGAGCTGCTGAAGCGTACGGAGTACGCGCAGCCGGCGCTGTTCGCCATCGAGACGGCGTTGTTCCGGCTGGTGGAGTCCTGGGGTGTGCGGCCGGAGGTGCTGGCCGGGCACTCCATCGGAGAGATCGCGGCAGCGCACGTGGCCGGGGTGCTGTCGTTGGCGGACGCGTGCGCGCTGGTGGCCGCACGGGGCCGGCTGATGCAGGCCCTGCCCGAGGGCGGTGTGATGGCTGCTCTCCAGTCCACCGAGGAGGAAGCCCTCGCCCTGCTCGGTGACGCCCGGGACGCGGCCATCGCCGCGGTCAACGGTCCGCGCGCGGTTGTCGTATCGGGCGCCGAGGCCACGGTCACAGCGATCGTGGAGAAGCTGCGCGAGGAGGGCCGCAAGACCTCGCTGCTGAAGGTGTCGCACGCCTTCCACTCGCCGCTGATGGAGCCGATGCTGGAGGACTTCCGCGCGGTGGTCGCGGGCCTGTCCTTCGCCGAGCCGCGGATCCCGATCGTCTCCACGGTCACTGGACTGGCAGCAACAGCCGAGGAGTTGACGAGCGTCGAGTACTGGGTGGAGCACGTCCGCCGCCCGGTCCGCTTCGCCGACGCCGTCGCCACCCTCACCGCCGACGAGGTGAGCGCATTCCTGGAGATCGGCCCGGACGCCGTCCTCACCGCCATGGCCGCCGACCACACCACCGCCACCTGCCTCCCCCTCCAACGCCGCAACCGCCCGGAAGCCACTGAAACCCTCACCGCCCTCGCCCGCCTGTGGGTCCAGGGCCACCGGGTCGACTGGTCGGCGCTCCACCCCGTGGGCCGGGCCGGCCTCGTGGACCTGCCCACCTACCCGTTCCAGCGCGAGCACTACTGGATCAAGAACACGGCGGCCGTCGGGAACATCGCCTCGATCGGCCTGGACGCGGCCGACCACCCACTGCTGGGCGCCGCCATGATGCTCGCCGATTCCGACGGCGCGCTGTTCACCGGCCGACTCTCCGTGGGCGGCCACGCCTGGCTCGCCGACCGCGCCGCCGCCGGCTCCGTCGTGTTCCCGGAGACCGGCTTCGTCGAACTGGCGATCCGGGCGGGCGACCAGGTCGGCTGCGGCGTGCTGGAGGACCTGACGCTGGAGGCGCCGCTGGTCCTGCCGCCACGCGGCGGTGTGCAGGTGCAGGTGGCGGTGGGCGCCCCCGACGCGTCCGGCGCGCGGTCGGTGCGGGTGTTCACGCGCGCCGAGGGCGCGGTCGGCGACGCGTCCTGGACGCGGCACGCCACGGGCCTGCTCGGCTCGGCGGCACGGGCCGCGACGGACGACGCCGGCCTCGCCGCCTGGCCTCCGGCGGGAGCGGTACCGGTGCCGGTCGAGGGACTCTACGAGCGCTTCGCCGAGGCCGGCCTGGCCTACGGGCCCGCCTTCCGGGCGCTGCGCGCCGTCTGGCGCGACGGCGACACGCTGTACGCCGAGGTCGCCCTCTCCGGGCAGGCCGCCAAGGACGCCGAGCGCTTCGGTCTGCACCCGGCGGCCCTGGACGCCGCCGTCCAGGCGCTCGCGCTGCCGCGCGCCGATGGTGAGCAGGCCGCGGAACTGCGGTGGAACGCGGAGTGGCGCGGTGTCGCGCTGCACGCCACCGGCGCGTCCGCCCTCCGCGTGCGCCTCTCGCCGCTGGGCGCGGACAGCGTGGCCGTGCACCTCGCCGACGCCGTCGGGGAGCCGGTCGCCTCGGTCGAGACCCTGACCGTCCGTCCCGTCCGGGCCACCGAACTGGCCGGCGGCGGCGAGACGGCGTACCCCGAGTCGCTGTACCGCGTGGACTGGGTGCCGGCGCCGGCGGTGGCCGCGTCCGGGTCGCCTGGCGTCGTCGTGGACTTCGCGGAGTTGGCGGGTGTGGCCGGTGAGCCGGATGTGGTCGTGCTGCGGGCGTTCGGCGGCGGGCTGCCGGATATGCCCGGCGACGTGAGCACGACCCTGGAGCGCGTCCTGCTCGCCGTACAGGAGTGGTTGGCGGGGGAGCGGTACGCCGATTCGAAGCTCGTGGTGGTGACCCGGGGCGCGGTGTCGGCGGACGGAGCCGAGGTCACGGACCTCGCGGGCGCCGCCGTGAGCGGCCTGGTGCGGTCGGCGCAGGCGGAGCACCCGGACCGGATCGTGCTCCTGGACCTGGACGGCGACGGGGACGATGCCGCCGTGCCGTCGGAGGTGCTGCGCCGCGCCCTCGCGACGGGCGAGCCCCAAGTAGCGGTTCGTGACGCGTCGTTGTTCGTTCCGCGCCTGGTCCGGGCGGGTGTGCCCACCGCCACCGAGGGCCTTGAGACTCTGCGATCCACCGACGGCACGGTGTTGGTGACGGGTGGTTTGAGTGGTCTGGGTGCGGTGGTGGCCCGGTGGTTGGTGGTGGTGTGTGGGGTGCGGCGTCTGGTGTTGACGTCGCGTCGTGGTGGCGAGGCCGAGGGCGCCCGAGAGCTGGTGGCCGGGCTGCTCGACGCCGGTGCGGTGTCGGTGGAGGCCGTGGCTTGTGATGTGGCGGATCGTGAGGCGCTGGCGGGGGCGTTGGCGGGGATCGGTGAGGAGTTCCCGCTGTGTGCGGTGGTGCATGCGGCGGGTGTGCTGGACGACGGCCTGGTGGGTTCGCTGTCGGTGGAGCGGCTGGCGGCTGTGCTGCGTCCGAAGGTGTTGGGCGGCTGGAATCTGCATGAGTTGACGGCCGGGTTGTCGTTGGATGCGTTTGTGGTGTTCTCGTCGGCGGCGGGTGTGCTGGGTGCGCCGGGGCAGGGCAACTACGCGGCCGCCAACGCTTTCCTCGACGGCTTGGTGGAGTCGCGGGTGGCCTCCGGCCTGCCCGGTGCCGCGCTGGCGTGGGGCTTGTGGGGCGACGCGGGCGGTATGGGGGGTGGTCTGTCGGAGGGTGATCGTGCGCGTATGGCGCGTGGTGGTGTGCTGCCGCTGGCCACCGACGAGGGACTGCGGCTGCTCGGAGTCGGAGCGCGCGCGGATGCCGCGCTGGTGCCGGTACGCCTCGACGTGGAGGCGCTGCGGGCACAGGGCCCGTCCCTCCCCACCCTCTACCACCACCTCACCGGCCGCCCGGCCCGCCGGCAGGCCGCCGCGCGGTCCTCGGCCGCGAGCGTCGGCACGCTCGGCGAACGGCTCGCCGCGCTCCCCGAGTCCGAGCGCCTTGAGGCCGTCCTGGACCTGGTACGCGGGCAGGTCGCCGCGGTGCTCGGGCACGCCACCCCGGCGGCCATCGCGCCGGACCGGGCCTTCAGCGACCTGGGCTTCGACTCGCTCACCGCCGTCGAACTGCGCAACAGCCTCGACGCCACCACCGGCCTGCGGCTCCCGGCCACCCTCGTCTTCGACTACCCGACCGCCGGCGACCTCGCGGACCACCTGCTGTCCGAGGTCTCCGGCGAAGTGGCGGCGGCCACCGTCCTGCCGGCCTCCGCCCTCCGCACCGACGACCCGATCGTCATCGTCGGCATGGCCTGCCGCTTCCCCGGCGGCATCGCGTCCCCCGAGGACCTGTGGCGCCTCGTCGCCGACGGCGGCGACGCGATCACCGACTTCCCCGAGAACCGCGGCTGGAACACCGACCGCCTCTACGACCCCACCGGAAACCGCCCGGACACCACGTACGTCAACCAGGGCGGCTTCCTGCACGACGCCGCCGACTTCGACGCCGACTTCTTCGGCATCAGCCCCAACGAGGCGCTGATCACCGACCCGCAGCAGCGGCTGCTGCTGGAGACGTCCTGGGAGGCCCTCGAACGCGCGGGCATCGACCCCGGCACTCTCAAGGGCAGCCCCACCGGCGTCTTCGCCGGCGTCGTCTACCACGACTACACCGGCAGTGCCAGCTCCGGCAGCATCGTCTCCGGGCGCATCGCCTACACCTACGGCCTGGAGGGCCCGGCGGTGACGGTGGACACCGCGTGCTCGTCCTCCCTCGTCGCCCTGCACCTGGCCGGCCAGGCGCTGCGCAACGGCGAGTGCGACCTCGCCCTCGCGGGCGGTGTGACGGTCATGGCCTCGCCCGCCGCCTTCGTCGAGTTCAGCCGCCAGCGCGGACTCTCCCGGGACGGCCGCTGCAAGGCGTTCGCGGCCGGCGCCGACGGCACGGGCTGGGGTGAGGGCGTCGGCATCCTGGTCGTCGAGCGGCTCTCCGACGCGCTGCGCAACGGACACCGGGTGCTCGCCCACGTCCGCGGGTCCGCGGTCAACCAGGACGGCGCCAGCAACGGCCTCACCGCCCCCAACGGCCCCTCCCAGCAGCGCGTCATCCGCCAGGCCCTGGCCAACGCCGGCCTGGCGCCCGCCGACGTGGACGCCGTCGAGGCCCACGGCACCGGCACCGTCCTCGGCGACCCGATCGAGGCCCAGGCCCTCCTCGCCACCTACGGGCAGGACCGCCCGGACGACAGCCCGCTGTGGCTGGGATCGGTCAAGTCCAACATCGGGCACACCCAGGGCGCCGCCGGTGTCGCCGGGATCATCAAGATGGTCATGGCGATGCGCAACGGCGTCCTGCCCAGGACCCTGCACGTCGACGCCCCCTCGGCACACATCGACTGGACGGCCGGCGCCATGCGCCTGCTCACCGAAGAGGTCGCCTGGGACGCCGGCCGGCCGCGCCGCGCCGGTATCTCCTCCTTCGGCATCAGCGGCACCAACGCCCACGTGATCATCGAGCAGGCGGAACCCGTCGAGCAGACGGAATCCGCGGACCCGGCCCCGGCGGCGGCCGGTGCCCTCGTGCCGTGGGTGCTCTCCGGCCGCGACGAGGAGGGCCTCCGCGCCCAGGCGGCCCGCCTCGCCGCGTACGTCGAGAAGTACGGTGAGGAGCACGGCGAGGAGGGTGAACTCCGCCCCCAGGACGTCGGCTGGTCCCTGGCGACGACCCGCCCCGCCCTGGACCGGCGCGCGGCCGTCCTCGGCACCGACACCGCCGAGCTGCTGACCGGCCTGCGCGCGCTGGCGGACGGCGGCACCGCGCCCGACGCCGCGCGCACCGGCGGGAAGACCGCCTTCCTGTTCACCGGCCAGGGCGCGCAGCGCGCCGGCATGGGACGCGAGCTGTACGCGGCGTACCCCGCCTTCGCCCGCGCGCTGGACGAGGTCGGCGACCGCCTCGACGGCCTGCTGCCCCGGCCCCTGAAGGACGTGCTGTTCGCGGCCGAAGGGACGGCCGAAGCGGAACTGCTGGACCGCACCGAGTACGCTCAGCCCGCCCTGTTCGCGGTCGAGGTGGCCCTCTACCGCCTCCTGGAGACCTGGGGCGTGCGCCCGGACGTGGTGATGGGCCACTCCATCGGGGAGATCGCCGCCGCGCACGCCGCCGGGGTGCTCTCCCTCCCGGACGCCTGCGAACTGGTCGCCGCCCGCGGGCGGTTGATGCAGGAGCTCCCGGCGGGCGGCGCCATGATCGCGGTCGAGGCCACGGAGGACGAGGTCCTGCCGCTGCTCGCCGCGGCCGACCGGACCGGCCTGGCCGCCGTCAACGGCCCCCGGTCCGTCGTCCTCTCCGGCCCCGAGGCCGAGGTGGAGCGCATCGCGGAGCGACTGCGGGGACAGGGGCGCAAGACGTCCCGGCTGAAGGTGTCGCACGCCTTCCACTCGCCGTTGATGGAGCCGATGCTGGACGGCTTCCGGGAGGTCCTGGAGAAGCTGACGTTCGCCGAGCCCCGCCTGGCCGTCGTGTCCAACGTCACCGGCGACCCGGCCGGCCCGCAGGAGCTGTGCTCCGCCGCGTACTGGCTGCGGCACGTCAGCGAGGCCGTGCGGTTCGACGCCGGCGTCCGCGGCGCGGCCGACCGCGGGGCGACGCGCTTCGTCGAGATCGGCCCCGACGGCGTCCTGACCGGCCTCGCGCAGACGAGCCTCGCGGCGGACGACGCGGAGCGGACCGAACGCGCGGTGCACTGCGTGCCGCTGCTGCGCAAGGGACGGCCCGAGGCGCGGTCGCTGCTGACCGGCCTCGGCCGGCTGTACGCGGCCGGCGGCGATGTCGACTGGGCAGCACTTTTCGAGGGCAGCGGCGCCCGGCGCGTCGACCTGCCCACCTACGCCTTCCGGCGCCGCCGCTTCTGGTCCCAGGCCCCGGCCGACCAGGGCGACCCGGCGGCCATCGGCCTCGGCGCCACCGACCACCCGCTGCTCGGCGCGGCCGTGGCGCTCGCCGACTCGGCGGGCTTCCTCTTCACCGGACGCCTCTCCGTCCACACCCACCCCTGGCTGGCCGACCACGTCGTCGGCGGCTCCGTCTTCTTCCCCGGCACCGGCTTCGTCGAACTGGCCATCCGGGCAGGCGACCAGGTCGGCTGCCGGACCCTGGAGGACCTGACGCTGGAGGCGCCGCTGGTCCTGCCGGCACGCGGCGGCGTCCAGGTGCAGGTGGTGGTGGGCGCGCCCGAGAGCACGGGGGACCGCTCGGTGCGCGTGTACTCGCGTGGCGAGGACGGGGCCGCCGACGGCGTCTGGGTGCGGCACGCGAGCGGTGTCCTGGGCGCGGCGGGCCGCGGCGAGGGTTCCGTTCTCGGCGTGTGGCCGCCCGAGGGCGCGGAGCCGGTGTCGCTGGACGGCGTGTACGAGAGGTACGCCGAGGGCGGTCTCGTCTACGGGCCGGTGTTCCAGGGGCTGCGGGCCGCCTGGCGGTCGGGTGACGAGGTGTTCGCCGAGGTGGCGCTGCCGGACGGCGTGAGCGTCGAGGGGTTCGGAGTGCACCCGGCTGTACTGGACGCGGCGTTGCACGCGGTGGGTCTGACGGGCGTGGGGGAGCGGGCCGGACTGCCGTTCGCCTGGTCCGGTGTCGAGCTGTACGCGACGGGCGCCTCGGCGCTGCGGGTGCGGGTGTCGCCGCGGGGCGAGGGCGCGGTGGCGCTGGAGGTGGCGGACGCCACCGGCCGGCCGGTGGCGTCGGTGGAACGGCTGGACGTCCGGCCGATCTCCGAGGAGCAACTGGCCCAGGCCCGCGCCGAGTACCACGAGTCGCTGTACCGCGTGGACTGGGTGCCGGCGGTGACGTCGGCGGCGGTGTCCGAGTCGGCCGGCGTCGTCGTGGACTTCGCGGAGTTGGCGGGTGTGTCCGGTGAGCCGGATGTGGTGGTGCTGCGGGCGTTCGGCGGGGGAGTGCCGGATGTACCCGGCGACGTGAGCGCGGTGCTGGAGCGTGTGCTGTCGGCCGTGCAGGCGTGGCTGGAGGACGAGCGGTGCGCGCGGTCGCGGCTGGTGGTGGTGACGCGTGGCGCGGTGCCGGCGGACGGCGCGGAGGTCACGGACCTCGCGGGCGCGGCGGTGGGCGGCCTGGTGCGGTCGGCGCAGGCGGAGCACCCGGACCGGATCGTGCTCCTGGACCTGGACGTCGATGGGGCTTCCGTGCCGTCGGAGGCGCTGCACCGCGCCCTCGCGACGCGCGAGCCGCAACTCGCCCTGCGCGACGGCGCGTTGTACACACCGCGCCTCGTGCGAGCGGCCGTCCCCGCTGCCGCCGAGACCTTGGGGTCGACCGACGGCACGGTGTTGGTGACGGGTGGTCTGAGTGGTCTGGGTGCGGTGGTGGCCCGGTGGCTGGTGGTGGAGTGTGGGGTGCGGCGTCTGGTGTTGACGTCGCGTCGTGGTGGTGAGGCCGAGGGCGCTCAGGAGCTGGTGGCTTCGCTGCTGGAGGCGGGCGCGGCGTCGGTCGATGTGGCGGCTTGTGATGTGGCGGATCGTGAGGCGTTGGCCGGGGTGCTGGCGGGGATCGGTGAGGAGTTCCCGCTGTGTGCGGTGGTGCATGCGGCGGGTGTGCTGGACGACGGTCTGGTGGGTTCGCTGTCGGTGGAGCGGCTGGCGGCTGTGCTGCGTCCGAAGGTGCTGGGCGGCTGGAATCTGCATGAGTTGACGGCCGGCTTGTCGTTGGATGCGTTCGTGGTGTTCTCGTCGGCGGCGGGTGTGCTGGGTGCGCCGGGGCAGGGCAACTACGCGGCCGCCAACGCATTCCTCGACGGCTTGGTGGAGTCGCGGGTGGCCTCCGGCCTGCCCGGTGCCGCGCTGGCGTGGGGCTTGTGGGGCGAAGTGGGGGGTATGGGCGGTGGTCTGTCGGAGGGTGACCGTGCCCGGATGGCTCGTGGCGGTGTGCTGCCGTTGTCGACGGACGAGGGCTTGCGGCTGCTCGGGGTCGGAGCTCGTGCGGATGCCGCTCTGGTGCCGGTGCGTCTGGACGTGGAGGCGCTGCGGGCACAGGGTCCGTCCCTCCCCACCCTCTACCACCACCTCGTCCCCGCCGTCCGCCGCACCGCGGCCGTCAGCGACGGCGGCACCGCAGACACCCTGCACCGGCAGCTGTCCGCGCTGCCGCCGGCCGAGCGGGAACGCGCCCTCCTCGCCGTCGTGCGCGGAGAGGTGGCCGCCGTCCTGGGACACGCCAACCCCGCGGCCATCGCGCCGGACCGGGCCTTCAACGACCTGGGCTTCGACTCGCTGACCGCCGTCGAACTGCGCAACAGCCTCAACACCGCGACCGGCCTGCGGCTCCCGGCCACGCTGGTCTTCGACTACCCGACCGCCGGCGACCTCGCGCGCCACCTCCACGACGAACTCCTCGGCACGCTCGACACGCCCACCGGCACGCCGGCCGTCCAGGAGAGCGCCCACGGCGACGACCCGATCGTCATCGTCGGCATGGCCTGCCGCTACCCGGGCGGCATCGCGTCCCCCGAGGACCTGTGGCGCTTGGTCGCCGACGGCCGCGACTCCGTCTCCGCGTTCCCCGACGACCGCGGCTGGGACATCGACGCGCTCTTCGACCCGGACGCCGAACGCCCGGACACCACCTACGTCGACAAGGGCGGCTTCCTGCACGACGCCGCCGACTTCGACGCGGACTTCTTCCGGATCAGCCCGAACGAGGCGCTGAGCACCGACCCGCAGCAGCGGCTGCTGCTGGAGGTCTCCTGGGAGGCGTTCGAGCGGGCCGGGATCGACCCCGCGACCGTCAAGGGCAGCAGGACCGGCGTCTTCGCCGGCGTCATGTACCACGACTACCCCACCAGCCACAGCGCGGGCAGTATCGTCTCCGGGCGCATCGCCTACACCTACGGCCTGGAGGGCCCGGCGGTGACGGTGGACACCGCCTGCTCGTCCTCCCTCGTCGCCCTGCACCTGGCCGGCCAGGCGCTGCGCAACGGCGACTGCTCGCTCGCCCTGGTCGGCGGCGTGACCGTGATGGCCACCCCGGCCACCTTCATCGAGTTCAGCCGCCAGCGCGGCCTGGCGCGCGACGGCCGGTGCAAGTCCTTCGCCGACGCGGCGGACGGCACCGGCTGGTCCGAAGGCGTGGGCGTGCTCGTGGTGGAGCGGCTGTCGGACGCGCGCCGCAACGGGCACACGGTGCTGGCGGTCGTACGGGGCTCGGCCGTCAACCAGGACGGCGCCAGCAACGGACTGACCGCCCCCAACGGCCCCTCCCAGCAGCGCGTCATCCGCGCGGCGCTCGCCAACGCGCGGCTGTCGGCGGACGACGTGGACGCGGTGGAGGCGCACGGCACCGGCACGGTGCTGGGCGACCCGATCGAGGCCCAGGCGCTCCTCGCGACGTACGGCCGCGACCGCGCTCCGGAACAGCCGCTCTGGCTCGGCTCCATCAAGTCCAACCTGGGCCACACCCAGGCGGCGGCGGGCGTCGCCGGGATCATCAAGATGGTCATGGCGATGCGCAACGGCGTCCTGCCGAAAACGCTGCACGTGGACGCGCCGTCGTCGAAGGTGGACTGGACGGCCGGCGCGGTGGAACTCCTCACCGAAGCCCGGCCGTGGGAGTCCCGGGGCGTCAGGCGCGCGGCGGTGTCGTCCTTCGGCATCAGCGGCACCAACGCCCACGTCATCATCGAACAAGCCGCCCCCGAGCCCGTCCCCGCGGACCGGGAAGAGGACAACCTCCCGACGCCACTCTGGCCCGTGTCCGCCGCGACCGCCGACGCCCTGAAGGCCCAGGCGGCAGGGCTGCTGGACCTGCTGGAGCGTGAGGACGCACCGGAGCCGGGGGAGGTGGCGGCGGCGCTGGCGACGACGCGGGCGCAGCTCGAACACCGCGCGGTCCTCACGGGTGTCAACCGGGCGGATGTCATCGCCGGGCTCGCCGCGCTGGCCGCTGGGCAGGACGCGGCGGGTCTGGTGCGCGGGACGGCCGCCGAGGGGCGGCTGGCGTTCCTGTTCACCGGACAAGGCGCACAACGGCTTGGGATGGGCCGGGAGCTGTATGAAGCCTTCCCGGTGTTCGCGGAGGCACTGGACGAGGTGTGCGCGCATCTCGACGAGCCGTTGAAGGACGTCCTCTTCGGGGAGGACGTCGATCTGCTGAATCGTACGGAGTACGCGCAGCCCGCGCTGTTCGCCATCGAGACGGCGTTGTTCCGGCTGGTGGAGTCCTGGGGTGTGCGGCCGGAGGTGCTGGCCGGGCACTCCATCGGGGAGATCGCGGCAGCGCACGTCGCTGGGGTGCTGTCGTTGGCGGACGCGTGCGCGCTGGTGGCCGCACGCGGCCGGCTGATGCAAGCCCTGCCCGACGGCGGTGTCATGGCTGCTCTCCAGGCCACCGAAGCCGAAGCTCTCACCCTGCTCGGTGACGCCAAGGACGCGGCCATCGCCGCGATCAACGGTCCGCGCGCGGTCGTCGTATCGGGCGCCGGAGCAACGGTCACAGCGATCGTGGAGAAGCTGCGGGAGCAGGGCCGCAAGACCTCGATGCTGAAGGTGTCGCACGCCTTCCACTCGCCGCTGATGGAGCCGATGCTGGAGGACTTCCGCGCGGTCGTCGCGGGCCTGTCTTTCACCGAGCCCCGCATCCCCATCGTCTCCACCGTCACCGGACTGCTTGCGTTGGCTGAGGAGTTGACGAGCGTGGAGTACTGGGTGGAGCACGTCCGCCGCCCGGTCCGCTTCGCCGACGCCATCACCACCCTCACCACCGACGGCATCACCACTTTCCTGGAGATCGGCCCGGACGCCGTCCTCACCGCCATGGCCGCCGACCACACCACCGCCACCTGCGTGCCCCTCCAACGCCGCAACCGCCCCGAGGAGTCGGAGGCCCTCACCGCCCTCGCCCACCTGTGGACCCACGGCCACCCCATCGACTGGCAAACCCTCCACCCCGCGACCTCCACCAGCCGGGTCGACCTGCCCACCTACCCCTTCCAACGCCGCCGCTACTGGATCGACGGCTACTCCCCGTTCGGCGCGGCGTCCGGTGCCGCCGGTCATCCGCTGCTGGGGAAGCCGGTGTCGCTGGCGGGTTCGGACGGGCTGCTGTTCTCCGGCCGGTTCTCCCTCCGTACGCACCCCTGGCTCGCCGACCACGCGATCGGCGACACCGTCCTGTTCCCCGGCACGGGCTTCGTGGACCTGGCGGTCGCGGCCGGTGACCAGGTGGGATGCGCGGTCCTGTCGGACCTGACCCTGGAGGCGCCACTGGTTCTCCCCGAGCAGGGGGACGTGCACGTGCAACTCGTGGTCGAGGCTCCCGACGCCTCGGGAGACCGCACCTTCAGCATTCACTCCCGTTCCGAGGACACGCTGGGCGACGGCGTCTGGGTGCGGCACGCGAGCGGTGTCCTGGGCGCGGCGGGCCGCGGTGAGGGTTCCGTTCTCGGCACCTGGCCGCCGGCGGGCGCGGAGCCGGTGGCGGTCGAGGGTCTGTACGAGCGGTACGCCGAGGGCGGTCTCGTCTACGGGCCGGTGTTCCAGGGGCTGCGGGCCGCCTGGCGGTCGGGTGACGAGGTGTTCGCCGAGGTGGCGCTGGAGGACGGCGTGAGCGTCGACGGGTTCGGCCTGCATCCGGCCGTGCTGGACGCCGCCCTGCACGCGGTGGGTCTGACGGGCGTGGGGGAGCGGGCCGGACTGCCCTTCGCCTGGTCCGGTGTGGAACTGCACGCGACAGGGGCGACGGCCCTGCGCGTACGGGTGTCTCCGCGGGGCGAGGGCGCGGTGGCGTTGGAGGCGGCCGACGGCACTGGCCGGCCGGTGGTGTCCGTGGAACGGCTGGACATACGGCCGATCTCCGCGGAGCAACTGGCCCAGGCCCGCGCCGAGTACCACGACTCCCTCTATCGCGTCGACTGGACCCCGGTCCCGTCACCGGCCCGCGTCCCCGCCGGGACGTGGACGGTGGTCGGCCCGGAGGCGTCCGCCTGGACACGGGTGCTGGCCGCGGCCGACGGGGTCGCGAGCGTCGAGGCGGCCCCCGTGCTCCCGGACGCCGGCGCGGCGGACGTCGTCGTGCTGCCGGCCGGGACCGAGGACGCCGGCGGCGACGCGGCCGGTGCGGCACGCGAGCGTACCCACCGGGTGCTCGCCGACCTCCAGTCCTGGCTCGCGGACGAGCGGTTCGCCGGCTCGACGCTCGTCGTCGTCACCCGGGGTGCTGCACCGGCGGGCACCACCGAGGTCACCGACCTCGCGGGCGCCGCGGTGGGCGGGCTGGTGCGGTCGGCCCAGGCGGAGAACCCCGGCCGGATCGTGCTCGTCGACACCGACGGTACCGACGCGTCCCTCGCGTCGCTGCCCCGCGCGCTGGCGGCCGGCGAGGAGTATCTCGCCGTCCGAGAAGGCGAGTTGTCCGTCCCCCGGCTGGCCCGGGTGCCCGCGACCGTACGGACCGCCGACGCCGACGAGGTCCGTGAGACCCGCGACGGCCACGGCACGATCCTCGTCACGGGTGCCACCGGCGCCCTGGGCGCGCTGGTCGCCCGCCACCTGGTGGCCGAGCACGGGGCACGACACCTCCTGCTGGCCAGCCGCCGGGGCCCCGACGCCCCGGGCGCCCAGGAACTGGGGGCGGAACTGGCGGAGTCGGGCGCTGAGGTGACGTTCGCCGCCTGCGACATCGCCGACCGCGACCGGCTGGCGGCGCTCCTGGACTCCGTACCCGCCGAGCACCCGCTGACCGCGGTGGTGCACGTCGCCGGCGCGCTGGACGACGGCGTCATCGGCTCGCTGACACCCGACCGCATGGACACCGTCCTCCGGCCCAAGGCCGACGCGGCCTGGAACCTGCACGAGCTGACGCGCGGCCTCGACCTGTCCGCGTTCGTCCTCTTCTCCTCCGTCGCCGGCGCCCTGGGCGTACCGGGACAGGGCAACTACGCGGCAGCCAACGCCTTCCTGGACGCCCTGGCACACCACCGCCGGGCGGCGGGACTGCCGGCGACCTCGCTGGCGTGGGGCATGTGGGCGGACGACAGCGGCATGGCCGGCGGGCTGAGCGACGCGGACGTACGGCGCATGGCGCGCTCGGGCGCCGGCGCGCTCTCCGCCAAGGAGGGACTGGCGCTGTTCGACGCGGCGTTCACCGGCAGCGGGCGGTTCGCGGCCCCGGACGAGGCACTGCTCGTCCCGGTCGCGCTGGACCTCCGTCTCCTGGCGCAGGGCGATCCCGGAGAGCTGCCGCCCCTCTTCCGCGGCCTGGTCCGGACGACCGCACGGCGCACCGCGCGGTCGGCCCAGGAGCCGTCCGCCGGCACCGGGGACCTGCTCGCCCGCCTGGCGGCGACGCCCGCGGCGGAACGCCGCGACCTGCTGACGGAGGTGGTCCGGGCGCAGGTCGTGGCGGTGCTCGGGCACACCGACGCGGACGGCGTCGACGCCGACCGGTCGTTCAACGCCCTGGGCTTCGACTCGTTGACCGCCGTCGAGTTCCGCAACCGCCTCAACGCCGCCACCGGCCTGCGGCTCCCCGCCGCGCTCACCTTCGACCACCCCAGCAGCCGGGCCGTCGCCGACCACCTGTGGGACGAGCTCGCGCCCCGGCTGGAGGAGGAACCCGCGGCGGACGGGAGCGGTCCGGGTTCGGCCGAGGACCGCGTCCGCGCGGCGCTCGCCGCCATCCCGCTCTCCCGGCTGCGGGAAGCCGGCCTGATGGACAGCCTCCTGGAGCTCGCCGGGCTCGACGCCGACGTCCTCACCGCCGGCCAGGAGGCGGACGGAGCCGCGCACTCCATCGACGCGATGGACACCGACGCCCTGATCAGCATGGCCCTCGCCGACACGGGCGCGGCGCGGGACGGCGGCGCGGTGGACGGGGCCGAGGACGACCACGAGTACGACGCCTACGACGTCTTCGGGGACCACCCGGAGGGGGACGCGGGCACGGGCCACCAGGACGTCGACGCCTTCGACGACGTCACGGACATGACGCGGGAGAAGTGACCACCATGACCCAGCCCAGTCAGCCGAACCGGGCCGGCCGGCCGGACCCCGCACCCCGGCAGGCCGCCGCCTCGGAGACGAAGCTCGTCGACGCCCTCCGCACCTCGCTCAAGGAGACCGAGCGGCTGCGCGAACAGAACCGCAGACTGTCCGGCGCCCTGCGCGAACCGCTGGCCATCGTCGGCATGGCCTGCCGCTACCCCGGCGGCGTCCGCTCCCCGGAGGACCTGTGGCGGCTGGTCAGCGAGGAGACCGACGCCATAGCGGAGTTCCCCGAGGACCGGGGCTGGAACGTCGACGCCCTGTACGCCCCCGACCCGGACTCCGACGCCGACTCCGACCCCGGGAACGACGGCACCTCCACCACCCGCCACGGCGGATTCCTCTACGACGCCGCCCACTTCGACGCCGCCTTCTTCGGCGTGGCACCGCGCGACGCCCCCGCCCTCGACCCGCAGCAGCGGCTGCTGCTGGAGACGTCGTGGGAGGCGCTCGAACACGCCCGGATGGACCCGCGCGCCCTCCGGGGCAGCAGGACGGGTGTGTTCGCCGGCGTCATGTACCACGACTACGTCAACAGCTACGGCAGCGGCAGCGTCGTGTCGGGCCGCGTCGCCTACGCGCTCGGGCTGGAGGGCCCGGCGGTCTCGGTGGACACGGCGTGCTCGTCCTCGCTCGTCGCCCTGCACCTGGCCGGCCAGGCGCTGCGCAACGGCGAGTGCTCGCTCGCCCTGGCGGCCGGCGTCACGGTGATGGCCACCCCGGGCACGTACGTCGACTTCAGCCGCCAGCGCGGACTGTCCCCCGACGGCCGGTGCAAGTCCTTCGCCGAGGCGGCGGACGGCACCGGGTTCTCGGAGGGCGTGGGCGTGCTGGTGCTGGAACGGCTGTCGGACGCGCGGCGGAACGGGCACCGGGTTCTGGCGGTCGTGCGGGGCTCGGCCGTCAACCAGGACGGCGCCAGCAACGGACTGACGGCGCCGAACGGTCCCGCGCAGCAGCGCGTGATCCGTGCGGCCCTGGCGAACGCGCGGCTGTCGGCGGAACAGGTGGACGCGGTGGAGGCGCACGGCACCGGCACGGTGCTGGGCGACCCGATCGAGGCCCAGGCGCTCCTGGCGACCTACGGCAAGGACCGTCCGGCGGAACGGCCGCTGTGGCTCGGGTCGGTGAAGTCCAACCTGGGCCACACGCAGGCGGCGGCGGGTGTCGCGGGGATCATCAAGATGGTCATGGCGATGCGCAACGGCGTCCTGCCCAAAACCCTGCACGTCGATGCGCCGTCGTCGAAGGTGGACTGGACGGCGGGCGCGGTGGAACTCCTCACCGAAGCCCGGCCGTGGACGTCGGACAGGGCCCGCCGCGCGGCGGTGTCGTCCTTCGGGATCAGCGGGACGAACGCCCACGTGATCCTGGAGGAAGCCCCGCGGGAGCCCGCCGCCCCCGCCCCGGAGCCGTCCACAGGGCCGGTGCTCTGGCCGCTCTCCGCCACCAGCGCGCAGGCCCTGCGCGCCCAGGCCCGCCTCCTGCTGGAGGCGCTCCCGGACGACGACGGCCTCGCGTCGATCGGCTTCTCCCTGGCCACCACGCGCACCCACTTCGACCACCGCGCCGTCGTCACCGGCCGCACCCGCACCGAACTCGTCACGGCCCTGACCGCCCTCACCGACGGCACGTCCGCCCCCGGCCTCACCCAGGGCACGGCCCGCACCACCGGCAGAACCGCCTTCCTGTTCACCGGGCAGGGCGCACAACGGCTTGGGATGGGTCGGGAGCTGTACGAGACGTTCCCGGTGTTCGCGAAGGCACTGGACGAGGTGTGCGTGCATCTCGACGAGCCGTTGAAGGACGTCCTCTTCGGGGAGGACGTCGATCTGCTGAATCGTACGGAGTACGCGCAGCCGGCGCTGTTCGCTGTTGAGACGGCACTGTTCCGGCTGGTGGAGTCCTGGGGTGTGCGGCCGGACGTGCTGGCCGGGCACTCCATCGGAGAGATCGCGGCAGCACACGTCGCCGGAGTGCTGTCGTTGGCGGACGCGTGCACGCTGGTGGCCGCACGCGGCCGGCTGATGCAAGCCCTCCCCGACGGCGGTGTCATGGCCGCCCTTCAGGCCACCGAGACCGAAGCCCTCACCCTCCTCGGTAACGCCCAGGACGCGGCCATCGCCGCCATCAACGGCCCCCGCGCGGTCGTCATCTCCGGCGCGCAAGCAACGGTCACAGCGATCGTGGACACCCTGCGCGAGCAAGGCCGCAAGACCTCGATGCTCAAGGTCTCCCACGCCTTCCACTCACCCCTCATGGAGCCGATGCTGGAGGACTTCCGCACGGTCGTCGCGGGCCTGTCCTTCACCGAGCCCCGCATCCCCATCGTCTCCACCGTCACCGGAGTGGCAGCAACAGCCGAGGAGTTGACGAGCGTCGAGTACTGGGTGGAGCACGTCCGCCGCCCCGTCCGCTTCGCCGACGCCGTGCGGGCCGCGGTGGCGCGTGGTGCCGTCCGGTTCGTGGAGATCGGTCCCGACGCGGTGCTGGCGGGCATGGTGGAGGCGTGCCTGCAACCGGACGAGGCCGAGCGGGCGGTGATCGTGCCGTTGCTGCGCAAGGGGCGGGACGAAGCCCCGGCGGTGGTCGCGGGCGTGGGTCGGCTGCACACCGCCGGTGTCCCGGTGGACTGGGCGGCGTTCCACGAGGGCAGCGGTGCGCGGGTTGTGGACCTGCCGACCTACGCGTTCCAGCACCGCCGCTACTGGATCGACTCGCCCGCCC
Organism: Streptomyces mobaraensis NBRC 13819 = DSM 40847; assembly: GCF_017916255.1. Taxonomy (NCBI): domain Bacteria; kingdom Bacillati; phylum Actinomycetota; class Actinomycetes; order Kitasatosporales; family Streptomycetaceae; genus Streptomyces; species Streptomyces mobaraensis. The sequence continues at coordinate 7,483,451 of NZ_CP072827.1, forward strand.
TCTTCGGACTCGGACTCGGCCTCGGCGGCGGCTCCGGATCCGGCCCCGCCGGACAGGACACCGCGGCCATCCTCGAACCCCGGCACGACCCGGCCGCCCCCGAGCGGCTGCGCGCCCGGCTGGCCGAACTCCCCGACGTGGAGCGGGAGAAGGTGCTCACCGAGGTGGTCGTGGAACACGTCGCCCTCGTGCTGGGGCATGGTTCGGTGGCCGAGGTGGACCCGGAGCGAGGGTTCCTGGAGGCGGGTGTCGACTCGTTGTCCGCCGCCGAACTGCGCCGGGCACTGAGCCGGGCGACCGGCCTGGACATCGACCCCGCCGCGGTGTTCGACCTCGGCACCCCGGCCCGGCTCGCCGCACACCTGCGGACCGCGCTGGACGCCGACCCCGCGCTCCCCGACGGCGCGCTGCGCCCCGGCCAGGACGTGCCCGCCGCGGCCGGCCCGGCGGAGACGCTGAGCGGGCTGTTCCGGGCGGCGGTCCGGGAAGGGAAGATGGCGGCGGGCACCGCCCTGCTGAACGCCGCGGCCGACCTGCGCCCCTCCTTCCGTACCGCCGCCGAGGCGCGGGGGGTGCGCGAACCGGTGACCCTGGCCCGCGGCTCCCGGGGCCCGGCCCTGGTCTGCTTCCCGTCGCCGATGGCCCTCGCCGGGCCCCAGCAGTACGCGCGGCTCGCCGCGCGCTTCCGCGGTGTGCGGGACGTGCACGTGGTGAACTCGCCGGGCTTCGCGGCCGGCGAGCCGCTGCCCGCTTCCGTGGACGCCGCCGTCGACCATTTCGCGTACAGCGTGCGGGAGTTGGCGGGCGACGAGCCGTTCGTCCTGGTGGGCTACTCGTCGGGCGGGCAGTTCGCGCACGCCACGGCGGGCCGGCTGGAGGCCGAGGGCCTCCGGCCCGCCGGGATCGTGCTGCTGGACACCTACCTGCCCACCGACGACGGGGGAAGCGGCGCCGACGGCGGCGACGCGCTGTGGGCCGGAATGCTGGACGGCATGCTGGAACGCGAGGACGCCTTCGGGACGTTCACCGCCGACCGGCTCTCGGCGATGGGCCGCTACAGCCTCTTCATCACCCGGTGCGCTCCCGGGCCCGTGGCGGCTCCCGTGCTGTTCGTCCGGCCGACGGAGCCCTTCCCCGGCCGGGCGGAGGCCGGCGGAGGGGAGCCGGCACCCGCCGCCGGCGCGTCCGACTGGCGTTCCTCCTGGCCCGCCGCGCACACCCTGCGCGAGGTCCCCGGCAACCACTTCACCGTCCTCGAAGGCGCGGCGGCGACGACGGCCGAGGCCGTCGAGGCGTGGGTGGCGGCGCTGGAGGGGAACGACGGCGGGCGCTGAGCGGCACGGCGCCCCCGTCTCGTCGGCGGGTCCCGGCCCCGGCGCTGCCCGACGGGCACGCCGGGGCCTCTCGGCGTACGTCTCCCCACCTTTCCTGATACTTCGTCACCTCCCGCCCCCTTTTGTGACCAATGCCACGATTGCCGGACCCTGTCACCGGAAAAGCAATCATGGGGGGCGTATACACAGACACTTTCGCGCAACGGTTACGAGAGCCGGACGCGGGTCTTTTCCCCTGTACCAGCGATATTCGTCGCGCATTCGACCGCCACCGGAATGGCCGGGAATGCCCGGTCGCCCGGTGGCGGGCCGTCGGATGCGTCCGCACCGCGCCGGACGCGTGCTACGCTCCGGCGCCAGGCCAAGGATGCGATCTCATCAACGAGTTGATATCGGGGCATGTGACCCCCGTGAGAATTCGTCCGGGTACCGCGCGGGCCGGTGGGAGGGACCTCGGACACGTGCCGCGAGGGGGCGTCGCGCTCATGGAGAAGGAGCCCCCCAAGCCCCGCTACACCATCGCCGTGATCAGCGCTCCGGACGAGGCCCACACCCGGCCGATGCTGCCCATCGTGCGCGAACTGCGCCGCCGGGAGCACCGGATCACCTATGTCACCACCATGGAGTTCGCCGAGCGGGCCGCCACCGCCGGCGTGCACGTCCTGGTGCCCGAGTCCCGGCCCGAGTACGGGCCCTACGGCGAGGCGCGGGACCCGGCCACGGCGCTCGACCTCTCCAGCGTCGAGGAGACCCTCGACTGCGCGGAGGAGATCCACGCCGAACTCGCCGACGACGTCCCCGACCTCGTGCTGTACGAGTCCTCCACCCGCGTCGTCGCCCGCCTGCTCACCTGCCGCTGGAACCGGCCCGGCGTACAGGTCTACCCCTCGTTCGCCTGGGACGACGGGCGGGGTCCCGACGCGCCGGTGCCCGAGGGGCGGTCGTCCGAGGAGTGCCTGGCGCGGCTGCCCGACGGGCTGCGAAGACGGCTGGCCCGGTTCCTGGCCTACGCCGAGCACGCCGGGGCGCCGCCGCAGGACTTCTACACCCGGGCCGAGCCGCTGTCCATCGCCCTGATGCCGCGGGCGTTCCAGAGCGGCGGCGACCTCTTCGACGGCCGGGTGGCGTTCGTCGGGCCGTGCATCCCCGAACGCCGGATCGACGAGCGCTGGATGCCCGCGGCGAACGGGCTGCCCGTGGTGTTCCTCGCCCTGGACCCGGCGTTACTCCACCGGGAGCCGGACTACCTCCGGGAGTGCGTGACGGCGCTGGGGCGCCGGCCGCTGCACCTGGTCGTCACCACCGGCGGCGCGGACGAACCCGCTTGGGCGCGGGGCGCGTTACCGCCGAACGTGGAGGTGCACGCCCGGGTGCCGCGCTCGGTGGTGCTGCGCCGGGCCGCCGCGTACGTCTGCCACCCGGACGCCGGCAACGTCATGGAAGCCCTGTACTTCAACACCCCGCTGGTCGCCGTGCCGACGACCGCGTCGGAACGGGCGGTGGCGGACCGCGTGGCGGAACTCGGCCTCGGCGTACGGCTGCCGCCGGAGGCCGCCGGTCCCGAACGGCTCGTGGAGGCCGTTCGGACCCTCCTCGACGACGCCGGCACCCGGCACCGGGTACGCGGGCTCCAGCGCGAGGCGCGCCGGGCGGGCGGCGCACGCCGGGCCGCGGACGAGATCGAACGCTATCTGGAGTGGATCTACGAGCCGTAGCGGCGGACCGACCGGCCGGTGCGGTCCGCGGGGACGCGGTCGGGGCCGGCGCACCGGAGCCGGGCCGCTCAGGCGGACTCGGCGTCCGGTGCGCGCAGGCCCAGCCGGGCGGCCAGGTCTCTCCGCCGGCTGACGTCCAGCTTGCGGTAGACCCGGGTGAGGTGCTGCTCGACGGTGCTGACGGTGATGAACAGCTTCCGGCCGATCGCCCGGTTGGTCACGCCCGCCGCGGCGAGTTCGGCGACGCGCCGCTCGGCGTCGCTCAGCACCTCCGCGGCGGGAGGTCTCCGCTCCTCGGGCGCACCGGCCGGCCGCCCGGCCGCGTCCGACGGTGCGTCCGACGGTGCGTCCGGCACCGCGTCCGACGGTGCGTCCGACGGTGCGACCGGCGCCACGGCCGCCGGCGCGGCCGGTGCCGGCCGGACGACGCCGCCGGGGCGCGCCCACTCCGCGGGCACCTGGCAGGACGCCATCATCTCGGCGGCCCGCCGTCCCGCGTCCGCGGCCTCCTCGCGGGCGCCCAGCGCCTCGTGGGCGTCCCGGAGATCGGCCAGCGCCCGGGCGAGTTCGAAGCGGCCGGTGTCCGGCCGCAGCAGGTCCACGGCCTGGCGCAGCAGCCCCGGCCGGTCCTCCGGCGCCCCGGTGGCGGCCAGCAGCCGCAGGGTCGCCCCCCGGGTGCGGGGCTGCCCGGTGCCCGGCCGGGTCAGCTGCTCCTCGACGAGGGCCCGGGCCCTGGTCTTGAGCCCCAGGGCCAGCGCGGCCTCGGCGGCCCCGGCGCGCCAGGGGATCAGCGCGGGCAGGTCGAGCCTCCAGGCGGTCGCCAGCCGGCCGCAGCTCTCGAAGTCGGTGAGCGCCGCCGCCGGCCGGCCCGTCGCCAGGTGGAAGTGGCCGCGCGCGTTGAGGTAGTGCAGGCCGTAGCGGGCCTCGAACATGGTGTCCGGCACGGGCTGCCGGATGTACCGCACCGCCTCGTCGTACCGTCCCATCATGGTCGTGGCGAGGATCAGCACGGCGAGCGGGCTGCCGATGGCGACGCCCCAGGCCGACGCCGGGAGCCGGGCCAGCGCGGCCTCGCCGTGCCGCACGGCCGTGGCCATGTCGCCCTGCCGGAACGCCGCGTCCGCGCGCATCGTGGCGAACACCACCTGCCACATCGGCGCCTCGTGCTGCTCGGCCTCCTTGAGCAGCTCGTCGCTCCACGCGGCGGCCTTGTCCGGATGGTCGGCGCAGAGCAGGGTCAGCAGCGCGGCGTGCAGCGACTCCAGGGTGGCGCCGCCCAGGACGACGCTGTGCAGAATGGCCTCCGCACGGGCCGCGGCCGCCTCGCCGGCGCCGTCCGCGAGCAGCCGGTAGAGCACGCTGACGGCGTGCCGGCCGAACGGGCGCGCCGCGTCCGGGCCGGTCGGCGGCGCGGTGGCCAGGGCGCCGCCGGAGGACGTCATCAGCGACGGGTGCGAGTACGCCATCCAGGTCGTGAGGGCCGCCAGTTCCTCCGATTCCTCGGGGTCGGCCGCGGCGCCGTACGCCTTCCACAGCGCCAGCGCCTCCCGGGCCTCCCGATACCTGCCGTGCCAGAGCAGACCGCGGGTCAGCAGCCCCGCGTCATGGCCGTTCAGATGCCCGGCCCGCAGTGCCTCCCACAGCAGTTCCACGTGCCGCATGGCCTTGAGGGGCGACTTCTGCCACTCGATGCGCATCCGGTCCGCGGTGAGGGCGGCGAGCTGGCGGCGGTCCGCGCAGTCCTTCAGCGCCAGGTCGAGGTAGGCGCAGGCCGTCCCCCTCCGGCCGGCGGCGAGGGCGCCGCGGGCGGCCTCCCGCAGGATGTTGATCATCCATGCCTCGGGGGCCCGCTCCGCCGCGCGCAGCTGCTCGGCGACGGGACCCGGCGGCGCCCCGGCGTGGTGCAGCGCGGCCGCCACCCGCAGGTGCAGGTCGTGCCGGGCGTCCGGCGGCGTCTCCGCCAGGACGGCCGTGCGGGCCGCCGGATGCCGGAAGTCCTCCGGGCCGAGCAGCCCGGTGGCGGCCAGCGAGGCGATGGCGTGCTCCACCGTGGACGTGTTCATCCCGAGGGCGTGGCCGATCAGGGCCGGCGAACCGGCCGTGCCCAGCGCCGCCACCGCCCGCGCCACCGCGAGCGCCGACGGCTCCGCGAGGTAGAGGCAGTCGGTCAGCGCGGTGCGGAAGGCCGCCTCCGAGGCCGTCGGCGTCGTCGACGGCTCGGCGGCCGGTTCGCCGCCCGGGCGGTGGGCGGCCTCGTGGTCGTCCAGCAGGGCGGTCAGGAACAGCGGGCTGCCGCCGGAGGCCGCGTGGTACGCCTCGGTGAGCTCCCGCGCCTTCGCCGGACCGAGCCGGCCCTCGATCAGGGAGTGGACCCCCGAGCGGGTGAGCAGGTCCAGCCGTATCTTGCGGCAGTTCGGCTGGCGGAACAGCTCGGCGTGGAAGACGGGATGGGGCGAGCGCACCGTGGACAGCTCCGCGAGCAGGAGCAGCACGCGCGAGGTCTTCATCCGGCGCTGGAGGAACAGCAGCATCTGCAGGGACGGACCGTCGGCGTACTGGAGGTCGTCGATGCCCACCACGACCGGGCCGCGGTCGCTCAGCTCCAGCAGGATCGACCGCAGCCCGTTGGCCACTTCGACGTTCGGCTGGTTCATCGTCCCCGGGCCGGCGTCCGGCCCCCGGGAGCCGGCCGGTTCGCCGGCCAGCAGCGCGGTCGCCCGGCGCCGGAGCTCCGCCGGCAGCGTCTCGCACCGGAACAGCTGGTCCATCACGCCCAGCGGCAGTCCGGACTCGGCGCGGGACGCCACGGCGGTCAACAGGAGGGCACCGGACCTCTCCGCCTCTTTACAGAACGTTTGCAGGAGATGGGTCTTTCCGCTGCCCGCCGGACCGCTCACCAGAGCGACGCTTCCGCGCCCCGCTCCCGCTTCCGTGAGTAACCCCCCGAGCGCCGCCAACTCCGTCTTGCGTTCGGCGTAATCCGGACTGCGCAGCACATCCATATTCCCCCCAGCGCGCGACCATACCTGGGCCATGAGCCGTAAACATAGCAACCCAGTTCGGTTGATTGCGGTCACCCTGGGCGTGGCGTGACGGAACCTGCGATTCCGCCCCCTGTTCGCGCAACAACCTTATAGAAGTGTTCAGTTGACGAATATTCGATTGGCTGAAATCGAGCGTCGAGAAGTGAAGCAACCCTTTGCCCGTGCGGCCGGACGGCGTCGATTCTCCGGTGAGGGACGTTGTGCGCGTTGTGCTCATCACAGGGCAGGTCGCCCATGCGATGATTTCCGGCCATTTCGATCATCTCTCTGTCACTCTTCCGTCACTCCTCCCTCACCCCTCCGCGCGCGCCGAACCGCACACCCCCGGGACACGAGGAGCCTCGTGGGACCGGAGGGAATGACGAAGCGTCACCTAAGGTTGAGTGATCATTCGCCCGCATCTCGTCGGGACGCCCCGGACAGTCGGACAGGGAGAGCACGTGCCAGCGGATCACGACGCCGCAGCGGACACCGCCGCCGTCGAGGCGGCCGTGCAGGAGGGCAGGCTCCGGCGGGACCTCGGCTTCTGGGCCCTCACCGCCATCGGTTTCTCCAACATCGTCGGCTCCGGCTGGCTCTTCGCGGCGATGTACGCGGCCCGCACCGCCGGACCCGCCTCGCTGCTCACCTGGGTGGGCGCCGGTGTGCTGTGCGGACTCGTCGCCCTGGTGATGATCGAGCTCGGCGCGTCGCGGCCCGAGGGCGGCGGTACGGTCCGCTGGCCGCTGTACGCCGGCGGGCGCCTCGTCGGGACGCTGATCGGCTGGTCCGTCCTGCTGTCGGTGGGCGGCACCGCCGCCGAGATCAGCGCCATCATGCAGTACGCCGACCACTACCTGCCCGACCTCTACCACGGCCATGTGCTCACCCCCACCGGCCTCGCGCTCGCCGTCGGCCTGAGCGTGCTGCTGACGGCGCTGAACTGGTTCGCGGTCCGCCTGTTCGCACGGCTGAACAACCTCGTCTCCCTCTTCAAGATCGCCGTGCCGGTCGTCACCGTCGTCGCCCTGTTCGCCTCCGGCTGGCACTCCGGACGCCTCACCGACCACGGCGGTTTCGCCCCCTACGGCTACGCCGCCTGCCTCTCCGCCCTCGCCGGCGGCGGCATCGTCTACTCGGTCAACGGCTTCCAGGCGGCCCTCGACTTCTCCGGCGAGGCCCGCGACCCCCGCCGCACCATCCCGGCCTCCGTCCTCACCGGCATCGGCCTGGCGCTGCTGATGTACCTGGCGCTCCAGTTCGCCTTCCTCTTCACCGTCCCCGAGAGCCTCCTGGGCCACGGCTGGCAGGGAGTCGACCTGGAATCGCCGTTCGGCCAGCTCGCCCTGATCCTCAACCTGCACTGGCTGTCCAGCCTGCTCTACGCCGACGCGGTGCTCTCGCCCGGTGGCTCGGCGTACGTCGGCGTGGCCCTCAACGCCCGCCACACCTACGCCCTCGCCAAGAACCGCACCCTGCCCCGGACTTTCATGCGGGTGGACCGCCGGTCCGGCATCCCGCACCGGGCGCTGGCCCTGAACCTCGTGGTGATCGTCGTCTTCCTGCTGCCCTTCGGGGAGTGGCAGCGGATCGTCAGCATCATGGGCGACATGTACCTGCTGATCTACGCGGCCTCGGCCGTGGCGGTCGCCGTCTTCCGCGCCGACCCCGGCACCCCCATGGCGGGCTGGGTGCCGGGTCTGCGCTGGATCGCTCCCGTCAGCTTCGTCGTGGCCACCGAGTTCGTGTACTGGTCGGGCTGGCACGACCTGCGGCTGGCGCTGCCCGTCGTGCTGGCCGGACTGCTGATCTTCCTCGGGATGCGGCGCTCCGCCGCCGACGGACCGCTCGCCGCCGAACTGCGCGAGGGCGCCTGGCTGGTGTGCTACCTGACGGTGCTGACCCTGCTGTCCTGGCTGGGCACCTTCAAGGGCACGGGCCGCCTGCCCGCCCCCTACGACTCCCTCGCCGTCGCCCTCTTCGCGTTCGGCGTCTTCCACTGGGCCGTACGCTCGGGTGTCCGGTACCGGGCGACGGCGCGGGTAGAGGCTCCGTGACGGACCCGGGCGCCCGTCGGCCCGCCGGCGCCCGGTCGACGTGACGAGGGCGGCCCCTCCGCGAGCCGAGGCGGCGCGCCCGTGCGGCGCCGTCACCGGCCCCGGCCGGCCCGCGCCCTCACCGCGGCCCACCGCGCCCCGCCCGCGGCCCGGCCCGGGCCCGCGACCGGCAGGCGATGTACGGCCGCACCGGACGCACTGGCGATCTCGCCCCGGCGGCCGGAATCGTCCGCCGCAGGCCGCGGTGATCACGGCAGAGACTCCGTCGTGGCAAATCCGACATTTGCTGCGGTAATACCCTGACGAGTCGTCAGGCGCCGCCCCCGCCTGCCGATGTGAACCTCTGAGGGGATGGAAAAATGGACGTTCATTCATTATGTTCGGGCCATGCAGAACCAGGCGAGCCGCACGGCCGAGCATGTAGCGCTATTCCGGGCATTGGAGTCGTCCAGGCGAAGGAACCGGCTCTTCGTCGACTCATACGCGATGAAGTTCCTTCCTGCCGGATACCGGTGGCTTGTCCGACTCGCCAGACTTCCACCCGTGGGCCACTACATCGAGGGCCGCATCGACAAGCACTGGCCCGCAGGTCCACGCGCCTCTGCGGTCGTCCGCACAAGACTCATCGACGACCTGCTGACCGAAGCCCTGAACCAGGGCGCGCACCAGGTGGTACTGCTGGGGGCCGGATACGACAGCCGGGCCTACCGGATCCCCGGCATGGCGAACGTGAAGGTGTTCGAGGTCGACCACCCCGCGACGCAGGCCACCAAACAGCGATTGATCTGCGCGCATGTCCGTCCCGATCGGCGCACCCATGTGCGCTTCGTGCCCGTCGACCTGGTGCACGACGATCTTGATGCGGCACTACAGCAAGCGGGCTTCGTGCCCATGGAGCGCACCGTGGTCATCTGGGAGGGAGTGACGAACTACCTCACCGCCCAGGCCGTGGACACCACACTGCGCTACCTGTCGGCGACGACCGGCCGCGGCAGCCGGATCATTTTCACCTACGTCGACCGCGCCGCTCTGGACGGCAGCGGCACCTACAGCGGAGTCGAGGAATGGCACGCCGTGGTCCGCGAGGCAGACGAACCATGGACGTTCGGCTTCCACCCCTCCGAACTGCCCGAATACCTCGCCGAACGCAGGCTGGAACTGACGGTGGACCTGTCCGCGCATGACGCTGCCACCCGCTACCTCAACCCGCTGGGCCGGGACGAACCGGCCGCCTTCTTCTACCGCATCGCGCAAGCGGAGGTGCTCTAGATGCCCAAGGTCAGCGACGCCCACCTGCAAGCCCGCAGACGCGAAATCCTTGACGCCGCCGCGACCTGCTTCGCCCGCGACGGCTTCCACCGCACTTCCATGCAGGACATCGTCCGCGAATCCGGAATCAGCGCCGGCCTGATCTACCGGTACTTCGCCGGCAAGGACGACATGATCGCAGCGATCGTCACCGAGTGGCACGAACATCGGGCGACACTCATCGACGCCGCCCGCGGAGCCGAACAGGCGCCGGATGCCGACCGACTGTTTTCCGTCTACCTGGATCTGCTGCGATCCGTCGGCCGACCCGAAACGGCCCAAGACCTCCACCTGGGCCTGCAGGTCTGGGCCGAAACGATCCGCACGCCCCGCATCCGCGAGCTGGCCCGCCACGGTGTGGACGGCCCCCGTGCCGCCGCTGCCGAGACAATCCGCTCGGCGGCACAGCACGGCAAACTGCCCACCCATCTCGACGCTGACGCGTTCGCCCGCATCCTCATCGCGGTCTACCAAGGACTCATGCTGCAAACCGCGTGGGACGACACCGTCGACAACGAGGCATTCGTACGCGCCGTCGAAACGACACTCACCGCCCTCACACGCCGCTGACGCGGTCCGATTCGAGGACCGGACCCGAGCAACCAAGCGTCGTGGGCCCAGGGCAGGGGCCCACACGCCTGCGGGCGGCGCGGGTCGTACACCCCGCGGGCGCGGGCCCGGCCGATCACCTCCGGGAGGAACGCGCGGTCGCCGCGGCCGTGCACGGTCGGGGGCAGGCGGACGACGGCCGAGCGGACGCCGCGCCCGGCCAGGGCGAGCACCGCGTTCTCCGCCGACGTCCGGTGGGTGCCCGGAGCGGCCGGGTTCTCTTCCGTCGCGAGCGGCCCCGACGCCGCGTGTGCGGGGGAGCTGCAGGCGGGGGCGGGTGCGGGTGTGGGGTGAAAGCCGGGGGCGGGTCAGGGGCGGTGCCTGGTCCTGTGCCGGGCGTGGTGCCGGGTCTCGTGCCGTGTGCGCTGCCCGCTTCCTTGCCGGGCGTCGTGTCGGGCTCCCTATAAGGCGTGGGGTCCGATCGGACGCGGGCGGGGTCGCGTGGGCATGGGTTCGGTTCCCGGGCTTGTGGGTGAGTGAGGGGCCGCCCCCGCGCCGGGCGCGGAACACGGAACCCGGACGAGTCGCGGTCCGCCCCCGGCGCACCGCCCGGAATCCGGCTCCGCCAAGTAGCGCTCGGGGGACACCGCGTGAGCCGGAGGGGCCGCGGATGTGAGCCCGCCCATGAGACCCGCGTCACCTACGGTGCCGGGCCGTATCCGGCCGCCGCGCCGCCGCCCGCCAATGCCCCGGAGCGCTTGCGTCCGGAGGGGCTCCGACCTGCGAAAGAGGGCCGTAGAAGCGGTCTTTGCCAGGGGATTCCACCGCCGCTAAGAATGGGTGGACCGCACGGCGCCGTCCGACCGAGAACGGCGCTTTTCTCTGCGCCGGTCCAGGCCCGTGCGGTTTCCCGATGCGAAAGGTTCATTCCTTCTCATGCGTTCCACCCACTCCGGCTATACCCGTCTGACCAAGGCCCACAAGTTCTCCGCCGCGGCGCTGACCGCCGCCGGTGCCGCCGCTGTCGCGTTCGGTGCGGCCTCGCACGCGGTGGCCGCCCCGGCGCCGGTGAAGCCGGTCGCCTGGAGCGCGGAGGCTTTCGGTCAGGCGCAGGACGCCGAGCGGAAGGACGCCGCCGACAAGGCGGCCGAGCAGGCCCGGGCCGAGGCCGCCGCGGCCAAGCACACCGCCAAGACCAAGGCCGAGGCGGACGCGAAGGCGAAGGCCGACGCGAAGGCGAAGGCGGATGCCAAGGCCAAGGCCGACAAGGACCGCGCCGAGAAGCAGGCCGCGAACCGTTCCACCACCCGCAAGCCGCTGAGCAAGCCCGCCGCTCCGGCCGCTCCGGCGCCGAAGGCGTACGGCAATGACCTGGAGGGCTGGATCGCCCAGGCGCTGGACATCATGAAGGCCAAGGGCATCCCGGCTTCCTATGACGGTGTGAAGCGGAACATCATGCGGGAGTCGACCGGTAACCCGCACGCGATCAACGACTGGGACGTCAACGCCGTCAATGGTGTGCCGTCGAAGGGTCTGCTGCAGATCATCGACCCGACGTTCAAGGCGTACCACGTCGAGGGCACGTCCTGGGACATCTACGACCCGGTGGCCAACATCGTCGCGTCCTGCAATTACGCGGCCGACAAGTACGGCTCGATGGACAACGTGAACTCCGCCTACTGACCGGCGGAACCACACGACAGCCGTGGGCGGCGTCCCCTCCGGACGCCGCCCACGGCTGCTGTCGTCGTCAGTCCCGGAGGGCGGCGAACACGCCGGGCTCGTACGAGCCGCCCGGCCTGCGCAGGATCACCCCGAACCGGTTGGCCGCGTTGATCATGGCGACGAGCCCGACCAGCGCCGCGACCTGGTCGTCGGCGTAGTGCTCGCGCACCCGCGCCCAGGTCTCGTCGGACACGCCCTGACGGGCGTCGGCGAGCCGGGTGCCCTCCTCCGCGAGCGCCAGCGCGGCCCGCTCGGCGTCCGTGAACACGGTGGACTCGCGCCAGGCGGCGACCAGACCGAGCCGGAGCGCGGACTCGCCCGAGGCCGCCGCCTCCTTGGCATGGGCGTCGACGCAGAAGCCGCAGCCGTTGATCTGGCTGGCCCGCAGGCAGACCAGTTCCCGGAGGGACTTGGGCAGCGCCGGCTCGATCGCCGCGGTGACCGCGGCGGTCCGCTTACCGATCCTCGTGCCGGTCTCGGTGGCGAACAGGTCGAAACGGGGTTCCATCAGAGCGTCCTCCTCGTGAGTCGGGGGCACCGCGCACAGCGTCGACGCGGTGTCCTTGCGCCCACCGGACGCCGCCCGCCGGGGGCCGACGCCGAGGACGTCGTGCAGGAGACCTGGCTGCGCTGGGCGGACGTCGACCTCGACACGGTGCGCGAGCGGCGCGCGTACCTCGTGCGGATCACCACCCGCCAGGCGCTGACGCGGCTGCGGACCCTGCGCCGGCGCCGGAAGTCCTACGTTGGCCCCTGGCTACCGGAACCGCTGCTCACCACGCCGGACGTGGCCGAGGACGCCGAACTCGCCGACAGCGTCTCGATGGCGATGCTGCTGGTCCTGGAGACGCTCACCCCCACGGAACGGGCGGTGTTCGTGCTGCGCGAGGTGTTCGACGTCGCGTACGACGAGATCGCCGAGGCCGTCGGCAGGAGCCCGGCCGCGGTCCGCCAGACCGCGCACCGGGCCCGCGCGCACGTCGCGGCGCGCCGCCCGCGCGGCGCCGTCTCCCCGGCCGAGACCCGGGACGCCCTCGCGGCGTTCCGGCGGGCCGTCGCGACCGGCGACCTGAACGCGCTGCTCGGCGTCCTCGCCCCGGACGTCGTCCTGCTGACGGCCGGCGGCGGTGTCGTACGGGCCGCGACGGCCCCCGTCGTCGGGGCCGGGGCGGTGGCCCGGGTGCTGGCCCGGATCCCCGCCGCGGCGTCCCTGCGCCCGGTGTGGGCCAACGGCTTCCCCGCCCTGGTGGTGCGGCTCGACGGCGCGGTCGACACCGTGCTGGCGGCGCGGTGCGACGACGGCCTCGTCACCGGCCTCTACGCCGTGCGCAACCCCGGCAAACTGACCCGCCTCGAACAGGAGACCGTCGTGACCCGCTGATCCCGGCCGCCGGTTTCCGGTCGCCGCCCCGGGCGCAGTAATCGAGAAGGGGAGCCGAGGAGCAGCGGAGGGGGCGGACGGCATGACGGTGATCGCCGGGCTCGTACACAACGGGCGGGTGCACTTGGGCGGGGATTCGGCCGGGGTCGCCGGCCTCCGGATCACCGTCCGCCGGGATCCGAAGATCTTCCGGAACGGCCCTTACGTCATGGGCTTCACCACCAGTTTCCGCATGGGCCAATTGCTGCACCACGCGTTCCGCGCCCCCAAACCGGCCGGCGACCTGGACCGCTTCATGACGACCGTCTTCGTCGACAAGCTGCGCAAATGCCTGAAGGACGGCGGCTGGGCGCGCAAGGACGCGGAACAGGAATCCGCCGGCACGTTCCTCGTCGGCATAAACGGCCGCCTGTTCGCCGTCTACGGCGACTACCAGATAGCCGAACCGGCCGACGGGTACGCCGCCGTGGGCTGCGGCGAGGGATTCGCGCTGGGCGCCCTGCACGCCACGGCGGACCTCGACCTGAAGCCGCGCAAACGCCTGGAACTGGCCCTGTCGGCCGCCGACCACCACAGCGCCGGCGTCTCGGCCCCCTTCACCTACGTGGCCACCCGCAGGCAACCCACCTGATCGGAGGCGACCCGGCCGCACTAGGCTGACGGAAAGCGACGACAACGCCGCGTTCCCCGCCCCTCCCGCCGAGGCCGAACAGGAATTCCCGAGTGCCGAGCATGTACTGGATCACCGAAGAGGAAGAGTACGTCTACTGGAATTCCCGGGAGAGCTCGAGCCTTTGGGCGCTCCTCGCTGACTGGTCGGAAAGCGAGGACGAGGAGGAATGGGAGCGGCACGTCCCACTGTTCTCCGACATCGTCTCCCGGTGGTGCCGGAAGGGGTACATCGACGTGTACGAGGGGCCGGAGCCGCCCGCCTGGATGGACGGCCGGCGGATTACCGGTGCCGAACTCGACCGGCTGCTCGCGGACCCGGCCGCGTGGAGGTACCGGGAGCACCCGGACTCCGTCTTCGGCCTCGCCCTCGGCGAGAACGTCCGGGAGATCGCGGAGCCGCCGGAGGAACCGGAGGCACTGGCGGCGCCCGCGCGCTGACCTGCCCCGCACACCCGTCCGTACCGCCGTCCCCGGCCACGCCCTCTGTTCACCGCCCGCCCGCGACGGCAGATTGGGGACGGCCGGCAAACGATCAGCACCCAAGGTGAGGTGAGCGGAGTGCAGCGACACGACGAGGCGACGCGGCGCTACTACGAGACCCGTGACGTGGACGCCTTCTACGACGCCGTCTGGGGCGGCGAGGACATCCACACCGGCAGTTACGAACGGGAGGGGGAGCCCGTCGCCGACGCGTCGCGGCGGACCGTGGAGCGGCTTGCGGTGTACCTCGCCGACCGGCTGGGGCCCGGGCGGCGGGCGCTGGACCTCGGGTCCGGGTACGGGGGCACCGCCCGCTACCTGGCCCGGCGGTTCGGGTGCCGGGTCGTCGCCCTCAACCTCAGCGAGGCGCAGAACGCGCGGCACCGCGAGACCAACACCGAGCGCGGCCTGGACGGTCTCGTCGACGTCGTCACCGGCTCGTTCCACGACGTGCCCTACGGCGACGGCGAGTTCGACGCCGTCTGCTCGCTGGAGGCGCTCTGCCACAGCGACGACCGCGCCCGCGCGCTGGCCGAGGCGGCGCGCGTCCTGGCGCCCGGCGGCGCCCTGGCCTTCACCGACGTCATGGCCGCCGACGGCACCCCCGACGACGCCCTGCGGCCCGTCGTCGCCCGGCTCGGCGTCGACGCGCTGGCCACGCCGTCGTTCTACCGGGAGCGGCTGACGGCACTCGGCCTGGAGGACGTCGGTTTCGACGACCACAGCGAACAACTGGTGCGCCACTACGTCCGGCTGACCGAGGAGACCGAATCCCGGAAGGACACCCTCCGGGACCTCATCAGCCCCGACTACCTCCAGGGTCTCCTCCGCAACCTGCCGCTGTGGGTGGACGCGGCCCGGAGCGGCCGTCTGCGCTGGGGCATCTTCCACGCGCGGCGCTCGACGGCGTGACCGATTCCGCCGCCCCGGCTCACTGGACGGCCCCGGCACGCCTCCGCCAGGATGCCGCCGGGGGCCGGACACCACCGCGGCGCCCCGGACACGCGCGAAGGGGTTCGATCCGATGCGAAGAGTTCTCCGCGGCCTGGTCGCCGGGGCCGCCGCCACCCTCGCGGTGACGGCCGTGCCCGCCACCACCACGGCACAGGAGCGCCACGAGCCCAAGGCGCCACCGCAGTTCGTCGCCCTTCGGGACGTCGATCCGACCATCCTGCAGGAGATGCGCTACCGCACCCGCCACAACTTCACCGGCGAGCGGATCGACGGCTACCGGCAGCCCCTGTGCGTCGTGACACGCGACACGGCCGCCGCGCTGCGCCGGGCACAGCGGACGTTCCTCCGGCAGGGGTACTCCCTCAAGGTCTACGACTGCTACCGGCCGCAGCGCGCCGTCGACCACTTCGTCCGCTGGGCCAAGGACCTCGACGACCAGCGGATGAAGGCGGAGTTCTATCCGCGCGTCGACAAGACGCGGCTCTTCGACGACGGCTACATCGCGGCCAAGTCCGGCCACAGCAGGGGCAGTACGGTCGACCTGACCCTCGTCCGGCTGCCCGCGCTCCCCACCCGCCCGTACCACCCCGGCGAACCGCTGAAGCCCTGCTACGGCCCGCAGCGCGACCGCTTCCCCGACAACTCCCTGGACATGGGCACCGGGTTCGACTGCTTCGACACCCTGTCGCACACCCTCGACCCGCGCGTCGTCGGCGCACAGCGCGCCAACCGGCTGCTGCTCAAGAACGGCCTGGAGAAGGCCGGTTTCCGCAACCTTCCGGAAGAGTGGTGGCACTACACGTACCAGCCGGAGACGTTCCCGGACACGTACTTCGACTTCCCGGTCACCCGACGCTCACTCCGGCCGGGCCGCTAGCCGCTCCGGTACGGCAGCCGGCCCCGGGACCGGGGCGACCCGCGGCTTCGCCGCCTTCGTGGGCCGGACGGAACAGCGGCCTCCTACCGAGCGGACACCGGCTCCCCCCAGCAGGTACAGCGCCGTCCGCCCGGCGTGGGGCCCCTGGCACCGTACGACGTGCCCGTCACCCGGTCGCGCCCGGGCCCTGACGCCCCGTCGGCCCGGCGCCCGGGTGGGGGAGGCCCCACCCGCCGTCCGGGGGCCTCCACCAGTGAGCCGGACCGCGCGGGTGCTTAGCGTGAGAGGCGGCGCGGCCGTCGAGACCGGCCGGTGCCGGAACGCCCGACGTTCATGCCCGAACGCCCAACGTTCATGGCGGAACGCCCGCGCAGGGCGCAACGCCCCGCTCATGGTGAAGGAGACGCGATGACACCCTTGCGCAGAGCCGCCGCCGCGCTGACGGCCGCCGCCTGCCTGGCCGCCCTGCCCGCCGTCGCGGAGGCCGGCACCGGTACGGGTGCCGGCGACGACGCCGGTACGTCCGCCGGGCTCGCCCGCTACCAGCACCAGCGGCCGGACTGGAAAAGCTGCCTCCAGGGTCCCGACGACGAGACGGGCCGGGCACTGGAACGGGCCGGCGCCCGCTGCGCCACGATCTCCGTACCCCTGGACTACTCCGACCCCGGCGGGCGCACCATCACCCTCGCCGTCTCCCGCATCAAGGCCACCGACACCGCCCACCGGGTCGGAGCGCTCCTCGTCAACAACGGCGGCCCCGGCGGCCCGTCGCTCGGCCTCGCCGCCGGCATCCGCCAGGTCATGAAGGACGTCGGGGAACGCTACGACGTCGTCGGCATGGACCCCCGCTTCGTCGGCCGCAGCACCCCGCTGGACTGCCACTGGCCCACCGGCACCTGGCTCCGCTCCGCCGGCTCGGACCGCCGGAGCTTCGACCGGCAGGCCGCGTTCCAGCGCGACCTGGCCGAGCGCTGCGGCCGGGCGGCCGGCGACGTCCTGCCGTACGTCACCACCCGCGACACCGCCCGCGACATGGACGTCGTCCGCGCCGTCCTCGGCGAACGCCGGATCTCCTACCTGGGCTACTCCTACGGCACCTACCTCGGCACCGTCTACACCCAGCTGTTCCCCGGCCGCACCGACCGGGTCGTCCTCGACGGCGCCATCGACCCGCGCGCCTACAGCCCCCGGCTGCTGGCCACGGCGATCGACGCCAACGAGCGCGCCCTGGAACACTGGGCCGACTGGACGGCCCGCCGCGACGCCCGGTACGGGCTCGGCCGCACCCGCGCCCAGGTCCTCGCCACGATCGACGGCATCGTCCGCACGGCCGCCCACCGCCCGCTCGCCCTGCGCGCCGAGGCGCGGACGTACCGGGTGGACGACACCGTCGTCCCGTCCCTCCTCTTCGGCGCCCTGGCCGACGACCGCGACCCCAACCGCGCCGACCTCGCCGACGCGGTCGCCACGCTCCACCGGGCCGCCCGCGGCGGCACCGTCGAGGCGTCCGGGCAGCTGGCCGACATCCTCGCCGCCACCCTGAGCGACGCCGCCTCCGCGTCGGGCAGCGTCCAGGCGGCGATCCTGTGCGGCGACGTCGCCGCGCCGCGCGACCCCGAGACGTACCGCCGCGCCGTCGAGGACTCCCGCGCCGCACACCCCCTCTTCGGCCCGCTCGCCCACAACACCAACCCCTGCGCCTTCTGGCCGCGGGCGCCGCGTGAACGTCCCACCGAGGTCCACGCCGACGCCCCCGCCCTGATCGTCGCCGCCACCGGCGACCCGCGCACCCCGTACGCCGGCGGCCAGGCCCTGCACGGCCTGCTGCCGTCCTCCCGCCTCGTGACCGTCGAGGGGGCGGACCACCACGGCCTCTACGGCGAGTACGGCAACGCGTGCGTCGACGGGCGGGTGAACGCCTACCTCGCCACCGGCCGCCTCCCGGCGACGGACGCGACCTGCCCGAAGTAGCACCGGCCGCCGCACTCGCCGCACCATTGCGGGCCACCCGCTCCGCACGGCACCCTGAGGGACCCATGGAGACAGGTACGCTCACCGTTCCCGGCGCCGAGATCCACTACGAGGTACGCGGAGCGGGCCCGCCCCTCCTCCTGCTCAACGGCGGCGACGGCGACGCCGCCATGTTCGGCCCGCTGGCCCGCCTGATGGCCGAACACCACACCGTCGTCACCTTCGACCCGCGCGGCAACTCCCGCAGCCGCCTCACGGCCCCGCCCCGGGAGCAGACGATCGAGGAGCGCGGCCGCGACGCCCACCTGCTGCTGGACGCGGTCGCCCCCGGGCAGGCGGCGTACGTCTTCGGCACCAGCTACGGCGGCATGACGGGCATGGACCTGCTGGCCCGCCATCCGGGCCGGGTACGGGCACTGGTCGCCCACGACCCGTTCGTCGTCGACCTGCTGCCCGACGCCGACCGCTGGCACGCCCTCTTCCGCGAGCTCCACGCCCTCCACCGGCGTGAGGGGCCGCGCCCGGCGCTGCGGCGGCTCTGCGAGGAGATCGGCCTTGAGGACGTACCCGAGCCGGACGAGGCGCTGCCCCCGCCCGCGCGGGAGATGCTGAGCCGTGTCGAGGCCAACGGCGCGGTCTGCCTGGAGTACGAACTCCGCTCCTTCACCCGCTTCCGCCCGGACCTCGAGGCGCTGCGCGCGGGCCGGTGCACCCTGGTGACGGGGGAGGAGCGGCCCGGCGCGCTCACCCACCGCACGACGGCGACCCTGGCCGAGCGACTGGGCACCCGGGTCACGGAGTTCCCGGGCGGACACGTGGGCTACCTGACGCACCCGGCGGAGTTCGCCGCGGCGCTGCGGGAAGCCTTCGCCGACTGACGCCGGATCAGGCGGCGGGGCGGGGGACCTCCCTACAGGCCGGCTCCCCGCGCCTTGCCGCCTCCCCGGCGATGCGGCACCCTGGCGGCCCACGCCCCGCCCCCGACACCGGGACCGCCCCGGGGAAGGACGCCCGGCATGGCCCCCCACGCCCAGGACGCACCCCTGTCCGCCGACCCCGTGCCCCTGCACCGGCTCGCCGTCCCGGCCGCCTGCCCGCCGCCCTTCGCGATGGGCTCCTTCGACGCCCTCGGCCCGGAATCCCGTGCCGGGTACCCCCACCGGCACACCTTCTACGAGATCGCCTACGTCACCGCCGGGACCGGCACCCACGTCGTCGACGTCGTACGCCACCCGCTGCGCCCTCCCCACCTGTGCGTCATCCTCCCCGGCCAGGTGCACTACTGGGACCGCGCCGTCGGCCTCAGCGGCGTCCTCCTGCTGTTCACCGAGGACTTCCTGCTGTCCCGACCCGACGACCGGCGCCTGCTGCGCGCCCTGGGGGAGCGGCGGGTGCCGCGCCTGCCCACCGGGCCGGACGGCGGCGACACGGCCGGGATCGGTTCCCTGGTGCGGGCCATGGAACGGGAGTTCACGGCCCGCGCCGACGGCTACGCCTCCGTCCTGGAGGCGTACCTGCACATCCTGCTCGTCCGTGCCCTGCGGCTGCCGGGGGAGCGAAGACCCGAGGCGGACGCGGGCCGGTCCGCCGAGGTCGCCAGGGAGTTCGGCGCGCTGGTCACCGAGACCGCGGGGGCCGAGGGCGCGGTCCGCGCCTACGCCGACCGGCTCGGCGTCTCCGTCGGCTACCTCATCGAGTCCGTCAAACAGGCCACCGGCCGGACACCCGGCGAACTCGTCCGGGCCGCCCGCGCCCTGGAGGCGAAACGGTTGCTCACCGGCTCCGGCCTGACCGTCGCCCAGATCGCCCGGCGCGTGGGATTCGGCGATCCCGCCTACTTCTGCCGCTTCTTCCGGCGGGAGACCGGCGTCAGCCCCGGCGACTTCCGCCGGTCCGCGGGCGGGTGCCCGCCGGACAGGGCGCGGGAGAGGACACCGGACAGGACACCGGAGAGGACACCGGAGAGGACACCGGAGTAAACACCACGTTCGCCGAACGGAGTGCATCGATCCGCCCCGCCCACCGCCCTAGGTTCCTCAGCGCACAGGCGAACTCCTGCGGCGCACGCCCCCATTCCCACCCCGAGGAGGCGGAACCATGGCGGACGACACCCTGCCCACCGGCGGGACGACCGGCGCGAACGGCCACGACCCCCACGTCCCCGGACACGGCGACGACACGACGGAACGGCGGCACATCAGCCGCAAGACCGTGCTCAAGGCGGCCCTCCTCGCCGTACCCCTGCCCGCCCTGCTGGGCGGCGGCGTGGCGCTGGCCCGCGACCACCGGCCCGCCGACGCGCCCCTGCCCCCCACCCCGTACTGCGACGACGGCGACGAGCCCACCCCGCCCCAGATAGAAGGCCCCTACTTCAAGCCGAGCTCACCCGAGCGCTCCTCCCTGCTCGAACCGGGTATGCGCGGCACCCGCCTCACGGTCGCCGGCTTCGTCTTCGGCCCGACCTGCCGGCCCGTCGCCCACGCCCTGCTGGACTTCTGGCAGGCCGACAACGCCGGCGCCTACGACAACCGCGGCTACCGGCTTCGGGGCCACCAATACACCGACGAGCGGGGGGCGTTCACCCTCACGACCATCGTCCCCGGCCTCTACCCCGGCCGCACCCGCCACCTCCACGTCAAGGTCCAGGCGCCGGGCGGCCCCCTCCTCACGACCCAGCTCTACTTCCCCGGCGAACCCCGCAACCAGACCGACTCCCTCTTCGACCCGCGGCTGCTGATGACGGTCCGTCAGGCAGGACCCGCGAAGGAGGCCGCCTTCGACTTCGTCGTCAACCCCGGCGTGCCCGGCGCGGCGCGCGGACGCTGACCGCGCCACCGGCCGGCGGGGCGCGCCGTACATCGGCGGCGGCACGCCCCGCCGGCCCGTCCCGCGCCGGACCGCCGACGGCTCGGGAGGCAAGCGACGCGGGGGGTGAGGGCGGGACTGCGTCAGGCCCCGGCTCCGCGGGCCCCGCCCGGCAGCGGGGTGATCGACGTGATCGCGGCGTCGAGGAGGGCCTGGACCCGGCCGCCCGTGAACCTCGTGGGCGCGATGGGGAACATCGTCATCCAGCCGTCGGCGATGGCGGCCAGCTGGTCGGCGAGCAGGTCGGCGGGGATGTCGTCGCGGACGGTGCCCTGTGCCTGCCCGGCCGTCAGGAGCGAGGCGAGCGGGTCGCGGTGGCGGGCGTGGCGCTGCTCGATGACGGCGGCGAAGGCCGGTTCGTACCGTGCGTGGACGAGCAGTTGGGACATCACGGGCCAGAACTCGGGGTCGCCGGTGGCGCGGGACAGCCACCGTTCCAGGACCGCCCTGATGCCGGGCCCGTCCCGGCCGGGCTCCAGCATGGCGTCGAAGCCGTCGAACCGGCTCCGGGTCACCGCGGCGACCAACTCGTCCTTGTTCGCGAAGCAGTACGTCACCGTCCCGGTGGTGCATCCCGCGCGCTGGGCCACCTGGCGCGGGGAGGTGCTGGCGTAGCCCTCCCGCGCGATCACCGAGGCCGCCGCCTCCAGGAGATCGGCCCGTCTCGCTTCGTGGTCGCCCGTCGGCCGCCCGCGCCGCCTGGCCGACCCGCCTGGCCGACCCGCCTCCGTCACCGGCGGTCGCCGGGCGGGTCGGATTCTCGGGCATCCTGCGATTTTGCCACCCCATTAACGTAACGCTCGTTGTGCACATTGGTCCGCACCGACGGAACCACCGCGAGACACGCCCCCGATGCCGCCGCCCGGGCGCCGGAGCCCTCATAGCATCGGCCGGGACCTTGTCGTCAGTGCCGACCCGGCGACGACCGTTCAGAGAGGCTCGTCCGTGCACCGCTGGCTTTCCGAACGGCGCCGATCGACGGTGAGTCTGGCCCTCGCGGTGATCGCGGCGGCGGTCCTCCCCAACGGCGGCGCGGGGGACGTCTCGACAGCGGACATCGGGGTGTTCGTCCTCTTCGCCTACCTGCTCCCGTACCTCGCGTTGACCTTGGCCGCCTTCTGGGGCGTCGACCCGGGACAGGTCCGGTCGTGGGCCCGTCGCGAAGCCCGCGGCACGTTCATGCAGCGCTACGTCCTCGGAACCGCGCCCGGACCCGGGGCGTCCCTCTTCATCGCGGCCGCGGCCCTGGTGGTGGCGGTGCTCTGGCTCCCCGGCCGCCTCGGCACCGCCTTCCCCGTCGTCCCGCGCACGCTGGTGGCCCTCGCCCTGGTCGTCGTCGCCTGGGTCTGCGTGGTGCTGGCCTTCGCGGTCACCTTCCAGGCCGACAACCTCGTGGAGGACGAGCGGGCGCTCGACTTCCCCGGGGGAGAGGCCCCGGCCTGGGCCGACTACGTCTACTTCGCCCTGGCGGCGATGACGACGTTCGGCACCACCGACGTCAACGTGACCTCGCGGGACATGCGGCGGACGGTGGCGGCGAACACGGTCGTCGCGTACGTCTTCAACACCGTCACGGTGGCGAGTCTGGTGTCCGCGCTGGGCCGCCGCTAGCACCGCGGCGGCGGAACGGCCGTCAGCGCTTCGGCGGCGACAGCGTCCGGCGGCGGTGGACGCTGTCCGAGACGCGGTCCAGCGTCCAGGCGGCGTGCGGCGTCGGCGTACTGAGAACGGACGGGACGAACCGCGGCCGCGGCCGCCGCACGGCGGCGAGGTCCTCGTGCGTCCGGTCGCCGGCGAGCCGGTCGGCGAGCAGTGTTCCGAGGCAGGGGGACGGGGCGAGGCCGTGGCCGTTGCGGCCGACGGCGTAGAAGACGTTCTTCGCCGCCTCTCCGGCGACCGGCGGCAGCGACGACGTCATCGCGATCCACCCGCCCCAGGCGCGCCGCGCCGCGACGTCGCCGAGCGCGACGGGAACCGCTCGTGGAAGCCGCGGCCGTGCCGAGCCGCGGTGGGAGGGAAAATCATGCGCGCTGCGCGGCCGGGTACGGCACGATGGGCCGGTGCGGGCGCGCCCGCCCCCTCGGGGGGCGGGCGAAGATATCGGAGGGACCCTCCGCTACGGTGTCGGTCAACGATCTACCTAGGGGGGATTCCCGATGACGAACCAGACCGACCGGCCTCTCCGTTTCGCCGTCAACATGTTCAGTACGGGCACCGGCGCCGAATGGCGCGCCAAGTGCCGCCGGGCCGAGGAGCTCGGCTACGACGTGATCCTGGTGGCCGACCACCTGGGCATGCCGGCCCCGTTCCCGTTCCTGGTGGCCGCCGGGGAGGTCACCGAGCGGCCCCGGCTGGGGACCTACGTCCTCAATGCCGGCTTCTGGAACCCGGCCCTGCTCGCCCGCGAAGTGGCCACGACCGACCAACTCACCGGCGGCCGGCTGGAACTGGGCCTCGGAGCCGGCTACGTGCAGGCCGAGCACGAGAGCGCCGGACTGCCCTTCGGCTCACCGCGCGAGCGCGTGGACCACCTGGTCCGCACCGTGACCGAGGTCGGCCGGCTGCTCGCGGACCCGGACCGCGTGCCCGCGGCCGCCCAGCCCCGGGTTCCGGTGGTGATCGGCGGGAGCGGCGACCGCGTCATGCGCGCGGCCGCCCGGCACGCCACCACCATGTCCTTCACCGGAGGCGGCATCGGTCCCGGCGGCGTGCCGCAGTTGCTGGCCCCCGCCGCCCTCGAGGAGCGCGTCGCGCTCTACCGCCGCTTCGAGGCCGAACGACCGGCCGAACTGGCGCCCGCCGAGCTGAACTTCCTGGTGCAGATCGTGACCGTCGACGGCGACCCCTTCGCGAAGAAGGGCGACCTGATGGGAGACGTGTCCCACTTCACGGAAGAGGACCTGCTGACCCACCCCTCCCTCCTGTCCGGTTCGGTCACGGAGATCGCCGCCCGCCTGCACGCCCACCAAGCGCGTTACGGCTTCAGTTACTTCACCATTCTGGAGCCGTACATGGAGGAGTTCGCCCCGGTGCTGGAGCACCTGCGCGCCTGACCGGCCGGCACGCCCCTTCCTGTGCGCGAGTGATGACAAACCTCACTTCAGCTCGTACGCGCGCCACGGGATGCTCGGTAGCGCAGCAGCCAAGGGCGGCCTCCGGCCCGGCCGTCCGGCTCCCCGCGCGCCACAGGAAAGGGGCGGCCCCGTGCCGGAACCGTCCGGGAAGCCCGGCGTCCACCGACCGTCGAAGACCGGGACGGCGCGAATCCTCGCCGTCTCGCTCCTCCGCTGGGCGGCGCGGCGACCACTGCCGCAACAGGCCGACGGCGCACGCCGCTTCGCGCACTCGTCGGACGTCCGCCAGACGCTGACACTGCTCCTCCTGGTGGAGACCGTCACCGCGTGCTGCGCCTCCGCGGTGCTGCCCCCGGTGTTCAGGGCCTGCCACGCGGTCTTCGAAGCGCTGCTCGTCCTCGCCGGCTTCGGTGCCGTCGCCGCGACGGCACGGAACCCGCACCTGGTCTCCCCGTCCCGGCTGGTCCTGCGTACGGGCTGCCTCGGCAGCCTGACGGTGCCCGGCGCCTCGGTCGTGTCCGTCACGCGCGCCCCCCGGACCGTCGCCGGCCTGGGCATCCGCCGGGTCCCCGGCGAGCCGCGGGCCGTGGCCTGCTCGGCCGGCGGCGCGGTGGACCTGTGCCTCCGGCTCGACCCGCCGGTCGTCCTCGACCTCGGAAAGACGGGGACGGCGACGCGGGTGGACACCGTCTACCTCTCGGCGGACGCGCCGGACGCCCTGGCCCGAGCCGTACGGGAGGCCGCCGCGCTCCGGCACTGAACACCCTCCGGCACCGAACCGGCGGAGCGTCCCCGGACCGACCCGTACCCCGGCCCCGCGTGCTTCGGCCCCGGCCGGTGGCTGTCCACGGACGCGAAGCCCGTGTTCACGAGGCGTTCTTCCCCGGAGAGCCTGAGGCACGGCCGCGCCGTCGCCGCTGCGCCGAGCCGTATAGGACCTGGGTATGACATCGCATCTGGCGCCATGGTCCGACGCCAGGGAGCCGTGCGGGACGGGACAGTGGGGACATCAGCCGAACGAGGGTGAGGAGCCCGCCGATGTCCCCGATCCGCCGGACCGTCCGCACCACCGCCCGCGCCTTCCTGGCGCTCCCGGCCGGGTGGGCGGCGGTGGCCCTGACGCTGGCCGGCCGCCCGCGCCAGGCGGCCCGGCTCCAGGGCCGGATCGCCGGCGGCGAAGGCTGGACCGGCGGCCGGGTGCTGGGCCGGGCCGTGCTCGGACTGCCCCTGGACCTGGCGGCCTTCGGCCTGATCGGCTTCGCGCTGTTCAACTCCGTACGCAACTTCGGCTACCCCGTCTGGTACCTGGACACCGACTACCACCACGCCTGGGGCGGCCCGACCCTCGCCGGCGTCTGGGCCGTCCACGCGGGCGGGTGGCTGCTGTGCCTGGCGCTGCTCCTGCACTGGCCCGTGCGGTGGCTCGCGAACGGCCGGCGGGCGGTGGCCCGCCGGGTGACGGGCGGCGGGGGCGCTCGGCGCGGGCCGGCGGCGCCGGAGCCGGTCGCGGCGCGGTGCGCGTAGCCGCGGTCGGCGGGGGTGCTCGGCGCCGGGCCGCGGCCCGCGGGAAGCTCAGCGCGGGCCGTCGGCGGCCCGGGCCGGCGCCGACGGCGGCCGGTGCGACGCGCTGTGGAAGGCCCGGCGGTAGGCGCTGGGAGTGGTGCCCAGGGCGCCGAGGAAGCGCCTGCGCAGGTTGGTCGCGGACGACAGCCCGGTACGGCGGGCGACGGCGTCCACCGCCAGGTCCGAGGTCTCCAGCAGCTCGCGGGCCGCGGCGATCCGCCGGGCGAGCAGCCACTGCCCCGGACTGACGCCGAGCTGCTCGGTGAAGCGGCGGGCGAGGGTGCGCGTGGAGCAGCCGGCCCGGGCCGCCAGCCGGTCGAGCGTCAGCGGCTCGTGCAGCCGGGCCGCGGCCCAGTCCAGCAGCGGCGCGAGCGAACTGTCGATCTGCGCGGGGTGCGGCGGGGCGGCGTACTGCAGCTGCCCGCCCTCGCGGTGCGGCGGCATCACCATGTTCCGGGCGACCCGCGCCGCGTAACCGGCACCGTGGTCGGCGCGCACCAGGTGCAGGCACAGGTCGATCCCGGCACCGGAGCCCGCGCTGGTCGCGATGTCGCCGTGGTCCACGTACAGCACGTCCCGTTCGAGGCGCACGGCGGGGAACCGCGCGGCGAACTCCTCGGCCTGCGCCCAGTGGGTGGTCGCCGAACGGCCGTCCAGGAGCCCCGCGTACGCCAGGGCGAAGGCGCCGGAACAGATGCTGACCACGCGCGCCCCCCGCTCGTGCGCCCGGCGTATGGCCCGCACGACGGCGTCCGACGGAGGTTCCGCGAGGGGCAGCCAGCCCGGGACGACCACGGTGTCGGCCCGGTCGAGGGCGTCGAGCCCCTCGGTGACGACCATGTCGTACCCGGCGAGCGTGGGGACGGGACCGGGCCGCTCGGCGCACACGCCGAAGCGGTACCGGACCGGCAGGCCGCGTCGCGTGACGCCGAACACATCGGCGGCGCAGGCGAGTTCGAAGGTCGACTGAGGCGCGTGGACGAGTGCCGCTACACGGTGCATGGCAGGAAAGTACCTCAGGACGTCAAACGAGACACTGGGCGGGGCGCGGGGAACAGGTGAGGCTTGCCCCATGACGAACACGACACAGCCGACCACGGACACCACGCACACCACGCACTCCACGGACGCCGCGGCGCCCGCGGGCGGGCAGGTGCCCGGCTACGCGTGGGCCGCCGTACAGGACGCCCCGGCCCGCACCCTCTTCCCCGGCATCCGGCTGCGCTCGCTGTGGAGCGGGGAGAACGGCGCGACGGCGCACGTGGTGGAGATGGACCCCGGCGCGTGCTGGGAGGGCATCGACGTCCACGAACCGGGCCCGGAGGAGGTGTTCGTGGTCTCCGGCGTCTTCAACGACGGCGAGCGCGACTACCCCGCGGGCACCTTCCTCCACGCCCCCGCCGGCTCCTCCCACATCCCGCAGACGACGACGGGCTGCACCATCTTCGTCTTCTACCCGGAGGGCTAGGCGCCCCGCCCGGGAGCCGGCCGTGCGGCGGGGCGCCCGTCCGGCGCGGAGCCCGTTCAGGAGGCCCCGTCCGCCGCCTCCCCGTGGACCGCCCCCCGCAACTCCCGCGAGAGGTCGATGAGTTCGCCCGCGAACAGGTCCACGGCGCGGTTCCGGAACTCCTCCGGCGTCAGCCGCACCGGCACGTCCTCGCCGACCCGGCCGACGATGACCCCGGCCGGCGACTCCGCCTTCGCCTCGTCCTCCGCGTCGGTGCCGTCGAGAGCGCGCGCGAGGGCGCCGGCGACCGAGGACCGGGCCGACTTGGCCACGCTCAGGTCGTCCAGGGCGAAGCCGATGTAGGCGGCGACCAGGGTGCCGGACTCGTCGACGACGCGAATGCCCTTCGGGATCGCGTTGCCGCCGCGCGCCGTGAGCGTGGCGACGCCCGAGGCGGCCCCGGTCAGCGACAGTTCGGCCCGGACCGTCCGCGGGTTGGCGAACCGGTCGTCGGGCTCCTTCCCCCCGAGGCGCTCCGCCTCCAGCCGCCCCTCGGCCGACCCCTCGGCCCGGCGCCGTTCCTCCTCCGCGTCACGGCCTCCGACAGCCCGTTCGTCGCCTCCGGCCGACCGCTCGTCCACCGCCATGGCGATCCCTCCCCGCCCCCTCGCCGGTGTGTCTCCCACCGTGTTCCCCGCCTCCGGCCGGCGATGCGCACCGGCCGAAGGCGGACGGCGCGGCCCGCCGTCACCGACAGCGATCATGTGGCGGTAGCCTCACGCGAGGAACGGCGGGCGCACGGGCGCCCGTACGAAGAGCCACCCCAGGAGGACCAGCGATGGCGCTCGAGCACGACCGGGCCGCCCAGCGCGGCGAGGAGATCCTCGCCGTTTTCGACACCGCGTTCGCGCAGCTGCTGGCGGCCGACCCGGCCGCCTTCCGGGTCAAGTTCCGGAAGATGGCCGCCTCCGCCTTCGCCTTCTACCGGGGCACGGCCTGCCTCTTCTACCACGACCTGGCCCACGAGCGGGACGCCGGCCCCTACCTGGACGACCGCACGTCCCGGGTGTGGATCCACGGCGACCTGCACGCCGAGAACTTCGGCACCTACATGGACGCCGGCGGACGGCTGGTCTTCAACGTCAACGACTTCGACGAGGCGTACGTCGGCCCGTTCCTCTGGGACCTCAAGCGCTTCGCCGCCTCCGTGGCGCTGCTCGGCCACGCCAAGGCGCTCAGCGACGCCACCATCACCGAGCTGGTGCGGATCTACGCCGCCGCCTACCGGGAGCGCGTCCACGCCCTCGCCACGGGCGCCAAGGACGACGAGATCCCGCCCTTCACCCTCGACACCGCGCAGGGCCCGCTCCTCGACGCCCTGCGCGAGGCGCGCGCCCGCACGCGCTTCGGCCTCCTCTCGACCATGACCGAGATCCGCGAGCACGACCGGCGCTTCCTCGACGGCGGCGGCTCGATACCGCTGGACGCCGCGACGCGTGCCAAGGTCCTGGAAGCCTTCGACGGCTACCTGGAGACGCTGCCCGACAGCAGCCGGGTCCGCCCCGACTCCCACCGCGTCAAGGACGTCGTCGGCCGCCGCGGCATCGGCATCGGCAGCGCCGGCCTGCCCTCGTACAACATCCTCTTGGAAGGCAACAGCGACGCCCTGGAGAACGACGTCGTCATCTACATGAAGCAGGCGCAGACCCCCGCGGTCTCCCGGCACGTCACCGACCCGGCCGTCCGCGCCTACTTCACGCACGAGGGCCACCGCACGGTGATCTCCCAGCGCGCCCTCCAGGCGCACGCCGACCCGTGGCTGGGCTGGACCGAGCTCGACGGCGCCGGGCAGCTGGTCGCGGAGGTCTCCCCGTACGCCGTCGACCTCGACTGGTCCGACATCGACGACCCGGAGCAGATCGCCGCCGTCGTCGCCGACCTCGGCCGCGCGACCGCCACCATGCACGCCGCCGCCGACGACACCAGCGGCCACTCCCTGGTGCCGTTCTCCACCGAGCACGCCATCGACGCCGCGATCGCCGCCGACGAGACCGGCTTCGCCGAACTGCTCACCGACTTCGCCCACAGCTACGGCGCCCGGGCCCGCGAGGACCACCGGATCTTCGTCGACCTCTTCCGCAACGGCCGCATCCCGGGCCTGTAACCGAGGCACGACCCGCCCCGGGGCACCGCCGCCCCGGGGTCCGGCCACCCGCCGGAGCGTCACCGGACGCGAGCGGTAGCGGTCCGGAAAACGCCGCTGAGCCGAGGGAGAGGGGGCGGCCCCTCAGGTGATCTGGATGTTGGCCATCATGGCCATGTCCTCGTGTTCGAGGTTGTGGCAGTGGATCATGTAGCGGCCCCGGTAGCCGGTGAAGCGGACGAGGGTTTCGACGGTTTCGTACGGGCGTACGTCCACGGTGTCCTTCCAGCCGGCGTCCTTGGGCTCGGCGGGGCGGCCGCCGCGGGCGGTGACCTGGAACCGGGCGAGGTGGACGTGGACGGGGTGGTGGAAGTCGCTGCTGAAGCGCCAGCGTTCCACGCTGCCCAGGCGGGGCCGGGCGAGGACGGTGTCGGGGTGGAACGGCTTGCCGTTGATGGTCCACATCCGGCGGTCCTCGCCGGCGGGGGTGCGGCGGAAGCCGAAGGTGCGGACCGGTACGCCCGTGGCGGGTGCGAGGTCCTCATAGCGGGTTGAGAGCCGGTCCGGCACTCGGCTGGTGTCCTTGGCCTTGCGTGCGACGTGGAAGCGCATGACGTCGCGCATCCGGCCTCCGGCGGCGGTGTTGCGCAGGGTGACGCGGCTGCCAACGGGGTGGTCGCCGAAGTCGACGACGACGTCGAACCGCTCGCCGGGCGCGATGTCGAGCGCGTCGTGGCGCTGGGGTGCGGGAAGCAGCCCGCCGTCGCTGCCGATCTGTACGAACCGTCCGTGCCCACCGCCTTCGACGTCGAGCCGGAGCCGGTAGCGGCGGGCGTTGGAGCCGTTGAGCAGGCGGAAGCGGTAGCGGCAGCCGGCGACCTCGAGTTGCGATGCGCATCTCGCGCCGCCTGTTGATGGAGGAGGCCCGGGCCGTGGCGGCCGTCCGCGCGGCCGTGCGGGAGGTGGGCCTGGCTGTGCCGGGTCTGTGTACCGGCCTCCCCGCCCGTCGGTGTGCCTTCCGTTCGCAGGCTGACCTCTTGGCAAATAGTCTCCGCGCAGATAATCTGTTCGCAGATGAGTCGAGCGAGGGGAACGCGTCATGTGGAGCCACACCTACACGGGTGAGACGACGGCGGCACCGGAGGCGGTCTGGGCCGTGCTGCGGGATGTCGGCAACTGGGCGCTGTGGGACACCTCCATGGAGGCCGTGTCGCTGCTGGGGCCGTTCGAGGTCGGCAGCCGGGTCTCCATGACGCCGACCGGCCAGGAACCGATCGTGTCGGTGATCACCGAGATCGAGGAGAACGTGCGCTACGCGGACGAGACCGAGTTCGGCGGGATGGTGCTGCGGTTCAGCCACACGCTGAGCCCGCTGGCGGACGGCGGAACGTCGGTGGCGCACCGGCTGGAGATCTCCGGGCCGGACGCGGACACGGCCGGGCCCGAACTCGGCCCCGCGATCAGCGAGGACTTCCCGGAGGCGATGGCCGCCCTGTTCGCGCGGGCGACGGCCGGATGAGCGCGGGGGAGCGGATCGGCGGCCCCGACCACAGCCCCGGCTTCTGGCTCTGGCACGCGACGCTGCGCTGGCAGCGGGCCATCGCGGAGACCTTGGCGCCGTACGACCTGACGCACGCCCAGTTCGTCCTGCTGTCCTGCGCCTGGTGGCTCAACGAGCGGGGCGAGCTGCCCAGTCAGCAGGCACTGGCCCGGCAGGCCGGGACGGACGTGAAGATGACCTCTCAACTCGTCCGGAAACTGGAGGCGAAGGGACTGCTGGACCGGGAGGCCGACCCGCGCGACTCCCGCGCGCGCCGGCTGCGGATCACCCCGCGCGGGGCCGAACTGGCGCGGGCGGCCATCACCGAGGTCGAGCGGGTGGACGCGGAGTTCTTCGCCCCGGCCGGCGAGGGGGTCGACGGCCTGGACGGCCGGGCGCTGAGCGCCCTGCTGCGGCGGCTGGTGGAGACCTCACGGGAGGAGCGGGCCTAGGCGCGCCCGGCGGCCGGGCGCCGGGCGCGGTGGGGAACCGACCCCGGCCGTCGGCCGTGCCCGCCCCTGGTCGCGTGGCCGACGGGGGCCCGGCATCGCCCGGCGGCGCCGGCGCGTAGGCGGACGCCCCGCCCGTACGGCGCCCGACCGGCCGCGGCGCTCCGCCGGGATCGTGGTGGTCCGCGACCGCCGCGACAGCGCGCGGTCGCGGCGCCGGTCCCGGTCGCGGCGCCGGTCCCGGTCGCGGCGCCGGTCCCGGTCGCGGCGCCGGTCCCGGTCGCGGCGCCGGTCCCGGTCGCGGCGCCGGTCCCGGTCGCGGCGCCGGTCCCGGTCGCGGCGCCGGTCCCGGTCCCGGTCGCGGCGCCGGTCCCGGTCCTGACGACGCGTCCGTCTCCCGGTCGGCCCACCGGGCGACGCGTCGGCCGACCCACCGGGCGAGCCGGAGGAGGGGGGCGTCGACTCCCGCGCCGCCGCGCCCGGTTGGCGGGTTCCCGCCCGTCCGTGATCGGTGTCGTTGACCGCGCCGACCGCCGCCGGTTGGCTCTCCCTCGCCGAAGGGGCGGCGCCGGTGACGGGCCGGCCCGACCACAGGGGAGGACGGATCACCATGAGACGGACGAACACCGGCAAGGCGAGACGGCCGCTGGCGCGCGGGGGCCTGGTCCTCGCGGCGGCGGCCCTGATGGCGGGGGCGGCGCTGCCGGCCCACGCGGAACCGCGGGCCGACGACGTCGTCCAAGTGGACCTCGGACTCGACGGCGCGCAGCCCGACAACTGGTCCGAGGCCCGCGGGATGAGCGCCGACGGCCGGTACGCCGTCTTCACCTCCCTGGCGTCCAACCTCGTCCAGGGCGACACCAACCGCCTGTACGACGTCTTCGTCCGCGACCTGCGCACCGGGCGGACGGAACGGGTCAGCCTCGCCGACGACGGCGCGCAGCTCGACGGGTCCACGAGTCAGGCGGCCATCAGCGGCGACGGCCGGTACGTGGCGTTCGCGTCCGACGCGGCCGACGTCCTGCCGGGGCTGCCCGCCAACGGCGGCTACCGGGTCTTCGTCCGGGACCGCCGGACCGGGCACACCGAACTCGTCAGCGCCGACGGGAGCGCCGCGAGCCCCACCATCAGCGCGGACGGCCGGTACGTCGCGTACACCCTCGACGGGCGGGACATCCATGTCACCGACCGCTGGAAGGGGACCACCCGGCTGGTCACGGCGGGCGCGGACGGCTCCCGGGCCGACAACTCCTCCGCCGACCCGGTGATCAGCGCGGACGGCACCACGATCGGCTTCCGCTCCCGGGCCACCAACCTGCTGCCGCGCGACCAGGCCCCCACCGCCGCCCCCGCCGCCCCCACCGGCTCCAAGCCGCCGCGCCCGCGCCCCACGTTCCCGTTCTACGTGTACGACGCGCGCACCGGCCGCATCCAGGGCGCCTCCGTCGACCCGGCCGGCATGCTGCGCGACGCGCACCCGTACGTCAATCTGAGCCCCGACGGGCGGTACGCCACGTTCCGCGTCTTCGAGCCCAACGGGACGGACGAGGAGGGCTCGCACGTCGAGCTCTACCTCCGCGACCTGCGGCACGGCACCACCACGAAGGCGGCCCTCCCGCTGCCGGGCACCCGGACCGTGCACGACGCCTACCGCGGCAGCGTGACGGCCGACGGACGATGGCTGCTGTTCGCCTCGGGCGCCGACAACCTGGTGCCCGGCGACACCAACCAGGCCGTGGACCTCTTCCGGCGCGACCTGCGGACCGGCCGGATCGAGCGGATCGGCCCGGCCGGCGGCGCCACGGACATCTCCTGGACCCCCAACTCCCTCTCCGTGGACGGCCCCGGCACCACCGCCCTCTTCGACGGCGGCGGCAAGGTGTACGCCCGCCGGCTCCCGCCCGCCTGACCGGGCGAACGCCCAAGGCCACGGCCGGGGCGGGGCGGAGCGCGATGCCGGTACGGCCGCGCTCCACCCCGCCCCGGCCTGTTCGTTCACGCCCATTCGACCGGCTTCCCGGTCGCCACGCCGCCGCACCCGCGCGAATCTCCGCCGGGGTCTGCTTTCGGCCTCCCGGGCGCCCGACGGCACCGATCGCCCGCGCCCGGCGCTTCCTCCTGATCAACCGCAGGTAACGCCCGGCCCCCGCCCCCGCCTGACGTATCGTTCCCCCCTGCCGTGCCGCCTCCCAAGACGGCTCAAAACATCAGTTTGTAGGGCAATGGGCACGGGGAGTTATGCGTTCGCTTCCAAGATCTTTCACGGGGGAGCCGCCCCTGAAACGGCGCTTTCCCGCCCACACCGAAGAGGAGCCGCATGCTGCCCGCCATGCCGCACGACGCCCGCGAACGATTCCTTGCCGCCCCGCACATCGGCGTCCTGGGCGTCACCGATCCCCGGGGCGGCGACCGGGCACCCCTGGTGGTGCCCGTCTGGTACGCGTACGAGCCGGGCGGCGAAGTGGTCGTCGAGACGGGCCGGGAGACGGTCAAGGCCCGACTGCTGCGCGCCGCCGGGCGGTTCAGCCTCTGCGTGCAGGACGAACGGCGGCCGTACCGCTACGTCAGCGTCGAGGGGCCGGTCACCGCGGTCGAGGACCCCGTCGACCCGGCCGTGCGCGAGGCCCTGGCCCACCGCTACCTCGACCCCGACGAGGCCCGCGACTACCTGGCGGCCACGGCGGCCCAGCTGAAGGACGACGTCGTCTTCCGCATGCGCCCGGAGCGCTGGCGCACCGCCGACTTCGCCGCCTTCGCGGCCGACTTCGCCGGCACCTCGGCGGAGACCCCGGCCGCCGGCTGACCGCCGCCGCACACCCGAAAAGCCGCACAACCGAAAAGGCGCACCGCACGCCGCGCCCCGGAAGCGCGAGCACCGGACCGCGCGCGACAGCGCCGAGCCCGCGTACCCCGCAGAGCCGACGCACCGCGCCACCGCACCCCAGCACAACCCGGAAGGACACCGCACCCGCACATGACCCACACCGACGTCTCCTTACGCCCCCACCCGCGCACCCGGCCCACGGCGGACACCGCGCCCCCGCCCGGCTACCCGCGGGACCGGCTCGTAGCCGAGCTGTTCACGGCGCAGGCGGCCGCCCGCCCGGACGCCCTCGCCGCCCGGCACGGGGAGCGCACCCTCACCTACGGCCGGCTCGACGCCCGTTCCGACGCCCTGGCGGCGCGCCTGCGCTCGCACGGCGTCGAGCCGGGCGACCTGGTGGGCGTCTGCGGTGGTCGTTCCCTCGAAGCGCTGGTCGCGCTGCTGGGCATCCTCAAGGCCGGCTGCGCGTACGTCCCGCTGGACCAGGACCTGCCGCCGGCCCGGCTGCGGGCCATGGCGGAGGACGCGGGGCTGCGCGCCGCCGTCACCCTGCCCGGCGGCGAACGCCCGGTGCGCGGACTGCGCGTGACCATCGGCCTCGACGAGGACGACGCGACCACCGCCGCCCCCGTCGGCCCCCGCGCCCCCTCCCGCACCGCGGCCCCGACCGACCCCGCCTACGTGGCCTTCACCTCCGGCACCACCGGCCGCCCCAAACCGGTCGCCATACCGCACCGCGGCGTCGTCCGCCTCGTGCTCTCCGACCCCGAACTGCCGCCGCCCGGACCGGACGACCGCGTCCTGCACGCCTACGGGCTGTCCTCCGACGCCTCGACGATAGAGATCTGGGGCGCGCTGCTCACCGGGGCGTGCCTGGTCATCGCCGACCGCGCCGAACTCCTCTCGCCCACCGCCCTGGAGGAGTTGCTGCGCACCCGGCGGGTCACGGTCGCGTACCTGACGACCAGCGTCTTCCACCTCCTCGCCCGGACCCGGCCCGAGGCCCTGGCGGGGCTGCGGTTCGTGTCGGCCGGCGGCGAGGCGATGGACCCGCGCCTGGCCAACGCCGTGCTGGCGGCCTGCCCCGGCACCACCGTCGTCAACTTCTACGGCCCGACCGAGAACGCGGTGGTCTCCACCGCCCATGTGCTGCGCCCGCTGCCCGACGACGCCGGGCACGTGCCCCTCGGCCGCCCCTTCGGCGCCTCCACCTGCCACGTCGTGCGCCCGGACGGCACCCCGGCGGCGCCCGGCGAGGAGGGCGAGCTGTACGTCGGCGGGGACGGGCTGGCCCTCGGCTACCTCGGCGACGCGGCGCTGACCGCCGAGCGGTTCGTCACCCTGCCCGCCGTGGAACCGGGCGGGCGGCTGTACCGGACCGGCGACCGGGCGGTCCTGACCGCCGACGGCCTGCTGGAGTACCACGGCCGGCTGGACCGGCAGGTGAAGCTGCGCGGCGTCCGCGTCGAACTCGACGAGGTCGAGGCCCGGCTGCGGGCCAACCCGGCGGTCGGCGAGGCCGTCGTCGAGGCCGAGGACGGCGCGCTCACGGCGTACGTCACCCCCGCCGAGGCCGGGCACCCGGTGCCCGTGCCGGACCTGCGCGCCTACTGCGCGCAGTGGCTGCCCGCGCAGGCCGTCCCGGCGCTCGTGCCGCTGGAACGGTTCCCGGTGACCAGCGGCGGCAAGGTGGACCGCGCCCGGCTGAAGGCCGCGGCCCCCGCCCCCGAACCGGCGGGGGAGGAACCCGCGGCGGAGGACGGCCTGCTCGGCGTCCTCGCGGAGGTGTGGCAGCAGGTCCTGCGCGTCCGGCCCGCCCCCCACGACCGGTTCTTCGACCTCGGCGGCGACTCCCTGCTCGCCTCCGAGACCGTCACCCGCACCCTCGCCGTCCTGGGCCTGGACGCCGCCCACGGCTCGGGCCTCGTCAGGGCGCTGCTGGCCGCCCCCACCCTGGAAGGCTTCGCCGCGGCCGTCCGCGAGGCACGCCACGGCACCGCCGGAACGGCCGCGCCGCCCGCCGACTTCGTCAAGGAGGCCGAGCTCGGCTTCGACCTCCCGCCCGCCACCGGCCCGGCCCCGCGCCCCCACGACCCGCGGCACGTGCTGCTCACCGGCGCCTCCGGGTTCGTCGGCGCCTTCCTCCTCGACCGGCTGCTGCGCACCACGCGGGCACGCGTCCACTGCCCGGTACGGGCGACGGGCCCGGCCCACGCCGAACGGCGGGTGCGCACCGCGCTCGCCCGCTACGGGCTGCACCCGGACGAGGCCGCGTGGCAGCGGGTGGAGTGCTTCCCCGGCGACCTGACCCAGCCCGCCCTCGGCCTGTCCGACGCGCGCACGGCCGACCTCTCCCGCACCCTGGACCTCGTCGTCCACAACGGCGCCCACGTCAACTTCCTCTACCCCTATGAGGAGTTGCGCGCGGCCAACGTCGACGGCACCCGGGAGGTCGTCCGCATCGCCGCGCCCCGCCGCGTCCCCGTGCACTTCGTCTCCACCGTCGCCGTCGTCGCCGGCTTCGGCGCGGCCGGGGTGCGCGAGGTGGACGAGGACCTGCCGTTGGACCACGCCGACGCCCTGACCATGGGCTACGCGGAGAGCAAGTGGGTCGCCGAGGGCGTGCTGCGGCAGGCCGCCGACCAGGGACTCCCGGTCGCCGTCCACCGGCCGTACGAGGTCACGGGCGACACGGCGCGCGGCGTGTGCAACACCGAGACGGCCATCTGCTCGCTGCTGAAGATGATCGCCGACACGGGCCTGGCCCCGGACATCGCGCTGCCCATGGACTTCGTCCCGGTGGACCACCTCGCCGCGGCCCTCGTCCACATCGCCACCCACCAGCAGGCCGACGGCCGCGTCTACCACCTCACCAACCCGCGCCCGGCGATGCTCTCGGACGTCCTGGACCGGATGCGCGCCGCCGGCCACACCCTGCGCACGCTGCCCTACGACGAGTGGGTCGCCGCCCTCGTCCGCCACGTCGCCGCGCACCCCACGGCCGCCACGGCCCCGTTCGTGTCGCTGTGCGTCGACCGCGGCCGCACGACGGACCGGTCCGTCAAGGAGATGTACCTCCAGGACACCTTCCCCGTGCTGGGGCGGCGCAACACCGAGGCGGCGCTGGCCGGCAGCGGGCTCGACTGCCCGCCGGTCGACGCCGCCCTGCTCGACCGCTACCTGGAGTACTTCCACACCTCCGGCTACCTCACCCGCCCCGCGACCAGTCCCTCGGAGGGGACCGCATGAGCGACACCGAAGCCGTGGACCCCACCGGCACCGTCATCGACGTCCCCGCCCCCGAGCCCGGCAGCGCCGGATCGCCGTGCGGCTACGCCCGGCTGCGCGCCGAACAGCCCGTCGTCAAGGCGAAGCTGCCCAACGGCGAGACGGGCTGGCTCCTCAGCCGCTACGAGGACGTGCGCGCCGCCTTCGCCGACCCCCGGCTCGTCCGGCCGCTGCTGTCGGCCTGGCCGCCCCGCGAGGGCGCCGACGCCCCGCCGCCGTGCCTGCCCACCTTCCTGGAGATGACCGGCGAGCACCACGAGCGCGTCCGCCGTACCGTCCTCCCGCTGTTCGGCCGCCGCAGGCTGGAGTTCATGGTCCCGCGCGTCCGGGCCATCGCCGAGGAGCTCCTCGACGCCATGGTCGCCGGGGCGCCGGACGGCACGGCCGACCTCGTCCCCGCCTACGTCGAACCGCTCCCGCTGCGGGTGCTGTGCGAGACCGTCGGACTGCCGTACGAGGAGCGCGACGTCTACCTGCCGCACACCCTCGCCCTGCTCGGCGCCTCCGGGCTGACGATGGAGGAGGTGCTGGCCGCGCTGTACGCCCTCCAGGACTACGCCTCCGAGCTCATCGCCCGCAGGGAGCGGGCGGGGGAGGGCGAGGACTACCTCGGTCTGCTGCTGGCGGAGAGCCGCCGGGCGGGTGCCACCCTGACGCGCGACGACGTCGTCAGCTTCGTCGTCACCATGCTCATGGCCGGCTACAAGACCAACATCCAGCACACCGGCAACGCCATGCTCGTCCTCCTCGACCACCCCGACGAGCTGCGGAGGCTCCGCGAGGAGCCCGCGCGCATCGGCGCCGCCGTGGAGGAACTGCTGCGCTACGTACCGCTGATGAACGCGATCAACATCCTCGTCGCCCGGGAGGACTTCACCCTGCACGGGCAGCGCATCCGGGCCGGCGACGCGGTCGTGCCCGTCCCGGCGTCGGCCAACCGCGACCCCGCGGCGTTCACCGACCCCGACCGGCTCGACCTGACCCGCTCGCCCAACGCCCACGTGGCCTTCGGGCACGGCCCGCACGCCTGCACCGGCGGCCACCTGACCCGGCTCCAGCTCACCACCGCCATCGAGGTGCTGCTCGAGCGGCTGCCCGGCGTCGAACTGGCCGAACCGGCCGCCTCGCTCCCCTGGGACGAGACGACCCCGCTGCGCGCCCCGGCCCGGCTGCCGGTGCGCTGGTGACGCCCGTACCGCCCGCCGACGAGAGAGGCCCATACCCCGTGACCACACCGCACACCCCCACGGCCGCCGGCGGCCCGTCCGAGGAGCCGCTGCCGCGCTACCCGTTCAGCACCAAAGGCGACCGGCTCGCCCCCGAACTCGCCGAACTGCGCGGTCGCTGCCCGGTGGCCCGCGTCGGCACCAACTCCGGTGGCGAGGCGTGGCTCGTCACCGGCTACGACCTCACCCGGCACGTGCTGCGCGACCGGGCCTTCGCCCGCTCCGTACTGGGCGAGGCCGACAGCCCGGCGCAGGACGCCCCCATCCTGGCGCCCGAACTGCTGGACGCCATGAACCACCTCAAGAAGGCCGGCCTGCGCGACGAGGTGCTCAAGGCCCTCGGCCGCGACCAGCCCGAGCTGCCCGACGCCTGGGTCGCCGAAGCGACCCGCGAGGGCCTGGACGCCATGGTCCGCGAGGGCGCGCCGGGCGACCTCCAGAAGCACTTCGCCGAACACGTCGCCGCCCGCTGCATGCTGCGCCTGCTCGGGCTGCCCTTCGAGGACCGCGCGTACCTGGCCCCCCGCGCCGACGCCGACCTGACGATGGTCACGTACTCGGACGAGGAACTCGCCCGCAACTGGGAGGAGATCCGCCGGCACATGGACGCGCACATGGCCGCCCGCCGCCCGGGCGAGCCGCGCGGCCTGGCCGACCGCCTCGCCGACCTCAACGCCCGCCACCAGGGACTGACGGGCCGGCAGCTGTCCAACATCGTCGCCGTCCTCTTCGTCAGCGGCTACGAGGACTTCGCGAGCTTCCTGGGCGTGGCGGCGTTCAACCTCCTCCAGCGGCCCGAAGCGCTCAAGACCCTGCGGGAGCGGCCCGAGACGACACCCCAGTGCGTGGAGGAACTGCTGCGCTACAGCGTCGTCCTGGGCAACGCGATCCCGCGCTACGTCACCCGGGACACCGAACTCGGCCCGGCGTCCCTCAAACAGGGCGACCTCGTCCTGCTCTCCCTGGACGCCGTCAACTTCGACCCGGCCGCCTTCACCGCCCCCGAGACCTTCGACCCGTCCCGCTCGCCCAACCCCCACCTCCGCTTCGGCTACGGCCGCCACCACTGCCCGGGCGCCCACCTGGTCCGCCGCCACTCCGACACGGCGTTCCGCGTCCTCGTCGACCACCTCCCGGACCTCCGCCCCGCGGTTCCGGCGACCGAGGTCCCCTGGCACCCCCACCGGATGGCGATCATGCCGGCGGAGATCCTCGTCACCTGGTGAGAACGGGACACCGGTGCGCCGGGGCTGACCCCCTGCCCCCGGGCAGGGGGTCAGCCCCGGTCGAACACGTTGGGCCGGCCGAACTCGTACCGGGCCTGGGCCTGCCGGTGGAACGGTTCGAGTTCCGGAGGGCGCGACGAGGACCGGCCCCGTTACCTTTTCCGTGGCCCCGCAACGGGGCGCCTGGCCCCCGGGCTCGGTATGGCTGTGTGCCCCCTGTCGAAGTACATGACCTGGGGGGTGTTGCCGCCGGGCTTCGGGGCACCGCTTGACCGCTGATGAGGGGCCTGACGACCACTCTGGTTCGGCGCAATGCCGGACCGCTTCACGGGTGGCATGTCTGCGTAACGTGGTTGCCGGCGTGTGGTGCCGCAGGGACGGCCGGGAGTTGGGGAGACGAGTGGCGAGGGGCACGCGCACATGGTCGACACGACCGCGACAGATCTCTTCCTCGGCCTGGACCTGGGCAAGGAGTTCCACCACGCCCACGGCCGGACCGGGGACGGCAGGACCGTGCACGACAAGCGGCTGCCCAACACCGAGCCGAAACTGCTGGAGCTGTTCACCAAGCTGGTGGCGAAGTTCGGTACCGTCCTGGTGATCGTGGACCAGGTCGCCAACATCGGCGCGCTGCCGCTGACGGTGGCCCGCGCGAGCGGGTGCCGGGTGGCCTACCTGCCGGGACTGTCGATGCGGCGGGCCGCCGACCTGCATCCCGGTGAGGCCAAGACAGACGCCCGCGACGCGTTCGTGATCGCCGAGACCGCCCGGACCATGCCGCACACCTTGCGCGCGGTGGACCGTGACGACGAGGTACTGGCCGAGCTGACCATGCTCACCGGCTACGACAACGACCTGGCCGGCGAGGTGAACCGCACCACCAACCGGCTGCGCGGCCTGCTCTCCCAGATCCACCCCTCCCTGGAACGCGTGCTCGGCCCGCGCCTGGCCTACCCCTACGTCCAAGCCCTCCTGGCCCGGCACGGCTCCCCGGCGAAGCTGAAGAGACTCGGCCGGGCCCGCTGCGAGGCCCTGCTCAAAGCGCACGGCTCGCGCAAGGCGAAGCAGCTGGCCGGGGAGATCTCCGACGCGCTGGCCGAGCAGACTCTCGTCGTTCCCGGCACCGAGGCGTCCGCGCTGATCGTTCCGGGCCTGGCCGCTCAGCTCGCCGCCGCCCACACCCAGCGACAGGCCACCGAGCAGGAGATCGCCGCCCTGCTGGAGGCCCTCCCTCTTTTCCACCTCCTGACGTCCCTGCCCGGCATGGGCGTCAGGACCACCGCCGCGGTGATCGTCGCGATCGGTGACGGCACCGGCTTCCCCACCGCCGGACACCTCGCCTCCTACGCCGGACTCGCCCCCGCAACGAAGTCCTCGGGCACCTCCATCCGCGGCGAGCACGCTCCCCACCGCGGCAACCGGCTCCTCAAACGCGCCCTGTTCCAGGCCGCGTTCGCCGCGACCGGCTGCAAGAGCGACCCGTCCTCGCGGATCTACTACGACCGCCAGCGAACCCGCGGCAAGACTCACACCCAGGCGATCCTCCGCCTGGCCCGGCAACGCGTGAACGTCATCCACGCGATGATCCGCAACGGCACCCTCTACGAACCCCGCGCCCTCGACCTCGCTGCCTGACACCCACCCCACCCCCTGCCTCTTCCAGCCCGCTCCATCCCGTCACCGGCACGGCCACCCCCGCCACGCCGGCCACCGCCCTGCCCGCACCGCACCCGAGCCGCCGGGAACATCCCGCTTCGCGGGACGTTCCCGAAAACCAGCACGAACCCCTACGAACCAGCCCCGCCAGGGTTGACGAAACAGATAGGGGCACCCCCCCGCCCGCGCCATGTCCGGATATGACAGAAGCACGTCATTGCGGCCACGCCGCCGCGGCCCGGACGATAGGGGCATGCCCCAGACGCACCACCGCGTTGTGATCGCGGTCTTCCCCGACGTCGACCTCCTCGACGTCACCGGCCCGGCCGAGGTGTTCGCCCTGGCCAACCGGGAGAGCGGCGGCCGTGCCGGGTACGAGGTACGGCTGGCCGGCCCCGGCCCGGCGGGGGAGGCCGTCGCGACCTCGGCGGGGGTGCGCGTGGTGACCGACCTGGGCATGGCCGACGTGGGGGCCGCGGTGGACACCCTGCTCGTCCCCGGCGCGGTCGACCCCGGGCCCGAGGGCCCGCGGGCCCGGATCGACGACGGCCTGGTGGAATGGATCAAGGCCACCGCGCCCCACGCGCGGCGCGTCGCCTCGGTGTGCGTGGGCGCGCACCTGCTCGCCGCGGCCGGGGTGCTGGACGGCCGGAGGGCGACCACGCACTGGTCGACCGCCGCGCAACTCGC
The DNA here is from genome assembly GCF_017916255.1 of Streptomyces mobaraensis NBRC 13819 = DSM 40847. Classification (NCBI taxonomy): domain Bacteria; kingdom Bacillati; phylum Actinomycetota; class Actinomycetes; order Kitasatosporales; family Streptomycetaceae; genus Streptomyces; species Streptomyces mobaraensis. The sequence goes on from NZ_CP072827.1 coordinate 7,525,488, forward strand.
CGCGGACCACCCGCGGGTGGACGTCGACGCGGACCCGATCTTCGTCCGCTCGGGGCGGGTGTGGACCGGCGCGGGCATCAGCGCCTGCCTCGACCTGGCCCTCGCCCTGGTCGCCGAGGACCACGGCGAGGACCTGGCGCTGGCCGTCGCCCGCCAGCTGGTCGTCTACCTCAAACGCCCCGGCGGCCAGAGCCAGTTCAGCGTGCCGATCAGCCGCCCGGCGTCGTCCCGCAGGGACCTCGACGAGCTGCGCCGGTACATCGGCGAACACCTCGACGAGGACCTGTCGGCGGCCGCCCTGGCGGCGCGGATGTGCCTGAGCGAACGGCACTTCTCCCGCGTGTTCGCCCAGGAGACCGGCGCCACTCCGGCCGGCTATGTGGAGGCGGCCCGGGTGGAGGCGGCCCGTCGGCTGCTGGAGACCACCGACCGGCCCCTGGAACACGTCGCCCGGGCCTGCGGCCTGCGGTCGGTGGAGACCCTGCACCGGGCGTTCCGCCGGCAGATCAACACCACCCCGGCCGCGTACCGCCGCCGCTTCCGCACCACCTGAGCCCTTCTGCCCCTCCGGGGCCACCCCCCGGCTTCCGCATACCCAGCCGCATCCCTTTTGCGGCGATCCGAAAGGAAACATCCCATGCCCGCTTCGACGACCCTGCGCGACGTCCTCGGCCTGGACGGCCGGCTCCCGCGGCTGGAGGACAGCACGCTGATCATGATCGACTTCCAGAACACCTACCGCACCGGCGTCATGGCCCTCGACGGCGCCGAGGCCGCCCTGGCCGCCGGTGCCCGGCTGCTGGGCGCCGCCCGTTCCGCCGGCGCCCCGGTGGTGCACGTGGTCAACGACGGCGGCGCCGGCACCCTGTACGACATCCGGGCCGACATCGGCGCGATCAGTGCCGAGGTCGCTCCCCTGGAAGGAGAACCGGTGGTGGTCAAGCAGTTCCCCGACGCCTTCCACGCCACCGGCCTGGAGACGACCCTGCGCACCCTGGACGCCGGACCCGACCTGGTACTGGCCGGCTTTATGACCCACATGTGCGTCAGCTACACCGCCCAGGGCGCCTTCACCCTCGGCTACCGCCCCACCGTCGTCGCCGAGGCCACCGCCACCCGCTCCCTGACGGCACCCGACGGCACCACCGTCCCCGCCGCCACTCTCCACACCGCGGCCCTCACGACCATCAGGGACCTCTTCGGACCCGTCGCCCCCCGGGTGCGGGACCTTATGCCCTGAGCCACGGGCGAGTCGCCGCCCGCCTCGACCGCCACGCGACCACCACACCCCGTACGGCGGCCGGACGAAGGCCGCTCCGCCGCACGGGGGAGGAGCCCCGTCCCATGGCATGACGAGCCGCCGGGCCCGGCGCGCCAGAGTCGTGTCCATGCCTGACCACTCCGAACGCCGGGCCCGCCGGCGCCGCATCCTCGCCCGGCTGGCCGTCGTCGCCTGTCTGCCGTACCTGGTACTGAAACTGCTCTGGGTCGCCGGAGCCGACGTCGGGGTGCGGGACCTCGGCAGCCTGTCGCGGGCACAGTGGATCGCGGCCAACGCGGTGACATTCGGGATGGACGCGATCGCGGCGCTGATCGCCCACGTCCTGACCCGGCCCGGAGGACGGCACGTGCGCGCGTGGCCGATCCTCTTCCCGATGTGGGTGGCGACGGGCATGCTCGTCGCGCTGATGATCGCCCTGCCGGTCGGCCAAGGCGTCATCGCGGCGACCGGCGCGGAGAATCCGGCCCTGTCCGACGACATGCTCAGGCCCTGGGTGTTCGGCGTCGTCTACGGCGGGCTCTGCGCCGAAGGGCTGGTCCTCCTCGCGGCGTTCGCCCTGTACGCCGACGAGCGCTGGGGAAGACTGCTGCGTACCCGCGTCCGGGACCTGACCGATCCGGCCGGCACCCAGGGCATGCAGCGGGTGCTCACCGGGCTCGCCCTGGGATTCCTCGTCTGCTCGGGAGCCCTTCGCCTGCTGTGGGGACTGGGCTCCGACCTCGGCATGAACGCGGAGTGGACCGCCCACCGCAACGCCATCGGCCGCACCGGCGACCTGGTCCACGGCCTGGGCGCGCTGGCCGGGGCGGCCGGCCTGTACGCGCTGGTGTTCCGCCGATGGGGACGGGTCCGGGTGGGCGTGCCGCTGGCCATGGCCTGGACGGGAGTGGGCGTCGCCTTCGGGTCCGGCGGCTGGATGGACGTGGGCCGCTCGCCGGACACATCGGCCCTGCTGGGCGTCGGCAACACCGCCGACCTGATCGCCGGCCTGCTCGCCCTGTGCGTCGGCTGCTTCGCACTGACGGAACTGACGGCGAGCGAGAGCGCGTTGCCCCCCTCGTCTCCCCAACCCGACGTTCATCGCGGCACCGCCGCCGGGGCCGGCCCGGCTCCGAGCCCGCACGGGGGAGCGCCGCGTAACACAAGCCGAGCCCCCGGTCCTTCTTGCCCGACGCTCACCGCATCGCCGTCAGTGGGGCGGCCCGGCTTTCCGTCCGCACAGTGAGCGGGCCGACGCCGCCGGCCTCTCGGCGCTCCCTCCGTGCCCCGGCTTCGGCCGACAAGAGCCCCGGTCGGACCGGGCGGCGCAGGCGGTGCGGGCTCGGACCGGCGACCGGCGCTCAGCCGACCCTCGCGCGGCCGGACAGCGTCGTCATCCACACCCAACGCGCCGCGAGCACAGGCCGAGCCCCCGGCCCCACCTCAGCGGCCCAGCGCCTCCAGATGGCGCAGGACGGCCACCACCCGACGGTCCACCTCGTCGTCGGGCGGCAGACCGAGCTTCGCGAAGATCTTCCTGATGTGTTTCTGCACGGCGTTGTCACTGACGCCGAGGCGACGGGCGAGGGCCGCGTTGCCCAGCCCCTGCGCCATCAGGGCCAGGACCTCGCGTTCGCGCGCGGTCAGGCCGGCGACGGCGTCCACGGCCCGCCGCCGCGCGAGCAGCCGGGAGACCACCTCGGGGTCGATGGCGGTGCCGCCGCCCGCCACGCGGCGCAGCGCGTCGACGAACTCCTCGACCCGGCCCACCCGTTCCTTCAGCAGGTAGCCGATCCCCGCCGCACCGTCCGCCAGCAGCTCGGTGGCGAACGACTGCTCGGCGTGCGCGGACAGGATGAGCACCGCGGGCGGGTGCGGGAACCGCCGGACGCGGACGGCGGCCCGGATGCCCTCGTCGGTGTGCGTGGGCGGCATCCGGACGTCCACGACGGCGACGTCGGGCCGGTGGGCGGCCACCGCGTCCGACAGGTCGTCCGGGTGCGCCACCGCCGCCGCGACGTCGCAGCCCTCGGCCGTCAGCAGCGCGGCCAGCCCCTCCCGGATCAGAGTGTCGTCGTCGGCGATCACCACGCGCACGGCAGCTCCACCTCCACCACGGTCGGCCCGCCGACCGGGCTGGTGAACGCCAGGCTCCCGTCCAGGGCCTCCACACGGTGCCGCATCCCGGCCAGCCCGGTACCGCCCGCGCGTCCCGCCCCCTCGGGTGCCCGCTCCCGGGCACCGCCGCGGCCGTCGTCGTGGACCCGGACGCGCAGGACGTCCCCCGCGCGCCGGATCGTCACCTCCGCCCGGGCGGCCCCGCTGTGCCGGACGACGTTGGCCAGCGCCTCGGCCACGACGTGGTACGCCGTCGCCGCGGCGGAGGCGGACGGCTGCCCGAGCGGCCCGACGTCGACCCGGCAGGGCACCGCGCACTCGGCCGCCAGCCCCGCCACGGCTCCGTCCAGCCCCCGCTCCTCCAGAACGGAGGGGAACACGCCGCGCCCCACCGCGCGCAGCTCGGCCAGCGCTTCCTCGACGGCCGTCTGGGCGCGCTCCAGCTGCCCGTCCGCCCGGCCGGCGTCCCGGACGCCGGCCCGCCGGGCGGTCCCGATCAACAGGGCCGCGCCCACCAGCCGGTTCTGCACCGTGTCATGCAACGCCCGCTCGATCCGGCGGAGTTCGGCGGCGTGCGCGCGCAGGGCGGCGGCCCTGCTCGCCGTGACCTCGGCGATCCGCCGCGTCAGATCGACGCTCGGATGCGGGCCGAGCAGCCGGGCCGCCGCCCGCTCCTGCGACCGGGCGAGACGCGGCAGGAGCAGGGCCGTCACGACGCACCAGCCCAGCCCCTCCACGCCCACGGCCACCGCCACCGGCCAGCCCTCGGCCCGGAACCCGAGCCCGGAGGTCGCCATGGAGCGGGGGAGCAGCCACCAGTAGAGCGGGTAGGCGGTCTCCCGCACCACCAGGACCGGCAGCAACAGGCCGAGGAGACCGGCCGGCAGCCCCGAGACGCCATGCCGCAGCGCCCACCGGGCGTCCCGGCCCGTCGCGGGATCCGCCAGCACGGCCCGGAACCGGGCCACCGGACCGAGCCCGGGCGCGGGCGTCGCATAGGGGGCGACGATCATCCGGCCCCGGCGGGCCTGCCGTCGGCGCTCGCGCCCGGCGGCGGCACGCAGCGCGCGCGGCACGGTCGGCAGCAGCACCACCCCCACGCCCACGGGGCAGAGGAGGACGACCAGCACCGCCCAGGACAGGGCGGCGAGCGCGCCCAGCGCGGTCCCCAGACCACCGGCGAGCCGGCCGAGCGCGGCGACCACGGTCGCGGTCCCGTTGCGTATCCCGTCGAACGGCAAAGGCCGCCCCAACAAAGCCGTTTGACTGATCACCCGTGCACTGTAGGCCGGGACGGGCCGCCGTCGACAGGGCGGGGAAGAGGCGGGGACGGCCGGCCGGCGGGCGGCCGTGCACGGGGTACCGCTGACGGTACCGGGGATCCGGGTGGCCGCCCGAGCGCGCCGCGGCCCTCCCGCGGCACAGACTGCCGGGACGGACGTCCCCCCGGCGCGCGGACAAGGCGATATGGCAGCCGCGCGCCCCCGACGAAAGGACCCCACATGTCTTCCGAAACCGCACCGGAACCCCGGCGGGGGCCCGCCCCACGCGCCCGGCGGGCACTGCGGACCGCCGCCGCCCTGGGCGCGGTGGCCCTCGCCCTGGCAGGGGGACCCGCGGGCGCCGTTCCCGACGGGAGCGCCGGCGCCGGCACCCCCGCACCGGCCTGGCGGGACTGCGGGACCAAGGACGGGATGCCGGCCCAGTGCGCCGAACTCCCCGTCCCCGTCGACCACGCCCGGCCGGACGGCCCGCGCATCCGGCTGAGACTGGAGCGGATCCCCGCCGCCCGCCCGTCGGCCCGGCGGGAACCCCCGATCCTCCTCATCCCCGGCGGCCCCGGCCTGGGCATCGCGTACCTGCGGGAGATCGGTCCCCTGATGAAGCTTCAGCGGTGGCGGGAGAACCGCGACGTGGTGCTGTTCGACCCGCGCGGGGTCGGCGGCAGCGCCGCGATGCGCTGCGACCGGCCCGCACCCGACCGGCCCTCGGCGATCACCTCACAGGCGGCGCTCGACGCGACGGCCGCCGCGAACCGCGCGTTCGCCGAGAGCTGCCTGCGCCGGACCGGCGAACCGGCGAGGCACCTCTCCGCCGACGACACCGCCCAGGACATCGAGGTCCTCCGCAAGGCCATCGGGCAGCGCGACGGCCTCGTGGCCTACGCCGGTTCCTACGGCACCGTCTTCGCCGCCGCCTACCTCGACCGCTACCGGCGGCACCCACCGCGGGCACTGGTCCTCGACGGCCTGGTCGACCACTCGGTGGACCTCCCCGAGTTCGCCGCCCGCAACGCGGCCGGCGTGGAGAACGCCTTCACCCGGTTCACCCGCTGGTGCGCGGAGAACAGCGCCTGCGCCCTGCACGGCCGGGACGCCGGAGCCGTCTTCGACCGGCTGGCCGCCGCCCCCTCCCTGCCCGCCCCCGGCGCCGGCCGGCGGATCACCGGCGACGACGTGCGGAAGGCGGCGGCCCGCCACATGAGCGGCGGGCGACTGGAGGACTACGGCTGGCCCCGCCTCGCCCGCTCGCTGCGCGCCGCCGCCGACGGCGACGCCTCGGGCTTCGCGCACCCGCTCGGCGGCGACAAGGACGCGGGAACGGAGGGCCTCACCCGGGCGGTGCTGTGCTCGGACTTCCCCATGCCGTCCCGGTACCGCGCCCTGTCCGAACACACCGACCGCCTCCGCCGCACGGCACCCCGCTTCGGCGCCACGGTCTTCTGGGACGTCGCCGGAGACTGCGCCGGACACCCGTCACCGGTCACCGATCCGCCGCGCGTGCCCCGGGTCTCCCCGCGCTCCGGAATCCTCCTCGCCAACAACCTCCACGACCCGGCCACCCCCCTGACCAACGCCCTCGCCGTCCTGCGCCGGCTCCCGCCCACCACCCGGGTCCTGCTGGCCGACGCCGACGGACACGGCGCCGCCTACACCTCACCGTGCGCGAACGAAAAGCTCCTGCGTTACCTGAACGACCCGGCCGGGCAGCCGCCGTACACCGTCTGCTCCGCGGAGAGCTGACGGGGACCGGAGGGGTGGCCGCCGGCCGTCGGCCACCCCTCCGCGTCCCCCTACCGGGTCACTCCTCGCCGAGCGGCCGAATGAACTCCAGGGTCCAGGTCTCCTGGAACTCCGGCTGCGGCGCCGTGAGTTGGATCTGCGCGCCGCGGTGGCCGGCGCGCAGGGCGAGGCCCTTGTCGGAGAGGATCTTCACCCCGCCGATGACGCGCTCGAACGTGAACTGCGCCCACTCCGGACGGGGAGCGGCGTTCACCCACAACTTGTCCTCCTGGACCACGAGGCCGGCCTCCCCGTGATACGCCAGGTGGATCACATAGGGCGCGCCCGGCACGGGCTCGGCGGGCTCGACGGCCCACTCCTGCTCGATCGGGAGCGGGTTCAGCCGGTCGGTGATGACGGGAGCGCCGTGCTTGAGGGCGTGCTCGGTGGCGGTCAGCAGGGACGTCGGGCCGATGATGTGGGCGTGGACCTTGTAGATTCCGGGTTTCACCGGGATGGGAGCCATGGCGGGGTTCCTCTCTCGCGGTCCGTGCGCCGACGGCCGGTCGCCGCCGGGCGCGTCCCCCCATCTCACGGTGTCCGGGCGCCCGACACAGCGCCGGATGCGGCCAAGCCGAGAACGCACGAAACCGATCGGTCACCTTTGCGAACATCGTCCCCGTGAGCGCGAACGGCGGACGGACGGGTGGCCTTTTCCGTCACCCGGTGGCCGACACGCCCTCGACGGTCGACAGCACCGACGGCGAGGGGGCCACCCGGGACGGACGCGGACCGGCCGCTCCGAAGAGGACCCGGAAATCCCGCTCCGTGCGCTCCCTGCCGGCGTCTTGCCCACGTGCGGCTCGTTCCGCGCGGGACGACGGCGTCGACGACGAGGACCCGGCCGCCCGGCCGCATCCCGGCACCGCGACGGGCACGCTCTCCGTCCCGGACATCGCGGCCGTCCCGCCGTGGAACACGGCGGCCGTCTCGCCGGCACGCGCGAAATGATCGAAGAACGGCACGCCGATGGCATGGCCGAAAACGATCCGCCGTCCTCCGGACAGCGGGTCACCTCCCCCGCTGGCCGCCACACCGTCGGATCGGTGAGCACCGGCACCGCCGACCGTACGGACACGGGCATCACGCACCACGCCCCGTTACCTTTTCCGTGGCCCCGCAACGGGGCGCCTGGCCCCCGGGCTCGGTATGGCTGTGTGCCCCCTGTCGAAGTACATGACCTGGGGGGTGTTGCCGCCGGGCTTCGGGGCACCGCTTGACCGCTGATGAGGGGCCTGACGACCACTCTGGTTCGGCGCAATGCCGGACCGCTTCACGGGTGGCATGTCTGCGTAACGTGGTTGCCGGCGTGTGGTGCCGCAGGGACGGCCGGGAGTTGGGGAGACGAGTGGCGAGGGGCACGCGCACATGGTCGACACGACCGCGACAGATCTCTTCCTCGGCCTGGACCTGGGCAAGGAGTTCCACCACGCCCACGGCCGGACCGGGGACGGCAGGACCGTGCACGACAAGCGGCTGCCCAACACCGAGCCGAAACTGCTGGAGCTGTTCACCAAGCTGGTGGCGAAGTTCGGTACCGTCCTGGTGATCGTGGACCAGGTCGCCAACATCGGCGCGCTGCCGCTGACGGTGGCCCGCGCGAGCGGGTGCCGGGTGGCCTACCTGCCGGGACTGTCGATGCGGCGGGCCGCCGACCTGCATCCCGGTGAGGCCAAGACAGACGCCCGCGACGCGTTCGTGATCGCCGAGACCGCCCGGACCATGCCGCACACCTTGCGCGCGGTGGACCGTGACGACGAGGTACTGGCCGAGCTGACCATGCTCACCGGCTACGACAACGACCTGGCCGGCGAGGTGAACCGCACCACCAACCGGCTGCGCGGCCTGCTCTCCCAGATCCACCCCTCCCTGGAACGCGTGCTCGGCCCGCGCCTGGCCTACCCCTACGTCCAAGCCCTCCTGGCCCGGCACGGCTCCCCGGCGAAGCTGAAGAGACTCGGCCGGGCCCGCTGCGAGGCCCTGCTCAAAGCGCACGGCTCGCGCAAGGCGAAGCAGCTGGCCGGGGAGATCTCCGACGCGCTGGCCGAGCAGACTCTCGTCGTTCCCGGCACCGAGGCGTCCGCGCTGATCGTTCCGGGCCTGGCCGCTCAGCTCGCCGCCGCCCACACCCAGCGACAGGCCACCGAGCAGGAGATCGCCGCCCTGCTGGAGGCCCTCCCTCTTTTCCACCTCCTGACGTCCCTGCCCGGCATGGGCGTCAGGACCACCGCCGCGGTGATCGTCGCGATCGGTGACGGCACCGGCTTCCCCACCGCCGGACACCTCGCCTCCTACGCCGGACTCGCCCCCGCAACGAAGTCCTCGGGCACCTCCATCCGCGGCGAGCACGCTCCCCACCGCGGCAACCGGCTCCTCAAACGCGCCCTGTTCCAGGCCGCGTTCGCCGCGACCGGCTGCAAGAGCGACCCGTCCTCGCGGATCTACTACGACCGCCAGCGAACCCGCGGCAAGACTCACACCCAGGCGATCCTCCGCCTGGCCCGGCAACGCGTGAACGTCATCCACGCGATGATCCGCAACGGCACCCTCTACGAACCCCGCGCCCTCGACCTCGCTGCCTGACACCCACCCCACCCCCTGCCTCTTCCAGCCCGCTCCATCCCGTCACCGGCACGGCCACCCCCGCCACGCCGGCCACCGCCCTGCCCGCACCGCACCCGAGCCGCCGGGAACATCCCGCTTCGCGGGACGTTCCCGAAAACCAGCACGAACCCCTACGAACCAGCCCCGCCAGGGTTGACGAAACAGATAGGGGCACCCCCCCACGGCCAGGGCGCCCCCCCCGCCGAAGGACCGGATCACGACGAAGGCCCGGATCACCACGCCTCCGGATCCCGTACGTTCGCCCCATGCCGCGCCACCCGAACCGACCCCGCCGCCTGGTCGCCGACGGCCGGTCGTACCTGTGGACGCTCCGCCACAGCCATCGCGCGCCGGGCGGCGGCGGCTCGCCGGGCTGCCGTCAGACCCTCACGCTGTACCCGCAGCCGGCCGGTACCGGCGGTGCGCTGCGGGTCGTCTTCGCCGAGGGCCCCGGCCGGTACGTCCCCGGCGGGGCGCCGCTGGGCTCCGGGGACGTGGGGCATGTCCGGGGCGCCTCCCTCAACCTGCACGAACCGGGTGCCGTCCGCGCCCTGTTGGACGCGGCGACGGTCCGCGGGTGGCGGCCGGGGGAGCGGCGGGCGGTGACGGTCGACGGCTGGTCGCTGCTGGACGCGGCGGCCGCCGCGTCCAGCAGCGACCAGCCGGGGGGACGGCGATGCAGGACTGTCAGTGCCGACGGGTACGGTGGGTGGTGCCATCGAGATCACCACACCAGGGGGGAGCCATGACCGCGGAACCGAAGGTGCCGTCCCGGGCAACCGCGGGCGGTGAAGCGCCCGTTCCCACGCCGGCCGAGGACCCGGCCGCGATCCTCGCGGAGCAGCAGGCCCTGCAGGCCGAGGCCGACGAAGCGGTCGGCGACCTGGGGCTGGCCGGACTGCTGGCGAAGTGCGGCGAGCCCGTGCGCGTGGGCAGTTCGGCGCTGGGGCTGATGGTGCGCCGGGACATCGACATCACCGTGGTCTGCCCGGACCTGGGCGCGGGCGCCCCCAAGGCCGTCGCGGACATCGGCGCCGCGCTGGCGGTGCACGACAGGGTCCGGCAGGTCCGCTTCCGCGACGACACCGGCCACTGGAACACCGACCCGATGTACCCGGACGGCCTCTACCTGGGCGTGGAGTACCGCTCGGCGGCCGGCCGGGAGTGGACGCTCGACATCTGGTTCGTCGACGAGCCCGACCGCCAGCCCGACCTCGCGCACGTCCGCGCCCTGCCGCCACGGCTGACCGACGCGCACCGCGTCCGTATCCTCCGGATCAAGCGGGCGCTCGCCGCGCGGCCCGGGGACGGCACCCCCGGTTACGACGTCTACCGCGCGGTCCTCGACCACGAGGTCACGACGCCCGAGGAGTTCGACGCCTGGCGCACCGGCACGGCCGGGTGACCGTGGGAGGAGGCACAACGGGCGTACGCCCCCTCCCACGTGCTCACGCCCGCCGCACCGCGCCGGGTCAGACGGCCGGGGCGACGGGGGTGTACTCCAGCCGCGGGAAGTAGTCCTCCATCGTGCCCTCCCGGCGCACGTCCCACGTCGCGCAGTGCAGCGACCCGCCGTACTCGAAGACGTCCCGGAACGGCACCGGAAGCACCTCGAAACCCAGCTTGTCCAGCAGGTCGTGCAGCGGCTTCTCCCGCTCCTCGCAGACGACCGTGCTCGGGGAGACGCTGAGCACGTTCATCGACAGCCACTTGGAGGACTGGCAGTAGCGCGGCATCTCGTCGTTCGCGGACGTCGGCTGCGGCGCCTCGACCAGCTCCCAGCCGTTGTCGTGGAACATCCGCTCCTCGCCCTCCCGCAGCGGCCGCTCCGGATTGGTGAGCACCAGCCCCGGACGCAGCGGTACGAAGGTGCAGTCGATGTGGGAGGGGAAGAAGTCGAGCGGGAAGTGCACCGGGTGCACCCGGAAGCCCCGCGGCTCCAGATGGCGCCTGAGCCAGTGGATGCCGGCCCGGTTGGTGGTCATCGACTCCTGCACCAGGACGTCACGGCCGAAGCGGCTCATGTCGGCGGCGTCGAAGACCACTTCGTCCTGGGTGACGCAGAACTCCGAGTTGTGCATCTCGGCGTGGCGCTTCTCCAGCGGCCACTCCCAGAAGTCCTCCCGGTACATGGCGTCGGCCATGGACGGCTTGGGCGCGACCGTCCACGCGACGCGGGGATCGGCGTTCCAGTACGAGTAGACCAGCTTCCGGTACGCCTGGTACTCGAAGTAGCGGGCCCGCCGCGACATGGTGGCCTCGACGATCTCGTTGCCCAACGTGATCATCACGTCGCGCGGGCACACCACGCAGTACTGGTTGGCCACTTCGAACGTCGGCGTCTTCAGCGGGCGCGTGAGGTCGAGGGCGTCCGGGCGGCGCACCGTGACGCCCTGCCCCTGGAGCACCCGCACCAGGCCGTCCAGCTGCTCGTTGGCCCGGTCGACCATCTCGGCCGGCTTCGGGCCGGTGGGGAAGGGCTCGTCCGAGTCGCGCAGCGCCGGACGGTAGCCGGGTTCGGCCGGCTCGAAGCAGGCGCGGTCGGCGACGCCGACGATGATCTCCCGCAACGGGTCCCATTCGTTCCAGGAGTTGACCAGGGGAAGGGGAGTGGAGTGATTCATGCCGTACACCTTTCGTCGTCCGGTTCACACGGCGGGAGAGGGGGAGCGGAAGGAAGACCGAGGGGGAAGGCGCGCAGGCCCGGCTCGCCCAGGCCGGCCGCCGCACGCGCGCACGCCGGCCCGGCCCGGTGGTCCGGCGGGCCGCCGGGCACGGCCTCGACGCGCACCGCGCCCACCGCCAGGGACGCCGACGGCGTGGCCGCCACCAACTCCCGCACCAGCCGCTCCAGATCGGCGTGGGTGATGGTGTCGAGACCCGGCAGGCGCTCCTGCACCGCGCGGTGGTGGAGGTAGAGCGGGAAGTCGGGCAGGGCGGCCCGCAGCCCGAGACCGGAGGCGTGCCGGGGGTTGAGCTCCGTGGCGGTGAAGCCGTCCGGGGTGAGCAGCCCGTCCACGCTGAACAGCCCGCGGTAGCCGGTCGCCCGGACCAGCTCCGTGCCCGCGCGGCGCGCCGCCCCCCGGATGTCGTCCTCGGCCGCCGCCCCCGGCCGCCAGAACGTGGACGAGCCGCAGAACAGCAACCGCCCGGTGGCCGGGTCGCCGAGCGTGACGATCTCGATGGGCGAGAACACCGCCACTCCGTCGGCCAGGGCCATGCCCAGCACACTGCACGGCACGCCGTCCACGAAGCGGGCGACGCGCACCCGCTCCGCCCGGCCGGCGAAGTCCCCGACGACGCCCGGGAGCCGCCCGGGGTCGGGCACCCAGCGCAGCCCCAGCGCGTCCCCGACATGGCCGCGCGTCGAATCGGCCGCCACCACGACCCCGGCCGCCCCGGCCGCCCCGGCCGCCCCGGCCACCTCGGCCACCCGGTCCGCCCAGGCCCCACCGGCCGTCCCGGCCACCCGATCCGCCCCGGGCCCACTGGCCACCCCGGCCGCATCCGTCGCCCCGGCCATCCGATCCGTCCCGAGCCCGCCGGCCACCCCAGCCGACCCACCCGCCCCCACCATCCCGGCCACCCGCCCCACGCCCGACGCCACCCGCGACAACTCGTCCACGGCCGCCACGAAATGCGGCGGCGAGGCCACCCCGGCCGCCTCCCACATCCGGTCGATCGTCGTCTTGTCCTCGACGGCGGCCCACTCCGGCCGCCGCCACCCGTGCACCGGACGCCCGCAGAACTCCGCCACGCCGGTGCGGGGCGTCCCCAGCGCCACCCAAGCGCGCGCCGGATCCAGGCCGTCCAGCCAGTCCCGCACGCCCGCCGACGGGTCCCGCAGCCACGCCTCGAACTCCGGACGCGTCAACTCCCCTTCCGAGTCCGAGCAGTACCAGCCCGGACCGACCCGCGGCGCCCCGGGCCCCGGCCCGGTACGCGCGACGACGGCACCCACCTCGGCGCCGCACACCCGCAGTTCGTCGACCAGCGAACGGGCCCGGTGATCGAAGTCGTCGAGCAGCAGCACCGCCCGGCGCCCGGCCCAGAACCGCCGCAGCGCCCGGGTGACCGTCTCGGTGAGTTCCGTGGGGTTCATGCCTCTCCCTTCCGGCCGGCGGCGGCGGGGCGCGCCGCGCGCACCGCCGTCCTGTCCAGCCCGCGGTACACGACGGCGGCCACCAGCAGCGCACAGGCCATCACCAGCCACGGCGTGCCGCCGGACACCGAGAACAACAGCGTGTGCACGGCCGGGCCGAGCGCCCCCGACACCCCCCAGACCAACTGGTAGAAGGCGCTGTAGCGGCCGGCGTCCGAGGACGACGCGAAGGACAGCACGATGGTCATGGCCACCGCCCCGAACAGCGCCTCCCCGAGGCTGAACAGCAGGACCAGCCCCGCCACCAGCGCCGCGGCCCCCGCCGTGCCGAACCGCCCGGCCGCCACCAGCCCGCCCAGACCCGCCGCGATCAACACAGCGGCCACCGCCATCAACCGCATCGGCGACCGCTCCCGCCCCAGCCGCAGCGCCAGCGGCTGGAACGCCGGAATGGCCACGCACGAGAGCACGTACGCCGCCGGCGGCGTCCACACCGGCATCTCCAGCCACCGCAGATACACCGGCAGGATCGAGTCGAAGGCGACGCTGGAGAGCGTGATGGCGAGCGTCGCCCCCGTGAACGCGAGGAAGCGGCGGTTCGCGAGCACCGTACGGTACGAGGCCGCGGGCACGTCGCCCCCGCTCGCGGCCGGCACGGGCGGCACCCGGCGCCCGGTCACCCGGAACAGCACCCCCGCGACGGCGAAACTCGCCGCGTTGACCAGCGGGATGCTGTGCCACAGCGCCGTCCCGCCACGATCCTCGAAGGACGCCCCCAGCGCCACACCCAGCGCACCCACACCAAGACCCACATTGCGCAGGCTGTTCAGCAGCGCGAACATGCCGCGCCGCGCCTGCTCGGCCGAGGTGACCACGGCCACCAGCCCGCCGTGCGCCGCCCAGTACAGGCGGTCGCCGAAGCTCACCGCGAAGGCGACGGCGGCCACGGCGGCCGGCCGGTCGGCGGCCAGATAGCAGGGGAACGCGGCGGCGCGGAGCGCGCAACTGAGCGTCGCCGCGCGGAACGGACCCATCCGGTCGGCGAGCGCGCCCACCGCCAGCCCGCCGGCCAGCAGCGCGGCCAGCGACCCGGTACTGAGCGCGGCCCCCGCCGAGGTGAGCGCCATCCCCTGCCCGTACGTGAAGTACAGCAGGGAGAAGGTGATCCACACACCGCTGCCCAGCGCGTCCACGACCATGGCCGTCATGAACCCGCGGCCGGGCGCCACCCCGGTCACCCCCATCGGACGGCCCCGGCCCACCAGTCGTCGACCTCCCGCAGCACATCCTCCAGAGGACGCCCGTCGTCGACGCGGAAGACCAGCTCGGCGACGCGGTCCGTGCTGGACGCGGGCCCCCCGTAGCGCGCCCCCACCCGGCCGTGGGCGGTATAGCGGACGGTGCTGGGGAGCGGGCAGCGGGCGGGAAGGCGCCGCAGCACACCGGCCCGCGGCGGGAACCAGGCCCAGCCGTGCCGCGCCCGCCCGCCGGCCACCTCGACGTCGCGGATCCGCCCGGCCTGCCCGCGCAACTGGGCCGCGTACGGATTGACCCCGGTGGTGAGCTCGAACGCCTCGGGGATGCCGCAGCCCCCCGGCCGGCAGGCGATCTCGCACAGCACGATCCCGTCGTCCGGCGTGTGGAAGAACTCGGCGTGGAAGGCCGTCACCTCCGCCACCGGCGGCAGCGCGGCGACGGTGTCGGCGGCGGCCGCGCACAGCCGCTTCGCCACCGGCTCGTCCGCCGGCAGCATGCCGCTGACACTCGGGACACCGCGCACGGCGGTGTCCAGATTGGAGTGCAGATAACGCGAGGCGACGGAGTGCAGCACACGCCCGCCGGCCATCAGCCCGTCCACATGGCACACCACCCCGTCGACGAACCGCTCCACGAGCAGCCCCTCTCCGGTCGGCGGGCAAGCCGCCGCCGAGGCGTCGCGCAGCACCCGCACCCCCACCGAGCCGCCCCCGTCGGCCGGCTTCACCACCACCGGGAACCCGTGCCGCGCGGCGAAGGAGCGGACACCGTCCGCGTCGTCCACCCGCGCCATCGGCGCCACGGGCACACCGCCCCGCGCGGCCAGGCGCTTCATCCGGTACTTGTCCCGGTAGGCCAGGGCGCTCCCGACCGACTGGCCCGGCAGCCCGTGCCGCTCCCGGGCCCGCGCCGCGCGCACGACGTCGATCTCCGCCGTGGTCAGCACCCGTTCGATCCGGTGAGCACGGCAGAGCGCGTCGACGACACGGTCCACTGCGGCGTCGTCCTCGTAGTCCGGCACGGTCTCCACGTGCCGGAAATCCCGGAGCGGCACCCCCGCAGCCGCCGAGGCCGCCGTGACGACGACCAGCGAGGCGGCGGGCAGCCAGCCCGGCACGTCCGACAGGATGGTCCTGCGGTTGAGCAGCAGCAACGCCATGGACGGCCCTCGTCATCGCTGGGTCATGAGCTGGCGCAGCGCCGTCGTGGCGTAACTGCCGGAGGGGAGCTGGAAACCCAGCTCGACCGCCCGGCGGCCCGGGAAGGCGTCGTCCGGGCCGTGCGCGCCGACCGTCACCAGGGTCTGGACCACCGTCGGCCGCACGACCCGGTGCTCCTCGGGACCGTCCGCCCACGTGTAGCGGGTGTACGCCAGCTCGGGGCAGCGCGCCTGCAGGGCCGCCGCCTCCCGCGCGCCGGCCGGGAAGCGGTAGGGCAGACCGTCCACCGTCACGTCCCGGGCGTGCTCGGCACCGATCAGCCCGCGGACCTCGGCGTTCCACCGGTACGACGAGTGCGCCGCCAGATAGAAGGCGACCGTGCGCGGGTCGAGCGAGCGGAAGAAGTCCTCGTCGGGGCCCGTCCAGTCGCGCGCGGAGGCGCTTTCGGGCGCGCCGAGCCCGGCGAGCTCGTGCCGGGCCCGCGCCCACTCCTCGTCCAGGAGCGCGGCGCCGACGAGATGGGTGCGCTTGGGGCCGCCGGGCACGCCGAAGCGCTGGGTGTCGTAGTAGTTGACGAACAGCAGGTTGATCCGGCGCCGCCCGGCGAGCCGTCCGGCGGCACCGTCGTCCAGGTCGCGCAGGACCACGCGGAAGGCATTGCCCTCCAGCCCGCCGACGGCCAGCGGCTCGTGCCCGTACCCGTAGTGCGCCAGCCGTAACCGCCGCTCCCCGTCCGGGAATTCGGGGAGCCCGTCGGCGAGCGCCCGCGCGGGGACGGACAGCAGCTGCTCGGTCACCCCGTCCTCGTCCTTGAGCCCGGCGTACCGCACCTCCCGGCCGGCGACGCCGATGCGGTCGGCGAGCAGGCGGACGGCTTCCATGGTGGTGTAGCCGCGCTTGTGCAGCAGGAGGTAGCGGTGTGCGGCCGAGGCGTCGTCGGTGAGCGGGACGACGAGGTTCTCGCGGACGCGGAAGTCCTCGGGACGGTGCTTGAGTACGAACAACGTGGTCTCCTCGCGGGAAGTCGTGGCCGCCACACGCCGGGACGGCCGGGCCGAGGGGTACGTGAACGGCGGTTCAGCCACCGAGGGCCGCGACGCGTTCCCCCACCGCGACGGCCGCCAGGTTCGTGTTGACACGCAGCGGCACAGGGATCACCGACGCGTCCGCCACCCGCAGCCCCTCCACCCCGTGCACTCGGCAGGACGCGTCCACGACGGCCCCGGGATCGTCAGCGGACCCCATGCGCGCGGTCCCCATCGGGTGGTGCGCCGTGCGCGCCGCGTTCCGCACGAAGCCGTCCAGTGCCGTCCGCGACCGGATGGTCTCCTCGTCCATGTCGATGATCTCCTTGGTGAGCGCCGCGAACGCGGGCTGCCGCAGCAGCTCCCAGCACAGCCGGACCCCCTCGCGCTGGCGCCGCAGGTCCTCCGGGTCCCGCGCGTGGTCGAGGGCGATCCGCGGCGGGACGGCGGGATCGCGCGACACCGCCGTGACCGTCCCCCGGCCGCGCGGGGCCATCAGGTTCGAGGTCAGCATGAACGCCCGCCCGTCCGGCACCCGGCCGGCCACCTGCGGGGCGTACACGTCGAGTTCGACGTGGTTGAGGGCGTACAGCTGCATGTCGTCGGGGGTGTCCGAGCCCGGCGCGGTGTAGCGCAGCACCACCTGGGCGCAGGGGTCGCGCGGGTCGCAGAGCCCGCCCGGCCGGGGGATGACCCCGATGGCGACCTGCGAGTGGTCGACGAGGCCGGCGCCGACGCCCGGCAGGTCCACGACGACCCCGACGCCGAGCTCCCGCAGGACGGCGGCCGGGCCGACGCCCGAGCGGTGCAGGACGGCGGGCGTCCCGTACGCGCCCGCGCAGAGGGTGACCCGCGCCCCGCGCACCTCGACCGACCCGCCGTCCGCCCGCGCCAGCGCGACGCCCGTCGCCCGCGTCCCCTCGAACAGGACCCGGTCCACCGGACTCCCCGCCAGGACCGTGAGATGGGGGCGCCGGCGCGCGGGTCCGAGATAGGCGCCGGCCGTGGAGACGCGCACCCCGCCGTCGGCGAGGTTCAGCGGCAGCGGCCCGACCCCGGTGGCCCCGGGCGCGTTGTGGTCCTCGGCGTACGGATGCCCGGCCGCCGCCGCGGTGTCCACCAGCGCCGCCGACAGGGGCGTCCACGTGGCGCGCGGGGCGCGGCGGACCGGCAGCGGGCCGTCCGACCCGTGGTGCGGGCCGCCGAAATCGGCGTCGGCCTCCAGCCGGTTGAGGTACGGCAGGATCTCCGGCCACGACCAGCCGCCCCCGCCCGCCGCCCGCGCCCACCGGGCGAAGTCGTCGGGGACGGGCCGCAGGGCCAGGCAGGTGTTGACCGCGGAGCAGCCGCCGACCACCTTGCCGCGCGGTACGGGCAGGGGCGTGCCGTCGTCCCGGACGGCCGTCAACGCCCAGTCGTGGGCGACCATCGACGGCGTACACCCGTTGCGCAGGTCCTCCGGCAGCGGGGAGCCCGCCGGGTAGTCGGGACCGGCCTCGATCAGCAGGACCCGCCGGCCGGGATCCTCGGACAGCCGGGCGGCGAGCACCGCGCCGGCCGACCCCGCGCCGACCACGATCTCGTCGAACTCCCTTGATTCCACCGGTACGTCACGCACGCGCGACACTCCTCTCACGGCCCTGCCGGATCAGCCAGCGCGCCAGCTCCGCGGGGCGGGTGAACCGCAGCACACGCGGCAGGTCCCCGCGGCCGGCCGCGGCCAGCGCCCGCAACTCGTCGCGCGTGCCGTGCCGGGTGGCCCAGCCGTAGCGCAGGATGTTCTCGGGATCGGTGAACACGGTGCGCAGCGGCGCCTCCTGGTTGCCGCTCCACAGCACCTCGCGGTGCAGGGAGCGCTGCAGCGTCCGCAGCAGCAGGCTCGTCATGGTGAGACCCGTGGGGTAGTCGAGCCAGACGAGCAGCTCGGCGCGGTCCGCCAGCACCCCGTTGACCTCGGGGTAGTGCCATTCGGTGACCCAGCGGGGCTGCCGCGTCGCCCGCTCGACGTCGTCGGCGAACCCGGGCCGCACGGTCCAGCCGGGCCCGTAGTAGAGCGCGTCCAGCTCGATGCGCGGCAGATCGAAGAGCGCGGCGAGCTTGCCGGCCACGGTGGTCTTGCCCGCCCCGCTGCCTCCCGCGACGAGGACGCGGTCCGGCGGGCGGGGCAGCGGGCGCGCCGGGTCGATGACGTGCAGGGGCACCGTCGATTCCTCTCCACCGGTTCGGGACCTGCGGACCGCAGCCATGATCACCGCAACTCCGGTGATCGGGACCCTCACAGATGTACGGGTGTGCCGGGACGGTGGTTGGCTGCATGATCCTCGGCATGTCGACCGTCAACGCACCGACCGTCAACGCACCGACCGTGGACGTGGACGCACTCGTGGATGTGGACGAGGCGACGGCGCGCGAGCGCGACCACCGCTTCGTGTGGCACCCGTGGTCACCCGTGAGAAAGGACCCCGGCGACGGCCCGATCGTCCTGTCGGGCACCGGCTACCGCGTACGCGACGCCTCCGGACGGTCCTACCTGGACGCGATGGCGTCGGCCATGAACTCCAGCTGCGGCTACGCCCACCCGGACCTGATCGCCGCCGCCGAACGGCAGCTCGCCCGGCTGCCGCACTTCGACCTCAGCGTCGGCACCCACCTCCCGGTCGGCGCGGTGGCCGAACGGCTCGCCGCGCTGCTGCCGGGGGAGCTGGGCCGGACGCTGTTCGTCAACAGCGGCTCCGAGGCGACCGAGGCGGCGGTACGCGTCGCCCACGGCTACTGGCGCAACCTCGGCCGGCCCCGGAACCGGATCGTCACCCTCGCGGCCGGATACCACGGCACCACCCTGGTCGCCCAGCACCTCTCCGGCCTCCCCACCAACGCCACCCACGCCCAGGCCCCCTTCCCGGTGACCCGGGTCGAGTTCCCGGCCGAGCCCCGCCGACTGCGCGCCCCCGAATCGCTGGCGCCACTGGCGGCCGCCTTCGAACAGGCCGTGCTCGACGGGGAACCGCCCGCGGCCGTCTTCGTCGAGGCGCTCGTCAACGTCGGCGGCGGCGTGGTCCTGCCCGCCGGCTTCCTGCGGGCGCTGCGCGACCTCTGCGACCGCAGCGGCGCCCTGCTCGTCCTCGACGAGGTGTTCTGCGGCTTCGGCCGCACGGGCCGGATGTTCGGCTTCGACCACGACGGCATCACGCCCGACCTGGTCACCATGAGCAAGGGCCTGAGCGGCGGCTACATCCCGTTCGCGGCCCTGAGCACCACGGAAGCCGTCTACCGCACCTTCGCCGACGACCCGCTCATCGGCGGCCTGCGCTACGGCCACACCACCGGCGGACACGCGGTGGCCTGCGCGGTCGCGCTGGCCGTCCTCGACGTCATCGAGCGCCGGGATCTCGTCACGGCGTCCGCCGCGCGCGGGCGACAGCTGCTCGACGGTCTGCTCCCGCTCGACGAGCACCCCGAGGTCGCCGACGTCCGCGGACTGGGGCTGGTCGCCACGGTCGAGTGCCACCGCGAGGAGTTCGCCGCCGTCACGGTCGCCCGGGCCCGCGAACGCGGCGTGCTGCTGCGCCGGCAGGGGCGCGCCGTGATGGCGATCCCGCCGCTGGTCATCGACGAGGCAGGGGTGAACGAACTGGTCGACGCGGTGGGGCAGGCCGTTGCGGGCAACTGAGCCGCTGCGGCAGCAGGCCCAGATGGCGCTCGTCCACCAGGCCGGAGCGCAGTGCCATCGCCACCACCGCCTCGCGCTTCCAGTAGGAGCGCTTGCCGTCGGCGGCCCCCGCCCACTCGGTGACCTGGAGCTTCTCCGTGGCCAGGTAGTTGATGTGGTGGTTGACGGCGGCGCGGCTCATCGGGGGAGTACGGGGGCCGCCGCGCAGCCGGTCGATGACCTCGGCGGTGGTGGGCACCGCCCCGGGCGGATAGCCGCGGAGCTGGGGTTCGCACAGGGCCACCAGAACGCGGAAGTAGGCCGACCGCTCGTCGAGCCGGGGCCAGTTGGACGCCGTGTCCGACGCGGCGGCCGCGGCCAGATAGCTCGGCTCCGGCCCGTACACGTTCACCACGCCGATCC
This sequence comes from Streptomyces mobaraensis NBRC 13819 = DSM 40847, assembly GCF_017916255.1. Taxonomy (NCBI): domain Bacteria; kingdom Bacillati; phylum Actinomycetota; class Actinomycetes; order Kitasatosporales; family Streptomycetaceae; genus Streptomyces; species Streptomyces mobaraensis. The sequence continues at coordinate 7,546,149 of NZ_CP072827.1, forward strand.
GGCGGGCCACCGGCAGGACGAGCCGGGCCAGCTCGAAGGGAATGGGGAAGTCTTTCCGCCGCGGAGGGACTTTCACGAACTCGCCGCCGCGTTCCATGTTCTCGACGAAGTAGGTGTCCTCGGCGTGCAGATTGGTGACGGACCAGTGCCCCGGATGGCCCGCCACCACGGCGGCGGAACCCGGCTGCCCACGCCGCCGGTCGGCGGGGAGGACGGATAACGCGTCGGTTCTCCGGTCGTATCGGATCAGCGCGCGGTCGCCTTCCCCGATTTCACGTCTTTCATGCGTCGCGGGGCGGTCCGGTTCGTCTTCGGCGTACCAGCCCGCGAACTGAAGAATCAGATTCCCCACAGCGGTGCAATCCCTTGGATCGAACGACTTTGCCGGGTCTTGACACTGAAGTCACGATAACCAGGGGCGTCGTCCGGGAGCAAGGGAGTGGATATCCGCGACGACTCCCAGATGAGAGCGAAGGCGGCTGAAACAGACTGAGTTGACCAGCCAATGGCTATACCAACGACTTCATCGACGGCATCCCGATACCCGCGCCGACTTGCTGAGGACCAGCCATGCCGATTTCCCTGTCGCTGAACTCCGAGTTGCGGCCGGCCACCACCAGTGGCGAGCAGGCGGTCGCGGCGGTGGCGAAACTCCACGACTTCCTCGCCGAACAGGCGCGGGTCACCGACCAGGAGGGACGGTTCGCACGCGACAGCGTCGAGGCGCTCGCCGAGGCCGGCGTCTTCGCGGCCACCGTCCCGGTGGAACTGGGCGGCCTCGGCGTCGAGCGGCTGCACGACCTGACGACGATCACCGCCCGGATCGCCCGGGCCGACGCCTCGGTGGCCGTCGCCTACTACATGCACATCGCGCTCGCCTGGTACTTCGCCCGCGTGGTGCGCTTCGGCGCCGACACCGAACCCGGCTACCTCCCGCGCCGCGAATGGCTGGAAGCCATCGGCGAACGCCGGATGCTGCTGTGCTCCGCCGTCGCCGAACGCGGCGCCGACTACTGGAACCTCGCCACCACCGCCACCGCCTCCTACAACGGCTGGGCCGTCAACGGCCGCAAGATCCTCGCCTCGCTCTCCCCGGCGGCCACCCACTTCTACTGCCGCCTCAAGGCCGAACGCGGCGACGGCGCCCACCTCGCCAGCGTCATGATCCCCGCCGACACCCCCGGCGTCCACGTCGAGGACGACTGGGACGGCCTGGGCCTGCGCGGCTCCGGCAGCGGCAGCGTGGTCTTCAGCGAGTGCGTCGTCCCCGAGGAAGCGCTCCTGGTCCGCGGCCCCTGGGGAAAGCGCGACGCCGGCATGCTGGAAGGCCGCGCGGTCAGCGGCATGGGCCTCAACGGCGTCTACCTCGGCCTGGCCGAGGCCGCCCGCGACCTGGCCCTGGAAACCCTGTCCAGCCCCACGTCGAGCCGCCCCCGCACCACCACCGCCGCCGGCGTCCGCACCGCCATCGCGGAGATGGAGATCGCCCTCACCGCCGCCCGCGGCACCCTGGCCACCGCCCTGCAGGACTTCGACTCGTACCTGCTGCTCAACAAGCCCCAGGTGCTCACCGACGACATGAGCCGCGCCATGATGAAGGAGAGCCAGAGCGTCAGCCTGATCGTCGAACGCGCCGCCGTCGCCGTCATCGACCACGCCATGCGCCTCATTGGCGGCGCCGGCTACCACGCCCGCCACCCCCTGGCCCGCGCCTACCGCGACGTCCGGGCCGCCGCCTACATGCCCCCGTACTCCCCGCCGGAGGAAGCGGCCGACTTCATAGCCGAGACCGCTCTGTCCGACTGAACCCCCAGAACTTCCGCGGCCTGCCACCGCGGACACCTCTAGGCGACCGCCGACCCGAGATATCACCGAGAATCCGGTCCGACCAAGGGGTGCCAACGGCGACGCGGCAACGCGCCACCGGGCAGTAGCGGCCCGGCCCGCCTCCAGGGGCGGCCGGGCCGCTTGTACGGGGGCGGGGGCGGCGAACGGGTATCGCTCAGCCCACAGCATGCGAGAATCGCGGGGTGCGCAGCCCTGCCTCAGCACTCCACCGACGCTTCCTGCTCGACTCGCTGACGATACTGGCGGCCGACGCACCGGCCCAGACCGCCTGGCTGGACCGGCACGGGGTGCCGCCCGACGAGATCGCCCTCACCTTCGACGACGCCTTCCGCATGACGGCAACCCTGATCGCGGACGGGCAACTCGGCCCTGACGCCCTGCCTGCCCTACGGGAGATCGACTCCGCTCTCGCCGGGATGAGCGGCGCCGAGAATGCCGACAACTGGACCAAGGAGGCGCTGTCCACCACCGGCTGGCACCGGGCCCGCCGAGCGGCCCGCCGCATCCTCGTCGCGGAACTGGGCACATGGCAGCGCCCGCTACCGCACCTTCCCGAACGGTGACCAGAAACCTGCCGATACGCGCTGGAGACCGACCCGCGGTCACACGACAGCCGGCCCGCGGCTCGCGGAGAGCGTGAGCGAGGATTGAGGAAGAACCGTCCCCTACCAGGCCAGGGCTTCGCCGTGCCGGAAGAAGCCGCCGGTGGGTCCGGAATCGGGCAGAGTGGCCGCCCAGACGACACTGGCGGCGCCCTTTTCGACGGGTTCGCCGCCGGGGCCGCCCATGTCGGTGGCGATCCACCCCGGACAGACGGCGTTGACCAGGATCCGCTCGGCACGCAGTTCATCGGCGAGCTTGCGGGTGAGGGCGTTGAGGGCCGCCTTCGAGATCCCGTAGGCGGGGGTCCCTCCGGTCATGTGCTCCAGGGATCCTGACTCACTGGAGACGTTCACCAGGCGGGGGTGGGCCGAGCGGCGCAGCAGCGGCAGAAAGGCCTGCGCGGTTCGCCAGGCGCCGAAGAGGTTGGTCTCCAGGGTGTGCCGGACCTGGTCGAGGTCGACGGAAACAGCGCGCTGGGCGGTGTCGTAGTCGATGGCGGCGTTGTTGACGAGGACGTCGAGGTGCCCGAACTCCTCCTCCACGCCGCGGGCGAGGGCACGGACGCCGTCGGCGTCGGTCACGTCCAGCCGGCGGGGCAGCAGCGTGCCGGGCACTGCGGGGGCCAGATCGGCGACGGCCCGCTCGGCGTCCTGCGGACGGCGGGCGCACAGCAACACGGTGTGGCCGAGCGCGGCGAGCTGACGCGCGGTCTCCCGGCCGATACCCCGATTGGCGCCCGTGACCAGTGATACCGGTGTGGCGGTGCTCATGTTCTCTCTCCCTACGCGGACGGTCCAAGACTCAAGGAGCACGCTATGCCGTCGCCCCGCGTACCCGGATCAAGGCGGGGCCCTGGGGTGGATTTGCGTGGGGTCGGGGGCGGTGTGCGACAGTGGGATTTCCGGTTGGGCGGGCGTTGTGTCCGTTGCGGGGCGGTCACCGTAATCGCCCTGTCTCCCTTCCGCGGGTGACCGGTTACGGCTCTGCTCTCCGCAGATCCGAACCGCCCGCCCGTCCGCCGGTGCGCCGTTTTTTTGTCCTCCTCCGCACGGGATTCCTTCTTCCAAGAGCAATGCAGGCGACGATTCTTTCTCTTCCGACCGCAGATCTGTTCGCTCAGGGGCTGGAGTCGCAATCCGGAGCAGCCCTGCTGCGCTTCGGCGCGGCCCGGCCGCGCCCGGCCGACCGGGCCGGCTGGTCGGACGGTGGTGCGGTGGCCTGGCTGGACGAGCCGCGCGGTCATGTGTGGAGTGTCGGCGAGCCGACCGCTGCGGCCGGTCTCACGCTCCGCGCGTTTCATCAATTCCCGGGTGGGGTACGGGAGTTCATCGCGCCGCGGGGTGTTGACGCGCTGCTTGGGCGGCATCTCGCGGTGGCTGACCCGGTCGCTTGGGTCTTTCGGTGGACGCTTGAGGAACCGCCGCCGCATCCAGCGGAGGGGCGGGTGACGGAGCTGGGCGAGGCGTACCACGGCGAGCTGCTGGCCTTCCTCGCCGAGCACAGTCCGGCCCACTCGACCGGGCCGGGTTCGTCGAATGTCAGCTTGTGGGCCGGCATTCGGGACGATTCCGGGCGGTTGGTGGCGTGCGGTGCCCTGAGCGCTCTGCCGGACAGCGGCGCGCCGCTGATGGTGTCCGTCGCCACGGACGCGGCTCTGCGCGGCCAGGGACTGGGTGCGGCCCTGACGTCATGGCTGACGCGCTACGCCGTCCGCCGCCACGGTCTTTGTACCCTGTGGCAACTCGCGGACAACGCCGCCGCGGGCCGCCTCTACACCCGCCTGGGCTACCGCGACGAGGACCCGTGCGTGGCCGCACGAATCAGCCCCCACTGACCGCCGACCGCCAACGCGTCACATCCGCCGGCTGCCATGACACCGCGCGCGCGAGCGTCGACCAATGAGGCGGTGGAACTCGGGCACGGGGGCGGGCAGTTGACGCCGACTCACCGATTTCCTCCGCTTGCCCCGCCTGGGCGAGCGCCTGTACCTCGCCGTCACCGGGCTGTGTCTGATGGCGGCGTTTGTGTGCGGAGAGGCCAGGGTCGCATGCTGCTCGTCGGCGCAGTCCTGGCGGTTTGCCTTCGGACGGTTGGCTTTCGTCGGGTTGAGTGGGCCGGCCGTCGCCGGGTGGTTGGCTGTTGGTGGTTTGTCGTCGGGTTCAGTGGGTTGATTGTCGTGTGGTGTGGAGTCCGCTGAGGAGCAGGTGGAGTCCGTATTCGAAGTGTGTGGTGTAGTCCGTGCTGGTGAGTGTGGGCAGGGTGGCGGCGAGGTGCGGGTAGGTCCCGGCCGTCACCGCCTCGCGCAGGAGTCCGGCTTCGGGGGGTTGTCCGGTTCCTGGGTGGAGGGTGGCTTGTTCTTCGAGGGTGTGGCCGGTGGTGAAGTGGGTGATCGCGTACAGCGCCCGTGCGGCTTGCTCGTCGTCGAAGCCGGCCTGGCGTAGTGCGCCGGTGAGGTTGTCGGCGAAGCGCAGGGTGTTCGGGCCGGTGGCGTGGGTGCCGGCGAAGAGGCGCGCGCCGTCGCGGTGGGCGAGCAGGGCTGTGCGCAGTGCGCGGGCGAGGTGCGCCACGTGCCGGCTCCAGTCGTCGGCTTGTGTGGTGTCGGCGGCGTCGGCGGCTTGGCCGAGCATGTGTTCGGCCATGGCGGTGAGCAGGTCCTGTTTGGTGGCGAAGTGGCGGTAGAGCGCGCCGGCTTGAACGCCCAGGGCGTCGGCGAGCCGGCGCATGGTCAGGGCGTCGAGGCCGGATTCGTCGAGCAGGGCGAGGGCGGTGTGGACGGTGCGGGCCCGGTCGAGTCGGGCGGGCCGGCCTCGGGTGGGGCTTGACGGGGGAGTCATGGATCTCACTATAGTGAACAACGTTCACGTGAACGTCGTTCACTAAATGAGGGTGGAGTTTCCATGGATACCGATGTGGTGGTGGTGGGGGCGGGTCCGGTTGGGTTGATGGTTGCGTGTGAGTTGGCGTTGGTGGGTGTGCGGGCCCGGGTTCTGGAGCGTCGTGCCGCGCCGCGGCCTCATGCGCGGGCGTTGAGTGTGCATCCGCGCAGTGTGGAGCTGTTGGACCAGCGGGGGCTGTTGGAGCGGTTCCTGCCGCTGGGCCGGGCGGTGCCGGGCTGGCATTTCGCGGGGCTGCGTACTCCGTTGGATTTCGCCGCTTTGGACTCGCGGCATGGTTACGCCTTGGTGTTGGCCCAGACGTGTACCGAGGCGTTGCTGGAGCAGCGGGCGCGTGAGTTGGGGGTGGAGGTCTGTCGGGGGGTTGAGGTGGTGGGTGTGCGTCAGGACGGTGAGGGCGTGGAGGTGTTGTCGCGCGCCTCCGGCGGCACGGAGACGGTGCGTGGCCGTTTCGTGGTCGGGTGTGATGGTGGGCGCAGTTTCGTGCGGCGGGCGGCGGGGATCGGTTTCCCTGGTACCGAGGAGACGCTGTCCGGGGTGCTTGGGGATGTTGCGGTCGTCGATCCGCCGCCTGGCGCCCTGGATGCGGCGCGGGAGCGTGGCGTGATCGTCGTGCCGCTGGAGGGAGGGTTGACCCGGTTCGTCTATGTGGATCCGGAGCGGATGCGGGTGCCGTCCTGCGAGCCGGTGACGTGGGAGGAGTTCCGTGGGTCGCTTGTGCGGATCACCGGTTCGGACTGCGGGGTCGCCGGGCCCCGCTGGCTGTCGCGTTTCGGTAACGCCACGCGGCTTGCGGAGCGTTACCGTGCGGGGCGCGTTTTGCTGGCGGGCGACGCGGCCCACATTCATTTCCCCGCGGCGGGTCAGGGGCTCAACACCGGGCTCCAGGACGCGGTGAACCTGGGGTGGAAGCTGGCCGCCGAGGTCAAGGGCTGGGCTCCGCCCGGGCTGTTGGACAGTTACGACGCGGAGCGCCGGCCGGTGGGCCGGTCGGTGACGCAGAACACCGAGGTCCAGACTCTGCTGGCGGAGCTGACGCTGGTCGAGCGGTACCAGCGCCCGGCCGCGGCCCTGCGCGAACTCCTGGAGCGTCTGCTGGGCATGGCGGAGGTCAACCGCTGGCTCGCCGGTCAGGTCTCCGCGCTCGGCACGTGCTATCCGCCGGCGGCTGCGGGCGCCGATCCGCTGGTGGGCCGGCGCATGCCCGACGTCGGGCTGACGATTCCCGGTTCATCGGCGAGGCGGGTCTGCGAATTGCTCGTCCGGGGCCGCTTCGTGCTGCTTGCCTTGGCCGGGGACCCGGCTTGTGGGGAGGTGGCCTTGGAGGAGGCGGTCGGTGCGGGCTGGGGCTCGCGGGTCACGGCCGTGACCGCCCGCACCCGCGACGCGCACGCGGACCTCGACGGTGTGGTCGAGGTCCTCATACGCCCTGACGGTCACGTGGCGTGGGCCACCCGTACCCCTGACGCCGGCGCGCGCGCCGCCGAGCGCATCCGGGCGCTGACCGCCTGGGCGGGCACGCCGTCTTGAACGGGGGCCGGTGCGCTGGCTGCTCGGGCGGAGACGTTATTCCTGCATGGAGCCGGTCAAACGCGTGGACCGCATCGGTCCACCGCCCGTGCGCTCGGCTCGTCCGGCGGCCGGATCGTTCCGGTGGGTCGTCCCCGTCGGGGAACCCGGCTGGTGCGTCTGTGTCGCACTGGTGGTTTTGGCAGGCTCTATGGGTTTCGAAGGGACTGCCGCGCCCTGGCGTCTGCGTTTCTAAGGTGAACTGGCGATCTTTCCTTGGTTTGCTGCAGGGGTGTGGGTGTTGGTGCCTGTTTGTCGGGTGTCCTCGCTGTCCGTCTGTAGGCGGGTGACACCCCCAGGGAAGGATCCTGTCGGTGAATTCCGCTGCTGCATCAGAAGTCCGCTGTTCATGACCTCCGACTTCCGACCTCTGGTGTTGGGTGGGGGTGGGTTGTTCGTGGCTTTGCGTAGTGGCGGTTGTCTTGGTGGTGGTTGTCTCGGTTGCGGCACGCGTTGGTGGTGGTCTGGGTTTATGTGTGTGGTGGTGGCCGTTTGTGTCGAATGACCCCTGGATCGGTTTCTCTGTCGGGCGGCGTGTGGATCGGTTGTCTTCCTGGTTGTGGTGGTGAAAGCTTTGGGGTGTTTGGAAGTGCTGACGCGCAGGTTTTGATGCGGGATGTGCATTATTTTTCGGTTAGGGTGCGGGGCATGGGCATGGGTGTGGGTGTGGGTGTGGGTGTGGGGTTGGAGGAGTTGTTGCGGTTGACGGTGGCTGCGTTGATGCAGGCGACGGGGGAGTCGCAGCGGGTGGTGGCTGGGGTGTTGGGGTTGACGCAGACGCAGGTCTCGCGTCGGCAGTCCGGTGTTACGTCGTGGACTTTGCGTGATGTTGATGTGTTGGCCGAGTATTACGAGATGGCTGCGTTGGATGTGTTGGCGGGTCCGACCCGGGCTTGTGAGATGTTGCCTGCTGCTCGGCGGCGTGCTGTCAGGGTTGGGAAGGGGGTGGCTCGGTGAGTGGTTTCGAGGCGATCGACTCGTTGTTGGCGGCTGTGGGTCCGCAGGCCGATCTGCCTGTTTCTGGGGTTCGTCGGGAGTTGCGGGAGTTGGCGGGTTTGTCCAAGGCGCAGGTGGCGAGGGCGTTGGGGGTGAGTCCGTCCACGGTTGCTGCGTGGGAGGGTGGCCGGGACCCGGTGGGTGAGTTGCGGGCCAAGTACGCCTATCTGCTGGACGGTTTGGCCGTGAAGTTCGCAACCGCACCTGCCCCGGCTGTGCCGGTGGCCGTGGGGCCGACTGTGACACCGGATCCCGCCGCGACCGCCGCAACCGCCGCGACCACCGCAACCGCTGCGTCCGGCGTTTCTGTGTCTTTTCCGGTGTCTGGCGAGTCTGGTGACGCGGATGAGGTGGAGGATCTCGTCACACCGGAGCCGTGTGTGTTGTGCGGGCATCCGGCCGGGACCCGGGTGGCGGGTTTCGCCCAGCATCTTCCTCCGGCCGACTGCCAGGCCGCCGCGCCCCCCTCGGTCCGGCCGGACACCGCTCAGTGCGAAAACCCCGCGACACCGCCCATCCCCACGACGCCGCCCACCTCGGCGGCACTGCCCGTCCTCACGACCCCGTCGGTCCCCATGCCCCCGTCGGCCCCTGCGGGACCGTCGGTCCCCACGGCACTGTCCACCCCAGCGGCATCGTCGGCCTCTGCAACCCCGTCCGTCTCTACGGGTTCGTCTGCCCCCATGACGCTGTCGGTCCCCGCTGCCTCGTCCGTGGCACCGTCCGTCCCCGCGGCATCGTCGTCTGCGGCACCGTCCGTCCCCGCGGCGCCATCCGCCTCTGGGGCGCCGTCGGTGCCGGCGGCTGCGCCGGCCCCTGCGATGCTGTCCGTCTCCGAGGCGTCGTCTGTCTCTGCGGTAGTGCCGCATGCCCAGCACGATGCCGGGTGTTCCAAGTCGGGCGGCTGCGATCCCGGGCTCGCCGCCCCTGCCGTGCCCGCCCCCCACACTGCCGCCCCTGCCGCCCCTGCCGCCCCTGCCGCCCCTGCCGCCCCTGCCGCCCCTGCCACATCCGCAGCATCCGCAGTGCCTGCAGCATCCGCAGTGCCTGCAGCACCCGCAGTGCCTGCAGCACCCGCAGTGCCTGCAGCATCCGCAGTGCCTGCAGCGTCTGTAGCGTCGGCCGTGCCGCCTCTGCGTTCCGGGGCGGTCGAGCCCGTGGCGTATCTCGCGCGGTCGGCGCGTCCTTCGCGTGCGACTCCTTCCCCTGACCGTTCCCCGGGGCGGAAGGCGTCTAGGCGTGCGTTCTCCCCGCCGTCCGGCCCGGCCGATCTGATCGGTCAGACGGTGCGGGCCGTGCTCGCCGAGCACCGCGGGGATGTGGAGGCGGCGACGGCCGCGTTGGTGAAGCGGGCGATCCCGGACGCGATGCGTCTGCTGGACGAGTCCCGCAAGGGCGCCCGCTATGACATCATCGCCCACCCCTGGATCCCCGACATCCTCAGGAAGCAGACCTCCCGCGGCGCGGACCGGATCTGGGAGGCCCGCCCGAAATGGACCCGCCGCCATCTCCCGCCAGGGAAACACGAGGTGACCGCGCTCGATATCAACGGCGCCTACCTCTCCGCCCTTAAAACCCACCTCCCCCTCGGCCAGCTCGAGCACTCCGCCGGCCTGCCCCACGACCGCCGCCGGGCCGGCGTGTACCTGATCACCCCGCCCGTCTGGGAGCACGAGGAGGTGCTGCCGAACCCGATCGGCAACCGGGACGAACCGGGACCCCTGTGGGTGAGCGAACCGACCCTGCGCCTCCTGCTGCGTCTGTCCGGCCCGAAACACGCACTGTGTGACCCGCCGGTGATCCACGAGTCCTACACCTCCGGCGCCACGGAGAATCTGCTGGAGAAGTTCCGCATCGCTTTGAAGGACGCACGCGACGCGGCGATCGCCGAGGGCGACGAGGTGGCGCTGGAGTACGTGAAGGCGATGTACTCCAAATTCGTCTCGACGATGGGGGAGTCGAACTACAACCGGGAGCTGTACCGCCCGGACTGGATGCACATCATCCGTTCCCAGGCGTTCTCCAATGTGTGGCTCAAGGCGCTCAAGGCTCACGACGAGGGCCTGACGGTCGTCCGCGCGATGGGTACCGACGAGCTCCACGTCATCGGTGACTGGCGGCGTGTCTTCCCCGAAGGCCGCGGCGTGAGCGAGGTCAAGGTCAAGGACACCTACACCGCCGGGACCTACACCGCCGGGACCGACGCCACCGGTCCCGCGCAGACGCCAGGAGGGGGAGAGGAGTAATGCCGCAGAAGACCATCGACTTCGGCAAGTACGGTGCCCGAGGGGTCAAGGGCAGCGATGCCGTGGCCCGCAAGCTCGACGAACTCGCGGGCGGCATCACCACCCCGGTGACCGTCAAGCGCGGCTGGACGGCACGCCTGCACTACCTGACGAGGACGGCCAGGTCCCGTCAGGCCGCACGGGAAGCCGGCCTGACGGTCACCGACCGGACGCTGACGGCGTGGCTGCAGGGCAGGCGATCGCCGTCGAAAGCGAACCTGGCCAGGATCGATGCCGCCTACCGCACGGTGCGCCGGCACAACGTCGCCCGCCACCTCCTCAGACGCCTCAACCGCCAGGGACGGGGAACGCGGGTGGAGATCCACCCTCTGAACCAGTCCCAGGTCCCGCGCCCGCTGCAGCGCGTGGTGGAGTACCGCACTTTGAACGTGCGCCGTTGGGACGGGATCGTCGCCGCCTGGGCGACCGGCGACCGTCAGGGTCTCGAGGCCGCCTGGGATGACACGATCGTCGACCTGGGCTCGCAGTGGGGGCAGTACGAGTACGTCACCAACATCGGCTTCGCCGCGTAGGAGGGCCGCCTCTCCTGCCCTTGCCCTTGCCGCCGACGCACCGCGTCCCGACGGTACGACGGCTACGGCTGCGAACCGTCGCCGCGGGGTGCGGGTCGGTGGCCGCGTGCCAGCGGAGCCCGGCACGCGCGCGGCTCTTCGCCGGCCACGCCGCAGGGCACGCCGCGGGCCACGCCGCAGGGCACGGTACCCGCCCGGGCCGGGGCGCCGGCCTCGGCCTCGCGGAAAGCTTCTCGCTGACCTTGTCCAGGATCGGCAACACCCTCCGCGCCCCCTCCTGCGTCGCCGCGTCGAGGCGCGCACCGCCTGGCGTACGGAGGTCGACCGGCTGCGGGAGAGCGTCGCCACGACGGCCCGCCGGGTGGCGCCCGGCCGGGAGCGCAAGGACGGCAACAAGATGGCCTGCGACCGGGCCGCCGGCCCAGTCCAGTACTCCCTCGCCGGCCGGGTGCGCAGCGCCCGAGAACGGCTGGACCGGCTGCTCGCCGCGCCCGCGCCCGTGTCCGTGCCGCCGGAGCCGCTGCGCTTCACGCCCGCGCTGCACGCGGCGGGCGGCCGGGGCGTGCTGGTCGAAGCCGAAGGGGTCGCGGTCGCCGGGCGGCTCGCCCCCCATCGGCCTCAGCCTCGCGGCCGGTGACAGGCTGCTGGTCACGGGCGCCAACGGGGCCGGCAAGAGCACGCTGCTGGACGTCCTGGCCGGCCGGACCGCTCCCGACGGCGGGCGGATCGTACGGCGTGGCCGCACCGGGCCGCTCGCCCAGCGGGACGAGTCCGGCCCGCCCACGCGCACCGTGCTCGCGGCGTACGCGCACGGGTGCCCCGGGCACCGCCGAGGAACACGCCGAACAGCTGCTCGGCCTGGGCCTGTTCGCCCGCGAGCGGCTCGAGGTACCGGTCGGCTCCCTGTCGGCCGGACAGCGGCAACGGCTCGCCCTGGCCCGGCTGGTCGGCGAACCCGTCGACATCCTGCTGCTCGACGAGATCCTGCTGCTCGACGAGCCGGCGAACCCCCTGTCCTCGGTTCTGGCGGAGGAGTTGGAGGCGGCCCTGGCAGGCTTCCCCGGCGCGGTGGTCGTGGTCAGCCACGACCGGCAGCTCCGCCACCGCTGGCAGGGCCGCCACCTCACCTTGCACGCCCCCGCCCCCGTCCGCCCCTGACCCCCCACGCCGCCTGCCCCCGCCCGCCGCCTGGCCCAGCCACGCCCCGGCACCTCCCGCCCTTGCCCTGACCAGGAGCCGCATGCCTGCCCGTCCCACCCATGCCCCCGTCCTCGCCCGCCTGAGGGTCTTCCCCGTCACCGAGCCCGCCTCCGGCCCGTACGGCATCACGCCCGGCCCTGACGGCGCCCTGTGGTGCACGCTCGTGCACACCGGGCGGATCGCCCGCCTCACCCCCGCCGGGGACCTGACCGAGTTCCCCCTCGACTCCCTGCGACTGCGGCCCCTCCGTGATCACGCCGGGTCCCGACGGCGCCCTGTGGTGCACGCGCATGCGTGACCATCGCATCGGCCGCATCACCCCCGACGGCCGGACGGCCTCGTTCGCCCTGCCCACCCCCGACGCCGGCCCATACGGCGTCAGGGCCGGCCCGGACGGCGCGCTCGGTTCACCCAGCTGCACACCGACCGGATCGGACGGATCACCTGCGACGGCGAGGTCACCGAAGTCCCGCTGCCCGTCAAGGGCGGCTTTCCCTCCATGATCACGGCCGGTCCGGACGGCGCACTGTGGTGCACGCTCGACCAGGCCGGTGCCGTCGCCCGGATCACGCCCGGCGGCGAGGTGGGCGTCCACCGGTTGCCGACGGCCGGTGCCGCGCCCGTCGGGGTTGGCGGTCGGGCCGGACGGGGCGCTGTGGTGCGCCGAGATCGGCGCGGGCGGTATCGCCCGGGTCGCGTCGGGCGGTGAGGTCACCGAGTTCGCGCTGCCCGACCCCGCCTGCCGCCCGCACGCGGTCACCGTCGGGCCGGATGGGGCCTGCTGGTTCACGGCGTGGGCCACCGGCCGCATCGGGCGGATCACAGAGGAGGGACAGGTGACGGAGTACGCCCTCCCCCCGGCGCCGGGGCCGAGCCCCACGGCCTGGCGTTCGGCCCCGACGGTGCCCTGTATACGGCCCTGGAACACGGCGGGATCGCCCGGCTCACGTTCGCGTGAGGCCAGCCGCGACGGGCCGTGACGCGACCGGCCGGCCGGGGCCCGACGCTGGTACACAAGGGCCGGACGCTTACGACGTTGTCACCGGCGCGGGCTCCGAAGAAGAGCTGACGGCCTGACTGCGCACAGGGAGCCGGCCCAGGACCCGTCGCCCGGCCGGCGCGTGGCGGGCAAGCGGGAGCGGGGTCCGCGGACGACGGCGGTCAAACCTTGTCGGCGCATGCCTGCGCCTTCGCCAGGTACCGTGCCACCGGTCCCAGGGTGAGCATCCCGCTCGCCCCGCCCGCGTCCTCGCTGCGGGCAGGGCGCAGAGCCGTTGCCGCGCGGGCGGCGACCGGGCGCTCGTCGAGGCGGGCGGCGGCGTGAGCGATCAGGCACCAGAGTGCTTCCTGCATGTGGTCGGGGGGTGGTTCGGGTGCCATGGTCAGGGCGGTACGGGCCTCTTCGTCACGGTTGTGGGCGAGCAGCACCAAAGGGCGCGTCCAAGGGCGGTACGGGCCCCAGTCGAGGGCGGGATCGGTGGGCGCGGGACGCTCGTGCAGGAGACGCAGACCCAAGAGGGCCAGGGCGAACAGGCCGCGGTGCAGCCCGGGCATGCCCGCCGTCCCGGCCAGAGCGTCCTCGGCGGCGCGGTACCGCGCCGCGGCCGTGGCGGCACTCGGCCCGCCCGGTTCGGCGCTGCGGGCGGCGGTGACCCGGGCCCGGAACCAGCCGGTGAGCACGGGCACGAGAGATGCCTCGGTGCTGACGGCCAGCTGCTCGGCGGCCTCGGCGTGTGCGGCCGCGGTGTCGAGGTCACCGAGAGCGGAGGCCGATTGCAGACGGATCAGGTGGCCGAGCACGGCGAAGTCCGCCAGCCCATGGCGAGCGGCCAGGCCGAGGATCTCGGCGCCGACCATGTCCCGCGCCGCCGCGAGCCCGGGCCGGGCGAAGGACTGGAGGAACACGCCGTTGAGGGCGAAGACCAGCAGGGCCGGATCGCCCAGCCCCCGGGCCAGCGCCTCGGCCTCGCGCGCCGCCTGCCCGGCGCGCCGGCGCTCGATGGCGGGCCGATCGGCGCTGCGGCTTTCGACCGCGACGGTGGCCAGCAGGCGGGCGCGCAGTTCGGCAGGACCGCCGGCGCCGAGCGCGGTGAGCGTACGCTCGGCCGCCGCGACGACGGCACGGGACTGCTCGGGATCATCGGCCCGGCTCCACAGGGCGGGCACATCGTAGGCGCCGATGACACGGGCGGTCAGGGCGATGTCTCCGGTGCGCTCCGCCGCCTGGACGGCGGCCAGGCGGTCGCGCCGCGAGTGCACGAGGGCGTCACCACCCGCCAAGGCCAAAGTGCGGGCCAGCTCGACGGTGGTGCGCGGCCCGAGCCGCACGCCGGTGCCCCACAGGGAAGGCGCGGGCTGGAGCGTTATGGCTCCGCGGAGAATGTCCGTCTCCAGACGCCGGATCTCGGCGCCGGGGTCGAGCCCGAACTGCTCCACCAGCATGGTGCGGGCGCGCCGGAGGACGGCCAGCGCATCCGCCTGACGGCCTGCCCGGTACAGCGCGCGGGCCAGCAGCCCCCAGGCCGGTTCACGCCAGGGATGTTCGCTGACATGAGCGCCCAGCTCGGCCACCAGCTCGGCTCCGGAACCGGAATCGAGCAGCAGGCGGGCGCGCAGTTCCACCCCCTCCAATCTCAGCTCCTCCAGCCGTGCCCGCTCGCGCTGGGCCCACACGGAACCGCTCACGTCGGCATAGGCCGGACCACGCCACGCCGCGAGGGCCGCGTCGAGGCCGGCCAGCGCATCCGGGGCACGCCGGGCGCGGGCCAGAGCGTCCTCGAACCGGTGAACGTCCACGGCGTCGCGCGGCAGACACAGAGCGTAGCCGGGCCCTTCCGTGACCAGTACGCGCGGCGGAGTGCGGGGCGGCCGCCCGGGTTCGAGAGCGCGGCGCAGCGCGGCGACGAACGTACGCAACGCACCCACGGCCCGCACCGGAGGCTCGGCCCACAGGTCCTCCACAAGGGTGTCGGTGGGGACCATCCGCCCCCCGGCGGCGACAAGCCGGGCGAGTACCTCGCGGTGGCGGGGACCGCCCAGGTCAACCGGGGTGCCGTCGTCGTGGAAAGCCCGTACGGCACCGAGGACGTCGATTCGCATGCCCTCCATCCTCCGTGCCGCAAGACCGCGGCGCCGAAGCGTACTGATCGGCTGCTGATCGCTGTCGCCCACGCTGGCCCCGCAACCTTCCGGACCCAGGCTTTCGCCGGCCCCCCAACCCCAAGAACGGAACCCCCATGACACTCGCCATCCCCGGCTTCGACCACCTACGCCTGCCCGGCGCCGACAAAGTGGAGCTGGCCGCAGCCGTCGGCGGCCAGGGCAGCCCACTCGTGCTGCTGCACGGCTTCCCCCAGACCCACCTGATGTGGCGGCACGTCGCCGAACGGCTCGCCGACGAGCACACGGTGATCTGCCCCGACCTGCGCGGCTACGGCGCCAGTGACAAGCCGGCGGCCACCGGCCCCGAGGTGTACTCCAAACGCACCATGGCCGCCGACATCGTCGCCCTGGCGGCGGCCCTCGGCCATGAGCGCTTCGCCCTCGTCGGCCACGACCGGGGCGCCCTGGTCGCCTTCCGGGCAGGACTGGACCACCCCGAGACCCTCACACACCTGGGCATCCTCGACGTCGTACCGACCCTGGACATGTGGAACGTCCTGCACGGCATCCCGGCAGCGGTCGGCTACCACCTGTTCCTCATGGCGCAGCCGCCCGGCCTGCCGGAGACAATGATCACCAACAGCGCCGACACCTTCTTCGGCTCCTTCCTCGACGCCTGGTCCAGCAACCCGTCCGCCATACCGGAACCGGTCCGCTCCGCCTACCTGCAGGCCAGCACCGCGGCCGTGCCGTCGATCGTCGCGGACTACCGGGCCTCGGCGAGCATCGACGTCACACACGACCAAGCGGACCAAGACGCCGGCTCCCAGCTGGCCATGCCCGTGACGGTCGTCCAGCAGGACTGGGGCGCACGACTGGGCTACGACGCCGCATCCATCTGGCGCGCATGGGCACCGGACCTGGACCATCGCCTGACCGGCGCGGGGCACTACATGGCCGAGGAGGCGCCCGACGAGATCACCGAGGCGATCCGCGACCTGCTGCTCCGCTGAGCCCCCCGAACCACGACAGGCCGCAGGCAAGCCCGCGTTCGCGGCCACCGGACCGGCCCCGCGATCCGGTGGCCGATGAACCGCCCGCCCGACGTACGGCCTTGGGCGCTGCCCGGCAAAACCCGGCACCGCCTCCCAAGGCACGGGCAGCGCCTACGGGCCTACCGGCCGTAGTCCTTCCACGGGCACGCTCTGCCCGGGTGCCGGGCGGGGGAGTGCGTTCCCCGGCAGAAGCGACGGACCCCGGGTTGTGAGGTTCGGGGAAGGTCTCTCTAGGGTGTTCGGGTTTCCCCGCCGTTGATGTGGGGTTGTTTGCGTGCTGGTCGACGGGCCTGTCAGGCAGTTGATCTTGGTGGTGGTCTTCCGGATTCGGTGGTGGTGTGATTCCGGATCGGTCGGTGGTGTGTTCGTCGAACCTCCTTTGAGGCGTGTTCTGTAGCGCATGAAGGTGTGAGGCGGAGAGGAACGGAGATTTGTCACCCGTCCAAGTGATCGAGTGGGGTCTGGTCGGGGTGTCGGCTTTAACGTTTCATGCGTCGCGCCTGTTACGGGCCGTCATCATGAACTGCTCTGTGTGGAGCAGGGGTTGACTCCCCGGAGGCTGACACTGTGATCACTGCTTGGTTACCGGTTTGCTCTGTGCGTGTATGTCGGCTCCGGTGACGGCGGGAGATGCCCCTGGGGCCGTGGAGGGCGGGTTGGGACGGCATCGGGATGAGTTGCGGCCTGCCGCGGTGGCTCAGCTGTTGCGGCTGCGGGCCGCGGGGGAGTTGCGGACGGCACATGTGCGGCTGGTCGCTGACGCGGTGGGTGTGCACATCAGGACGGTGTGGACCTGGCTGGCGCAAGCGGAGGGGACCGGCAGTCCGGAGAAGCCGGAACGCCGCCGGTTCCGGGTCACCGAGGAGGTCATCGAAGTCCTCGCCGACTATCAGGGCAATGTGAAGCGCGCTCACGAGCGCCTGGTCGAGATGGCCGTGGCGGCGGGGGAGCGGCCGCCGGGTTTGACCACGCTGCACGATGCGATCGCTCGTGATCTCGATCCGGGTTTCATGGCAGGGCTGCGGGAGGGCATTCCGGCTGCGCGGGGGTTCGATCCGGCTTTCCAGCGGCCGGCGGTGGCCCGGAACCAGGTGTGGGAGGGCGACCACAAGCAGGCCGAGACCGTCGTGATGATGCCCGATGGCAAGCCGGCGAAGGTGTGGGTGACGTGGTTCGAGGACCGCGGTACCGGCTATGTGATGGGCTGGGCGGTCACCGCCGGCTCCGCGCACCGCGGCTCCGTCCTCGCCGCTGTACGCGCCTCCGTCCTCCGCGAAGCTCCTTACGGCCCGCCGGGCGGGCTGCCGCACTTGGTGCGCGTCGACGGCGGCGCCGATTTCCTCTCCAAGACCGTCCGACGGGCCTTCGGCCTCCTTGGCGTCCCGGTCCACCAGGTGCGCAGCGCCCGCCACAAGGGCGGTGTCGAGCGGCTGAACCGCACCAGCATGACCCGCTTCTTCGCCGACCTGCCCCGCTACACGAAAGCGCCCCGCCTCGATCACCGTCGCCGCCTCGGAGACACGGACCCGCCGCTGATGTTCGAGGAGTTCGTGCGCCTGCTGGGCGAGTGGGTCCACCAGCACAACACCGAGCACGTCATCGAGCGCACCGGGATGACCCCGCTTGAGGCCTGGCAGGCGGATCCCACCGAGATCAGGCCCGAGCCGAGCGCGTCCGAGCTGCGCGCCTTCATGCTGGAGAGCGACCACCGGCCCCGTAAGATCACCAGTCACGGGTGGAGTTCAACCGCCGCGCCTATATGCCCGAGAACGGGGTGGGCCGGATCGGGCTCGAGGTCCGTGTGCGCTGGATGCCGCACCACACCCACGAGGTCGACCTCTACACCTTCCGCGGCAACCGCTACCTGGCCGGGCCTTCCTCAGCAACGAGGCCAGCGAGGAACTGCGGGCCAAGGTGCTCCTCGAACGCGACGAGCACAGCCAGGCCCTGCGACGCGCCCTGAAACGCTCCGGCGAGCGCCGACGGGAACGCCACCTGCCGTCCACCCGGCCCGAGGTGCCCGTGCGCGCTGTGCGTATGACCGAGCAGGAGGCCCGCGCCGAACTTGAGGGCACCGCGGCGTCACCCATGCCACGACGCCAGCGGGCTACCGAGCGCTATGTCCCGCGTCTTGGCCCCGCCCCGGGCTGGGCCGTTCCCCAAGCCGCCCCTGACGAAGATTCTCTCGATGAGGAGTGACCGTGATCAGTGAAGTGCCGCCCCAGTCTTGGGAGCCGGGGGACATGGAGCCGGAGTTCTACCTCGATGTTCCCGGCGCGAGGCTGGTGACGACCGATGTGCTGCTCCAGGTCCAGGACACGATCGCCGAGACGGTCGAGGCGAGGGCGATGTCGCTGATCTACGGCGAGTCCGGTCTGGGCAAGACGTTCGCCACCCGCGCCGCGCTCAAGACCATCGCACCGGATCTGTTGCTGTCCCTGCAGTTCGCCCGCTCGCGCCCGGGCCCGAAAGACCTGCGCGAGGAACTTTTCCACCAGCTGCGCCTGCCCGGGAAGATGCCGGGCACCGCCACCCCCTTGTACCGGCAGCTGATGGCCGCGCTGCCGCGGCGCCCGTACGTGATCGTGTGCGACGAGGCCCAGCAGTACAACCGCGCCTGTTTCGAGCTGATCCGCAACCTCTGGGACAACAGCCGAAAACAGCGGCCGGCCGTGCTGTTCATCGGCGGGCACGAGGCGTACGACACCCTGCAGAGCGACCCGTCCCTGGCCTCCCGGCTGTGCGCCCGGCGCGAGGTGAAGGCCATGTCTCCCGAAGAAATGCTGCAGGTCATCCCGCTGACCCATGCCATCTGGGCCACTGCCGGCCCCGAACTCCTCGAGCACATCGACGTGCGTCACGCCGACGGCTCGATGCGCGAGTGGGCCAAGGTCACCCACTACGCCCTGAAAGGCCTGAAGCACTTCAAGACGGACACGGTCGATCAGCAGGTAGCTGACTGGGCCCTGGCCCAGTGCTGACGGCTGCCCGGCGCGGCGGCACCGGCCCGTTGCTCGCCCCGGTGCCGAACCCCGTTGATCCCTCAGCGCACTTCCTGGACGGTGAAGGCCTTCAAGGGCTGTGCACCCCCGGCCTCCTGGACGTTAGCCGCGCCGTCGAGGTCTGCTTCGCCCGGCGCGCGATGCTCTGTGTGACCGGTGCCTCCGGTGTGGGCAAGACCTTCGCCGCCCACGCCGTTGCTCGCGGGCCACCCAGCCCACCGGTCCATGCGTGCTCAGCCTGCCCTCCCGCCCCACCCCGGCCGACCTGCGCACGGCTTTCCATGACGCCCTTCACCTTCCCGGCCCGCCGCCCGACGACCCCGGGGTGTGCGACGCCGCCGTCCTGGACGCGCTGGCCGCCGGGCCCGCAGACCGTGGTGGTCGACGAAGCACACCAGCTTTCCCTCGCCGCCCTCGAGTACCTGCGCTACCTCTACGACAGCCTGCCCGACGGCCTGTGCACCGTGCTGATCGCCGGAGAGAAGAGCGAGAGCGTGCTGCGCGATACGCCGATTGCTGGGCACCCGGGCCGCCCTGTGGTGCGAGATCCGCCCGCTGGATGCTGACCTGGTGCCACTCGCCGCCCGCCGCCTGCACCCGCTGTGGCGGCAGGCCTCCGGTGCCCAACTGCGCCATCTGGACGGCCACTTCGCGCACGGCCGGCTGCGGCCGCTGGGCCTTGCTCACCCACCAGGCCCGCCGTATCCGATCCACCGCCCCCGCCGCCTGCCGCAGATGGATCGAGCAGCTCGCCGCCCGCGTGGACGACGGGAGCATCGGGTGACGCCGACGGTGCTCCGCTCCGGCCCCCATCCCGCCGCTCGCCCTCATCACCGACACGGCGGACGATGTGGCGCTGGCCCGCGCGGCCCGCCACTGGGCCAACCCCCGCCAAGGCCGGATCACGGTCGATCCCACCCCCGCCACCGTCACTTCCGCGTTCCTTGCCCGCGACATCCTGGCCGCGCTCGGCCGCACCGCCTACGCACCCACCCACAGCCCGGTCATCACCGCACAACCGGCCTGGCGGGCCGCCGCCTGCTGGATCACCATCGATGACATCCGCCAGCTGACCGTCCTGCGGGCGCACATGCTCACCCCCGAACGCACCGAACAGCTCTCCGTGCTCCGCGAGGTGACCGGCATCCGCCTGATCCTGATAGCCAGCGGCGCCACCACCGGCGAGCGTGCCCGCCTCACCACGCACCTCGCCGAAGCCGGCCTCGCCGGTGAACTCGAGCACCTCGACACCCCCGCCGCCCTGCGCCTGTTCACCCAGCACGCCGCACCTCGGCCGAGCCTTCCGAGCCCGCGCCCCGCCCGGCAGCAGCCATCGACAACAAGATCCTCTGCCGCAACCGTGGCACACGGCGCTCCACCCGCCAGACGGTCCGCGCCCCGCCTCTTCGGCCAGCATCGTGCAGGGCTGCTCGCCGCCCACAACTGGCTGGCCTGGCACCGCGCCACCTTGCCGGCACTGCCCGACCAGCGCGACGTGGAGCTCTTCCTGTCGCGCCTGACTGCGCTCAGCCCCACCCTCGAGTACACCACCGCCCGCATCCACGGCGCCCGGGACGGCTTCGCGGCAGCCGGCCTGCGCCTGGCCCACCCCGCTGATCTCGCCGCCGCCGGCGGCCCGGGCATCTGCACGGTCCCGTTCACCGCCCAGGTCGCGTACCGCATCAGCCGGGCTGTACCCGGACCGACCCAGGTCGCCGCGCTAGCCGCCTTGTTGTGTACCGGAGCCGCCACCGACCGCCTCGTCCACGCCACCGTCGATGACGTGCACCACGACGGCTCCCGGCTCGCCCTGCCCGAGCCTTTCAGCGGCGAGTACGACCAAGACCATCCGCCACCCCGCGTCTGGTACGCGATCCCGCCCCACGCACGGCCCTACCTGCAAGCCGCACGCCTCTTCCGCCAGCTCGAAGGCGCACCCGGCCACTTCCACCTGTTCAGCAAATCCTTCGGCCACCGCCTCAAAGCCCTCGTGAAGGATGCCAGCCACCCCATCCCCACCCTCGACCACCCGCACCCCGGCCCAGCCTGGCACCACCAGGCCCGCCTGCTCCGCACATGAGGAGCCGCACACCTCCCTCCCACACGGCCACAGGACCGCACGGACAGATTCCACGCACGTGAAGGCCGCCTCACCTAGACCGACAAACCGAGATCAGCCGTGACAGACCCACCCCGCGCGCAGGGGCGCGACGATAAGGATGAGGACAAGGAGCTGCAATGCCGGACACGAGCCTGCCGAGAAGGCCGTGGAACACACGGTGATCAGCGCTGACCACGTACACACTGCGGAGACGGCCCAGCAACGCCAACGGACGTTCGTTCCGCCTTCCGAGTCCTACCTGCCTGGCGTCCAGGAGCCGGCGGGCGACGCCCTGCTGGACCAGCTGTTTTATGCGACGGTGGACGAATGCCCTGATCCCACCTGCCGCCCGCTGCTCCTCGACCCGCGTCGCGGCCAGCGTAGGGGCGACGCGCAAGCTGGTGGACTGGGCATGCTGGATCACGTCCGAGGTGTACGGCGGGCTTCCCGAGGAGCTCGTGGACGAGGTCGCGTCGGCGGGCACCATTTTCCGCCCCTCGACCACCTTCCGCCGACACGCTGCGGAATACCACAACCAGGGGCCACCCTTCGGCGTTATGTACGACGCGTGCAGTGCCGCGCAGCGTCGGGAAGCGGCGGACAACGCGGTTGTCTTGGTCGATGGGCTACAGGTGTGGTGGACGGACTTCCTCTACCAGTGACCGGCCCCTGCCTGGGCCCGCCGCCCGGAGCGTATGACGTGCTCGCCTCAGCCTTCCGGCCGGTGTGCCTCCCTCACCCAGGGCAGTCCGGGTCCGTGGAACACGGCATGCAACTCGGCCGGGTAGCTGTCGAACCCGGCCCGTACCGGGTACGCCGCTTGCGGAGCTGAATCTCGCGTCCGGTAATGACGGGCCGGTAGGAGGCGGCGACGATGATCCTCCCCGCCTCATCGACGACAGGCCCGGCCTCCTCCAGGTGCTGCCGGGCGGCGAGGACGATTTCCATGGCCCGCTCACTGCGGCTGCGCCGCGCCTGGGGCCCCCGCCGCGCGGACGCGTGCGTCGCCGGCGGCGGGGCCCATCCGCAGATCCTTGAGCGCCGCTCGCTGCGCCTCGGCCAGGCCCTTCCACCGCACATGCTGCGTTTGCACCCATTTTCCGAGGCCACTGCCGCGGAACCACCGTGGTCCGGCAAGGAGTCCGGCCCGTCGGCCGCCCTCGGCCCGGAACAGGCGAAGTCGCACGAGCTGGCGGTGCCAGATCGCATTCCAGACCGCGTCGGGCGGCAGGCCGATCCGCGCATGTGCGAGGGCGTAGACGACCAGGACGTGGTCGCGGGCCTGCCCGATCAGCTCGCGCGCCTCGCCGAGTCCGCCGCCTGCCGCTTCGTGCGCGTCGTCACTGCCCGGCTCCTGGACGGCGTCTGCGGCGTTGAGCGCGGCGTGGGCCCGGTGCAGTGGGAGGTGGAGGCCCTGGAGCCGACCGAACTCCGGAGCCCTCGCCGCCGTCACCCCGTACGCCGACGTGACCTCCTCGCCCGGCAGATCGCCCGCGAGGAAGAGCAACGCTGCGCCCTGGCCGCCTTCCTGGACGGCTGAGACGCGGCAGGCGGGGGAGCACCCTTGTAGCGCTGTTCCGGCGCGGGGGCGCTCAGCGGGTGGCAGTGCCGGGCGCAGCGATGCCAGTGGAGAGTGCCGTCCTTCGCGCGCAGATCCCAGCCCACTTCTGGATCGGGCAGGGGCCGGGGCGGATGGCCGCAGCCCGAGGACTGCGGCCATCCGGGATTTACCGGCGGATCTGAATCGTGATGGCGGGAGCCGCAACTGCGAGCAGAGCCAGTCCGACTGGTGGGGAGACTGTCAGGGCGATGGCCGTGCCGCTCACGGTGCAGGCCGCTGTGAAGCCGAAGGTCACCCACCTCAGGGAACGGCTGTAGTTGGCACCGCCTTCTTCCTGGAGCTCGGCTCCCGGGCTGGGCTCGGTGTGCTCTTCTGCTGTACGTTCCATTGACAGAGGTACCGCCTCTTTCGCGATTGGGAGGCCCGGAGCACCAAGTGCTTGCCGGCGTCGATGCTCCGGAGCCCCCGATTGGACGCGGCTGGAGAAGCCCACCAGGCCGCCTGTGGGGCCCTGTTCAGCGCCTCACACATCAAATGATGTAGCCCGTCTGAGGGGTCGTCCGGTACTCTCAACTACGGATTAACTCGCATGACATGCTGACCAGAGAAACCGGAAATGGGTGAGTAATTGATGGATCACAGAGCATGAGAATCAATCCGTAGTTTCCAAAAGGTGGATCGAGATGCGTCCCAAGGACGGCAAGGTCGACACACGCCTTGCACACCTTCAGACCCTTCGCAGCCGCATGCTCGGGGGCGTCAACCAGGTCATGCGCCGGATCTGGGAGCAAGGGCAGAGGCCCGCCTCCGTCCGAGTCCGTCAGGCCTTCTACCGGCTTGACGAAATGAGGATCTTGGAAGACGAGCGGAAGCCGCTTCCGAAGGAGGAGCAGCCGTTCGCGGCCCGCATGGTCACCCCGAAAGGACTCCAACTCCGGCTCATGCTGACGATGCTGTACGCCGCGCAGTGCGCCGTGGGGCCGGGCAAGCAGTGGGGCACCCCCTATCCCGTGGAGTCGACGGCAAAGCACCCGGTGTCATGGATGAGCCTGTCGGCTTCTGTGAGCCAATACGCCGGTCCTGGCATCCAGCTGGCGTCCGAGGACGTCAACCGCCGACGCCAGATCACCCAAGCCTTGAAGACGCTGGAGGAGATGGCCCTCGTGCGGGCCAACACCGGACCTGGCCGCTTCAGCACCGGATTGCAGCTCCTGTGCGAGAACGGGACCAGCACCGTCAGCTCGGCCATCCCGTACACCGCCGCTGACGACACTGAGCCGTACATCGAGATCCCGGCCGAGTTCTTCACCTGCGGCTGGGTGCATGTGCTCACCAACAGCGAGATCGCCGCCTTGCTCATGTGGTTCGACCGTCTCAAGTACGCCGGCGCCGAAGTCGGCGCCGAGGAGGGCGACCCGCTCACCATTACCTACGTCACCGGCGATATAAGGCAGGGCCTTTACGGGTTGGGGCGGAAGGCATACGAGACGCACCAGGCCCTCGACGCCTACCAGCTCCTCGACGTCATCAGGCCCGAGAAGCGCTACGACTCCGGCAAGTGGGAGGGATATTCGCAGGGTGAGTCGGACCTGCTCTGCCACCGAGTCTCCCTCGCCCCCGCCGGCTTCGACCGCGATGCGGGAGAGATCGTGGAGGACGTACTAAAGCGCCGTGACACCGGCGGGTACTGGGCACGACCCATGTTCAGCACGCCGAAGCGCTTCGACCGCTTCAGCATGGTCTCCGCTGCCGAGTAGAGCGGGTGTCGGACCGCCTTCGGCCCTCCAGCCCAGACCAGTGCTACCGCCGCGAACACGTGAACGGCGCTACACCCCTCCGCCCTGCCTTCCGGACAACAGTGTCCCGGTGCGGGGGCGAAGCTGACTCCTATGAAGTCACGGAAGCCCGGCCGGCCACGCGCCAGACGGCATCGCCCGGCCGGCCCACGATTCACCACGAGGACAACTGAAGCGTCAGACAGGTGGAGGGCCAGACCTCCGGGCGATGCCATGGCCAATCCTCACTGTCAGGTGAGGAGGCCGAGGCGTTGCGCTTCCTGACGCTGGGTGTCGGTGAGGCGGTCGCGGCGGCTGCGGGTGTTGCTGCGCCAGATGCCGAGGCGGACGTGTTCCTCGCGGAGCCCGTCGTCGCCGTGATCGATACGGATGGTCTCCCGGTGCGCACGCGGGACCCGCACATGCCCTTCGCGCGCCTTGTACTGGCGCAGAGCCGCTGTGCCGCGTTCCCATGGGGTCGCCGTGGCCGGCAGCACGACGGCACCGGCTGCTTCGAGGGCCGGGAGGGCGGCGGTTTCGAGTTCACCGGCCGGCACGCGGATGCCGAGCACGGCGAGCCGCTCGCGCTGACCGGCGCTCAGGCCCTGCCAGGAAAGGTGCTGCTCGGCGATCCAGGCACCGACATCTTCCCCGTCGACCATCAGGCCGGGCCGGAGGTCGGCCAGCTGCGCCCCACCGTCCAGACACCATTTCACCTTCGCCCAGCGCCGCTGCCAGGCCAGGGGCCACTGGGGATTCCAGTCGGGGTCGATCGCCTCCAGCAGCTCCCGCCGCCGCTGCGCCCGCTCGGGCTTCTTCCCCAGGCCGTGGGGCTTGCGCAGGTTGGACAACTCCTGACCCACGGGCTGCCCTTCGAAGACCGCTGCCAGAGGAGCGGCGAGAGTGCCGTGCTCGTCGTAGTAGCGCCGGTAGACCGCGATCTTCGCCGCGAACCGCGCGTCGGCCCCCTCCCACTCCATGCCGAGCTCGTCCAGCAGCTGGAACCTCCACGCCCGCAGCGTCCCGTCCCGGTGCGCCCGCCGCTGCTCGGCGCACCACTGCCCCAGCGCATAGTCCCTCTCCCAACCGTCACCGGGCTGCGCCTGACTGCTGCGCGGGACGCGTTCCTGCAGAGGGACGCGGGCGTGCCCGTGCCCGGCCACCCACCGGCACAAAAGGTGGTAGCCGGTCAGCCATACCTCGGACTGGGGCTGCAGAACCCGGGTACGCAGGAACCGCGCAACCGTGATCGCATCGCGCGGAGCGAAGAACCGCAGCAGCGCCGCATCCCCCGGCATCCCCTCGCACCCGGCCGCGCCCCCGTCCTTCTCGGCGCCCTGCTGTTCCTGGCCTGTGCCGGTGTCGCGGATGTACTGGGGGTCGTCGACGAGGACCTCGTCGGCGGTTCCGCGGCCGCTGTGCTCCTGGCGCAGGACGAGTTTCTCGATGATCTGCTCATCGTGGGCGCGCAGCGCCTGGAGGACAGCGACCAGGGGCCGGTAGCTGGGGGAGGACACCATGTCCTGCGGGTCCTCATCCGGCCGGAGGAAGATAGGCACGAGGACCCGCGCGATCTTTCCTTCGCCGGGCGTCTGCCGTAGTGCGCGGCCGGTGTTCTGCACGACATCGACCACACTGCCGCGGGTGTCGGCGAACACCACGGCGTCGACACCGCGTCTCCCGGTGATGTCCGCGCCCTCCCCGAGGACCTTGCACGTCGCCAGGAACGACATCACCGTCTCGGCGCCGTCGTCGTCGAGCCCGTCGGCGAACCGGCCCACCACCTGCCGACGGTAGCCCAGAGGGTGCTCACCGGAAAGCCATTCCGCCACCGTCCTGGCAGGGTCCGGGTAACGACCAGGGTCGCTCTCGTACAGGTCGGTGGCGACCGAGGGCAGGCTCCGGGCGAAGCCCATCGCGTCCCGGGTGCGGTGGTGGAAGGAGAGCACAGACCGCAGCCCGCTCTCCTTCCAGCGCGTCAGCAGCGCGGCCTGCAAAGCCGCCAGCCGCCGCTCCCGCGCCTGCTGCTCCGTCAGCTCGTCCTGGGCGGCAGGGTCGCGGATCTCCAGCACGTCGATCTCGAACCGGGCCAGGACACCGCGCTCGATCGCTTCCAGCAGCCCGAAGCCGATCTGCCGCCCGTAGATCTCCTCATCGTCCATAGAGGCGACCAGCTGCCCGCCCACCCCCTCCTCCCCACGAGCCGGCCCCGCCTTGCCGTCCACGGATTCCGGGATCTCCCACAACCGGGGCGTGGCCGTCATGTACAGCCGGCGGTCTGCCCGGATGCGCGTGTTGTCATGGATGATGGCCCACGGCTTCCCCCGCGCTCCGGAGGTGCGGTGCGCCTCGTCCACGACGGCGAGGTCGAACGGAGCCAGTTGCTGTCCGTACAGGCCTGCCATGGCCTCTTCCAGCGGTCCCGGCACTATCTCGCCGCCCCGGCGGCGGTACGCGAGCGAGGCGTAGGTCGCGAAGACCGTGACCGGTCCGCTACCGCCCCACAGCGCCAGCCGCGGCGCACTCGTGGTGCACCGTACCCCCAGCTCCTTCAGTTCCTCCGCGTTGCCTATCGGTGAGCAGACTGCGATGCCCGGCTCGGTGTGGCCGGCGGTCCTCCACCACGCCACTGTCTGGACCAGTAGGTCGAGCGTGTGGACCATCACCAGGACCCGCCGGCGCGGGGCCAGCCGTCGTGCCACTTCCCGGCTGATCCATGTCTTTCCTGAGCCGGGCGCGGCAGCAAGGGTCACCCGTAGCCCTTTCTCTGGGATCCCGGCCCCGGGTTGGGGCTGGAGTTCTGCCACCACCTTGTTGAGGAGGTCGGGTTGATGGTCACGTGCGGGGATGACGGGCTCACCGAGAGAGCGGGCCTGTCGGTCGGACATGGGGGCCGTGGGCATGATGAATTCCTTCCAGACCATCAGGAGGCGAAGGCCAACAGAGGAGGAGGTCGCCGGAGGGGGTGGGCGTATCCCCAAACCTTACGGATGATGCATCCGGTTGCCGGGGTAGCATGGAGAGGTGAGTCGCAAGTTCACGCTACCGGAACCCGGTGATCGTCGGGGTGGTCGGCCCTCCTCTTTCGGGTGAACCCTCAGGCCGTCGTTCTGGACATCGCCCTGGAACAACGGCAGAAGACCTGATGGGTGGTCAGCCATGGAACAAGAGGAGAAGTACCAGCAATCTCCCAGGTTGTAAAGCCAGTTACTCGCACACCGCCCCCATCCCGCAGCTGGCTGCTTTAGGAATTCGCGGAGCGGATTCCGTCTGGCCGGATCGCGGAGCGATCCGAGCCGCAGACAACGGAGTTGTCTGCACCGGCCACGGAGTGGCCGGCCAAGCCGCGCGGAGCGCGGCGACCTTCCGCCGCGTAGCGGCGGCGCGTCGTGTCTGCGGAGCAGACCGCGCGC